>JBGSTW010000035.1:0-457098 GCA_041753595.1 Bacteroidia bacterium | reverse complement strand
CGACAACATCAACGACGTGTTTAAGGTGAAATACGAAGGCAAATTGCCTGTCACCATCAGCGTGTTTGACCGCTGGGGCAGAAGCGTATTCTCCGGCGACGCCATCACCGATGTGTGGAACGGAACCTCACAGGAATCAGGCGCTGACCTGCCTACCGGTACCTATTTCTACCACATCCTCATCGGTGACAAAGACTACTCCGGTAATGTTACCCTCCTGAGGTAAGCAGTCCTAATTAGACATTTTGATAAAACGGCCCCTTCACCAGGGGCCGTTTTGTTTTTTATTCCGGTTACGAATTGCAAAGAATGACAGGAGCTACCTAACTTTCCTTATTAAAGGAAAACTCACGTGAAAAAGATTATTGAATGCGTTCCAAATTTCAGCGAAGGACGCGACATGGCTGTAATAGCGAAAATCACGGCGGTGATTGAGCAGGTGGATGGCGTGAAATTGCTGGATGTAGATCCTGGGGCATCTACCAACCGAACCGTTGTGACCTTTGCAGGCGAACCTGAAAAAGTAATTGAAGCGGCTTTTCAGGCGATCGCAAAAGCTGCTGAAGTGATTGACATGCGCAAGCATACCGGGACCCATCCCAGGATGGGAGCGACTGATGTTTGCCCGTTAATTCCTATTGCAGGCGTAACCGATGAGGAGGCTGTTTATTGGGCAAATGAACTGGGGAGAAGGGTAGGGGAAATGCTGAAAATTCCGGTTTACCTCTATGAAAAAGCCGCGAAAAGCCCGGAAAGGAAGAACCTGGCCGTTATCCGTGCCGGAGAATACGAAGGATTTGCCCAAAAAATAACCCTGCCCGAATGGACGCCCGATTATGGACCGGCAGTTTTTAATGCGCAATCAGGCCAAACCGTGATCGGGGTGCGCGACTTTTTGGTGGCTTATAACCTGAACCTGAACACCCGCTCTGTGCGAAAAGCGAACTCCGTAGCTTTTGACATACGTGAAAAAGGCCGTGTCAAGACCGATAATGGACTGCCTTGGGGTAAGCCCGTAAAAGATCAGGACGGGAATGTGGTTCGGGAGCCGGGGCTCTGCAAATCGGTAAAGGCCATCGGCTGGTATGTGGAAGAGTACGGCTTTGCACAAGTGTCAGCCAACCTTACAGATATTCAGGTAGCCCCCGTTCACGAGGTATTTGAAGTATGCAGGAGCGCAGCAGAAAGACGGGGGATAAGGGTGACCGGATCAGAGTTGGTTGGAATGCTCCCTAAAAAATGCCTCGTGGATGCGGGTAAATTTTACCTCGAAAAGCAAGGTGTATCGGCAGGTGTGTCTGAGGCGGAGTTGATCGAAACGGCTATTCAGTCACTGGGATTGAGCCAATTGGCACCTTTTGACCCCAGAAAAAAGATCATCGAGTATCAACTCGAAGAGACGGGGGGGGCGCAATTGATCGGAATGACCGTACAGGCGTTTGCTTCCAAGGTAGCTTCGGACGCGCCTGCTCCTGGTGGGGGATCAGTGGCAGGGTACGTTGGTGCTTTGGGAGTTGCCCTTGGCACCATGGTGTCGAACCTCTCTGCCAACAAGCGCGGATGGGAGGAGAAATTGCCTTTTTTCAGTGATTGGGCCGTAAAAGGGCAGGAGCTTATGGCGCGGTTGATGCAATTGGTGGACGCTGATACCCTGGCCTTTGGCAAGGTGATGGAGGCTTATCAACTTCCCAGAAACAACGAGGCTGAGATACACGCCCGCAAAGAAGCGATTCAGGTAGCGCTGACTGCTGCAGCACATACCCCGCTGGCAATTATGGAAGCGGCACATGACACGCTTCCCCTGCTGATGGCAATGGCCGAGGTAGGCAATCCTAACTCCATTACCGATGCCGGTGTAGGTGCCTGGTGTGTGCGAACTGCTGTAGAAGGAGCCGCACTCAACGTGAAAATAAACCTGGCAGATATCACAGATATTCAGGTAAAAACTTCGCTGAATGAAAGGGTTAATTCGTTGAAAAGCAGCACCAAAGAGGAAGTGGAAGCTGTCCTGAGTCAGGTAGATCGGGTGATGGGAAAAAATTGAATAAGCAGTGACCCAAAGCATTGGTTATTATTACCATGTTTCGGAATTTAATGCTTCACGAACCCTTCTCCCATGAAAAATCTACTCCTGTTAATCACCGCGCGTCTGATGGCGGGACTTGTTTCCTGTAACGCTCCCAAAAAAGGAAGTGACGAAGAAGCTGAAGGACCCGTAGCCTATTCGGGCCGAAGCATGCGCCTCGATTCCGCTTCAAAAGGCTTTCAACATCCTGAAAGTGTCACCAGCGACGGCACCTTTTTCTATATATCGAACCTCGGCAAAGTGATGGACCCTTTTACCAAAGACGGGGATGGGTTTATCATGAAGCTCGATACCGGCGGAAATGTAGTTGCCGACAGGTTTATCGACAAGCTGGATGCGCCCAAAGGCCTGCTTATTCTTGGCGGCAAGCTGTATGTATCAGATGTGGACAAAGTCAAGGCTTTTGACCTCAAAACAGGCGCTGCTGCGGGCGAATTTGACCTTACGGGCCGCGGAACCCACTTTCTGAATGATCTGGTGAAAAAGTCGGATACCGAATTATTCGTTTCTGCTACTGACATTAACAAAATCTACGACCTCAACATTGCTGAAATGTCGGCCGAAGAGGTGGTTGTTTCCCCTACGCCCCAGGGTCCGAATGGGCTTTGGTACGATGCCCTCCGTAAAAAGCTCTACGTAGTCGGTTATGTGGACAAGGCCCAGGGTCAAATAGGCGTAATTGACCTCGAAAAGGGCGGCTATGAAATGATTTCTGATTTTATGGGCTCGCTCGATGGGGTGGCTATCGTAGAGGAGCAGCTCATTACCAGCGATTGGAACAGGCGCGCGCTGGTGGTGCTCGACATGAAAACGAAGCAAATCGGCAGCTTTAGCAACCCTAAAGGAGTGAAAGGCCCCGCCGATTTTTATTTCGACAAAAAAACCGGCGAATTCTGGCTGCCTGCCATGGAAGAAAGTGCGGTGTACATACAATCGCTCTAAAACAGCTCTTTTTTCGGTCAATGAAACTAATCCGGGTCTATTGCCCGGATTTTTTTGATCAAACCCATCTCTACATCGTTAAATGCAAGCGAGGGTATTAATTTTACCAAAATCAAAATAAACCGGACTGTGACTATTTCTGCTGAGAAACTCAATATTCTCGCGGCTTCATTGGCAGGCGACCTCTTCGCCGACGACATGATGCGCACCCTTTACGCTACCGATGCATCGGTTTACCGCGAGATGCCCTTGTGTGTAACCATGCCCAGGCACGAAGAGGACCTGCTGCAGTTAATCGCTTTTGCCAATCAGGAAGGCCTGTCGCTCATTCCCCGTGCCGCGGGTACTTCACTTGCGGGTCAATGTGTGGGCCAGGGTATTGTGGTGGATGTGTCGAAGTATTTTACACAGGTGCTGGAGGTTAATCCGGAGCAAAACTGGGTGATTTTGCAGCCTGGGGTGGTGCGCGATGAGCTCAATCATCTGCTAAAGCCCTACAAGCTGTTTTTTGGGCCAGAAACCTCTACCGCTAACCGGGCCATGGTCGGCGGCATGGTGGGGAATAATTCCTGTGGAGCCAACTCCATTGTGTACGGCACCACCCGCGACCATGTGATGGAGGTCAAGGCTTTCCTGAGCGATGGCTCACAGGCGCATTTTCGCGAGGTAACTCCCGACGAATTTCATCAGAAAAGGCAGCAATCTACCCTCGAAGGCCGGTTATATCAGCAGGTATTCGATACGCTTGCTTCTCCCGAAAATGCCGCACAGATCAGGGAGGGCTTCCCCCGAAAAGAAGTACATCGCCGCAACACAGGCTACGCTATTGATGTGCTGCTTGAATCGAACATCTTCACCCCCGGCGGCCCCAATTTCAATTTCTGCAAACTGCTTGCCGGATCAGAAGGTACGCTGGCTTTTACCTACGAAATCAAACTGCACGTCGATCCCTTGCCTCCGGCTGTTGGTGGCTTGATCTGCGCCCAGTTTTCCTCGCTCGCCGAGTCGCTGGAGGCCGTTTTGGCAGCCATGAAGCACCAGCCTTTTGCTGTGGAGCTGATGGATAAGATCGTGATGGATTGCACCAAGGGGCATATTCAGTATGAAAAATACCGATTCTTCATGGAAGGTGACCCGCAGGCGGTGCTGGTGATAGAGGCCAGGGCAGATAACCTGCAGGAGGTGGAAAGGCAACTGGAAGTAATCGAGCGGGAAATCCGTTCCACGGGTTTGGGATATGCTTTCCCTCGGGTATTTGGGCCCGATATGAAAAAAGTATGGGACCTTCGCAAGGCGGGTCTTGGTCTTCTGTCGAATATTCCGGGCGATGCCAAACCGGTGGCGGTGATCGAAGATACTGCCGTGGTGCTGGAAGAATTGCCCGCGTATATCCGCGAGTTTTCGGCCATGATGGCGGGATTCGGGCAGCGCTCGGTGTATTATGCCCATGCCGGAGCGGGCGAGCTGCACCTGCGGCCCATTCTGGATTTGAAGAAAAAAGCAGACCGTGCCGCCTTTCGGGAAATTGCTTCCTCTACGGCTGATCTCGTGAAAAAATACCGGGGTTCGCTCAGCGGCGAGCATGGAGATGGCCGCGTACGTGCGGAGTTTATCCCCAAAATGGTCGGAGCCGCTAACTACGAATTGCTCAGGGAACTGAAACATACCTGGGACCCCAAGGCGATTTTTAATCCCGGAAAAATCGTAGATGCCCCGCCGATGGACGTATCGCTGCGCTACGACGAAGGTCAGGAAACCCGCCAGTTCGATACGCTGATGGACTTCGGCGATACGGATGGCATTCTGCGTGCGGCAGAAAAATGCAATGGCTCAGGCGATTGCCGCAAAACACACCTGGCAGGCGGCACCATGTGCCCGAGCTACATGGCTACCCGCAGCGAAAAAGACACCACCCGCGCCAGGGCCAATATCCTGCGCGAGGTGCTTACCCGCAGCAACGACGAAAATCCTTTTGCCCGAAAAGAAATATATGAAGTGATGGACCTTTGCCTGTCGTGCAAAGGCTGCGCCTCAGAGTGCCCTTCCAATGTAAACGTGGCTACCCTCAAAGCCGAATTTTTGTACCAATACTACAAAAAGCACGGGGTGCCGCTTCGTTCCATGGCCATTGCCAATATCGCCCGCCTCAACCGCCTGGGGGGCCTTGTACCGGGGCTGACCAATTTTGTGCTGACCAATCCTGCGACCAGCGGTTTGCTGAAAAGGTCGCTGGGAGTAGCCGCAGACCGAAGCCTTCCTACTATTCACAAAACGACCCTTCGGAAGTGGTTCAGTAAGTCGGGGCAAGGCTTTCAGCCTGAAAAACCCATTGGGGAGGTGTGGTTTTTTGCAGATGAATTTACCGACCTCAACGACGTAGAAGCAGGCAAAAAAGCGCTAAAACTGCTCATGGCCCTCGGCTACCGGGTAGAGATTCCACAGCACGTGGACAGTGGCCGCGCCCAGATCTCGAAAGGGATGCTCAAGGATGCGCAAAAAATGGCTATCCGCAATGTAGAATTGCTCTCGCCGATTGTTTCTGCCGAACGACCCATTGTGGGCCTGGAGCCATCGGCCATTCTTGGTTTTAGGGATGAATTTCCCCGAATGGTACCCGCAAACATGCAGGAAAAAGCCAAAGCACTCGGGAAAAATGCCCTGTACATCGACGAATTTATCGCCCGGGAAATAAAGGCCGGAAGGATAACCGCCGACAAGTTTACCGATGAACCGAGGAAAGTGAAACTCCACGGACACTGCCACCAAAAGGCGCTGAGTGCCATCGGCGATTCGGTTCAGTCGCTTTCTTTGCCTGTAAACTATACGGTGGAAGTGATTCCTTCCGGTTGCTGCGGAATGGCAGGCTCCTTTGGATACGAAAAGGAGCACTTTGCTTTGTCGCAACAGGTAGGCGAAATGGTGCTTTTCCCTGCGGTCAGGGCCGCCACCCGCGAAGAGTTTATCGCTGCTCCCGGCACAAGCTGCCGCCACCAGGTCATGGACGGCACGGGCAGAAGGGCCTTTCATCCTGCGGAGCTCCTGTTCGATGCCCTGAAAAAATCCTGATTGTTAATTTTTACTACCTTCAAGAAAAAAACTGATGCGTTTGCTGAAAATACTTTTTCCCTTGGTACTGGTGCTTGCGTATGGATGCGGCCCCGATACCACCCAACTCCAGGAAAGCCTGGAAACCCTCACCGTAAGCTGGGAGAAGGAAGACAAAGAGGTGATAAACTGGGTGGAAATGATCGAAAGCTCCAACCGCGACTGGGTGGATACGCTCAATAACTACCGGCTTTCAGACGAGGTTCGGGGTGCACTTAAACCCGCCATGCGTATGCGCTACGATTCGCTGATGACCCAGTCTAATGAGGTAACCAAAAATTACGGAAAGCTGCGCAAAGAGGCCGATGGCTTTATGGAAAGCTGGTCCCGCTCCACCAAAGAGCTCTCTACCTTGCGGGCTTCCCTGGCGGAAAAGAAGGTAGATGTCTCCGCGATTTCTGAAAAAATTGAAAACCTCAATCGGTTTCTGAATGCCACCCCGGGCAATATCGGCACCTGGAAAATCCTTTGGGATCACATGGAAGAAACCAAGCCGCTGTTAATGACTAAGTTCGCCGCATTCAATAACCAGCTTGCACCTCCTCCTCCACCCGTACCCGCCACCGTACCGGAGTAGCCCTTAGGCGAGTTTATTCTCTTTGCCAAACTCCCGCCGGACTCCCTCAGTGAGGTCTTCGAGCCTGAGTACCTGGTCCTGCCGGTCGATGGCCCGCAGACAGGCATATTGAACCACATTGAGTATCGTGGCACCACTCAGTTCGTATTGCTGCGAAATGAGGTCGAGGTTAAGTCCGGGTTCCGGGGTCAATGCTTTGGGGATGCTTTGCTCCCAGAGTTTCAGCCGTTCGTTTTGTTTGGGTAAAGGAAAATGAATCACCTGCTGGAAACGGCGCAAGAAGGCGTCGTCGATGTTGTTTTTTTGATTCGAAGCCAATATCACCAGCCCGTCGTGCATTTCTACCCGCTGCAAAAGGTACGATACCTCCTGGTTGGCGTATTTGTCGTGGGCATCGCGCACCTGGGTTCTTTTGCCAAAAAGGGCATCCGCTTCGTCAAAAAAGAGAATCCAGCCCTTGGAGGCCGCCCGGTCAAAGAGGGCGCCGAGGTTTTTTTCGGTTTCACCGATAAATTTGGAGAGCACCATCGAAAGATCCACCCGAAACACTTCACGCCCGGTATGCTTGCCTATCAAGGTGGCGGTCAGGGTCTTGCCCGTTCCGGGAGGCCCGTGAAATAAAGCACGGTATCCTGGCCGGAGAAACTTCTTCATGCCCCAATCTTCCCAAATGACCTGGTGGTGCTGAAGCCAGATTTCGAGCTCGCGCACCTGCTGCAAGGTATATGCCGGAAGAATGAGGTTCTCCCAATCCATTTCCGTGGTGATGCGCTGCGCCGGAAACTGCATGCTGAACCTCGGCGTGCCAAGGTGGCCCTGGGTGAAATATTCCACCCATTCAGGTGCCAGGGTAATTCTGCCGCTGGGAATAGGATCGCCAGGTTCGGGAGCATTTACCCAGCAAATACCCTGTATCCGCAGCGGATGGTCTTCATCCAGCAGCCAAAAGTACTTTACCCGGTCTGGCAGCGAATCGCCGGCCAATACGAAAAGGATGGTTTCTCCTGTGGGAATAAAGCCCCGGTGGTGGTTGCCACGGATTCCGCCAAATTGCGGAAAATCGCCTGCTTCGGGTATCACCCCGGCCACCAGCCGGTCATAAAAATCGGCCTGGATATGGGGCATGAGGGCCATCAGGACCATCAGTTTACCGGGCGTATCGAGGGCCGTAGCCTCCTGCACCTGAGCCATAAGTACCTTGATGGAGGCGGGTTCTGGTACCGAAAGCGGGTCTTTGTAGTCGCTTTTTTGCCCAAAATGAAGCAACAGACGGGTGCGAACCACATGATATACCCAGGCCACGGCGTCTTGAAGGGCTTCCAGGTTGGGGCCGTCATTCGTTTGCTTTATAGAAGATTTATATCCAAACATAGGAAGCGGATCAGGTCAGGATTATTTCGATTTTTTCTTGGCAGCTACGGGTTCTGGCAGCGGAATATGCACCGTAAATGATTGCTGGTGGCTCCAGGGTTCACTACTGCCGGCTTTTCCTTTCAGGGTTACTTTCACGAGATAGGCGTCTTGTACACGGGCAAAGTCGTGCGAAACGGAAGGGGCCGCCGTGGTCAGGATCGGTGTTCCATCGCCAAAGTCCCATTCGTAGCGTTGCGGCTTGGGCCCTCTTACCACTGCTAAGAGGCTAACCGGCTGCACTTCGGGGCTTGCTTGTGCATAAATAGGCCTCAGGCCAACCACCACCGGGCTGTTGCCAGGTATCTGGATGCTGCGGCTAAAGCTCATCTCGCAGTCGCAACCCGGACCCTTGGAAGATACCTTGAGGGTAAATTCGCGCATGTCCGTGGAAGGACGCAGATAAACGTGCGTAGCCATCGGGGCATCGGTCAGCGTGGCGGGGCTGCCATCCCCCCACTCCCACACATAGGCTGCGGGCGAGGCCTCCGGTTTGGGGTGCGCCCTGAATTTAGCCTGCACATGTACCGTAAGCGAGGTGTCGTCTCCGCCGCAGAAGGCGGTTTCTACGGCTTCGATCACCGGACAGGTTCCGGCTACGAACACGTGAAAGCAGGTCTGAAAATGGCAGATACCCGGTCCAGCCATGGCGACGTCCACCTGGTATGAGCGATCGTTTTTCGGACGAAGAAAGGTAATGACCAACGCGGGCTCGGTCGTAGTTACCGATTGCGCACCGGCAGCATCTTGCCAGCTCCAGGTGAATGTAACCGAACCGGGCCTTACTTTGTCCCAGTCTTCTATTTCGAGCGAAAATGCAAACGCCTCCGTGGTGTCGAGCGAGGCCGTTACCTGTGAATTTTTCGATAAAATCCGCGGGCATTTACCCTGAATATTGACCGTGGTGCTGATCTGGCTGTTACAGGAATCAGGCCCGATAAGGGTTGCTTTAAGGGCAAAATCTGTAGCATCGCCTTGTGGCCGGTCGTAGGTGTGGCTGGCGGTTGCGGTGGAGGTTTCGGTTACCTGTCCATCGCCCCAGTCCCAGCGGTAGGACTCGGGATTGGCATCGCGGGTCGTCAGTTGCACGGTTACCGTTTGGGTTTTGGGCATCAGCGTAAGCATGCCGTTGTCTGTCACTTCCAGTGCAGTCGGCACGGGGCAATAGCCCGGAATTTCGGCGGTAACTTCTGCGGAATTAACACATTTGCCGGGGCCCCAGAGCATCATCGATACGGGGTAGGTTTTGGTATCGCCGGGGAAACGGGCGTAGTCGTGGCTGGCTTCCGGACTGGTGGTTTCCGAGGTCTGGCCATCTCCCCAGTTCCATTCGT
The DNA here is from genome assembly GCA_041753595.1 of Bacteroidia bacterium. GTDB lineage: Bacteria > Bacteroidota > Bacteroidia > J057 > J057 > JBGSTW01. The sequence goes on along the minus strand of JBGSTW010000035.1, from coordinate 447,644 downwards.
AGCGTGCTGCTTCTGCCAGCGCAAGGGTCAGGGTAGCGGTTACAGATTGATTTTCAAGGGTTTGATCTCCGTAAGCCAATGCCAAATCAATCACTTTGGGGCAAACGCCCGGAATTTCTACCTGTGTACTTTCCAGACCGGTACAGTTGCCGGGGCCGCTGAACTGGATGGTGATCGGGTAAGTGACGGGGTCGCCGGGCAGGCGGGTGTACACGTGGCTGCTGTACGGGTCGGTCGTTTCGGTAGGCGTGGAGCCATCGCCCCAATCCCAGGTATAGGCCGTCGCTTCCGCCGGGGTCATTTGCAGGTTCACGCTTACTTCCTGCTCGGTCTCCTCGGGTTCTTCTTTGGTAACGATTACTTCCTCCACTGTCGGGCAATAGCCCAAAACCATGACTTCGACGGTTGCGGTGCTTTTGCAGGAATCGGGTCCTTCAGCCGTAACCACGACCGTGAAGTTTTTCATTTCCCCAATCACCCGCTGATACACGTGGGTATAATCGGGGGTGGTGCTCACGTCGGTGTCGCCGTCGCCCCAATTCCAGTGATACGTGGTGGCTGCAGCCCGCTCAATCGTGGCTACCAACGAAACCGGATACTCTGTCTCAAGTTCTGTGGGCAATTCGATCAGCGCTACCTGAGCTATCACGGGGCAATAACCCGGAACCAGCACGGGGATTTCCTTTGAATCTCCGCATTTACCCGGCCCCATGATCTGTACCAAAGCAGTATAGGGCTTCGAATCGCCGGGTTTGCGGGTATAGACGTGGGTTGCTTGTGGCAGGGTCGTGAACTCGGTGATGCCATCTCCCCAGTTCCAGCTGATTTGCTCGGGCGCAGCTGCTGACACCGTAAGGGTTACCGTGACTTCGTAGCTGCTGTCGGTCAGGCTGCCGGTTACCAATTCGAAGGCATCGATTTTGGGGCAAATGCCGGGGATTTCGATGCGGGTAGCCGCCGGACATTCGCAGCTTTGCGGGCCGAGCAGGGTTACTTTCGGGGTGTAAAAACGGTTGTCGCCGGGGTGGCGGGTATAGGCGTGGGAAGCGGTTGCAGCTGTGGTGGTTTCTGGTACCGAGCCGTCGTCCCAGTTCCATAAGTAGCGCACATCGGGGGTGGTGTTGATGGCAACTACTTCAAATTCAACCTGTTGTATTTCATTTAATGAAGGAACAAGAGCTGCGTTTAGTTCTTTTATTTCCGGACAAATGCCCTGCACCCTGACCTGAACGGTCGCCGTACTTAAGCAGGGCCCTGGACCTTCCATGCGCACTTTTACCAGATATTGCCGCGGGTCTCCTGCCTGTCGGGCATAGGTGTGCACGGCGGTAGCGGTAGCTGAAGTTTCGGTGCTGCTGCCATCTCCCCAATCCCACACATAGGAGGCTGCGTCGCCGTTTCTGAGCCCGATGGCAAAGGTAATTTTTTGGTTAAGGGCCTGAATATCGGCGTATTGAATGTCGATGTCCTGAATAACCGGGCAAAGGGCCGCCACCGAAATCTGTAGGGTCGCCTGGCTCTTGCAGCTACCCGGACCTGTGGCTTCTACAGCCATCCGGTAACTTTTTTCTTCGCCTAAAACCCTGCTGTAAAAGTGCGTGGCCACCCCTTCGGTGGTTTCTTCTTCGGTGCCATCGCCCCAGTTCCAATTGAAACCGGTTGCTGCGGGACCGGAGGTTTGCAGGGTAACCGTTACTTGCTGGCCCAGTTCGGTCATTTCTCCGAAAATAGGCACCAGACCTGTGATCTCGGGACAAATGCCGGGTACGACTACATTCCCTTCGGCACTGCCCATACAGGAGCCGGGTCCTTCGGTGCGGATGCTTACCTGATAGGTGACGGGGTCGCCGGGAATCCGTGGGTAAATATGCTGCCGGGTGGACGTGAGCGACGATTCTTCGGCAGATCCATCGCCCCAATTCCAGAAAAAGGTAGCCGGGACTAATTCGCCGGTTTGGACCGTAGCCGAAACCGGAACCGTTTTATCTGTGGGGGTCAATACTTCCAGGGCCAGTCCAGTCACTTCGGGGCACCTGCCGAGCACATTCACGGTAGTAACGCCCATGGCTTTGCAGCTTCCGGGACCGGTGGTTGACACGTTCAGGGTATAGGAAACGGGGTCGCCGGGCTTGCGGAGGTAGGTGTGTACGGCTGAAGGTGCTTCAGTTGTTTGGACGGGAGAGCCGTCGCCCCAGTTCCATTGATAAGACGAAGCCGTCGTGTGCGCCAGTTGGAGGGTGGCCGTTACCGGTTGCTCAGTGTCCGTTACCCGGCCAGTAACCACGTCAATGGCTGTTATTTCAGGGCAAAGACCAGCTACCTGCACGGTGGTTTCGGAGGTGGCTGCACAGGAGCCCGGGCCTATGGCATCGACCGTTACCACATAGCTGTTGCCATCGCCGGGTTGCCGCTGGAAAGCATGGCTGAGGCTCGGTTTAGTCGAAATTTCAGGCTCGGATCCATCTCCCCAGTTCCAGGAAAAGGAGTCGGGAGAAGGGCCGGTATAGGTGAAATTGAACAGAAAGGATTGCTCCAATTCCGCCAGGGGATTGGCCATCGCCTCCAACGAAACAGCTTGGGGGCAAGCCTTGGGGATGGTGATCGTTTGGGTAACCTCTGCTGAAACGCAGGTTCCTGGCCCTGTGGTTTTTACTTTCACCACGAGGTTGAGGTCCTGTCCGCTGGGCCGGGGGTAGGTATGCGAAATGGCGGGCGTGAAGGTGGTAATTTTTTCTCCGGTTCCAAAATCCCACTCAAAGGAAGTCGGGGTGGGTCCGGTGAAAATGGCTTCGAAATCAACGGCCTGCTGGTTGTCGGTAGGTGCTGCGTAGGCTATTTCCAGAGATGACAATACCGGACAGGTACCCGGCACTTTTACCTCCAATGCCAATTCCTGCCCCCGGCAAATTCCCGGCCCTGAAGAGGTGCCTTTTACCCGAAAAGTGCTTTCGACTCCTTCGGCGCGGCTAAAGGCATGGGTGACTTCAGGTAAAGCAGTGGTTTCCGTTGTTTCATTACCAAAATCCCATATAAAACTGGTAGGCGTCGGTCCTTCAAAAATCAGGGTAAATTTCACCTCCGAAGTAGTATCGGTCAGCTCCAGGTAATTTGCCTGCAGGTCGGTAGCAACCGGGCAAATGGCTGCGACCTGTACCTCGGTGCTTTGGGTGTTTGAAATGCAGTGCTCCGGACCCGAAGCCCACACGGTGACCAGGTAGGTGCTGTTTTCGCCGGGCGATTTCGCGAAGCTGTGCACCAATTCGGGGCCTGTCGTTTCCAGAGAAATACCATCGGGAAAGCCCCAGGTAAACTTGGTTGCAGGAGGGCCCTGGAGTTGGGCAGTAAAGGTAAACGAGGTTTGATTTTCGTCTGAAATTCCTTCCTCCACCAAAATACCCGTGATCACAGGGCAAATCCCCGGTACCGAAACTTCTGTTTCAATCAGGGTAGACTGGCAGCTCCCTGGCCCGAAGGTCTGGAGGGTAACGGGGTAGTTTTCGAGGTCGCCTCCGGGCCGCTGGTAAGTATGCGCCACTGTGGGCGTGGTAGTTTCTTCTGCTTGCTCGTCGCCGAAGGTCCACACAAAACGCGTGGGTGCCGGACCCGAGAAAAGGGCGGTAAACGAGAATGCCAACTCCGATTCGCCGAGGGTTCCAGCTACAGATTCAATGCTGGTAACTATCGGGCAGGCGGCGTCGAGGGTGATTTGGGTGCTTACCTGGTTTGTTTGGCAATCGTCAGGCCCTGAGGCGGTAACGGTTATTTCTCGGGTAGAAAGCTGCCCCGCTGCCGAACTAAAGGTGTGGCTGGTTTGGGGGGTGGAGGTTTCAACGGTTTCCTCGTTGCCGAAATTCCAGTAAAAAGTGGTCGGCGCAGGTCCGGTGAAGGTTACCTCAAAATCAAACGCGTGTTCATTTTCTCCGCCTCCTTCAGCAGGGCTTGCTGTCACCGCCGTAAGTTCGGGACAAATGCCAGGCACTTGTACGTCGGTTATTTTTGTTTCGCTGATAAAGCCGTCAGGACCTTCAGTAAATACCTGTACGGTAAAATTTTGGGCAGAACCCGCAGGTCGCAGGTATGCATGCAGCAGCGAATGGTCGGGCGTGGTGGTACGCGTACCGTCGCCGAGGTCCCAGTTGTATTCCTCCGGCTCTATGCCTTCTACATCCAGCACAAATAGCACGGGCTGGGTGGAGGCGTCGGCAGGTTGATAGGTTTTGGTGAGGTTGAGGTGAATGGGCGTTTCTGCAGGAATGGTTACGGTTACTGACCCCTGGCTCTGACAAGGGTCCGGGCCGACCAGCTCCAGCAATACGGTTACGACCGTTTCTTCTGATTCTCCCCGCTCAAAAACATGTGTAAGCGAGGGCCCTTCGGTGGTAACAGGGGGCGCATTTCCGATGGTCCAACGGTAGCTTTCGGGGGCAGAAGCACCCTCCAGCGTAGCAACAAAGGTATAAGCGGCTGTGGTCCGCGTGGTGTCGCCGGGCTCCGCCACCAGGGATTTAATCGCCGGGCATTTTTTAGAAACAAGAACCGAAGCATTTGTCGTGGCATCGCAACCCGCAGCCGTGTGCATGCTTACCGACACTTCAAAGGTTTGGTTTTCGCCATCAGGGCGCAGAAAGCTGTGCGAGAGGCTAGTTGTTTGGCTGGTTTCCGGCGAAGATCCATCGCCCCAGTTCCAGGTAAAAGTGGCATCAACGGCTTCAATATCCGTCAGCACCTCAAAAGTTACGGTCTGGGTAGCTTCTTCTGTAGCGGTGAGCTCGTGGGTAAATCCAGAGATTTCGGGGCAGTTGAGGTAAAATTTCACCTCTTTTCCGCTCATGGGGCGGAGGTTTTCGGGCTTTACTTCATCGGTAATGAGGCTCCACCCAAAGTATCCGGGGTCATTGGCGTTTTTTTTTCCCTTCTCTTTTTCATCAAGCAGCAGCACCTTGTTGTCCGATTGGTTCTTCAGCTCCCACTGCCCCGAGAGTTGCTGAGTGCTGCCTTCGGTCAGGTTAAAACCCAGGTCAGGCCTGAGTGCAACCCCGAATAACTGCGAAATACGGGTGCCGCCTCCCGGCAAAAATTCGAAATAGTAACCTCCCAGAATGGTATAGAACCTGTCCTTTTCACTTTTGGGCAGGGTCGCATTTTCTAGAGTGGCTCCGAGCAATTGCGCTGGGGTCATATCGGCCGGAACCAGCAACTGGCTACTTCCGGTAAAAATGACGCTGTATTCGCGAAACTTACCGTCTTGCCTGCGAATGGCTCCGGAAGCTACGCCGTGCCGTTCGAAAACGGTTTTGCCGGATGGGCCAAAAGGGATGCGATTTGCCATATGAATTTTTTTAGGGAGGTCGTAGGGTTATTGAGGAGTTGCACGGCTGATTACTTCTCGGGCGAGCTGGAGGTAATCGAAGGCACCCCGGGAGGTTTTGTCGTAGGAAAAAATATCTGCGCCCCATTCCTGCGATTTGGCGAGGGCCACGTTGGCGCGGATACGGGTGTTGAACAGCGCCTCGCCGTAGTCACGCTTCAGCAATTCGAACATGTCGCGGTTGACGGTCGTGCGTTTGTCGAAGCGGGTGAGCAGCATGCCGAGCAGTTTTACCTGCGGATTGAGCTGCTTCTGTACAAGGGCAAAGGTTTTGAGAAAGCTCTGTACGCCTTTCAGGGGTAGAAATTCGGCCTGGAGCGGCATCAGCACATAGTCCGAAGCGGTAAGGGCATTGATGGTCAGCATGCCAATGGCAGGGGGGCAATCGAGGATGATCCAGTCCCAGCGGTCGGCGGGTAGTTGACTGAGCAAGCGGTTGAGGATGCGCTCGCGGCCATATACGCTCACGAGTTCGAGTTCTGCCTGGGCGAGTTCGAGGGAGGCGGGGATAAATTCGAGGTTGCCGGACTGGAGCAAAGCAGCGGTGAGGTCCACTGATTCGCCGTTTACTTCCTGACGAATGAGGTGATAGATGGTGAGGTCGGGGTCAGAGGTAATGCCCAGCGCCTGGGTGAGGTTGGCCTGGGGGTCCATGTCAATGAGCAGCACCCGCTTCCCCAGTTGCTGCAATCCTGCGGCAAGGTTGATGGCGGTGGTGGTTTTGCCGGAGCCGCCTTTTTGTATGGCAATGGAGAGGATCATTTAAGGGGTATTTTTGGAGGGGCTTTTTGTTGGTTTTAACACGGAGGCACGGAGACGTGGAGCTTCACGGAGAGGGCTCTGTGTATCTCTGTGCCTCTGTGTCTCTTTGTGTTTTTTTAAGACATGGAGTTTCACGGAGAGTGCCTCTGTGTATCTCTGTGGCTCCGTATCTCTGTGTAGTCTTCATGTGTTAGAGAAAGCTTCTGTGTGGAAAATGCTCATTCCGGAAGGTTTGAATAAAGGTCAGTTACCAAAGAATGCACACCATGTTTCAATACAGGTGAGTGGAAATTAATCAGCAGGCCCTTGGGCTTTTCAGCCAGCTTCATGTAGGACAGCAACTGCGCCTTGAACACAGGCAGCATCACGTCGGCAGCTTTTACCTCCACGATGATACAATCATTTACCAGCAGGTCGATGCGCAGTAGGTAGTTGAGGGGTTCTCCTTTATATGAAAGAGGCACGCCCACTTGCCGCTGCACCTGCATGCCCCGCATCCGCAGTTCCTCAGCCAGGCAGTGCTCATACACAGCTTCCAGCAGGCCCGGCCCAAGGAGATTGTGTACCTCGATAGTAGCACCGATGATGTCGTAGGAGAGGGAGGAAAGAGAAGACTGAGTCATGAAAAAAAATCACGGAGTAGTGGTTACGTTTTGGGTAGGAGGAGCTACGCTGTCGTCGTAAGTAATGGTCATGTCGTGCTGGCGGGCAAATCCATCTGCCCAGCCCGAAGGGGCGTTGTTGCGGTGAGGAAGAATGCCAGCCGGGTGTACCCCTACGGCAGTTATGGCCCAATCAGCCGGGCGGAAAACGAAATTGGGCATAAAAGTTACCCGGCCCATGAGGCGTATCGTTCCACGGGTTCCGGCAGCTTCATTTCGGGTGCGGTACTGGTCGCTCAGGTTGTTGGGTGCGGGACCGTTGGCAGCAGTACCCGCCTGCACCACCCCATTCACCACCTGCCAGCCTTCCCAGTATTCATTGTTACCATTTAAGGCAGCAACGGCATTTCCGGCTCCGTCCTGAATATTGGCCCTCCGGGTATGGTGCTGAATAATCCACCCATTGGCCGTAGGGTCGGGCACCTTGAAAACTACCTTATAGTCAGCCGACCCGCGTGTACTCAGGTTGGTGCCAGCAAGGGTAACCCTGATCGTCATGGAGCGCAGGTCGAGCCTACGGGCTTCTCTCCTTAATGTAGCCCTTTCGGGGTCGGTCGAATCAAAAATTTCAGACTCGGCCCGCAACTCTCTGGATAGCCGGCTGCTGGTCGATGGGCCTATTTTTCCATCTGCCCCAAGACCCTGGCCGGCCTGATAATCGGCGATTGCCTGGATTGTTTCTTCGTCAAATACGGCCGGTTCCGGATCAACCCCAACCACATCCCGGATGAGGGATATTTCATCAACGTTGCGAAAAGTAAGGTTGTTGAAGCGGATCGCATCTGCTATCTGAACCTCTGTAAGCACAGGCTCTTCTGCGTCAGGAACGGGTTCCGCTACTGCAAGCTCGCGTTGTATGCTATGCGCACTCCCCTGCTGCACGGTATGGGTCAACTCATGTGCCAGCAGCTTTTGCCCTTCGTCGGTATGAGGACTGTATTGGTTTTGATTGAAAAAAATGTCGCTGCCATGGGTAAAGGCTTTGGCTCCGATCTCTTCATTCATTTGCACGGATTCACTACCGGTATGCAGCCGTACCGACGAAAAATCGGCCCCGATTCCCTGCTCCATGGAGCGTTGTATGCCATTTGGTAATGACTGACCGTTGCCCTGCTGTTGCGTCAGGGAAGCCTCCATTTCTTGCGAAACTTCCTTTGATCCAATTCCTCCACGGGCCTTCATTTGAATTTCCTCTTCTATCCCGAGGCCCGTCTGCTCCTTTTCCTCAGTGTCTTTAGCGGAGGGTTGAACAGGGGGAGGCGTGCCGACGGAAGCCAGGTTATGTTGGCGCACGACCTTTTCAGCGACTGCATCAGCTTCCTGCTCATACTTATCACCGGGCGCTCCGAAGGTGAGCTTGGGTTGCACGATCATTTTGGGAAAAAATGGCTCGGAAGAGCTGCCTTTTCCGAAAAAGCTGCCTTTCTCCTGCTGAGGAGCTGCGGTTGATTGTGGGTTTTGTTTGCTGAACATGGTAAGGGTATCAAGGGTTCCAGTTCACATAAATGAGCGTATTGTTCCAGGGCAAATGGACCATCGAAAGGCCCCAGGGCAAGCGGTTGAGGAGGATGTCGAGGGTGCGGGTTTCGACGTCGATATGCCAGCCGTCGGTTTGCTGACTGAGTTTGCCGGGGCGGGTAAGGAAGGCTTCTCTCAATCCGTCAACCGAGGTGTTTTTTAGCGCTTCCCAATAGCTGATCACGATTTCCAGCAAATGATCTGCTTCGTCCAGAGCCTCCTGCGACGGTTGCCGGTCGGGATCGAGGGTCGTTTGCAGTGGCATGCCACAGAGCAGCTTGGGCACCACCAGTTCATATTCGGGCAAATGCGCTTTGCCGGTGGCGAGGTAGCCCAGCAGCAAAACGGCAGTTTCACGCGCGGCGGTATCCTTAAATTTTCCCTCCGCCAGCAAACCCACAGCTTCGAAATGGCGGTTGATAAACGGATGTATCAGTACCAGTCCGGCATGGGTAGCCAATATTTCGGCGGATTCGGAGGTGGCTTCAGGTTCGTTGAGGAGGGTTTCAGGCGAAGAGGCAAGGTCGTTTTCAGCGGTAAGGTCAGCGATTTCTACCCGATTGCCCGCGACTGCTTCCACCGCCTTTTTCATGGACGATGGGGCTTTTGCGGTTGCAAAAATCTCAAGTAGGTTTTCGGCAGACACCTCGCTCAATGTCGCAACCCGAAGTATTTCCTTTGCCAGCCGCCGCTGCTCAAAAGGGATAACTGTGGCCGGCGAAAACGCCCATTCGAGCAGCGTAGTCCATGCCTGGTTGTTGAGTTTTCCGAGGTCAAAGGAAAGGGGAAGCGCTTCGAACAAACGAGCCAGCCAACTCCCTTTTTCATTTTCTTTCAGGATAAATACCAGAAAGGTCGGCGATGCCAGTCGTGCCAGTCGGCGGCGTGCACTGGCTTTTTGGAGCACGTTAGCGAGCGAACGTATCGCCCGTGAATCTGAGAGAAGAAATGCTTCTGCTTTTTCTTCCCAACCTTCAGGCAGGGTGGGCGATTTCCAGCCGGAAAGCCATCCTTTTTCCAGAAAATGAAGGACCTGTTGCCAGAGGTCTTCTCCCTCTGAAACCTGTACTGGATCAGCAGGCGTATCGCCTTGTGCACCGATCCTTTCTTTCAGGGCTCGTTCCAGTGCGACCAGCAGTTTTTTTTCAAAAGCAGCTTCGAAATTTTCAGCATCCAGTGTGCCGAGGTCTATCTCCAGCGAATCGAGCCGGATTACCTGATTTTCACCCGCCAGCTTATCAAAAATAGCTTCAATCCGAGGTAGCAGCACCCGATGAAAATGCCCCGAAGTACGCTGTTGGATGTCATAGCTGTCCACCCCGGCCGCCAGGTCGAGCTCAAAGGTTTGTTTGCCGATGAGGTGATCCGCCATGGGTGTCAGGAAGCAAGGAGCTGGTTGAGGGTCGTAATTACCGGGGCGTCCGCCACTTTTGCGAGGGACGAAGAGCTCCAGTTGGTTTTGAGTTTACTGGTCGAAACTCCTGCTTTTTTCAGGCGCTCGATCTGATCCCCCAGCACCGTTTGGGTGTCGGTGCCGATTCCGGCAGATTGTTGTACCACCAGCAGGTCAAACATGAGGAGGGTTACGCGCTCCATCATTTGGCGGTAAGCCTGTTTTTTGTTGCTGTCTTTTACCCGCTGTGAGGTGCTGAAAAGCTTCGTCACGAGGTCGGCGTAGGTATCGAGTTTGTTGGGCAAAGAGGCTTCTGTTTCTACAAAATCGAGTGCGGCCTGGTAGGTAGCAACGCCTTCAAATGCGCCTCCGGCATTTAACCCAAACAAATCTTCCTGATAGCCACGGGTGCGTTCAGCGAGGGCTTTTTTCAGGTTTTTATTAGCTTGGGCACCCGATCCCCGCGCGGCAGATTCTCCGGTTGCGGGAGAAAGTGAGCGGCTGGTGGCGGCCTGTTCACCCGGAATAACCGAAAGCTTGGGGCTGACCGTAGCCTCCGCAGCGGCGGACAAGCCACGGGTGCCTGTCTGGTTTTTTGGGCCGCTAAAGCAGCAACTCAGGCTTTTATTGAGCGAAAAATCTGCTACAGCAAGGGTCGAAAATATTTGCTTGTCTTTGTCGATACACACCTCGTCGCAGATCACGATAAAGGTGCCGCCCGGAGCTACTCCGCCGGTATGCTCCATGCCGTTGATTTCCCAGGGCAGTTCCTGAAAGAAATTAGGATTGCGGACGAGCATTGTGCCATCTGCCGAAAAGGTTTCACCTGCATTTTCTCCTTCCTTTAAGGGCGCCAGGTTTACGAAAATCAGGTCAAATTCGAGGTTATAGTTGGTTCTGATTTGCGAGATGCCTGATTTAGCGGCATCCATCGTATTGCCGATATGGCCGTCGATACGGAGGTAGCCATATTGTCCCAACCCAAAATCGAGGGGGTGAATCTGCGTTTGAGCGAGGGTATCGGTTTGGGCTTTGGCAAGCGAAGGCAATTCGAAGGCATAGGCCTGCAATACGTCATCGGTGCAGCATGCGGTGGGTTGCCAATCGACCATAAAGGCTTTCCAAAGCTTTTGGTCATTAAGCGAATAATAGCCCGGAATGGCCCTTCTGCCCAGTTTTTGGGTTTCGGGTTGGCTGGGAATGACCTTGATTACCCTGCCGTAATTGTCCGATTGGGGGGCATAGGTACCGAAAGCAGGCTCGAAGCCATAGATGAGGTCGCGGATGCGCAGCAACATTTTGCGGGTGCGTGCCCATTCGCCTTCCATTACATTTTGTACCGGAGAAGGATACCAAACGGTGCGTACCCCGTCTTCGGTTCTGATCATCTGGTCGGGGTCTTCTTCGCGGAAAGCACAGAGGGCCAGGTGGCGCGGAAAGCCCTTCACCGGTTTGCAGGAGCCGGTAAGGTGGCAAACGGCTTCGTGAAATTCATTAAGCCCGGTGGCGAAGTCACGCACGAAGTCATAGAAATACTGATGGTATTTAACGTCGTAGCGGTTTTCTTCAATGAGCGATTCGTATTTCTCTTGCAGGACTTCGAGGTCCACTTCTTCGCTCAGGTGTAGGAATCCCCGGTAGTCATCGCAGGCGGTTTTAAAGCTGTTCCAAAGCACCGTGCGCATGTCTTCTACCAGCCGGCCATAGGCGGTATTCAGCGATTCTATGTCGCTCAGGGCTGCATATCGGGAGGTGAATCCGCCCTGACCCGTAACCGTAGGCATGGGTAACGAAGTGGCCAGCCTTTTTACCGGAATCAGCTCCTGCGTTACCTGGTCGCAGGTTTTCATGGCATGAACGTACTCCTGGTCCACGAGCAGAATGCGCAGGTTTTGGGTCACCGACGACTTACTTCCGCAATCGGTATTGACACAAGGCTTGTCGGCTACTTTTCCTTTTTCCAGAAAAATAACCAGCACCCGGCCATCCACATGGGTTTCTTTCAGCTCTAATGCTTCTTTGCTTTGCATGCCCGCATCGGCCGTGAGCAACTCCCATACCCGGGGAGGTTCCGACGTGGTTTTGACTGTACTGGCTGAAGGGGTGGCCTGAATCCATGACTGGTATGATTTTTCCAAAGGCGATTGCAGGTCACGCTGGGCGATCTGGTAAGGGCGCACATGGGTGAACATCAGTCCGGGAAAAATGGGCTCGGAGCAGGGGCTATGGCTCCCCTCGCTTGCTGTTTCGGGCTGGTTGAGCTGAATAAAATAGCCGTCGGATGAAAATCCATAGCCCGGCGTGATCACAATGGCGTGTTCGTCGCAGGTTTTGTGGTATTGATACGCGGCATGGAGCCCGCAAACAATCCCCGAGCCTATGCCATAGGTGCGGGTGACGCGGCCCTGGCCGTCGAGGTAATCGCGCAGGCCATTGAGCTGCTTGTCGGTCAATACCTGGTTAGGCTCAAACTGGGGGTATGTGAGAACGGTTGACTTATTCATGGCTCGATCGGGTATAGAAAAAATGGGGTGGTTGGGGTTAACTACATGGCTTTGAGGCTCATACGTCCGAGCATGGGCTCTTCGCCCCGAACGGTATGGTCAGGATCGTAGGTGCGTGCCGGTGGGTAAACCGACTGGAAGCAGGCCATCGTTTGGAGCAATTCAGCCAGCTTTTCATCAAAGGCGTCGATATTGCCGGGATCAATTTCTGCGGGAACCGGAAAGGGCTTAGCCCCGTTCCAGGCTTCGGGCAGCACAGAAAGCTCGGCCATCCATGCCCGGTACGCCCGCTCGAAGCGCTGCATCTGGGTATAATTCAGCCAATAAATGTGCAAAAACACATGGGCCGGTGCTTCTCTGCGGAGGGTGTCTTCCACCATTTTCCGGAAGGGTAGCCTCAGGCTTCTTGTGGACCACGCCGGCAAAATAGCCGTAGCCTGAAAGCTGTACGGGTCGGGCTCGGCGGTAATCGGGCTTTCCGGATCGGTGTTTAAATGAAGAAAGGGTCCACCGGTATGTCGGGGGCGCAGCAACAGGTGCTCGATGAGGTGCATGCCTTCGGTGAGGTAAGCGCTTTGGAACGCATCTACCACTGCCTGCAGGTATTCGAGGTAGAGCACCCGGCCAAATACCGAGGTTTCTGCGCCTTCACACGGCTTTTCGAGTACCCATTGGCAGGTGTCTGCCTCTAGCCGATAGTGGATCATGTCAGCTCCCCAGGCCGTGGCGGCATCCAGCAGTTGCTCGATGGCGGCTTGCGATTCGCAAGGAGTACTTTTAAACAGCACCTGCCCTTCAGCTCCTTTTACCACGAAAAAGTAGTTAATACCTTCGCTTTCTATCAGCTCAAATGCATCTGAGGCGAGGTCAGGCCAGGCGGTATCGGGCTCTGGTGCTGGTGGGGTAGGGGCGGTCCATGCCTTTAGCCAGGCGGACATTTGGTCCCTGATCGCCGGGTCGCTGAAGGGTATCCGGCCCAGCGGGGTGCTTCCTTCGTCGGTGCAGGGGCCTTGCAGTTCCCAGTTGTCCTCGGTGCAGGCCGGTGTTGCTATCGAAGCGAGGCGGTAGTTTTCTGTTTCCCCTCCAAACATCCGTATCAGGGCAAATAATCCTTCGGCGGTATCGGCGCCTTCGGTAAAGCGGCTTTCAAACCACACCTCCTGATCGCCCCATTCATTGGTGCCCATGATCACCAGCTGCCAGCCACGCGTAGCATCGTGCCGAAGCTGATAAGGCAAGGAATAAGGCGGCATTTGCCCGGTGCGCATGCCCATCAGGGCCATTACCCGCTGCTGAAATCCTCCCATGAGAGGCGAGGCACTGCTGCGGTAGTCTAGGCCTTGTCCCCGGCGGGCACTCAGGGCCGGATAGTGACGGAGAAAAGCTTCTTTGTCACGCACCACCCGCAGGGCCGTTTGGTCATCGCGGTTGAAGAGGTGGTACATAAGCAGGCTGTAGTCGGTAAAGCTTTCGGAAAAGCGCCCGATCAGGTGCTCCAGGAAACGATTGCGGCGGTTAAGCGCTTCCGAATCGCCTTCAATGATGCGGTGCAGGTCGGCATTCAGGTCGTCGTACCGCACGTAAATTTTTTCTACTTCTTCGATGTCCTGGGTGGCTTCCTGGGTAAAATAGGTGCGGATAACGTCTTTGCTGTCCCAGTTGAGGAGTTGAGGAAACTGATCGAGCTGGGCAAGGTAATTGGCCAGAATTTGCTCAAAAAACTGCAGGTAAGCCTTCAGTTGGCGGGCCTGGGCTTTGCGCAGGGTGGGCCTGCCCTCAGGCGTGAGGTAGCGCCCTGCCTGGTAAATGCCCGGTAATTCGTGCTGGATGGGGTCGTAATCGCCCACCTGCCGGTCTTCGCCAATGGGCACAGGCAGGTCGGTATCGTGCCCCCGGAGGCGTATGGTCGTGGTGGTCAGTTGAAGTTCTTCCAAAAAGTCCTGTACCCGGCGGCTGTCGGTGCGCAAGGCAATGCCGTCGCGGTAAAAACTCAGGCAAGCGCGTTCAGGAGCATAGTTAGGCACCCGGCAGGTGGCAGCGTCGAGGCAAAGCAGCCAAGGTTTCGATTGGGTCATCACGCCTTCTTTCCACGATTCCATGCGTAGCCCCTTGATCGTTTTCACGCCGGGGATGTCCATCAGCAGGTTCAGGATATCCGAAGCCCGGAGTTCGGTGCGGTCTTTGGCGGCTTTAAATTCTTCCGGGTCAATGAACCCATGCGCCAGCAGCGGCCCTTCGAAAATCTCGTCGGTGGTATATCCTTTTTCCTGCATTTGCTGCAGCGAATAAAAGAACACCGGTGGCTTTACATAGGTTTCCAACACCGAGTGTGCAGTAGCCATCACCAGGTCTACATCGGCATCGGAGGTAAGGTAGAAGGTCGCCTGAATGCCTACTTCTTCGGTGGTTACTTCGTCAATGCCGGCCAGGTCTTCGCAGAGGTTGCGGTGGGCGTGTATTTTGCGCCAGGCTTCGCGGATAATGCTGCCTTTGGTGAGCTGGTTGTCAGCGGTTGATTCGGAGGGAAAGGTTTTCCAGGAAATTTCCCAATCGTAGAAAAAGGCATATTGCTGGGTGATTTTCTCCTCGTCTGATTCTCCCAACAGGTAAACAACCCCATCGATAAAGTAAGGAAAGGCCGCTTCGGGATTGAGCACGAGCTCCACGCCTTTGTCGCTCACCGCCACCAGTTTGTAGCCCTGACAAGCCGGAATCTCCCAGCAAAGCGGCACCTTCAGTTTGCAGAGGGTGTCATTTACTACTAATTCGTGGCGGTAAATTTCTTTGTCAGATTCATCCAGAAGCGAAATGGCTACGTTGCCCTTTTTATTTACAAAAATGTAAACGGCATCGAGGGTAAGTTCTGTTTCTACATCGAAGACCATCGAATGCCCTTCGGGTTTCACGTAGTCGCTTGGGTAAGTGGAGTAGTCGGGCTCCCCAACGCGGCCTTTGTGCCATACTTCCTGCAAGGTGTCGTACGGCGGTGTGTCCCATTCCCAATCGTAGAAAAAGTAGTTGGTATCGGCCTCCGGATCGCCTCCCAGCAGCGACACATAGCCCGGAAGCTGTATCGGGAAATGGGGCTCGTGGTGGGCAAAAAGCCAGGGACACCCTTCCTGTCCTTCGACACTGAGGGTAAAAACGTTGTTTTCGTGTTTGGGGTCGAAGGTGATCAGGGCGCCCAGCGAAACGATGTTTTTCTCGTTTTCAAGCGGCAGGTTGCGGTTCCAGGTATGGAGCACCTCGCCGCCTGGACCCGTGAGTTTCAGGGTAATGTTGCCGGGGTTAGCGGGATACATAGCCACCGATTTCAGCCAGAGGTTGCGCTGCGGACGAAAGCGGATGCCCTGCCCTTCGGGAGTAATGAAGTTGCCCTGGCCGGGTTGCAAGGCGCTGAGGTCCGCTGGCCCGGTACGCAATTCCAGCACATTTTCTTCAAATTCGAGGCATACTTCGAATAAGCCTTTGAGCGAAAAAGCACCACTGGCAGGGGTATCGCTCAGGCAGCCTTTGTCGTTCGGGCCATAGCCGGGCGTATCTACGGGGTGAACAAAAGCATTGCGCACACCGCGGATATCGATCAGGAGTTTGCGGAGGTCGTCGAAATTGACCGGGTAGCATTGCAGGATTTCGGCGGCGGTATGGAAGCGGCCCACGGCATAGTTTGCCCCTTGCGCTGAGCGGGTCAGGAGGTCTTTCAGCTCAAAACCGGTGCGGTAGCCGATGTCGGTGATGGCGTAGCACAGGGCTTCGAGCATCGTAATGCCCGGGTCGTGGGTATTGTAATCGGTCCATCGGCTCGAAGCCAATTGCTCGATCAGCGCAATGCCTTGCTTCCTGAGCAACTGAAAGTCTTCGGCAGGAACCATCTGCTGGTCCTTGATTATGACTGGGGTGTTAGGCATCGGTTGGTGTTTTCAATGAGAGCGAGCGTATGCTGGGGGGCGGAAATAAGCACCGAAGCGGAGGTTTGGGCCGATACTTCTTCCTGATCGGAAAGCAGTACGACCGTGGCATCGTTTTCGTCGCGGAGGCTCAGGCTAAGGGTTACTTCTTCCACGTAGTCGATGTAGCCCAGCCCGTCGAGGTAGTTGATGAGGGGAGAAATGTGCAACTCAGCCCCGAAGTGCAGGTCAAATTCGTCGTCGAACCGCCAGGGCGAGAGGTAGCGGATAATGTCTTCGTTGAGTTGGCGGAGGTAAAATCCGGCATCTTTTCCCGGAAGCAGGGCCACGCTCACGCTTACCGTTACTTCTTCAAAGGTGGGGTTGGCCACAGTCAGGTCTGCAAAGCTGCTGTTGAGCCCTGCCAGAAACTGGGAGATGCCCACAAGGGTGTTTTTGCTGACCCTGGGCCGCAGCGGGTCTATGGCATTTTGGTTGCGGAGGTCCGGCAGTACAATCACCCGCACCTCACCAGGGCTATATTCCAGGCCGGCGGAGAGCTGATCCGAGGTTGATTCACTCCTGACGAGGGGACGGGTGTGGCTTATACATTTTACCTGATACACCTCCGGAAACTGGCCCAGTACCAGCCGCTCGTAGTCGAAAATGCTGATGGCGCGGTGCTTGTGGCGGAGCCTTTCGCTCACACGTACATAAAAATCGTTGCTGCTTTCTTCCACCTTTCCCCCAAAAGAGGCAAAGGGCTGCGAAACCTTCTTGATGGCTGCATCGCGGAATTCGAGCTTATTCACGCTTTCAGGTGCGAGTGCCGTGGCCAGCCGGTTGAGGTCGTTTTCGTTGTTTTGGAAAGTAGCCTTTACCGCCTGCGCATGGATCACATACACTTTGCCTACGCCATCGGGGAAGTCAGTAACGCTCGCCCTGATCCAGCAAAGGCCGCCGGGCATCTGGGTATTGGTCGAGGTAATATCCGAAGGCAGTGCCAGTTTGATGATGCCCGGGCGCAGCAGGCCGTTCGTGTCATCTGCAACAATGGCTTCGGGCTCGAACGCTTTCCAACGGTTTTGGGTGAGGTAATACCACGACACCAGCTGCTTGTTGCGGTCCGGGTTTTCGCTCGATTCGGCTACCTGAATCAACAGGGTGAGCATTTGCGGCGCTTTTACGCCCGATAGCCCGATGAATAAGCTGCCATAGGCGGTTTGCTCTACCCGTGTGGGCAGACCCTGCTCCTGTATCGCTATCACCGGATTGCCCGTGGCATCTCCTTTCTGGCCATTCCAAACGGGTACCAGGCTTTGGCTCGTGAGGGTCGAAACGCCGTCGTCCAGCGAGGGTTCCACCGGCAAAAAATCGGCCCATCCGAAAGGATAGAGGTAGAAAAACTGCTCGAAAATGCCCTTGAGGTCGCCTTTGGTTTTGTCCTGGAAAATGATCGATTCGCTGGAGGTATAGTCCAGGGAAAAGGAATTGATGAGGGGCGTGTAGGGTGCAGAGGGGATGGGGTCCTTATGGAGGGCCGCTTCAGCCAGGGCTACCGCGTACCGTTGGTGGTAAAAGTCGTGGTTGAGCTGAAAGGCCATGAAGCCCCGTTGCAGGTTAGAGCGCAGGCTGGTGAAAGGGTCAAGGTCGGGCTTGCGGGCAAAAAGGCCGGTTTCGGCAGTGATGTTCCACTGCTTGTCCTGAACGAGGGTCGTACCCGGCAGATTGACAAAGAGGGTTTCATTCGTAAATCCGGAGATGGATGTCCAGCTATTTTCATTTAGCAAATAACCACTGACCGTAAAGGTGCTGTTTTGCGGAGAGATGCTGTTGCCGTAGGTATCATACAATGCCGTGAACGCCTCTTTGCCGGATACTTCCGGGGGTAAATTTCCCCAGGTAGCGCGGAGGGTGAGGGAGGTAGGCGATTTGGCAAATACCTCGTTGCTGCCGATATAAAACCGGCTGTTGGGTACCGGTTGGGTACCAAACGGATTAAAGGGCTTGCCGGGAACGATCACGCCCTGGTCATTTTCGAGGAGAAGGTTCCGCATGTTGGTCACCTCCACCGATAGGTCCAGGCGGTTGAGCCGGGTAGGCAGCAGGTACTTGTAGGGGTAAGAGCCGCTGACCTGCTCCCATAGCGGGTCGCCCGAGGGTTCATCTACATCCGAGAGCGATTTTTGAGCTACCATGTTTTGGGTCGCACGGAATACATTGCCTTTGGTGTCGCGGGCGTGCATGTTGGCATACCACGGAATGTTTGGATTGTGCTGGCGGATGGTGCCTACGAGCATCCAATCGGTGGAAGCTGAGATGGGTTCCTCCGCCGGGCTAATGCTCAGTTGGCGGTAGAGGCTGCCGTTGTGCTCGATATAGGCTCCGGCCGGTGAGGTGCTGCCAGCGAGGTAAGCCTTTATTTGTATGGGGTTTTGTACCCATACTTTGGTGCCGCTTGCAGGTGCCACCAGCTGGGTATTGGTCGTGGCCCTAAATACGGAGCCTGTGTCCATGCTGCCCGAACTGGCTGCACTCAGGTAGGTTCCCGCCGGATAAAATTGCCCTGATTGGTATTGATCAAATGAAAACGGAACCACTTCCAGGGCAGTTTGGCCCAGGGAGGGGTGAATTTCTTTATTGGCAAACTGACATTGGTAGAAATTGCCATTGAATGCTACCAAATTGCCGGTAGTGTAATTTTGCTTTTCAGAAAAAGGACCTGCAAATCCCAGCTTTTCCCAGGGGGCTGTCGGGCCAAAATTGACCGAAGGGGCATAGCCAGTCGGTACTATGAGTGCGTAGTAAAACTTCCCTTTCCAGGTCAGCAGGTCGTCTTTTTGGTAAGTGTTTACAATGGGAGAATAAGTCTCATTCACCGTTTTTTTCTCCCAAATGGTTGTCTGGTTCGTAGGGTCAATGCCTTGTACAGAGGTGCTCGCCTGATAAAACCCGAGAGGGCTCGTGTATTTTATGATCTGGTTTTTGGCGTAAGCAGTGGTCGCCGCATAGGTGCCGCGGTATTCCGTGCGGTTTTGCCAGATGTCGCTCACGGCGCTTTTGTCCGGAGGAATATTGGTGGAGTTGTAGCGGCTGTAGTAAATTTTGGAATTAAAATCCACCACGCTACCAGCCACATAGTCTTGGGTTTGGCCATAGGTTGTACTGGTTGCCTGACTCCAAAGGGGAATATTTTGTGCCGCGTTTGGCTGTATTCCTTTGTTTGAAATGTAGGCAACATAGGGCACGTTATCCGGTCCGGTAACTACTGACCCCGCCTGGTAATTCGTATTTGCATTCCAGCCATCGGCGAAAACATTGAGAAATACGTCATGCCCAAGTTCTACCCAGCCACTACCCGCAGATTCTGGTGCGTCGGTTGCGGGCACATCTCTGGAGGCGACGAAGTAATAGGTAAAGATGAGGGTGGTTATGCCAATATTGACCGGTTTGGCGACACTTAACACCGCCCCCTTCACAAAAGCTGCAGCCACATAAGGGTATATGCGTACCCAAGGTTTTATAGCCTGGCCAGCAATGAATTTTCCCGGGTTTAAGGTAGAGTCATTGGAAACAGCGGTGCCTTTGTAGTTTTCCTGGTTAAACACGAAATGGGCTTCGTACAACAAGCCGCCATAACTGGCAAAGGCGGGTTGGTTGATGCCGGGCTTCGGTCCATAAGTGACTGCCGGATTAAAAGCAGTAATTTCCTGCCAAAGGTTGTCCCCGGAGAGTACGGGGGGGCGATTAGTTTTGCGGTTAAGGCTGTTGTCGTTGTTTATCAGCTTAAACAGCTTGTCGAGCGATCCTTCGTACACCTGCTCATTGAGTACGTATTCAGATTTTGGAGCCTGCGAAATAGTAGTCAGCTCTTCCCATACATTCGCCTGATTGGTGCCACCTGCCGCCAGGTTGGGCTTTTCGGTGGTGGAGGCTACATTTAGTTGAAAAACAAGCCCTTGAAAGGCGCAAAACAGGTGGTCGGTCTGATTAAAACTGGAGAGGGTATCGCCTGAAGGAACCGGCTTCCACACACTGGGTGCTTTGTTCGGGGAAATGGGCACAATCGCCTGGTTAGAAACATATACCTCCTGACCTTCTTGCACGAGGATCGCTTTACCGTAATTTTCTTCCGGGTCAAAATCACCGGAGCTGCCATCCAGCTCCCGCCAAATCTGCAATTCTTTGTTAATGGTGGGCGGAGTAGTGGTCGTGTCAATGATGGGATCGGGAACCTGGCTCGTGGCAATGGTTACATTCGCCCGGTAGGTATTGCCGTCTTTTTCGCTGAATGAACCCGCGGCAAGCGTCCCCGACCAGGCAACAGGGCTGCTCAGTTTTTGGGTAACATCCTCCCAAACCAAAGCTGCCGAAGTATAGTCAATGCCTATCGGTTGACCTTTGGTTTCAAATATTTCAAAAGCCCCGGTTGTTGCTGATTTCGCCACTGTAATTTCCCCTTCGAGGTACCTGCGGTTGGCATCAAAGCCTTTTTGCGTTAAATCACCTGCGAGGCTCAGGTCCAGGTCTTTCAGAACAGATATGCCGAAATTATCCAGCAGAAAACACGCCACAGGATACTTGGCGGTTAACGCATCGGGTATGGGTTCCAGCCCCACGAGCTTGCTGTGATAAACCACCACCGAGGGGTCCTCCGGGGTGAGGCTGAGGGTATATTTCAGGCAATGAACGGCTTCAGTCTCTGCACTTGCGGCGGTTAGTTGCAGAATCTCGACCGTTTTGGAAGCAACGGGTATCCAGGCTTTTTCGCCACTGAGAAATACCTGCACATTGGTTTCCAGCTCGCTGCGCACCGTAGATAGGCCGTAAGTATCGAGCACTACCCCGAAGTTTTCTACATGAAAACAGATTTCCAACTTACGGTTCCCTTCGCCCAACAGCAACATCGGTGAGGACACCACAAAACCTACCCTGCCCGCAGGTGCTTGTTCGCTTCCCAGCGGCGACCATTTGCCATCGGTTGAGGGTGTATTGGCGGCAGGGTCGTTGGCGACGGGCGCGGCAAACAGGTTCTGAATCTCGTACGGACTTCCCAGCGCGGGTTTGGTATTGGCACTTCCTTTCGTCAAAAACAGGCTTTTAAGCCCATTTTCGGGGTCAATGGCGGCACCGTTTACGACCAGTTCCTCATTGGGCGTAAAGTACACGTCCATGCCGAGGTCGTCTTTTCCATCCAAAAAGCGGAAATCCTTAGCTATCAGCCCTTCGGTAAAGCCCTGGGCCAGCTCCATCACGAGGTGTACCTGGTCGGGTATTTCGGGGAAATTATCCAGCGCCAGCACTTCGCGGTAGTAGAAGTCGAGGTGGCGGCCTGTGAGGGTATTGAGGTTCTCTTGCGGAATAGCCATCAGCTGCACAAAGGCCAGAAACAGGGCAATGTGCGGCTCATGTTCGGGGTAGGCCGTGAGGGTTTCTTCCAGAAATGCAGGTGCCTGGGTGGCCACGGCTGCCGCTACCTGGTGCAGGGCCCGGAAAATACCGTTGAGCTGCACGATCTCTCTTTCTACAGAGGCCGGGTCGGGGTTTTCGAGGCTCACCAGTGGGTCAAATCCATACAGGAAATCGTCCGAGGGCCAGGTGGCTTCCAGCAATTCTACCTCAATTTCAGCTTCCAGAAAACCTTCGTTTCGTGCTGCCCGCAGGTAAGCCAGCAACTGCGATAGCGCCGGATATGCCACTGAAGGCACCAGCCGGTCGAGGGTAGCGCGGAGCGACAATCCCTGAGCCACTTGTTGCTGCCATTCCAGCAGCCGCGAAGCCTGGGGAACCAGGCTCACCAGCACCGTATTCAAAATGGCTGCCCGGTCGGTGCGGGCTGCTTTTCTCAACTGGTCTGCCTGTGCGGAAAAGGCGGCTTTTTCGGCAGTGGGGTCAATGCTTTTGTATAGAACAGCAGCCAGGATGCTCACATCCCCGGTCATCAGCGCCGTCCAGTTACCCGCAGGGCGGTTTTCGGTGTCGTAATAAGCAAGCAGTTGGGCGTATTCCCGGGCATAAAGGATCAGGTCCGCAACGCTGCGTTCATCCACCGGAGCATAGGTCGGCTGCAAAGATTCAGCCATGCGTCGGCGGCGGGTGGTGCCGTCGTGCTGGAGAGGATGGAGAAGGGGAAAAGGTTTCATAAGCGTAAATCGGCTCAGCAGGGGTTAGTTGCGTATTTCAGAACCTTCGTCTTTGTAGTAGGGGAACACGTAGTTGTTGCGTGTATTGGTGCTGGCAATGGTGTAGTCAATGTTGATCCAGATCAGTCCTTCTTCGGCGGCAGCTTCCAGGGTAACTGCATTAAGGATCACGCGGGGTTCGTGGGTTTGGATAGCCCTTTCGATGAGCTTTTCCATATAGGTTTTGAGGGTGGTATTGAAGGGCTCGAAAATCAGCCGTTCCATGCCCGCGCCAAATTCAGGCTGCATCACCCGCTCGCCGGGCAGGGTCGTAAGCAGTATTTCCATGCTTTGCTGGATATCGTCTACCCCGGATACGAGGTCCACTCCGCCGTTTTCTTTGCGAAATGTGGGAGGAAAGGACCAGCCTGTGCCTAAAAAATCGAGTACCATGGTTACTTGCTTAAATTTTTTCTGAATCAGCCGCCTATCATTACCGTTGGGACGCCCACCACGATCGTACCGCCATGTGCCGTACTATCGCCCATGCGGGCAGCGGGTTTTCCGCCTATCAATACCGTTGCCGATCCTTTCACAATGCTGTCTGGCGGGCCGGTACACACACAACTATCGCCCACTACTGCGGCTGGCTTTCCGCCAATGAGCACGGTGGGCGCGCCCGGGCCTATAATGGGTCCGCCTACGTGGGGAACGGTACCCGTAACCATCGGGCATACATGGTTGCTGGTAAGGGTAGCTGCGGGTGGCATATCGGGTGGTGTTGGGTTAATTGATTTGAACAACGGCGCCTTTGATCACGGTTTGGCCGCTGGCCGAAAGCTCGGCTCCGGCACTGCCTTCGGCTTTGAGCTGCGCCGAAGCCTTGATGTTGACATTCATGCCTTCCAGGCTGGCGTCCTGGGTAGCTTTGATCGTTATTTTTTTGGCCGATTCTATCGTGATGCCATTGCTGTCCATCACGATTTTGTTGCCGGTCTCGTCCATGAGCTTTATCTCTCCGGCATCGTCGTCGAGGATAAATTTTTTGCCTTTGGGGGTTTCGAGGGTAAATGATTTTTTCTCGTCGTCAAAAATCATTTTCATCTCCGAGCGCGACACATAGCCTTTTTGGTGGTTTTCGTCCTTGACTATCAGCGGCGCGGCGTTTTTGCTGCTGTGCAATTGCCCCAGAACAATGGGGTTGCGAGGGTCGTCGTCAAGAAAACCCACGATCACTTCGTCGCCGATTTCAGGCAGAAACATCGTTCCGCGCTTGTTACCCGCGTCGAGCGTAGCTACCCGCGCCCACGAACCTTCGCCCTGCTTGTCCAGCAACGGAATCCGCACCCGGATGCGAAATTCCCCCTCGGGGTCAGCTTCGAGCTTGGTTACCACCGCTATGTGGAGGCCGTTCATGGCAGGCACCAATCCCTCGGCAGGTACGGGGCGGATATTGTCAAATTTTCTGGAAAAAGAATCCGGATCAAGGCCAAAGGTGAGGTCTGTTTCAAAATTCTGGTTGTTGAGCTCGTGCCTTACGCCCGACACAAATGCCTTGCCTGAAAACCGGGTTCCAAGCCCTTGCAGGTCGATCATTTTGCCCGGCACAATATCCGTAAAGCCCTGAATGCGCACCCTGCCCCTGACTTTGGCCATCTGGCTACGGAGGAGCTCGGCACTTGCCCAGGCACTCAGTTCTTCGCCTTTGAGCTGCCCGGCATGGTGCACTTCCAGCTTTTTCAGTCCGCCATTATCGGCGAGGGAAGACGAGCTCATGTTTCCGGGCGAAACCACCCCCGGGTTGGAGGAAGATTGCTGCTCCAGTTTTTGATTCGCCGGGTCCCAGGCAAAGGCATCCACGCTTCCTACCTGGGTCGTGGCATCCAGCTCGGCATCCAGCTCCAGAATGGTCGCCCCATGGAGCAGTTGCAGCGCAGGCGAACTGTTAAATTCTGGCTTTTTTATCGAAACTTTCCCCTTTTCGGTATAGACCAGCATGCCATTGGCTTCGGCCCGCGAAAGGATAAAATCCCAGTCCGTAGCGCCGTATTGGACCATTTCTTTGTGAGTGACCCGCGTGCTGTCAACCGATGCACTCAGGCCCTTGCCCTGTATCAGGCTGCTGATAATGGCGCTGTCTTTTTGATCGTAAAAATAGGCATTGTTGCGGCCCAGGGTGAGGAGGTAAGCTTTGTCTTTGCATTCTACTTTGAGCACCGATTTGCCGCTGTCGAGCATCAGCCGTTGGCGGATTACCAATCCCTCAAAAACTACCTTGTTCTGGGTGTGGTAACCCAGCTCAATCTTTATTTTTTTGTTCGGGGCAAAATCATTGGCGGCGCTTGCCGGAAAATCGGACTGCGTGGGGTCGCCGTCGAAAATGAGGATCTCGGCAAAAGAAACGCGGTTTGCTTCGTGGGTAACCGTGATTGATACGATTTCGAACGAGTCAGAAACAGCGGATCCTTCCGACGATATTTTGAACGTAGGAAAATCTGGCGTTTGGCTTAGCGGCAGTGAGCGGGGTGCGTTCATGCTTCTTCGGTAGTTAGCGGGGGCATGCGGAGCGATTGTCCGGTTTTCAGCTTGCGAAAATGATTCAGCCCATTGATGCGGGCCAGTTGGAGGTAGTATTTCGAATCTTCATAGATGTCGAACGCCAGTAAAGGAAGCTTGTCCCCTTCCTGTACTTCGCGAAACCGGGTTAGGTCCGGCGAGCGGAGGCGGTTGCGGCTTTCGCGTACACTTTCGGGTACGTGCTCAATGAAGGTGGCCTGTATTTTTGCCCTCAGCGGTTTGCCGTCGGGGGTAAATAAGGTGTACACCACATCGGCTTTTTTCAGCTTGCAGTTAAACGTGAGGATGCCCCAGTTGAGGATGAGGTAAGGCGGCTGGTGGGTTTCGGAGTTGGTCTGAAAGGTGAGTTTCAGAAACTTGTCCACCTGTTCCTTTACCTTGTTTTCTTGCCCGTTGAGGGCCGATTGCAGCGCTCCCAGACCTGCCACTGCGGAGGAAACGGCGGCCCCTGTTCCATCTACCAAAAACTCAAACTGCATCTCCTGCGGAGGCGTATTGTTGGTCACCTGGGTGGTGGCATTGGAGCCGGGTGCCGTGCGGTCTTGCAGCGACACTTCGTACTTTTGGGTGTACTGGTTGGGGTTGAACATCACCTCAAATTTTCCCAGTTTACTGGTCGTAGAGAGGTTGGGCTTTTTGAAAGCCGAGATGGTCATTTTTTCCAGTTGTCCGGAAGGCATTCCAGGGAGCATATGCGGGTGGCTGTGGGTAAAAGGTTAGCGCTCTTTCTTTTTGCGGAGCATGTCAGCTATCTGGGTCATCAGTTCCTGGGTATTTACCCCAGCCTGTTGCTCATTGCCTGAGCCGGATGAGGGCTGACCCGTGGGGGGAGAAACGGTGGCACGTATCACCAGTTCGCGGATTTCGATGGGCATGGCTTTCGGTTAAATGCGGATGTTGCGGAAATAATGATAGCTCAACTGGAGGGTCTCGATCACCACTGAGTTTTGCTCAGCATTGAAAGACGAGATTTCCCAGCGCTTCGGAATAGCGCCAACCACATGCCAACTGGCCAGGGGTACGTGGTCTTTGTTGAGGAGTGAAACGACCAGGTTAGTCGGCTGAAACACGAAATTTTCAATCGCATCCCTGCACCACAAAAAGATGCCCGATCCGATAACTAACCCCCGTTTCAGGGTAAGGTCGGCGTACTTGGTCCGGGTCGGCAGTTGGTGGGTAAACCGGTTTTCCCCTCCTTCCACATAAGACTCCATTTCCATGTCCACACTCAGTCCGCTCACCTCCTGAAACTGCACGTCGGCAGCGGTCTGAGGCGCAAGCTGAAAGGCTACGATGAAATGGAACCCTGCGGGCGGATAGTACTCAGCCATGATCAGTCATTTTGAATCGTGAGGCCTTCGTGTACCAGCTCGAGGGTTTCGATGGCTACTTCGTTGGCGTCTGATTTCAGGTCAGTGGTTTGCACTTTTACCGGCCAGGCGTTTTTCACTTTCCAAACCACCACGGGCTCGTGGCTTTCATTCAGCAGGCTGATGGTGAGGTCACGGCGCTCAATGGTATTCAGCGACACGGTATTCCACCAGTTGTAGTACTCGTTGTCACTTTGAAAAGTGCCCCGCTTCAGGGTAATGTTGCTCAGCTTTTGCATGCCCGGCATCCGTATTTTGTGGTATTCGGGGCTGGCACCCTGGCGGTACTCGATCATTTCGGTTTCGACGGTGAGGCCGGATACTTCGGTGAATCCGATGTTTGTTCCGCCCCATTCTACCTGGAAATGGAATTTGGATAAAGGGTAAGTTGCCATAATTAAAGGGGGTTAAATCGTTTGTTAAAAGGGGGATTTATGATTCTTCCATGTGGGCTTCGTAGCGGATGAGGATAAATTCAGCAGGCCTCGAAACTGCCATGCCTATTTCCACAATGAGCTTTCCTTCCAGAATATCCTGAGCGGTCATGGTGGTGCCCAGGCCGATTTCTACGTAGTAAGCATCCGTAGCCGAATTGCCGCTGAGGGCTCCTTTCCGCCAAAGATTTTGCAGAAACTGCTCCAGGATAAACCGGATTCGCAGCCAGGTATTGGCGTCGTTGGGTTCAAACACAAAGGATTGCGCTGTTTTTCCGAGGTATTCTTCGGCATAAATAAACAACCTCCGCACGGGCACATACCGCCATTCGAGGCTATTAGAGAGCAGGGTGCGCGCACCCCAAACTACGGCCCCCCGGCCCGGAAAACTGCGGATGGCATTCAGGGATTTGCCCGATTCGTGTACGTTCAGGGTTTCCTGGTCCCGCTCGTCGATGCGCCATGCAGGGCCCAGGCACGACTGTACGGTTACATTGGCCGGGGCTTTCCAAACGCCGGTAGCCGCATCTGTCGCCACCGTAATGCCCGCAATGGCACCTGAAGGCGGGAGGGTGGCCCGCGTTTTTTGAATGGCAACGGCCACCTGACTCAGCAATGGATGTCGGGTAAAGAGCTGCGTTTCTACGCTTGCTTCTTCCGAAGTAGCGGTGCGCAGCAGGGCCTGAAATGCAGCGGCCAGGTTCCGGTTCCAGTCTATGCCCGAAAGGCCTTTTTCTACCGCAGCGATCAAATCAGCATCGGCGGTAATGGGGGCAGCAGTCAGCGCATCCAAGGTTTGGTTGGCCAGCCAGATGGTCGATGCTAAGCCTGAAAAAGCGGAAGCCGCATCCGTTTCGGTAGCAACCCCGGAATGAAACCGGGCCGCTTCGCTTTTCAATACCTGAATCAGTGACTGGATGCTCAGCGGCACATTATACTCCGTTTTGGCGCGCTCAAGCGTAGCACGCAGGTTGCCCCGGGAGGCAGGTTGCAGCCTCGGAAAGTTGAGGGCAAGGGCCTGCCAGATCACGATCAACCGATTAAATGCCTGAGAGGGTCCGGGCGTTTGAAAAGAAATTTTTGCCTGAATCCATTGATCCAGAAGCAGCCGGTCGAGGTTTTCTGCCGAAGCACGATTAATGCCCAGGCTTTCGAGCGTAGCCAATACAAAGGCCACCTGCTCGTTGGCGGCAGCAGCGGCACTTACCAGTTGGCGATGAAAAGCGGCAGCGGCTCCATCGGCAGCGGATGAAAGGATGGCCTCATCCTGAATCGGAGACAGGGTCTTTGCGTCGAAAAAATGAATTTCCCGAAAATGAAACCCATATATATAAGGTGTCTGCAACCAGGGGAAATACGCCGCGCCATAATCCAGTGCATTGCTACCCACCTTGTCGCGGAAAAGGCTGGCCGTTTCTTCCAAGGTATCTGCCGGAATCACATCCGCGATTAGAAAACGGTCGCCCAGTCTGGCGCATTGCTCCAGGGCATACGCCTGTAGCTGACCATTCATCACATAATCGGGGCTGCCGTCGGGCTTTTTCATGCGCACCGCATCCGGAAAGAGTACCAGCGTAGGTTCGTCGTATTCCCCCAGTGCATCAATGCCACGGGTAAAGCGAACCAGCTCCGAAACGAAAGGCGTGCCAGCTTCGGGCGTATCTTCCTCCAGCGGAGGCAATTCGCACGGATCAGCCGGCGGAGGGATAACCGCAGGGGGCATGATTCCATCTGCAAATGCGCCGATCGATACAATGTAGCAGTCGCCGCCCAGGTTGTCGAAATAGTGGCGGAGGCTGTCGTACAGGTAATAAGCTTCAGGTATCGTGCATCCGGCTACCGAAACTTCGCCTTGGGTATTGAGCCATACCTGGTACGTTTCAGGCTGAAAGGCACCCCCGAATAGCCGCTCAAAGTCGGATAAATTGCGGATACGGGTGGGCACCAGCAGCAGCGAACGCCCTTCGCTGTCCCGGGCTACTTCGGTATAACCGACGAAGCCGGGAACAGCCGTTTCGATCTGAGGATCGAGCGTACGGGGTGACGTCACATCCCGGAGGTACACTCCCGGTGTTTTTACCGCCATGGCAGGACTATTTTAGGGTGGGTGGTTAAGTCAGAACAACAATCAGGATTGCTGCATCAGGTGCGAAAACTTCAGGATGATAAATTCAGCCGGGCGAACCACAGCCATCCCTATTTCCACATTAAGCCTGCCTTCCAGGATGTCCAGGGCGGTCATGGTTTCACCCAATCCCACACGTACAAAGAAGGCATCGTCGGGTTTTGCACCTGCCAATGCACCTGCACGCCATTGCAGCACCAGAAAGTTTTCGATCATGGCACGCACTTTTACCCAGGTATTCGCATCGTTGGGCTCAAACACAAACCGCACACTGGCTTTCTTTACCGACTCTTCTACCATGTTGAAGAAGCGACGCACCGATACATAGCGCCATTCGTTGTCGTTGCCATCGAGGGTGCGGGCACCCCATACCTTGAAGCCTTGTCCGGTAAAAAAGCGCAGGGCATTCACCGATTTGCCGGAGTTGCTGTCCACGTTCAGGTCTTTCTGCAGCTCATCGGTTACTTTGTAGAGCAATTCCGAAACACCGTTCAGGCCTTCGTTTGCGGGTGATTTCCATACCCCGCGGCTGCTGTCCACCCGTGCGTAGATACCCGCCATGAGCGAAGAAGGGGCAAGTGTTACCCCGTTTTGGGCGATTGCAGCCTCCGCTTTTGCGGCAATGGCTTTGTTGGCACCCGCTTTCAGGGTTTCGAGCGACTGGCCATCAGCCGGGCCTGCTGCCCCGTTGAGCACGTGCACGATGTTAATTTCGGCAAGGGCATATTTGTAAGGGTAGATCGTGCGCACATTCGGGAAATACGACGCACCATATTTCAAATAAGGGCTCGTGATGCCTGAACGAAAGGCCGTGATGGCTGTGCTGAGGTCCCCACTGGTGGCGATTCCGGCGCCCGTGGCGTACACATCCATGATGGCGAAGCGGTCCTGCAGCTTATTGCACTGCGTCAAGCTGTCATTTTGGAGGGTATAATAATCGGCCTCAACCATGGCCTGACCTTCGGGGAAAAGAATCAGGGTTGGCTCATCTTCTCTTTCGAGCACATCGAGGGCGGCTTTCAGCTCATTGTAAACCAATGCGGCACCTACGGCTTTGTAGTCACCGGCAGAAACCACATAGCAAGGGCCTCCTCCATTTGAGAAGTATGCCTGAAGGGCGTAGTACATGCTGTGGCGGGACGCGGCACCATTGAATGCCACGCTTACCGACTCAGCGGTTACATTTCCACCGGCGTCGGCTGTTTGGGTAATGGTCACCTCAAGGTTGTCCTCATTCTGGGCACTGCCAAAGAAGGTTTCATATTCGAGCAGTGAAGAAAGGCGTGTAGGTTTCAGGGCGAGGTCGCCGGGAACCTTTTTCTGGGCTTTTGCGGTGTAGCCAATAAATGCCGGAATGGCCGTTTCGACCGCTGCTACCGAAGGGGGGAACTTGCTGATTTCCTCGATATAGACACCGGGGGTTTTGTAGGTGCTTGCCATAATGATTGAGGTTAATGAGTTTTTTTATGGGGGTTTTTAAACAAAAGAATCAAAGCGAAAGGTTGGGCAGGAACACATCGGAGTACCATTGGCTGTTTTCCTGCCGGATACGCTGGGGGTCAGGCAGCGGTAGCAACACCGACTCATTCACGCCGGGGGTGCCCGGCAGATCGGCCTGTAGCTGCACGCCTGAGGCAAAGCGGGTAAGCGGAATAGGGTCGGGGGTGACGAGGGTGTCCTGTTTTCCGGGAACAGCTACCACGCCTGCGCCGCTCCCGATGGTCTGGGCTTTGGGGAAATGGTACTCCCAGCGGGTGGCGCGGTTGAAAAAGCGAAGGGCATAAACCGGTGAGCGAAGCGCGCCTGCACCATCGAACCAGGATTGGTCTCCGTCAGAAGGGCCAAGGCTGATCATGCCTATCCAGCCCTGCTTTACTGCCTGTCCCGACATCATAAAGGTGCGCGACTGTGCAGGAAGTACGTTATTGCCGGGGTTCAGCACATCGAGTTGATACAGGCCTTCTTCCAGCCCCGACATGGACAAAGCCACCGTTTTGGGACCCGTAGCCCCGAAGGTAAACGGCACACTCAGGACCACGGCACCGGATGCTTTTAAGGTGATGCGAACAGTGCCCGTGCTGATACCCGCCAGCGACAGATCGACCTGAAACTGAGGAGGAAAGAGGGCAGTCTTATCTAAATGCGAAACATACTGGTGGCTGAGCGGACCCAAGTTTTGCCAGTTAGCGATATTGGAAAGGTTGCTGCCCGGGTTCTCTACCAGGGCCTTATAGACTACATTCTGGCTCAAAACCACCTCGTCTTTGTGGTAGTTGGCTGCAGCGTTGAAATTATCCGGGGGAATGCGCCTCCAGTCGGCCGCGACAGGGCTGCCCGCAGGTCCCGTGTTTCGAATGGCTTCGTACAAATTGGGAGGCGTGGCGGAATCGGTATATAATTCACCGGCCTGGTAGCTTCTGGCAGATAGAAAGCCGGGAAGTTTTTGTGTCAGAAAACCCGCATTCCGATCCGTGTTGTCGTTGCTGAAGCAGTATATCTTCGAGCTTGTGAGCGTCGGGTTTTCGGGTAGAGAGGTATAGTTAAAGAAAAGCGGGTCTTTTACCCGGATTCCAAAATGCAGGCGCAGGTTGGGATCGGGGGTGAGAAAAGGCTTGTCCGTCCCCGCAGCATCGGCTATCCGTACCCCGATCAAAAAGCCCTGGTCTCCGGATTTGAAGCGCATGTTCATGCCGGAGAGCCTGGCTGAGGTCTCTGCTGTTGGAATAATTTCCAGAAAATCGCTGATACGGAAATTGCGCAGCGCCCTGTTTTTCAACGAAGGCGACAAAGCTTCAAAAGGCAGCGACCCTACGTGTAAAAAGTAGGCATGCTGGATAGAAACTTCGCACAAAACCCGGTATCTGATGCTAATTGGCATCGCAAAAAATTAAAGGGTGGTCAGCAAAAAGTCAAAGGCAGGTTACAGCGCAGATTCCCTGCTGTCGAGCAGTTCGTCTGTAATTTCAGGGCCAGACCCGCGTGGAATATTGGCGTCAATAGATACCACCCGGATTTTGTAAAGGATAAAAGGTAGTTGTTTGCCTCCAAGAGGGGCCCACAGATAGTTTACCTGCTCGAAAGTCAGGGAAACCATTTCGGGGCTCAGGACAAACTCGGGGTCGTCTTCTTTGCCGGAAGGCTGGGCATTTCCGGAAGTTATCCGGGATTGCATCTGGAAATAGGCGACGATTTGTTCGAGTCGGCGAAGAGAAGTCTCGTAATCGCGGTAAAGTGCGGCAAAGAGGACATATATGTTCAGATAAACAGGCCTGTGGCGGTAGGTGATTCCTCCGCCGGAATCACGAAATGCCGTGGGGCCATTTCTCAGGGTACTTTCTTCCTGAATATTGACAATGGTAGCAATGATCTGATTGTCAAGCGGTTGTGTGGTTCCGGGGTCGTCTAGCCTGGCGATATTGCCCAAAACGGCTACATCCGGCGATCCTGCTGCTGTCCCATCCTGTCCTTTGATGAACTGGTTAATTTGGGCAAGCAAATATTTAACAGGTCGTACCATAGGTCGTCCAATAGCAGGCTCTGGAAATTCCGGAGTCTTGAAAAGTTAGAATTATTGTCTCTTACAAGTTAATGAAGTTTTCCAGTGAGTCAAATTTTTCTCAAGATTTATCTGGTTTCTTACATGTACTCAAATACGACGCCTGGGAAAGGAAAATTGTACGCTTGATCGAAACTTTCTTTTCAGTAAATAAAAAAGCCACTCAGGAGAGTGGCTGGAGGGGCTATTTTGGTGTCTGAAGCTATTCTTCGTGGAAGGCGAGCAAGGGTATTTGTGTATACAAACTCATCTTTTGTGTCATGCTTTCATCGAAAAGCCGGTCAATTTCAAACCTGCGGTGGGTAAGCATGGCGATGAGGTCCACCTGGTGCTGATCCGCAAAGTTGCTCAGTCCATCTACAATGTCGGAGTATTGAGAAACATAAAGCCCGATGTCGCTTTTACTGGTTTCAATGTCGCTTATCTGCTGAAAGAAATCGGGGTCCATGCGGGTCCAGGTCTCCTGTTCGGTTTTGATATGTACACAAGAAAGCTGTGCCTCCCAGTCCCTGGCGAAGGTTGACAAGGTTTTAATGTATGGGAGGTCTTCGCTGTGGAAGGTGGTGGCATAGAGCAGATGCCTGAATGGCCGGTAGCTAACCCCGTCGGGAATAACCATCACCGGCACTGTAGCCTGTTGAATAACGTGGGCAGCGATAGAACCCATGATTTTTACTCCGGCACCTTTATCGCCCATGGTACCCATCAGTATAAGGTCAGGCATGAGTTCTGCCCCGATTTCGGAAATCGTCTCTACCACATATCCGTAGGCGATTCTGGTCTCTACTTCGATTTTGCTGCTGCTTATCCTTTGCGCCTCTTGCTGGTATGTTTCAAAATAGCCATTGGCTTTCTCTGTCTTTTCCGATCTCAGCGCATCGATAAATTCCTGGGGCACAAACCGGGTGTCCATTGGAGATTCATAGCAGACGTGGAGCAGGGTAATTTTGGCTCCGGAAGCCGCCGCCAGGTTCAGGCCATATAGAAAAGCATTATGCGAAACCGCCGAAAAGTCAGTAGGGAGCAGTATATGGCGGGGAAATGCATTCAGCTTGCCTCGTTGTGTTTGTGAAAGTGGCTGGATCATGGCGATGTTGGTTGATTGGCTGTTAATGGATTAGCTTGCTAGGCTCATGCGGTTTCTGTAGTGATAGGGAGCGGTTTCGGGCGCGCGGGGAGGTTCAGGCAAACTATTTACCCGCTCGCGCCCAAATTCACAGGCGGCGGGTTGTCCGATAAAGTCCATTGCTTTTTCGAGCATGATTTCCAGGCTGGAATGGACCGGGTCAAGACGTAGGCAGGATATGGGTCCTGAAGGGTCGTTGCTTTGGCACATTTCAAAAAAAGGCAGTTTGCTCCCTCTTTACTACAGGCTTCGAGCTTGATCCACAGCGATTTATTCGCCGATTTACGTACAAGGCTCCTAACCACGGGCAATTGTTGTTGAAGATTTGAACCCAGATCTACCACCAGAGTTTTACCTGTAACCCAGGCTTCTTCCCAGGCCCTGCGCAAATTTTCCTGATAGGCTACATCCCTGGATGGGTTGACCCGCAACGAATGATGGCCGGATGAAACACATCCTGCATCCAACTTGCGAGCTAACAGCCGTGCAAAAACCTGGGTAATGGCAGGGTTTCCGGAGATGAGCAGGTAAGGATGAGGGGTGTTCATGGGCAGCGGGTTTTAGCCAGGTGAATAACCAGTGTCTATGGCGAATGCTTCAAAGATTGCTTTGCAAGCTTGCCAGTATTGGTGTGCTAGCCTAAGTGCAGGGTCATATCCGGGAGTGATTAAGGTCATTCGAAAAAGGGGTTTTGTGTCGCACTTTTGCAGCCGTTATCGTATCTTACCCTAAATACCCATCACGCCATGATAACCCGCGAATCAACAATACAGGAAGTCGTCGCCTCCAACCCTTTGCTGGAACTGGTGCTTGAGCGTTTTGATACTCCCGACTGGCGTACTTCCGTCACCCTCGAATCTCACTGCCGGGAGCATCACCTACATGTCGATTTCATGGTGGAAGTACTGCGTGCTTTTGAAGAGCCTGCTTCCTTTAATGCAGATAACTTCAGTCAGTATCCCATACCCGTTATCCTCGATTACCTTTATCGTACGCACGACTATTATCTGCACCGCAGGGTAGGGGAGATTGAGCAATCTATAGATGCCCTCACCGAGGGATTCGGACAGGCGTATCCCCTGTTATTTCTGCTGCCCCGATACTTTTCACAATATGCCCTGGAGCTGAACGAGCACATCGCCGAAGAAGAGAAAGATCTTTTCCCCATTGCCACAAAACTTGCTGAGTCAAAAGAGGCTGTTTTGCCTGTACATATAGAATTGGCGGCCCATCACCAGGCCCACCACCAGCAGCATCACCTCGACGAAGACCTGGCCCTGATCCGCCATATCCTCGAGCGCCATTGCCCCGAAGTGCTGTCTCTGCTTCCATTTAAAATCCTGCTTACCCAGCTTTCTGCATTTGAGCGCGACCTCTACATTCACGAAATGGTAGAAGACGAAGTGCTTTGGCCTCAGATCCTGCGTATGGCCGGGAAGGGATTAGCTTAAAGGTGTTTTTGTCGGGTTTTTGACTTTGAAGACCGAACTAGAATGGCGAAATTACCTTCGTTCCGTTTCTGTATTTCTCCCCAACAATAAGCTTCTAAAATGCCTGCTTCCTTCCAAAATTCCCTGCTATACCGGTTTGATAAAGCTGTAGATTATGAATGGATGGAGGCTAACGGCCTGGGGGGATATGCAAGTTCTACCGTTATTGGTACCAATACCCGTAAGTACCACGGGCTGCTCGTAACCGCACAGCAGCCTCCGGTAGGCAGGCATGTGATGTTGTCGAAGTTGGATGAAACCCTCTGGATAAATGGCAAGTCCTATGAGCTCGGTGCCAATAAGTATCAGGGTTCTATCTATCCCGAAGGCTATATTTTTCAGCAAAAATTCGAGCGCGACCTTTTTCCAGTATTTGAGTATCGGGTAAATCAAGTTTCGCTTCGCAAAACCATCGCTGCCCTTAATGGCGAAAATACCACCCTCGTCATGTACGAGGTGCTGGAGGCAGAAGAGCCCTGCTGGCTGGAGCTGCTTCCCCTGGTAGCCGGGCGCGATTTTCACTCCGTAAAACGGGCAAACGGCGATTTTCAGACTGATGTTTCACTCGAAGATCAAGTGCTGCACATGAAGCCTTATGCCGACAGCCCCGACCTTTATGTCAATATCGGCCGGGCATCATTTAAAGCTGAGCCCAACTGGTACTACAATTTTGAATACCTCGCCGAAATGAAGCGCAGGCTCGATGCCCACGAGGACCTCTTTACCCCGGGCAAAATTGGCTTGGAGATCAAAAAAGGCGATCGTTTCGGTTTTATCGTTTCTTCCAGCCCTCAGGCAGGCCGCGATGCCTGGTCTTTATTTGAAAAAGAAACCCTGCGCCGGAAAAAACTGGTCAAGCACCTGCCCGAAAAGCGCGAACCCGCCCGCAGGCTGGCACTGGCCGTAGATCAATTTCTGGTACAGCAGTCGTCGGGTCGTAGCACCCTGGTTGCAGGCTATCCCTGGTTTGCCGATTGGGGGCGCGATACCTTCATTGCCCTGCCAGGGGTGGCCATGGGTACAGGCAGGCCCGAATTGGCTCCGCATATTTTGCGCTCGTATGCCGAATTTCTGAAGGACGGTCTTATTCCCAATAATTTTTCTGACTACGAATCAGGCATAGATTACCAGTCGGCAGATGCCTCCCTTTGGTTTGTAATGGCTGGTTTTAAATACGTGCAGGCTACAGAAGATTATTCCTTCGCACTCAACGAACTACTTCCCTGGGTGCGCGAAATCGTGACCAGGCACCAGCAGAGCACCCATTTTCAGATTTTTGTGGACAAAGACTACCTGCTCAATGCCGGTGGACCCGGACTACAGCTTACCTGGATGGATGCCCGCGTGGGAGATTGGCTTTTTACGCCCAGGGCAGGTAAGGCTGTGGAAATCAATGCCTTGTGGTACAATGTGCTCGAGATTTATCAACTGCTTCAGCGCATGGCCGGAGAAGGGGTAAAAGCCGAAGAAACCGGAAGGCTCATTGCCAAAACCCGCAAATCGTTTCTCGCTACCTTTTGGAGTGAGGAGCTGGGCTACCTCTACGACTTCGTCAGGGGAGAATACCACGACGATGCCATTCGTCCAAACCAGCTTTTTGCCGTAAGTCTTCCCTTTTCGCCGCTTTCATCGGCACAGGCCAATAAAGTACTACAGGTTATTACCAAACACCTCTATACTCCGTTTGGACTCAGAACGCTTTCTCCCCTGCACCACAATTACCGGGGAAAATATACCGGAAACGCCTTCGAACGTGACCAGGCTTATCACCACGGTACCGCCTGGGCCTGGCTCATGGGTCCGTATATCGATGCCCTGATCCGGGTAAATGGCGAACTGGGCCGCAACCACGCCCGAACCCTGGTGGAGGCCATGCAGCCTCATCTGGATATGGCTGGATTTGGCACCGTATCTGAAATTTTCGACGGAGATGCTCCCTACGAACCCCGCGGATGTACCGCTCAGGCCTGGAGTGCAGCCGAGTGGCTCAGGGTGATAGTGGAGTATAAATTGCTCGAAAAACCAGCAGAACTCCTGGAAGCAGAAGCGAAGTCGCGGAAGAAAATCCGGATTACTACCTGAATAGCCCCCTCGATCAAAATTGGAGGATGTTAAGAAACCGGGTTATATTTGTTTGAATAAACCCGAAAAGCAGCATGTTATTCAAAAATCAAGGTCAAAAAATGCGCAAGTACCCCTTTCTGCTGGGAATGGTCTTGCTGGTGTTGTCGTGCAATAAAGGTCCGATCGGAGGCTTCGGCTCGTCAGTCAGCAACGAATTTTCCATTTCAGGTACCTTCTCAGGTTGTCCGATGGATTCTATGCGGCTCTATGTGGCCGATGGTTTTCAGTTTACACAGGTTGCTTCTGCGGCTTTTTCTGGCGGTAGCGAAAAAACCTTTTCCTGGAGCGGAATCCTGAGCGCCGAAGGGCTATACTACCTCGGCCAGGCTCCCAATAACCTCTGTCAGGTAATGATGATCCGAGGAGAAAAACCCACGGTATCCGGTAATTGCTTCGACCTGCGCTCGGGAGGGAAAATAGCCAATTCTGAAACCAATGCCCGCATGGATATGGCTTTTCGCCGCATGAATGTCCTGCAGGAAGAGGCCCAGAATTGTACCCGAACCTGGATGACAGCCCAACAATCGGCTAATCCCGCAGCCATGACTGCTTCCCGCCAGCAAATGCAGACGGTGTATCAAAAGGAAAAATCGTTTGTCGATTCCCTCATACAGCCCTTTCCGTTGGTGGCTAAGCTCTTTTTACCTGCCCTCTACCAACCCTACGACCCCGCCAATAATCCCGGTAACTACAGCAGCGACCTCGATCATTTTCTGGCAACTTTTTCTCAGGGGCTCGATTTTAGCGATACCAGTTACAACTACCTTCCTTCGATTCCCGATAACATGGGTGGTTTTGCACAGACTGCTTTCAGTCAGTTGAGCGATCCTGCCAGGTCAGAATCGCTGATCGATAATTTGCTGAACAAAATGTCCTCCGGTTCGCTGCTCCGCCGCAATGCACTCCGGAGCGTAGTCAATGGCCTGGATCAGGTCAGTTCTACCGGTTATATCAAATATGCCCAATTGTACCTGGCCGAAAATCCGGGAAACAGCCAGGTAGCTACTGCCCTGCGAGGGCGCATACAGGCCTATGCAGCACAAAAAGAAGCCGAAGCTAAAACCGCCATCGGGATCCAGGCGCAAGAAATTGCCCTTGCCACCCCTCAGGGAAAAACCTTGAAACTCAGTAGCCTGCGTGGTAAAGTGGTACTGATCGACTTTTGGGCAAGTTGGTGCAAACCCTGCCGCCAGGAAAACCCCAATGTGGTGCGGATGTACCAGCGCTTTAAAAGTAAGGGCTTCGAAATATATGGCGTGAGCCTCGACCGCGATAAAAAGTCGTGGGTAGATGCTATCGCCCAGGATGGCCTTACCTGGAACCATGTGAGTGACCTTCAGTTCTGGAACTGTGCAGCTGCTCAGGATTATTATGTACGCTCGATTCCGGCCACTTTTTTGCTCGATAAAAACGGAGTAATTATTGCGAAAAACCTCCGGGGCCCGGCCCTGGAAGCTAAGCTCGAGGAGTTGCTCGGGTCATAAAATATCTTTATCCCTAAAATTATGCAGGAAACAAAAATCCTGATTGTGGACGATGAGGCCGATATTCTGGATCTTCTGGAATACAACCTTCAGAAAGACGGTTACCTGGTCGTCAGAGCCTCAGACGGGGAAGAAGCCCTCAAAGTTGCTGAAAAGGAACTGCCCAACCTGGTGCTCCTCGATATCATGATGCCTAAAATGGATGGGATCGAAACCTGCCGGCGGCTAAAGGGGATATCAGGGATGGAGCAATCTTACGTGGTTTTTCTCACGGCCAGGGGCGAAGAATACTCCGAAATAGCAGGATTTGACGTTGGGGGAGATGATTATATTACCAAGCCTATCAAGCCACGGGTATTGCTTAGCAGACTCAAGGCTATTCTTCGCCGCGACAGCCAGACCAATGACCAGGGGCCCGAAGTAGTAAAGGTGCACGACCTTGAGATATTCAGAGATGAATACCTCGTAAAGCGCGGCAAAAAATCATTCAGCCTTCCCCGCAAAGAATTTGAGCTGCTGTATTTTCTGGCGGCAAGTCCGGGCAAGGTCTTTAAGCGGGAAACCCTGCTGGAGCGAATTTGGGGAGATGTATATGTGGTGGACCGAACCGTAGATGTGCATGTGCGCAAGCTGCGGGAAAAGATGGGTTCCCGATACATTCAGACCGTGAAAGGCGTAGGTTACAAATTTTTGGCAACTTCCTGATTATCAAGATGAAAACTCAACGGCTTCAAACTCCATCTTCTTTGTGGGTTGCCTCTGGTCTTTCACTCGCCATTTCTGCCCTCTTTTGCTGGGCTTATTATGCCGGAGCAGGAAGATTTCCCCACTGGACCATGCTTTCGGTCTTTTTTCTGGTTTGTCTGGGCTGCCTGGCTTTGACTATGGAGTGGCTCGTTTTTCGGAAACTGAAACACCTCAACTTCGATAACCAGCTGGAAATACAAAAATTACGCGAACTGGAAGCCTACCGAAGGGAGTTTCTGGGCGAAGTATCACACGAGCTGAAGACCCCGATTTTTGCCGTTCAGGGCTTTATACACACCTTAATGGATGGGGCCATTTACGACGAAACGGTAAGGATTAAATTCCTGAAAAAGGCAATGAAAAACGCTGACCGGCTCTCTGATCTCGTAGAAGACCTACTGATTATTACCCAGGCCGAATCGGGCGAAATGGAGATCCGGATGCGGAAATTCGCGATCTACGACCTCGTGGCCGAAGTGATGGAGAACCTCGATTACAAATTTACCCGAAAGAACCGGAGCATTTCCAGCCAGATTGTGTCGGGAATTGCCAAAGAAGACCTGGTCTATGCCGACAGGGAGCGCATACAACAGGTATTGACAAACCTGGTAGAGAATGCCATCAAGTATGGCCATCCCGACGGCCAGGTCCAGGTGATGCTGAATCGTCACGACCGGAAGGTTCGGGTAACCGTAAAAGACGATGGCCCGGGCATCGCATCTGAGCATCTGGATAAGATTTTCAGGAGATTTTATCGGGTGGACAAAAGCCGTTCACGCGAAAAAGGAGGGACAGGCCTTGGCTTGTCAATTTGTAAACACCTCCTTGAAGCACACGGGGAGTCTATCTGGGTGGAGAGCGAAGTGGGAAAAGGCACACAGTTTATCTTTACTCTTACATTGGCATAGTATAGCAAGTAAGCATGTTTTTTAGAATACAGTTGATATGTTTTGATTAAATATTGACAAATAATTTTCGCCTTTGAAACGTTCAAGTGTCTGTGTATGTTGTTTTTGGGGCAAATAATTGATAGTTTTTTTATGTGG
This sequence comes from Bacteroidia bacterium, assembly GCA_041753595.1. Classification (GTDB taxonomy): domain Bacteria; phylum Bacteroidota; class Bacteroidia; order J057; family J057; genus JBGSTW01. Next base: position 407,349 of record JBGSTW010000035.1, on the reverse strand, counting down.
AGGGTCGATTTTCTTTGAAATGTTAATTGTTTGATAGTCAATATGTTGGATATACAAATGATATATTTTATATACAGTTGGGGGGCACCGGTTAGTTGTTGTACTATGAAATAGGGTTGAGCGGGTTTGTTTTTAGATTTTACGCTAGTATTTTTAAAAACGGCAAAACTAAACCCTATTCAACAATGAAGAAGTTCTATTTACTTTTTCTTATCCAATTATTTGCGCTTGGAGCTTACGCCCAGTATTGCACGCCCGGATATTCGGCGGGCCCTACCGGTGGCGACTCCATTGTAAGTATTGTGTCCGGTGGACTCACCGGCAACTACCCAGGATCATTATCCGGGTATAACAACTACACGTCCGTGGACACCCTGGTAGTATCTACCGGGAATACGTTCACGTTGACGATTACGAACAACCCTGGCTTTGCTGAGAGTGTTGCTGTTTGGTTGGACTACAACCTGAACAATTCCTTCGACGCTAACGAGCGTGTCGGGTTTTTGAACATGAGTCCCGGCCAGGTAGGAACCATCACCTTTACCGTTCCCGCTGCTTCCCCGGTGGGTTTCAGCCGGATGCGTATGGTAGCAGCCTGGGGCACCCAGGCCAACGCCATCAATCCTTGCGGTAATTACGTATGGGGAGAAACGGAGGACTACACCTTGTTTGTACGTCCGCCGATCGCCAACGACATGCAGCTTACCTCTATCGTGCCTTACGGTATCGGTTGCGGACTTTCTGCTACTTCTCCGGTAAACGTTACCCTGACCAACAACGGTTACAACAACGTTTCCTCTTTGCCCGTTGCGTACTCCATTAACGGAGGTACTCCTGTAACGGCAACTGCTACTGGTGCATATGTGGCTGGATCTACCAACCCTTACACCTTTACTACCACAGCTAACTTCTCAGCACCGAACACTACTTTCATTCTGAAAGTATGGACCATGCTGCCGGGTGATCAGGTACCTGCCAACGACACGGCCACCTATACCTTCACCACGCCTCCTCCTACCATTACGACTTTCCCTTATGTCCAAAACTTCGAGTCAGGACAGGGCGGTTGGACAGCAAGCGGAACGAACAGCAGCTGGGCATTTGGTACCCCTGCCAAAACTACCATCAACACTGCGGGTAGCGGCGTAAACTCATGGGTAACCGGTGGACTGGGTACTGGTTTTTATAATGCCAGTGAAAAATCTCAGGTTGCCGGCCCTTGTTTCGACTTTACTGCGCTTACCCTGCCCAGGGTTCGCCTTAAAGTGTGGTGGAACTCTGAGTTTAGCTGGGACGGTGCCAACCTACAGTCTTCTATAGACGGTGGTCTTACCTGGCAAAACGTAGGGGCGCTCAATGACCCTAACAACTGGTACAACGATGGTACCATTAATGGTAACCCCGGTGGATCACAAGTGGGCTGGACTGGCCGTGGTACTGCCAACGGTTCACAAGGCTGGAGAGTAGCTGAAAATGCACTTACAGGCCTGGCTGGCCAGTCTAGTGTCAAATTCCGTATTTCTTTCGGTGCAGATGCATCTGTGCTGGATGATGGTTTTGCCTTTGACGATTTCGAAATTTTCGAAGCGCCGGTAAAGAACATCAAAATGATCAGCCAACTTTCTCCTATAAGTGGTTGTGGTTTAGGTACTACCAATACGGTACAAGTCAGGTTTACACACATTGGTTCACAGCCTGTTACCGGTATCAACCTCAGCTACCGTATCAATGGCGGCGGCGTAGTTACAGAAAACTACACCCCTACCGTTAACCCTGGCGATACGGTTAACTATACCTTTAGTACAACAGCTAACCTGAGTACACAGGGTACGGTGTATAACTTTATTTCGTGGCTGGCGGCTACCGGTGATACCGATCCTACCAACGATACTACCACCCGTTCTGTAACCAATATTCCTTTGGTTAGCACCTTCCCTTACACCCAAACCTTTGAGTCAGGTACTGGTGGATGGACAGCTGGCGGTACACTCCCTTCATGGGCACTTGGTACACCTGCCAAAACCAACATCATTGGTGCTGCCGGTGGAGTCAATTCATGGGTAACAGGCGGACTGGGTACAGGTACCTACAACCCAGGTGAGCAATCTTATGTGCTCGGGCCATGCTTTAACTTCTCTACCCTGGTTAACCCCATCATTACATTCGATATCTGGTGGTTCTCAGAGTCAAGCTTCGATGGTACTGCCCTTCAGGCATCCACCGACAACGGACTTACCTGGGTAAACGTGGGTAACTTTGGTGACCCTAACAACTGGTATAACTCGAACTTCATCTTCGGACCTGGTCCTGGTTTCGCTGCAGAAGGTTGGGTAGGTAGCTTCGGTGCCAGCTCAGGTGGATGGGTAGAAGCCAAAAACTTCCTGGGTGGCCTGGGTGGACAAAGCAGTGTATTGCTGCGTGTTGCTTTCGGTGCTGATACCTTCGTACAATACGATGGCTTTGCATTCGACAACATCCAGATTTTTGAGGCACCTGCCAAGGACCTCGCTATGCTCAACCTGGAGTCTCCTACACTTAGTGCTTGTGGTCTCGGTGCAGCTGTTCCTGTTTCGGTGCAGTACACCCACCTGGGTTCTCAGCAAGTATCTTCCGTTAACTTCTCTTACCAGATAAATGGAGGTACAGTTGTAACTGAAAACAGCACCCTGCTGGTTAACCCGGGGGATACGCTCATTTACAACTTCGTAACTACGGCAAACCTCAGTGTTCCGGGTCAGGTGTATAACATCAAAACGTGGTTGGCAGCTGCAGGTGACACCTATGTCCTGAACGACTCCACCTCGGGGTCAGTAACCAATATTCCGACGGTATCTACCTTCCCATACCTGCAAAACTTCGAATCAGGAACCGGAGGATGGACATCAGGAGGTACGCTTTCCAGTTGGGCATTTGGTACTCCCGCTAAATCTGTGATCAACTCCGCTCAGTCAGGCGCTAATGCTTGGGTAACGGGTGGATTGGGCTCCGGTACCTACAACGCCAACGAAGACTCTTATGTACTAGGGCCATGCTTCAACTTCACTTCTCTTACTGTTCCTAAGGTTCGTCTCGGGGTATGGTGGAACAGTGAATTCAGCTGGGACGGAGCTAACCTTCAGTCGTCAATCGATGGTGGGGTTACCTGGCAACTGGTAGGTGCGCTAAACGATCCGGTTAACTGGTATAACGATGGTACCATTAACGGTGCCCCCGGTGGTTTCCAGACAGGATGGACCGGTCGCGGAACGGCAAACGGTTCTCAGGGATGGCGGGTTGCTGAGCACGACCTTACGGGTCTGGCCGGACAGTCTTCGGTAAGGTTGCGTATTGCCTTCGGTGCAGATGGGTCTATCAACGACAACGGTTTCGCTTTCGATAACTTCGAAATCTTTGAACCAATTCCGATCGATGCTGCAGTTACGCAAATTTCTAAGCCTGTTACAGGTTGCGGTTTGTCTGCTGCTGACTCAATCAGGGTTACCATCAAAAACTTCGGTACCGATACCCTGTTCTCTGTACCACTTAACTACACCCTCAACGGTGTACTGGGTACTGCAGCCACTTATTCAGATACCTTGTTGCCTGGAGCAAGTGTTCCGTTTACTTTCCCGACCACGCTCAACCTTGCTACTCTTGGTTTTTATACCGTGAAGGCATTTTCAACCGTGCCTACTGACCCCAATGCCACGAACGACACCACGACCAAAATCGTGGAAAATCAGAGTGGTATTGCTGCCTTCCCTTACTTCGAAAATTTTGAAGGTGGACAAGGAGCATGGACCTCGGGTGGTACTTCTTCTACCTGGGCATTTGGTACACCAGCCAAATCGGTAATCAACTCAGCAGGATCAGGTACCAAATCCTGGGTTACGGGTGGCCTTACCACAGGTACCTATAATGCCGGTGAACAATCTTATGTACTCGGGCCATGTATGGACTTCTCTTCCCTGTCTACCCCTGTTTTCCGTGCAAAAGTATGGTGGAACAGTGAATTCAGCTGGGATGGTGCCAACCTTCAGGGTTCGATCGACGGAGGCGTTACCTGGTTAACCATTGGTAACCTCAACGACCCGAACAACTGGTACAACGACGGTACCATCAATGGTACTCCCGGTGGTGTTCAGATTGGATGGACCGGTCGTAACTCAACCAGCAATGGTTCTGGTGGCTGGGTAGTGGCCGAAAACTTCCTTACCGGCCTGGCAGGTCAGTCCAATGTAAAACTCCGTATTGCTTTCGGTTCAGATACTTCTGTTCAGGACAATGGCTTTGCATTTGACGATGTTGAGGTGTTTGAAGCTCCTGCTTTCAACGCCAAAATGATCTCCTACCTTGGACCTAAGTCTGGTTGTGGTCTCTCAGATACGGCTCACATCACGGTGAGATATGCTCACCTGGGTTCACTGCCTATCAACTCGATCACCTTCGGGTATAAAATCGGTAGTGGCGCCGTAGTAACAGAAACCAGCAACCTTACCGTTAACCCCGGTGATACCCTGGTCTATACCTATACTACACCAGCTAACCTTAGCGCAGTAGGTACTACCTACAACGTGAGTGTGTTCCTGAATGCTACCGGCGATACCGACAACGCGAATGACTCGTTGCTCAACCGCCAGGTAACCCATTATCCAGCTGTATCCACTTTCCCTTATTCGGAAAACTTTGACGGACCCGGATTCCCGAACACAACCGCTTTCCCTTGGGGTACTCCTATTATCAACATGGCTAATGGCTGGTTGAACTCACAGGATGACCGTCCGCAGGACTGGGGGGGCTTTGTAGGTGCATCACCTTCATTTGGAACAGGTCCATCAGCTGACCACACCACCGGCATCACGGGTGCAGGTGCAGGTCGCTACCTGATGGCTACAGACAATGGATTTGACAACGACTCTGTTATCCTGTTAACCCCTTGCTACGATGTTTCGGCCTTGCAGGCTCCTAAGTTCTCTTTCTGGTACCACTCCCTGAACGGAGCACAGCCAAACAACGAGAACTTCCTGCACATTGACCTTATTTTCAATGGCGACATTATCTATGATATCGTTCAACCCATTGGACACAAAGGACCAAACTGGAACTTCGTTGAGATTCCGTTGACGAACTACATCGGGGTGGTTGGTTTCCGCTTCCGTGTCGACAACAACAACAACTTTGGATTCCAGCACAGCTTTGCCATTGACGATATCGCCCTGGTAAACGTTCCTGACTTCGACGGTGGTGTTACCGACCTGTTGGCTCCGCTTTCAGGTTGTGGTTTGACTGCGAACGAAAACCTTGCTCTTTTGGTAGAAAACCTCGGTGCTGACTCTATCAGCAACTTCCAGGTATCTTACCAAGTGAATGGAGGTACCGTGTTTACTACTACTGTTGTGGATACCCTGGAGCCAGGTGGATCAGCAGCGGTTACTTTCCCAGGGGTAAACTTTGCTACCGCAGGTGTTTATACCATTACTGCCTGGACCTCAGGTATAGCGGGTGACCCGATCAGCAGCAATGACACCCTGATCACTACAGTTACTTCTATTCCAACCATTGCGACCTACCCTTACTTCCAGGATTTTGAATCCGGACAAGGCGGATGGCGTGTGGATCCGAACAGTAACGTGAGCTCATGGGCTTTTGGTACACCTGCCAAATCGGTAATCATCGGTGCATCTTCGGGTGTTAATGCATGGGTTACTGGTGGATTGTCTACTGGTACCTATAACTCCAATGAAGAATCACAGGTTGTTGGGCCGTGTTTTAACTTATCCAGTGTATCCAATCCGGTGATTTCTCTGGATGTATGGTGGAACAGCGAGTTCAGCTGGGATGGTGCGAATATCCAATCGTCCATTGACAACGGAGCTACCTGGCAGACCATTGGTGCTGTGGGTGATCCGACCAACTGGTACAACGATGGTACCATCAACGGTACTCCTGGTGGAGTTCAGATTGGCTGGACTGGCAGTGGTACTGCAAACGGTAGCCAGGGTTGGAGAACCGCCTCACACGACATGACCGGCCTCGGTGGTCAGTCTAATGTACTCTTGCGTGTTGCCTTCGGTGCGGATGCTTCAATTCAGGATAATGGTTTCGCATTCGATAACCTTCGGATCTTCGACCGCCTGCCTGATGACGTAGGTATTGTGGCCGTGAGCGAGCCGGTAGTTACTTCCTGCTCAGGTGACTCTATTCCGATCTTTGTGCAACTGGTAAACTTCGGTGCTGATACCCAGACTACCGTTCCTGTACAAGTGAACATCACGGGTACACCTACTTCGCCAAATCCACTGCTCGGAACCTTCACTGGTACCTTGCCTCCGGGTGATACTGCAGTAGTGCTGGTGGGATATGCTAACTTCGGTTTGGCTGGTACCTACAACCTGTATGCTTCTTCGAACCTGACAGGTGATACCAACTTTGCAAACGACAGCACCCTGGGAAGGAGCTTTGTAACCCTCTCTGAGCTGGCCCCGATGGTATTCAACGACTCTATCTGTGCTACAGACTCTGCTTCGTTTACACTGATGGCTTCATCAGCAACTGCAACCTCTATCTTCTGGTTCGACTCTGCAGTGGCTGGTAACCGGGTGTTCATCGGTGATACCTTCAACACGCCTACGTTGACAGCTAACCGTACCTATTACGCCCAGGCTGTTTCTCCGACCTTCGCCAATGTTGGTCCGGTAGATAACACATTCGGTGCAGGTGCTAACTATACCTTCTTTGGAGATGGTCTGGTGTTCAACGCCTTGAGTGATTTCAAACTTCGCTCTGTGAAGGTGTATCCTTCGAGTGCAGGTAACATTGTGGTTCGTCTTCTTAGCTCAGCTGGAACCGTACTACAAACCAAGACCATTGCTTATGGTGGTACGGCTGTTGATACGACTATTACCCTGGACTTCGACATCCTGGCCGGTACCGGTTACCGACTGGACGCTACGGGCTCTACTGTTGGTGGTCTTTACCGTAACTCCGGTGGAGCCGTATTCCCTTACAGCGTGAACAACGTGGTTAACCTCACTGGTACTATCAACGGTCTGGGAACAGGGGGCTTTTACTACTTCTTCTACAACTGGAGCGTGGAAGTACTTGGTTGCCCAAGCCCACGTGTACCGGTTACTGCCCGATTCCTGCCACCTGTGGCTGTTGACCTCGGCGCTGATGCGGTAGTTTGTGCTGGTTTCGTACTGGATGCTTCTGCTCCTGGCGTTGTTTCCTACCAGTGGAATGGAGACCCCAACATCACAGGTCCTACCCTGGCTGCAACAGCCTCAGGTGTGTACTATGTAGATGTAGTGAACGCTGCTGGATGTACCGGATCGGATACCATCAACGTGACGGCGCTGCCTTCACCTACGGTTGACCTCGGTGCAGATACCTCGGTATGTAATAGTATTGTCCTCAATGCAGGAAATGCCGGAGCTACCTATGCATGGTCTGTTCCTGGTCAAACAGGACAAATCGTGTCTGCTACCCAGTCAGGCAACTACTTCGTGAACGTAACCCTCAACGGATGTACCTCAACCGACACCGTGGCTGTTACCATCCTTCCCGGACCACAAGTTTCTCTGGGTACTGACCGCACAACTTGCCGCGACATCACCTTCGATGCAGGAAATGCTGGTTCTACTTATGCGTGGTCTAATGGAGCAACGACCCAAACGGTAACTGTTTCTGCGCCGATCACCCTTTCAGTAGTGGTTGGTTCTGCTAACGGATGTGCCGATCAGGATACTATTAGCCTGACTCTGGGATCTGCTCCGGTAGTGAATCTTGGACCAAATGCTGCCATTTGCGATAGCATTATCCTTGATGCAGGAGCCAATGCTGGAGGTTCTTACCTCTGGAGCACAGGTGCAACCACCCGTACCATTGTGGCTGACACAACCACTACCTACTCCGTTACTGTAACGGACAGCATTGGTTGCGAAGGCGTGGATGACATCACCCTGGCTGTTGCTTACAGCCCGGATGCCGATTTCACCTTCTTCTACACCGGTACCCCGCTTACTTTCACCTTTACCAATGGATCTACTGCTGGAACCTACTTGTGGGACTTTGGAGATGGAACAACGAGCAACGTTGCTTCGCCTACCCATACCTTCCCATTCGATGGTACCTATGAAGTGAAACTGATCGTAACCAACGATTGTGGTTCGGATTCGATCAAGACGCTTTTACAAAACGTATCCATCTTCGACGAACAGTTCTCTTCGCTGATCGACATCTATCCTAACCCGAATGATGGTCTCTTCTTCGTAAGCAGCAAAGATCTCAATGCGAAGGATCTGGTGATTGAAGTGTACGACTTCACGGGTAAGAAAGTACTCGTTACGCAACTTGGCGATGTATTCGGCGGGTTTAAGTATCAGGTTGATCTTACCGAGCAAGCCGAAGGTGCTTACCTCATGCGCATCACCGATGGGCAGCGGGTAGCTATCAAGCGGATTGTGAGGAAGTAAAAATTCTTAGAAATTTGTTTGAAAGCCCGTGTTCCGACACGGGCTTTCTTTTTTTTAAGTAAACCAAAACTTATATTGTCAAACCAATTATTCTCCATTGTTTACCCTAACACATTCTGAATGAGGTTAATATTTACTTTGGTTTTTTCCTTTTTCCTTACGGCAATTCTGACAGCACAGAACTCGCCAGAACTTATTTACTATAAGTTTGATGGAACTGGAACGACCGTACCCAACCAGGCACTTACTCCGGTTGGTACAAATCCGGCTCCCCTCACGGGGGTGAGCCAAGGCCCTGGCGGCCAATTTGCCAATGGCTTGCTTGGCACGGGCGTCAACAATGACTGGGTAGATACCGGCTGGCCCATAAACCTGGGTACTGGTTCCTGGACCATGTCCTTGTATCTGAGCGGAATACCAAGTGTTGCCAGTCCTTTGTATTATTTCTTTGGTGAAACCTCAGCTCCAGCCAATTTTCGCTGTTTTACAGGTGGGGCCGCAGGAGCGGGTAACCTGCTGCTCAGGAGCCCAAATGGTACTACGAGTGATGTCTTGTTGAATGGTGTTTTCGGCGGACCGCCCGTTGTAATTACCTATGTATTTGACAATGTCACTTCCGACATTAAAGCGTATGTCAATGGGGTACTGACTGTCACGGTTCCGCAGGCAACAGTTGTCCCCTTTGTGAGTACGGGTACATTGAAGGTTGGCGGTAATCCCGGAAATACTTCTCTTCCGACAGGTGGGGTTATGGACGAATTTCGCCTGTACAACCGAGCCCTTACTGCTCCTGAAATCACGCTGACATGGAACCAGACCCTACCTTTTGCTCAAGGTCCGATTGATGCTTCACTTACCGGTTTGGTACAACCAAACCTGGTGAACGGTGGATGCTTTACGAATGCCGAGGTGATAAGCGTGAATGTGGCCAACTACGGAAGCGACACCCTTGATTTTGCGGTGGATCCGCTGATTGTAACCGCTCAGGTTACCGGCCCCAACCCACAGACTTTTATTGATACCCTGACTACGGGTTCCATACTGCCAGGTGCTACCCAACTGGTTACCCTTTCCAGTTCATACAACATGACCGGTGCAGGAACCTACAATTTCCAGAATTGGGTGCGATTTGTAACCCCGGGGGTAGATGCCAATCCGGCCAACGATACGTTGTTGCTTTCGCTTTCTACGGGTATCACGGGTAACTATACCGTAAACTCAGCTCTTGCCACAGGAGGTACCAACTTCCAGTCTTTTAGTGACTTGGCGTCGGTAGTGAATACCGCAGGTGTTTGTGGAAGTGTCGTGGTTGATGTCGTATCTGGTAGCGGTCCATATACTGAGCAGTTTTTGCTTGGTCAGATTCCGGGATCCAGTGCTACGAATACCTTAACTATTCACGGGCATGGCAATACCATCCAGTTCTTGTCAACCAACACAAATGAAAGGGCAACTGTAAGGTACAATGGTACCGACTACGTGTCAATGGATAGTTTGACTATCAAGGCATTAGGTACACAAACTACCGAATTTGGCTGGGGAGTACTTCTTACTAACAGTGCAGACTTCAATTCATTTAATGCCTGTCAGTTTCTGGTGAATATCAACTCAACCTCTACGAACTACTCTGCATTTGTAACCTCATCAAGCGCTACCTCTGCTACTACTGCGGGTTCGGCTGCTACCAACCTGACCGTAACGAACTGCCTTGTTGAGGGGGGGTATTACTGTATGGTGATCAATGGTCCGACCACTGCTCCTTTCTCTACGAACAACATTATTTCCGGAAACCAGATACGCGACTTCTATCTGTATGGGATGTATGTTCGGGGAAGTAATAACTCGCAAATATCCAATAACGAGATTTATCGCCAGAACAGGGGAACCATCTCCACAACTTATATGCTGTATCTGACCGGTGATTTTACCGGTACCACGATTACCCGAAACAATATTCGCAACCTCGCTGGCACCTCTTCGGGTGTAGTTACTGCTTATGGCGTTTACGGAACCGGTGTTACGGCTACTTTCGGTCAGGAGCTTTTGTTTTCCAATAACCTGATTTCGGGTTTTGAGGGTATGAACAGTACCAACTATGGCATGTATCTTCTTACTACTAACGGTATTAAGATCTACCACAACTCGATTTCACTTGACAATCAAGGAGGTGGAACAGGACTCAACCGGGCATTGTACCATTCGGGTGCTAACAGTTCGATTGAGCTGTTGAATAATATTTTCTCTGTGACCTCTAATTCTACAGGGGCTAAACACGTGTTGTATTTTGCTACTGCAACGGCTGTTGTAAGTAGTAATTTTAACGTGCTTCACATGGGGTCCACTACCGGTACAACTTCTACTGGTTTCTATAATGCCACTACGTACAGTACCCTTGCCGACTGGCAGACCTCTTTCCTTGACCCCGGAAGTACGGATCAAAACCCTGGCTTTCTCAATAGTGCCGCTGGAGACCTGACTCCAACTAATGTTGGGTTAAACGGAATCGTATTTCTCCTACCTTCGGTACCGATTGACTATTATGGCGTTGTAAGGGGAGCGCTAACCGATCCGGGAGCGATTGACTTCACCCCTGCGTCTGAGGATTTGGGGGTTTACTCCATTCTGGCTCCAAGCTCACCAGCTTGTAACTACACCACTACTGAGCCTGCCACCTTCCAGTTTATCAACCGTGGATTTAACCCGGTAAACCTGGCTCAGGTACAGGCAACCGTAAGGTCATCAGGCCCAAGTGGTAACTCTGGACCTTACACGGAGATCTTACCTGCCGGCACCCTGGCACCCGGTGATACTTTTACGTACACCTTTCTCAATACCCTGAACCTCGCAACAACAGGTAGCTATACCGTTTCATTTCAGGTAGGGTTTACCCCAGGCTCAGGTTTGTCAGATGCTAATCCAGCTGACAATACCGACACCTTGTTTACCAGCCCTGGAACCCAGGGTGCTTATACCATCAACGATGCCTTGGCAACAGGCGGCACCAACTTCGCCTCTTTCAATGACATGGTAAACTCCTTTACAGCAACAGGGCTTTGTGGTCCGGTAGTAGTGACGGTAGCACCTGGAAGTGGTCCTTACAATGAGCAGGTAACCATCGGGGCAATAATCGGTATGAGTGCGGTGAATACCATTACCATTCTGGGAAATGGCGATACCCTCACTTACCTCTCTACCAGTAGCGGGGCACGACACACGCTGAAACTTGATGGAGCGACCTATGTAACGGTAGACAGTCTCGTGATCATTTCTCAGGGACAAACTACCTCTGAGTACGGCTGGGCTGTATGGTTGACGAATAATGCTGACCACAACACCTTTAACGCGTGTCAGTTTTTGGTAACGAAGAACTCTACTTCAACCAACTATACTCCTTTTGTAACCTCTTCCAGCGCTACTGGTGCAACCACTATAGGGGCAGCCGCCAGCTACCTCACTGTTACGAATTGCGTAGCTGAAGGTGGTTATTACTCAATGGTTATCAACGGAGCTACTACTGCACCTTTTGCGGATAGTGCTGTGATTTCGAACAACCAGATCCGTGATTTTTACCTTTACGGCTTGTATGTACGCGGCCAAAACAATGGGGTAATTGCTAACAATGAGGTGTATCGTACCGACAGGGGAACCATTTCTACTACCTATGGTATTTACCTGACGAGCAACATGTCAAACACCCTCGTGGATGGTAACATTATCCGTGACATCGCAGGTACCGCTTCAACAACCGCAGCCTTATACGGTATTTATGGAACCGGTGTAGCTGCTACCATTGGTCAGGAGATTGTAATTGCGAATAATCGTGTGAGTGGTGTTTCTGGCATGAATGGAACTCAGTATGGGATTTATCTCATTACTTCCAACCAACTGAAAATTTACCATAACACCATTTCACTGGACCATGTAAGCGGTTCAGGAACAGGGATTATCCGTGGTTTATACCATACCGGTTCAGCAGGTGGTAGTATTGATGTTCAGAACAACATTTTCTCAATCACCACCAATTCCTCAGGCACAAAAAATTGTGTGTATTTCGCAACAACCACTGCTGCGATTACTTCCAACTACAATGTGCTTCATATGGGGGCAACCACTGGATCTGTCATCGGGGTTGCTTTTCTTGGGGTGAACTTTACTACCCTTGCTGCATGGCAGGCGGGCGGTACCTATGACCTGAATAGTGTTGACAACGATCCTTTCTTTGTCAATTCTTCCGGCGGTAATCTGATTCCGACTTCTTCGGCACTCAACAACCTTTGTTTGCCTATCGCTCCAATAACATCGGATGCGGTTGGAACGGTAAGGGGCGCAAACCCTGACCCGGGAGCACTGGAGTTTACTCCTCTGACTACCGACATCGGGGTGGATGCCTTTGCCAGTCTGACTTCTGGCTGCGGCCTTTCAGCAACCGCTCCTGTGATCGTTAGTGTACGGAACTTTGGATTGGATACGGTTTTTACCTTCCAAGTGAGTTATCAGATAGGTACTACTACTGTTACAGAAACGGTGAACGATACCCTGGTACCTGGAACGGCGAAGTTCTACACATTTACCGGAACAGCGAACTTGAGTGTACCAGGTACCTACACGCTTTCAGCATGGACTTCTGTTGCGGGTGACCTTAACTTTTACAACGACTCCACTTTAGGGTACTCGTTAACCCATTACCCGTCGATTACTACCCTGCCTTACACCCAGAATTTCGATAGCTGGACACCGACACCTGTAATCGGAACTCCGATCATTAGCTTGCCGGATAACTGGATCAATGTTCAGGGAGAAGGAGCTGAAGACTGGACGGTTAGGACCGGAACCACTCCGTCTACTACAACTGGCCCTTCTGGTGATAATACCACGGGTTCCGGTAATTACCTCTACGTAGAAGATAGCTTTACCTCTGACTCAGTCATCGTTCAAACACCTTGCTTTGACGTGTCAGCAGCTGCTGCTACTGTGTTCTCTTTCTGGTACCACTCCAACAACGGTTCCCAGCCAAACAATGAGAATTTCCTCCATATTGACCTCCTCTATAATGGTGGACTCTATCTGGATATCATTGCACCTATCGGCCACAAAAACAACAACTGGAACTTCGTCGAAATCGACATGAGCCAGTATGTGGGAACTTTTGCGGTACGCTTCCGTGTGCAGAACTCTTCTGGTTTGAACCACGACATTGCCATCGACGACATCAACCTGCGTGAGGTTCCTCCGATTGATGCAGGCGTGGCTGATTTGTACACCCCACAGTCCGGCTGCGGATTGAGTGCTGCTGAGCTGCTTCAGATTGGTGTCGAAAACTTCGGTTTGGATACCCTTCGTGGCGGCATGATAGCCAACTACCAGATTACAGGCCCGGTTACCTCTAGTGGTAGCATCGCTGTAACCGATACCCTCGCTCCTGGCGACCAGGCACTGGTTACTTTTCCAGGTACCTTTAACTTCTCACTCCCGGGTGATTACACGGTTACCCTGTGGACCACGGGTCCTGTAGGTGAAGGAAACACTGCCAACGATACCTTGGTAGTAGTTGTTTCCTCTATTCCACTTGTTTCTACCTTCCCTTATTATCAGGACTTTGAGTCAGGTAACGGAGGATGGAACATTGACCCGAACAGCACCTCTTCTTCATGGGCTTTCGGTACCCCGGCCAAGTCGGTGATCAACTCGGCTTCTTCGGGTGTAAATGCGTGGGTAACCGGTGGATTAACAACTGGTACCTATAATGCCGACGAAAACTCACAGGTAGCAGGTCCATGCTTTAACTTTTCAAACCTGAGCTCTCCTGTTGTAGAGCTGGATGTATGGTGGAACTCTGAGTTTAGCTGGGACGGTGCCAACCTTCAATCATCTCTGAACGGCGGTGCTACCTGGCAGACTATTGGTTTGGTCGGAGATCCTGACAACTGGTACACAGATGGTACCATCAACGGAAATCCTGGTGGCGTCCAGATCGGTTGGTCTGGAAGGACCTCCACAAACAATGGTTCGAATGGCTGGGTAACAGCCAAGCACGATCTTACAGGTTTAGCTGGTCAGTCCGCAGTGCTGTTGCGTATCGCCTTTGGTGCTGACGGATCAGTTCAGGACAATGGATTTGCGTTTGACAATTTGCACATTTATGACCGCTCCAGCGATGACATAGGCGTTACGGCCGTTGTGGATCCAAGCAATTTGGCATGTTCAACTGATTCGCTGCCGATTACCGTCACCCTGACCAACTTCGGTACGGATACCCAGGTTACGGTTCCGGTTTTTGTGAACTTTACTTCCGGACCAGTTGCGTTGCCAACGATTACCGGTGTATTCAGTGGTAGCCTGGCGCCGGCAGCCTCTACCAACTTCCTGGTTGGTTATGCTAACGTGCTGACAGCAGGTGTCTATAACTTTAAGGTGTACTCCGTCTTGGCTGGTGACACCCTTAATGGAAACGATACCCTGTATTATTCAGTAGAAGTGAGCCAAACGCCAACGGCTCCTACTGTTTTCAGTGCTTCAACTTGTCCTACGGATTCAGCTCAGTTTACCCTGGTTGCCTCGAACGCACCTTTTGCCATTTCATGGTATGACTCTGCTGTCGGTGGCTTGCCCATTTTTGTTGGGGATACCTTTGTTACTCCGTTTTTGAATACTTCCACTACCTACTTCGTAGAAGCTGGAAATAGTGTTCCTTATCAAGTGGGGCCACTGAACAATTCGATTGGGACTGGTGCTAACTTTGTTGACCCAAGTGTGCAGGGTATGTTTTTTACTGCAACTACCAGTTTTGTACTGGATTCGATGACAGTCTACCCTCAAAATGCGGGCATTGTCGTTATTCGTCTGAGAGATGTAGCAAACACAACCACTATTGCAACGGTATCAGTACCGGTATCAACGGGTGGTCTTCTACCTGTTCGCATTCCTGTAGGGTTGACCGTTCAACCTGGCTCTTATCGCATTGATGGTGCGGGTTCCACTACGGGAGGCTTGTACCGTAATCAAATTGGTGCGGTATATCCTTACGAAGTTCCAGGCATTGTTTCTATTACCGGCAACACCTTCGACCCAGCCTATTTCTACTATTTCTACAACTGGCGAATTACTTCGGTAGGTTGCCAGAGCCCAAGGGTACCCGTAACTGCTACATTCAACGCAGGTATTACGGTTGACCTGGGCGGAGACGCAGTGGTTTGTCCCGGTTATACCATCAATGGTGTTACTGCTGGTGCTGTTTCCTATGTTTGGAATGGCGACCCCAACGTTAATACTTCAAGTTTGAGCGCTGACACTGCGGGCATTTATTCCCTGACGGTAACTAACGTGGACGGATGTTCTGCCTCTGACACCATTTCGCTGACCCTCTTGCCTGGCCCGCTCGTAAACCTGGGTCCTGATCAGAGTGCCTGTAATCAGGTAGTGCTCGACGCAGGAAACCCTGGCTCACAGTATGCCTGGTCGGTACTGGGTCAGAATGGACAGACAGTGACCGTAACCACGAGTGGTACTTACTTTGTTAACGTTTCAGCTTCAGGTTGTACAGATACAGATACCATCGAGGTAAATATCCTGCCTGGGCCTGTAGTTGACTTTGGTGCTGACTCTATTACTTGTCGTACCATTACCCTCGACGCCGGTAACGCTGGTTCTACTTACCTGTGGTCCACGGGTGCAACTACCCAAACCGTAACGGTAACGCCACCAGCCAGCATTTCGTTGGTTGCTACCTCGCCAAACGGATGTACCGATACCGATACGCTGAACGTATCGCTCGGAGCCAATCCGGTAGTTGACCTTGGACCCGATGCTACCATTTGCGATAGCCTCTTACTGAATGCCGGTAACCCAAGCGCTACCTATGTGTGGTCAACGGGGGCAAGCTCACAAAGTGTGATCGCTACCCAAACGGGAACGTACTCGGTACAGGTAACCAGCAACGTGGGTTGTGTGGGATCAGATTCCGTGGCATTGGTAGTGAACTACAGCCCTACGGCTGACTTTACCTTCCTCAATGTTTCGGGTCAGACCTTTGACTTCACAAATGTTTCAACCTCAGGTTCTTACCTGTGGGACTTTGGTGATGGCATCACGAGCAATCTACAGTCGCCTACGCATACCTACGCTATTGATGGCACGTATGAAGTAACGCTGATCGTAACCAACGAATGTGGTTCAGACACGCTGAAAAACGTAGTTTGGACTGCTTCGATCCGCGACGATGAGTTTGCCCGATTGCTGCAGATATACCCTAACCCGAGCGAAGGGGTATTTGTGGTAAGTGCTGAAGGCCTCTCTGCCAATACCCTTACTCTGGAAGTGATGGACCTGCGTGGCAGGTCGGTTTCTACCCAGGTGTTAAGCAATCTCTTTGGCGGATTGAACGCAACCGTTGATCTGACAAACGAAGCCGAAGGGCCTTATGTCCTGAAGGTTTCTGATGGTACCCGCCATGCGTACTTCCGCATCGTGAGGCTCTAATCAAGAATTGTTGTTAATGATAAGTGCCGCTTCCATCAGGAGGCGGCACTTTTTTATTGAGGTGAGGCCAAAAAGAAAGGGGCTGCAAATGCATGCAACCCCTTAACGACCACAGGACCGAAAAAAATATTTACTGCCTAGGCAGCGGGGCGGTGAAGAAGCTCCTGTGCAGGCTCCATCACCAGCTCCTGAATTTTTTGAACAGAAAACTGCTGGGTAAGATAGTTCACCGATCCATTCATTAATCGGTTGATTTCCAAAGTATTATGTAGCCAGTCGTTTTGTTGAGACTCAGGTATTACAAGAGGCACTCGTCTCCCTCCTACTTGCATGCCGCCAGGTACAGGAGTGGTAATGAGATACAGCTGATTTATGGTAGTACCATCACTTTGGAGGCGTGAACGCCAGATTCCGGCCACACAAAAATTATCCTTTTGTTTATGCCGGACTTTGCTTTGAGAAGCGGTGCCAAAAATATTGGTTTTTACTTCGAAGTAATCCATAGGCACCAGGCACTTTGGGAGTCGTAGCCATTCTTCCTCGCTAAGGGCTGCCAGATGCTCAATCGGTAGCAGATTGGGCAGTTCTGAAGAGTTGGAATAGGTATTACTATTGCCACTCCATCGGAAATAGTGGATTCGGGCAATTTCATCCTCTATAATCGCACAGGGAACGAAATCTCCAGGTTCAAACCGACCACCTTCCAGGAGTCGGAATGCGCTTCTTTGGTTGGAGAATGCAGGGTGGAAGATCGTACTCAGGGTGAATGAAGTAATCATTGCTAATGAATTAGGCTGCTTTGGCATACACAACTTGAAGCAAGCTAATAAAAATAGTATTTTATTCCAAATTGCTAATAAATTAATCTTTTGCTGCTTTCGGGGGATTGACAATGGGCAAGCTTGGTTTTCATCTGTTTTTATCGACTTGCTCGTGCCTGGGATAAAGCAGGCTTTCCTTAACGATGAAACAGCTATTTAATTTTGACATGCATTAAATATTTTTCCTTTTTTCCTTTGATTTTTGTCATTTGTTGTTTATTGGTATTTTGTTATAATGAAACAGGTTTTTTGAAAGTTAGAATTGCAGTTATTATTTACTTATTTAGCAAATAGTTGATTTATGGCTCATTTTCACGGGAGAGAAACATGATCGAGAGGATTTAAAAGAGAATATTCCCATCTGGAAAGCCTTTTTAGCTCAATTTTCATAGAAAACGGCAGTTTATTGACTCGTTAAATATGCTATATTTTTGTTTTAGCGAGAGAATATTACTTCAATAAGTCGTTTAACTCCTAATTGCGACAGTATTTCAAATAAAAAATGCATTTTAATCTAGCAATATTTGGTAATTTCAATATATAATTATAGTATTGTATAAAATCGTTGATTCGCAATGGGTTTTTAATGAAATTCTCGCAATTGATTTATTACTTATTCGATCAATGAATAGTTGAAGGTTTTTCAGATATTCAATTTTAGTACATTGCAAAGATTTTTGTACTTTGCTAAGTACTTGCCCTTTTGGTGAGTCGCTGAATTTTTAGTTGTAAGTTAATTTCCCAATGTTTTTTACAAGTCTTAAGTCTTAACTATCCCTGACAAAATGAAAAGTGCGTTTCTTTATCAGTTCCTTGTTGACGTGCATCTGCGTCTAAAGGAGCACAATCTCCCTGTGTTCTTGAGAGACACAGCTAAAAAAGGAGACATCCAGGACTTCAAAAAACTGGAAGAGGCCCTAAAGGCTGAACTCGCCAACACTCCGCTTGAGTCGAACTCAACCGTAGAGTATTTTCTGTTTTTGGTAAAAGAGGCCCTCGGCTATTTCTTCTTCCGCAAAGACTATGATGGATTTACAGCGGTAAAAGAGGTTCTTCATGGCCGCTTCAACGCATGGAAGTCCATGGGCGGTGCCGCCGACGTGCAGCCCTGGGAAGTATATGTATCATTTCTGGATGCTGCTTTCAAGCGTTTGCTGCGCCATGAATCTATAGAAACCTACGAAAACGAAATAAACCACCTCGACTGGTCCGGTTTTCACCAAGGCTTTATCGCTTACCTTTCTGCCATCATCGGGTTTGTTTACCTCAACGAAGAAGATTCAGAACAGGCCGGAAAATCACGTCTCTGGATACAAAAAGCGATACACGAGAGTGATGCCAATCAAAATCTCCTGAATTTTGTCCTTCTGGCTCAATATCATCTTACTATCCCTTCCGATGATAACCGCTCAAGGGTAGCAGACCTGATTGCACAAATACAGTCAACCGGAGAAGCCTCCGGAGATGAATTAGTACAACGCCAGTTCAACGCTGCAGCTTTCGAACTGGAAGTGGCAAATCTTTCAGGTACTTTCAAGGTTATTGAGTCAGAAGACGCTTTTGCGCAACTCGAAGATAGCCAGGAATCGCTCCGCCAGATGGATGTTCGTTTCCGCCAAATGGATATCCTGCCTGAGTTTAGCAAGTGCATGGTAGAATCCATTTTTGCTGAGCATTACCTCGAGCTCATCGGCCTGACCAACGACGACCTGGAGCAAAATAATTTCGCACGTTTCTCTCTGCGCTACCTCGAACTCGCCGCTGATCGTGCAAATGCAGTATCAGACGAGCCTTTTGCCATGTCTTTCCGCCTCAGAAGGTTCGAAATAGCGGTTAAATACCGTGTACAGACGACCGAAAAAGAGGTTAAAGACGTATTCGCATACTTTAAGAAAAACCCCGACCATACTGCGCACCTTCGTGCCGTGGCCATGTACGCCAATCTGTATGAAAACAATGGCGCCGGGGCAAAAATTAACGACCTCCTTCAAAACGTATTTAAAGCTGGTCAGAAAACCGGCGATACCGGAAGCTTCTACCTGATGGTAGGTGCTACCCGCATAGGTATCGACTTTTTCCTGAAAGAAACCGAAAAACCAGGTGTTTCCTGGATGGTAGCAGTTCTGGATCAGCTTTTTGAAAAAATCTCCAAGCTTATTGATCTCGCAGAAGAAAACATTGTACCTATCGGCAATTCGCTCATTCGTGAGTTTCTGAAAGAATACGCTCGTTTCGAACCTGCTTCTCACTTCAACATCAAGACCTATTTCCGCTACCAGTGGGGAGCTGTGAAAATTGCTCACCTCGGGGCTGTAATGAACCAGGATGCCGATTTGCTCAAAGTTGTTGATATCCTCAAAGATGAGCTCGAAAATAGCCTCAACCCCCTCTCTTTTGTAAAAGCTGATTGGGAAGAGTTTAGATTGGTGCCTAACTCTGTACGGAATAAGACCCTGAACAAATGTATCAATATCTCCAAAGGTGACCTGCCCCTCGCTGCCGAACACCTCGACTTTAGCTACCGCAACCTACGTAGCTACATCACTTTCAAAGAAGTTAACCGCCTCGGTTTCTTCCTGGAGCAGCAGCACACCAACAACCGCCAGCTGGAGCAGGGCATTCGCCTGATGTTCTTCGATCTGTACAAAAGCGGTACCATCTTCGAAGTGGTTTTTGACATGCCTAAGTTCTTGGTGCAATACGCCAAAAGCGGTTTCTATGCACTGGATATGGAGCGTGACCTCAGCATCAAAGGCACTACTGCCAAGAAGTATCTGAAAATCATGACCGAGGTTAACCTCATCCGTCAGGATCGCACCACCGGTCGTAAGCATTTCTATCGCCTCATGCGGGAAAATGTAATGAACCGCCTCGGCAAAGAGCAAACTACCCTTATCAAGTAGTCTCTTTTGCCTTGAAAATAAAAAACGCCTCGATGAGAATCGGGGCGTTTTCGTTTTGTTCAGAGCCTATTTCAGGAAAGGAATGAATTTCTTCACTTCTGAAAAGTGAAGGAAGAAAACGATCAGGCAGCCGGTCAGAGCCGCTACTGCAAGACCGAATAGCTGTCCGTGGTCATTTTCTACATTGATCCCCAACACCGTCAAGTGTGCCATGATTGCACCCGCCATCAGCCCGATGCCGAGAATGGCCCCATAAACACGGGTTTTGGGGATGATGAGCAATATGCTCGTAAACAGCTCAAATACACCCAGGCCGATACGTCCGTAAGGCTCAACCCCCAGTTGGGTAAAGATCATCTTTGAAACGGGTGCGCCAGAGAATTTGAATGCAAGCGATTGGACCATGATGACAGCAGAAGCAATAGCGGCTCCCCAGCTGACATAGCGTTGTGTGCGATTCATTGTTGTTTGTGGTTTTCTTTTAGTACGGGTTATCGCGAAAGTAAGCTTATCGCTTGTCCGACAATGTCCTTAATCTGACACACGCGATGATGGTGAACTAGGTTCCTTCCAATATGTCTAACTCAGCAATCTCGGCACACCTGAAATGGCCCTGAGGGCAGGTTATTTTGCCGTGTAGCCCACACGGGCGGCAGGTGAGCGCTTCCCGCGTTTCAACTACCCGTTGGTCGTCGGACCGGGGGCCAAAGCCAAAGGCGGGAATCGTGGAGCAGAATACCGCGGTCACCGGGGCATTCATGGCCGAGGCGAGGTGCATGGCCGCCGAATCAAGCGTCCACGTGCGGGTGGCACCGGCGATCAAAGCAGCCGACTGAAGCAGAGACAACTTCCCCGCGGTATTGGTTACCTGTGGGTGGGAAGATGCCCGGGCAATGGCCGCACAAGCCTCCAGGTCAGACGGCCCTCCCAGCAAAAAAACCTGCATATCACCACGTACTTCGTTGATGGCGTCTACCCACTTTGCGGCGGGTAGCTGCTTCGTAAACCAAACCGAGGTAGGCGCAATACAGATATAGGGCTTGTTGAGAGCATACGATTGAGCTACCTCGAAGTCAGCCGCCGAGGGGTACAGCCGCATAGGAGCCGATGCATGACCGGGAAGAAAATCAACCAGGGCCAGGTTGCGCTCCATTTCGTGTATCGTTTCGCCGGCTGGGGCTATCAGGTGCTTTATTTTTCGGGAAAATGAAAATGACCAGGGGTTTTTGTCGAAGCCGATCGTTTCGGTGGCTCCGCTCACGGCAGTCAGTAAACCTGTAGCAAAGAACCGCTGCAGGTTGATCACATAGTCAAATTTTGATTGTCTGATTTCCCTCGCAAGCCGCATCAACCCCCGATATTTTTCTTTCCTTTTATCCCAAATCCATACTTTTCGGATAAATGGATGGGCTTTGAAGAGCGATTCGTTTCCTTTTCTGACCAAAATATCCACCGCCATAGCCGGATCAGATTGATGGAGCCGCTCAAGCACCGCCGTAGCCAGGATAGCGTCGCCGATAAATGCCGTTTGGATAACCAGTGCCTGCTTCATGGGTTGAAGGTAGCAGCAAGGTCCATTTTCTGCAAGCCCGCCAATTTTCAAAGGGGAAATACCCCAAAATATGCCGATAGCTCAATACGATGCCTTAGATTAGTATTTGAATAAGCTGTGCCGGGCTGGTGCGGCACATTTTGAACGTAAATCAATATGGCAAATCACGAATCTACCCTTCGTCAACTGAACGAAGAAGCCATGCTCGGGGGGGGCGCAAACCGGATAGCAGCGCAACACAAAAAAGGTAAACTCACCGCCCGTGAGCGCATCGACCTGCTACTCGACGAGCATTCGTTTGAGGAAATAGGCCGTTTGGTCATGCATAGATCTACAGAGTTTGGCCTCGAGAACCAGCAGTTCCTGGGCGATGGCGTGGTTACCGGGTATGGAAAAATCAACGGCAGGCTGGTCTATATTTTCAGCCAGGATTTTACGGTTCTGGGTGGTTCGCTTTCTGAAGCTTATGCCGAAAAGATATGCCGGATCATGGACCTCGCCATGCAAAACGGAGCGCCGGTCATCGGCCTCAATGATTCGGGCGGGGCACGCATACAGGAAGGCGTACGCTCACTCGCGGGCTACGCCGATATTTTCTACCGCAATGTGCAAGCCTCGGGCGTGGTACCGCAATTGTCAGCTGTGATGGGTCCCTGCGCCGGAGGAGCGGTTTACAGCCCTGCCATCACCGACTTTACCCTCATGGTGGTCGACACATCGTACATGTTCGTTACGGGCCCCAACGTGGTAAAAACCGTTACCCACGAAGAGGTTACCGCCGAGGAGCTGGGCGGTGCCAATACGCATGCCACCAAAAGCGGGGTTACCCACTTTGCCTGTGCCAACGAGATCGAATGCCTCGATACCCTCAAGCAGCTGCTTTCCTATATGCCCCAGAACTGCGAAGAGGACCCGATTAGGTTTGTCAGCCACGAATCCGTTAACCAGCCGGTGCCCGGCCTCAGCCATATTGTGCCCGATAACCCCAATCAGCCCTACGACATGAAGGAGGTCATCCACCTCATCTGTGACCAGGATTCGTTTTTAGAGGTGCACAAAGATTTTGCCGAAAATATTATCGTAGGCTTTGCACGTATCGACGGCCGTTCCATCGGTATCGTGGCCAACCAGCCTGCCGTCCTCGCCGGGGTACTGGCTATTTCGTCCTCGGTAAAAGGAGCCCGCTTCGTGCGGTTTTGCGATTGCTTCAATATCCCTTTGCTCGTGCTGGAAGACGTACCCGGCTTTTTGCCCGGTACCGATCAGGAATGGAACGGCATCATTACCAATGGCGCAAAGTTGCTATACGCCTTTGCCGAAGCCACCGTGCCACGGGTTACGGTTATCACCCGCAAAGCTTATGGTGGCGCCTACGACGTCATGAACTCCAAACACATTGGCGCTGACATGAACTTTGCCTGGCCCACCGCAGAAATAGCCGTGATGGGTGCCAAGGGGGCCGCTGAAATTATTTTTAAAAGGGAAATAGACGAGGCCGAAGACAAGGAGGCGAAGCTGAAAGAAAAAATTGACGAGTACACCCGTGAGTTTGCGAACCCCTTTCGCGCAGCCAACCGTGGATTTATTGATGAAGTCATTTTGCCCGAGCAAACCCGTACCAAGGTTGCACGCGCCTTTGACATGCTCCAAAACAAAGCCGTGACCCCGCCCAGGAAAAAGCACGGCAATATTCCCCTGTAAAATCAGAGCATTTGTACCTGGAGGGTATCTGTCAGCAACGAATCGGAAAGGGTAGGGGGGAAGATGATCAGCGGGGGCAGGTACTCAATCGGGTCAATGGGCTTGCCATGGAGCAGCACCTCGTAGTGCAGGTGTGCTTCGGTACTCAGGCCTGTATTGCCCGATAGCCCAATGGTATCGCCGGCAAGTACTACCTGGTCAGCCACTACAAATATTTTGGCAAGATGGGCATATCGGGTAGCGTACCATTCGTCGTGCGCCAGCACAATGGCATTGCCATAACCAGCGCTGTCATGAGGGGTGTTGATAAGAGATACTACGCCATTGGCCGCCGCGAGCACGGGCGTACCCTCCAGTACCGGAAAGTCAACTCCCGCATGTAAGCGATCGAGGTCGAGCAAAGGATGGTGACGCATGCCAAAAGGACTGCTGATACCCGCCACTTCCGGCACCGGAAGCAGGTAGGGCTGCACGTGGTAGTTGCTGAGGTCGGGCCGGGCTACATGCCTAAGGTGCACACGCAGGTACTTTACCTTTGGTGATTCGAGCGAAACCGTGGCTTTGGTGGGAAACAAAGCCAGGATCAGCCCGCCCAGAAGCAAAGGGGTCAGCAGGAATAAAAAGCGGTGTTTGCTATGGGAAGTGCCCGAAACCTTCATGCAGGTTTTTTAGGAAAAGGAAGGAAAAAGCCTCATTATCAATGGCTTACTTTTTCTTTTGTACAGCAAATGTAAGGCAAGAATATGAGTATGCCAACTACCTGCCTCTGGCTATGGTGATATACTAGCCGCACTTTTCGAGAGTAAAGCACAGTTTATGTACCTTTGTTTATTATGATGAAGGACATTCCGGTAAAGCCAGTAGAAGGCATTGCCATCGCCATTGTGCCCAGCGAACCACCCGAAGACGGTGTTTTTTCAGAAGAAATGCACTGGGAGGTTTTTTTGCTTAACCTAAAGCAGGAGCCGGTAGAAAATGTACTCGTGGCATCCAAAGGCTACGGCGAAGTGGCGGGCGAAGAAGTGAAAACCTCCACCCTGAGGCACTATTATGAAGAGGTTCCGGCGGGTACTTTTTCCAAAGTAGAAGGCATTCAGCAGGAACTTACCCAGATCAATCATGAGTTCTGGGTAAGTTTCACGCACGAAAAATTCCTTTATGACCGGAAGTACACCTTTGTCCGCGGAAGCATCGACAAGGAGTTTTTTGTAAACATCCCTGTTTTGGGTAGAAAGGGTGTGATGATCGCCTGAGGGCTTATTTGACCTGAATCAGCTCAATGTCAAAAATAAGGGTAGCGTTAGGGCCGATCAGTGCACCTGCACCTGATTGTCCGTAAGCAAGCTGGGGAGGAATAAAGAGGCGGTATTTGCCACCGGGCTTCATGTACTGCAGTCCTTCTGTCCAGCCACGGATTACCTGGTTTAATCCGAATTCGATGGGTTGGCCGCGCTTATACGAGCTGTCGAATACCCTTTCGTCAATCAGGCGGCCTTCGTAGTGAACAACTACTTTACTGGTAGCGGTGGGAGATACGCCTGAGCCTTCCTGAATGGTTTCGTACTGAAGGCCACTGGGCAGCGTTACTACGCCTGCGCGTTTTTGGTTTTGTTCCAGGAAGAGCTTGCCTTCCTGTAGGTTAAATTCAGCTTGCATACGTGCTTGTTTTTCCTGAGCCTCTCGGGCATCGTTTTGAAATTGTTGTAAAATCTTGGATTGGGTGTCGAGGTCAAATTTATTGACCTTATTCAGGCCGTCAGAAAGGCCCTGATAGATGAAATCGGGATTAAGGTCGGCACTTATTTTAGACAAATTGGTCGAAATGTCGGTACCCAGCGCATAGGAAAGACTGTCGGTTTTGTTCGCTAGTACGGGTGCTCCTTTTTGTGCAAATACTTTTGCCGAAAACGATACAAGTAATAGGCCGAGCACAACCTGTTGAATCATCTTTTTCATATAGCTGCTTTCTTTATTCTTTGGTAAAATTAGCGTACTGCACCTTGCATTACAAACCGAAGGAAACTTCCGGCAATTACCGCGGAATGTTAGGACATGTTAGAAATTTCCCCATTGAGATATATTGGAAAAATGAAATTATTTCTGAATTTTGAAAATGTCATTTGCTTCCCTTCAGATACATTCCCGTCTTATCCCGATTTTGAAGAAGCTGGTCCTCGGCGTTGCCTTTTTTGCTCTGGTTGGGTGTAAACCTGAAATATCAGCACCCGATTCAAAGAAATACAGCGCAAAGATTCCTGACGAGGTCCTCGTTCAAATTCAGAAAGCCGAGCTTTGTGCCCACGATTCTTTTCAGTTGGCTGAAAAATTCATGGACGAGGGGTTGATGCTGAGTCGTAATCCGAAAAATCCATTGGTAGAAGGCAAAGTGCTTGCCGCCTATGGTGAGCTATGGCGGTTGTACGCGCCCGTTTTTTCGGATAAGCGTGAGGCCCTTCGCTACTACCAACTTTCAAACGATCAGTTTGCTCAGGTGCAGGACACCGTAGAAATGGCCCGTAACCATTTTCGCATCGGTCTGCTTCTGGCCACTTTTCAGGATTATGAAAATGCTTCAGAAGAGTTTTTGAAAGCTGAATCGCTCTTCGAAATGTCTGGAAATAAAATGGACCTTATCTCCCTTGAGCTCGAGCTTGCCGGTATTTTTCTTGAAACAGGGGAGCTCGAACGCGCCAGCATTTATGGAGGAGCCGCCTACGAACTCGCCGAAACGACCGGGCAGGATTCGCTGAAGCCCCAGATTCTCAACACCATGGGTAAAGTTCACCTGTTACTCGGACACGAACTGGTGTCTATTGAGTATTTTCTCGAAGGCATTGAGCAGGCGAATAGCAAGCAGCGTACCTCCCTTTTACCCGGCCTGATGAACAATGCAGGTCTGGCATTAATTGCTCTGGATCAGCCGGATACCGCCCGCTACTACCTGCGACAGGCCCTTTCCCTGGCCACTGCACAAGCGCAATTTGAACAACTGGCCATTAGCTTTCAGGGCCTCGCTAATGCCGAATTAATGACCCAAAACCTGCCTCAGGCCCTCGCTTTGCTGGATTCGAGTAGCGCCCTTGCCAGAGATTATTTTCTAGGGAAGATGCTCCTCGAAAATTACCATACCTATATCAGCATCTACAAGCAGATGGGGGAAACGGGTAACGCGCTCGTGTATTACGACAAGCTGCTGGTGCTACAGGATAGCCTTAATTTGCTCGAGGAAAAAATGGACATCGTGCGCATAGATGCCCGCTACGGGCTATTGCAGATGGAAGATGAAAATTACCGTTTGCTCGACAACGATAAGCTCCTCAGGTCACGGCAACAGATGTTGATCTTGCTTGGGCTTTTGCTCCTGGTGCTGATGCTGTTTTTTTATGTGCAGTACCGAAGTAAAAAGAAAATAAACGCCCGCCTAAATGCCCTGGTTGATAAGCGCACCGAGCAACTTCGGTTAGCCTACGCTGAGGTGGTAGAGCTCAATAAGGAGCTCGATATTTTCGCTTACCGAACCGCCCATGATATTCGGGGGCCCGTAGCCCGGTTGTTGGGTCTGTGCGAATTGGTGCTACCCATCGAAATAAAGCATCCGGAGGTGGAGCGGTATATGCGCCTCATCTACAACGAAGCCAAGAACATGGACTTTATGCTGCTTCGTTTCCTGGAAGTGAATCATATCAAGCATGTTCGCGGTGGAGATGAGCCTCTCGACCTTTCTGAAGTCATTTGGGGGATTTATAAAGACATGCTCAACAAGGGCCTGGAGGGGGCCGAGATTACCCGGCTACAAGTATCGATACCTCCAGACTTGCGCGTTAAGGCTCAGCCCAAGCTGCTCGAAATTGTTTTGAAGAACCTGTTGATGAACAGCATCAACTTCAAAGCACCCAAAGATGCATGGGTAGAATTAAAAGCCCGGGTGGATGGCAATTATCTTCGGCTTTCTGTTCTCGATAATGGCCAGGGAGTAGCACCTGAGGTGGCTCCCCGTATATTTGAAATGTTCTATCGTGGCTCTACTTCCTCCAAAGGGCTTGGACTGGGACTCTACGCCGCGCAATTAGCCGTGCACAAAATGGGAGGTAGCGTTCGTTTGGTGCATTCACAGCCCGGAAATACAGAGTTTCTGGTAATTTTACCCTATTTAGCGGTATGAGTGCATTGAAGTGGATATTTCCGCTACTCCTGTTGGGGTGGCTAAGCTCCTGCGATACCTCCGAGTCAGAGGATCAGCTGCTGGTAGCCTGGCAAGGAAACAGCTATGGCTATATCAATTCAGCAGGGTCAACCGCAATTTCTTTCCAATTTGCCTATGCGCTCCCTTTTGGAGATTCCTCCGGATTAGCTGCAGTAAATGTTGGAGGCTCAGGCTCTGGAAGGAATATGCCCGACAACGGTAAATGGGGCTTCATCAATAACCGGGGCCGGTTTGTTATCAATCCTAAATACCTTCCTCCGGTAAACAAAGGCGAACCTTACGATCCGGCTTCTCTGGCATATGCCCTACACCAGGGGTATATTTTCTCCGAAGGACTGGCCGCCGTTCGAACCGATAATGGCTGGATCTATATCAACACCCAAGGCGAAGTCGTTATCCGTAATCCTGAGATAAAAGTCCCTAGGCGCTTTTCGGAGGGCCTCGCGGCCGTATATATGCGCGGTGGCTGGGGCTACATTAATCAAAAAGGAGACGAAGTAATCGAGCCGATTTTTAAGCTGCCTGCGGAGTTTAACAATGGATTTGCCCTTGTTACCACCAAATCAGGGAGACTCATCTGTATCGACACGCAAGGCAACCAGAATTTTTCAGAATACCGGATGCAGCAGGGTTTTCACGACAGCATTGCCCCGGTAAAAGCCCATTTCCGGCAGGAAAATCTATCTCCCAGCGAAGATTATAAGCTGGGCTTAATTGATATCTATGGCAATATTCTCACCGAGGCAATTTTCGATAAAATGGGCCGATTTGGTGAGGGGCTATGCCCGGTGCAGGTAGGTGGCGAAGTAAACGAGGCCCTCATTATCCCTGATGCACCCCGCGATCAGTTGGATGCCATCTCTTACTCAGGGGGCAAATGGGGCTTTATCAATAAAAAGGGGGTTTTGGTCATTAACCCTACCCTCGACGAAGCCAAAGGATTCTCATCCGGACTGGCAGCTGTACGGCAGGGTCCCTACTGGGGATATATCGATACCCAGGGCGGTATGGTTATCGGTACCCAGTTTTATTGGGCTGGTTATTTTAACAATAAAGGTATTGCCCTTGTGCGGATGAGCGATGTGGCCAACGACTACAACGGTTCTTACGCCTACATCAACAAAAGCGGCGAAGTGATCTGGATGGAAAAGTAAGGCTGATCTACAACCTGATCACAACAGAATAATGTATTGAATCCTGAGATTTTCAGGCAGTTTTTCCAAATGAATAACGCCTTTTTCGGCCATTTCAGCCAACTTGTAGCCCTTATCGGCAAACACAAATGCCTGATAATGGCGGGCCTTGGTTGAAGTAACCTGTATAGCCTCATAGCCCGGAATAGACACTGCCGTCCACGAAAAGCCGTTACTCGTTTTCTTCAGTTCTCCAAGCGTCATGCCTACCCGAATCCCTGATTCAGTGGCAAACTCCGGAGTTTCCACCCGTATCCGGTTAATCAAAGAATTAGAGAGCAGCACATCGTTGGCTTCATCTTCAGGCGCATATTGACCTTCCACCAGGATACGCCCTTGTTTATATGGAAAAGTGCGGGTAACCCACACGTAGCCGTCCTTGTGGTCGAGGCTATCGGTGATCATTTCTGAGGGAAAATCGGGAATAAAAGCATCGCGAATCGGCGCACCCAGCACGATTCCACCCAATCCGAGCTCGCATATGCGGTTAGGCTCATAACGGCAGAGGGAATCCATTTTGAGGAAAGCAATGGCCTCCATCGAATCCCTTAGAGCATCAAAAGCAACCGTTTCCTTTTCAGGCTTGGGGGCTGCTTGTTTAGGTTCAGCCTGGCAAGCCACAAGGGCTACCATAGCGGCAGCCCCTGCGGTTGTATATATCCAGGAAAAATATTTCTCAAAAACGGTCATCAGGCAATCTGAAAGAGGGTTTTGATCTCACTTACGAGGTTCAGCTTTTCCCATGGGAAGAACGTAACCTTGCGCATCACCTTGGTTTTTACCACAGTTTCGGAATTACCGTTGTGCTGTACCTTGGTGTCGATAAACTCCACTTCCCCTTCGAAGCTTTCGCGACCCATGTGGCCATACGCAGCAGTAAGGCTATAGATTGGGAGCTTCAGGTTCAGGCGTTCGTTGATGGCACGTGGCGTGAAAGAGATAGCCTTCATGATCTTTTCAGCAATAACACTGTCAGACAGGCCGATTTTGCTCTTTCCGTAAGTGTTGATGTTGATAGAAACAGGCTCGGCCACGCCAATGGCATACGCGAGCTGAACAAGCACTTCGTCAGAAACACCGGCAGCAACCAGGTTTTTGGCGAGGTGGCGGGCAGCATAAGCGGCACTGCGGTCTACTTTCGAGGGGTCTTTTCCTGAAAATGCACCTCCACCATGGGCACCTTTGCCACCGTAGGTGTCCACAATGATTTTACGACCGGTAAGGCCTGAGTCACCATGAGGTCCACCGATCACAAATTTACCGGTAGGGTTTACGTGGTAGATGGTATCCTTCAGCAGCTCAGCCGGAATCACACGAGGAACCACTATTTCGATCACATCCTTACGGATTTTATCGAGCATGGCTTTGTCTGCGGCAGCTTCGGCAGCAGCTGAACCATCGGCTGGCTGCACGAAATCGTCGTGCTGGGTCGAAACCACGATGGTATGAACCCGAACAGGAGTGCCGTTGTCATCGTATTCGATGGTCACCTGCGACTTGGAGTCAGGACGCAGGTATGGCATAAGATGCGCCTCGTTTTTGCGTATTTCGGCAAGTTCTTTCACCAGTCGGTGAGAGAATGCGAGGGCCATCGGCATATATTCCGGAGTTTCGTTGCTGGCATAGCCAAACATCATGCCCTGGTCACCTGCCCCTTGCTCTTTGCCGTGGTCAACGTCGCTATCAACCCCACGGGCGATATCAGGCGATTGCTCGTGAATAGCCGAAAGGATAGAGCACGAACGAGCACTGAACATATAGGAATCGTGGTTGTAGCCAATGCGCTCAATGGCATCACGTACCACCTTCTGGAGATCCACATAGGCATTGGTGGTAACTTCACCAGCAAGTACTACCTGTCCGGTAGTAACCAGCGTTTCGCAGGCAACCCTGGAGTTAGGATCTTCGCGCAAGAGGGCGTCCAGTACCGCATCGGAGATCTGGTCAGCCACTTTATCAGGATGCCCTTCCGATACGGACTCGGAAGTGAAAAGATAAGCCATTGTTTTCAGTTTTGAGATGAAATTAGCCTGGCAAAATTGCATTACACCTCCGGGAAAACAAAACCCTATTCGTTAGCCGAAAATTTCAGTCGATGTAAGTATTTGTAGGTTATAACCGAATACCACAAAAAACTATTGATTTCAACGCCATTTCGGTTGTTTCACTAAGGAATTTCAAATTGGGCGTTGAAAACCTGAAGAAATTTCTCTAACTTGCAGTCCTCATCCGAATAAGTTTACCTCACGTGAATCGATTGAAGTTCTTCCTCGTTGCGGCTATCCTGGTGCTTGCAACTGCTGTTCGGTCTAACCCTATTTTGGTTTCTGACATTTTTCCTTCCCCTTCTTTCGATCTGGTAGCAGTATCTATCGAAAGTGAAGGTATGGGAACCTTCCCGATGGTTCGAGTGGACCTCAAACTTTATGTAGAGACGGAAGTTCGCGTAGAAATTCGCGACGCACTTGGTAAGAAATGCTACGAAACAACTGCTTTTTATCCGGAAGGAGATCAGCAAATTCGGGTAGGAATCGGTGGATTAAATCAGGGAGCCTATTTCGTGAAGGTTTCAACCGAGCTGGAAGAAAAATCCGATATGATTTTGTTGGAAAAGCCTTAATCAGGTTTTTTAAGATATTTGCAGGCTCCAATCAACAGGTTGGAGCCTTTTTTTTATGGCCAGAAGAAAAACTGCAAAAAAAGCCGGGTACAAAACGTACTCCTTTTGCTATGACCGCGACTCCGATACACGCGGCAAATGGGCTGACGCCCTCGGTGGAGGAGATTCGCTCCAGGTAGAGCTCGGGTGCGGAAGGGCTGCTATGTCTTTGGGCCTCGCCAGGCGCTACCCCAATGAACCTGTAGTAGGTGTTGACCTCAAAACGGATCGCATGTGGCATGCTGCCGGTGAAGTCGCCGAATCAGGATTGACCAACATCGGCTTTCTGCATGTACACATTGAGAAACTTGCCGATTTTTTCAATCCCGGTGAAATCTCTGGTATCTGGATCACTTTTCCCGATCCATTTCCTAAAAAAAGATACGCCAAGCACCGGTTAGTTCATCCCCGGTATATCGAAATCTATAAATCGATGATCCGGCCTGGGGGCATCATTCAGTTCAAAACCGATAACCTCGAACTTTTTCAGTACGCGCTTCAGGTTTTGGTTTTACGCACTGACATACGCTTTCACGCCCTTACCTTCGATTTGCACACCTGGGAGGATGCGCCAGAGGAGACAAAGATCCTGACCGCTTATGAAAGAAAATGGATGGAACAGGGCCTGAAAATCAATTACCTGGCTTTTTCCTATCTAAACAGCTGATCCACCTGCTGCCGGCGGGCGCACTTCGTAGATCTCCGATTGAGAAATTTCCAGCAAAGTCATTTCACACAATCCTTCTGTATGCTTGAGCTTGTTGCGGTAATTTTCAATGTCGAGCAAGTTGCCTTCTGCAGCAATCCACTCCAGGATACGTTCGGGGCGGTTGTCGAAAAGAAAATGAAAAGTAACAAACTGAGAACGCTCGTTGTTGTAAACCCTAAGCGTTACCATGTTGATGGGTGAATGAAAACGTGCTTCCAAAATGGAATTTCCATTGGCGAAACTTCTGTTGCCCTCAGGTGCCACAAGTTCGCCCTGGTCGAAGCGAAGCTCTGTATCCGCTACATCCTCCCATCCATGGCATTCAAGGATCAGGTTGAAAAGACTGAGGTGGTAAAGCTGATCCCGGTTTAAGTCCGACTTTCTCATTTCGGTTGTGCTGATTAATATTTCGAAAATTAAATATTGTACGTTACGTATAAAAATCAACTCCCGCCCGGCTATTACAAGTACCTCATGTGGTAAAAGCAGAGGCACAGAGGAAACCAGCCCAAACTACTTTCGCCCATCAAGCCAGGGTTCTTGATGGTTATCCCGTTAGAAAACCGTATCTTTGCCAGGCTTTTGGTGAACGTATTAAATGGCCAACGAAGAAAAAATAGTAAACAGGGTTATTGAGGAGGAAATGAAAAATGCCTACATCGATTATTCGATGTCGGTGATTGTTTCCCGTGCCCTGCCCGATGTGCGCGACGGTTTGAAGCCCGTGCATCGTCGAGTATTATATGGTATGACCGACCTCGGTCTTGCCAGTAATCGACCTCACAAGAAATCAGCCCGTATCGTAGGAGAGGTGCTCGGTAAGTATCACCCCCACGGCGATACCGCCGTTTACGACGCCATGGTGCGTATGGCCCAGGAATGGTCCCTGCGTTATCCATTGGTTGACGGACAGGGTAACTTTGGGTCCATTGACGGGGATAACCCCGCCGCCATGCGCTATACCGAGGCGCGTCTGCGGAAAATAGCCGAAGAGCTCCTCAACGATATCGACAAGGATACCGTGGATTTCAGGCTCAACTTCGACGACTCCCTCAAGGAGCCGACCGTTTTGCCCGCACGGATTCCTAACCTGCTCGTAAACGGTGCCAGTGGTATCGCGGTAGGGATGGCGACCAATATGCCCCCCCATAACCTGGTCGAGGTAGTGGATGCCATTGTGGCATATATCGAAAATAAAGACATCGATACCGCCGGGCTCATGGAGTTCGTAAAGGGACCTGACTTCCCTACCGGGGGTATTATCCACGGGGTAGAAGGTATTCAGGCAGCTTACGAAACCGGCAGGGGGCGGGTAGTGGTGCGTGCAAAAGCGGAAATTGAGCCCGATGGCCACGACCGTGAGCAGATCATCATTACCGAAATTCCTTATCAGGTAAACAAAGCCCATACCGTAGAAAAAATCGGACACCTTATCCAGGACAAAAAGCTGGAAGGGATTACCGATATCCGCGACGAATCGGACCGCGAAGGTATGCGGATTGTGGTGGAGCTGCGCCGCGACGCAAACGCACGCGTTGTACTCAACAAGCTCTATCAATACACCCCGCTACAGTCGTCTTTCAGCATCAACAACGTGGCCCTGGTCAATGGGCGTCCACAAACCCTGTCGCTGAAAGAAATGATCCATTACTACGTGGAACACCGTCACGAAGTAGTTGTTCGCCGCACCAAATACGAACTCGAAGAAGCCCTCAAGCGGGCACATATTCTCGAAGGTCTCCTCATTGCCCTCGATCACCTCGACGAGGTAATTGCCCTGATCCGGGGTTCGCGTACCGCCGACGAAGCCCGCGAAGGGCTGATGTCCCGTTTCTCTCTTTCAGATCTGCAGGCAAAGGCGATTCTCGACATGCGCCTCCAACGCCTCACCGGTCTGGAGCGCGAGAAAATACAGGATCAGTACCGCGAATTGCAGGAAAAAATAACCTACTACCGCTCGATTCTGGATGATGAAGGCCTTCGGATGAAAATCATCAAAGATGAGCTCATCGAAGTAAGGGACACTTATGGCGATGCAAGGCGGACCCAAATTGTGTTTGCTGAAGGAGAAATCCGGATGGAGGATGTAATCGCCAACGACGAAATGGTGATCACCATTACCCACGATGGCTACATCAAGCGCACCCCTACCGCCGAGTTTTCGGTTCAGGGTAGAGGGGGAACAGGCTTGCGTGGAACCGGCAAAAAAGAAGCCGACTTCGTAGCTCAACTGTTTACCGCCCACGCCCACAATTACATGCTGTTCTTTACCCAAAAAGGACGCTGTTACTGGCTCAAGGCCTACGAAATTCCGCAAGGAGAGCGTACCCACAAAGGTCGTGCGATACAGAACCTGATTCAGATTGATCCGGATGATAAGGTAAAAGCCTACGTAACCGTGGCCAGTCTCGATGATCAGGACTTTGTCCAGAACCACTTCATCATGATGGCTACCCGCAAGGGCATGGTTAAAAAGACCCGACTGCTTGCTTATAGCCGGGTACGTTCCAACGGAATCAATGCCATTACCATCAACGAAGGGGACGAGCTCATTGAAGCCAAGCTGACCAATGGCAGAAGCCAGGTGATGCTGGGTGTAAAATCGGGCTATTGTGTACGTTTCGAAGAAGAGACCGTGCGTGAAATGGGCCGTACCGCCGCTGGTGTAAGAGGTATCCGACTTGCAGGAGCTACCGACGAAGTAGTAGGCATGGTGGTCGCCGAAGACGAAACCAAAAACCTGCTGGTGGTATCAGAAAAAGGCTACGGTAAGCAAACATCCGTAGGCGAATACCGATTGACCAATCGTGGAGGCAAAGGCGTAAAAACCATCAACGTATCCGAAAAAACCGGTGCATTGATCGGCCTCAAGCTCCTCGAAGGCAACGAAGACCTGATGATCATTACCCGCAATGGCATTACCATTCGCATGAGCGTGGCTGATATCAGCACGCAGGGACGCAATACCCAGGGCGTGAAGCTCATACGGGTAAAAGATAGTGACGGAATTGCTTCGCTGGCGTCTGTACTGGAGAAAGAAGATGAGGGAGAAGTGGGACCAGAAGGCGAAGAAACGGCAGCATCCTGATCTTATTTATGGAAAACACCTCCCAATCCTTATCTTTCACTCAACGATTCCTTTGATTTAACCCAAAGCTCCTTTCCCAATGAAAAAGCTGTTAATAATCCTCTTTTGCCTGGGTACTTTCCAGGTTTACGCCCAAAATTCCAAGATTACTACGGGCGTTTTGGCTGAACAACAGAATAATTTTGGCGATGCCATTGCCAAACTAAACGAGGCTTTTGCCAACAAAGACCTCATCACCAAGCCGCAACTGCTGCCTAAGGGCTACTATGCTTTGTACAAAAGCTATTTTCGGGTAGCTGTTGATACCACACTGAAAGATCTCCGCACCCAGTATCCCAATGCCAGCTACCTGGCCTACGAAGCCTTTGAAAATGCCATGGCTACTGATGTAAAAGAAGCTTACCACAAGCAAGCTATCCTGGATGGTGCAGAAGCCAATATTTGGGCCGTGCTTTACAACGAAGGCGTTGCCTTTTTTAACGGCAACCAAGACGACAAAGCGGTACAGTACTTCGAAGCAGCTGACAAAATCAGCCCCGGCGACTTTTACACGGCCCGTATGCTGGGTTCTGTAAAACTGGTAAAAGCCGATACGGCTGCTGCTGTAAAATCTCTCGAAAACTCTGCTGAGCTTTTCAAAACCAAGTTTTTCAACCGCGACACCGAAGGCTTCAAAGAAACCCCGGAATATACCCAGGCAGCTGGCCAGGCCAGCTATGTATATCAGCAGCTCGCTGTAGTATATCAAGCGCAGGGAAACGTGCGCAAAGCCCTGGACCTCCTCACTGCAGGTAGCGAAATGCTTCCTAAAGATGAAAGCATCAAGCGTCTGGAACTGGCTATCTATCAGCAGCACCCTGAGCTTTTTGCCGAAGCTGAAAAGAAATTTCAGGAAGCGATTGCCAAAACTCCGGATGATCTCGACATGAAAGTAGCCTATGCCGGACTGCTTGAGCGTGCTGACCGCTTACCCGAAGCCCTGAAAATCTACCAGGAGGTTTATGACAAAGACCCCAACAACCTCAGCGCCAACTACGGCCTGGGTGCTTCTTATGTGAACACAGCTGCCGAAATCAGCCAGCGCAAAATGAAAATGACCCGCGACGCTGACATCGATGCTGCTGATGCCGAAATCGTAGAACTGCTGAAAAAAGCATACCCCTATATGCTGTGGCTGCACAACGCTCAGCCTAAAGAAGTGGAGTGGTTGCGCCAGTTGGTGACCATTGCTCCTTTCATCGGCAAAGAAGACGAAATGGTGAAATTCAGTACTGAGCTTCGCGCCCTGAGCAACTGATTTTTCTGCTGAAAAACCATAGAAAGCCCTGCACATTGTGTGGGGCTATTTTATTGATCAGATTTTCAGCAATTACCGGTATTGCCGAGTTTGTAGGGCGGTTCTCAGGCCAAATTGCCCCCAGCCATAGGTGTCTCCCTGCTCCCTGCGCAGGTAAGCCTCGGCTTCCAGGTACAGGTCAATGGCTTCAAAGGGCTGAAAAGTTAGCCTGCCATGGAGTTGATCTACATTCCAGGCTAGGCCCTGTCCCACAACCTGGTCGTACTCACCCAAGCGGTTGGTATAAGGAAGGTTGAGGTCATACCCCACGTTTTTACCATTGGTATCGCGGCCCTGCTTCAACCGACTGGCAATGACATACAGGTTCCAGGCAGGGAGCGGATGATAACGGAGAATGAAATGTGCATCCCAAAGGTTGGCTCCGCCGGAGTGCGCAAGCGGTTGCCCGTATTGGCTGTAATTAGCCGCCAGCGAAAAGTGCTGATAGGTATAGGGCCGCACCCGGTTGTATTCCATTTGCAGGTCGAGGGTCGGTACCCCAAAAGCATCGATGTACTTAAGTCCCAGTTGCCAGGCGTATTTATTTCCCCAATAATTACTTCCCTGGCTGCGCTTGCTGAAGTTGTAGTCGTCCAGCAAAAACTGCCCGTAAAATTGCAGGTGGTGGAGGAGGTTCACCTTGCCCTGCGCGCCCAGCACCGAGTTGTCGGGGCTGCCGATAGCTTGCTCTACAGCCCTGTAAAAGATGATGGGGTTGAGGTAGGTAAGTTCAAACCCCCGGTTGCCATTGGGTTGATTCGAGGCGTAAACAACCCCTTCGAAAACACCCACACTGAAATGCTTGTTTGGCAGCCATGAGAGCTGATGAAAGGCGGCATATTTACGCGGATAGGTGCCTGCCGGGTCGGGCTTACCGGGTATATAATCCACCAGTTGCACAAAATGGTTGGTGTATTCCAGCTGCCAGATGCGGGTGTTTACGGTAAGCAAAAGCCCGTCGGGTGCATAGTCAGACAACCACAGGCTTTGGTAGCCATAGCCCCAGAAGGCGCGGTCTTTGCCAAACTTGATGCGCATGGCTTTGAAGGGCGAATAGGTGAGGTAGGCGCGCGATGAAAAATAATTCAGCCCGTTTTCACTGCCGTATTTTTTTACAAAAGTCTCCCCCTGCACCAGGCCTGTGGAGTCGAATTGCTGTACCAAAAAGCCC
Organism: Bacteroidia bacterium; assembly: GCA_041753595.1. Taxonomy (GTDB): domain Bacteria; phylum Bacteroidota; class Bacteroidia; order J057; family J057; genus JBGSTW01. Next base: position 369,084 of record JBGSTW010000035.1, on the reverse strand, counting down.
GGATAGCGCCCCAACTGGTCAGAAACCTCAGTATGAAAACCGAGCTTTCCCCAGGCTGTACCCCTAACCACCACGCCCCGATGATTTTGGGTGAGAAAGAGGGGATCGGTAGAGAAATAGGCATCCCCGACTTCTGCCCCGGCCGCAAATTGCGCTACAGGATTTATAAATAATTGAAAATCAGGGTTTTGAATATGGATCAGGTCGCGGCCATTCCGGTAAATCCACTTGAGGCGGGTTTGCTGGCTGGGCGCATTTGCAAGCGAATCGTTGGCCTGAAGCTCCAGCCGATGTTGCCACTGTGCCACCTGCTCCGACAAAGCCGAAGTGCCTGCATCCTTCATGAGCTGTGTCACAGCCTCCCGGCCATAGGGCTTTATCAGGGTGGGCACCGCATGGCCCGTAGCACCTGAAATATCCAGCCGGTCCACATAATGGTAGATATCGTGACCTAAGAGAAAGTCATTGTCCTGGGCTTTTATTAGGGTAAATGCCATCAGGAAGCATACCAGGGAGGTAATCCTTTTCATGCCAGCAAGAAACAAATTTCTCGCAGGATGGCTACCACTCCAGTGCCTGGAAGAACGAAACGATCTCTTCTTCTACGGCTTCAATGGGTACACTCGGCAGGGCAATGAGGTTTCCGCCCATGCCCGATTCCAGCTCCAGCAAAGGTGTGCTCAATGCGGCTAACTGCTGACTTTCTGCCATCATTTCGAGGTACACAGGGCCCATCACCACCATGTGATGGTCCAGCCTCACAGCGCGTACAGCCACGATCCAGAGCAGATCAGCCAGGGTTTTGTTTTGCTGAGGATTCGAAAAGGGCCAGGCAGGGAGCTGCCTGTTTTTTAAGACAGCTTTCATCCAGGTAGCCAGGGTAGGCATATCCCAGGGGAGTTCTTCTGTTTTTTCAAAAACCTGGAGGTAAAAAGAAAGATTGTGATGGGTAGTTTCCTCAAGCTCGAGGGCTTGTTCGCGGATCAGGGTTTTGTTTTCTTCCAGCCACAGCTCCAGATCGGGAAGTAAAAAACCGGCTTTCAGGGTGTATCGCAGAATGGCAGCAAACATGCCGGGGTCTTCGCCGTTGCCCGTCATCAAGAGCAAAATCATGTTTTTGATGGTGAATAATCGCTCCTCCACTTCCTCTGGCACCGAAAAGTCCGGTATAGGCCCTGCGTTGAGTTCATCGATTGTTTCAGCTGAAATGCCAAGTGCCAGGCCCACCTCATCAAGCATTATTTCTTGCTCCAGGGTGATTTCGTGAGAAAGCCTCAGGGCGGCATACAGGTTTTTGAACATCAACAAGTGGTGGAAATGCTGCATATTCTTGCGGATATTGACTTCCTCCAGCGCGATGACCAGTTCAGCCGATAGGTGTAGTTTTTCTGCAAACTCTAAAAGAATTTGTCGTTGATTTTCAGGCAAAGGCGTTTCTCTCACTATCAGGCTAATACCCATGCGAAGCTCGAAATCACGTTCGTGCGGGGCATTCGGCAGGTGATATTCAGCCCCGTTTGCCGATAGTAAAACGGCTTCTGCCTCAAGGGCATCGAAGCCCATACCGTCTGCGAGTTCGTAGAAACAAAGCAGGTAGGGAGTATCGAGTAATTGACAACGTAGCAACAACAGACTGAGGTTGTGCAGGGTGGCCCTGTGAGGGTTGGTTTTAGGCATGAAGCTTGGCTTCGAAGAACTCATTTCTAAATTTAGGAATAAATGAATTTAAACTGGCGAAACAGAACGGCGTTAGTGAATAAGCGCAATTGTTTTGCGGTCAAACCCGATTTACTGGTTAATATTGGATAACTATCAAACCATGTCTTCTTCCCGATTTTTTTCAGAAAAAGATTTAGCGGCCATCGAAGCGGCGGTAAAAGAGGCCGAGCTTCGCACCTCCGGTGAAATTGTGCCCGCATTTGTCAATCGCTGTCGTAGCTATCCGGAAGCCGCGCTCAGGGCCGGCCTGTTTACCGGGTTGCTTACGGCCTGGGCCGTTGGCTGGTGGGCAAGCGGTACTTGGGACCAGCTGTGGTTTCATCCCTGGGAAATATTTATTGCCGGCTTTGCCGTAGGTGCCTTTTCGGCCATACTTACCCGCTGGTGGCCCGCCTGGCTGCGTTTTTGGGCCGGAAAAGCGGCCATGGAACAAGCTGCCTGGCGTACGGCCCGCGATTTTTTTATCGATGAAGAAGTATTCCTCACCCGCGACCGCACGGGCATCGTGTTGCTGGTGGCCAACCACGAGCGACAGGTAGTGGTGCTTGCCGACAAAGGCATCAACCAGGCGACCACCCCTGAAACATGGACTACCGTCGTGCGCGACATGGTGCAGCAACTGAAGAAAGGGAGCGCCTCCGATGCTCTCTTGATCGGAATACACGATTGTGCCCGCATTCTCGAAGAAAAAGGCGTAGAAATAAAGCCCGACGATAAAAACGAGTTACCCAACAAACTCAGGCTTCGCGAAGATTAATTTCCGAATACTTTCCGGAACACATCTTCCAGCTTCGAAACGCCTACGATCTGTATTTTCTTGAATTTCTTTAAAGAGGCTACCTGGCTGCCTGCGACGAAGATGCGCTTGAATCCGAGCTTTTCGGCTTCGGCCACCCGCGACTCCATGCGCTGTACCGCCCTTATTTCACCCGAAAGGCCTATTTCCCCGGCAAAAACCGAATGGGAAGGAATCGGAAGGTCGTGAAGCGAAGAAATAAGTGAGCAAACCAGGGCCAGATCTGCGGCGGGGTCTTCGAGTTTCAGGCCTCCGGCAATGTTGATGAACACATCCTGTGCCCCCATCTTAAATCCGCACCTTTTTTCCAAAACTGCCAGCAGCATATTGAGCCTGCGGAGGTCAAACCCCGTGGCGGATCGCTGGGCGGTACCGTAGGCCATCGGGCTTACCAGCGCCTGGGTTTCGAGCAAAATAGGCCGCAAGCCTTCGAGTGTACAGCCAATGGCTACCCCGCTGTAGTCTTCGTCGTGTTGGGACAGAAAAATTTCTGAAGGATTGGCTACTTCGCGGAGGCCATCTCCCAGCATTTCATAAATGCCGATTTCGAGGCTGCTGCCGTAGCGGTTTTTTACTGCCCGTACGATGCGGTAGCTGTTGTGCCGGTCGCCCTCAAAGGTCAGCACACAATCTACCATGTGCTCCAGCACCTTGGGGCCAGCCAGGGTGCCGTCTTTGGTAATATGCCCCACCAAAAAAATCGGGGTCCGCATTTCCTTTGCGAGCCTGATTAATTTGGCAGCCGACTCCCGCACCTGGCCCACACTTCCGGGAGCCGATTCGAGGGTTTCGGTGAATATGGTTTGTATCGAGTCAATGACCAGAATTTCAGGTTCTATTTCCTGATAAAACTCCACAATGCGCTCCAGCCGGGTTTCCGCTGCCAGGTAGAGGTTCGGATTGCGGGCCGTGATGCGGTCAGCGCGCATTTTTATTTGCTGCTCCGATTCTTCCCCCGACACATACAATATTTTGGAGGGCGCAAGCTGAAGCGCGAGTTGAAGCAGGAGCGTCGATTTTCCGATGCCTGGTTCGCCGCCCAAAAGGACCACGGAGCCCTCCACGATTCCGCCGCCGAGCACACGGTTCATTTCCTGATCAGGGGTCAGCTTACGGTTCGCTTCAGCCGAAGGAATATTGTCGAGTGTGCGTGGGCGGGAGCTTTGGGCAAGACCTGGCCTCCACGAAGTGCGCGAAGGGGTAGCTTCCTGCTTTTCTTCCACGAGGGTATTCCACTCACCACAGCCGTTGCACTGCCCTTGCCATTTCAGGTGTTGGGAGCCACAGTTCTGGCATATATAAAGTGTTTTTGTTTTGGCCATGGGGCGAATTTGGGAAAAAAAGGGGAATCAGCTTCAGGCTGGTATTTTAAGTCTGCGGGCAATTTCTTCCATAATGATATGGGCGTGCTCGATGGAGTTTTCGATAAACCATTTGCTGGTGTTCATGCCGCCACATACCGTGCCCGCTAGAAATACGCCCGGTAAATTGGATTCGAAGGTGTCGGGGTTGCGCTCCGGCATTCGGTCCGGGGTAGGGTCAAAGCAAATGCCCAGCTTCGACATCCAGGCAAAATTGGGCTGGAAACCCGTCATGGCCAGTACCCAGTCGTTCGGTAGGGTGATGGGGCCTTCTGGCGTCGTGATATCTACTTGGTCGGGGCGAATAGCGGTTACTTTGGAAGAAAAATACGCTTTTATAGAGCCTTCCTCTACGCGGTTTTCAAAATCAGGCCATACCCAGTACTTCACCCTGCCGGAAATTTCCTTCCCCCTGTGTACGAGCGTAACCCTTGCCCCCTTGCGCCAGCACTCCAGCGCAGCGTCGATGGCCGAATTAGCGGCACCAATCACCAGCACATCCTGCCCGATGTAGGGGTGCGGGTCGTTGAAATAGTGCTTCACCTTGGGCAGGTCCTCGCCGGGCACATGTAAGGGGTTTGGCTGGTCGTAAAAACCGGTGGCCAGTATCACCGTTCGGGCAAGGTAATGGCCTTTGGTAGAGTTGACCTTATAGCCCCTAGTCTTGTCCGGGAGGATAGCAGGGGAAAAATCCACCACTTCTTCGTAGGTACGGATGTCCAGGTCCCAGAATTTAGCTACCCGGCGGTAGTACTCAAGGGCTTCGCTGCGGGTTGGTTTTGGGCCGTGAGAAACAAAAGGGGAATATCCGATCTCTATTTTTTCAGAGGTAGAGAAAAAAGTCATATTGGCCGGGTAGTGGTAAATGGAATTGACAAGGGTGCCTTTTTCCAGCAAAATGACCTGAAGGTTGCGTTGTTTTGCCTCGATTCCGCAGGCAAGACCGATGGGTCCGGCTCCGATGATGAGCGAATCGAGAATAATTTTGTCGTCCATTAAAAAAGTATCTTTTGGTTTCGATCAAAAAAAATCAAAAATAGTGAGCAAGGATGCAGTTTATACGAACAATTTTGCGCATAAAACCAGCCAAAACGAAGAAAATCGCAGAATATTCGTTTAGAATCGGTCTAAAATTGAAACCTGTTTCTACTATTGGCAAATGACGTTTTGAAAGCAAAATACCCTGTATTAATTTGCGCACCGTCTAAAAGGATGGTTCTGAATAAAAACCCCCATTTAGGCAGCCGTCATCGGAAAAGATAAAGAATACCATGAATCTTCGTCTACGCGCCTCTTTCATTTACTCCTGCTTGCTGGCGCTTTTCTTCTCGTTTTCTCTTGGCCTCAATGCCCAAGATATAGCTGCGGGTGAAAAGCTCTTCAAAGCAAACTGTGCTGCCTGCCACAAGCCTGTCGGTCAATTGGTAGGTCCTCAACTTTCCGGTGCTGCCGCTAAATACGCCAGCGACAAGGAGTGGTTGTATAAATGGGTGAAAAACTCACAGGCTCTCGTCAAGTCTGGCGACGCTAAAGCTGTTGCCCTGTACGAGCAGTACAACAAGCAGCTAATGCAAGCTTTCCCGACCCTCCAAAACGAGGAGATCGACAATATCCTTGCCTATGCCGACGACGCGGCTAAGCCCAAAGAGGCTGTGACCGTTGTTGATGGAGCTACACCTTCAGACCCTATGGCTGACCCTACCATTTATTATGGTCTGCTCATCCTGGTAGGAGTACTGCTCCTTATCGCGCTGATGCTGGTCATCATTACGGCTACCCTGATCACTGCCGTTCGCGCCAAGGAGCAGAAAGAGCCTTTCCGCCTGGCAGATGTGATCGAGCAAACCCGCCTGATCCTTCAAAATCGCTGGGTAGTTACTTCTCTGGCCGTGTTGCTTACTATTGGGGGCCTCGGAAAGTGGGTAGCTGAAGCCCGCACCATCAGCCTTCACCAGGGCTACATGCCTGAGCAACCCATCAAGTTCAGCCACAAGCTCCACGCTGGTCAGTACAACATCAACTGCGAATACTGCCACTCCGGGGTAACCAAGAGCAAGAGCGCCTGGATCCCTTCTACCAACGTGTGTATGAACTGTCACAAGTACATCCAGGTTGGACCTAAGTACGGAGAAACAGAAATCGCCAAAGTGCTTGCCTCTTATAATGATGGGGTGCCGGTAGAGTGGGTGCGTATCCACAACCTGCCCGACCACGCCTACTTCAATCACGCCCAGCACGTAGTAGTCGGCGGCCTTGCCTGCCAAACCTGCCACGGTCCTATCCAGGAAATGGAAGTGGTGTACCAATACTCTGATCTCGGCATGGGATGGTGCGTAAGCTGCCACCGCCAAACCAAGGTAAAAGTACTCGGAGAAGAAACCGACATGACTGTCGAAGATATGGGTGGTCTTAACTGCGCCCGCTGTCACTATTGATCCTTCGCAAACAACAGATACACCGCTTTACTGACGACCCATGAGTCAACCAAAATATTGGAGGGGGCTGGAAGAACTAGAACTAACCCCCGCTTTCATTGAGCAGGCCAAAAAGGAGTTTCCGACAGATATTTCTCTGGAAGATGCCCTCGCCGGTACCTCTGATGATTCGCTCAATGTGCAGTCTTCCCGCCGTAATTTCTTGAAATTATTGGGCTTTGGTATGACTGCAGCTACCCTCGCTGCCTGTGCAGAAGGGCCAGTAAAAAAGGCGATTCCTTATGTAGTTAAGCCCGACGACATCATCCCTGGTGTGCCTAACTACTATGCCTCTACCGCTCCTAACGGTATTCCGGTAGTGGTAAAGACCCGCGAAGGTCGCCCCATTAAGCTCGAAGGAAACCCCGATTCTCCCGTTACCAAAGGCGGTCTTAACGCTATTGGTCAGGCTACTTTGCTGAGCCTCTACGACGAAGAGCGCCTTCGCGCACCCAAAGTGGGAGCCAATAACAGCACATGGGACAAGCTGGACGAAGGGGTAACTCAGAAACTGACTGAGATTAAGGCTGCAGGGGGTAAAGTGCGTGTTCTTACCGGAACCGTAAACAGCCCTTCTTCTGTAAGTGTAATCAACAGCTTCCTGGGTCAATACACTGATGGAAAGCACGTTGCTTACGACGCAGTTTCCTATTCGGCCATTGCGCAGGCACACGCTCTTACCCACGGCAAAAAAGCCATCCCTACCTACAACCTCGATCAGGCCAAAGTTATCGCCTCTTTTGGTGCAGACTTCCTGGGAGCATGGTTGTCTCCGGTAGAATTTTCTTGGAAATACATGGTGGGTCGCGATTCCAAAAAGGAAATGTCGCGCCACTTTCAGGTGGAAAGCCTGATGACCATCACCGGTGCAAAAGCGGACCTTCGCTTTCCGGCCGATGCATCTAAAATGGGCATTGCCCTGCTGAATCTTTACAACAAAGTAGCCAAAGCTACCGGCAAAGGCGAGCTTCCCGGAGTTCCTGCTTTTAACGTAGCCATGAACGGCCTCGATAAAATCGCTACCGAACTTGTGGCCCACAAAGGCCAGTCGGTTGTGCTTTGCGGGGTAAACGATGTATCGCTTCAGGTGCTGACCAACGCCATCAACAACATGCTCGGTAACTACGGAGCCATTGTTGACCTGGCCAATCACTCCACGGTAAAAACCGGAGACGACGAGGCACTTGCCGCTTTGGTAAAAGAAATGGAAGCCGGAGAAGTGGATGCCCTGATTGTTTCAGGTGTGAACCCGGTTTACAATACCCCTTACGCTGAAGCATTCAAAAAGGCGCTCAAAAACCTGAAGCTTTCGGTTGCAATTGTTGATAAATCCAACGAAACTTCTGAACTCTGCCAATACTCAGCGGCCAGTTCACATTTCCTCGAATCATGGGGCGATGCCAGCTTGTCAGCTAATTCGTACAGCCTGGTTCAGCCTACCATCAACCGCATTTTCGACACCCGCCAGCCGGAAGAGTGCTTCCTTCGTTGGATGGGCCTCCCCGTTGCATATGCGGATTTTGTAAAAAATACCTGGCAAACAAGCCTTTTCGACGGAAACGGATCCTTCACCGCATTCTGGGAAACCAACCTGCGTAAAGGTGTTTTTGTGAAAAGTGGTTCAACTGCCGCGCCGTCTTACAGCCTTTCCGACGATACCCTGAAAACCCAGGCAACTGCCGCAGTGGGTAAGCCCGTTTCAGGCATGGAGATGGTCGCTTACGAGAAAATCGGAATCGGTGACGGAACCTACGCCAACAACCCTTGGCTGCAGGAAATGCCCGATCCGGTAAGCCGCGCTACCTGGGATAATTACATTACCCTGCCCGTAGCATTTGCCAAAGAGCAAGGACTCGTACAGGACGATGTAGTGAAAATCACCGTGAACGGTGCCGAGCTGTATATGCCGGTAGTTGTTCAGCCAGGCCAGGCCCTGAATACCATTGGTATCGCGGTTGGTTATGGCAGCAACGGGGGAAAAGTAACCAAGCGTGCCAATGGCGAAATAATCAGTGGTACCCAGGTTGCCGGAGCAAACGTGTACACAATGCTCAATGGTTCCGGATCGGCGGTCTCTTACCTGATCGGTGGAGCAAAAGTCGAAAAAACCGGCAAAACCTACCCACTCGCGCTGGTTCAAACCTTCAACACCCTTTATGATCCGGCCAAACTGAAAAGCTTTGGTAGCGACTACGATCGTACAGATAAAATCGTTGACGAAACGACCACAGCCGAATTGAAAAACGGCAAATACGCATCGAAAGTAGAAAAGCGCTCAGAACTGAGAGAGCACCTCGTTTCTTTGTGGGACTCACACTACGACGACCCGATTTCCAAGAAGAAAATTCACTGGAAAATGGTGATCGACCTCAACAAGTGTACCGGTTGTGGTGCTTGCGTTGTGAGTTGCCAGGCTGAAAACAACATTCCAGTAGTTGGTAAAAAAGAAGTGCGTACCCGCCGGGAAATGCACTGGATGCGGATTGACCGCTATTACACCGGAGACCCTAACGATCCGGATGTGATTTTCCAGCCCATGCTTTGCCAGCACTGCGACAACGCACCTTGTGAAACGGTATGTCCTGTTTTGGCTACCATCCATAGCGACGAAGGCATGAACCAAATGTCTTACAACCGCTGTGTGGGTACCCGCTATTGCGCCAACAACTGTCCTTACAAGGTTCGCCGCTTTAACTGGTTCAACTACTACAACGATACCCAGCAGTTTGGGGATCTTTATACCCACAGCGAACTCGGTCGTTTGGTTCTGAACCCCGATGTTACCGTTCGTTTCCGTGGAGTAATGGAGAAGTGCTCCTTCTGCGTACAACGTTTGCAGGACGGCAAGCTCCGTGCAAAAATTGATGGCAACAGCTCTTACGCCAAGCCGGAAGACGGATCAATCAAAACTGCCTGTCAGCAGTCTTGCCCCACAGGAGCTATTTCCTTCGGCGACTTTAACGACCCGAACAGCGAAGTATCGAAGTTGTTCCGTGAAGACCGCACCTTTACCGCCTTGGAGGAAGTAAAAACCCTGCCAAATGTGAAATATATGGCCCTGGTTCGTAACCGTAGCACAGAAGAACATGCTGCCAAGCGTGCCATGTCAGGCCAGAATATGACCTTTACACCTGAAGAAAAAAATAGCTGATCTCCCCATGAGTCACCACGTTTCGCCGATCAGGCAAAAATGGATCACCAACACCCAACGGTACGAACAGATTACCGAAGATGTGGTGCGTCCTATTGAATCCCGAATCAACCTCACCTGGTTGTTTTGGACAAGTGTAAGTGCCCTGGTTATGCTTACCGGATTTGGGCTTATGGCCTGGACAATCTGGAAAGGGATCGGGGTATGGGGCCTGAACAAAACAGTTGGATGGGCATTTGACATCACCAACTTCGTGTTCTGGGTAGGTATTGGTCACGCCGGTACTTTGATTTCAGCAGTTCTTTTGCTGTTCCGTCAGGCATGGAGGAACTCGATTAACCGCGCTTCTGAGGCGATGACCATTTTCGCAGTTCTTTGTGCGGGCCTTTTCCCGATTCTGCACATGGGTCGTCTCTGGCTTGGGCTATGGTTCCTGCCAATGCCTAACACCCGCGGATCACTCTGGGTTAACTTCAACTCTCCGCTGCTATGGGACGTATTTGCTATCTCAACTTACCTCTCAGTATCGCTGGTATTCTGGTACCTCGGTATGATTCCCGACTTTGCAACCATCCGTGACCGTTTTGCCCGCCAGGGAAAGAAGTTTCAGGAGTGGATTTACGGTGGACTTGCTTTCGGCTGGGAAGGATCGGGCCGTAACTGGTCACGCTACGAGGTTATTTCGCTTATCCTTGCCGGATTGGCCACACCACTTGTACTTTCCGTGCACTCCATTGTGTCCATGGACTTTGCTACTTCGGTTATTCCGGGATGGCACACCACCATCTTCCCTCCTTATTTCGTAGCTGGAGCTATCTTTTCCGGATTCGGAATGGTGCAAACCCTGATGATTGTAACCCGGAAGGTGTATAAGCTCGAGAATTACATCACCCTGGACCACATGGAGTCCATCGCCAAGATCATAATTGCCACGGGTTCACTCGTAGGTTTGGCTTACACCACTGAGTTTTTCATGGCCTGGTATTCAGGTGTACTCTGGGAGCGCTACATCTTTATCAACCGTGCATTCGGTCCTTACGGCTGGTCATACTGGATTATGTTCTCTTGCAACGTAATTTCTCCCCAGCTCTTCTGGTTTAAGAAAGTACGTACCAGCATGCTGCTCACTTTTATCCTCTCGATTTTTGTGAACATCGGTATGTGGTTCGAGCGTTTTGTGATCATTGTTACCTCGCTTCACCGCGACTACCTGCCTTCCAGCTGGGCCATGTACACCCCAACTTATGTGGAAGTAGGTATCTTCATCGGAACCTTCGGGTTGTTTATGACCTGCTTCTTACTGTTTTCAAAATACCTCCCGGTTATCAACATGTTCGAAGTGAAAACTTTGTTACATGACCCAGAAATGCCAAAATTCCTGGAGGAAAAGCAACCTGTCACCACTGCCTGATCATGAGCAATAGAAACTTTGTATTAGGAAAATTCTGGCATCCTGACCGGGCGATGGATGCAATTAAGGAGCTTTTCGAAGCTGGAGTAGACATCTATGACGTGTACTCTCCCTTCCCGCTTCACGGTTTGGAGCCTTACCTGAACATCAAGCGTACCCGCCTGACGGTAGCTGCCTTCATTTACGGAGCTTTCGGTCTTGCCCTTGCGCTCACTATGATGAATCTCATTTTTGGAGTTGTATGGCCAATGAATGTGGGCGGTAAGCCAAACATGCCCATTCCTGCCGAAATTCCGATTAGCTTCGAAACCACCGTTTTGTTTGCTGCACATGGTATGATAATTACCTTCTTTATCGTAGGTCGTTACTGGCCAGGCAAAAAAGCCATTCTTTTCGATGACCGCCAGACCGACGACATTTTCGTTGTGGCCCTCGAAGAGAGCAAACTTTCCAATCCTGCTGAAGTGAAGGAAGTTCTTCGCAAGCACGGAGCTTATGATGTGACCGAAAAAGAAGCATGATCCCTATGAAAATCGCAGCTTGGATAAAATTTGCAGGTGTTTGTGTTCTGGTAGCTGGCCTGATGACAGGTTGCTATAAAGACAAATCACACCGTAACATTGAATATGCACCGAACATGTATAATTCACTTCCGCTGGAGCCATACTCCCAGACGATTGTGAACAATACAGAGCTTGGTGGATACTACGCTGGTGCCCCCAAGGACGGTAAAGTTGCCGTTTTCAAGGATGGAAGGAGTGCACAAAATGCACCTGCCGGTACCCTGCCACGTTCCGAATCGTGGTATAACCATGAGACCTATGAGACTTATCCGTTTTCTAATTCTACAGATGGATATGACAGCGCAGGTGTGCTGTGGCCAAGTCCTTTATCTGTAGAAGGTATGAATGAAGGCGGGCATAACTGTACTTCTGAAACCTACGCATCCGGCAAGCGCATCTATGAAGTGTTTTGCGTGAATTGTCATGGAGCCACAGGGGATGGTCAGGGCAACCTCGTTACCTCTGGGAAATATGCTGGTGTACCAGCCTACAACTCCCGCCCGAATATTACAGCTGGAAATATGTTCCACACCCTTACCTATGGTAAAGGAATCATGGGTTCACATGCTTCACAGCTAACGCCTAAGCAGCGTTGGGAAGTTATTTGTTACATTCAAGATTTTCAGAAGCAGCAGTAATTTTTACTGGGCACTCATCTTATAAACTCTCGAACTTTGGCAGCAGCACACCATAACCACGAGTTTCATCTGGAACAGAAATTTGAGTTTACCTCAAAGATCCGCCAGTTTGTATTTGGGTTAATGATCATCGGCGCAGTACTTACTGCAGCTGGTTATTTCCTTACCCCTGAACATCCTGCCAGCCATGAAGCACATGCTTCCACTTCTACTGAGGTGGTAAAAGCAGTACCCGTTTCCCACCAGGATCAAGAAACCCACGGTGCTACTCAAACCGAGCAGCACGCAGGTGAAGCTGCGCATGGCGAAGCTGCTCATCGTCCGGAACCTGGAAGAAACACCCGTTTCCTAGCTAACTTCCTTCTGGCATCGGTCTATTTCCTGACTATCGCCATGGGGGCCATGTTCTTTATTACCATCCACCGCGTAGGCAATGCAGGTTGGTTTGTGGCTGTACAGCGGGTAGCTGAAGCAATTACCCTTTATCTACCCTATGCCGCTGTTGGGTTCGTTGTGATGCTTTTCTTCCTGGGGTCCCTTTTTGAATGGGCCATGATTCCCGCAGGTTTGGATGAAATCATTGATGCCAAGCGTGCTTATCTCAATCCTTCGGCTTTCTCAATTCGTACCGTATTGTTCTTCGGTATCTGGGTAGGAACAGCACTCTATTTGCGTAAACTCTCCAAAGACGAAGATGCAATTGGTCATCCGATCGACAATGTTTCTATCTTCTGGAGGAGCACCCACGTTTCTGCGGTATTCATTATCCTCTTCGGACTTTCTTACTGTCTGTTTGCGGTTGACTGGATCAAGTCGCTCGAACCACACTGGTTCTCCACCATTTTTGCGATCAACGTTTTCGGAGGTTCAATGGTTTCTGCCATGGTGACCCTCTATTTGTTGATTCTGTTTCTGAAAGGTCGTGGCTACCTTGACTTTGTGAACGATTCGCACTTACACGACATCGGAAAATATGTGTTTGGCTTTAGCGTATTCTGGGCTTACACCTGGTTGTCGCAGTACATGCTCATCTGGTATTCCAACATTCCGGAAGAAGGCATTTACTATGTGAAGCGATACCGGGTAGGGGACCACGCCTATCTTGGATACGCAGCATTCTTTTATCTGAACATTGTGATCAATTTTGCTTTCCCATTCCTCTGGTTGATGACCCGGAATGCCAAGCGCAAATTATCTACCTTCCTTCCTATCGGAGTAATCCTGCTCTATGGTCACTGGCACGATCTGTTCCTGATGATTATGCCAGGTGCAGTAGAAGCTAATTGGGGATTAGGCTTTATGGAGTTAGGATTTTACCTGCTGTTTGCCGGTGTATTCCTCTTCGCTGTTTTCAATGCACTTTCCAAAATCAATTTGGTTCCGCTTAAACATCCTTACCTGGATGAGAGCCTTCACCATACTACAGGTGCTGTTTAAAACAGTATATTTGCAGAACATTCACACAGGTCCTCAGTTGAGATTTGTATAGGTTTTAAACTTTTGAAAAACGATTAGCCAGTATGGACGCACAATCCATTATTTTTTCGATTCAATTGCTGTTGGCGGGCATCTTCTTGCTTGTCTGTGCCAACCTGTATTTGGTTCTCCGACTCAAGGATATTGATCCTTTTGCTAAGTGGAACGCTAACGCCATAAATGGTGGGATGTTCCTTGGCTTTTTGATCATTAGCTTTATTGCAGCTTATGTGAGTTCCGCTAAGTGGTACCCTAAGTTTACCATCACGAACAATCCAGCTTCTTTACATGGAGTGGAAATTGACCGGATGTTTTGGAACACCATGTACGTAACCATTTTCGTGGTTGTGGTTACCAATACACTCCTGTTCTTCTACGCCTGGAGATACCAAAGCAAACCCGGTCGTAAGGCGTTGTTTTATCCTCACAACAACCGACTGGAGCTTATCTGGACCATTATTCCTGCCATTGTACTTGCTTTGCTGGTATTTGACGGGGCAACCAAGTGGACAGAAATTATGTCGCCGGCCCCTAAAGAGGCTTTGAAGATTGAGGTTAATGGCAAGCAGTTTGCCTGGACTTACCGTTACACGGGATCCGATACTGAATTTGGAGATGCCGCGCTCAATTACATTGATGAAGGCAAAGCCAACGAACTGGGAATTAACCTGGAAGACAAGCGTGGGTACGACGATGTGGTTGCTACCGAGCTTCACTTGCCGGTTAACCGCCCGATTGAGCTCTTCATTAAATCGAGGGATGTGCTTCACAGTGCAACCTTGGCCCACTTCCGGGTAAAAATGGATGCTGTTCCAGGTATGATTACCAAGTTTTGGTTCACTCCTACCAAAACAACTGTAGAAATGCAGGAGATAACGGGTAATCCTGATTTCAAATACGAAATGAGCTGCCAGCAGATTTGTGGCGGTGGTCACTGGAGCATGGGACGTGTGGTAGTGGTCGAAACTGAAGCAGAATATCAGGAGTGGCTGAAGAAACAAAAAACCTTTGCTCAAGTTTATGAAGAGGTAAATGGAGTTAAACTCTCTCCTCTTACCCCAGGTGGCGGAGTTGCAGAAAATGTCACGGGAGAAACTCCTGTTGCACTTAAGTGAAAAATCATTTACTGAAAGTATTTTATTTTTAAAAAAATTATTCACAGGCGATATGTCAGAGCATTCAGGTGCAAAAGCAGTAACCGGTCAGGGTGAATTTCATCAGGCGATGGATGTTCATACCGAAACACATCACGATCATGGCCACGATCAAGATCATGGTCATGATCACGATCACCATGGTTCTTTCTGGACTAAGTATGTATTTAGTACAGATCACAAGACGATTGCCAAGCAGTTTTTGATTACGGGTATCTTCATGGCTATTCTCGGAATCGGGATGTCCTTGTTGTTCCGACTGCAGCTTGCTTTTCCTGAAAAAAGTTTCTGGATTCTGGAAGCTTTGTTAGGTAAGTGGGCCCCAGGAGGAAAGCTTGATCCAAACTTCTACCTTTCACTGGTGACCATGCACGGTACCTTCATGGTGTTTTTCGTGCTGACAGCAGGATTGAGTGGAACCTTTTCTAACTTCCTTATTCCGCTTCAAATCGGAGCAAGGGACATGGCATCCGGTTTCATTAACATGCTCTCCTACTGGTTCTTCTTCGTTTCCTCGGTACTCATGATTGTATCGTTGTTTCTCGAAACAGGACCTGCTGGTGGTGGTTGGACCATTTATCCTCCGTTGAGTGCGCTACCTCAGGCGATGCCAGGGTCAGGTATGGGAATGACCCTCTGGTTGTTCTCCATGGCTATCTTTATCGCATCTTCTCTGATGGGAAGTATTAACTACATCACTACGGTATTGAACCTCCGTACCGAAGGGATGACCATGAGCCGTCTTCCACTAACCATTTGGGCATTTTTTCTGACGGCTATCATTGGTGTACTCTCTTTTCCTGTTCTCTTTTCGGCAGCGCTACTGCTCACTTTTGACCGTTTGTTGGGCACCAGCTTTTTCCTTTCTGATATTTATATCGGAGGCGAAATGCTTGCTTACCAAGGAGGAAGTCCAATTCTTTTCCAGCACCTTTTCTGGTTCCTTGGTCACCCTGAGGTATATATCGTGTTGTTGCCTGCCTTGGGTATTTCTTCAGAAATCATATCCGTACACTCACGTAAGCCCATCTTTGGTTACAAAGCCATGATCGGTTCTATGGTGGGTATTGCCTTCCTTTCGTTTATCGTTTGGGCACACCACATGTTTGTTTCGGGCTTGAATCCATTCCTCGGAACGATATTCATGCTGTTTACCCTCGTGATTGCTGTACCCTCGGCTATTAAAGCGTTCAACTATATTGCTACGCTTTGGCAAGGCAATATCAAGTTCAACCCTCCGATGTTGTTTGCGATCGGATTGGTTTCGTACTTCATTACTGGTGGTATTACCGGTATTTTCCTCGGAAACTCTGCCCTGGACATTCCGCTGCACGATACCTACTTTGTAACTGCCCACTTCCACCTCGTGATGGGTAGTGCTTCTGCCTTCGGATTCTTTGCCGGTATCTACCAGTGGTTCCCAAAATTCTTCGGTAAAATGATGAATGCCCGACTGGGGTATATCCACTTCTGGCTAACATTTATCTCCCTGTATCTGGTATTCTTCCCCATGCACTTTATGGGTCTTGGAGGAGTTGCCCGTCACTACTACACAAGCACTGCATTTGATTTCATGAATCAATTCACTGACCTGCAGCAGTTCATTACGGTTTCAGCTTTGATTGGTGGTATTGGTCAGGTGATCTTCCTGTTCAATTTCTTCGGAAGTATTTTCTGGGGTAAGACCGCATCTTTGAATCCCTGGGATTCTAATACCTTGGAGTGGACGACCCCACTGAAACCCCAGCACGGCAACTGGGTTGGAGCAATACCTCGTGTTTTCCGCTGGCCTTACGACTACAGCAAGCCAGGCGTAACACAGGATTTTATCCCTCAAAACGTAACAGACGAAGAAGTGGAATATGAAGAAGGATTCGTTCCATCGGAAGATCCTCATCATCATTCACCTGCGCCTAAAAAGTCTCCTGCTACTCCCGAAAGTTCCGACGAATAATTTTCGTCATAAAGAACAAGCGGGGCAGAATTGAGCAGTATTTCAGACATATCTACAGCACCTATGGTCAAGCGATTCCGAAGAATTACGGCATTGACGATAGGTGCTGTTATTATTTTAATCTGGGTTGGAGGTCTTGTCCGTATGACGGGCTCAGGCATGGGTTGTCCGGATTGGCCGAAATGTTTCGGACAATGGGTTCCCCCGACCGACATCTCACAACTACCAGCGGATTACAAGGTTCGTTTTGAAGTGGTTGGGAAAGAGATTGCCGACTTCGACGCTTTTAAAACCTGGGTCGAATACCTCAACCGGTTGGTGGGAGTGCTTATCGGTTTCTTTTGTATCGCCACCTTTGCCGCAGCTTTTTCGCTTCGGAAAGCCCATCCACAGGCCTTCTGGCTTTCGTTGCTGGCCTTAGTTACTGTAGTGGTTCAGGGCGGAATCGGTGCCGTAGTGGTGCGTACCAATCTGCATGCAGGCATGATTACCGTGCACATGGTCATTGCTTTAATACTTGCTGGCTTGTTGGTTTCTGCTTATCTGACAACGGTAAAACCTTCCAATGCGGATATTTCCAGGCCCCAAATGAAAAAAACTGTTTTGTCCCTCGGGTTGCTGGTGCTGCTTGTTACCCTTGCACAGGTTATCATGGGCACCCAGGTAAGAGAGCGGGTGGATGAATTAGCCATCTTGCTGGGAGAGTCTTTGCGAGGGACCTGGCTGGCTGAAGCCGGAGGCATATTCAATGTACACAAACTGTTCTCCAACCTGGTATTTGGGGCAATTCTCGTCTGGGTCATTCAGGCCAGGCCTATTCACTCCAAAACTGAGAGCGTATTGATTTGGTCTATGACGATTACTGTAGTACTGGAAATTGCGATAGGCCTGGGTATGAATCTTTTCGAAATTCCTAAATGGCTTCAACCTTTTCATCTGGTGGGAGCCGTGCTGCTGTTTCTGGAAGCTTTTACCCTCTATTTGTGGCAACGGAAGATATACTTTTCGATCAAGGTCGTGAAACAGGATAATCCAGTTTCGATTTTGTAAATTTGTCCTCTCATATCTAAGCAGATTAATGCCCCAAGAGAAAGTCATACAAGTAAGAATTGAATCCGGATGGATGGCTAAAGCCAGGGCTTTTAATGAGCTTCTGAAACTCAGGTTGTCGATGTTGGTGGCTGTTTCTGCTGTTTTTGGCTATGCCATGGCTGCCGGAAGCTCCTGGAACCTGGTAGGGTTATTCGCCATCGGAATGGGTGGATTAATGATTACGGGCGCTTCAAATGCGCTGAATCAGATCATTGAACGAGGATACGATGCTGAAATGGACCGGACTTCCGGACGCCCCTTACCCGAAGGTCGGTTGACGGTTACCGAAGCCCTTATTTTTGCGGTTCTGTTGGGAGTAGCGGGAGTTGTCCTTCTTGGCTGGATGTTTAACCTGCCTACGGCGCTACTGGGTATTATCGGGCTACTCTCGTATGCCTTTGTTTACACCCCCCTAAAACGCCTCACCCCCTTTGCGGTATTCGTAGGTGCCATACCCGGCGGTCTTCCTCCCATGATCGGGTGGGTAGCTTTCTCGGGCGTGCTTGATACGGGCGGTTGGATATTGTTCGCTTTTCAGTTTTTCTGGCAGTTTCCACATTTCTGGGCCATTGCCTGGCGGTTGGACGAGGACTACCAGAAGGCAGGTTTTTATATGTTACCAAGCCAGAGTGGTAAATCCCGCCAAAGTGCAGCCTATATTTTGCTGTACACACTCGCACTTATCCCTTTGTCCTTCTTTCCATGGGAAATGGGCATGGTTCACGGGGTAGGGGCGATCATATTGGCCTTACTGGGCCTTGCATTTGCCTGGCCGGCTTTTCAATTGTTTCGGAGTCTGGACACACTCCATGCCCGTAAGCTCATGTTTGCCTCATTTCTCTATCTCCCTGCCATGCAGCTTGCCTGTATCCTGGGGCAGATAATGCTCAACTAATGAATAAAATTATGGCTTCTTCTTCAGCTGATTTTTCCCCAAAGAACTATATCGTTCACCCCTATAAATCGAACCTCTGGTTATTTATCATAACCGTGGTGATGATATTTGGTGGGTTGACCAGTGCTTACCTTGTTGCCAGAGCCTCCATTCCGGTACAGAGCAAGGTGTATTTTGAATTGCCCGCTATCTTGTGGCTCAACCTGGCAATTATCCTGATAAGTAGCGTGACTATGCGGTACGCGGTGATGCAGAGCTACGCCAATAATACCAGGAACTCATCCCTGGCCTTGCTGGTCACCTTTGTATTGGGGTTACTTTTTCTGGGTGGACAGTTAGGTGCTTTTGCCAATATGATTGACCGGGGTTACTACCTGGTAAATCCGGCTCAGAAAGACCAGTCAGTCGCGTTCTTTTATGTATTTGTGGGGCTGCACGCTGTTCACGTAGTTGGCGCGGTGTTGGTCCTGCTTTACACGATTATCAAAACCTCGGGCCGTGCCTTCAAACCCGGTAACCGGGTGATGACTTTTGAGGTCGCAGCTACCTTTTGGCACTTCCTGGGGTTGCTCTGGGTGTACCTTTTTGTCTTTCTTCTCCTTACACAACGTTAAATTTTCATCAAGTAGGGCTGAACTTCAGTTTGTACTTGTCTAATTAGCCGAATTTATTCTATTTTCGCGCAAACTCCTTTTCTTTCAACCCCGCCATCACATGTCACATATTGCGGTAGATCCTAAGGCCCTGGTAGAAGGCGAACGCCCGATATTTAATACGAGCTATGGCAAGCTCATGATGTGGTTCTTTCTGGTATCAGATGCCTTTACCTTTTCGGCATTGCTGATCACTTACGGTTCCCTTCGTGTACGCGCTGTAGCTGAAGGTATTTCCTGGGCAAACCCCGAGCACGTCTTTACCCACGCGCCGATCCTTCATGAAATTTTTCACATCGATGCCCCGCTGGTTTTTGTGGGCTTGATGACCTTTATCCTCATTCTGAGCTCCGTAACCATGGTTCTTGCCGTGGAAGCCGGGCATAGAAATGCGAAAGATGAAGTGTTTAAGTGGGTTGCCTGGACCATTGTCGGTGGTGTAGCCTTCCTTTCCTGCCAGGCATACGAATGGTACCATTTTATCCACGGGACTGAAAACGGAGCTTACGAGCTACGGGAAGGCGCTTTGGACGGAATTAATGCCTCTGGGCTTAAGGCCGGTGAAGCTGTTGAGGTCTTTGGGGTAAAAAACCTGGAAGGTAAAGTAGTTGAACTTCGACTCCGCAACGGGGTATCTGTAGCCAAAGGAGCCAGTGTCGATCGCGTGCTTAAGGGGTCTACCCATGCACACGGTGGAGCAAATTTGTCTGTAAACGAATATGGACCTCCTGCCTTTGCTGACCTTTTCTTTTTTGTTACCGGATTTCATGGTACGCACGTATTCAGCGGCGTTGTTCTGCTGGTAATCTTGCTGATCAATGTGAGCAAAGGAACCTACGAGCGCCGCGGCCACTACGAAATGGTGGAAAAAATCGGGCTTTACTGGCACTTTGTGGACCTCGTCTGGGTGTTTGTGTTTACCTTCTTTTACCTGGTCTGACCCTTTCAAAACGAACCTATATGGCAGCTGAAGGCTCCGCTCAACGTCAACTAATTCTCCGTACCGCGCTCATCCTGGGTGCACTTACGGCATTCGAATTCCTCATCGCCTTTACCTGGAGGCCGCTCACTGAAGCCGTTGGTTTGAGGATGGAAACGGGACAGACCATGAAGAACCTGCTCTTCGTGATCCTTACCCTTGTAAAAGCTTTTTACATCGTGGGCATCTTTATGCACCTCAAAGACGAAGTAAAAAGGCTTGCGTGGACCGTGCTGATCCCTTTCATATTCATCGTATGGCTCATTATCGGGCTTTTGATGGAAGGAAATTACTGGGGTAGCGCGCTTTAATTCTCCTTTAACCTGCTCTCATGAATCGTCGCCTGGCTGGAATTGTAACAGCGTCAGTAATTGTCATTCCCCTACTGACCTATTTTCTTCTCCGCTTCGGCACGCATCAGAAATTCGACCCTGTACCCACGGTTTATACCATTAATGAATCCGGTGACTCCATCAAAAGGGAGATACCGGATTTTGTTTTGTGGTTACCCGATAGTGTACCTGTTAATCACGACTCCCTGATCGGGAAACTGGTGTACATCGACTTTTTTTCAGTTCGGGATACGCTCAAGACCAAGGTACTCCACGGCCACCTGAAGCGGATCTATGACAATGTTGAGTGGGACCGGTTCAACAACCTGTTGTTCCTTTCAATTAACACAGGAGATAGCCCTGAGGAGTTAGCGGCTTACCGGAAATCTCTGGGCGTTGATCTGCATCAGTGGATGATCGTGTCTGCCGATGAGCAGGAAATTTTCAAATTGGGTGCCGATGGCCTTGGGATAGACGATTTTTCAAATAAATCTCCCGGCAGCCAACCTTTCACGTGTGCCGTGGTTACATTGGTTGACAAAGCAGGCGTTGTTCGAAAGTACTATCAAGGGTATGACCTGGCACAGCTCAGGAAAATGGAAGAGGACATGATTACCCTTTTCCGGCTGGAGTACCCCGAAGAACTTGGAAACAAGCCCGCTGCTAAAAAAGCAATCTCTCAACCATGAATTCCCGCCTGTACGTTCCGCTGATCTGGACCCTGTCTCTTGCAGTTCCATTAGCGGTTGGTGTTTTGATGACACCTGGTTTGATTCCTCCGATTGACCTTGGATTTAACCCCTACCTTCTCGCAAAACTGAATGCCGTTATCAATAGCGCGGTAACCGTATTGTTGATCATGGGGTACATTTTTATTCGCCAAGGTAAACGAGCTGCCCATCAACGGGCCATGGTCTCGGCTTTTGTGCTGTCTTCTCTATTTCTGGTTTCGTATGTGCTGTATCACATCTCTGTGGGGCATACGGTCTATTGTGAGGCTGGTCTGGTGCCCAAAGGCGTTTATTTAACAATCCTGCTTACCCATATCGCCCTTTCGGTAACCATCATTCCGCTGGCTTCGTTCAGCATATACAGGGCGCTTTCAGAGCGGTTTGATAAGCACAAACGACTAGCCCGGATTACGTTCCCTCTTTGGCTCTACGTTTCCATTACCGGGGTTTTGGTTTATTTTATGATTGCCCCCTGTCACCCTGTAGGTTAAAATATCCAAGCAATGATCAACTGGAAGAAATTTGTAGCCTTTGCAGGAATGGCGGTATTTTTCGCCCAAAGTTTGTGGGCACAGTGCGCCATGTGTAAAGGAACTGCCGAAACTACCGGAGAAGACGGGAAAGTGATTCAGGCTGGGATCAATACCGGAATTTTGTATTTGCTGCTCTTGCCCTTTATCCTGATAGCAACGATAGCTGTTCTATACATCGTCAATCAACGCAAAGTAGCCAGGCAAAAAGCCTTAGACCAAGGCTAATTTGGGGGTCATATATCCTTCGGCATCCATGAGGTCAAGCCTGATTTCCTGTACGGTATTGGAGAGCGATGCCTGATAAGGAAGGCGGACCTTGATATAGTTATCGGTAAATCCTTCTATCGAACCGTTGTGCTCAGCATCTTCAAGCAAAACCGGGCGGATTTCTCCCTGATGTTTCAGGTAAAATTGCCTGCGTTTCCGCTCCGAAAGCTGCCGTAAGATTTCATTTCGCTGCTGGCGGATATTCATGGGCACAACCTCTTCCATTTCAGCTGCCAGGGTATTTTCCCTTTCGGAATAAGTAAACACGTGCAGGTAGGAAATGTCGAGATCAGCCAGGAACTGGCGGGTTTCGTTGAAGTGCGACTCCGTTTCACCTGGAAAACCAACGATAACATCTACCCCGATACAGGCATCAGGCATTAGTTGGCGGATGTGGGCAACCCGTGCAGCGTATAGCTCCCGCTGGTAACGCCGGCGCATCAACCGCAAAATATCGTTGCTCCCGCTTTGTAGTGGAATATGAAAATGAGGCACAAATGTGCGGGAGGTAGCTACAAAGTTGATGATCTCGTCCGAAAGCAGGTTTGGCTCGATGGACGAAATACGTACACGGTTAAGGCCTTCGACCTCATCCAGTGCTTTTATTACCTCCAAAAAAGAATGTGGCTGGTCCTGGCCGTAGTCGCCGAGGTTGACTCCGGTTAATACAATTTCCTTTACGCCCAGTGACACAATCTGCCGGGCATTGGCTAGGATATTCTCTAGTTTATCAGAGCGGCTTTTTCCACGTGCTTGGGGGATGGTGCAAAAGGTGCACTTGTAGTCGCAACCATCCTGAATTTTGAGAAAGGAGCGGGTACGATCGCCTACGGAAAAAGCGTGTACAAACTGATCGACTTCGCTCACCTTGCCATGATGGATGCAGGCGTGTGATTCTTTGGTAAAATCTCCTGCCAGCTCTACAATCCTGAATTTATCGCGGGCGCCCACCACCATGTCAACGCCGGGGATGGTAGCAATTTCCCCTGGCTGAAGCTGGGCATAGCATCCGGTAACGACCAGATATGCATCAGGATTAAGGTTGAGTGCTTTCCGGATAGCATTCCGGCATTTTTTATCCGCGTTTTCGGTAACGGAGCAGGTGTTGATCACATATACATCAGCAGCTTCTTCAAAAGCCACCTTCTCAAACCCTGCATCTCCAAACTGCCTTCCTATGGCAGAGGTTTCGGAAAAATTCAACTTACACCCAAGGGTATGAAACGCTACCTTTTTCATTGCGCAAAGATACAAAAAAGGAAAGTTTCTGGCTGGTCTTGTAAACCCTGCTCAGTATTCGTAAGTTAACAGTAATGTCAGGGCCTATGACACACGGCGCGTGTCGGCTCTGGCCATAAACATATGGACTATGCTACGACGTGGACGATTTTTCTACGACGCAGGCTTTCTATGCCTTGCGTTGACCCTCATTGCAGGATGCAATTTGCAGGATATTAACGAACTACAGCTTCCGGACTTGACTACAGAAGGCAGGAATACCTTTGGTTGTGAGGTTGACGGGATTGTATGGTTACCTTTTAGACATGCCGGTAACCCGAATGCAGCACCTTCCCGTTCGGTTTCAATTTCGGACAACACAGTGAGTATTCTTGCAGCAAAGTGGCTTCCCGAAGACAACGAATGGATTACGCTTACCTTTCGTTGGGAACCGGGTCATGCAGGCCCTTATGGTTTCAGGGAAAGGGGGGTAGAAAAGGCGTGGGCATCGTATTTCTCTGCGGCTGGAGAATACGTGACCGATACCCTCCATACGGGTCAGGTAATGATTATCGACTACCAATTAGAACGTAATGGAACGCGCAGATACCTCTCAGGGACCTTTGAATTTGATGCCAAACGCGGAACATCAGATAAGGTTTCGGTAACAAACGGGCGTTTCGATTTACGGATTGACGATTGAGAAGTGCTATAAGAGGCTGATTGCGGTTTGCAATCCTTGAGTTGCAGATAATGTTTTTCCGGGAAATTGCGTTATTTGAAGTATTATTCCGGATATGAAACAGCAGCTTCTTCTGACCTTATTGGCGCTTACTTTTTGTACAGGTTTTGCCCAAGAGAAAGTAATTTGGGTAAGGTTGGATGTGCCCCAGCCTGCGGGAATTCCGCTTGCGTATTCTACCCGGTTCGATGTAGAAAAAGATACCCTCGTGGTTGCGCTTGACGATACCCTGGCTTACCTCGCAGATCTTACCCTGGGAGAAGATCCCGTGGCAGGTCCGGATTGCTTTGTGCCGGAGTATAAGCTGGTTTACCGTGATTTCACCTACATCTTCAGCCTTTATTGCGGAAAGGTAATCACTTACCAAAACTATAGCCCTTATCTGACTTCGAATAAGCGGATAGCCAATACTTTCGAAGTTACGGATGAGCTTTACCGGTTCCTCAATGCTTTGTCGGTCAAGTATTTTCAAAACAGGAAAGGCTCCCCCATGTTGCTGCGCCAGGTTCAAACAGGCGATCCGGTGGTTGATCCGCCAAAAGGAGGGGAGTTGCCCCCATTACCCGATGAAGACACCGAACTGCCAGATCCTGAGTTTGAGCCCACATCAGATAAACCGCTGTTGCCTGAAGTAGAGGAGCCATCGCCGAAAGACGATGATGGCGCGGCTCACGAATAAAACTCGATAGATATCATATCGTGAACTTTCAGGCCGAGCAGAGATGCTGCCGAAGCTCCTCGTATGGCAATTTCCAATTGCTGATTTTCACCAAAAATGGCCACCGGATCTCCTTTGCCTACATCTGAATAGGCTTGCACAATGCGCTTGATACGAGCATTTCGCAGAAATATCTGAAAGCTCCGGTTTTCGCGAATCTCGAGAAAGTAGCTTTTCCGGATGTTGGTAATGGTATTGCCAAACTTATCGATGTGGATGATTTTGCCCCTCAGGCAGTTTTCGGCATAGCTGGGCTCGCCCCACATCAGGTCGCGCATGGTAGATGCCGGGCCCATTTCCTCAGGCCGACCGCCAGTTGAAAGAAATGCAGCTGCAGGCGCCCAAATTCGGGCAGCGCGAAAAGAAACAGGGTATTGATTCAGTTCAATGGTATCCGCCACAATCTCGTGGCAGGTATGTGGTTCTGCATCAAATACGAGGCTCAGTACCCCATTGTCAGGACCAATAAAATAGTGATTGCGGTAGCCGGCCACCAGGCTGCGGTTTGCTCCCTGTAGCTCAGGGTCAACAGCAATGACATGGATGGATCCTTCGGGAAAAGCTGCAAATGTATTTTTAACCAAAAATGCAGCCTCCATCAGGTCGAAGTTACCGACACCGTGACTAATATCTGTAATGATCGACTGGGGGGCCAGCGAGTAGATGATGCCCTTCATCACGGCCGGGTAGTGGCTGTGATTTCCCAGGTCAGATGTCAGGGTGATGATCGACATACGAACTGCGGGTATTTACACCCGATGCCATATTACAAGTTCTTCGGCGTAGAATCAACAACGTAAGTACGGGCTGTCGATATTGCAACTCCTTTAGGACAAAAATACTTCCTTTTTCGGAGGTTTTTCCTGGTATTTACTTTACATCGGATCAGGAAAATTGGGTAACTTTCATTTACCATAGTACGTTTTCAACAACATAATCACCTTTTAACCCGAAACCCAGTTTGGTAGAAGCTACGGTATTGCTGCAAGGTATCAGCCCGCTGGACCTATATGGCGTAAATAATCTCCGCCTTTCACAACTTGAAAAAGGCTTTCCCGGGGTAAAACTTATTGCCCGTGGAGAAGAATTAAAAATAAGAGGGAATGAAGACAAGGTAGCGCAGCTGAAATCTTTGCTGATCACCCTGATCGAGGAAGCCCGCAAAAAAGGACGTATATCTGAGCACAGGTTTCAGGAGCTTCTGATGCCAGGTGCAGCGTCGGCGGGTGCGGTTTACGACCCCGAAGCTGACGATTCAGTGCTGGTACATGGCAGTGGCGGCCTGATGGTCAAGCCCAAAACCGCCGGTCAGCGTCAAATGGTTGCTACCGCGCTGGAAAAGGATATCGTTTTTGCCGTAGGGCCAGCCGGTACCGGAAAAACCTATATGGCGGTTGCTATGGCCGTTCGTGCCTTGAAAGAGAAATCAGTAAAGAAGATCATCCTTTGCCGCCCGGCAGTGGATGCCGGCGAAAGCCTCGGTTTTTTGCCGGGAGACATGAAGGAAAAAGTTGACCCCTACCTGCGGCCGCTCTACGATGCGCTGGAGGACATGATCCATTCTGAAAAACTCAAGTATTACCTGGCGAATAATATCATCGAGATCGCTCCTTTGGCTTTTATGCGTGGAAGAACGCTCAACCATGCCTTTGTGATTATGGACGAAGCCCAAAACGCCACCTCCATGCAGATGAAGATGTTTCTCACTCGTCTTGGGGAGCATTCCCGCATGATTATTACGGGTGACGATACCCAGATTGACCTGCCAATAAAGCAAAAATCCGGACTCATTCACAGCATTCGCCTGCTGAACGGGATCACAGGAATTGGTTTTGTACGGTTGAATGCCTCGGATGTGGTGCGCCATAAGCTGGTGCGTGATATCCTGGCCGCTTACGAACACGACGATACCCCAGCCCGGGATTAACAATTGAAGATATTGGCATAAAAAAACACCCCGAAAGCAGATCGCTCCGGGGTGTTTTTTGTTTTTCTATTCAAAATCAGATAGTCGTCTGCCCCAAGGCAAAAGCAACCATTTTCCCGATTTCGGCAGGAGTTTGAACTACGTGGATACCACAGTCTTTCAACACTTCCATTTTGCCATCGGCAGTACCTTTTCCACCAGAAACAATAGCACCGGCATGGCCCATGCGGCGTCCGGGAGGGGCCGTACGTCCGGCGATGAATCCGATAACGGGTTTTTTCTTTTCAGCAGGAAGAGAAGCATACCATTCGGCAGCCGTTTCTTCGTTGTTTCCGCCAATTTCGCCAATCAGGATTACGGCGTGGGTATCCGGGTCATCCATAAAGAGCTCAAGAATATCTTTGTGAGGGGAACCAATAACGGGGTCTCCACCAATTCCAACGCAGGTTGATTGACCCAGGCCGAGCTTGGTTACCTGATCCACGGCTTCGTAGGTAAGGGTACCTGAGCGGCTGATAATGCCTACGTGGCCGGGGCGGTGAATAAATCCAGGCATGATGCCAATTTTGCACTCGCCAGGTGTAATGATACCCGGACAGTTTGGGCCAATCATACGCACACCCCTGTCGGTGATGTATTTTTTGGCATAGATCATTTCTCTGATTGGAATACCTTCGGTGATGGTGATGATCAGGCCAACGCCTGCGTCAGCCGCTTCCATGATGGCATCCGCTGCAAAAGCGGGTGGAACGAAAATGATGGATACATCGGCTCCGGTTTCCTGCACGGCTTCGTAGGTGGTGTTGAACACAGGCCTGTCGAGGTGCATGGTTCCGCCTTTTCCGGGGGTAACCCCCCCCACCACCTGGGTGCCGTACTCGAGCATTTGTTGTGCATGGAAAGAACCTTCCTTACCGGTGAAGCCCTGTACGATGACTTTGGTGTTTTTATTAACTAAGATGCTCATGGAGGCAAAATATGGGTAAATGAGACTGAACAAAGTTATCCGACCCAAGGGTAAAAAACAATTTGCCCGCCAACGAATATTCGCTGGCGGGCAAATTGTTTTGATAAGAGGCAGATTAGAATTCGTACATGAGGCCGAAACCAAGTACTGAGACATATCCATCGACGGGTACCTTCACGCCGGAAGAGGTTTTGGAAGTGATTTTCGCGGCAATGGGTGCCAAAGAGGTATGAACCCTACCGGTTATTTTGGCAAACCGGGTATTCAGCCGTATTTGAGCCACAGCGTCAGGCAATAGCGTAAAGGATGTTAGCCTGCTGGAAGCAGTTGTGGTAATGTTAAAATACTGTGTAGCTCCTCCGATACCCAACCCAAAACCTATCGGCTGATCATTGTAGGGGGTAGCTCCTGCGCCTATTTTCCCCATTAAATAAATAGGGGTTTGTGATGAAAAGTCTACGTATCTCCCTCCAAGCACCCTTAATCCAATTTGGCCGGACACATCTACCCCAACGGAAACCACATCGTTTTTGTGAGCCAGTACGGCATAGGTGCCAAAGTTGAGCATAGAAAAACCTGCAGTGCTGGGTGCCGGATCGTTGGGAGTGGTACGAAGGGCTACGTACTCCTGCATGTAGCCAAAGTGTGGTACCAGGCGGTCAGCCAATTGCGCAGAAAGGCTGAAAATGGAAACCAAAAATAAAGAGACAGTTATCAGAAGGTACTTCATGGAGCTGAATTTTAGGGGGCAAAACGAACTTTAAAGTTTGCTGGTTGATCGACTGGCAATCAAGTGGTTTAACGTGAAAGAAAAAAGGATTGTTTACTTACTGTGTTGAAGCGCTTAATATTCGTCAGGTAACAATTAGCGGAGAAGCGCACAGAAAAAGTAAATTCGCAGGATGCGCATCATCAGTGGAAAATGGGGAGGGAGAACCTGGGCATTCCCCAAAGGCTTGCCTGTAAGGCCTACAACCGACCGTACCCGCGAATCGCTGTTTAACCTGCTGGAGAGCCGCATCGATTGGGAGGGGCTGGATGTGCTGGAGTTATTTACGGGGAGTGGGGCATTTTCACTCGAATGCTGGAGCCGTGGAGCAGCCCGCGTGGTGTCCGTGGACCAGCACCCGGTGGTGATTGCCGCCCTCAAAGAGCTGGTGGTGAAATGGGGCGAACCCAAAGCAGAAATTGTCAAGATGCCTGCCGAGCGATACATCCGGCAAAACACCCGGTCGTTTGACCTGGTTTTTCTTGATCCTCCCTACGATTGGGCTCATCAGGAGGCATTGGTAGCTACCATCGTAGAGGGGCAAACCCTCCGCCCGGGTGGATGGCTGGTGGTAGAACACCGTACTGGGAGAGATTTTTCGCAAATAATCCACTTTGAAGAAGTCCGGAATTACGGATCATCTGCACTCAGCTTGTTCTTCAAGCCAGAAATTGAAGCTCAGAATTAGGATTGTGATAAAGATTTTGCAAATTCATTCAACCAACAGAGCTTATGCGCATCGCCCTTTTCCCCGGATCCTTTGACCCTGTTACTTGCGGGCATACCGAAATTATTCATCGGGGGCTTTCTATTTTTGACAAAATCATTGTCTCCATCGGGGTTAATTCTCAGAAAAAATACCTGTTTACCGATGAGGAGCGGTTGGAGATGCTCCACCTTTGCTTCGACAAAGAGCCCCGTATTGAGGTAACCCTCTTCCAGGACCTGACCGTAAATTTCGCCAGATCTGTAGGGGCAAAATTTATTCTGAGAGGGCTTCGTTCACCGCAGGATTTTAATTATGAGCAGCCCATCGAGTTTGTAAACAAGCACATGGCTCCCGATCTGGAGATTGTTCACCTCATTAGCAGTCCTGAAACAGCCCATATTTCATCGACCATTGTGCGGGAAGTGGTGAAGTATAAGGGCAAGATAGAAGGCCTTTTACCCCCCGAAATAGTGGACTTTGTAACCCGCTCAAAAATAGATTGAATGACCATTCAATTTTTTTTATAAAAATTTGGTCATTCAGTGTTAGAACTTTATTTTTGTTAGCTTCAAGTGTTCTTTGTCAACGTACTTATATAAATGCAAAGGGAGCAATAAAAAATTGCTTGTAAGAAGAATTGCGGATAGGATTAATGCTAATAGTAAGTAGTTATCTGGAGACGGGCTGAATCTTCCCCTGACTCCCCAACCAGCTTAAGAACTGCAGTTGCGATACTGTGTTGTTTCATGGACTCCAGAGCTATTTCCGTGTCCGCAAATAATTCATTATCGGTAATTTTTGCCTTTCCTTCATTTTGGGGTGCGTATTGTTAACTTTTTAAATTAGTTAGTTATGATGTCTTCTAAAGAAAGTGAATTGATCAGGATTGCAGTTTTTTACGACGGTAATTACTTTACACACGTCAGCAATTATTACAATTACGAACACGAGCGCCGCAGCCGTTTAAGCGTAGCTGGTCTTCACGATTTCGTTCGACGCCAGGTAGCTGAATACGAAAAAGTTGATTCCCGCTACTGCCAGGTCGTTGAAGCACACTACTTTCGTGGTCGTCTCAGCTCCTATGAAGTTCAGGAGCAAAATCGCCTCTTTGCCGAGCGCGTGTTCGACGATATCCTCATGGGCGAATCGGTGGTTACCCACTACCTGCCTGTACGTGTAAAAGACGGACGTATTGAGGAAAAAGGAATTGACCTCTACTTGGCCATGGAGTGCTACGAGCTGGCATTCTATAAGCGCTTCGACGTAGTGGTGCTGGTAGCCTGCGATGGCGATTTTGTACCGCTCGTACGCAAACTCAGTGGACTGGGCTCACGGGTGATGGTCCTCGGCTGGGATTTTGAATACAACGATGACCGCACCGGCCGTGTGCGCAAAACCGTTACTTCGGTGGATTTGCTCCGCGAAGCAACCTATCCTGTTTCGATGCACGAAATCATCGACAACAAGGTGAGCCGCAACGAATCTGCCGTAAACAACCTCTTTGTGATGCGTGACAAAAAGTACGTGCCCCAGGTACGTCCACGCACCGACAACTACGAGGTATATTTTTCACGGGTACTTGCCCTGAAAAATGGCTACGGATTCATCGATTGGCCGCCAAACAACCTGTACTTCCACTACACCTGGCTCATTGACAGCGACTTCAACGACCTCGACGAAGGAGACCGCATCGAGTTTAAGATTGGTCAGAACGACAAAGATCAGGATGTGGCCATCGACGTACGTAAGGTGTCGGAGTTTGAATAAGCCTGCTTACCTGTTTTGAATAGGCTGCCAGTTTCATCGCTGGCAGCTATTTTTTTGTCAAAACTGGAAGTAGATGAAAGGGGTAACCCCCGCAGTTCGCATTTCAAGCATCAGCCAGAAAATACCTCCCAGCCAGATTGCCTGCACAAATGAAGGCACTTCTGCGAAAAACCGATACATCTTCAACTCTACCTCATCAGGAATAAAGTGCAGGAGGTAGCCCAGCCCCATAATCACAAACACCGGACGGTAGGCGCGTACAACCTCAAGGGCATTTTGCCAGGCAAATCCCTTCCCGATTTGTTGAATAACCTGAAAAGAGGTGTTCATGTCTGCTGCCCGGAAGAAAATCCAGCAGAAGCATACAAAATGGAAAGTGAGTAAAACGCCTCCGATATACCTGATGGCTCCCCAGAGGTTTTCACCCACGGAGGGTTTTGAAGCCGGAGGTACAAGGGTTTTCGGTTTATTTTTCCGGAAAAGGTTCTCAACCGAAAGTGCCAGTCCGTGAAGGCCGCCCCATAGCACAAATTTCCAGCTGGCCCCATGCCAAAGACCGCCGAGCAGCATCGTAAGTATGAGGTTGAGGCGGGTACGCCATTTTCCCTTTCGGTTACCGCCGAGCGAAATATAAAGGTAGTCGCGTAGCCAGCTCGAAAGTGACATATGCCACCTGCGCCAAAACTCCTGAATATTCACCGATTGATAGGGAGAGAGGAAGTTGGCGGGCAAGCGGAAGCCCATCAAAAGTCCGAGCCCGATGGCAATATCAGAGTAGCCCGAGAAGTCGCAATAAATCTGGAGGGCGTATCCATAAACGGCAGAGAGGGTCTCAAACCCCGAATACAGCAGCGGATTGTCGAATACGCGATCGACCAGGTTGACGGAAAGGTAATCGGAGATGATCGTTTTTTTGAAAATACCTGCCCCAATCAGCCAAAGTGCCCGGCTCAAATCCTCTCGGGTAACGACCATTTCTCTGCGTATCTGATCCAGAAACTCGGAGGCGCGCACGATGGGGCCCGCCACCAGCTGCGGGAAAAAACTTACGAAGAAGGCAAAATCAAGCAGGCTTTTGCAGGGTTCCAGGTTTCGGCGATACACATCGATGGTATAGCTCATGGTCTGGAACGTAAAGAAGGAGATTCCTACGGGGAGGATAATGTCCCATGTTGTGCTGAATGCCGCTACTGGTTGCACGCCGGGCGAAAGGTGGATAATCGAAAGCACGATTTCACGAAACCAGTTCGCATACTTGAAATAGCCCAGCATACCCAAGTTGGAGAACAGGCTGAGCACCAGAATCAATTTGCGCGTACCCTGCTTTTGTGCCCGGTGAAGGGCCAAGCCCGCCAAAAAATCAATCAAGGTAGAGATAGCCAATAAAGCCACAAACCAGCCGCTGGTTTTGAAATAGAAAAACAGCGAAAATGCCAGTACATAGGCTGTTCGCAGGGTAAGCTTTCGATTAATGAAATAGTATCCCGTCAGAAAAAACATAAAAGCCACCACAAACCCTGTGCTGGTAAACAGCCAGGGAGCATCCGGATGGTATTGCCAAAAGGCAAGGAAACTATCGGGGGTGAGCCAGGCTGTAAGCTTCGAAAGCATTGCGTAAATTCTGAGCAAGTAGGGTTCCCTGGAGCTGGTAACCGGGCTTGGTGAGGTGTACGAGGTCTTTATTGGCCAGTCCTTCGTTTCGCCAGGTAAGCATGGAGCCATTTCCTCCCATCACCGAGAAGAAATCCCAGCAGGCAACGCCCTCACGTTCTGCCAATTGGCAAAGTAGGCTGGCCCCAACTTCATCGGCAGGATTGGGTTTGCCGTAGAGGTAGGCGGCCGGTGGAGTCGTGAGCAAAATGGCCGCCTGGGGGGCGTGTTGTTTGGCGAGGTGAATCATGCCGAGCACGCGTTCGCTGAACAGGGCCTGATCAAACACGCGGGTATGGCAATCATTGGTGCCCAAAGAAATAATGACCAGCGAAGGACGCAGTTCCTCGAGTT
Organism: Bacteroidia bacterium; assembly: GCA_041753595.1. Taxonomy (GTDB): domain Bacteria; phylum Bacteroidota; class Bacteroidia; order J057; family J057; genus JBGSTW01. The sequence goes on along the minus strand of JBGSTW010000035.1, from coordinate 336,084 downwards.
GTTCCCAAAGGAGAGGGGCATTGAGAAAATGATCAAAACGAGCACCATTTACCCCGGCGCTGTGATAGGCAACACCAAATTCATTACGGGATAGGCCGTTTACCCCAAAAAGCCGGATATGCCTGCCGGTGCCGGTGGTTTTCAGGGTAACAGAACAAACCGGAAACGGGAACCAGACCTGGGTGCGGAAGGGATCCAGGCTGCGGGAAGACAGGGAGATCGTTTGGGTAACGGAATCATCAGGGAAACCCGATTGTGCGCGAGCGGTGAGGGTAAGGTCAAACTCGCCGGGGCCGAGGTCGGTCCAAAGCTGCAAGCCATCAAAACCTCGCTCAACGGTGTTGGGCTTCAGGTTCAGGGTAAGGCTGGCTCCTGGCTGTATGGTTTCCAGCGAATAACCAGAAAAGCCGCAACCAGGCTGGTCGGCGGTGGTAAGCAGCTTGTGTGAAGTCCAAACCCCGGTGCTGGTCCACCCCAGTTCCAGGGGGCCATTGGTGCCTGCCACGCGGTAAGGAAACATCCATCCACGGCCTGCGTTGCCAAACCAGTTTTGCAGCGAGTCGCGCACCGTACCGGAAAATAAATCGGCCTGGATGTGCGAATCGCCGAGGTGAACGACCGTTACAGGGTGAAAACCCGCACGGGAGCGCTGCTGGATGGCCTGAAAAAAACGATGCAGGTACACTTCCCCGTTGAATCCGGCGTCGGTGGGCCTGCGCCAGTCGGGCGCATACATCCACGAATACACCCCGAGTAGCGGGAGTAAAAGAAGTAATTTTCGGAAAAAAGGGCGGATGCTCAACACGGCTTCAAGCTAGCAAAAAATCAGCATCCTGAATGTGTGGCGGATAGTTTTCCTGGTTAGGAGCGGGTAACTCCTGTTCCTCACAGGTACTTTTCTTTCGTTTTCTGGGATCTTAGGGAAGTGCCGGGAAGAAACAAGGTCCTTTATTTTCGGAACAGCATATTTTTTTAGATTTTACTATCGATGAAAGCAAAAATCCTCCCCCTCGTTGTTGCCCTGGCCTTCAGCGGTTGTCAACCTCGCCAAGCAGAAATGCCCATAGGTGCCGGAAATGAATGGCCTGTTTACCTTGGCGACAAAGCCAGTTCGCAGTATTCAACCCTGAATCAGATTACCCCCGAAAATGTATCCCAGCTCGAAGTGGCCTGGGAGTTTCACAGCGGAGATGCCAGCCCGATTGGAAGCACCCAAATTCAGTGCAACCCCATCATGGTCGGGGGCGTGCTGTATGGAACTACTCCGGGGGTAAAAGCTTTTGCCTTAGATGCAGCTACCGGTAAGCAAATATGGGCGTTCAACCCCTTTTTCGACGAAGACTCGCTGAGTCCTTTGGGGACCAATCGAGGCGTGGTTTACTGGAAAAAAGGCGAAGAAGAGCGGATACTATTCAGTGCCAACGAATGGCTCTACAGCCTTGACGTAAAGACGGGCCAGCCGGATCTGCAATTCGGAAGGGCAGGTCGGGTAAATATGAAAAACGGGCTCGGGCGAGATGGAAAAGACCTGTTCGTTATTTCAAACACTCCGGGTATTGTGTTCGAAGACAACCTGATTATGGGCACCCGGGTGTCGGAAAGCACTGGGGCCGCTCCCGGATTTATCAGGGCCTACCACATCCCTAGCGGAGAATTGCGGTGGGTGTTTCATACCATTCCTCAGCCCGGAGAAGAAGGCTATGATACCTGGCCGGAAGGTGCTTGGGCTTACACAGGAGGGGCCAATGCCTGGGCGGGTATGGCTTTGGATGAAAAGCGTGGGGTGGTGTATGTGCCTACGGGTTCGGCGGCATTCGATTTCTATGGGGGCGACCGCCACGGCAAAAACCTCTTTGCCAATTGTATCCTGGCCATTGATGCCAAAACCGGCCTGAAGAAATGGCACTACCAAACCGTGCACCACGATATGTGGGACCGCGACCTGCCCGCACCTCCCAACCTCGTTACGGTAACCATAGCCGGCAAACGCCATGATGCTGTGGCTCAGGTAACCAAGTCTGGGTTGATATTTGTGCTCGACCGCGATACCGGCGAACCCCTTTTTCCGGTAGATGAAATTGCTGTAAAGCCTTCGGACCTGACAGGAGAAGCGGCCTGGCCCACCCAGCCAGTGCCCCGTAAACCCGCGCCCTTTGCCCGACAAGTTTTTACCGAAGACCTCATTACCCAAAGAACCCCCGAAGCGCATGCATACGTGAAGCAAAAATGGGCTACTACCCGCACGGGCGAACGATTTATTCCGCCGAGCAAAGAAGGCACCATTATCTTTCCGGGTTTTGACGGAGGGGCAGAGTGGGGGGGAGCTGCTTTTGATCCGGAGACAGGGCTATTGTATGTGAATGCCAATGAAATGCCCTGGATATTGACGATGGTAGAAAATCAAGCATCTTCTACCGCCTCAGCGGGCCGGCAATTATACACCACCTATTGCGCGGCTTGCCACGGCACAGATCGTCAGGGCGATCCTGCCGGAGTATTTCCCAAGTTATTTGGGCTCAATGCGAAATTTACCCCCTCGTCGCTGGTGACTTTTATCGGGCAGGGAAAGGGCGTGATGCCTGCATTTGCCGGGCAGATCAACGAAGAATCCCGAAGGGCCTTGGCCACATATCTGCTTGACCTCGACAAAACCGAGTCGCCCGAAGCCCTCCCGGAAGGCGTAAAATTGCCTCCTTTCAGCCATACGGGGTATAATCGCTTTTTAGATCAGGACGGGTATCCGGCAATTACCCCACCCTGGGGCACGCTCACGGCCATTGATCTGGGAGCGGGAGAAATTCGCTGGCAGGTACCTTTGGGGAATATCGAAGAGGTTTCGGGGCCAAATGGGACGCCTACAGGCACCGAAAACTATGGTGGAGGGGTTGTTACTGCGGGCGGTTTGGTGTTTATCGCGGCTTCGAAAGACGGCTATTTCCGGGCATTTGATAAGCAAAGCGGAAAAGAGCTCTGGAAGTACAAACTACCGGCCGGAGGATATGCCACCCCGGCTGTGTACGCGGTAAACGGACGCCAATATGTGGTGATCGCCTGCGGAGGCGGAAAGATGGGCACCCCTTCGGGCGATGCTTACATCGCCTTTGCCTTGCCGGGAAAAACGAAATAGCCCACCTTTTCCTGTAATATAAACACAGGCAGGGCGACTTATGGCTCAAAAAAAGGAATGGAAAACCTGATTGCAGGGCTGGAAAGTAAGGGATTTGCCATAAGCCAAAAGATTCGTATCAACGAAATGCTCCCCTTTTTGCAAACTTACCTGAAAGCCAAAAATGCTGCGGTATGGTCCTATCGGGGGATTTTGTTTTGCCTGTTGCTGCTGGCAGGTGGTTTTTTCGGGTACAATTTAGCCGACCATCCTGCCTGGCTGGTTTCGGGAATTGGCTTGGCGGTAGCGGTCATGCTTCCCCTGATTCCCATACATGAACTCATTCATGCCGCCGCTTACCGGGCGATGGGGGCAAAAGATATCCGGTTTGGGGTGGTGTGGAAAAACCTGATGTTTTATGCGGGGGCGCATGGTTTTGTTGCTGACAAAAGGGCCTTTTGGTGGGTGGCGTTAAGCCCTATGGTCCTGCTGACAGTCATCGGATTGATCCTGACCGTGTTGTTGCCCATGCAGGGGAAAATTGTCGCTATAATGGCTACTGCCATTCACTGGTTGATGTGCGGAGGGGATATTGCGCTACTGAGCTATTTCCTGGAGAACCGGGACAAAGAGGTTGTTACCTTCGATGATTTGGATTCGGGTGAGTCATATTTTTATACAAAAGGATAAACGTTATGACTCAATCCTCCCCCAGGAGGCAAAAGTGATTGCGGATAAGGAGGTGTTTTTCTGATCCTTTCTGGGCAAAAAGGCCGGATTTCACCTACGACAAGGAGCCTCAATATTTATCAATATTACAGGGAAAGTGGGTACAAGGCTACGACAAGTCAACTGTTACCCTGTCAGATAGTCGTTGATTTTTAGATTTTACCACTTTAAGCATACGACAACTACTGGACATTGAGCATTTATAGATTGTAATACCAAGGTTGTGAACTAATATAGCAAAGCAGATATATGTATATACCAAGGTTTCACGACTAATGGGTATCAACTGCACTTTCAAACTTGTTCACCAAACCATTTTTCTACCAACTATTTTTTCCTATCATGAAGACAAACAAACTTTTTCTGATTGCATTGACCATGCTTTGGTCCCTGCAGGTTTCTGCTCAATCACTTCCACTTGATTTTGAAACAGGAACCATCACCTTTACCGACTTTAGCGGCGGCGTTTTGACCGTAGTTAACAACCCACATAGCACAGGCATTAACACCAGTGCAAAGGTTGCCCAGATGGTAAAAGGAGTAGGTGATCCTTGGGGTGGTAGCTACCTCACTTTGACCGATCCTATCGACTTCTCAACAAAGAAGTTTTTCAAGATCAAGGTTTACTCCCCTCGTTCAGATGCCAAGCTGCTTTTCAAAGTAGAAAACCTGACCGACGGCGCCAAAGCCATGGAGGTTGAAAAGACAATTGGTGTTGCTAACGAATGGGTAGAACTTACCTATGACTTTTCGGGCATCAATATGGCGAACACTTACCAGAAGATTGTGATGATTTGTGATCTCGGCACCATCGGTGACGGTTCTGCAAACTTTACCTGGCAGCTGGACGACATCAGCCAGGCTTCTGCAACCGGCCCGGTGAAATCTGTTCCAACCCTGCCTATCAGCTTTGAAGACACCGCTACAGTGAATTACAACCTCGGCGATTTCGGCGGCAATGCTTCTTCTATCGTGGTAGATCCTACCAACGCTTCAAACCTCGTGGTTAAAGCTGTAAAAACAGCTGTTGCTGAAACCTGGGGAGGTACCACTGCTGGTAATAATGGCCTGGCTCAGGTAATTCCGGTTACTGCAAGCGAAACCAAAATGAGTGTGCGTGTATGGTCTCCCACCGCCAACACTCCTATTTTGCTAAAAATAGAAGTACAAGGTACCCCTTCGCAAAGTGTAGAAACGCTGAAGAATACTACCGTCGCTGGTGCCTGGGAAATTCTGGTATTTGATTTTGCCAATCAAGCTCCTGGTACTGCCGCTCTGAACGTGGCTTTTCCTTACAACAAAGTATCGATTTTCTTCAACTTCGGTACCAGTGGTGCTACTGCAGGTGAGGCAACCTACTACTTCGACGACATTACCTTTGGTGTGCTTTCAAGTGTGGACAACCTCCTTAGCCGTGGTTTCAAGTACTACCCGAACCCTGTTGCCAACGAGCTGAATTTCTCTGCTGAGGAGAACATCACCCGCGTTGAAATCATGAACCTCATGGGCCAGCAGATCATGTCAGCTGACCTCGCCAATACACATGCAAGCATGGACGTATCCAGCCTTCCAGCTGGTATCTACGTGGTGCGCGCTACCATCGCAAACGAGACCGGAACTTTCCGCATCGTAAAGAATTGATGAAGTGTTGTTTTGGATGAAGAAACGGCCACCTTTTCAGGTGGCCGTTTTTGTTTTCATGCTTCGGATTTAAGTCTCAGTAGCCCGTTCAATCCTTCACCCATATCCGGAAGGTAGGCCCTTGCAGCTCAATAGAGAAAGTCTGTCCGCCCTTCAGGGTTTGCAAACCGGGGTGGTCCTTGTCTTTGATGCCTTTTACATGGTCAACCCCAGCCGGTGAACCAATGAGCCTCCAGTTGCCGGGCGGCAGATAGATATCTTTCCAGCCATGTACGAGGCTCCCGCTATTGATCAGCACACATACTTTATTATCGACCACATAGCCCAGTTGGTAAGGGTTTACGGTGTCGAGCCAGCGGTAGAAGGAGTCGGGTACCGCGTTTGCCTGGCGGAAGACCTGGCCGTATTCGCTGAGGCGGAAGCGATTGAGACCCTGCCACACCTCGTGCATCGATTTGTAATCGGCAAAGCTTCCTCTGTCTTTCTTCGTTTTGCCTACATTTTCCCACTGAAAGCGGTTAGCTGCCCGCATGTTGTAGGTGTCGCGCTTGCCGTGCAGGTACACTTTGCGACCGGCTTTGGTGGTTTTTACCACTTCCATCAGCGGGGCCAGCCCTTTGGAGCGCATGATTTCGGAACCTCCATGGGTAACGAGGGGGCCCAGAGAGGTGTAGAGCAATACCGCAGCAATTTTGTAGCGGTCTTCTTCCACCCCAAACCTGCCATCCCAGTTGTTGTCTGCAAACTGGTCGGCCAGGGCCCAGTTGTCGTGGATATCGAGGTAGTTGATCCCTGACCGAGGCGAGGTTTCGTCGGGAAACTTACAGATAAGGCCCAGTTTTACTTTCTCCTTTTCTCTGAAATTTCCACCTGCAAACCCGCGGTCGATGTCCTTGTTGGAAGGGGTCGAGACCGGGCCTTTGAAGGCATTGCGGGCATCGTCCTGGAAAAAAGTAATGGGCGCGTCGGCTTTGTACCAGTCCCAGCTGGGGTTCGATTCGAAGTCGGGATCGAAAGAACCGATCCACGGCTCGCCGTAAATAATGATATCTGGCCCCAGGTCGTGGCGGAGCTTAATGAGCGTTTGCTGGTCGATCTGCCCCGCGAGGTCGATCCGGAAGCCGTCGATTCCGAACTCGTTGATAAAAGACTGGCATTGATCCAAGAGCCAACGCTGGTTCATGGGGCGGTTTTCGGTCTTGATCTCGTTGCCGTATTCGCCGATGTGCTTCAGGTCTTTGGTGCGGTAATGGTATATTTTGTCGATGGCGTTCCAGTGAAAATAATAGTCCGGGCCATCCATGTTTTCGCCGGAGTGGTTGGGCACGAGGTCAATAATAACGGCAATACCTTTATCGTGAAAGGCCTGCACAAGGTCGCGGAACTGCTCGCGTTCTGCCCCGAAATCCGTTCCTTTTTTTCGGTAGCGGTTTTCGATAGCAAAGGCATGGGTGGTGCGGTATCCCCATTGGTAGTTTTCTTCTGAAATGCCCTGCGCAATCATGTAGGCATCTGTTGAAAAAGAAGCTTTCCAGTCGTCGTCGGGGTAGTGGAGGTATTCCTGCACCGGAAGCAGGTGCACAGTATTGATGCCCAGGTTCACGAGGTAATCAAAACCCACAGGTTTGCCCTTGGTATTTTTGAGCCCGGGCGTTGCCATGGCCGGAATCGTACCTTTCAAATCTTCAGAAACGGGCAAAAGATCTGTAAAGTCCTGCACATGTACCTCGTAGGCGATAACGTCTTCGAGCGGAGGACGGCCGTTTTTGAGCGGTGAAGCAGGGGTGGTTTTTTTGCAAATCCGGCTTTTGCCCCAGCATTCCACATTGGCGCGGGAGTAGGGGTCGGAGATATGTACGGGGTTGCTTTCAAAGAAGAAATTGCCCGGATCGGTAGCGCCGTGAACCGTGAAATCGTAGTAGGTACCTTGCAGGTTTTGAGCAAAAGTAGCCTCCCAGATGCCCGATTCATCCACTTTGAGGGATTGTTCTTGCAGAGGCTCCTGGTCATAAGGCCCTTTGTAGAGGTACACCTTAACGCCCTCGGCCCGAGGGGCAAACAGGCGGATGGTGGTTGATTGGCCGTCGGGGGCAATATTGGCGCCGAGTTCTTTTTCAGAATAGAGCTCCCGAAACCACCCCTCGTAATTGCACCAGGCACGTAGCCCCTGATTAGGGATTTCGAGGTAATACACCCTGCGGATGTCGATCGGCGTAGCCGGCACAATCAAAGTACCCGAAAAAGTATTCGGTAAAATCTGTGCCAAGGGGATCTCATTCCCCTGGGCATCGGTCAGCCGCCAGGCTTTGAGGTCAATAGGGCGGTCAATTCCCTCGGTATAAGCCCAGATATTTCCGGAACGGCGAAGCTCAGCTTTCAGCATGGGTACGGATAGATGTTGAAGAAAAACAAAATTGCCTCCTTTTTCATTGGAGCTGTTGGCAGGCGGCTGGAGCCAGTCGCCCTCATTGATGCGAAATTTAAACTCAGCCCGGGGGGGAATGGTGGCTAAGTTCGTATTGAGCAGCCCTAACTTCCAAACCCCATTTGCCCCTAAAATTAGCTGCCAGCCGACATCTTCCATGTCCTGGCTCCAATCACGGAAGCTGCCCGTGACCACAACCTGCCGGGGGCTTTCTATTTCGTAGGCTTTAGGGTCGAACAAGAACCAGGTCGAATCCTCATGCTGGGCATAACCCTGGGCTAGCTCCTCTGAGGTAAATGATTGTGCCTGCACCAGCCGAAAGCCGGTAAAGAGCACCAACAGGAGAAATTTGATTATTCGGGGGGAATACATAGGTGAAATCGTTTGATCTACAAATTAGGGATAAATGAAGCGTGGAGGTGTTTTCTGCATCATGAGAAACAATTTACGGCAAACTTGCCTGCTCTTTTTCCACAGCGGGTTTGTCATTGCTTCTCAGCCTTGCGATATTTCCGGCACAATCCAACTCCCGCATGCGATACGTTACCCTCCTGCTTATTTTTCTGGGGATATTTTCATTTGCCAGTGCCCAATCGGGGACCCTTACCGGCCTCATAACCGATGCCGAAAACAACCAGCCCCTCAACGGTGCCTCCATTCGCGTGGTGGGTACCTACCTCGGCGGATTGACCGATGCCAAAGGTAATTTCCGTATTCAGGGAATAAAGCCCGGCGATTATTCGGTCATCATCACCTACATCGGCTATGCAGAGCGGGAGTACAACGGCATTCGCATCGTGGCAGGCTCTACTCAAAACCTGCAAATAGCCCTCAATTCGTCGGTTTCTACCTTGGGGGAGGTGGAGATTGTGGGGCAAAGAACCCTTATCGACCTGGAGTCGGGAAAATCGGGAGTGAATATCGGCCAGGACCAGATCAGCCAGATGGGCGTGACGAACGTGCAGGAGGTAGCCGCTCGTCAATTAGGCGTAAACCTTACCCCGGATGGCCTACAGATTCGCGGAGGCAGGGTATATGAAACGGAATATGTGGTGGATGGCGTAAGCGCCCAGGACCCGCTGTCGGGTACCGGATTTGGGGTAGAGGTAAACTCCGCCGCCCTGCAAAACCTGGAAGTAATTACCGGCGGCGCCGAAGCTGAATACGGAAACGGTACCTCGGGCGTGGTTTCTGCAAGGATACGCGAAGGGGGTAAACGCTGGACGGTAAACGGGAATTACCGCCGCGATAACCTGGGGTTTAATGTAAACCAAGGCCCTTCGTGGAACACCGACGAAGCCGATATCTCTATGGGCGGGCCCATTATTAAGAAAAAACTCACTCTCTTTCTTGCCGGAAGTGCCGGAATGACCGACCAGTTTTTTCGGTCCCAAGCTACCCAGCTGCAAAATTCGATGTTGAAAAACCCTGAGCTTTGGGCGCCCCGCTACGACAATAAATATACGGGTACCTTTAAGCTGGCCTATACTTTTAAGCCCGGCCTGAAATTTACCCTTACCCAGCAAAACAGCCTGGCCATCAACCAAAATACCCGCACACTGCAGGTGGTTGGTAACGACCAGATCGTTACGCCCGGCTTTCAATTTCCTTACAGCCTCAACCTCGACAACGCCAACACCTACCTCCACCGCACGTCGCTCACGGTACTGGCCGCACGAGCCATCCTCGGCCCACAATGGACCACCGATGTTACCCTGGGCCGCTTGTTTGTAAACCTCCGCGCCGACGCCAATGGCCGCCCTTTCCGCACCGAAACGGTGGATCAGCTCTACGATCCTGCCTCGATTGTAACAGATCCGGTTACGCTTTTCAACCCCGGCGATACCGCTGTCTATGTGTTTCCGGGTCCGGGGCTTATAAATAATGGCGGAATTGCCACCGTTTGGCACGACCACTACGTGAACGAGCTCAGCGCCAAAGTGAAATTTAATTACCAATCAAAAACCAAGGTACACTACATGACCTTTGGCTGGGAGCACAAAGAGCAGGAGTACCAATGGATCGATGTGGCTCGCCCGTGGGTAGGTGCCGCCATCCAGATCAACGATTCGCTCACTACTCCGGCCACCAGCCTAGGCAGCAGCAGCGACCTCTGGAGGGTACGTCCGGCTACGGGTGGTTGGTTTTATTCCGATGAAATACGCTACAAAGGCATCATTGCTTCTCTGGGTTTTCGCCTGAACTACTGGGCTCCCGGCAAATTTGTAGATGACGCCGTGGCTAACCCCGATGCCCCTGTGCTCGATGCGATTCGTGAGCAATATGCCGATCAGACCTTTGGTTTTCTGGACCGGAACTGGAAAGCCCGTTTGCTGCCCCGTATCCGCGTTTCCTTCCCTGTGACGGAAAACAATGTGCTGTATTTCAACTACAACCACGCCATGCGCCTGCCGCACCCGCGCTTTGTGTACGCGGGGCTTGATCCTGTTTTTCAGGACCGTTCCTTTCTGGCCAACCTCGGCAACCCCAACCTGAACCCCGAAGTAAGCGTGGCATATGAGCTGGGCCTGAAGTCGCAGATCAACCGCGACCTGGCCGCATCGTTTACTGCGTTCTATTCTGATCGGTTCGACTACATAGTTACCCGCGCCATCACGGTCCGCGACCAAACGGGGCGATTTGTAGAAAAGAGCTTTTACATTAACCAGGACTATGCCCGTATCCGGGGAGCCGAAGTGTCCCTCACCGGGAGGATGGGAAAATGGTTGATGGGAAGTGTGTCGGGTGCATACCAGATCGCTACCGGCAAATCGAATACCGCTGCCGAATCTGCCTTGCAGATCAGGCAGAATGGCTTTGTGAATGCGACAAAGGAGCAATACCTGGCCTGGGACCGCCCGTTTGAGTTTAAAGGACTGTTGATTTTTACGCCCGATTCCACGATTCACATTGGCCGCATGCCCTTGAGAGGATTCAGGGCTACGCTTTCTGCTAACTACAATTCAGGGTTGCGATATACGCCCTATAACCTTGTGGGGGTAAACGACCAAACGGGCAGGCCGGAGTATGAGCCGATCGAAACCCAGCCTTATGCAAAGGTGGGAAAAGCATGGTTTTGGCTTGATTTTCGCCTGAGCCGCGACTTTTTCTTCGGTAAGTATGGCCGTGCTTCGGTGTTTTTTGAAGTAAAAAATCTCACCGATTACAAGTCTCCGGCCATCATCAACCCGGTTACGGGTAAAGGTTACGAAAACGGCGATCCTGTTCCGCTTGCTTGGAGAGATCCCTACTATCCTGATCCCCAGGATCGCGGAACACCTCCGAATAACCCCGCCCGGTACCTGGCTCCACGACACATGTTTTTTGGGGTCCAGTTTGCATTTTGATCATCTTGTCCGGGTATTGCCCCAATTTTTTGTGAACTTTATGCGTTCTACTTCCTGAAAACCAACGACATGAAAGCGCTTTACGGAACACTGATTATTTTTTTCGCCTGCCTGTCAGCTCACGCACAGTTTTATGCAGGAGTAAATCCGGTTGCTTTTTCTTCTGAAAATAAAGGGCAAGGCATGGAGCTGGTGAGTAATCAATTGGTTACCGACTTCGATGCAACCCACCGCACCCTGAAAATGCGGATGAAAACGCAGGGGCTTTGGTTTACTTCTGACGATGTGCAACGCGAAGTGCTTACAAATGTCTTTGAGGTAGATGCTTTTCCCCTGTGGGCAATGTCCATCGATCTTTCCCAGGCAAAAGCCAACCCGGAAGTGGATGGAATGCTGGTCCCGGTTACGGTAGAATATCACGGCCACCAGATTACAGTCGCTCAGGCAGTGCTGAAGTTGCGGGAAAATACCGATGCCACCCACTATGACCTCAGTTTTACTTTCACCCTCCATGAACTGGGCATGTTGGCCGACCTCACGCGCTTCCCTACTATTGGTCCGGTATGGACGGTAACAGTGGCAGACGCAAGGCTGATGCGCCGGTAATTACCCTGGCTTTCACATGCTGCGAATCCTGAAGATTGATTGGATACTGACCCTGCTGATTATTTCGGCAAGCTTACCGTCAAAGAGTCAGGACTTGTTAAGCCGCGACGAGATGGCCTCCGATCTGGAGTTTTTGCACGAAGCCCTGGTAAACGGCCACCCCAATCCTTTTTTATACATTACGCCCGATTCGCTCGACCGGCTTTTTTCGAGCCAGATAGCGTCACTTCCCCTTGTACTTCCCCGGCTGGCATTTGAGTCCCGTGTAAGGGCCTGTGTGGCATCGGTGCATTGCATTCATACCAGTATTCTTAAATCTAAAGCCACGGGCGTGCGGCGTTATATGCCCATTTCGGTTGTGGTAAGGGGCAATCGTGCGTGGATTATATCCTCAGCCGAAGATGCAGATATCTGGAAGCCCGGCACGGAGTTGATGGCCATCAATGGGCGAAAAGTGTCGGAAGTAATTCCTACACTGAAATCTTTTCAATCGGGAGATGGGCCTTCCGGCTCGTTTGAGGAAGAATTACTGAGCCAGGAATACAACTTCTCAGCCGTATATGGGCGATTTTTTCCTGAAGATACCACGTTCCTCATCGAGGCAAAAACAGCCGGAAGGAAAGTATTTATCCGAAGTATTCCAGGCTATACCCGGGCCTCGTTTCTGGCGCTTTCTCCTACACCTAAGTCTAAAAAGAAGCCGTCCAGTTATACTTTTTACCGCGATTCCATTAATGAAAGTATCGCTGTACTGAAAATTTCGGCTTTCCTCGGTAACCCTGCTTCTGATTACCGGAAGTGTTTTAAAAGCTTGTCCAAAGATTCCGCTCAGGTTTTGGTGATCGATCTGAGGGGAAACCTGGGCGGGAATATTTATTACGGAGATGAACTGTTGAGCTACGTAATGGAGCGCCCGTGGAAAACCTACGTAGGCGCACGGGTAGGGCAGAAGTCCTGGCAATACCTCGATTTTACGGGTAAAATAAAACGGGTGATGACCGCTGCGCGCTACACCGGGCTGGTTTTGATGCAGCAAACGCGCTATAAACCGGGCAACGGTTTCCAATTTTCATTTACACCCCGAAAAAGGCGACACTACGATGGACCTTTGGTGGTACTCACCGACGGTTTTACGGCCTCTACCTCCACGGTAGTCACGAGTTATCTCTATCATTCGCAGCGAGCTACCATCGTGGGCCGCCCAAGCGGAGGGGGAGATTGCGGCAACAGTGGCCTGAGCTATCCGAGGGTTGAGCTTCCTACTTCAAAAATTCTCGTCAGGTGGCCATATTTCTGGATTGATTATGCCGAGTCGCAGGCATGTGCGGGCAGTATCGTACCTGATTTTCCTATCCACTATTCTTTGCAGGATATGATCGAAGGAAAAGACCTGGATCTTGATTGGGTACGGGTACATTACGAATAAAAAAACGCGGCATCCATTTCGGGATACCGCGTGAAGTAGTGTTAGGTGAGCTATTAATTCGCTTCCAGGCCTTCAGGTCTTACCACAAGGGTAGGAATCCGCTCATTCAAAGCCAGTAATTTCTCTGTTACACTGCCGAGCAGCATGGAGGTCAGGGCGCCGTGACCGATGGCTCCAATCAAAATGAGGTCGTGTTCATTCTGTCCGGCGTAGTTCATGATGTGCCAGGCGGTGCTGATCTCGGTATTTTCGATCCAATCGGCTTCGATTTTTACCCCTTGTGTTTCAAAACGTTCGAGGTATTTGGGGAAATAGTCGGCAATGTTTTTCCGAACCATCTCGGCGTATTGGCTGTAGGTGCGGCTTGCACGGAAATGTACTTCGGTAGGAACAGAGTACACGTGCAGGAGAGTAACCTTGGTTTGTGGTCCCAGGCTACGGGCCAGGAAGAGGGCTTTGTTGACTGCAAGGTCTGAATATTCAGAAAAATCGACCGGAACCAGGATATGGTTGATCTGGCCTTTGGCTTGTTCAGGTACAAACAGCACCGAGCAATGTGTGCTACGGAGGAATCGATTGGCAGAAATACCGCTGGCTTCGCGTTCGATTTTTTTGCCCACAATTGCCAGATCAGCCTGCTTTACCTTTACCCAGTGGAGGAGTTTGTCGGTAATTTTTCCTTCGATCACATCAAATTCGGCATGAATCAGCCCGGGGCGGAGCTTTAGCCGCATTTCTTCCTCCATTTCCTGCTTAATTTTTTCGTCAAGGGGAGCAGGTTTCAGGTCGGTTTGGCTCATGTCCAATGCAAAATCCGGAAACTCCAGGTTAGTCACGATGTGAAGGAAATATGATTTGCGAAGGCCGGATTGCTCGGCAAACAGACGTATATAGTCGAGTAGCCGATAATCGGTGCGTGTGAGGTCCATACCTACAACAGCCCGGTGGAAAGCAGCGCTATGGGTAGCGGTTGCTTCGTTTTCTTGATTTAGGGTAATCGCTTTCATGGTATTCTTTTTTTGTACCAGGAAATTACCCCCCGTACAGTCAGGGATAAATGATCCATCACATGCCGATAGCTGATTATAGTCAGGCAGGCTGCCGCCCGGCACATCTTGTCAGCGCTTCAAATGGTTCGATTTTTTGGATTAAAAATTCAGGTTGACGTACTTTAGGCTCATTTTCAATCGTTTAGGTGAAAAATACATCCTCATGGGTGATTCGTTGAAATGGGCAATTGACATGCTGGTACTTGCTATCGCCGTAGGTGCTTTGGCTTTTTGGTTTATCCTTTCCTGGAAAATAACCGCCGCCAAGCCAGGCCTTGCTCCTATGGCTTCGTTTATTCCTGAAACTTTGCCTCTCTCCGATATGTCTTACGCAGGGTTATCAGCTTCAAAAATTACCATTCAGCACCGGCTAGGTGCAGAGTTTCTGGAGTTGAAATTGCACAATCAGGAGGGAAGCCTTTTGTTTGATCACTTGCTTCCCGGGCCAAAAAATCAATTGCGGATTGAGGCCATGCTGCCCAATCGACAGCCATTGCAATCCGGAATGGTCGTTGGACAGGGCGAATCCATACTGATCGAGATGTATGGTAGCTTCGTGGTAAGCAAGTCCTTCCAGTTTCGGCTATTAATGCACGACCTTGCCGGGCAAAAAGTACAGGTCGAAATTGTCGGACTAGGCGTGGTTAGTCCGCTGATCCGAAAAGTGGAATTAGTTCCCTCATAAGCCTTCCAGCCGGTTAAGGACCAGTTCCTTGTAGGTTTTTCCAATCGGAACTTCTTTTCCCGCCACGACCAGGGTATTACCAAAATAGGAATCAATTGCACCCAGCCGCACGATATAGCTTTTGTGTACCCGCAGAAATTTTTCCTGCGGCAGCTTTTCCTCCCACTCTTTCAGGGTTTGATACACGGTATGCTTTCCATTGATGAGCTGTATTTTCACATATTCGCCCATCGCCTCCAGGTAGAGCACCTCCGAAAAAAGGAGCTTTACCTGTTTGTAGTCTGATTTGACAAAGGTCCATTCAGGGGTATTTCCTGAATCTGCGGGGAGGGGAGGGGCTAAAGGAGCGCTTGTCAGCCTGGCGGAAACCCGGTTAACGGCTTCGAGAAAGCGCGGAAAAGAAACGGGTTTCAGCAAATAATCTACGACATCGAGCTCAAAAGCCTCCAGCGCAAATTGCTGATAGGCGGTAATCAGGACCACCCATGGCCTCTGCTTCAGGCTACGCAAAAAGTCAAGGCCACTGAGATTGGGCATTTCTATGTCGAGAAAAATAACATCAATTCCGCCCTGCTGGAGTACCTGCATGGCGTCGAGCGGGGTACGAAACTCCCCCACCACCTCCATCTGAGGGATTTGAGCCAGGTAAGTGCGGATGAGCTTGCGGGCGAGTGGCTCGTCATCTACAATCAGGCAACGCATCATGAAAGGGGTTGGAAGGTACTTTCAAGTGCACTACAGGTAGTCAGGATAAAGTTCCATGCTTCTTCCACATGCCTGAATTCCAGGGTTGTTTGTCCGAAAACCAACCGCAGTGTGTAGGTACCGCCCAGCTTGGTATGGCTAAGGTAAAGAAATCCTGAAGCGTTGAGGCTTTGAAGCAGTGCCAGATTCAGCTGGTTCCATTGCGATTCCGGGGCAAAAGCAGGCGTCCACCGAAAACAAACCAGGTTCATGGTGCGCGGTGCGAGCAGCTCAAATTGCGGATTATCCACAATCCATTGCTCAACCGTTTGGGTCCAGGCGATGTGGTCGCGTATTTTTTGCTGAATGCCCTCCACGCCGTAGCTCCTGAGTACATACCACAGTTTCAGTGCCCTGAACCTGCGCCCGAGCGGGACACCCCAGTCGCGGTAATCGTTTACCTGTCCCCGGCTGCCGGTTTTGAGGTATTCGGGCAATATCTCAAAGGTGCGCAGGAGGCTTTCTTTGTCGCGGACAAAATAGGCGCTGCAGTCAAAGTGCACCATCATCCATTTGTGCGGATTGAACACGAAACTATCGCATCGCTCCATGCCCTTGGCCAAGGGGCGGATCTCGGGTAGCAGCAGCGCTGAACCACCGTAAGCGGCATCGATATGAAACCAGATCTGTTCCTTTTCGCAGATATCCGCAATGGCTTCCAGCGGATCGAGCGCAGTGGTGCTGGTGGTGCCAAACGTAGCCACGACGGCCAAAGGCTGATACCCTGCTTCGCGGTCGCGGCGGATGGCAGCAGCCAAGGCGTCGGCATCCATCGCAAAGCGGTCGTCGGTAGGGATTTTTACGAGGTTGGCACTGCCTATTCCGGAAAGAAAAACGGCTTTGTCGATAGAAGAATGCGCGTCGGCGGAGGCATAAACGCGAAAGACAGGCTGGCCTTCGAAGCCCTGCGAACGAATTTGCCAACCCGAGGCCTTTTCGCGGGCGGTGAGCAACGACGCCAAAGTGGCCGTGGAGGCGGTATCTTGAATTACGCCCTCGTAGTGCGCAGGTAAGCCAATCAAGTCGCGCAGCCATTCCATCATCCGTTGCTCCAGCTCGGCTGCGGCTGGCGAGGTTTCCCATATCATGCACTGGGCACCCAGGGTAGCGGTGAGCATTTCGGCCAGCAAGCTGGGCAAGCTGCCATTTGCGGGAAAATAAGCGAAAAAACGCGGATGCTGCCAGTGGGTCATGCCAGGCAAAATCAGGTTTTCGAAGTCAGCAAAAATCGCCGATTGGGTCTCTTCTTTTTCCGGGGCAGCGGTAGGAAGTTGGTGTAGCAATGCGCCCGGCTGCATGCCCGATTTTACGGGCAGGTCTTCAATATTTTGATAAAAATCAGCCATCCAGTCCACCATCCGATGGGCTTCTTTTCTAAATTCGGCTAAATCCATGGGGTGTTTTCGGTTAAAATCAGGCCAGACGATCGGAAATCCAGGAGGCATACAAGGAGAGCAACACCCCGCGGTCGAGGTCGTGGTGGAGTTCATGATATCCTCCCGGAAAAGGATGCCAGGTAATGTCGCCGTTTGCTTCCTGGGTAAAAGACTCCGTAAAGGCGTATTTTGTTAACCCATCGTCGCTGCCATGTACGGCCAATAAGGGTAATTTCCAATCAGCTGCGTGCTCACGGGCATAGGTGGCTCCGTTTTGGGCAATCTGAAAGGTGCGCGCGGTGATACGGTCGTGTACGAGGTCGTCCATTTCGTAAGCCTGTACCTCGGCAGGTATTCGAGAAATGGCTTTGGTATCGAGGTTGGTTTTCAGGGAAAATCCCGGCCAGATCACGGCCATTATTTTGCCGAGTAAAATGTCGATACCAGATGGCTCAAAGGCCAGGCCAAAATAAGGCGAGGAAAGAATCACTCCTTTTATGGCTGAGGTATCGCGTTTGAGGGCAAAATTAGCCACCAGGTTGCCGCCCAGGCTGTGGCCCATTAGGAAAAGGGGCACGTTGCCAAATTTGGTGGAAGTTTCCTGCAAGGCAGCTTCAATAAGGTCCAGCATTTTTTCTTCTACCGGAAATGCCCCTTTCTTTCCGGGAGAATGTCCATGACCGGGCAAGTCTAGCGCCAGCACCCCAATACCTTGGGAAGTAAGGCTTTCAGCCAGGGCGATATACCGGCCCGAGTGCTCGCCCATTCCGTGAATGAGGCAAATGGCGGCCCGGGAGCTGGCTTCGGGTGCAAATATCCGTGCAAAAAGATTGCCTGCCGGCGTGTCGAAATGAATAGAGGCCTGGATCATGGGGTTGGGTTGTTAAGGGAATGGAAGTTACCAGTCGGGGGCTTGCGGACCAAAAAACTTAAAATTTTAACGGGGTAATGTTACTGAGGAGTGAGTTTTTTCCAAGTTAAGTGGTTGATTATCAGAGTTTTTTTCTAAAAAGTAGGACACAATAAGGACTAAATATGCGAAAATGAAAGTTTACTAGGTGGAAATTTTTTCCATCCGGAATGGATAAAGCAATGAGATGTTTGTAGAGTCGAAAAACTAAACAAACCCTTCATGTCCACGCAAATAGATATCCGTGAAGAAATGACCCATATCCTGCGCCTGGTAGGAGCCTGGGACCATGCTTACGGGGAAAATTACCTGATCCGGCTGTTGAGAGGCGATGGTGCTTTTGGTTGGTGCAAGCCAGAGCACGAGCAATTGCCTGGTTTTGGAGAATTGGCAGATTCTTCCGCAGAAAAAGTCCGCAGCCTGATAAACCTGCTCGTAAACCGTAATTTTTTGCGGGTTACGGAGCAGGTTGTGGGTAAACTCACGATCGACCAGGCGGGTATCGACTACCTCACACGGCCCATGAATTACCTTGTTACCACAGGCTCCCTGAAGGTTAGCACCCGCGAAAAGCTGTTGACCATCGCCCTGCAACAACTCAGGCGCGAGTTGTCACGCCAAGAGGGATTACCTCCCTTCCGGATTTTTACGGACTATATGCTGCAAAACCTCGTGCGGCAAATGCCTTTGTCTGTCCTTCAGCTAAAAACGGTATCCGGTTTTTCGGATAGTCTGGCTGACCGTTATGGCGTATCGATTCTGGGAGTTATCCGCAAGGTGCACCTACAATTGCGCGAAGAAGAGGCCCACAGGCTGCATGTCTGGGTGCAAACGCCTGCCTGCCAATCGGTCCGCAGCCTGTTTATGGCCGGTGAATCACCCGAAGCCATAGCCCTAAGGCGTAAAGTGAAACCCGAAACGGTATTCCGTATCCTGGAAGCCCTCCATATTACCGGGCATATCGACTTTCGCTCATGGGTAAAAACCCAGGTTCCCGACGCTGTTCGCCAAAAAGCCTGCGCCTATTTCTCTCAAAATCCTGAATCTTCTCTCAAAGCAGCTTTAAACGAGCTCGGCCTTGATTACCAGACCCTGCGCTGGTGCCGCATTCTTTGCTCTCCACCTAAAAACCAAACCAACGGGCAGTCCGGTGATGTTTTGGATAGTTTTCGTTCTTTTCATTCGGTAGTCCATCCTGTCTTGTCTACCTGATTCCCAATAGGAGTACCGAATCCCCATCTTGCTTTCTCACAAATCGGCTCCTGCCCGTTGGTTTTGCCTTGTTGGAGTCTGTTGATAAGCCGGTCTGCCAAGGCCGGCTTTTTCTGTGGTTGAAATCGTGTTTTCCTTCTCAATAAGCGGAATTTGAAGTATCCCAAAAGGCTGGTGTGTATTTTTGTTGCAAATACTAGCTATGTCCAATCGCCTGATCCACGAGTCGAGCCCTTACCTCCTTCAACACGCCCACAACCCCGTGGATTGGTATCCCTGGGGGCCTGATGCTCTGGCCAAGGCACAAAGCGAACAAAAGCTGCTGCTGATCTCCATTGGCTATGCGGCCTGTCATTGGTGTCACGTGATGGAAAAAGAGTCATTTGAGGATCAGGAAGTGGCTAAGCTGATGAATGATCACTTTGTATGTATCAAAGTGGACAGGGAAGAGCGCCCCGATATCGACAAGGTGTACATGGATGCCGTGGTGACGCTGAGCGGTCATGGTGGTTGGCCGTTGAATGCTTTTGCGCTACCTGACGGACGGCCAGTGTACGGCGGCACCTACTACAGCAAGCCGCAGTGGATGCACCTCTTGCGCCAACTGGCTGATTTGCTGAAGTTGAAACCCGAGCAGGCGATGGGTTCGGCGGAGCATTTGACGGCGGCCTTGCAGGAGCGTTTTGAGGTGCCTGACGGGCCAGGTACCTGGGAGCCTGAGACACATGCGGAAATGCTTCAACGCTGGATTCCTCAGATGGATACCACCTGGGGAGGCCGCGATACCGCTCAAAATAAATTTCCTTTGCCCGCCAACCAGCTTTATCTGCTGCGTGCCGGCTTCCTTTCAGGCAATAAAGAAGCCATCCAACTGGCGATGCTCACGCTCAACCGTATGGCTCTTGGGGGTATTTTTGACCAGGTGGGCGGCGGGTTTTCGCGGTATTCGGTGGACAGGCACTGGCATATTCCCCACTTTGAAAAAATGCTATACGACAATGGCCAGCTGGTTTCGGCGTATTGCGAAGCCTATCAAATACAACCCGCTGCGCTTTTTGAACGAACGGTTACCGCTACCCTTGATTGGGTGATGCGCGAAATGACCTCGCCCGAAGGAGGATTTTACGCTTCGCTCGATGCTGACAGCGAAGGAGTGGAAGGGAAGTTTTACGCATGGACCTGGGAAGAGCTGGCTACGATTCTGGCAGATGACCTGCGCCCGTTTGCAGACTACTACCAGGTAACCCCCATGGGCAATTGGGAGCACACCAATGTATTGATTGCCGCCGAAACGGAGGAAGAATATGCCGTCCGCTGGAAACTGGATGCCCAAGATTTTGCTGAATACCTGGAGAAATGCAGAGGCAAAATCCTTGACGCCAGGGCAACACGTGTACGCCCCGGACTAGACGATAAAATATTGGTTTCGTGGAATGCGCTGATGGCCAAAGGATTTGCCGATGCTTACCGTGTTTTCCGTCAGCCTGCGTATCTGGAAGTAGCTGTACGCAACTTGCGCTTTATTCAGGAAAAAATGATGACCGAAGAGGGCGCACTCTACCGCAATTACAAGGCGGGTAAACGAACCATTCCGGCTTTCCTGGATGATTATGCTTACCTGGCCGATGCAGCATTGGCGGTGTATCAGGTTACCTTCGAAGAGACCTGGTTGCACCTGGCCCAAAAACTCACGAGCTATGTAATGGCGCATTTTTCTCATGAAGAAGGCCCCTTGTTTTTCTATACCTCGGATACCGCGCCTACCGTAGTAACCCGCAAAACCGAAGTTCAGGATGACGTAATTCCTTCTTCTAATGCGGTGATGGCCCATGTCCTTCAGGCATTGGGGCTTTATTTTGGAAATACCGCCTACCTCGACCGGGCATCGACCATGGTTGCACAGGTGAAAGACAGCATTGTCGAAAATCCTGCCTGGCATGCCTACTGGGCCAATATGGCCCTGAAGCTTGCTTATAATCACTACGAAGTGGTGGTAACGGGACCGGATGCACTTTCCGTGAGGTTCAAATTAGAGCAGCCTTATTTTCCCAACAAACTACTGGCCGGAACCTCTCTTCCGTCGGCGCTACCTATACTAGAAGGAAGGTTGGGCGAGTCGCTGCAGTTTTTTGTATGTGAGCATGGTGTATGTCATTTGCCTGTCCATACCGTTGACGAGGCCGTGCGTCAAATACAGTAATCTTTCCTTAGTCGATGTTATGAATTGAGCTGTTAATCAGTTGGAAAAATTACCGATATCCGGAAAATTGATGTCAAATAACATTATTCCCGGATGGATCGCTTGGGTAAGAGGGCTTGCTTATGGATTGCTGTATTTGCTGGGATATGTTCCGGGATACTGGCACAAGAGCTGCCCGTTGTTCAGGCGCATCTGGTAGAAGAAACGGAGCGTCAGTTATCCGATTCACTCCTTTCACTGAAAGATTCCCGGCCACTTGACTTAAAAGAGGTTGGCTTTTCATACCTGCATAAAGCAAGAAAAAACGGTTTTTTGTACTTGGAATGCCAATCTCAAAATGTGGTTGGTCGATCATACAGGCAATTGGGCAATACAGACTCTGCTTTGTATTACCATACCGAAGCCCTTAAACAGGCAGTTTCTCTGAGATCTGGCTTTTTGATCGGCTGTTCACAAATGGGCATAGGGCTGGCATACCGGCTGAAAGGAGAATTTCCCCTGGCGGTCAAGCATTTGAACATGGCTCATACAAAATTTAAAGAGGAAGTGGAAACCGGCTATGAGGCTGAAGTGCTTAACCACCTCGGTAATTTATATCGGACATTAGGTAACTACATAAAAGCCATAAGTCTTCACGAAGAGGCGTTGGGTATCAGGCAGGCACATCAGTTGCAAAATGATGCCGGCAATTCGTATCATAATCTGGGAGTTGTTTATTCTGAACAAGGAAATCCTCTCAAAGCCATCGAATATTTTCAACAGGCCATAGATATCCGCAGGTATTTTGGAAGAGTGAATTTGCTCTCCCGAAGCTTTATCAAGCTTTCGGAGTCACTTTTTGCCATTGGAGAAACCGAAGATGCCATCCTGGCAGCTGATTCTGCCCTTCAATTAGCCTATTTCTGGGGCGAACCTCAGCTTCTGATTACTGCTCAAGCGAACCGTGGCAAAATCCTGTTTACGGCGGGTTTTCCGGAAAAAGCAACAGTGCAACTGGATTCTGCGCTTCAGTTTCTGTTAAGGCAGGACATGACGGAACACAATCTGGCAAATTACCTCGCTTTAGGCAATACCTTTCTGGAATTTGGAAATGCTGCTACCGGACTGGAGTTAACTCAAAAAGCAGCCAGCACAGCCGATTTGACAGGGGCCTACCGGGTAGAGGGCCAGGCAATTGAGGCGATAATCAAGTACTATGAGCGATCAGGAAACATGGATTCGATCAAAGTATATAAGGAAAGGTTGGATTTAATTGAAAAGGAAATCAATCTTGCTTCCATAGAAGTTTATCGAAAAGAACTGGAAGCTGAACAGCAAATTCAGGAAATCCCGGATGAACAAAGGCAAATATTGGAGGAAGCGAAGGCGGCCCTGACCCGTGATCTGGACATGCGCTATACGGGTATTTATGGGATTTTGGTAACGATACTGGTTCTTACCATCGGAGGAGCTCTGTGGATATTGTGGTTCAGATACCGCGACCAACGCCGCCTCAATAAGCTCCTTCATCTTCAAAAGCAGGAAATTGAACGCCAAAATCAGGAACTTGCGCGTTCAAACAAGGAGCTTGCCCGCTTTACCCACGTGGTTTCCCACGACCTCAAGCAGCCACTGCGAACCATCGGGGCTTTTTCTTCTTTGATAGAGCGGCGCTACAACGATTTGCTGGATACCTCCGGCAAGGCATACCTTCATTATATCATCCAGGGGGTCGGCCATATGCACCAGCTGCTTTCCGATCTGCTGCTATATGCACAGATTGGCCAGGTAAGAATGGAAAAGCAGGACCTGGACCTCAACGAAGTGCTCGATCAGGTACTCTGGAACCTCCAACGCGAAATAGCCGAGAGCAACGGCCAAATTCAGGCCGAAAAACTTCCTAAAGTATTCGGAAACAGGGTAAGTCTCATTCAACTATTTCAGAATCTGATAAGCAATGCCCTGAAATTTAAGGCTGACCGACCCTCGCTCATTCGGATTACCTGCAAGGAAAAGTCCAATTTGTGGCAGATTTCGGTGAGTGATAATGGGATTGGAATCGGGCCAGACGACCGACAGCTGGTATTCGAGCTTTTTCACAGAACACACAGCGAGGAAGAATACCCCGGAACCGGCATAGGGCTTTCCATTTGCCAAAAGGTGGTGCAGCAACATGGCGGCCAGATCTGGGTAGAATCTGAAGTGGGCATAGGAAGCACTTTCCAGATTTCGTTGCCAAAATTTAGGATGGAAGACAGGCCGAAAGCAGAGAGCACTAAAGAGGCTCAGCCCGCTACTTTCTGAATATCGAAGTTGTGATTCGTGTAAATGCAGATATCTGCAGCTATTTGCAGCGACTCTCTTACTATTTCCTCGGCAGTGAGCAGCGGCGCATGTTTTTTCAGGGCAATAGCCGCCGATCGGGCATAAAGAGAGCCTGAACCAATAGCCAGAATACCATCGTCGGGAGAAATGACGTTGCCATCACCACTGATAAGCAAACCTTTGGACTGATCCATTACGATCATCATGGCTTTGAGGCGACGCAGGTACCTGTCAGAGCGCCAGTCCTTGGCCAGTTCAATGGCTGCACGTTCAAGGTTGTTTCGGTGCTGGTTAAGCTTTTGCTCAAATCTTTCGAGCAGCGTGAAGGCGTCTGAGGTAGAGCCCGCAAAACCTGCCAGAATTTTACCTCCATCCAGGGCACGCACTTTTTTTACAGAACCCTTCAGCACCGTATTGCCGAGGGTGGCTTGCCCGTCGGCACCTAATACGGCTTCACCCTGGTGAAAAACGCCCAGGACAGTGGTAGCATGAATTTTTGCTTGCATTCCAGTTTTTAACTTCAGTTTCCGGATTCCTCGCGGTTCCGGAGGGTGTGGTAATTGTTTTCGTGTTTAAACTGGAAAACTTCACCAAAGTTGCGGTTACGCCTTTCCTGAAGGAATGCCAGGCGGGGAGCGAGCTGTGCTTTAGGCTTCAGCAGTTTGTCTTTGCCGAAGATCGCTTCTTCGCGTGCCTGAAAATTATAGTCGTATTCAGGGCTCATCACAATGGCTTCTTCGGGGCAAACTTCCTCGCAGAGGCCGCAGTAGATGCAGCGGAGCATGTCTATTTCAAACGTTTCGGGGAAACGCTCTTTTTTGTCGTCGGTTATTTCGGCGGCTTGCATGCTAATGGCCAACGGTGGGCAGGCACGTGCGCAAAGTCCGCAAGCGACACAGCGTTCTTTTCCGTTTTCCTCTACCAATACAGGCCTGCCCCTGAATTCAGGGCCGAGCACAATGGCTACTTCCGGATATTCCACGGTAACCTTTGGCCGAAACATATGCCAGAATGAGAACCCCATTCCAGCAAAAATGCCGGGAAAATATAAGCGCTGTAGAAAGTTGAGGCTGCGCTCTTTTTTACTAACTTTTACCACGCCGTGTTTGGCTTCCATGTACGCTTGACTTTATTTCGAATCGCGGTTCAAATTACGGCGTACCTGGGTTGTTACCAAACGTAGTTCTGGTTTGTTCGGTGTAAATTTGGGCGATAAGCAATTATGCTCAGGGATTTCAAATACTTTTTCCTGCTTTCCCGGCCCCTGAATGTGGGTATTTCCATGCTGGCGTTTTTTCTCGCCTGCCTGGTAGCCAATGATCACGCCCTTTATTTTGTAAAAGATCTAGGTTTCTGGCTCGGATCGCTCGTCATAGGAGGCATTGCCGCTGCTGGTTATTGGATTAACGATGTGTTTGATTTTCGAATTGACCGCATCAACAAGCCCAGCCGCACCATTGTTAATGCCTTGTTATCGGTAAAGAAAGTCGTCACGGTCTATATTGTGGTAAACGTGGGATTGTTGGCACTCTCGGCCTGGTTTATGGGCTTTGGTTTTCACCAGTTCGAGTTTACTTTCATCAATTTATTCTCAGTCATCCTCCTTTTTTGGTATGCCAGCTACCTGAAACGGGTAGGGCTGCCGGGCAATATGGCTATCGCTTTACTGGTGGCATTGGTAATCATCCTGGCTGGATACCTGTACCGCATCAATATGGCCCTGGTGTGGATGGTGATGTTTGCTTTTGAAATTACGCTCATCCGCGAAATCATTAAAGACATTGAAGACATCCGCGGCGACCTTCGTTTTAACTTGCAAACCCTTCCGATACAGATCGGTATCCGCCAAACGAAGTGGGTGGTCTCGGTACTTTTTTTTCTTTTTCTTTTGTCCTGCTACCTTCCTGCAATTTACAGAATGGCCACAGCAGGCGAATTTTTATGGCAATACCTCTGGATATCGATGGGACTGGTGCAAGCTCCTTCCCTTTTTTTGATGAATATGCTTGCAAGGGCTACTTCGGCTTCTGACTTTGGGGTACTGAGCAAAAATCTTAAGTATTTGATGATCAGTGGTATGGCTACGATTTTATTTCTATAGATTCTTAAAATAGCTCAAGTACAAACTCAGGCGTTTTAAACGAAAATTTAAAATGGGAAGATTCTTCTTTTTCTTCCTCAACGGGTGACTCAGGCTCTGAATCTATAGGATCGTCTTGCTGAGGAGGGCGCGTAACTACCTTATGAGAGATCGGCAGCGGATCACATCCGGAGAAAATAAGCCCTCCAACCACAACAATAGAATAAATGAGCAAGCGTTTTTTCATCAGGTTCAGGATTAAATTAAAGATTGTGACAGAAGACAAGGGTTGCTTCTAAACACCTGATAATGGGGAGATTGTTTCAGATTCGAACTTGAAGTTAGCACGAAATTTGTCATTTTTGTAAAATGAAAGTCAAGACCCCCTCTCCTATGATGCGTACGGTTAGGTTTCAGTTGTTGTTATCCTGCCTGTTGCTTATCGGTATTGGCCTTCAGGCACAGGTTACGGACTATTACCGTTATGAAACCGTAGATGTAACCGCTTTTCGGGTGCGTTCCTCCTTCACCCTGCCTACCCCTCCTCCGCCACCTGTGCAGGTAGCTGTGAGCAGTCAGCCCTCAAGTCTCGACCGGTATTTTACACAAGGTAATAGGCTGTACATCGACGCTGATCCGCGACTCCAGCAAATGGTTCAGCGCCATATTGATCAGAATCAGCGGGTTACTTCACTAGCGGGGTTTCGCATACAGGTGTACTCAGGTCCTAACCGCGATGAGGCCTACCGCCTCAAAGGTGCCCTGCTCGATGTGCCGGACTACGCCGGATACCTCGATTACGAAGAGCCCAATTACCGGGTGCGTTTGGGTGATTTTCTCTCCCGCGAAGACGCAGAAGCAGCCTTGCGGAAAGTTCGTCCTATGTTTCCGGAGTCATTTGTGATTTCTGCTGAGATCAAGCCTCCCAAGCCGAGATCGCTGGATTACCCCACCAACGAATAGCTGGTTGTTTCGGGCGGAAGTAATATCCGGCAAAGAAAAACCTTCAAAAGCAGCACGAATTTTTGCTTCTTACCGGCATAACTCCTTCATTATGTACCTGCGGCTGGTAGGTTTATTGCTTGTCTCATCTTGTGTCTGTACCCCCATTTTTGCCCAGAAAAACACCTATATCGGCTTAAATGCTGCATCATTGGCCGTAAGTACGGCTGATTTCCGCTTTGAACGACATGTTACTTCCAGCCTCGCAGTGCAGGCAGCCGGTGGGTTTCGCTTTCAGCAACGCGACCCAGGCACCAAAACCTTTTTTCAAGGGCTAAATGACTATGTTCAATACCGCAACAGAAGCGGGTTTATTTCTGCTGGTCTGCGTCTCTATGAGTCAAATGCCGGCAGGTACGATTACCCTTTCCTCGCGCTGGATGTGTCCGGTATCCACTATCAGGACCAGGTGCTGCTTAATCCGGGCTCGCTTTCACCCGAAATTCAAACTGCCGCAGGATGGACCTGGGGCGTGAATGCAACCATGGGATTTGTGATTCGCCTCGGTGGACGCTTCGACCTCGACCTGGCCCTGCAAATGGGGTATGCCCCTCCCCGTGAGGACTTAATTGCCTATTATTACCCGGGTGTGGGGTACTCTACCTTCGGTTATTCGGTTATTGGTTTCAAGGGCGGTCATATTCAACCCCTCCTTTCGCTCAAATACCAGATTGTAAAAGACCCTCGTCAGCGAATTCGTGAAATGCGCTGAGGTGTAACTTCCCCGCTTTATTCGCCTTGGTCAGCCCGCCCACACCCCCGATATTTGCAAAATGTACGCCTTGCTTTACGATATACGCCGTTTGGGGATCTGCGTGATTGCTTTTATTTCGCTGCTGTCTCCTCTCCATGCACAAAAAGGGCCTCACGCCTGGGCTGACTACCTCAACCAGGGTGTAGAAGACCTCGGCAGATGGGAAAATTACCTCAGCCAGTATAACAAGGTACTGGTTCAGGCGGTTGACCAGGGTACTGATCCTGATTTTACCTCTCTGAATACCTCGCCCGACCCCGGCCTTATTCACCGTGCCCATCAATACCGCGATTCTCTTTACCAGGCAGCCCGCCGCTATTCTCCTTCCACCGGAAATTTTGCCGACTGGGAAGAATGGCGAACCCAGGTGTACACCGTACAGGTCAATATCGACGAGGCGGCCGAGGCCCTGATCCGATACCAGGCCGTGGGTGCCTGGAAGCAGGACGCGGGCTACCAGGATGCTTTTCGGCAACTCAAAAACCTGGGGGTCTATTATGCCGATTATGCCGCTTTGCAGGATCGAATCTCCTTTATTTTGGGCTCCTGGGTATCGGCCGGTGGCAGCGGAGGAGGGCGGGAAAATCCACTTTGGGTGCCCGGACATACCCTCGGGAGGTGGATGGAGTCGGGCCGAGAATTATTAAGAAACGTCATGGCCTCCGATCAGGTAACTGTTCGCAAAACCCTGGCCAGTTTTAAACAGGAATTAACAGACGCCGATAACCGCAAATACCTGTGGGTAAAAGCCCTGGGCGAAGCCGAAGGTTTGTCGGCAAATGTATACTTGGCACTTTATGAAAAAGCGCATCGTTCCGCGCTGAGGTTAGTGACTTTTGGAGAAGAGTACCTGCAGGCTCCTGCTAACCTGCCTTCCTATGGCGAAAGTGGAAAGGACTGCTACTACTACAATGTGCGTTTGGTGCCGGTATTCAGCGACGAACTGGATGGCCTTGTTGCGAGCTATAACCAGTTTCGACTGGCTGGCAACCTTCCCTTGGTGGCCGGAATTGCAGAACCTGCCCGCTTTTGTCCGGTGATCAGGGCAAAACAGGAAACGCCCAAGCCCGTGGTGCAGGCCGGGAAGTTGCCGATGGATATTGTGTTTGTGATCGATGTGTCGGGCTCCATGGGGCAGCCCGAAAAGGTTCCCTTGTTTCGCAGGGCCCTGGCCTATTGGCTGGCTAAATTTCCGGAAGCAACGCGGGTAAGCCTTGTTACCTTTTCGGGCACATCACGGGTACTGGCTCCGCTCACTCCTGTAGCCAACGGTGCTGAGCTACTCCGCAAAGTGCAAACGCTTGGTCCGGAAGGGCAATCGCTTCCCGAAGAAGGCCTGGGAATGGCTTATCTGGAAGTCGAAAAGGCTGGCGATAACAAACGCGCACAACAACTTGTGGTTATCACCGACGGCGGTTTTGAAATAGATGCAAAACTCCTGCAACTCATCGAGTCAAACGGGTATGCTGGCATTCCGATGCATACTTTTTATTTCGGATCTTACCCTGAACAGGCGGAGCGACGGCTTTCACGCCTGGCAGCAGTAGGGCAGGGGCGTTTTCTTGCGGTCAATGCCCAAAATTTTGAACAGGCGCTCCATTTTCTAATTTCGGGTGGTATATAGTTTAGCGGGTTATGTTATTTTCTGGTAGAACTACAGGAAACCAAGAGATTTGTGGTTGAAACGCAGAATTTTTCTTCTAAGTAAGGAGGCATGTCAGGAAACGAATAATATTTCAAGGGAAATAATTTGTATATGACCGGGGAAAATGTATTTTTCCCGCTTAAGAAAAAGCACTTGCTCATCACCGATACCCGGAAAGACCCCCTTGGAAGGGCGATTTCTGACTACTTAGAAGGAAATACAGTTGCTACGGTTACCGTGTTTTCGGATGTATCGGATCCTGAACCGTTGCCTGCCGATTATCTCTTCCGGAGTCTGGCCGAAATGCCTAAATGGGAGATTACGGCTTTGGATCAATGTAAAGGAAGGGTATTGGAGCTGGGCGCAGGTGCAGGTTCGCACAGCCTGGTGCTGAAAGAGCGGGGTTTTGAAGTAGTGAGCATGGATGTTTCACCCGGAGCAGTGAACGTCATGAAAGCACGCGGGGTCGATAATCCGGTTCATGCAGATCTTTGGCAGTGGGAACAAGGCGGATTTGATACCGTGCTGTTGCTGATGAATGGCCTCGGACTTGCAGGAAATATCGATGGGTTGCGTGACTTTCTATATCTGGCCAAAACCTGGCTGGAGCCTGGAGGTCAGTTGCTTGCCGACTCTTCGGACCTGAGCTACCTCATAGTCGAAGAGGCTGAATCCGCTCCCATGTCGATGATAGAGCCATTTCAGATGGAGGTTAATTACCGCATGCAGTACCTCGATGCAACCAGCGAGCCATTTACGTGGCTTTACCTCGACTTTTCTACGCTCGAAGATGTTGCCTATTCCTGTGGCTACACCTGCGAATGTCTGGAAGAAGGGGAAAATTACCAGTATTTGGCTAGGCTAACCCCTTTGCTAAATACATCTCAGGAAGAAAACAAACCTTTTTCGAAATAAATCGTTAACAAAACGGCATTTTTGCCATAATTTTAGGAAGCTGGCTATGACTTTTGACGAAACCATTGTGATCAGAACACCTGCAACTGAGGTGTTTAAGACTTTATCCAACTTCCGGAACTTCAAAAAATTCGTTTCCTCTTATCAGGACGGCACATACGAGGGCAAAGGTCCTTTGGAGCAAGGCTCAGAAATCACTTCTACCTTGTTTTTCCTTGGCCGAAAAGTGACAGCCACCAGCGTGGTAACAGAGGTAGAGGCTGATAAAACCCTTGCCTACGAATCAAAAACAAGTCCGGTACCCACCAAAGTCAAGTTTACCCTCGAAAGGGTAAGCGATCAATCTACACGCGTTCACCTGCACTATGAGGTGATTCCTGGCAGTTTTTTTCACCTGGAGGAATCATTTCTCCGTCCGCGGTACAGCCGCGAGGTTTCCGTAACCTTGCGAGGGCTCAAAAGCCTGGTTGAATCCAAAGGCGTTAAGGTTTAAGCTGTTTACATTCAATAAAAATGACCGGTAGTAACTATCGGTCATTTTTGCATGGATTTTGCACTGATAAATCGCGAATTTACCCCGCTACAGAATTGATCACCATGAAAAAATTAGTCACCCTGCTTTTTGCCCTGTCGTTTACGATGGTTGCTTTTTCAAAAGAAAAACCCGCTAAAAAAGTACCTGAGAAAGGATACGAAATAAAGGTAAAGATCAAAGGCTTTAACCAGCCTGAGGCGTACCTCGCGTATTACTTCGGCGACAAGCAGTACATCAAGGATACTGCGAAAGTGGTAAATGGCGAATTTGTTTTCAAAAATGCCGAAACCGCCCTTCCCGGTGGTATTTACCTCGTGGTCGTTCCGCCCAAAAACAACTACTTCGAGCTCCTGATCGACAATGACCAAACCTTTTCCGTATCCACCGATACCCTCGACCTCGTAGGGCAAGTAGTGATAACCGGTTGCAAAGAAAATGAGATCTTCTACGAAGATGTTCACTTCCTCGCCGACCAGCGCAAAGAAGTGGAGTCGCTCAATAAGCAAATAGCAGCCACCAAAGATTCGGCGGTGATCAAGCCCCTCCAGCAAAAGATAAAAGGCATTGATGAGGAAGTGAAGTCGCGCCGCCTAAAGTTGATTGCCGACAATCCCGACCTGCTCTATGCACATGTGCTTCTGTCACTTCAAGAGTTGGAAATCCCTGAGGCACCCGTGAATGAAAAAGGGGAAAAAGACCCCAATTTTCAATTCTTCTGGTACCGCAACCACTTTTTCGATCAGCTCGATTTGTCCGATCCCCGCATGTTGCGCACGCCCATTTACAACCAGAAGGTAAGCACCTACATGGACAAGCTGACCGTGAAACAGCCCGACTCCATGATGAAAGCGGTGGACTACCTCGTAGGTAAAGCCATGAAAAACGAAGAAACCTTCCAGTACCTGGTGGTTTCGCTGCTGAATAAATACGCCGTTGAAAGCAAGGTAATGGGCATGGACGCTCTCTATGTGCACATGGTAGAAAAGTACTACATGAGCGGGCTGGCTACCTGGGCCGATCCGGAAAATCTTAAGAAAATGGAAGAAAGAGCCTTGGCGCTTAGTCCTACCCTCCTCGGCCGTCCAGCTCCCAACTTCAGTGTACAGAACCTGTCCGGGCAGTGGGTGAATATGCAAAGCATCAAAGCCGATTACCTCGTCGTTTATTTCTGGGACTACGATTGCGGCCACTGTAAGCAGGTAACGCCTAAGCTTGCCAAGGCATTCGATGAATTTAAAAACTATAACGTAAAGCTCCTGACCGTGAGCATCAACGGCGATGTGGACGTGTGGAAAACCAAGCTCAAGGACATGGGTCTCGATACCGTGGCGAATGTGATGAACTGCCAGGACCATGCACGTGCAGGCGGCTTTAACGGCAAATACGATATCCGCTCCACCCCCCGGTTGTTTGTACTCGATGCCGATAAAAAAATCGTTGCCAAGCAGATCGACGTCTTAACGATGCGCCGGATATTAAACAACGGACTGGGTATCCAGACTTTCGAAGAGGCTGAAAAAGAAGCTGCGGAGAAAGCTGCCCGG
Organism: Bacteroidia bacterium; assembly: GCA_041753595.1. Lineage (GTDB taxonomy): Bacteria > Bacteroidota > Bacteroidia > J057 > J057 > JBGSTW01. Next base: position 303,849 of record JBGSTW010000035.1, on the reverse strand, counting down.
GGCGAAATAGATGAATACGCCGATCATCCCGAAGAAGGCGAAAACAGCCACTAAAAGGCGTTTCTAGAGCTGTTTTTCAAGTTTAACAACACAATTATCCGTGCGTGGCTGAGGCTGCGCCGGATATTTTGCTGTATAGCTCAGGGTAAGCAACTGGCCGGATATTCTGCCGGCACCTGAGAAGGTATAGGCAATCACCCCGCAGTCGATCGTTTGTTCGGCTATCAGCAGGCTGTCACCGCTAATGGTGGCATTGAGGATCAAGGATCCTCCGGGGCAGGCATAGTCGCCCAGGTTAAGCACACGCACCGCACCGGCGTTTGACGCGTCGGCAGTAATCGTAACCCTGTGGTCGGGAGAAGGGGTTATGCAGCCCTGGTAATCGGGGAGAAACGCTCCAATGAACTTGTCCCGGACAGCAACGTCGCAGGCGGCACCTTCGTAGCCCTCTGCGCAGAGGCAGACCCCTTCCATGCAATCGCCATTATTGCAGTTAACATCTGCGCAGGGGTCTTTTTTGCAGGAAAAAAACAGCAAGGCAGTAGCCAGTAGCAAGGCGGGTGTGGCAGATATGGATATTTTCACAGGTTTTATTTTTCCAAAATTTACCCTTTTTGGACAGGAAAAGCACGTTATACTGAGGCGCTTGGTACCAAAGGTTCAGTTTAAAGGCCGGGTTTGATGCGAAATAAGGGCGATTTTGCGTTGTTAGCGGCATCCTTTAAGGAGGAGAAACAGCTAAATATGGCAATCGAGGCTGGCTTTGGGTCTTTCTTAATGGAAGAATCACTATTTTTTGGTAATTAATTCGGTAAAATAAGGTGTCAGTTGCGGTCAGTTGAAATGTTATTTACTTGAGAGAAATGGGCGCAATGGAATAATTAGGTTAAGATTAAATTTAGCCAATATGTATTTTTAACGTATTGATAATCAGATGTTTACGTTTTGATGTTGTTATATTAACAGCTTTGAACGGCCCGATACTTTCTATCTGGACTGCATTTTCGGGAGAAAAAATGGCTTTGTCTTTAGGGTAAATCGGGAAACCAGCGCAAAATGTGCCCGTTATCCTTTCATTTTCAGCTACTTAAGTGCATTCTTTTTTTAAATTAATTTAATTTTTACTTGCATCAATAATTAAGCTTATTTAATTTCGTGCGACCGAAAAATAAATTAAAAATGGCTCTAACAGAAAACGAAATTATTGACCTGCTTCAACGCTATCAATCAGAGTTGAACAAAATGGACTTTCAGCGTACCCAGGTTTCCACCGCAATTGAAGGCCTCCAAAGCCAGTTACGTACGATGGCCGGCGTGGCTACTGCCCCTGTTGCTTCTAAAACTGTGACGGCTAAAGCCGCTAAAGTAGCAAAACCGGTAGGCCGTAAAGGTAGGCCCAAAGGAAAAACAGTTTCTCCTAAAGCAAAAGTGACCGAAACCGTGGTTCCTGAAGTCGTTGCTGCCGAAGTAATGGAAGAAGTAGCGGTGTCAGCACCAGTTGTTGCAGCTCCTGTAGAAGTGGCCGCCAACGAGCCTAAGCGCCGTGGCCGCAAGCCCAAACTTAATACTGAAAGTGCTGCTGCTGTAGTTGCAGTACCTAAAGAAAGAAAGAGCAAAAAAAAAGAAAGCACAAGCACAAGCACAACCGAATCTAAAGCAGGTCGCCCCAAAGGTGCTTCTCTTTCAGAGTGGGATCAATTGATTATCAATATGTTAAAGAAATCTGATCGCCCACTCGTGAAATCAGATTTTGATACCGCTTTCAGCAAAAAAGCCAAAAAAGACGGTCTGGAGTGGACCGAAGATAAGCTTTACCAAAAGACTTCCAGCGTAATTCACAAACTGGCCAACCAGCACGGTTCTATTAAAAAAGTAGATGTTGACGGAAAAGGTAATGGCTATGTATTAGCTTGATTATTTCCTCCTGAAAATAAAAAAAGCGGCTCGAAAGCCGCTTTTTTTATTTGAGTTAATCCTTTTGCGATCCCAGCAGGGCTCGAACCTGCAACCTACTGCTTAGAAGGCAGTTGCTCTATCCATTGAGCTATGGGATCAAAGAGCCGAATTTCGGCGTCAAAGATACATAAATTTCGCGTCAGTAACTCAAAAACCAGGAACACGCAATGAGCTGTCGTATCGGGCAAGCAGGTAGCCTGCTTTTCCCTGATACAATTCCCATCTCCTTTCGGGGACAGGTGAAAGCTTGGAGGGTACTTCTTCCAGCGACGTAAGCACCGCCACAGGTTTGCCGGTAAACCGCGCATCTACGTCGGCAAAGGTGGCCGGAAAGCCTCCTGTACCTGTAGGAGGAACCAGGAGCATACCGCCTTGTACGGGTGCGGTGTATTCGTTCCAGCCCATGCGCAGAATCTGCACGGCATCGGCACAATGGGTGGCTTTCAACACCTTCATGAGCCTTTCTGCCCGCGTAGCATCTGGTTCTATTACCTGAATAGAGCCATTCCCTGTTTTGGACCGCTCCTGAACCTGAGCCTTCACGGTATTCCACACGGGCTTGTCGAAGCTCTTCCATTGCTGCACCGCAAACTCACGTCCGCAAAGGCCGGGTGCCAGGTGGCGGGCGATCAGGGCAGCCTCGGCTACGAGCGTTTCGGGGGTTCCAGGCGGGAGAATGAGGGGTTGGCGCCCGTCATAATCTAAGTAAAGCAACGTGGCGGCTGCTACCAGCTCGTTGAGCGGAGCCACTTCGGCCACATCTTCGCGGTAACCCCGCCGGTGAAGCGAGAGGCCCGAGGTGTCGATCTGAATCAGCGCTTTGTTTTGATTGACCAACAACTGAATACGCAGGTCCGGTTTGTCGTAATCGACTTTGGGCCATGCGTCCGAAAACTGGCGAAAACGGTCATTTATTGCATCGCGCACTTCCCGCTGGGCATCTTGCTGTGACTCGAAAAAGCGACTCTGCACCATTGACTCAATCAGCAGGCTTTGCTCAGGGCTGATAAATTCCTCCCAGGCAATGCGACGAGCCACGTCGTAGAGGTCGCCCTTGTCCCTTAATTCAAATTCAGCTACCTGAATCAGCACCTTGAGTGCCGTGCGGCTCATGAGGTTTAACCGATAAAGGGTGAGCACATCGCCCTCTCCACGTACCGCACGTTGCAATTTCCGGATATGGGTTGCGCCCAGTTTGCGCATTTCCTCCGCCAGGATGGGCTCCAAACCCTCAAAAGTTTTCACAACAAGGGGAAAAGGCTTTCTGATCAGCTTATTCATGGGCGCCCCGCTTTATTGGGGCTGCAAATTTGCGAAAAAATTCCCCTTGTTTGATTATCGAAAGAAGATAGGGGGCAAATCCATCCATATTTCTAAGATGTAATTTGTCTTTCTTTAAGTGTGGGAAGCGTTTTTCTTCAAAATAATTCTCTTCAGATCAGCAATAAATTAATTCTGGCCGGAGGAGCGTGACCTGGATTTTCTGTAAAAAGTTGAAATATTATTTGGGAATGCGTACTATTTTCAATTTTTTGCCATAAAAAAAATTAATATGAGCCAAGATCACTACAATACTGGATTTGAGTTGGAAGAAGCTTCTGAATTTGAAGATCTCCTCAATGAGACGCAGGAACTCGTGGATGCTACCCTGTGGCAAAGGTTTGTGAATTACCTGATCGACCAGTCTATCCTCTTTGTTTTATTAATCATTTTAAGCGTTGTTTGGGTACGAAGTAGGGTTACAATAGAAGAAAAGGTGTTTAATTATATGTTCTCGCTAGGGGTGATGGTTTTATACTATGTTTTTTTTGAGCAAATGTTCGGTAAAACCCCGGGGAAAATGATCACCCGGACCTTGGTGGTTACCGAAGAAGGCGCCAAGCCCACCTTGGGACATATCGTGGGCCGGACTTTCAGCAGAGTTATCCCCTTTGAACCGTTATCCTTTGTATTTGGATACACCGGCTGGCACGACTCCATCAGTCAAACGCGCGTGATCAAGCAGCCACGGAACTGATATCAATACCACTCCGGGTGCAAAAACGGGATCAGTGCCATCGCTATCGCGGGTGTGTATAGCCCCTCGCGGGTAAGTGCATTGTGGGTGAGCAGGCCAAGGGCGCCGTTTGTTTGCTTCGAGTTTGTTTTTCCAAATACCAGGTCATCGGCATGGCCGAGTTCCATACCGCCGCGCACCAGTTCTGCTACGGGCTTGGGGAGTAAAAAGGCCGCGGTACGTGCTTCCCCCATTTTTTCTTTTCCCAGCACCACCATCCAGGCAAAGGCCTCCATACCCGCTTCGGTATCGGCAATTCCGCCTTCCATGCCCACCCAGTAGTCCGCATCCTGGAAGACTGCCTGTGCACCTTTTGCGCGGTTAACGGCTCCCAGGCGGGTTTCTGCTTCGCCCATCGGCTGGTCAGGAACCCCCGAAGCGATATTTTCTCCCAAAAAATTCATTTCAGGTATTTCAGGAAAAATTAACCGGAAACCAGCTTCTGCCGCTTTTATTTTTACCGGATTGCGCGAGGCGACGATCACTTTCATGGCTGCCAAACTAGGTTTTTTTATCTTTCCCAAGAAACTACCGAACATGAATTTGCCCCTGATCCGAATCTGCGCTTTTGTCTGCCTGCTAGGGGGAGGCCTCCAGCCCCTTGCCGCGCAAACCTACCAGTGGTTTAGCTCCCTTACTGCGCCCGCCGCCAATGGCTGGTGCCTTGTGGACCTAACCCCTGACGTGTTATCCGGGCTGCGGGCAGACTTCGCCGACCTCAGGCTCGTGGAAATTCAGGGGCCGGATACCGTAGAAGTACCCTATTTTCTCAAAACCTGGACCGACGATTCTGTCTGGATAGCCGCTGATTTTGAGGAGATTAACGAAGGCGACAGGCGCGAAAATGCCTTTATGACCTACCGGGTAGGGGAGGAGTACCTGGTCAACAGGGTCCGGTTCGATATCGATGCGCAAACCTACGACCTGCAGGTCATGCTCGAGGGCAGCGCCAACCGCATCAGGTGGCAAGACATCGTGGTAAGTAAAAAACTACGCGGCGAAACCCAGGAAAAATATGCCCTCAGGCAGGAGGTGCTGGACTTCGACTCTGTGCGCTACAAATTTTTTCGTATCCAGTACACCCCCGGCGAGATTCCGGTCAAAATTAAATCCCTGGGCTTCTTTGAGTTCCATGCCGGACGTACCGCCCGCTATCCGGTCAAGCACTTTCAGGATGTGGAAGTGCCCGCCGACAATACCACCGTCGTTTCTTTTGACCTCGGACAGCGATTGCCCCTAAACCTCATTCAGCTCAAAGTAAGCGGTACCCGCGATTTTTTCAGGGAAGGAACGCTCTTCGTAGCCACCGATACAGCTGCTTCCGGGGAGGTAAATTGGGCAAGGGTAAAGGACTTTGCCATCAGTTCGCTGAATAATCCCACCATTGAGCTTCCGCTTACTTTTGGCCGGCACTGGAAAGCTGTTATCCGTCACGAAGACAATCTGCCCATCCGTATCGGCAAAATTGAAGTGTCTGCGCCTGCCTATTCCCTGCTAGCCGACCTGCGCCGGGGAGGAGTTTATGGCCTTAAATTTGGCGCAAATGCTGCCTCAAAGCCCCGATACGACGTGTCGCGTCTCATTGCTGAGCTTGATTTAACAAAATTGCCCAGCCTGCGTGCGGGTAGTCTGGTGTCCATTTTGCCCGAAGGGGCCGTAGCTGAACCTCCGGCTATCGGCCCACAAGCCCTTTTTCAGCCCGCGGCGCTCAATCCGTGGTACATCGGCGGAGGCGTGGCCGTGCTTATTATTTTGCTTTTGGTCGTAAGGCACTTTTTCCGCAGCTTGAAATCAAAATCGAGCAAACAAACCCCTAAAGATCCATCCTGAATGCCCGTACTCGGAGATTTACGAAAAATGAAGGTGAGCCTCGCCGATCAGGTTCAATATACCTTGCAGCTTGGCGATACCGCCATCGACATGAACGCCCGCATCGGCCAGCCCTTTTCGCTACATTTCACGGGCGGTATTTATTGCAAAATTTGTGGTAAAAAGACCAACAAGTCCTTCGGGCAGGGCTATTGCTACAACCATTTTATCAACGCGCCGGAGAATGGACCCTGCATTATCCGCCCCGAACTCTGCGAAGGGCATTTGGGCATTGGCCGCGATCCGCAGTGGGAGCTCGACCACCACGTGCAGCCGCATGTTGTTTACCTGGCGCTCACTTCGGCGCTGAAAGTAGGCGTTACCCGCACCCAGCAAATACCCACGCGCTGGATCGACCAGGGCGCCTGGCGGGTCATTTTATTGGCCGAAACGCCCTACCGGCAGCTGGCCGGCCAGATAGAAGTGGACCTCAAGAAACACCTCGCAGACAAAACGCCCTGGCAGTCGATGCTCAAAGGCGAAAGGGCCGAAGGGGTAGATTTGCTTGCCGAAAAACAAAGAATCGCTGCTTTGCTTTCTCCTGAGTTTCAACCGTATGTTTGTGATAATCAGGAGATTGTTGAAATAAACTACCCGGTCCTCACGAACCCTTTAAAGGTAAAATCGCTCAACCCCGACAAAGATCCAGATATCCAGGGTACGCTGCTGGGCATCCGGGGGCAGTACCTCCTGTTTGATGGCGACCGTGTGATCAACGTCCGGAGCTACGAAGGCTACCGGGTAGAAGTGGAATAAACTCCAAACGGCCTAGTAGCCGTAGTGCTTGCCCCATTTTTCGGCCAAAAACTGCTTGATACGGGCTTCTGTACCAGCGTTTTTGGGCTGGTAAAAAGCGGTACCCGAAAGCTCCGTGGGCAAATATTCCTGGTTGCCGTCCTTGCCATCGAAGCTGTGCGAATATTTGTAATCCTGACCGTAGCCCATGTTTTTCATCATGCGGGTGGGGGCATTGCGCAAATGCAGCGGCACGGGATCAGCTCCCCGCTGGCGCACGAGGTCCATGGCGGCATTGATGGAAGCGTACGACGCATTGCTTTTTTCGCTGGTGGCGAGGTAAGTGGTCGCTTGGGCTAGGATAATGCGCGCCTCGGGCATGCCGATCATTGCCACCGATTGAAAACAGGCCGTGGCGAGTAATAAGGCGTTGGGGTTGGCGTTGCCGATGTCTTCGCTGGCGAGGATAATGAGGCGGCGGGCGATAAATTTCACGTCCTCGCCACCGTCCAGCATGCGAGCCAGCCAGTAGATGGCGCCGTTGGGGTCGCCACCGCGCACCGACTTGATAAAGGCCGAAATGATGTCGTAGTGCTGCTCGCCCGATTTGTCGTAGAGCGCAATATGCTCCTGCGCAGCGGCCAACAGGGCTTCGTCGGTCAACACAAGGGGCTCTTCGCCTTCGTGCACATTTGCAAAAATCTCGAGCAGGGCCAGACTTTTGCGGGCATCACCCCCGGCGAGGCGGTAAATGGCTTCGGTCTCTTTCAGCTCTATGGGCAACTGGCTGAGGAAAATATCCTGCTTGCAGGCCCGCTCCAGCAGCTCCACGGTTTCTTCAGCATCCAACGGCTGGAGGGTAAACACCTGACAGCGGGAAAGAAGCGCGGCGTTTACTTCGAAGGAGGGGTTTTCGGTAGTGGCACCGATCAGGGTCACGCGGCCTTTTTCCACCGCGCCGAGCAGCGAGTCCTGCTGCGATTTATTGACACGGTGAATTTCATCGATAAAAAGAATCGTGCCAGGCCGCCCTTCGGCAAATTGCAGGACCTCGCGTATCTCTTTTACTCCGCTGGAAATGGCGCTCAGCTGGCGGTAAGGCCTTTCGGCTTGCCGGGCGATAATCTGAGCGAGGGTTGTTTTGCCTACACCCGGAGGTCCCCAGAAAATCATGGAAGGGATACGCTGCCGCCGCAGGCCCATGAGAAAGGGGCTGTCGGGGTACAGGAGGTGCTTTTGGCCCACAATATCGGCTATCGTGAGCGGGCGCATGCGCTCGGGCAGGGGTGACTGGTGCGGGGTAGCCGGGAGTTGTTCGAAAAGTTCCATAAGCCCGAAGGTATTGGGGGCTTAAATTTACCGCTTTCAACCGCAGGAACCACATAGGCCGAGGGTCGCTTTTCTTTTTGAATAATGCCATGCAGCAAATGAGGCCGGGGCTGCGTTTGAAAAGAAATTACTTTTCATGAAAAAATATTTTCCCCTGTTGCTGCTGTCGCTGGCAGGCTTGTTTATTCAAAGTTGCAAGCAGGAAAACGGCTGTGGATTCGGCACCTACGACTACCTCTTGTTCGGCTATTTTTATGGAGAATGCGGAGGCGAGCAGTGCATCGAAATTTTTAAACTGGAAGACGGGCACTTATTCGAAGACCAAAAGGACGATTACCCTTATGGTTTCAGCCCTTATAACGGACGCTTTAAAAAACTGGAAGGCCGTAAATACGACCTTGTTAGCAGCCTGCCTTCCCTCATTCCGGACCTCCTGATCCAGCACCCCGATACCGTTTATGGCCAACCCGATGCTGGAGATTGGGGCGGCATCTACCTCGAATATTCGGTGCAGGGCGAGGTGAAGATCTGGTACCTCGATCAAATGAAAGCCAACATGCCCGCTGAACTAGGCGGAATCGTTGACCACGTTAATCAGGCAATTGAAGCGGTGCATTAGGGCGCACCTGTTCTCCTTTTTGCCAAAACCAAACGCCAAGGGCCACCAGCCAGATCAGCCACATGGTACTTCCGATGGCTCCGGCTGGTTCCCAAACCGGAAAACCGGGCAATACGGTTGCAAACAATTCGAGCTGAGCCAGGGCATAAATCGCCGTGGCTCCCCATCCGAAAGCTGCCAGCCACCTGGGAAAAGCCGGGATGCGAACCAGAGACCAGGCCGTGAGCGCCGTCCAGAAAAGGGTGAAAAGCTGGCCGATATGCTCGCCTAACACCACACCCCCATATTGGTGCACGGCTTGAAAAACGACCTTCACCGCCTCTCGGGTATTTTCCGATCCTGCATTTACATAAGCATCAGCAAGTACAGGTACGACGAAGGTCCAGCGAAGCAAACCGATCATTTGCGCAACCAGCGAAATCAGGCCAAGATTGGTAGCGAAAGCAGAGGGGATTCCGCGCTTTTCGAGCCAGGAGCCGATGGCCAAATAGGCATAAAACAAGGGCATGCCCAGCATCGCAAAGGACCACCACAGGGGGATAAGGGTGGTTTTTTTATCAAAAAAAGTTTGCAGGACCACGCCGGGATCTTCCCGCAGTATTTCAGGGTAATGAAAAGCGGAGGTGAGGAGGGTGAAAGGAATCATTACCCCTACCGCGCCTACGATCAGGGACAGGCTGATTTTGATTTCTGTTTTCATGGAAATTGAAATTTGATGCTTCAAAATTCCATGTTGCCTGGTCGGAACTACTGGACATTTGTCCAAAAAACTCAGCGGATATGGCTGCGGATCCGGCTCAGGTGGCGGGGCGTAACCCCCAGGATAGAGGCCAGGTACTGAAGCGGAATCATTTGCAACAGGTGAGGTTCCTCGGCCAGCAGGCGGGCATAGCGTTCTTCGGCGCTCAGGGTAAGCAACTTCTGGCGGCTGTCGTCCACGCACAAAATCTGGTGCTCGAGTACCTGAATGTAGAAGCTGCGAAAGGCTTCACTTTTGGCTACAAACTGTTGAAAATCAGCCCGCTGGATGGTCCATATCAGTCCGTCGGCGAGGGCACGGATACTTTCGCGGGAAGGTTCGTTTTTCAGAAAACCCGTAAGCGAAACCAGGAAATTAGCGGCACCTATCATGTAGGTCGTGATTTCGCGGCCATCGGGGTGGAGGTAAAAATACTGGTAAACGCCCGAAGAGGTCCAGGCCAGCTCCGGGGTGGTTTCTCCTTCTTTTGCAAAAAAATCTCCCTTTTGCATCTTCCTAAGCTGAAAAGCAGCTTTAATTTCTTCAAGCTCCTGAATAGAGAAGCCGCAAGGCTGGAGAAAGGCGATGAGTGATTCCATGTGGGAATTTCGGAAAAATTTTGGCGGGCGTCCTGTATCTTGCAGCCCAAATTAATCTCGCTATGGCCCTGCGCACTCCTTTGTTTGAGCAACATCAATCCCTGAAGGCATCCATCGTTCCTTTTGCAGGCTACGACATGCCCGTTCGTTACACTGGCGACAAAGAAGAGCACCTCGCGGTGCGGCTGGCTGCCGGGTTATTTGATGTATCACACATGGGCGAATTTATCGTTCGCGGCCCCCATGCGCTGGCTTTTCTCCAATACATCACCTCCAACGATGTATCGAAGCTCACCCCCGGCAACGCGCAGTACTCCTGCCTGCCCAACCGCGACGGAGGCATCGTGGACGACTGCATCGTGTATTATATCCGCGAGGACCAGTACATGGTGGTGGTGAATGCCTCCAACATTGCCAAGGATTGGGACTGGTTTACGGCTGCTAATACCTTCGGTGCCGATCTGATCGACATTTCCGAACAAACATCCCTGATTGCCCTCTCCGGCCCCAAAGCACAGGAAATATTGCAGCCCTTTGCCGACTTTGACCTGGGAACCCTTGGCAACTACCAATGCTGGAAAGGCACCTTTCACGGCGCTGAAAAATCGCTGATTGCCACCACGGGCTATACCGGCGAGCGCACCTTCGAAATATTTGTGTACAACGAACATGCGGTGCGCATCTGGAACGACCTGCTGGAAGCCGGCCGCCCACATGGCCTGATTCCCTGCGGATTGGGTGCCCGCGACACCCTGCGCCTCGAAATGGGCTATATGCTCTATGGCAACGACATCAACGACACCACTTCGCCCCTCGAAGCGGGCCTGGGGTGGATCACCAAACTCGACAAAGGCGACTTCATCGGGCGCGACCTGATGGTAGGTTTGAAAGAAAAAGGACTGAAGAAAAAGCTCATAGGGCTGGTGATTGAAGAAAAAGGCGGTTTTCCCCGGCGCGGATATTCCGTGATGTTTCAGGGAGAGGAAGTTGGGCAAATCACCTCGGGTGGCATCGGGCCATCGCTCGGCTATGGCATAGGATTGGCGTATGTACCTGCAGCGCTGGCTAAGCCCGGCCAGGAACTCGAGGTAGCTATCCGCAACCGTACTTACACGGCCAAGGTCGTGCGCCCGCCATTCCTTAAGCGCTGATAATCAGATTGTCGAAAAAAAACTGCACCTTTGCAGGATACTTTTTCCTTCACAATTTCTTTAGCATGCCTGGAATCGCTCCCAAAAAGAAGTTTGTCCACGTCTGCCTTAGCCCGATGATGATCGATCAATTCGACGTTTCCGGGGCTATCGTAGTAGTTATCGACGTGCTCAGGGCTACCACTTCCATGTGTGTGGCTTTTGACAATGACGCAGAACTCATTGTTCCTTTAGAGGACATTGAGGAAACTGAAGCTTACCGTGAAAAGGGTTTCCTGATCGCGGGTGAGCGCAGCGGTGAACAGCTCGAAGGCTTTGATTTTGGTAACTCTCCTTTTTCCTTTACCCGGGAAAATGTAGAGGGCAAAAAAATCGCTATCACTACCACCAACGGTACACGTGCCATCAAAGCTGCCCAGCAGCGCAATGCAAGTGAAATTGTCGTCGGCTCTTTTGCTAACCTCACGATACTTTCAGAGTGGCTCATTGCCCAAAATAAAAATGTTTGCCTGCTGTGCTCTGGCTGGCGCGACCATCCTACCATGGAAGACACCGTGTTTGCCGGTGCGGTGGTTCGTAAGCTGCGCCATGATTTTCGCCAGTTTCAGGATACAGCCCTCATGGCTGAATCGCTGTATCAGGCAGCCAATATCCGTAAGCGCTATTTCTTTTCGCACTCTTCACACTTCAATCGCCTGGTACATTTGAACCTGCAGGAAGAAGTAAAATACGCCCTTCGCCGCGATACCCATCCGGTAATTCCGATGATGATCGGCGATGCCCTCTATGAAATTTCCCGCTACGAAGGCGATTACCATGAGCTGAAAACCCAGATTCTGGAAAAAGCGGTTTCATGGTAGTTTTTACCTCGGATTTTTGGAGAAAATACCCTGTTAAAGGCGGCTATCTGGTCGCCTTTTTCCTTTTATTCCAGCTAAACCTTTCCGCCCAATTGTTTCCGGTGCTGGTTGGTCAGCGGTTTTTCGATAACAAAGGCATCGACGTAGCGGGCAAACTGGTTCGTTCTGAAAGTGGCAATCTCTGGATCGGCAGCCATACCCGCATGCACGAAGATGCTACCCAGTCGAATATCTGGTTGCTGGAGTGCGACTCGCTGGGAGATATTCGCCGCGAAAAAGAAATAGACCTGCCGGGCATTGAAGAACTGGGAGGGATCGGGCTCGATAGCACAGGGCATCTGTATTTTTGCGGGGTAACCAATACCCTCACCGACCCGCAGGAGAAAGGAGAGGCGGCTTATACGGGTAATATGCTCGTGGGCTCGCTGGACACGGAGGCCGATCTGGAGTGGATTCAGAGTTTTGGCGGAACACATTTCGATGCGGCAAAAGCAATGGCCATCAGTGGTAACCGGGGTATCTGGGTTGCCGGAGTCAGCCATTCTACCTTTCATGGGTCCAGAAGCAATGGCCAGGCCGACCTTGCGCTGCTCAAAACCGATGACAGGGGCGATCTTCGTCTGGCAAAAAACATCGGCACGAAAGGAGCAGATTGGGCCCAGGCCTCTTTCGCTTGCGCAAATGGAGATCTACTGCTGGCGGGTGTTTCTACTTCCGACAATGGCAGTGGTCACGGCAATGGTTGGGTGCTGTGCGTATCGGTTGCGGGGCAGGTTCGCTGGAGCCGCAGCTTTCCTGGTACCGCCGGAAGTCAATTTCATGGCCTGGTGCAGGATGCTACGGGCCGAATTTTGGCGGTAGGCGCGCAGGAGTTTCCTGATGGAGATACCGATTTTTGGTACGTATTACTGGATGCCGACGGACGCATGCTCTATCAAAAAGTGATAAAAGGACCAACCAGAGAGGTGTTTACTGCCGTGGATGCCTGTGCTGATGGAGGCTTTATCCTCGGCGGTTATACCCAACCTCCCATGGGTAAACCCCGCCAAAACACTTCCGGCGACGATTTTTGGCTCATGCGCCTGAATGCTTTGGCCGAACCCGTGTGGAAAAAGAACTATGGAGGTCCTGACGATGAGCGCTGCACCGATGTCATGGAATACCGGCCTGGCGTTTATTACGCCCTGGGCGATAAGTACAACCGATTTACCCGCAGCGATTCCCTCGCCGACCAGGACCTTTGGCTACTGCGGATTGAAGAATATCCCTGCGATTCAATCCAAGGTTCGATTTTCGTAAGGGCAAAAGACAACCGTACAGATCGTGCCTTACCTACCCGGTTTCGGGCACGGTACAGCTATGGAGATAGATTTCTCTGGGATTTTGGCGATGGCTCTACCTCTACTGAGGAGCAACCCCTGAAAACTTACGACTTGTCAGGGGTGTATGAGGTAAAGCTCACCATCAAAATGAACGAGTCGTGTTCACAGACAGTTACGCTTCCTCACTTATTGGAAGTGTGGTAAGGTTGATCTCCTTTGTTTGCCACAGCATCCACCACGGGGTGCGTGGCGAGTCGTGGTGCTCGTAGTGGTATCCAAAAAAATAGCAACTCAGGAAAGCCCAGAGGTGGTTGAGCTTTTGGGTATGCGAGCGGTGTTGGTTTTCGGGTCCGTGCTCGCCCATGTGGGGTACATAGGTGCCAAAGTAAAAGAGCTGCAAGGTACTTAGCACCGAGGGTACCACCCAGTAGAGAATCAGGTTCACCTGCGGAATCCAGATTGCGGCAATATTGAACAGCACCGCTGCGAGTAAAAATTGCTTCCAGTGGAGGTATTCCAGCAAAAACTTCAGGTACCAGGGCCAGAAGCCTGTTTTTTCTCCATGAAAATCAGGATCTTCAGGGGTACCCACATGGCGGTGGTGGCGGTAATGCTTGGGCCTGAGGGTTTGGTAGGAATTAAACACGAACAAAAAAGCACATAGTCTGCCGATGAAATGGTTCACCTTCGGGTGTCGGGGGCAGACTGAGCCGTGCATGGCATCGTGAGCCGTGATGAAAAGCCCGGTAAAGAGGTGTGTTTGTACCAGTACCATCAAGTATGTGAGCGGGTTCGTCCATTCGAATGGGCGCCACAGGTTCCAGGCAAGGCTGGAACTCCAGAGAATAATTACCCAACCAGCGATAAAAACGCCGGTCCAAGGTTGTTGAGGGGGTATCGGGGGTTTGGGGTGATGAGAAACAACAAGTGGTTTCATACCCAGATTTCGGAGCAAGTTAGGAACAAATTTTCTCCTTTGGAAAGGTCTTTCAGGCTGAAGGGATTTGTTTTTTGGAATTGCGGTATTTCCATTCATAAATGCCATAGTTCATCATCAACAAAAGCATGAGGTAGCCGGTATCTTCTATGGGGATTGTTCCGAGGCGGATAGCCATGTTTTCAGTGTTGTTGTACCAAACCACCGGAAGAGACGTCAGTACGCCATTTACCAGCAAAAAAGGGACGAGGGAAACCAGGTAGCCGAGGTAAAACCAGCCCAGGCGGTCCTCCATTTTAAAGAACAAGCGCTCCGCTAACAGCCACAGGGCCAATAACCAGGCCGTGAGGAAGGTGTACCAATGGGTGAAATAGACCGTGCCAAGGATGGGCATGATTACGATCAGGACCCACGAAATCACCGGGGCTATTTTCACCAAAGGATTGACCGGGAGGTAGGCCCGCAAAACGGTGTAAACAAAAGTACAAGCGTAGGGAACGGAAAGGAAAAACAGCCATTCTTCGAAAGGAAGGCCCAGCATTTTGAAAGAAAGGTGATACGTATCATTGAAGCCCCAAACCCCAATAGCGGTAAACCAGGCATCCCATATCAAAAATACCGCACCCGGTATCAGCATAGCAGGCCACAGGTCTTTCCACCTATTGGCAAAGGCTACTTTTTTATCAAAACTCAGCGCCAGCACCGGGATAAGTGTGCCCAGGTTGAGCACCAGGTAGGTATAATGGCCGAGGCTGTCCATTATACTACGTTAAACTGATGGCGGACGTAGGTGGACACCCAAAGGGCAAATTTTTGATTGTCGGGCACGCGGATGCGCGCTTCCATGATCCGCGAGGCGGGCACATGGGTAATGCGCCGCAGCAAACGCAGGTAGTATTGGTAGGCCAGCATTACGCCGCTACGGGCACCGGAAGGCAGGGTAATGATGCCGGTATAGGCATGTTCGAAGTCGGCGGTGATGTCGGCTTCGATGACTGCTTTGGCCTTGTCGTCGAAGGCATTGAAATCTACCCCCGGAAAATACACCCGGCCCCTTTCGAGGTAATCAGATTTGAGGTCGCGGAGGAAGTTTACCTTCTGAAAAGCTTTGCCCAGGCTACAGGCAGGTGCTTTTAGCCGTTGGTATTCGGCTTCGTTTCCATCCAGAAAAACCCGCAGGCACATCAGACCAACGACCTCAGCTGAGCCATAGATATAGGCTTCGTAGCCTTCCTGGTCGTATTTGGTGCGGTCGAGGTCCATTTCCATGCTAAGCAAAAAAGCGTCGATGAGCTCCTGCTCGACATGGAAGCGATTGACCACCACCTGAAAACTCTGTAGCACCGGATTCAGGCTAATGCCCTCCGAGATGGCGTTGTAGGTATCGGCACGAAAACGATCGAGGAGTAACTTTTTATCAAACCCATGAAAGGAATCAACGATTTCGTCGGCATAGCGCACAAATCCATAAATGGCATAGATGGGCTCGTGATAGCGGCGAGCCAGGGTGCGGATACCAAGAGAAAAAGAAGTGCTGTAGCTTTTGGTGATGATTTCGCTGCACTTCTGGCAGGTATCGTTATACAAGTTTATACCTGTGCTCATGGTAAAGACTAAAGTGGACTTTTTTAACCGGATAACCCATAAAAGGTTATGAAAATTGCCTTTGGCGGGTCAAAAATAGAAAAAGCCAGTGGTAATCCACTGGCCTGACAGGTGAAATAGTATGGGGGAGTATCAGCGATTATTGCTGGTAAGCGTAACTTTGTAGTTTCCCTTTAAGCTCTTTGCGGGCGATGTGGATGCGATTCTTTACCGTACCAATCGGAATGTCGAGGATATCTGCAATTTCAAAGTACTTGTATCCTTTGAAATGCATCATGAAAGGGGTTTTGTAATCGTAGGAAAGCTCACGGATGGCACTGTCGATTTCTGAAATAGCCAGGCGAGCTCCTGATTCGTTTTCAGAAAGGCCCTGTGAGGTATTGATAAAGTGCAGGTTATCGGTGGTGTCGATAAACGTTTTGCGCTTTACCAGTCTGTGATAGTTGGTAATGAAGGTGTTTTTCATGATGGTGTACAACCAGGCTTTGAGGTTGGTGCCATCAGTAAACTTCTCGCGGTTGGAAATAGCCTTCAGCATAGTTTCCTGCAGCAGGTCATTGGCCTCTTCTGCATCACGGGTAAGCTTCATAGCGATAGGGCGCATCGATTT
The DNA here is from genome assembly GCA_041753595.1 of Bacteroidia bacterium. GTDB lineage: Bacteria > Bacteroidota > Bacteroidia > J057 > J057 > JBGSTW01. The sequence goes on along the minus strand of JBGSTW010000035.1, from coordinate 287,462 downwards.
TTGGAGCTGCACCACAGTGGAATTGAATTCTAGCGCTGTCATATCTTTGTGTTAGCTGAAGTGTAAGCTTCTTACGCTGTGTTTCATTTGATACGCACAGCTTTTGTTTAAGTTTTGTTCACACAAGATAAACAGAATATTTCCGCCACCAAATACATAGTAAACGGTCTATGTGTGATGATTTTATATAATTGATTGATTATCAACGAAATAGTCAAAATAATTCATCAAAAAATATTGCTAAATTTTTCTCTCAATCGTTTAATGTGATAATCTGTTTGATAAACAAAAGCTTTCGCTGATTTTCCTGGCCTTAACGTTGATTTCGTTCGTGCATGTCTCACTCCTTTACACCTGATCTGCTTCATCCACTTACCCAACCTCCATTTAAGGTTTGGCGGTTGGTGCCTTCCCTGTCAACGGGTGCACTTGCTGCTGAGTTTCGGAACGAAACAACCCGGGAAGTTTCCTTTTACAGCTATTTCTGGGAATCAGCCTCATGGCACCTCGTTGCTCAATCCAGCCATTGGTGGACGGCCATCTGGACCTGCACAGCGGATTATCTTGTGCTCCATGGATATGCTGCCCCTGATTGGCCCGTGAAGCAGGGAGTAGCCGTGTGGTCGGTAAATAGCCAGGCGTTGGTTTGGAAGAATGAGGAGGTGCAACCTGTGATGTTTTCTTCAACGGCGCTATGGGTGCGTGAGAAAACTGGCGAGCTTTCGGGCGTTGACCTGAAAACGGGCGTATCGCTTGGATCTGTGATTCCGGATGCGCAAAAAGAAGATATGCCCCTTTCCGTAGCGGAATTGATTAACTGGACAAAAACAGGAGGAGCAGGGGTTCCGCTAAGTTTTTTCAGGCTCGAAAACTTGCTGGTAATGGCCGGGCCCTCCGTGGATAAGACAGAAACACACTTACAGGTTTGGCTGGGTGAAATATGCTGGTATCAGGCGCCCATACTTCCTGCACCTCTGGGGTTTGAGCAGGTAATGCTAGCAGGAAGGCGGGTAATTTTTAATGATGCTACCGGGCAGTTGTCGGCGCTTAGCCTACCTTTTATGGATTAGGATTCATTTTTATAAATAGCTGAACCTGAATAGATTGCAGGAAATCGTTGCCTTCTTTTGTACCCAGTTGTCCAGCATTGTCGAGATAGTCGGTAGGGGTAAGCCGGTAGGAATATTCCACCCCCAGCGCCGCCCTTTGATTGAGGCGGAAACGCAAACCAGCCGAGAGCGGCAGGCTGAAAATAGTGGTATTGTACGTTTCTTCCGGGAGCCGTGATTGCGGATTGGTCGCGAGGGCATTGCCGTTCAGGTCCTGTGGCTCAAAGTGAAACAAACCTGCACCAACCGACACGTAGGGCTGGATTATTTTACTTTCAAAAGGCACGAGGTTTACCTTCAGGTCGGTGTAAAAGAAGGGGCTGAGCACAAACGAAACGGGAACCACGCCGTCCGGAGCAATAATTTTTTTAGAAGAAGTAGCTACATATTTCCCGAAACCGGCCTCAACCGAAAGCTTGAGCCATCCTTTTCCAGCTTTTTGCAGGGAAATATGCCCACCGGGATAGACCCGCTGAACAGATGTACTATTGCCCCTGAAATCGCCCGAGTAAAAGCTGCCCGATGCCCCAACGCCGATCATCATGCCCTGAGGTTGGCCATAAAGGGGGACAACGGAAAGAAAGCTATAAACAAATAAGCAGGTAATTCCGAGGGCTAAACTATTTTTCATGCCGGAAGATCTTATCCTTTTTTAGAAAAAAACAGACTTTTGATGCAATCAGGGTACAATTTCATACCTAACGTTAGGAAATAAACGCAACCGCCAATCGGCGAGTGGGTCGCCGGCAGGTAGTGCTGGGATTTGGGTCCACACCTCGGCGGGAGCCTTTATGATTGCCACAGGTGCCTCCACAGGTTTAGGAAGCACGGGTTCTACCGGCACAGCTACCGGGTCTTTTTCTCCGATATTGAATGCCAGCCACACACTCGGGCCGTGCACCCGGTCGTTGCCTGCGCGGGTACCGAGCTTGCCAATGTTGTCGAGGTAATCTGAAGAAACAAAGCGAAACGTGTACTCCATTCCGAGCGATACATTGGACCTGAGGCGCAGATCCACGCCCAGCGAGAGCGGGAACTGACCGGTAAGGGTAGCGTAATTTTCACCGGAGAGCCGGGTGAGGAAGGCATCGGCCAGGAAGCGGTTGCGGTCGTCTTGCGGCGAAAAGCTTAGGAAGCCAATACCGGCAGCGGCGTATGGCTGAAAAAACCCCTTGCGAAAGGGCCGCACCTTCAGGCGTACATCGCCATATACAAAGCTGGTTTGGAAATAATTGACAGGTGAAACCCCTTCGGGCCAGGCGGGTATGGCTTTGTCGAATTGGTCAGATATACTCCCAAATCCTGCGGTGGCCTGAAACTGGAGCAAACGATTACGTTCCAAAGCAAGGCTGAGGGCCGTTCCGGGGTTAAATCGGGTCCAGCTCTTTCCGGGTTCGGAGTAGTCGCCAAGGTAAGCAAATGCCTGAGCACCCACAGCTACCCGCAGGGTAGGGCTGTTTTGGGCGATGATCATCGCTGCGCCACACATCCACATCCCCCAGATGAGCATCCGGAAAACAATTCGCAAGGAAGGAGAAAAAATCTGAGGGTACATTTCTTACATGATCACGATGCCTGCTACACGAACTGAATCACTTACCTGGTCTAGGGAGGCTTCTCCATTAAACGGAATAAGCAGATGAAAGTAGGGCTTGCGGGTTCGCTGCACATCCCAAAAATCATAATTGGGGATGCGAATGGCTGTCCAATCGCTTTTCCAATTGCGATAGGAACCCCAGGTTTGGCCCACCGAATGTTTTCCATGAAGGGTAAAGGAAGGGTCTTCAATCCTGATTCGGTTGATGAGGCCTAATCCCGAAAAATCTTCCTCGATCAATACAAAACCCTGCGTTCCCTGCAACCTGAGGGCTTTCCAGGTATATTCGCCTTCCTCAATCAGGGTATCTTTTACCGACATTCCCCAGCCTTGAGCCACCGCCATTGTCGAAGTAAAAGCATCACCTACGGCCAGCTTTCCCACGCCTATGGCTGTAATGGCCTTCTCTCCCGTACAACCGGAAAGCAATACAGAAAACAATACTCCCAGATAAACAATTCGTCTTCTCATCTGATTCAATATTACGGACCTTTTATTCCTCTATTTCAGTCAAAAAGGGATAAACCCTATCAACTTGAACGGGTTTTTTCGGTAAACATTACGAGAGTTGGCGGCTAAGCCCGGATTTTGGGTAATTTTAAACGCCTCTGTGGGCATTTTTGAAAAAAAGACTATGATTCGTTTCCTTAAATATGGCCTTGTGGCGCTGGGTTTCCTTTTTCTGGGCCTCATGGCCGGATTTCGGCTAAACTCCGGTGCTCCTAAAGGTGCCACGGGTGACCAGGGCCAGGCCTTAAAAAAATTCTACCAGGCATTTTCCTTCATCGATGGCAAGTATGTAGAGGTGCCCGACAACGACGCCCTCATCAATGCAGCCATGGAAGGCATGATGTCGGCACTCGATCCGCACTCTTCTTACATTCCTCCCGCCGACAACTCCGAAATTCAGGAGCGGATGGAGGGCAGTTTTGATGGAATCGGGGTGCAGTTTAACCTCATCGACGACACCATCTACGTAGAGGCGACCATCACCGGCGGCCCCAGCGAGCAACTGGGCATCAGGGCAGGTGACCGCATCATTAAGGTGGACGACAAGACAGTAGCCGGAACCAAGCTTACCAACGCCGATGTGATGAGCTACCTCAAAGGCCCACGCGGCACGGAAGTAAAGGTGTCTATTCTCCGCCACGGGCAATCGAAGCTGATCGATTTTAACATTACCCGCGACAAAATACCCTTTAACAGCCTGGAGTTTTCGTACATGATCCGGCCGGAGGTGGGCTATATCCGCGTAAGCCGCTTTGCCGAAACCACCTATGCCGAGTTCATGGAGGCGATGACCAACCTGCGCGCCCAGGGCATGAAAGACCTGATTCTGGACCTGCGCGGCAACCCCGGTGGCTACCTTACCATGGCCTGCAAAATGGCCGATGAATTTCTTTCGGAGGGGCAAAAAATCGTTTCTACCGATGGCCGCATTCCTGAAAGCAAGGAGGTTTATACCGCCACGGGTCAAGGCGTTTTTGAAAAAGGAAAAATAATCGTGTTGCAGGACTACGGCTCGGCTTCTGCCAGCGAAATCGTGGCTGGTGCCTTGCAGGACCACGACCGGGGCCTGATTGTGGGTATTCGTTCGTTTGGAAAAGGCCTCGTGCAGGTGCAGGAGGATTTTGAAGATGGATCGGCCATTCGCATTGTGATAGCCAAGTATTACACCCCCAGTGGCCGCTGTATCCAGAAGCCCTATCACAAAACCGCCGAAGAGTACGAGCACGAAATCGTGGAGCGCTTTGAGTCGGGTGAAATCTATGATCCCAGCAAGGTTGTTTTTCCGGATTCGCTGAAATTCAAGACCGATGAAGGACGGACCGTTTACGGCGGAGGAGGCATTTTTCCGGATGTATTTGTGGCGGGAGACACCACGCAACTATCGGTGTACCTCGGCGAACTCGATGCGAAGGATATTTTCCGGCTGTTTGTGAATCAGTACATCGACAACCGCCCGCAATGGGCTGCACAGTTTGCTGATGCCAATGCATTTATCAAAAACTACCAGGTAGATGCAGCCATGATGGGCCAGTTTACTGCTTTCGCTACTGGAAAAGGCGTAAAGCTCCGCGAAAACGACCTTCGGGTTTCGCGTGCCCTGATCGAAAACCGCCTGAAAGCCTACCTGGGCCGGAGGCTGTACAACGAGGCTGGCTTCTATCCGGTTATTCATGCGCAGGACCATACCCTGCAGCGTTCGCTGGAGCTGCTGCCCGACGTAGAGGCTTTGCTGAAAAAATAGGACGTGTAATCACGCAAATAAGCAATCGGGGCAGCCATCACCAGATGAATGCCCCGATTTTTTTTAGCTAAAAAGCTGCTTACTGTTTCACGATCACCTGCTGCCAGGCGTTAGCGTCCGGGGCTATCACCTGGAGGTAATACACACCCGCGGGCATTTCATTGACAGAAACGGAAGTGTTCCCCGTGAGGCCCGACCAGGCTTTGAGTATTCTGCCGCTCACGTCGATGAGAGATACTTCGCAGGCGGCTGTGCCTAGCTCGAGTTGGAGCACATCGGATGTGGGCGTAGGATAAGCGCGGAAGGCTTGCGCATGGATGAGCGCCTCCACCTGCGGGCTGTAGGAGAAGTTGCCATTTACATCTACCTGCTTGAGGCGGTAAAAATTGCGACCCTGGATGGGCTGCTGGTCGTTAAAGTCGTAGCTGGTGGGGCTAATGGTGGTGCCTACGGCTTTCACGGTACCTAATTCGTTCCAGTTTTGTAGATCCACACTGCGCTCTACGCCAAAGTAGTCGCTGTTGCGTTCGGTAGCGGTGCTCCAGGCCACTTTCACCTGGCCGTTGACGGGGGCGGCGTTGAGGGATAGCCATTCTACGGGAAGCGTACATCCACCCAGATTCTCTGAATCCCCGGAGATATTCCAGCTATACGTACTCACAAGGGTGTTCCGGGCAGGAGTACCGTTGCAGTATTCCAATCCACCCGCGGTCAGGGTTATCCCTGATCGGACGGTCTGAGCCGCCCAGCCGATCAAGGTATTGTCATAGTTGTCGACGGAGAGGCCAGAGTTGCTGAGCATGAGGCTCATCGTGGTTACGGCAGTGACGTCCCAGTTACCGAGGTTTTGGTCAAAGGCGGTAGCTCCCTCAAACATACTGGCCAAAGTGGTATTGCTGGATACATCCCAGCCGCTGATATCCTGGTTGAAAATATCTGCATTTTGAAACATACCAGATAGGTTGTTGACGCTGCTCACATCCCAGTTGCTAATATCCTGGTTAAATTGGTCTGCTTCCCGAAACATCAAGGTCATGCTCTCCACATTGGCGACATTCCAGGATCCGATATCCTGGTTGAAAGCGCCTACTTCATAAAACATAAAGCTCATATCAATCACGCTACTCACATCCCAGGAACCGATGTCCTGATTGAAAGCAGTAGCGCCATTAAACATGCTGGACATATCGGTCACGCTAGAGACATCCCAGGAACCGATGTCCTGGTTGAAAGCATATGCGCCATTAAACATACTGGCCATATTGGTTACGCCGGATACATCCCAGGAGCTGATGTCCTGGTTAAAATTTTCAGCCCTTAGCATGTCGGACATATTGGTGACGTTAGCGACATTCCATGAACCGATATTCTGGTTGAAATTCCGTGCCCCATCAAACATATGGGACATATTGGTAACGCTGGCAACATTCCAGGACCCTATATTCTGATCAAAATTTTCCGCCTGCTCAAACATGCTGGACATATCAGTCACGTTGGAGACGTCCCAGCTACTGATATCCTGGTTGAACAAACTGCTGAAACTAAACATGTTATTAAACAAGCCGGACATATCGGTCACGTTTGAGACATCCCATCCGCCGATGGCCCCATTGAAATTGCTGCAATTGGCAAACATTTCCCGCATGGAGGTGACTGCCGAGAGGTCAGGCGTATCAATTGCATTGTAGGTGAGGTTGGAACAGCCATTAAAGGCACTTTCCATGCTGGTCCAGGCGATGTCGCCCCATTGCTCAATGGTGAGGAGCTTTTGCCGGTCGCCGCCATTATTGAAATTAATGCGTGTGAGTCCCCCGCTAATGCTGATCAGATAGGTTCCGGCTGAAGGGAAGGTAAGGGTAGCAATACCTGTGACGGTGGTATCGCCAGCGTTAGAGGGATTTCCTACCTCCTCCCAATCGACCGTGTAACTGCCCGTACCGGGGATTCTGATTTGGGTAGAGCCCGACGTGCCGGCGTTGTCGGTCTTCAAGGTGGTGATGAAGAGCGTGCTACTACAGTCAAGGTTATCCCCTGTTATAATCCAACCATACGTACTCACGAGGGTGTTCCGGGCTGTAGATCCGTTACAGTAATCCAAACCGCTGGCTCCCAGTCTGACACCCGCTGTAACAGATTGAGCTGCCCAGCCGATCAAGGTATTATCATAGTTATCCACGGAGAGGCTGGAGCTGTTAAGCATAAGGTTCATTGTGGTCACAGCAGTGATATCCCAACCACTGAGGTTCTGATTGAAAGCAAGGGCATTTGAGAACATGAATGACATATCGGTGACCGAAGAGACGTCCCAGTTACTAAGGTTCTGATTGAAAGCAGTGGCATTTGAGAACATGCTTGACATATTGGTGACCGAAGTGACGTCCCAGTTATTGAGGCTCTGATTGAAGGTAGAAGCATAGGTGAACATACCGCTCATACTCGTCACCGCAGAGACATCCCAGTTATCAATTGCTCCGTTGAAAGTGGCGGCACCAGAGAACATGCCATCCATCCTGGTTACAGAGGATACGTCCCAGCTATTGAGGCTATGATTGAAAGCATCGGCATGATTGAACATTCTTTCCATTCTGGTCACTTCAGAAACATCCAGGCTGTCAATCGCCCCATTGAAAGCATCGGCATCTTCGAACATGCCATCCATTCTGGTTACAGAGGAAACGTCCCAGCCATTGAGGCTCTGGTTGAAGGCAATGGCGTTCTTGAACATTTCATTCATTCTGGTGACCAAGGAGACATCCCAGTTATCGAGAGCCTGATTGAATGAAGAAGCACTCTCAAACATGTTTTCCATATTGGTCACCGCAGAAACATCCATACTGTCAATCGTTCCATTGAAAGCAGAGGCATTTGAGAACATGTAAGCCATGTTGGTGACCGATGAGGCTTCCCAGCTATTGAGGCTCTGATTGAAAGCAGAAGCAAATAAGAACATGCTTTCCATATTGGTGACCGAAGAAACATCCCAGCTATTGATGGCCTGATTGAAAGCGAAGGCGGCCTCGAACATGCTTGCCATAGTGGAAACCGCAGAAACATCAAAGCTATCAATCGCTCCGTTGAAGGCGTAGGCATCTTGGAACATACGCGACATGTCGGTGACCGAAGAAACATCCCAGCTATTGAGGCTCTGATTGAAGGCCGCTGCTATTGAGAACATTTGCGCCATATTGGTGACCGAAGAGACGTCCCAGCTATTGAGGCTCTGATTGAAGGCGGTAGCCCTTGAGAACATTTGCGCCATATTGGTAACCGAAGAGACGTCCCAGCTGTCAATCGTTCCATTGAAAGCAGTGGCACGTGAGAACATGAATGACATATTGGTGACTGCAGAGACATCCCAGCCATTGAGGCTCTGATTGAAAGCAGTAGCATTGTAGAACATGCCACTCATGTTGATGACCGCAGAGACATCCCAGCCATCGATGCTTTGATTGAAGGTAGAGGCCCCTGAGAATAAGCTACCCAAGCTCGTGACCTCCGAAACATCCCAGGTATCGATAGCCCCGTTGAAGCTGGTGCAAGAGGCAAACATACTGGCCATGTCAGTGACCGCAGACAAATCGGGTATATCGGTGGCATTGTAGGTGAGGTTGCTACAACCAGAAAAGGCACTGTTCATGCTGGTCCAGGCAATGGTGCCCCATTGCTCAATGGTAAGGAGTTTCCGCCTGTCGCCGCCACCATTAAATTCAATACGCGTGAGTCCCCCGCTGATGCTGACCCGGTAAGTTCCGGCAGAAAGGAAGTCAACGGTAACTGCCCCCGTGCCGGAGGTGCTGCCAGTATGTAAGGGATTGCTTATCTCCTCCCAGTCCACTGTGTAGCTGCCTGTGCCGGGGATGGTGATCTGGGTAGAACCAGAGGTGCCCGTGTTATTGGTTTTCCAGGTCGTAATAAAAGGCGTTGCCTGGCTGCTGATGATACTCAACAAGAACAAGAGCAAAAACAAGCAGAAGGAAATGTTCTTCATCATTCCGGTTAAGTATTAATCAGTGGTAAAGGCCTGTGTGTGAATCTGTTCCGGAAAATTAGAATTGTCTTAGAGGTATTAGAAATTAGTTATTGACGCAGGCTAACATGATTATTTGACCCGGGTGATTTTAAAGATGTTGCAATGCCACTCAGGTATTGAGCTGAAAAAGCGCATTTTCGACACTTTGTAAGCTGATTTTATGGAGCGGAACTTCGGTGGTTTTGGCGCGAATTTACCCCTGCGCATATGCGTTGTTTCCCTGCTCAGGAGAAAGATTATTTCAAATCTCTCCGAAAAAGCTATAGGCCCACCCGTATGCATTTACTTTGAAATAAGCCTCCATTGGCTGTTTTTTCCATCTCTGCTTAGGCCGTCGTTCGCTTGCGGCATGAACGATTTATTCATGGTTTTATAGAACTTTACAGTTGCGTCTCCTGCATTTGGGGGAGTGCTCTCTGGGTTAGTCAGAAGGACTGAACCTGAAATTGATCGTATTTTAATTATTTTCTAATTTTTAATATTTAAGTGTGATTCAAATGTTATCGAGGTTCCAGTGATTTTGTTTAGAGGATTGTTCTGGAAATCCGACATTATACCCAGGTAAATAATTGTGATCCTTGGTGGGATTGGTTTCTCTAGCGGGTATTCATTTGGAGTTTGGTTTTTCATAAAAAAAGGCAGCCACCTCTCGATGACTGCCCCGATTATTTTAGGCCAATAGCTGTTTACTTTTTCAAAATCATCTGTTGCCAGGGGGTTACGCCCGGGGCTGTTACCCGAATGAAGTACACACCTGCGGGCATTTCGTTCACAGAAACGGAGCTGTTCCCGGTCAAGCCCGACCAGGTTTTGAGTTCCCGGCCGCTTACATCTATCAGAGATACTTGATAGGCGGCAGCACCCAGTTCGAGATGGAGCACATCTGTTACAGGCGTAGGATAAGCACGGAAGGTTTGCGTGTGGATGAGTGCCTCTACCTGCGGGCTGTAGGAGAAATTGCCATTCACATCTACCTGCTTCAGGCGGTAGAAATTGCGGCCCTGGGTGGGCTGACGATCGGTAAAGGAGTAGTTCGAGGGGCTACTGGTGGTGCCTGCGGCCTTCACAGTTCCTAACTCGTTCCAAAACTTTTGGTCCGTGCTGCGCTCTACGCCAAAGTAGTCGCTGTTGACTTCGGTAGCGGTGCTCCAGTCCACTTTTACCTGGCCATTGACAGGGGTAGCGCTGAGCGAAAGCCATTCTACCGGGAAAACAGAAGGCCCACTGGCGGTGAAATCAGAGAAGGAAGAAACGGTAGCGGTGATCTCGTTGGTAGCGGTATTGACCGGGCCGAGGTCGAGCCACGATACGCCATCCCATTTAGCGCCATTGAAGTTGCTTTCTGTGCCGGTGATGTCGGCATCGGCGTATTGGGCCGTCACGTCGCAGTCAAAAGCGGAGATTCCGGAAGTACCCACGTGCCAGTAGCGGGAGATAAAATCTGTGCTGCTGCCGTTATTGGGGTGCTTGGAGGCGTAAAGGTTGATGTCGGCATAGGCTGCTGTAAAGTCGCCGCTGGTGAAGTTCAGCAAAATCGGGCTGTACAAAGCACCGTCGCCTACGGGGTAGGAGAAGTCTGAGGGATAATCAAAGTACTTGCGGAAAGTACCGCTGGTGGCATCCACATGGTTGTTATCGGCAGCCGAACCTGAGACCCAGGAGTTGCCTCCTAAAGAAAGTACCTGGCTGTTGAGGTCAAGCACGCCGTTGGTAAGGGTGAGCGTGCCTGCTACACTGGTAGCTCCGCCGAGAGAAATGCCGTTGGAGCGGTCAAGGGAGAGGTTGTTGAGGGTAATGGCGGGCAATGAGGTACTGGCGCCACTGCCCCCAAAAGCTACACTGGAGGTGCTGCCCCCGGTGAGGATGCCGGAGGTTTGGGAAATGGCCCCGTTGATCGTAAGTGCGTTGGCACCGATGGTGAGGGTGCCGGCCGTGAGGGTGAGGTCACTGGTGGCGATGTTTTGCTCCATGGCTACGGTGCCGCCTTTGTTCAGGAGCAAGGTGCCGAAGGTGGTGCTCCCGGTTCCGTGGATGGTTTGGGTGGCGCTTCCGTTAAAGGTAGTAGTTCCCGAACCCGTGATGGTCCCCGCATTGTAGTAATCGCCGCTAAGGGTAAGGTCGCCGCTGTGGGAGAAATTAAGCCGGGAATCGATATAGAAATTTCTGGCGGAGATGTTGCCGGAGGCAGGAGCATGGCTCCCTGCCTAGGGATAGATAGCTACATCTTCCGTCGAGGGCACGGTGCCCAGGCTCCAGTTGGCGGCATTGCTCCAGTCGCTGTCTTCGCTGCCGACCCAGGTATTGAAGGGGTCGCTGGCTACCCAGTCGGAGGTGCCGTCCATGTTGGTGAGGTTGCCGTGGTTTGCGTTGGCTGTGAGGTCGTAGGCGGTAAGGTTGCCGGCATCGGCTATTTGGTCGAAACGGAAATAGGCTGCGAGCCCGGTTTCGTCGCCGCGCAGCGTGTGGTACATTTGGGCGCGGATCTGGGCTTGGGTGCGGGCGGAGGTCCAGATGCGCATTTCGTCCAGGGTGCCGGTGAAATTTACCGACACGCTACCTCCCTGATTATTTCCTCCAAAAATCAAGTGGCTGGTGTTGTTGACGTTACGGGGCGAGGCCGTGCTGGTATTGTCCAGATTGCCATTGATATAGACAGAAAGGTTATTGCCCGAGCGCACACCCGCGATGTGGGTCCATTCGGTACCAATGGAAGTGAGGGACACGACCGTTTGTGCAACGGCAGATTGCTCCACGAAGAACATGATTTTGTCCTGATCTGTTAGGAAAATACCGAGATCACTGCTTCCATCGTCTGCTTTTTTATTTAAGATATCCATCCGGGAGGCGGTTACTGACCGCTTTACCCACCATTCGATGGTGAAGTCATCGGCACCCAGGTTCAGGGTGGGGTCGTGAGGGACAGAAACATAGTCATCGACCCCGTCAAAGTTGAGGGCCTGGCGCGGTCCTGCCAATGCGCCTGAAGCTTTCCAGGCGGGGCCATTGGTGAGGGTGCCTGTGTGGCTATTTCCACTATTATCCGTGAGGGAAGTGCCAGTAGCGTCGGTCATCGAATAATAAGAGACCAGATAGGCTTCGTTGCCGGCAAGCTCTTTGTTCATGCTTGCCTGGATCTCTGCCTGCGTACGTACGTCGGACCAAATGCGGACTTCGTCAATAGTACCATCGAAAAAATTGTTGGGCGCATAGGTAGGACCAGTCCCTGTTTGGGCACCGATGTACATCGGTTCTGCGACCATACTCCAGATTACCCCTGTGTTGGTGTAAACGACGATTCCATTTTTGTACAGCGTCATGGTGTTGCTGGCGTCATCGAAGGTTACAGCTACATGCACCCACTCATTCACAGGAAAATTTGAACTCTGCGCCAGGGAGGAGAATCCCCCAAGTCCCGCAGAAAAGGTGTGTCCGTTTAACCAAAAAAAAGAGTTGTTGGAACTGACGATATTAGCTGATCCGCTGGTCGTGTTGGTGTAGATCCAGGCTTCAATCGAATAATTGGATCCTGGAGCAAGCAGCTGACCTAAAGACACGCAGTCATCCGTTCCGTCGAGTTCCAGCGCATAGCCCCCATGTGGGAGCCGGGTGTCGTATCCGTAAAAATAGGCCTCGCCAATATAGGAATTGGCCTCACTTGCACCAACTAACGCCGTAGAGTCAAAAATGGCCACTGTTGATCCATACTTAGCATTCGCTCCCCGATCTGAAGCGGTAATTTTTTCCACTTCGCTCCACGATCCGGATATGAGCTGGAAGATATACGCAGATCCTGCATTGTTCAGGGTGCTTCCGCCAACAGCATCTTCGTCTTCATTGTTAGCTCCAATAATTATTTTGTCGTCTGCAATGGCTACTGCACTGCCAAAGTGGTCATTGGTGGCCCGTTCCGAAGGCACTATTTTCTGGAAAAAGGTCCACGTGGCTCCGCTCAATTCAAAAATGTAGGCCGAACCTGCATCGCTCACGGTGTTGGTTTCTGCCGCATCCTCGTCCTCATAGTAGCTGCCCACCACCAGGTAATTTCCCGATATGGAAACCACGGTACCAAAGAAATCGCTATCGCTCCGATTGGGGGCCACAATTTTCTGCACCTGGGTCCAGTTGCCGGTTACTTTTTTGAAGATATAGACTGATCCCGAATTATTGATGGTGTTTAAGTCATTGGCATCCTCGTCTTCGGTACCTGCTCCTACCACAATATAGTCTCCGGAAATAGAGACCGAACCTCCAAAGCTGTCATAGGCTAAGCGATCGGCAGCCACAATTTTGTTCACCTGGGTCCAGGTCCCGGTTACCAGCTCAAATACATAGGCCGATCCTGCGTTCGTTTTTCCATTACCGCCCGAGGCATCATGGTCCTCGACGTAAGCCCCTACGACAGCTACCGTTCCTGAAATGGCGACTTTATCTCCGAAATAATCAAAGTTTCCGCGGTCCGAGGCCACGATTTTCTGCATCTGTGTCCATACACCGCCACTCTGGTGAAAGATATAAGCCGAGCCCGCCCCAAATTTACTATTTCCACCAGATGCGTCATGGGCTTCATTATAGGCACCCACGATGACGTAGTCGCCGGAAATGGCTACCGAATAGCCGAAGTAGTCGTTAGCGGCCCGGTCCGAAGCCACAATCTTTTGTACCTGCGACCACGTACCGTTTACCCGTTCGTAGATGTAGGCGGCTCCTGCACCTCCAGCATAATTGTTGCCGGTGGCATCCTCGTTCTCTCCCCAGGCACCTACAATGGCGTAGTTGCCATCGATTGCTACCGATTGGCCGAACCTTTCGAATGCAACGCCTGCGGGGTCTTTGGCGAGGAGTGCTTCAGGCCAGTTTTGAGCCATAAGCGGCGCACAGAGCAGCCATGATATCACACCCAGGGACATGATTTTATGAGCTGTCCGAATTAGCAAGTGGCTAAGTGTAACATTAAACATCTTATTCTGAATCATTTAGGATGGAGTGATGCCACAATTTACCGGGTGTATAATTATAGCTACATCCACTTTTATTCATTATGCTACACCCGTAAGAATACTTTTGCCTCGCTAAATATGTTTGTATTAACAAAGCGGAGAAACATTTTCTGTAAAATAAACGGAACAAGTAGGATTATCATTTTTTGGTGTTAAATGCTTGATTGTTAAACATTTGTATAAATAAATACGCTGATTTTTTCTTCCAGAATAGAAATTATCTTCCGATGTACAGGTTTTCTTAGGTGTGATAATATTTAAGCATATTATTGATTTCTATTTTGAAATATTCGATATGTGCATAATGGTTGAAAAACTTACCTGCTGAACAAGAGCTTAATGCAATCGGGGCAACCACCTCTCGATGATTGCCCCGATTATTTTAGCTGAAAAAGCTGCTTACTTTTTCAAAATCATCTGTTGCCAGGGGGTTACGCCTGGGGCTGTTACCCGAATGAAGTACACACCTGCGGGCATTTCGTTCACAGAAACGGAGCTGTTCCCGGTCAAGCCCGACCAGGCTTTGAGTTCCCTGCCGCTTACATCTATGAGAGATACTTCATAGGCTGCTGCTCCCAATTCGAGTTGGAGCACATCTGTTACAGGTGTGGGGTAAGCACGGAAGGTTTGCATGTGGATGAGTGCCTCCACCTGCGGGCTGTAGGAGAAGTTGCCATTCACATCTACCTGCTTCAGGCGGTAGAAATTACGGCCCTGGGTAGGCTGGCGGTCGGTAAAGGCGTAGTTCGAGGGGGTACTGGTGGTGCCTGCGGCCTTCACAGTTCCTAACTCGTTCCAAAGCTTTTGGTCCGTGCTGCGTTCCACGCCAAAGTAGTCGCTGTTGACTTCGGTAGCGGTGCTCCAGTCCACTTTTACGTGCCCATTCACTGGTGTGGCGCTGAGCGAAAGCCATTCTACCGGGAAAACCGAAGGCTCACCGGCGGTGAAATCAGAGAAGGAAGAAACGGTGGCCGTGATCTCGTTGGTAGCGGTATTCACCGGCCCGAGATCCAGCCACGATACGCCGTTCCATTTGCCGCCATTGAGGTTGCTTTCGGAGCCGCTGATATCGGTATCGGCGTACTGGGCTGTCACGTCGCAGTCAAAAGCAGTGATGCCCGAAGTGCCCACGTGCCATTAGCGGGAAATATAGTCGGTGCTGCTGCCGTTGTTGGGGTGCTTGGAGGCGTAGAGGTTGATATCGGCGTAGGCAGAAGAAAAGCCACCGCTGGTAAAGTTGAGGGTGATGGGGCTGTAGAGGCTGCCATCGCCTACCGGAAATACAAAACTACCAGCGCCGCTGTATCCTTTTCGCAAAGTACCGCTGGTAGCATCGACATGCCTGCTGTTAGCGGGAGTACCGGAAATGGTGGCGCCTTCACCAAGGTCGAGTACCTGGCTATTGAGGTCGAGGACGCCATCGGTTAGGGTGAGGCTGCCTTCCACGTTCACGGTACCGGAAAGGGCGAGCCCGTTGGCGCGGTTGAGGGTGAGGCCGCTGAGCGTGATGCCGGGCAGTGCCGTGCTTGCTCCGCTACCTGCTACCACGAGGCTTGAGGTTGAGCCACCGGTAAGGGTCCCTGCGGTTTGAGCTATGGCCCCATGTACTGTCAGGGTATTTGTCCCAATAGACAGGTCGCCGCTCGTGAGGGTGAGGTCGGAAGTTGCCACGTTGTGATCCAGGGCAACTACACCTCCTTTGTTGAGGAGCAAGGTGCCGAAAGTGGTGGTACCGGTACCGCGGATAGTTTGTGAACTGCTGCCATTAAAGGTCGTGGTACCCGTAGAGGTAAACGTGCCCGCGTTGAAAAAATCGCCGCTGAGGATCAGGTCGCCGCTATGCGTGAAGGTAGTGGCGGCATCAAGGTAAAAATTGCGGGCAGAGATATTGCCGGAGGCGGGAAGTTCACTTCCCGGCCAGCCAAAAATACCTGCATCCTGGGTAGAAGGTAAGGATCCGAGGCTCCAGTTGTCGACGTTGCTCCAGTCGCTGTCTTCGCTTCCGATCCAGGTATTGAATGGGTTGCTGTTGACCCAGTCGGTGGCGGGAGTCATGTTGGTGAGGGTGCCGTGGTTGGCGTTGGCGGTTATGTCGAATAAGGTGAGGTTACCGGCATCGGGCTTTTGATCGAATCGGTAGTAGGCTTTGAGGCTGTCTTCGTCGCCACGGAGGGTATGGTACATGTTGGCGCGAATCTCAGCTTCGGTACGTGCGGAGGACCAGATGCGGACTTCGTCGATTTTTACATTCGAAAACTGGTTCGGGTTGGACGAAGTGTAGTCAGCGCCCACGACGATCACGTTGGTCGCTCCCGTAGAGAAACTACCCTGCCCGGTGGCTGTCCCGGCCAATTGTCCATCGACCAGAATGGAAACAACGCCCTGATCGTAGATGAAGGCAAAATGGTGCCATTCGTTGGTCTGGCTAATCACGAAGGAAGAGCTGATATCATACTCGTTGGACCCATCTGAGAGCCACAGGTTGATGTTGTTTGCATCTGTTTTGTAGGGCGCAATCCGTATGTTAGGGTCGGCAGTGGTGTGGATATACAGGAGATTCTGGAGATTGGCCAGGTCGTTAAAGGAAAACCAGCCTTCCATCGTAAGGGTTCCGGTAGCCAGCGCATCAAAGTCGCCTACCACATAGTCGTTGGTTCCGTCAAAATCGAGTGCTTGGCGGGGTCCGGCGAGTGCGCCGGAAGCTTTCCAGGTGGGGCCGTTGGTGAGGGTTCCTGTATTGTTATTTACGCTGTTGTCAGAAAGGGAGGTGCCTGTAGAATCGTACATGTAGTAGTAAGCGACTAATTCGGTTTCGTCTCCAACCAGTTCGCGGTTCATATTGGCCTGTATTTGTGCTTGCGAACGTACCTCAGACCAGATACGAAATTCATCCAACTGTCCGGAAAGATACTGACCGCTCGTAAAGCTGGCAGTACCTAACCGTGCAACGGTGTTTCCACTTACGGTACTGGTACTTGTTTGATCAATAACGAGTACCCCATCAACGTATGCCTTTAATGCAGAAGTGCCGTGGGCAAAAGAGACTGCCACGTGGTGCCAAAGGCCATCTGAGTAAGCTGAGGAAGACGCGTAAGCAACATCCACAAACCCTACTTCCAGGTTATTGGCAGCATTAAATGACACTGTAAACGACTCTCCGGCGGCATTGACGCTGCCTTCGCTGAAAATCGACTGCACGGAGCCATCGGCATCTTTCCGCACCCAGCCTTCTACGGTAAAATCAGTAGCTGTCAGGTCAGGACCCGTGAAGCTCACATAGTCATCTATTCCATCGAAGCCGAGTGCAAAACCACCGTGAGTGAACGTCCACGGACCATCGTAAAAGTAGGCTCTGCCGTAATCAGCACTATGCCTCCATGAGCCGGAAACCACGTGGTCATCTGTGATAGCAATCGAGCTGCCGTAGAAATAGCTCGCCGTTCTGTCTGAGGCGACTATTTTTTGAATACGGGTCCACGTTGAACCATCCAGCTCAAAAATATAAGCTGCGCCTGCACTTCCAAGGGTATTGGCATTGTTGACATCCGTGTCTTCCTGGCTGGCTCCTACCACTATTTTATCTCCTGAAAGAGAAACTGAAACCCCAAAAATGCCGCTCGATTCTCTGTTTCCGGATACTATTTTTTGGGTTTGAGTCCAGGTTCCACCCACCAGGTCGAAAATATAGGCAGCACCTGCATCTGATAGAGAGTTGGCGCCGGCAGCATCGAGGTCCTGGTACTGTGCACCTATCAGGATACGACTTCCGCTGAGGGAAATACTGCATCCGAATTGATCGCTTGCGGTACGGTCGGAGGGGACTACTTTTTGTACCTGCGCCCAGTTGCCACTTCCGTCCCTTTCGAGCATATACACTGCGCCGGCTGAACTTTTGCTGTTGGCGCCTGCTGCGTCAGTATTTTCGGCCACCGAACCCACGGCGGCATAGTTGCCTGAAATAGTCGCCGTGCGGCCAAATTGCACACTCGCTTTTCGATCGGAGGGTACAATTTTCTTGACCTGTACCCACGTGCCTGACCCATTCCGCTCGTAGATATAGGCCGCGCCGGATTGCGATAGCGGATTTAATTCAGAAGCATCCCGCTCTTCATGTGTGGCACCTACGATGACATAGTCTCCGCTGATCCCTACAGAGTTGCCAAATTGCCCGCCTACGATCCTGCCGGAAGAAGTTATTTTTTGCTTGTAGGTCCAGACTCCTGCCACCCGTTCGAAAATATAGGCCGCGCCTGCGTTGTTTCGGGACTGACCTCCATTCGCGTGGTGGTCTTCACCCGGAGCTCCCACAATGGCATAATTGCCGGAAATAGCAACGGAAGTTCCAAAAACGTCCCCACTATGCCGGTCACCTGACGGTTGTGTTACTTTCTTTACCTGGGTCCATCCGGTGGCTGTTCTTTCAAAAAAATAAGCAGCTCCCGTCCGGTCGACATAGTTCGCATTGGCGACATCGTAATCCTGACCGTTACTTGCAATGATGGCATAATCGCCGGATACCGCAACTGCCTGGCCAAAATTGTCCTGTACTCTTCCATCTGAATTGTTCGTACCGGTTACCTGCCACCAAGACTGGGCTTGAAGGGGTAAAGCCACCCACAATAGCAACAATGTTATCAGGCCAGAATGCCAGAGCCTGGTGTGTCTGTACAAAGAGCGAAAAGGTTTAACCCATTGTCTTTTATTCTTTTCCATAAAACGGCGAGTTTGATTTTTTGACAGATACTCAATCAGGGAAACAGGATATTAGTCCAGTCCTGCAAGAACCAAAGTCCTTGATTGTGAGGGAAAAGGGAACCACTAGGAATGTTACACCCAAAGGATATTCCCGATTCGAATAATTTTTGGTGAAAGGAAAAGGGAATCCCGCGCCGTGTTTGGGTCAACAAGCCCTTACAGGTCTGGTCGGGTAGGGGAGGCGAAAGATGGGAAAAAGGCTCCGGGTCCACCTGCTTTACGGTGTATAAAGGTTTTGGAAGAAAAAAAATAACTACCTGATAATCAGTCAAGTAAAATATTTTTCATATGAAAATTACCTCATTTAATAGATAACCGGCGTTGCAGAGATCAGACGTGATTGTATTTTATTATTTGATTATCAATGAGTTATGTTTAAGTATTTCATTTTTCCCCTTCTCTGATTCCGCTAGCTTATCCGATGTTAGCAAAAGAGCGCATTATCTCAATTAAGGGTTGTCACAGGTTCGCATGTGAAGGGAATTGGCTAATTGGCTTTTCCTGCTTTGGGGAGTAAGGGTGCCAGTTGCACACGTCACAAGATTCAGGTAATGTACTTTCGGATTAGCAGGCCAATTCTATGTTCTTCCCTTTGCACAAACAGGAGTGCACAATCGCTTACACCCACGTATAGAAAAATTTATATGAATTAAATATTCATATATTCTCTCATTGCCGCTGTTCTGAACTTTTTCTTGGGAAGCCGGTACTTTTCTTACGATTGAAAAACCCATTCTATTTCCCCGAAAAACCCTAAATTCCGTCATGTTTACCGCAGACCAACTCTCCAAAATTTTCTTTCTCGACATTGAGACCGCCCCCCTCGCAGCCAGCTACGAAGGGCTTCCTGAGCGCCTCAAGCCCCTTTGGGACCGCAAGGCCGAGCGTACCTATCAGCCCCGCGACCCCAGGCCTTCGGCTGATCTTTTTTTTGATTGGGCGGGCATTCACGCCGAATTTGGCCGGGTGGTGTGCATTTCCTGCGGCTACCTTAAGTTTACGCCCGACCCCGACGATGTGCCAGACTTCGTAGTCAAAAGCTTCGCGGGTTTCGACGAGGTAACTATCCTCACGGAATTTGCCCAGGTGCTGAACCAGTTTCACCAGCGGGGCTTCAACCTCTGCGCCCATAACGGGAAAGAGTTTGACTTTCCGTTTATGGCCCGCCGATACGTGATTCATGGCATGGAAGTGCCCGAGCCGCTGCAGGTGTACGGCAAAAAGCCCTGGGAAACTACCTTTATCGATACGATGGAGCTGTGGAAATTTGGCGATGTGAAGGCCTATACCAGCCTCGCCCTCATTGCTGCCGTGCTTGATATTCCTTCGCCTAAAGACGATATCGACGGCAGCCAGGTCGGCCGCGTTTACTGGCACGAACAGGACGTGGACCGTATCCGTATTTATTGCGAAAAGGACGTGATCACCACCGCACAAATCCTCCTGCGCATGAGCCGCCTTCCCCTCGTCGAAACCGATTATTGAGCCCATGTCTTCCCTCAAACGCCTCGAACGCCTTGTCAAAAGCGCTATTCCCCGCTTCCTGGGCCATAATGACCAGCATTATTCCCACTCCGATGCCCGGCTCATCCTCACGGGTTTTGGCCTCGACCTCACCCCGGCTCAGCTTGCCCGCCTCGCTGACTCCGCCGAGGTGCTCGAAGATTTTACCTTGAGCCTCTATAGTCTGGAGCGAAAAATAGGCCGTTCGGCGGTCAATGACCTCATGGAAATCGACCCCGAGCTCAACCCCAAAGCCTACGCCGAGGACGGCAACCTCGCCTTTACCATTACCTGGAAGAAAAAAGAACTCGTGTTCGCGGAGTACCCCGAATTTCCGGGTTAACTTCTCCCTGGTGCCCTTGGCTGCTAATATTCTTGCTGCGCAGGCGATAAATTGTCTGTATGTGGTTAATTTTGCCCTCTGATAAGACCTTCCTATGCAAACTTCCTTTCGCACACATACCTGTGGCGTTTTGAGCCTCAACCACGTCGGACAAACCGTGACCCTCTGCGGATGGGTGCAGGGCGTTCGTGACCTCGGCTATATTCTCTTTCTCGACCTGCGCGACCGCTACGGCATTACGCAGGTTTCTATCAAGTCCGATACCCAGGCGGCCCTCTACGAAGCCGCCCGTAAACTGGGACGCGAGTTTGTGATCTCGGTTACCGGCGTGGTGGTAGAGCGCGAAAGCAAAAACCCCAAGCTCGAAACCGGCGACATTGAATTGCAGCCTGAAGCTTTGGAAATACTCAACAGCTCCAAATTGCCGCCCTTCCTCATCGAAGACGAAACCGATGGCAAGGAAGACCTGCGCATGACCTACCGCTACCTCGACATTCGTCGCCCGCGCATTGCCCGCAACCTGCTCGTACGCGCGCAGGTAGCACGTGCCGCCCGCGAGTTTCTCGATAGCCAGGCATTCATTGAGGTGGAAACGCCTTTCTTTATCAAATCCACGCCCGAAGGAGCCCGCGACTTTCTGGTGCCTTCGCGGATGCAGCCCGGCAACTTTTACGCCTTGCCGCAGTCGCCCCAGATCCTGAAGCAGCTGCTGATGGTGGCCGGCATGGACCGCTACTACCAGATCGTGAAGTGCTTCCGCGACGAAGACTTTCGCGGCGACCGCCAGCCGGAGTTTACCCAGATCGACTGCGAAATGTCGTTTGTGAAGCAGGAAGACGTGCTCAATATGTTCGAAGGGCTGATGAAGCATATATTCCGCAGCGCCATAGGGGTAGAGCTGCCGCCCTTTCCCCGCATTACCTACGACTACGCCATGACGCACTACGGCTCCGATAAGCCCGACCTGCGTTTCGATTGCAAATTTGTGGAGCTGAATGCCGCCTTTTCCGGCTCAGAATTCAGCGTGTTTAACAGCGTAATCGAGCAAAATGGCCTCATTGTGGGCATTGTGGCACCCGGTTGCGCAGCCTATACCCGCAAACAAGTGGATGCGCTCACCGATTACGTGAAAGATCCGCAGCGCGGAGGCACCGGCCTCGTGTACGTTCGCTGGAACGAAGACGGCACCGTTAAGTCTTCTGTAGATAAATTTTATTCTGAAGAAAAGCTCCGGGAAATCATGGAACATGCCGGTGCCAAACCCGGTGACCTCCTGCTCGTAGTGGCTGATCGACTAAAGACCAAGGCCCGCAAGGTACTCGGCGAGCTGCGTCTGCACATGGCCCGCACCGAGGGTTGGATCGACCCCAACAACTGGAGCGTGCTCTTTGTGGTAGATTTTCCGCTTTTCGAAGAAGACGAAGAAACGGGTGAGCTCACCTTTGCGCACCACCCCTTCTGTATGCCAGGCGAAGAAGGATTGCCCTACCTCTACACCGACCCCAAGCGCGTATCGGCCCAGAGCTACGACATGGTGCTGAACGGCAACGAGATCATGAGCGGCTCTATCCGTGTGCACCAAAAGGACATTCAGGACAAGATTTTCGATATCCTGGGTCTGAGCGAAGAGGAAAAACAGTCCAAATTCGGCTTTTTGCTCAATGCCTTTGAGTTCGGCGCTCCTCCGCACGGCGGCTGCGCCTTTGGCCTCGACCGCCTCGTGATGCTGCTCCTGCACGAAACCAGCATCCGCGACGTGATGGCCTTCCCCAAAACCTCCGGAGGCCGCGACCTCATGATGGATGCCCCCGGCGAAGTACCCGCCAAGTCGCTGGATGATCTGGGGATTATGATTAAAGGGTGAGTTTTTTTCTATAAAAATTGAAAGGCAGGCGCTTCCGGTGCCTGCCTTTTTTGTTGGTGGGGTTGGTGGGTCTGATTAGTCAAGTAAATCCTATACACGACTTATTGATTTGTCTGAGGGTTTAGACGAATCAACTTTTTTTGGGTGTGGGGATTGCTTGGATCGGCAGACTCCTCCCAGACATTGGAACGCAAGCAGGGAGGTAGGGCTAATACCTTCCATACAACCAACCTATGGGCTTGCTGATAACGCATTTCCCTCATTTGTACTTAGCAGAACCCTTCGGGCCTTTGTGCTTTTCGGAGAAATGATGTTATTTCGAAGATATCCCATCCCTAGCCTGTATGCCTGAAAATGACCGCGGCTTGATTTTTCCAGACTCTAGTACCCCGGAGCCTGTTTCCCGCCGCAATCACCTGCTGGTGATTGGGGTGGATGCGTATGACGATAACAAGACTTGGCCCAGGCTCAGCAATGCCGAATATGACGCCCATGCCTTCGCAAAGCTGATGACCGACAAATACCGATTCGAACTGCAGACGCAACACCTGCTTTTGGGCCAGACTGCTACGCGCAATGAAATCCTGGAGCAGTTTGAATCCTTTACTAAGCATGGCGAAAACACGCTCATGGAACTGGACAACCTGCTGGTGTATTTTGCTGGACACGGCGATGTCCGCGGTTCGCGAGGATTCTGGATTCCCCGCGATGCCGCCAGACTTGTGGGGACTCTCGTGTCACACGACGACATCTGGGGCTTGCTGCGCGACATCCATGCCCACCATATATATTTGATCGCCGATTCCTGTTTTGCAGGCGACTTTGTACGGCGCAGTAGCGGGAAGGAAAACCCATTTGCATATAACGCCGACAATTTCCCTTCAAGGAGGGTTTTAGCGTCCGGACGTAGTGGGCAGACGGTGAACGATGGGTTAGCTGGTCAACACAGCCCATTTGCAAAAGTACTGCTCACCTATTTAAATAACTCGCCTGAGCCTTAACTACCTGCAGAACGACTGGAACTGCATATCAAAGATACAGTGCCCCGCCTCGTTAAAGGGCAGCAGCCCATCAGTGCGTTTCTTCAGGGTCTGAACGACCAGCAGGGCCAGTTCGTATTCCGCAAAAAGGTACTCAACCATCAGACTGCAGTCCCCAAACCGGAACTTGAGCAGACTCAAGAACCTGCCGAACAAGTGGGTGACGTGTGGACTAAGCCGCAGGGAGCAAAGCCTTCAGCTGAAGAGGAGATTGAATGGAGAATCGCCAGGAGAATGGATTCAACGGAGGCTTATGGCAGGTACTTGTCTATTTATCCTGAAGGCTATTATAGTCGTGAGGCTGCGAATAAAATCCATCAGAAGGCAACAAAGGTATGGGGAACTACCCCTAAAAATGATTCGGGATATAGGCAATTCATGGAACAATTCCCCTATCCAGGTATTCCTTCTTATGAGGAAGCGAAAAAGGCTCTTGCTAAAAGTGCTTCAAGGAGTTGGTTTGCCTTGCAGCAACAATTGAATCTGCAGGGTTTGAGGGATTTTATTTCCAACCATCCTGAAAGTATTTACATGGAGGATGCTAAGCTTGAGCTGGAACGAGAGGAGCAAGTGATATATGAGGTTGCG
Source organism: Bacteroidia bacterium (assembly GCA_041753595.1). Taxonomy (GTDB): domain Bacteria; phylum Bacteroidota; class Bacteroidia; order J057; family J057; genus JBGSTW01. The sequence continues at coordinate 263,385 of JBGSTW010000035.1, read as the reverse complement.
AAACGCAGGAATGAACCACAGTTGTATATCAAAGCATTTTCTTTTGAAGCCTTTGCCAAACGAACTGGCCTTCCACTCCCGGAGATGCTTCTGATCAAAGGCGGCGAGTTTATGATGGGAAGCAATCAATCGGATAAAGAAAAACCTATTCACAGCGTACAGGTGAGTGATTTTTACCTGGGTAAATACGAGGTGACGAATGCGCAGTATGCGGCGTTTTTGAATGTTAAAGGAAATCAAAATGAGGGAGGGACTGAGTGGTATAATGTCTCTGGTGAAGGGTATAAAGGGTACGCTGAAGCGGCCATCCAACGCAGGGACGGAGTATGGGTCGTAAAAGAAGGGAGAGAAAACCACCCAGTGAACTATGTGAGCTGGTATGGTGCTATGGCCTACGGCAACTGGCTGGGCGAACAAACAGGGCAGCTGTTGCGACTTCCTACGGAGTCAGAATGGGAGTATGCTGCAGGTGGCGGGACGAATAACCGCACCCTTTATGCGGGTACAAATGTGGAAAAGGAACTGGGGGAATTTGCGTGGTATACAGTCACAACGAAAGACACGGGTACACGTCCGGTAGGGCAGAAGCAGCCGAATGGGCTGGGCTTGTACGACATGAGCGGGAACGTGTGGGAGTGGTGTGCGGACTGGTATAGGGAAGATTATTATAAAAAAAGCCCTTCAAATAATCCTAAAGGCCCCTCCACGGGTGCTGACCGCGTTGTCCGTGGGGGCAGTTGGAGCGGCCGTTCGGGGGGTTGCCGCGTGGCGGCTCGCGGCAGCGACGATCCGGGCTACCGCAACAACAACATTGGATTTCGCCTTGCCCGCCAGTTCTGACATTCGTCCCCGGCAGGAGGAAAAGCAGGGGCGAAGTAAGCTGTACGGCTGGTGAAGGCGAGCGAGGGACGAGCCGACCAGACAGCCGGGAAGCTTACGGAGCAGAAGGGGGTCTGGAGGCGGTGAGCCCCCAGCTGGCGTGGGCTGGTTCAGTTTTGTTAATTTTTAATAAAACGATATGCAAATCAAAGTAATTACGGTACCCATCATGGGAGGCGAAGCCCAGGAAGAGGCATTGAACCTTATCTTGAGGTCGAAAAAGGTATTGATCCTCGACCAGCAGCTGGTAACCCAACAGGGGAGTGCTTTTTAGAGCAGGCGTGCCAACCTGGTATTTCCTGCTTCCGGCAGGTTCCTGTCCTGGGCGACTGAAGTTCGAACTTACCAAAAGCGGCGGAGCCTCTCCCTCGCGGCGGGTTTGATACCCGCCACCACCCCTGTACCGCCTGCTCCCAGCAGGTATCCTAAAAACACCGACTGGAAGTCGGCGCTACACTTCACTCTCCCGGGCGACTGAAGCTCGCCCGTACTAACCGGCGGCGGAGCACCCATAAAGACACCGACTGGAAGTCGGCGATACACCCAGTACCGCCTGCTTCCAGCACGTATGCTAAAAACACCGACTGGAAGTCGGCGCTACACTTCACTCTCCTTGGCGACTGATGCTCGCCCGAATACCCTTACAAAGCCCCTCCTTCGCGGCGGGTTTGATACCCGCCCCTGAAGGAAAACCCTAGCGAGCGGTCTAAATAGCCAGCTCATCTTTGTAAATCTGTAATACCCCTTTCAGATTTACAAGGATAAATGCAGCTATTACAGAACTGCCGAACGCAGGGGGATGATCAAAAGGAGAACTGCCATGTGCCAGCGGAGCTCAAATCCCGGAGCAATCTCTTCTGACAATTGCGCTGCTATATGGTTCATGGAGGTGAAATATTTTCTTAGCCGAGCCACGACCAAATCACATATTCTATACCCAACTACAGCAGGAAAGTCAGTGAATGATACAAACCCTGTTCCTCAGGTAAACGCGCACCTAACAGGGTGAAATGCAGCCGGTTATGCTATTTTGCTTCCTGAATAGGGAAGTTGCCTCTACTTAGTCCAAAATCAACTTAATATCGGATATACTTACCCATTTGAGGGGCAATAAATATATATATCGTAATATATTAATTATCAGTGCTTTGCGGACACCGAATTCTCTGCACGCGGGTCTTGTATATCAATTGTATATAAACTACTTTGAGATTTTATTCCTACCATTGATATAGGTATGAAACAAAATCCCTCAGGAATGTTGGGATATTTCATGCAAACAATCGCCCCATTTTGCAGATGAAAAACCTTTGCCTTTGCCTGACTTTGTCCCTGCTGGCTACCTGCCTGGCTGCACAAACCGAACAGGTTAATGTAGTGAGTACCAATGAGGGAGCCTGGCTCACCGTCAATGGTAAGCAGTTTATGATCAATGGCATGAATTGGGACTATTTTCCCATCGGCACCAACTATTCCTACAGTCTTTGGAAGCAACCCAACCACGTGGTCCGTGCTGCGCTTGACACCGAAATGAAGCTCCTGCAGGGCATGGGGGTTAACGCTATACGGATGTATACAGGAGTGCCCGCCCGCTGGATCACTTATATATACAAGAAGTACGGTATTTACACCATGCTGAACCATCCCTTCGGTCGCTACGGGCTTACGCTCGAAGGGGAATGGGTGGCCAACACGGAATACACCGATTCGCGGGTTCGGGAAGTTCTCCTTCAGGAGGTGCGTGACCTGGCCACTCAATACCAAAACACTCCAGGCTTGCTGCTGTACCTGTTAGGCAACGAAAACAACTACGGCCTTTTTTGGGAGGGAGCCGAAACCGAAGACATTCCAACCGAGGACGCTCAATCCGCGGTTCGGGCACAGGCGATGTATAAGATTTTTAATGAAGGCGCATCTGCTATGAAAAGCATCGACCAAAAGCATCCCGTGGCGATGTGCAATGGCGACCTGCAGTTTCTGGAAATAATAGCCAAAGAGTGCCCCGCAGTTGACATCCTGGGTACGAATATGTACAGAGGTCCCTCTTTTGGAGATGCTTTTGATCGGGTGAAGAAGGTATATGGTAAGCCTATACTCTTCACGGAGTTTGGCGCAGACGCATTAAACGCCATTTCCAATATCGAAGACCAGGAAGCCCAGGCTTATTTCATGCTGGAGAACTGGAAAGAAATCTATGCCCATGCTGCCGGGATGGGAAAAGCGGGCAACGCACTGGGTGGTTTTACCTTTCAGTTCAGCGATGGCTGGTGGAAATACGGGCAAGACAAAAACCTGAATATTCACGATAACCATGCTTCGTGGGCCAATGGGGGCTACGATCGCGATTATGTGACGGGCCAGAACAACATGAATGAAGAATGGTTCGGCATCTGTGCCAAAGGACCCACCAATAAGCATGGATTCTACGAGCTCTTTCCCCGCACGGCCTATTATGTACTGAAGGAAGCGCATCAGTTCAACCCCTATGCTCCGGGTGCGACGAGCGCGGCCCTGGAGCAGCATTTTTCACAGATCAACATTCCGGCCGACGTACCCCAGGCTGATGCTAACAGCGGAAGCCTTGTGCCTGCCTTCGCTGCGCCGGCGCCTATCCATGATGCTGCAAAGGTAATTTCGCTTTTCAGCGAAGCGTACCCCAACGTGCCGGTCGATACCTGGCTTACCGCTGGTTCATCAGCCAAAATAGAGGAGGTAGCTCTTGCCGGTAATCCCACCAAAAAGTACGCAAACCTCGATTTTGCAGGAATAGAACTGGTGGCCAATCCAATCAATGCCTCAGGCATGACGCACCTGCACGTGGATGTGTGGACCTCGGATGCGGATTCCTTTGCCATTAAACTTGTGGATTTTGGAGCCAATGGCACCCTGGCAGGAGGTGATGATGTGGAGTACAAGATCAATTACAGTACGCCGGTGAAGGGCTATTGGATGAGCTTTGATATTCCGCTGTTTGATTTTAAAGGATTGACCAGCCGTGCCCACATCGCTCAAATCGTGCTCTCAGGCCAGCCTGCCGCTAACCGTACGATTTATATCGACAACCTGTACTTCCACAAGTAAAAAACAACTTATGAATCGTCCGATAAGTCACCTGACCCTTCGCTTGTTAAAGCAGTGTGTCGGTTTTTGTTAACCAAAAGGATATCGGACGATTAACCCCATAATTTCAACAGTAACACCACCACCCATGTCGGAGCTTCATCAGGTTATTATTGACGACGAAAAATTCTTCGTTATCAATAACGTTGACCACCTGCGTCCTTTTTTTATGAGCATCGTCAGTGATTCAGACCACTGGATGTTCATTGCAAGTAATGGCGGACTGAGTGCGGGACGCAGGAATGCTGAATACGCCATTTTTCCCTACTATACCGACGATAAGATTACAGAATCTGCCGAAGTGACGGGCAGCAAGTCCATTTTTCGGGTGCAAAAAAACGGACAAGTTCACCTTTGGGAGCCTTTTTCCATCCGGGGAGCAGGGCATTTTAAGGTAAGCCGCAATTTATACAAGCACGAATACGGGCACAAAGTCCTGTTTGAAGAGGTAAACCATGACCTGGGACTCAGCTTCCGGTATTGCTGGAGCTCGAGCGATGCGTTTGGTTTCGTTCGTGAATCTACGCTGATCAACAACGGTAACGAAGCGCTGGAAATTCAGCTACTGGATGGCCTTCAAAACCTGATGCCAGCCGCGATCACCAGCGATATGCAAAGCTTTTACAGCAACCTGGTCGATGCCTATAAGCGAAGCGAATTGCATCCGGCATCCGGACTGGGCATTTTTGCTTTGAGCGCCATTATCGTGGACAAAGCAGAACCGAGTGAGGCACTGAAGGCGAACGTGGTTTGGTCTTTGGGGCTAAATTCACCGAAACACCTCCTTTCTTCGCGGCAGTTAGCTGCATTCCGCGAAACGGGCGAAATCGCGGCAGAGCACGATGTGAAAGGGGAAAAGGGCGCCTACTTTGTGCATCAAACCCTAAGCCTGGCTCCCGCCGAATCCCAAAGTTGGCTTCTGGTGGCCAATGTCAATCAGGACCATGCAGATGTGGTCGCTCTTATTCAGCGCATCTCACAGGATTCCGGGTTGGCAGCAGCGATAAAGACCGACATCAACCAGGGTACCCGGCGACTGGTAGGGCTAAATGCCGCAGCCGACGGCCTGCAATGTACCGCTGACGAACTGCGTGACGCCCGACATTTCAACAATGTCCTGTTTAACATTATGCGGGGCGGGATATTCGACGATAATTACCAGATCGAAAAGTGGGATTTTGTAGGCTACCTGGCAAAAGCCAATAAGGAAGTGTACGCCGCCCACGCCGATTTTCTGGAGCAACTGCCTTCCGTTTTTTCGGTGCAGGAGCTACGACAAAAGCTTGCAGCCATTTCCGACTCCCATCTCCAGCGCATCTGCCTGGAATACCTCCCCCTCAAATTCAGCCGCCGACATGGCGACCCCAGCCGTCCGTGGAACCGCTTCTCCATCAATACCCGCAACGAAAACGACGGATCTAAAATTCTGGATTATCAGGGTAACTGGCGCGATATTTTCCAGAACTGGGAGGCCCTGGTGCATGCCTACCCCGATTTTATCGAGGGCATGATCGCCAAATTCCTCAACGCTTCTACTTTCGACGGATACAACCCCTACCGCGTAACCAAAGACGGTTTCGATTGGGAATCCATCGAGCCGGATGACCCCTGGTCATACATCGGTTACTGGGGCGACCACCAGATCATTTACCTGCTGAAATTCCTCGAATTCCTCGAAAACCACCAGCCGGGCCGGTTAGCCGAATACTTCCAGCAGCCCATTTTTGTCTATGCCAATGTGCCTTATCGGATCAAGCCGTATGCTGACCTGCAGCGCAATCCGAAGGATACCATAGACTTCGATCACGCTGCTGACCATGCCATCCGCGAGCGCCGTGAAGCGATGGGCGCAGACGGCGCTTTGCTCACCAACAAGGCAGGGCAGATCCACCAGGTTAGTTTCCTGGAAAAAATACTGGCAACCTTACTGGCCAAGCTCTCCAATTTTATTCCGGAAGGAGGTATATGGATGAACACCCAGCGCCCCGAGTGGAATGACGCCAACAATGCCCTGGTTGGAAACGGGGTGTCGATGGTGACGCTCAGCTACCTGAGGCGGTTCCTCAAGTTTTTTGAAGGCGTGCTGGAGCGGTCAACAGCCAGTGAATTTCCCGTGTCTGCTGAGCTGGCGCATTGCTACAAGCAGATCTTCGATGCATTTGAGCAGCATCAGGGCGTACTCAAAGGGGCTATCGGTGATCATGAACGCAAAGTCATCATGGATGCCTTCGGAAATGCAGGTGCTGATTTCCGCAATCAGATTTACGCCGGGGCCTTCTCCGGGCAAACCGAGGCCATTGCCAGTGATCAACTCCGGAAGTACCTGCACATTGCCCTCGCTTTCCTCGACCATACCATTGCCGCTAACCGCCGCGACGACAACCTGTACCACGCTTATAACCTGATGACGATCCATGACAACGGGGTCGCCATCGATTACCTGAGCGAGATGCTGGAAGGACAGGTAGCCGTGCTCAGCAGCGGGTATCTGACGCCCGCCGAAGCCGTTGCGGTGCTGGATGGCATGAAATCCAGCAAGTTATTCCGTCCCGATCAGTACAGCTACCTGCTTTACCCCAATAAGGAACTGCCGGGCTTTTTGGCGCGGAACAGCATTCCGGCAGCTGCCGTTGCTACCTCCAGGCTCTTGCAGCAAATGGTCGCACAAGGGAACAAAGCACTGATTGAACAGGACATTCAGGGCGGTTATCACTTCAACGGTAACTTCAAAAATGCGGGCGATCTGGATGCAGCCTTGCAGGCCTTGGCGGGCACCGGTCATGCCGAACTGGCTGTAGAGGAGCGCTCTCTTATCCTGGGCATTTTTGAGCAAATATTCAACCACAAAGCCTTTACCGGTCGCTCGGGCACCTTTTATGGGTACGAAGGACTCGGCTCCATTTACTGGCATATGGTTTCGAAACTGCAGCTGGCTGTGTACGAATGCTGTGTGGAAGCCATTGAAACCGCAGCCCAACCTGAGACGGTGGGCCGTCTGCTTGAACATTACTACGAAGTACAGGCGGGAATTGGGGTGCATAAATCGCCGGAGCTATACGGTGCTTTTCCCACAGACCCTTATTCGCACACCCCTGCTGGCAAGGGTGCTCAACAGCCCGGTATGACGGGTCAGGTGAAGGAAGATATCCTGAGTCGCTTTGGGGAATTGGGGGTAAAAGTGATTCAAGGTTGCCTGCATTTTCAACCGGACATGCTGCGCCGTACCGAGTTTCTGACCCAAACCCACACCTTCCACTACATCGATCTTGAGGGAGAATCACAACCCTTGGAGCTGCCCGCCCATAGCCTGGCGTTCACCTACTGTCAGGTGCCGGTGATCTACCACCTGGGTGAGGCGAGCGGAGTAACTGTTTACCTCCGGGACGGGAGCCAGATCCAAAGCCCGGAACCCGCGCTGGACCTCGCGACCAGCCACTCCCTTTTCGGCCGTACCGGAGACCTCCTCCGGATTGAAGTCAGGGTGCCTGCTCACGTCCTAAAATAAACTTAACATGTTACGTTTCACTTCTTTTCTCTTACTTATCCTGTTTGGGGTTGCTTGCGGGCCATCCCAACCAAAGGGCCAAAATGCCGACGAAAACCCGGATATGAACCTTAAATCACGCACTGCTTCTGAAATTCTGGGCAATCCGGAATACCTCGCTATTTCTTACAGTGGCTACCGTTATCCCGATCACTCCATTGAGCCTACCATGGACGAAATCAAGGATGACTTGAAAATTCTCCATGCCATGGGTATTCGTCTGTTGCGCACCTACAAATTGCACATGCCGCAGGATGCCAATATCGTGGTGGCAATCAACGAATTGAAGGCTGCTGATCCGGAGTTTGAAATGTACGTCATGCTCGGCGCCTGGATTGATTGTCTCAACGCATGGACAGATAAGCCCCCGATCCATAACCAGGAAAGTGCACGCAATGAGCAGGAAATAAACAAGGCCGTGGAATTGGCCAATAAGTACCCTGACATTGTGAAAATCATTGCTGTGGGAAATGAAACCATGGTAAAATGGGCGGCCAGTTACTACGTAGAACCGTGGGTGATTCTGAAGTGGGTAAAACACCTGCAAAACCTGAAAGGCGAGGGCAAATTGCCCAAGGACCTTTGGATCACCAGTTCCGATAACTTCGCGTCCTGGGGCGGAGGGGCCGACGAATACCACGTGGAGGATTTGAATGAACTCATTCGCAGCGTGGATTTCATCGCTATGCATACTTACCCCATGCACGACACGCACTACAACCCTGATTTCTGGTTGAGCCGTAACGATGAAGCAAATGTCTCGGATAGCGCCCGCATTTCGGCAGCTATGTTGCGGGCCAGGGACTATGCCCGTGCGCAGTACGATTCAGTGTTTGCTTACACAAAAAAAATCGGGGTAGCGAAGCCTATCCACATCACAGAAACCGGCTGGGCCAGCTCCGACAACAAATTGTATGGTGCGAAAGGATCACATGCCTGCGACGAATACAAAATGGGGCTCTATTACCGGCTCATGCGCGAATGGACGAATAAGGCCGGGCTTTCCTGCTTCTACTTTGAGGCGTTTGATGAGCCCTGGAAGGATGCCACCAACCCCGGAGGCTCGGAGAACCACTTTGGACTTTTTACGGTGGAAGGCCAGGCCAAATATGCTATCTGGGACCTGGTGGACGCAGGCATTTTTGAGGGATTGACCCGTGGAGGCAAGCCCATTGAAAAAACACAGGGCGGTGAAGTAAAAGCGGTTTCGAAGATATCCATGGTCCCACCGGCAAAATAACTTCCCTCATCCTCACGCCCATGTCCTTACCATCCCAGGTTCACGACCCTAACCACCCAGCGGCTACCGGGCCCCTGGTGGTAGAAATTGTGGAAACCTCTGCTTCGGGGAATAAACTCCGCGTTGTGGACCTGGTGGCTGGAAATCCGAACAGCGAAGTGGAGATTACCCTGGATCCTTCGGCGCAGTTTCAAACCATCACCGGTATCGGCGGTTCGTTTACCGAAGCTTCCGCTTACCTGCTGCATCGATTGGGTACCGAAAACCGGCGGCGCATCATGGAGGCGTACTTCGGCGACGCGGGTGCCCGATATTCGCTCACCCGTACCCACATCAACTCCTGCGATTTTTCCCTGGGCCATTATTCCTATGCTCCCATTCCGGACGACAAGGAGCTGGCACACTTTACCATCGGCAAAGACCGGGAGGCGCTTATTCCCATGATCCGGGAGGCGCAAGCCCTTTCTACCGAAGGGTTTAAGATCATTGCTTCGCCGTGGACTGCACCTCCCTGGATGAAGGACAACCAAGACTGGTGCGGGGGCCAATTGCTGCCCGAATATTACCGTACCTGGGCACGCTATTTCTCCAAATACCTCGACGCTTACCGTGCCGAAGGCATTGATATATGGGGAATTACGGTAGAAAACGAACCGCTGGGCAATGCCAGCAACTGGGAAAGCATGCACTTCAGCGCCGAAGAGATGAATGCCTTTGTGCGTGACCACCTCGGCCCCACGCTGAAAGCCGACGGGCAAACGGTAAAGCTTCTCGGCTATGACCAAAACCGCGACGAGCTCCGCCATTGGGTCGATGTGATGTACAACGATCCTGAAGCTGCCCGTTACATCGATGGCACAGCCATCCACTGGTACGCCAGCACCGTTGACTGTTTCCCCGAGGCATTGCAATATGCCCACCAGCAGGCACCAGGCAAATACCTCATCCAAACGGAAGGCTGCGTGGATGCCCAGGTACCCCGCTGGCAGGACGATGCCTGGTACTGGAGACCCGAAGCCACCGACTGGGGCTGGGACTGGGCCTCACCCGAAACCAAGCACCGCCACCCCAAATATGTACCCGTTTTCCGGTATGCCCGCGACCTGATCGGCTGCCTCAACAACTGGGTGGACGGTTGGATAGACTGGAACATGGTGCTCGACCGCCAGGGTGGGCCTAACTGGTTTGGGAACTGGTGCACCGCGCCGGCGATTGTAGATACAGCAGCCGATGAGGTGTATTTCACCCCGCTGTATTATACCATGGTCCATTTCAGCAAATACATCCGGCCCGGTGCCCGGCGCATCGGCCTGACCTTGACCGACGAATCCTTGTTGGCTACTGCAGTACAAAACCCTGACGGTTCCATTGTGGCCGTCGTACTCAACCAGCAGCCCCAATCCAAGCTTTTGCACATTCGCCTGAACGAACGCAATGCCCACGTGCGCATCAGCGGTAGTGCCCTTCAAACCATCCGTATCTCAGTCAATTAATTTCCTCCCCCCTTAATCCAACCTCAATCAACCCAACAATCAATGTCAACAGCGCAAACGGAAGTCAAAAAACAGGTGCCCTTTGGGCAGAAGGTAGCCTTTGGCCTGGGGATGCTGGCCAACCAGATGTTTCCTGCCTCTCTAGGAATATTTATGGTGGTTCTGGTGCAGGGCCTGGGTTTCCCGGGCTGGATGTGGGGAACCGTATATTTACTTCCCCGGTTGTTTGATATGGTGACCGACCCAATCATGGGTTTTATCTCGGACAATACCCGATCCAAATGGGGCCGCAGGCGTCAATATGTCTTTATTGGGGCTCTCGTCATGGGCATCGCCTTCGTGATCATGTGGCAATTGTACGGGAAAAATAGCCTGGAATATAACTTCATCTATTTCATGCTCTGGTCGTTTATGTTCTATCTGGGACTAACGATCTTCAGCGTGCCTTACGTGGCCATGGGCTATGAGATGAGCGATGATTTTCATGAGCGCACCCAGATCATGGCCATTGCGCAGTGGATCGGGCAATGGGCATGGGTCATTGCTCCCTGGTTTTGGGTGGTGATGTATGATCCAACGTGGTTTCCTAATCCTGAGGCAGCTACCCGCAATCTGGCGGTATGGGTAGGGATCATTTTCGCCGCATGTGCGATGATTCCAGCCATCTTCATTCCAAGTAAATCTACCGTAAATGAAAATTATTCACCCCTCTCCTTTGGGGCGATAGGCGATAGCCTTGCCCAGATATTAAAGGGATTTAAAGAAGCATTCTCTTCCAAGCCCTTTCGCAAACTCTGTTTTTCGACCTTCTTTATTTTCAATGCATTCAACACGGTAGCAGGCTTTGTCTTTTTTATCGTTGTATGGCATCTGTTTACGGGAGATGCAGGAGCAGCAGGTTACTGGACCCCCTTATTCGGGAGCGTGGGCGCAATCGTAACCACCTTTGTCGTTATTCCGGTCGTAGCTGCCATGTCTAAGAAGATAGGCAAGAAGAATGCCTTTATGGTATCTCAGGGAATTGCACTCGTTGGCTATGCCTCGTTGTGGTTTCTGTTTGTTCCCGGAAAACCGTGGATGTTCCTTTTTTCCCTTCCCTTTCACTCTTTCGGCATCGGCAGCCTGTTCGTGTTGATGATGTCTATGACTGCGGATGTCATCGACCTGGATGAATTGAATTACGGCAAACGCAGAGAAGGCGTATTTGGCGCTATTTACTGGTACATGGTAAAGTTTGGCTTTGCCATCGCCGGAGGGTTGAGTGGTGTGATCTTAACCGTGGTAGGTTTTGATGGCAATGCATCGGTGCAACCTGAAGGTGCAGTTACCGGGCTGAGGATATTCTTCTCCGGGCTGCCTATGCTGGGGACCATGATAGCCATGTATCTCATGCACGACTACGATGTGGATGAAGCACGGGCCAATGAAATACGGGCTGCTTTGGACGAGCGCAAAGCAGCACCTGTGGGCACGTCGGGTTATGTGAGTGGCAAACTGGAGCACCTCTCAGCCGGAACTCCTGCGATCAAGGTGGCTTCGGGCCTGCATACTTCCGGAATTAGCGCCGCTGAATTACAAACCCTCTTTTCAAAAACCCTCGAAAGCGGCGTACACGGCTTGTGCTTCAGCCCCTATATTGAAGGACAAGATACCGGTTCCAACCTCTCGGGTGAGCAGGTTCGTCGGCGGATGGAGATCATTTCGCCTTACACCCAATCGATCCGTTCTTTTTCAACTACCGGAGGGCATGAACTCATCCCCCGCATTGCCCGCGAAAAAGGCCTAAAAACCATGGCAGGTGCCTGGATAAGTGCTGACCGAAATCGCAACGAAAGAGAGATAGAGTCGCTGATCCAGCTGGCCAATGAAGGGTTGGTGGACGTAGCCACCGTGGGCAACGAGGCCCTGATGCGCCACGAGCTTTCCCTGCAAGAAGTGATCGCGTATGTGCGCAAAGTAAGGGCCAAAGTGCCTGCACATGTTCCGGTAGGGTACGTGGATGCTTACTACCAGTTTCTGGACCACCCTGAGCTGGTCGATGCTGCCGACGTGCTACTGATCAACTGCTATCCGTTCTGGGAAGGTGCTGAAAATAAGTATGCACTTGCCTATACCCAGCGCATGCACACGCTCGCGCAGCAAGTAGCTAAGGGCAAAAAAGTGATTATTACCGAAACGGGCTGGCCCAGCAGCGGGCAGTCAGTGGTCGCAGCTGAACCTTCAGCAGAAAACGCCATGAAGTATTTCATAGATGTGCAGCTATGGGCCCAGAGCGCCGGCATTGAAATGTATTACTTCTCCTCCTTCGACGAGTCCTGGAAAGTGCAGCAGGAAGGTGCTGTGGGCGCCCGATGGGGACTATGGGACAAAGATGAAAACCTCAAATACAATCATAACTCCTAAAAAAAACACCCTGAATCATGTCTTTCCGCAAACATAAAATTCTCGCCCTTGCTGGTCCGGATTATTCCGGCCTCAGCCTCGAAGACCTCAAAACTTCCTACCACCAGGCACTGGGAAATGGTATGCATGGCCTGTGTTTCAGCGCCTATGTAGAAGGCCAGCAGCCTGGCGATCATTTGTCAGATGAACAAGTGCGCCGGCGGCTGGAGATCATCAGCCCGTTTACCAAGTGGGTGCGTTCCTTTTCCTGCATCGAAGGAAATGAGCTTATCCCGCAGATTGCCCGTGAATTTGGGATGAAAACCATGGTAGGTGCCTGGCTCGGAAAAGATGAAGAGAAAAACGAGCAGGAGATTGCCGCCCTCATTGAGCTGGCTCAGGCCGGCCATGTGGACATTGCCGCCGTGGGTAACGAAGTGCTTTACCGCAATGACCTCTCCAAGGAAAAACTGCTGGAATACCTCAATCGGGTAAAAGCTGCTGTGCCAGAGGTTCTGGTGGGATACGTCGATGCCTACTACGAATTTACCCAGCACCCCGACATTTGCGACGCATGCGATGTTATCCTGGCCAATTGCTATCCCTTCTGGGAGGGTTGTCAGTTGGAGTATTCGCTGATGTATATGCAGCAAATGTACCAGCAGGCCGTGCAGGCCGCCAATGGTAAACCCGTAATCATTACCGAAACAGGCTGGCCCAGCAAGGGCCAGGCGCTGGAGGCGGCCCAGCCCTCCACCGAGAATGCAATCAAATACTTCCTTCATACCCAACACTGGGCACATCAGGACCAGGTAGAAGTTTTCTACTTTTCTTCTTTTGACGAATCCTGGAAAGTGGGCACCGAAGGAGATGTGGGTGCCTACTGGGGACTTTGGGACAAAGATGAACAATTGAAGTATGTCTGAGAATTTGCCCTAAGCATGAGATACGCCTGTATCTGTATCGGTCTGGTCTTTTTTTGCGGGAATGTGCTCCTGAGTCAGACATTTCCAGAAAAGGGCTTACCATTACTCCACAACTATCCGCCTGAGCGTTATGCCCAGGCGGGTAAGGTGTGGGATATCCAATCGGCTCCCAATGGGCTGGTCTATTTTGCCACGGATAAAGGCCTGCTGGAGTTTGACGGGCTCAGCTGGCGGCAATTTTCCGGCAGTAAAGGCTTTACCCGGTCCCTTCTGGTGGCAAATGATTCCGTGCTGTACACAGGGGCGGACAGAGACTTCGGGGTCTGGCGCCGAAAGGGCCTTCAGGGTTTCCAGTATCAATCGCTCTACCCGTTTCGGGAAAGTACCAAGGGCTTAAACGAGGAGTTTTGGGGAGTTTACCCACTCGAAGAGGAGGTGGTCTTCGTTTCTTTCCACAATTTGTATGTGCAAAAGGAAGGGCAGCTCACCAAGATTTCTGCTCCTTTTCGCTTTTCTAACAGTTTTCAAACGGGCGGAACCCTCTACCTGGCCGACGAAAAGTATGGCCTCTATTCCTTTGATGGCCTGAGTTTGGTGCAGATTTTCGCTTACCCGGCCGACCAGCCCTGGCAAATTACCGGGCTTGAACAAACGAAGGGAAAGCTGCTCATTGCCACCCGTAACCAGGGGCTACATACGTATCAGGACGGAAACCTGCGTGCGCTTCAGAACGAAGTAAGTACCTACCTCCAACGAGACCAGGTTTTTAGTTTTGCCGCCATCGGAGACAGTCACTACGCGTTTGGCACCATCCTCAACGGCCTGTACCTCACCGATCGGGAAGGAAATATTGTTCAGCACCTGAACAAACAAAAAGGTATACTCAACAATGCCATCCTGAGCCTGTATTACAGTCCGCAGGGTACCCTTTGGCTGGGAATGGATTATGGCGTGTCTGCTGTTGACTTGTCCAGCAAGGTTGCTTACCTACTCGATCACCAAGGCACATTTGGCACCGGACAGACGGCGTTGCTGCAAAATGACAACTTCTTCCTGGGTACCAATCAAGGGTTGTATTTCTCGAAGTGGGAGGATTTGAAAAACGATGCTGCCGGCATTTCCTTTTCGTTGATCCCGGGGTCGACGGGGCAGGTATGGACGCTTCGAAATATAGCGGGAACGATCTTGTGTGGCCACGATCAGGGCTTATTTCAGGTATCTTATCAAGAGCTGACTCCCGTTTACACCGGCGAAGGCGTTTTGGCCATTACGCCGCTGGGGGCGCAACACCTCGTTACAGGTACCTATAATGGACTTTCCCTCTTTCGCCACAACGGTACCCAGTGGATTTTCGAGCATCCTCTCCCGCCGGTTCAGGGTGCCTGTAGCCAGGTAATTGCGGACGCTGAAAGCCTGCTGTGGGTCAATATTCCTAATTTTGGGATTGTCAAAGCACATCTGACATCCGATTACCGCATTGACCGGCAGCGCATTTATCTTTCCGGGGTATTCGCAGGTGAAAATCCCTCCCTCCAGATGGATAGCCTGGGCATACACCTTTTTACCAGCCAGCAGGCATTTACCTACAACGCCCGGCTCGATAGCTTTTTACGCATCGATTCCCCGATTTCGCCCGAACCGATAGCCAATAGGTTACCCACCCAACGAGGCGGGCTGCCGCTGAATGGGGAGTTTAGCTTTTATCCCGTTTACAATGGTTTTGCCCTTTACCAGCATGCTGCGGTTAAGAGAAATACCCCCGCTTCTGCTGATTTACTTATCCGCTCCCTGTCTGCTTTCAATAACGATACCCTGTTGTCCTTCGATCCGAACGCTAGGCTGCCTTTTCGCTTGAATAATATTCGGGTGCATTACCTGGTTCCTCAACAAGAACACACCCGCTACCGCTATAAGTTGGTCAATGATCAGGAGGAATGGAGTGAATGGACGGAGCAAACCAGCCTCGATTTTATCGATTTACCCGAAGGCGACTACCAGCTATGGCTCGAAGCGCTAACCTCTGCCGGTATAAGAAAATCAAAGCCCCTGTTCTTTACGATTATGGCCCCATGGTACCGTAGTTGGTATGCTTACCTCGGGTACCTTTTAGGAGTGGTCGGCTTGTTTTTGCTGCAGCGTATACTTCAAAAAAACAAGCTCGCCCGCCTGCAGGCTGCACTTCAAGCCGAGGAGCAACAAGCGCTTGAAAAACAGGCCGAAGCTTTTCAGAAGTCCAAACTAGTTCAAACCGTTCAAAGGATGGAAGCGGATATAGTCGCCATCCAAAAACAACTCCGCTCCAAAACCATCGAACTGGCCAAAAAAGGCAAAGAAAACGAGGATAAAAACCGCTTGCTCCAAACCCTGAAAGACAAAATCAACGCTTTCGAAAACCGCTCTTCTGAAGCGAAAATCCGCTGGGACGAAATGAGCCGACTCCTTGATACCAAAATCACCTCCGAGGACCATACCTTCGGAATGCAGATGGATGAACTGCACCAGGATTTTCTGCGCCAACTCAAAACCCGCTTTCCGAAGTTATCTCCCTACGATCTCCGCCTGGCTGCCTACCTCAAAATGGGCCTCAGCTCCCGCGAAATAGCCGATATCATGAACGTGCTCCCTTCCAGCGTAAACGTGAGCAGGTCGCGCCTGCGTAAAAAGATGGACCTCGACGGGGACGGCGATCTGTACGAATTTCTGAATGGCATAAGCTGACGAAGGGTAAAACCGACAGTTTTCCCATTGCTGTTTCAATAGCTACCCTTGCTGGCTTTCTGGAAAAAATTACACACTCACGCCTTCCACCCCTGCAAAATCCGGATGTAGTTCGCGCGTTCGTAGCGGTCGGGCTGCTTGATGTTTTGCTGGCTGAGGAGGCCGCGCATTTCGTTTACATTGCTGAAATCGCGCACATCCATCCAGCGCTCCAGTTCGCCGAGCATGACCGTGAGGTAGTCGATGCCGTTTTTGAGCAGGGCGGAGGTCGTCATGGCCACGTTGGCACCCGCCAGCAGGTATTTGATCAGCTCCGTGCCGCTGTGTACGCCGGTCGTAGCGGCCAGGGAGAGCGGTAATTTGTCGTACAAAATACCCAGCCACAAAAGCGGAAGGCGTATTTCGCTGCTGGTGCTGAGGTCCAGCGAATTGACGAGGTCGAGGTGCTCGATGTCGAAGTCGGGCTGGTAGAATCTGTTGAAAAGTACGAGGCCGTCAGCCCCTCCTTCCGATAATTGCTGAGCCATATGGCCCATGGAGCTGAAATACGGGCTCAGCTTCACCGCCACGGGGATCTTTACCGCAGCTTTCACCTCCTTCAAAACTTTGAGGTAGCGGTCTTCTACGGCAGCACTGTCCTGGGTGAGGTCGGTAGGCAGGTAAAAAATATTCAATTCCAGGGCACTGGCCCCGGCTTCTTCTATCTCTTTGGCGTAGCCAGTCCAGCCTTCGGGGGTAATGCCGTTAAGGCTGCCGATAATGGGCATGTCGCAGCGTTCGCTCGCCTCCTGAATCAGGTTCATGTATTCATACACGCCCACATCGTAGGTTTGTACCTCCGGAAAAAAGGACGAAGCCTCCCCTGAGAGTTCCGCTCCCGCTTCCCAAATGGAGTGCATCGCCTGTATTTCGGCTACGATCTGTTCCTCAAACAACGAAAACATCACCACGGCACCAGCCCCCGCGTCTTCCATACGCAGGAGGTTGTCTACATTTTTTGCCAGAGGGGATGCCGAAACGAGGAGCGGGCTTTTCAGCTTTAAGCCCATATAGGTGGTCCGGAGGTCGGGTTTCATGGTAGGTATTTTTTAGAAAAAAGGAAGGGGTTAGTACACGGGCTGAAAATCGCTGGCTTTCTTGGTGGCCATTTCTTCGTAGGTTTTCCACCGCTGGTTCACCAGTTGCTGGGCAAATACCATCAGTTTTTCGGCCTCTTCGGGGTTGGAGCGGCGCAGCATGCTGTAGCGCAATTCGTTGTAGGCATATTCCCGCAGCGGCATCACCGGGCGTGGAGAGTCGAGCACAAAAGGATTGTGACCTGCCTGTTGCAGCATGGGGTTATAGCGCATCAGCGGCCAGTAGCCCGATGCTACCGCGAGGTCCTGCTGGTTCATGCCCTTGCGCATGTCGATACCGTGGGCAATACAGTGGCTGTAGGCAAGGATCAGCGAAGGGCCGTCGTAGGCTTCGGCTTCACGCATGGCCAGCAAGGCCTGTTGCGCATTGGCGCCCATGGCTATTTGGGCTACATAAACATTGCCGTACGAAATGGCCTGCAGGGCAAGGTCTTTTTTGCCGACCCGCTTGCCTGCTGAGGCAAATTTCGCTGTAGCCGCAGTAGGCGTCGCTTTCGACGATTGACCGCCGGTGTTGGAGTACACCTCGGTATCGAGCACCAGCACATTGATGTTTTTGCCACTGGCAAGGGCGTGATCGAGGCCTGAAGAGCCGATATCATAGGCCCAGCCATCGCCACCCACGAGCCAGATACTGCGGCGCACCAGTTGGTCAACGACCGACAGCAGGTGGCTGGCTTCGGGGGAGTTTTGCTGAAGCAAATAGGTTTTCAGGGCACCGATGCGCTCGCGTTGGGCGCGGATTTGGGTTTCGGTCAGCTGCGGCGCGTTGGTCAATTGGTTGATAAAGTCCTCGCCCAGCTGCGGAATCAGCGCTTGCAGTTGTTCGTGGGCCATCATCAGGTGCTTGTCGGTGCTCACACGCATTCCCAGGCCAAATTCGGCATTGTCTTCAAACAAGGAGTTTGACCAGGCAGGGCCGCGACCCTCTTTGTTTTTTGTCCAGGGGGTGGTAGGCAGGTTGCCGCCGTAGATCGACGAGCAGCCGGTGGCGTTGGCCACGATCAGGCGGTCGCCAAACAGCTGGCTCAGCAAGCGCAGGTAGGGCGTTTCGCCACACCCGGCGCAGGCACCCGAAAATTCAAACAGCGGCTCCAGAAACTGTGTGCCTCTCACGGCGCCAAAGTCTATCCGGCTCCGGTCGTTGAGGGGCAGGGTTTTGAAAAACTGAATGTCGTTGCGGTTCGTTTCGATCATTTCCTCCGTTTTGGGCACCATGTTGATGGCTTTTTTGCCGCTTTCCTTCAGGCTCAGGGCCGGGCAGGCTTCTTCGCACAGGCCACAACCGGTGCAGTCTTCGGCAAAAATCTGGAGGGTATAGCGCGTTTCAGGAAAACCACGGGCCGAAATCAAGGCAGAAGGGAAGCCTTCGGGCGCGTTGGCCAGGCGCTCTTCATGGTAAAATTTCGCGCGGATCACACTGTGTGGGCATACAAATGCGCAGTTGCCGCATTGCACACAGATGTCGGATTCCCACACTGGAATGTCGGAAGCGATGTCGCGTTTTTCCCACTGGGTGGTGCCGCTGGGGTAGGTGCCATCCACCGGAAATGCACTCACCGGCAGGTTGTCGCCGTCGCCAGCCATGATGCGGGCTGTCACCTGCTTCACAAAATCGGGGGCTTCCACGGGTGCCCAAGGGCGCATGGCGGTGGTTGAATTGGCCGTAACTGGTATGCGTACTTCGTGCACATTGGCCAGAGACTGGTCCACTGCTTCGAAATTTTGCCGCACCATCGCTTTGCCTTTTTTGCCATACGTTTTCTCAATGGCTTTTTTGATCTGGGCAATGGCTTCTTCCCGGGGCAATACGCCCGACAAGCCAAAAAAGCAGGCCTGCATGATGGTGTTTATCCGCTGGCCCATGCCCGTATCCCGGGCGACCTGGTCCGCATCGATCACAAAGAATTTCAGGTTTTTTGCCTTGATCTGTTCCTGTACGATTTGGGGCAAATGGTCCCAGATTTCGTCTTTGGAATAAGGGGCATTTAGCAGGAAAATAGCGCCTTCCTCGGCATATTTCAGCACATCGGTGCGGTCAATGAAGCCAAACTGGTGGCAGGCGACGAAGTTGGCTGTATCGATGAGGTAAGGAGCACGTATCGGTTGCGGGCCGAAGCGCAGGTGAGACACGGTCTGTGCACCTGATTTCTTGGAATCGTACACAAAATATCCCTGGGCAAATACCTGGCTGTTGCTACCGATGATTTTGATGGAGTTTTTGTTGGCACCGACCGTGCCGTCGGATCCCAGTCCGAAAAATATGGCACGGGTTTCGCCTTCCGGATGCAGCACGTAGCTGGGGTCGTAGTCGATGCTGCTGTGGCTTACATCGTCGATAATGCCCACGGTGTAGTGGTTTTTGGGCGAATCTTTTTTCAATTCATCCAAAATACCCTTGACCATGGCGGGGGTGTATTCCTTGGAAGAAAGTCCGTAGCGACCGCCGGTAACGCGGGGCATTTGCTGCAACTGACCGCTGTCCATTGCCTCCATCAATGCTGCAACCACGTCCTGGTAAAGCGGATCGCCGATGGCTCCCGGTTCTTTGGTGCGGTCGAGCACGGTTAGTTTTTTGGTCGAGGCGGGGAGGGCATCGGTAAAGTGTTTCCAGGAAAATGGCCGATAGAGCCGCACTTTCAGTACGCCCACTTTTTCGCCGTTAGCGACCAGGGCCTTGATGGTTTCTTCGCTGGTTTCGGCACCCGATCCCATGATCACCATCACGCGTTCGGCTTCGGGGTGGCCCAGGTATTCGAAGAGCTGGTACTGGCGGCCGGTTAGCTGGGCAAACTCGTTGAGTGCCCTTTCTACCATGCCGGGAGTTTTTTCATAAAAAGGATTGACCGTTTCCCTTGCCTGAAAATACACATCGGGGTTTTGCGCAGTACCCCTGATGAAGGGATTGTCGGGGTTCAGCGCCCGGCTGCGGTGTGCCCATACCCACTCGTCTTTGATCATTTTGCGAATGACCTTGTCGGGGATGATTTCGATTTTTGCCACCTCGTGCGACGTGCGGAACCCATCGAAAAAGTGTAGAAAAGGAATCCGCGATTCTAGCGTAGCTACCTGGGCAATCAGGGCCATGTCGTGGGCTTCCTGCACCGAGGAGGACGCAAGCAAGGCAAAACCTGTGCTGCGGGTGGCCATGACATCGGAGTGGTCGCCGAAAATAGACAGCCCCTGCGCCGCCAGCGAACGTGCCGCCACATGGAAAACCGCAGCGGTGAGCTCACCGGCGATTTTGTACATGTTCGGGATCATCAGCATCAGCCCTTGAGAGGCTGTGAAAGTGGTGGTCAATGCCCCTGTTTGCAAAGCACCGTGTACGGCACCGGCGGCACCCGCTTCGCTCTGCATTTCGATGACATCGGGCACCGTGCCAAAAATATTCTTTAATCCTTTGGCCGACCATTCGTCAGCCAACTCGGCCATGGGGGAGGAGGGGGTGATGGGGTAAATGGCGCAAACTTCATTGACGCGGAAGGCTACGTGCGCAGCCGCTTCGTTGCCATCAATAGTTGCGAATGTATGTGGGTCTTTCATGATCTTTTTGGATAAGGGGGCTGTTTATCGGACGGAATCTTCGGCTACCATGTCGATGGCATGGCAAGGGCATTGCTCCT
Organism: Bacteroidia bacterium; assembly: GCA_041753595.1. GTDB lineage: Bacteria > Bacteroidota > Bacteroidia > J057 > J057 > JBGSTW01. Next base: position 242,321 of record JBGSTW010000035.1, on the reverse strand, counting down.
GGCAAACGCCGCATCCGGTGCAGCGGTCGAGGTCTATTTTGTACTTTTTGCCGGGGCCGAGTTTGATGATGGCATCTTCGGGGCAGGCGGCGTAACACGCGTCACATTCGAAGCAATTGCCACACGAAAGGCAGCGCTGGGCTTCGTATCGGGCTTCGTTGCTATTTAAGCCTGAGAGGATTTCAGAGAAATCCTGCACCCGCTCAGCTACCGGTTTCATGGGTTGTGCCGATTGGGGTGCTTCCGTTTTGTACCATACGTGCAGCCCTTCGTAGCCCACAAGGGGTGCTTTGGGGCCCGCTACATAGATATTGGAGCGGAGGAAGCCGTCGATGTGGCGGGCCGCTTTTTTGCCATGCCCAATGGCTACCGTTACAGTGCGCTCGCCCGGAGCCATGTCGCCTCCCGCAAATACGCCCTTGTACCCCGTTTGCATAGAAGGCGAAACCACCACGGTGCCATCTGATTGAAATTCCACGCCGGGCAGGTCTTTGAGGAAAGCCGTTTCTGCTTCCTGGCCCAAAGCCAATATCAGGCTGTCTGCTTCCAGGGTTTCAAATGTGCCGGTGGGCACGGGCTTGCCCTGGTCATTCAGCTCCATTACTTCTACCTTGATCATCGCTTCGTCGATCTCGGTAATGGTGCGCAGCCAGTTGATTTTCACGCCTTCGGCCATGGCTTCATCGGCTTCGAAGGTGTGGGCTGGCATGTGGTCGCGGTCGCGGCGGTAGATAATGAGCGGTTCGTAACCGAGGCGCTTGGCGGTACGGGCGGCGTCCATGGCAGTATTTCCTCCTCCATAAATAGCGACCCGGCGGCCCAGTTTGGGTTGTTTGCCTTCTTCTACCTCGCGCAGAAACGACAGGGCATCGAAAATTTTGCCGGCATCGCGCTGCGGGATATCGATCTTTTTGCTCAGGTGTGCGCCCACCGCGGTAAATACAGCGTCAAATCTTCCGGCTGCTTTTTCTTCCAGCAAATTGGTCACCTTGTGGTTCAGCACAATTTTTACACCTAGGGCTTCGATTCGTGCAATTTCGGCTTCGAGGATATTGCGTGGCAGGCGATACGCCGGAATACCGATGTGCATCATGCCTCCTGGTACCGGTCCTGCGTCGTGGATTTCTACTTCGTGGCCGAGCCTGGCCAGGTGGTAGGCGGCGGAAAGCCCCGAAGGACCAGCCCCGATAACGAGGACCCGCTTGCCGCTGGGCTTTGCCGGTTTCTCAAATTGCCAACCCTTCTCCAGCGCCAAGTCGCCGATATAGCGCTCCACGGCGTGCACACTCACCGCCGAATCTACTTCTGTGCGGTTGCAGGCAGTTTCGCAGGGGTGATAGCAGACCCGACCCATCACGGCAGGCAGCGGATTGTCTTTAGTAAGCACCCGCCATGCCCCTTCGAAGTCGTCACTTTGTGCCAGGGAAAGCCATGCCTGGATGTTTTCACCCGCCGGGCAGGCGTGGTTACAAGGAGGCAAAAGGCTTACGTAGGCAGCGTGCCGGGTACGCCAGGGGCCGGTGCCGTGTTCATGCGAAAGCAGGTTTGCCGGCGAGGTGAGGTCTTTATGGGAGAGGTCCATGAGCAGTAATAGATGGGTTGCACGAATATTAGCCCCCTAGTTTACCGCCAAACATGCAGTTAGATATATAAGCTCAGTCACCACCTGGGGTGACATTCGTTACCCCAGGCCATGGTGCTATTCATCTGACAGTCCATCTGGCCAACGGTTGTTTTGCTTAAAACTTCAGAAACGGCGCTATATGAATACCCGAACGTAAGTGCTTGTCTAAAAATCCTGCGGCTAGTCCTTTGGAAATCAAGGGAATCCATCGTGTAAATCCCGAAATAATAAAAATCCTGGTTTGCTTTCCTTATTTTCCCGTAAACAACGCCCATGAAACCTTTTCTACAGGCATACTGGCAGGAGCTGTTGATGGCCAACTACGAAGTCGATCCGGAATTGCTGAAACCGCATCTTCCTTTTGGCACCGAGCTCGACGATTTTGAAGGAAAATACTACGTCAGCCTCGTGGGTTTTCTCTTTCGCGATACGCGGGTACTGGGCGTGCGTATGCCCTTTCACGTAAATTTTGAGGAGTTTAACCTCAGGTTTTATGTGCGGTATCAGGACCAGGGCGTGTGGAAGCGGGGGGTAGTTTTTATCAGCGAAATCGTACCCAAGCCCGCCATTACCTGGGTTGCGAACCTGCTATACAACGAGCATTACACCCACCTGCCCATGCGGCACCATTACGCAGTCAGCCCCGACCAAAAGCTCATTCAGTACGAATGGAAGCACAAAGGGAGCTGGCAAATGATCCGTGCTAACACCTCCTTATCGACCCACTCCCTCGTTTCGGGCAGCGTGGAGGAGTTCATCACGGAGCATTACTGGGGCTATTCCAAATTGACCGAAACCAGCACCAACGAATACGAAGTAGTGCACCCCCGCTGGGAGTTGCGAGAGGTATTGAGCTACGAATTGCAGTGCAAGGCGGCTTCGCTTTACGGCCCGGCCTTTGCCTGGCTCGAAAGCGCCACCCCCGATTCTTTTCTGGCAGCTGTAGGCTCCGAAGTAAAAGTGATGGGGCGCAAAGTCATCCGGTAAATGAACCTGAAAGCACGTTGCTTTTTAAAAGGGATTCTTCCGTATTTTTGCTACCCACTAATTTCACATGCACACGATTACCCGCGACCTCGCCGACCAAACCTGGGACAGGCTCATGAACATCGAAGACGATGACACCCTGGAGATGCTCATCGATCGCATGGGCGACGCCCAGCCCGCAGCCATGGCTTACCTTATGTCTATGGGCGAAGGCGATTTTAACGAGGACGAGCAGGAGTTTTTCCTCATCCTCGGCATGTGGATATGGCAAACCCTTGTAGCTTCCGGCTCCGAGCTCGCTGAACTGAACGACGACCATTTTGAGGCCGTGCGTGAAGAAAATGTGCCCTGGCTGGAAGAAATGGCCGAAGAGTCCTCCGTAGGATGGGTGGCCATTGCCCGCAAAATCGTGGCGGCACACCCCCAGTCTGCTTTGCTACAGGCTACGGTGGAGCTGATTGAGGAAGAAGACGAAGACGTTATCCGCGAGCAAAACCGGGGCGTACTCCTTATATTCCTGAAAATACTCACCGAAGCACTTAGCCTTCAATAACCCAACTTTACGGGCGGGTATCCGTATCTTTGAACCATAAAATCCGGCTATGCAAGAATCGATGATCAAAGTAACTGACGCTGCTTTCTCCCAGATTGAGAAGTTGCGCAATGACAAAGACTACGACGAGTCCTACGGCTTGCGCGTAAGCGTAGCCGGTGGCGGTTGTTCAGGGCTGAAGTACGAACTTGATTTCGACAGCCAGGAACAAGCCGGTGACCACGTGGTGGAAGACCGGGGAGTAAAGATTTTTGTGAACATGAAAAGCCTGCTTTACCTCGTAGGAACTGAGCTGGATTTTTCCGGCGGCTTACACGGCAAGGGCTTTCATTTCGCGAACCCCAATGCCTCCCGTACCTGCGCCTGTGGGGAGAGTTTTTCAGTATAAATGACTGATTTTCAGTTAAGATAGCCCAGTCTTGTCCTTTGGCAGGCCTGGGTTTTTTTATGGAAAAATGAATTTTCAGGAAGCAAACATCCCATCTTCCTTTTATCATCTAAAATACTCCAGCATGAAAATTACCATTATCGGTGCCGGAAATGTAGGCGGTGCCCTCGCCAGTCGTTGGACCTCGCACGAAGTAACCATCGCTGCCCGCAACCCCGAAAGCCCCAAAGTAAAAGAAGCCCTGTTGCTGGCACCCGGAACCCCCGTTTTGGACATCGCATCGGCGGTGGCAGCGGCAGAAGTGATCCTGCTGGCAACCCCACCCCAAGCCGTGCTGGATGTGCTGGAGCAGGTAGGAAGCCTTAAAGGAAAGGTGGTCATTGATGCGACCAATGCCCTGCGAGCGAAACCGGACCCTTACCCCACAGCTTTTCATGCGCTGGTGGAAAAGTCCGAAGCGGAGGTAGTAAAGTGCTTCAACTCCACGGGGTTCGAAAATATGCACAACCCGCACTATGGCGACCAGGCGATAGATATGTTTATGGCCGGCGACAGCGCCCATGCCAAGCAAGTCGCTCACGACCTGGCGCTGGAAGCTGGATTCGGTACCTGCATCGACTTTGGCGGAAGCGACAAGGTGCTTTTGCTGGAGCAATTTGCCTTTTGCTGGATCAACCTCGCCATCATGCAAGGGCTTGGCCGCGACCTCGCCCTGTGCCTCGTGCGGCGTCCTGCCTAAAAATCTGGTTTGAAAAAATAAGGACACTGGACGCGGTTTTTTCCCATTTGTTCGTAAAAACCGCCGCATTCGGTTTGAATATTGGCGGGGAATCTCTATTATCAAACTCGATTCAGGTCGTACCTATCCTTGCACCATGCGCTGGTTAAAATTCCTGTTTTCGGCCTTGATACTTGGGCTCCTGCTTTACGCATTGAGTTCCCCGCTCGGGCCCATCCCTTTTGCCCTTGGCAACTTCCTTAATCCCTACCGTGGATTTTGGCAAAATGCAGAACCCGAAACCCCAAAAGACAGCGAGCCGCTGGTGCTGGAGGGGCTTCAGCAATCGGTAGAAGTCGTTTTTGATGAGCGATTTGTTCCGCATATTTTCGCTGAAAATGAGCACGACCTCTTCTTTGTGCAAGGTTACCTCACGGCCAAAGACCGCCTGTGGCAGATGGAGTTTCAGACCCACGCAGCTGCGGGTCGCCTGAGTGAAATAGTAGGCCCCGGCCCCAACGGTGCAGTGCTCAATTTCGACCGCACCATGCGCCGCAAAGGCATGGTTTACGGAGCCAATCAATCGCTTGCGGGCTTTGAGTCGAATGCCACTACCAAGCTGGTGATCAATGCCTACACCGAGGGGGTCAATTCCTTTATTGGTTCGCTCAAGCCTGCCGATTACCCGCTGGAATACAAAATATTGGGCTACAAGCCCGAAGCCTGGACCACCCTTAAGTGCGCGCTGCTGCTGAAATACCTCTCCGACATGCTGGCCGGTGGCGACGACGACCTCGAAAACACGCGTATGCGCGCCCTGCTGGGTCAAAATACCTTTGAAACGATTTTTCCGGATTTCCCCCGCAATGTGCCGCCGATTATCCCTGCGGGCACCAAGTGGGATTTTAAGCCAGCGATCGTTCCACCGGTACCCGCCAATTACGCGCCCGATTCGCTGCTGGCCATCGTACCCGAAACTCCCCGCAACAAAAACCTCGGCAGCAATAACTGGGCGGTTGCTCCTTCGAAATCTACCACGGGTCACGCGATCCTCGCCAACGACCCGCACCTTTCCCTGAATCTGCCCGCGTTGTGGTATGAAGTGCAGCTCCATGCGCCGGGCTACAATGCTTACGGCGTTTCGCTGCCGGGCTCGCCCTGTATCATTCTCGGGTTTAATGACTCTATTGCCTGGGGTGCCACCAATGGTTCGGAAGGCGTAGCGGATTATTACCGCGTGAAATTTAAAGATGCTTCGGAGCAGGAGTACCTTTCGCCCGAAGGTTGGAAAAAGACCACGCTGCGGGTAGAAGTAATTGGCATCAAAGGCCAGCCCTCGATGCTTGATACTGTGCGCTACACCGATCTGGGCCCGGTGATCTACGACAAACGCTTTGGCGATCAGCCCTTTCCGATTGCTTACCAATGGATGGGCAACCAGATCGGCAACGAACTCCTGACCTTTTATTCCTTCAATAAAGCAAAGGGGTACAGCGATTACCTCCAGGGCCTGCAATCCTATGTATGCCCCGCGCAGAACTTTATTTTTGCCAGTACCCAAGGCGAAATTGCGCTCTGGCACCAGGGCCGTTTTGTGAACTACTGGAAAGATCAGGGAAAATACCTGCTGGATGCGGCCAATCCTGAGCATCGCTGGCAATCGTTCACGCCTTTCGAAGATCATCCGCATGTGTACAACCCGGCGCAGGGCTACATTGCATCGACCAACCAACAGCCTACCGACAACACCTATCCCTACCACTACGTCGGTGGCTACGACTACACCCGTGCTCCCCGCATCAACACCCTGCTTTCCAATTCAGCGCAGGTGTCGCCCGACATGATGAAGCAGTTTCAGCTCGATAACTACTACGTGCTGGCCGAACAACTCCTGCCTTTAATGCTTTCGGGGCTTGACTCCACCCGGTTGACCTCTATCGAGCTGCGTGCCCGTAACTACCTCAAGGGGTGGAATTATACCTATATCCGCGGCGCACAGGGGGCCTCTATTTTTGAAAAATGGTCTTCCCAGCTCTACGAAGACATTTGGCAGGATGAATTTGACCCCATGGAATCTCCCAAAATGTGGCCTTCCTGGAGTACCACGATGGATATCCTCAAAGACAGCATAGAGTTTTCTTTTTATAAAAATATCCAGACCGGGCTAATGACCAACCGCAATGCCCTGCTCCAGCAGAGTTTTCGGGAGGCAGTAGCCGCTTTAGAAAAGGATGAACCCGATCCTGCCCAATGGACCTGGGAAAACAGCAAGCGCACGGATATACGCCACCTGAGCCGCTCGCTGCCTGCCTTCAGCCGCATGGACATGCACACCGATGGCCGCAAGGCGGTGCTCAACGCAACCGATAAAAACTGGGGCCCTTCATGGAGGCTCGTGATCGACATGGCCTACGAACCTGTTGCCTGGGGGGTATGGCCGGGCGGGGTTTCCGGTAATCCGGGCAGTCATCGCTACGACAGCTTTGTGGATGATTGGGCCGCGGGCAAATACTACCTGCTTTGGAAAATGAAATCTGCCGCTGACAAGTCCCGCGAGGTTCGCTTTCGCCAACAATACAACGCCCGCTGACCATGCGCTTTATCCTCAAAACCCTGCTCATCGCCGCAGCCGCTTATGGCCTGTTGCTTTTCCTTCCTTTTTGGTCGGCAGCGCTGGCTGCGTTCGTGATTGCTGCTGCCATGAGCCGCAGAAGGCGGAAAAAACTCTACGGAAAATCACCGGCCAAGCCCTGGGCTTTTTGGTCGGGTTTTGTAGGAGTTGCTTTGGTGTGGGGCATCCACGCCTGGGTGCTCGACAGCGCCAATGCTTCTTTGCTCAGCGGAAAAATAGCCCAAATGCTCACCAGCAAGGCTTCGGTGCCAGGTTTCGGGCCGGCCATGATGCTCTTACTCACGACCCTGATCGGTGGATTGATTGGCGGAATGGGAGCGCTTACGGGCAATCTGCTTGGAGAAGCGGTGCGGAATTAAGCCAACTCAGTTTTTTTGTGCTTCAGCCAGCAAGGTTTCTACCCCTTTGCGGCCCACTTTGCCCAGGCTGAGCGAATATTCATTTACATAGAGGTCAATGTGCTGCTGCATCACCTCAGGGTCCATTTCCTGTGCATGTTCGGCTACGTATTGTTTTGAGGCATCAGGATGGGCAAAGGCGTATGCCACGCTTTCGCGCATGAGCGTTTCCAGCTTTGCAATTTTTTCGGCACCCAGCGATTTCCGCACAATGATGCCACCCAGTGGAATAGGGGCACCCGTTTTGTTTTCCCAGTAAGTGCCGAGGTCCTGAATGAGCCGCAGGCCGTGGTTTTGGTAGGTAAACCTGTTTTCGTGGATAATGACCCCGGCGGCTACTTCGCCCCGCTCTATGGCGGGCATGATGTCGTGAAACACGTATTCGACCCGGTTTTGTATTTTGGGGGCAAAGAAATTGAGCAGCAGGTTAGCGGTGGTGGATCTGCCGGGAATGGCTACGGACAGGTTGCCGGCAATGAGGGCTTCGCGGGTGAGCGGCTCTTTTGAAATGAGCAACGGACCCACGCCAAAGCCTAAGGCACTGCCCGCATCCAGCAAGGTGAATTGATCCTGGAGCTGCGCATATGCTGCGTATGAAACCTTCAGCATGTCAATTTCTCCGGAAGCGGCCAGTTTATTCAGCTCCGCAATATCCGCCAAGGTAACCTCAAAGGTAAATGGCGAGGTGTCGATCCGGCCATGCACGAGGGCATCGAACATGAAGGTATCGTTGGGGCAGGGGCTGAAGGCGAGTTGGATTTTCATCTGTGAAAAAACGGCAAGAAAGGCGGAAAGTTCGGGGATCAGATGCTTTTTTCTGTTGTGGGGTGGCTCCATAATTCGCGCAGCCAGGCATATTTCAAAAACACCCCAAATGCAGCGATTCGGGCAATCTGAAAGCCCTCCCAGCCATCCAGGAAGCCCATTTTCAGAAAATAGCCACTAAAAAACCGCCAGACGGGATTTAGGAACAGCTGGGCAATGGAAGCGCGTTTACCTGCGGCAAACCGGGTTTGGGCAGCGATGCGGGCAAATTTAACCTCCTGCTGGATGTGGTCCTCCAGGCTGTTCATGGTAAAATGGAAGAGATCGCCGGGCAGTCGCACCGGGCGTATTTCTTTGTCGGGAATGAGGGCGTCGTGGGGGTTGAGGCCTCCCCAGCGGGCGTACCTGCGGTCGATGAGGCGCACTTTAACATCAGGGTACCAATGGCCATGGCGGATCCATTTGCCCCGATATGCGCTGAGGCGCGAAAAAGAATAAGCGGAAGAACGCCAGTCGGCCTTTACGGCCAGGATCTGGGACTGAAGGCCGGGGCTGAGGGCTTCATCGGCGTCTAGAGACAGCACATGGTCGGATGAAGCCTGGCTAAGCGCAAAGTTTTTTTGCTGAATATGGCCTTCAAAGGGATGCCGGAGGAAGCGGGCGCCTTTTTCGAGACAGATTTTTTCGGTGTCGTCGGTCGAAAAAGAGTCAACAACCAGAATTTCATCGGCGATGCCGGACAAGGAGTCCAGGCATCGGCCGATGTTTTGGGCCTCATTCAGGGTAATAATCACCGCTGAAATGCGGACCTGCATGAATTAAGCTTCGGAATCGTGTTTCACCCGGCTCAGCTTAACCATGTTGGTCAGGCCTTGCTCGTGGAGGGGCATACTACCGGTATTGATGATGATATCTCCCCCTTTCACGAGTTTATTTTTCTTCAAAATTTCGTGAACGTCCTGGATGGTATCGTCGGTAGAAACAAATTTATCGTAGTAGAACGCACGTACTCCCCAAACGAGGTTGAGGGTAGTGAGCACCGAAGGGTTGTCGGAAAAAGCATAGATAAATGCTTTAGGACGGCAACGGGATACATTCAAAGCGGTATAACCGGAGCGGGTCATGCCGATCATGGCTGCGGCATCAGTTTCCTGAGCGAGTCGGCAGGCGCTATTGATTACAGCTGTGCTCATCGGGTCAGACCCATCGGGCACGAGGTCCATGTTGCGGTAGTAGATCGAAGGATCTTCTTTTTCTACGCTTTTGAGGATTTTGTCCATGTTCTCGATCACGTCCACCGGAAATTTACCTACTGAGGTTTCTCCGGAGAGCATTACGGCGTCGGCACCATCCACGAGGGCGTTGGCCACGTCGTTGGCTTCGGCACGGGTAGGGCGCTGGTTGGTGATCATGGACTCCATCACCTGGGTAGCGAGGATTACCGGCTTAGCAGCGCGGTTACATTTTTTGATGATGCGTTTTTGCCATACAGGCACATCTTCGAGCGGAATTTCTACGCCTAGGTCACCGCGGGCCACCATGATAGCATCCGAAGCAGCGATGATTTCGTCGATATTGGCGAGTGCTTCCGGCTTTTCGATTTTGGCAATAACCTTGCTTACGCCGTTTTTGAGGCGGATAAGCTCTTTCAGCAGGCGAATATCATCGGCAGTACGCACAAATGAAAGGGCCAGCCATTCCACGTTGTGCTTGGCAGCAAAGTCGATGTCGCGGTAATCTTTTTCGGTAATGGTAGGCAGCGAAATTTTGGTTTTCGGCAGGTTTACCCCTTTTCGGCTCTGGATCAGGTCGCCAGCGTCGATGCGCAGTTTGGCGATATTGACTTTGTTGGTTTCTACTACGGTAGCGAGGATCTTTCCGTCGTCCATGATAATGGGGTCGCCCACATTCACGTCCATGGCGAAGGTTTGGTAGATCATTGGGATCTCAGATCCTTTTTCAGCCTGCTCGGTGATGTCGGTTCGCAGGGTAATGATTTGGCCTTCTTTCACTTTCATGGGTTCTTTCAGGATACCCAATCGGATTTTAGGCCCCTGAAGGTCCTGGAGAATAGGGATATTGAATCCGTATTGTTGATTGACTTCCCGAACGAGGGCCACCGACTTGGCGTGCGTTTCGTAGTCGGCGTGGGAAAAATTAATCCGGGCTACATCCAAGCCGGCGCGCGCCATGGCGAGGAATACTTTCTTGTCGGAACAGGCTGGGCCGAGTGTGGCCACGATTTTGGTCCTGCGAAGTTGAAATGGAATCAAAGCAGCGAATTTTTTAGGTTTTTCAGGTCGGATAGGTCAACAACAGAACGAATGAATTCTATGGCGTTGAGTTTTTGAAGAAGATCCGGGACGAAGTTCGCAGAAATTAACGCAGAACGCACTACAAAAAAGAAACTGAACGCTTTTGCTTCGGCGGGAAGTTTACTTTTGGTAGGAGCGAAAACCATGAATTCCTGGAGGGGTACTGTGTCCATGTCCTCGTAATACGCAACGGGTCGCAAAGTAGTAGGAATTTGGGTATCGAGAAAGAGAGAAGGCAGGTTAGTTAGGTGAGTAGGGTCATCGAAGCTTTCGGGGAGAGCAATTGCCTGGAGATTTAGGCTCAAAAGGTTATTTATTTCATAGCAAAGCTTCCAAATGGCCACATCCGAAGCGATTCCGAACATGTGCCAGGTGAAGCTGTCGGCCGAATCCAGGTGAAGTTTTCGTGGCAAGGAAAAGGGTTTATGCAGGCAATTTAGAAAAAAACGGCTTGGGTCAGGGTTGGAAAAAGGGGGAATGTGTTATATTTGCCCAAATTTTTTAGTTTTCTAGTCTGACCCTCAACCATTTAAAACGCAAGGCTATGTCCAGCATTGAAGAGAGAGTAAAGGAAATCATCGTTGAAAAGCTTGGTGTAGAAGCTTCCGAGGTTACTCCTGAAGCAAGCTTCGCCAACGATCTCGGCGCTGACTCACTTGATACCGTAGAATTGATCATGGAATTCGAAAAAGAATTTCACATCAGCATTCCGGATGAGTCTGCCGAAAAAATCGTTACCGTAGGTGATGCGACCACCTATCTTACTGAGAACGCAAAAAAGAGCTGAGAATCATTTCAACTCGTTAAGTTTTTGTCTTTAGACTAACCTAAACATGCAGGGAAGAAGGGTAGTTGTAACAGGGCTTGGTGCCCTCACACCGATTGGAAACACCGTTCCCGAATACTGGGAAGGCCTCAAATCAGGTAAAAGCGGTGCCAATCTCATCACGCATTTTGATGCGGAAAAATTCAAAACACGGTTTGCCTGTGAGCTGAAAGGCTTCAATGCGGAAGACCACTTCGACAAAAAGGAGGTCCGCAAAATGGATACATTCTCCCACTACATGTTGGTGGCTGCAGATGAGGCCATGGCAGATGCCGCTATCGATCTCGACAAAATCGACCGACACCGGTTTGGTGTGGTGGTGGGTTCCGGTATCGGTGGAATGAACGTGTTCTATGAAGAAGTAACCAACTTCAACCACAGCGTGGATGGGACGCCCCGTTTCAATCCATTCTTCATCCCGAAGATGATCATTGACATCAGCGCGGGCCGAATCTCTATGAAATATGGCCTCAAGGGTCCCAATTTCGCCAGTGTATCGGCCTGCGCCACTTCTACCAATTGTATCATCGATGCATTCCTGCTTATCAAGTCAGGTTATGCCGATCTGATGCTGGCCGGTGGATCTGAAGCTGCCATAAACCAAACGGGCATTGGCGGCTTTAATGCCATGAAAGCACTTTCTGAAAACAACGAAAACTTCCTTTCCGCCAGCCGCCCCTTCGACGCTACCCGCGACGGATTTGTGATGGGGGAAGGCGCTGGTTGCCTCCTGCTTGAGTCCTACGAGAGCGCCATCAATCGCGGAGCAAAAATTTATGCCGAACTGAGTGGTATTGGCATGTCAGCAGATGCGCACCATATTACCGCTCCTCACCCCGAGGGAGAAGGTGCAGTACATGTGATGACCTCTTTGCTCAAAGATGCCGGACTTCAGCCCAATGACGTGGATTACCTCAATATGCATGGTACTTCTACTCCGTTGGGAGATGTAAGCGAAACAAAAGCCATCAAAAAAGTTTTTGGTGACCATGCTTACAAAATGAACGTCAGCTCTTCCAAGTCTATGACCGGACACCTCCTGGGAGCTGCCGGAGCTATCGAAGCCATCGCCGGTATCCTTGCAATCCAGCACCAGATGGTTCCTCCTACCATCAACTTTGAAAACCCCGACCCTGAATGTGACCTGAACTACACCTTCAACAAGCCACAGGCCCGCGAAGTAAAGGTAGCCATCAGTAATACCTTCGGTTTCGGTGGACACAATGCAACAGTGCTTTTCAAAAAACTGGATGTTTGATAACACATCCCTGCGAAAAACACGCCACTTTTTGGGAAATTAGCGGATATGTTTTCGCCCCGACAGGTTTTTAACCTCTACCTTTCTGCCGACAAGCAATTTGTTCGGGATGTGCTTGCCCTTACCGGCCAGGCACCCAGAGAGGTATTTCTCTATCGTTTGGCATTTACCCACAGCTCTGCCATGCGCAGGTCCAAGGCTTCGGCTGACGATGGGCCTGAAAATGCCAAGCTCTGCAATGAGCGGCTCGAGTTTCTCGGTGATTCCATCCTCGATGCCATTATCGCCGATTACCTGTTCCGCATCTATCCCCTCAAAGACGAAGGCTTCCTCACCGAGATGCGTTCCAAAATTGTGAACCGCAAATCGCTGAACGAGATATGTCGCCAGCTTAACCTGCACAAGCTTATCCTGCACAAGCAGTCAGGTCCTGTTAATGAATCGATGTATGGTGACACACTCGAAGCCCTTATCGGTGCCGTTTACCTCGATTTGGGTTACAAAATGGCCCAACGCTTTATTTACAGGCGCATTATCGATCCCTTGATTGAGCTTTCGGATGTCGAAACCCAGGTCATTTCCTTCAAAAACAAACTCATTGAGTATGTTCAGAAAACCAAAATGGGCATGCTCAGTTTTGAGGTAATAGCCGAACAAGACAAGGGCTATGGCAAAATATTCCGTATCCAGGCCATGGTCGGCGAGCAAGTGTTGGGGGTAGGGGAAGGGAAAAATAAAAAATCGGCGGAGCAACGCGCTTCCGAAGACGCCCTCCTCAAGCTCCAGGCCATTGGCCAAACCCTATGAAATACCACGCTACCCCGGGGGTAATTGCTGCAGGCCACCCCGAAACTGCCCGAGCAGGTAGCCTTATGCTCGAAGCGGGGGGAAATGCTTACGATGCGGTGCTGGCTGCTTTCCTCGCTGCCTGCGTGTGCGAGCCCACCCTTACTTCGCTTGGTGGCGGTGGTTTTCTCAATGTTTATACCGCCAACCGGAAGAAAGCCCTCTACGATTTTTTCGTTCAAACCCCCTTTCAGCACCCCGATGACAGCAGACAGGATTTTCGCGAATCGGAGATCCGTTTTGGTACTGCCCGCCAGTTGCAGTTTATCGGCAGGGCTACCGTAGCTACCCCGGGAACGGTTGCCGGTATTTTCAAAGTACACCGCGACCTGGGCTCCCTGCCGCTCTCTGTCATTGCGGAGCCTGCCATTGAACTTGCTGAAAATGGGGTGATTATCTCTGATTATCAGGCATTTACTTTTGGGATGCTCGAAGAAGTGCTCCTCGATAATGCTGCCATCAGGGCCATTTTTGCGCCCAGTGGAAAGCTACTGGTTGCGGGCGACAAGATGGTGCAAGGGCCACTCGCCAGTACCCTCGACTGGCTGATAAACGAAGGAGAAAGGGAGTTTTACGAAGGTGAAATTGCCCGGCTCCTGCTCGCCGACCACGAAGAATACCTCGGAAGCATCCGGGCCCATGACCTGAGGAGCTACGCAGTGATTGCCAGAAATCCGCTTGCCATCCCCCTCGGCAGCCATACCCTGCTCACCAATCCTACCCCCTCGGAAGGCGGCACCCTCTTGGCGGCCAGCCTCAAAATTTTACAGGAACGGCCTTATTCCCTCACGGAATCGGACGATCCGGCAAGGCTTCGGGCCCTGGTAAATGCCATCCAGGGGATGATGACCTTCCGGGAAAAATACCTGACTCCTGTGCTCGAAAAGCATCCGGGGAGCATACTCAGCTACGCCTCGGTGGCTGAAGCTTTACAGGGGCTCAACCTTTGGGGCAATACCACCCATATTTCGGTGTTGGATCAGCAGGGCAATGCAGCCTCGCTTACGGCTTCTCTGGGGGCGGTATCGGGCGCGGTCATTCCCGGCACGGGCATTACCCTGAACAATATGCTGGGCGAACTGGACCTGCTGCCACATGGCCCGGGTTCCTGGCAAACCAACCGCCGGGTCGGCTCCATGATGAGCCCCTCGATCTTGCTGGAAGGCGATACGCCAAAGTATGTGCTGGGCACCGGGGGATCGAGCCGCATCCGTACGGCCATGCTGCAGGTGGTGGACCTGCTTGTAAGGGTCGGACTTTCGCCCGAAGACGCGATTCTTCACCCCCGCCTGCATTGGGAAAAGCAGACCTTGCACCTGGAGCCCGGACTCTCCACCGATGGATGGGACCTGCCGGGGATAGAAAAAGTGGTTCCCTGGGAGGAATTGAATATGTTTTTTGGCGGGGTGCACTTGGCTGGCCTTGATACGTCGGGGTACCTCACGGGCATGGCGGACCCCCGCAGAAACGGCGCCTGGATAAGGGTAGAGTAGCTATTCTTTCAGGAAATACCTTTCGGCAATTACCTCCCATTTTTTTCCGGGCAATGAATCAAGCCTTTTGCAGAAAGTCAGCCATGTAGCGATACTGGGGCGTAAATTCTCCTTTCCACAAAATAGTGGCCCCCGAAAGTGCAGGTACCAGGCCTGAAGTAGCCACGTCTGGCGCGTCAAAATCAGCGGATACAAGGTTGTCTATCAAAGGCTCCAGCTCCGAGCTGAACCTGCGCGAGGCATCAGCGGGAAATTCACAGGGTAGGTTGGTGACGCCCATGAGCGCAAACCCATCGCCTGCATAGCCGGGCGTATAGGTATGATTTACTGGGTGATAGACAAAAGTAGGATCGTCGGGCCAGGTCTCGCGGCTAAACTGTATGGCACCTTCGGGGTCGCAGGAAATATCGCCCACCACCTGCAGGGGCACGCGGTTTCGGTACCAGCTCTCAGCCATTCCGTAAGTAATCAGCCGGGGATAAGCCGGTGACCAGTACACGCAGTTCATCCACATGGTAACATATGGGGCCATCATATCGAGGGACGATTCGAAGCGCTGGGGCTCTTTGAGGTAAACACCGGAGAGAAATTCTTCGTCGCGCTGAATATTACTTTCCGGATCGCCGGCCTTAAACCGAAACATGTGCGGAATCGACAGCACCATTTTGTATATTTTTCTACGGTCGCCTTGGGCCCATACCCGGGGGAGCTCATCTTCGGAAATCAATTCTACTGGCAGCAAATCCAGTAGCTCCTGCGCGCCTGTGGAGGTCTTTCCATTTCCTAAGAAACCGATGACCATCGGCGGACAGTCGGCAGGAGTTCCGTTTTGTACAATTTCCTGTCCTATTTTCCTGAGTAATTCGCGAATGGAACCTAAATCCGGAAGTGCAGTCGGTCGGGGAAGTTTAAGGAAAGGAGAGGAAATGCCCGCGTCCAGCCATTTGCGGCTCAATGCCCAGAGCGATTCAATGATTCCGGCATAGCCCGCAAAATAGGTGAAAGCTGTTAACAGGCGTTGGTTTTGCGCATTGACGATTAATTCATAGTCGATCAGGGTAATCTTCTTTTCGATCATTTGCTGCAACATTGGCAGGTTTTTTACCTGGCCTTTGTGCGTGTGCGAAAAGCAGAGGTATGCCTTTTCTGGCATCAGGGTATCGGTGTCGATTTCCTTTAGCCCAAAAATTACCCTTGAAGCTGAAATGTCTTCCCGAATCAGTGCACCTTCATTTTCATAGGCAGCATCGTCGAATCCGCGCTTTAATTCGCCTGTTTCCGGATGGGCTGCCGGTTGTAACAATACTTGTATTTCCTGATTACAGAGCCAGCGAACCAGCGCCGGCGCCAGGGCTGCCCTTTGCTCTCCGCGTTTGTCGAGGTCTTCGCGGCGTATACCAATGATATTTTTCATGTAATAGATTCAGCACGTAATATTCGACAATCAGCCCCCGGTATTCAACCCCGAAGCTGGCAAAATCCCTACATACACATGCCTTATTCGGCGAGTAGAACCTGCCAGGCGAGGGCTAATTGGTTGTTGTCGAGGAGATTAGCCGCATACCGATGAAGGTGCATTTCTTTTTCCTGCGTATTTCCGGCCAGGGCATTCATTACATTTTCGTCCTGCAAAATAGCCTCATCAGGCGCCGGCAACTCCACCACAGAGGCCAGCATGGCCAGTTGGCGGCCATTGAGTATGCTGCTGGTGCGGATATGGGCGGGAAGTTGATCGAAGCCGATGCCGTATTGCTGGTTGGGCTGCGGGAGTGAAAATACCGCCTCACCGGAGGCACGGGTATAGTACATTTTACCCATGCGGCTCACCAGGTCTATTTTTTGCGGATCAATGATGCCGTTTTCATTCAGCACGCCCGGGTGTATGTGCATGGCCACCACTTCGCAAATTACCAGGTTAGATGCACCACCGCCTTCGCCCATGGATATCACCTGCCGCACGATGCACTCCATCTGCACGGGGCTTTCGGCTACCCGGGGTGGTTTTACTTTTATAGAATCGAGGGGCGTAAATCCTGCTTTTACAAATTCATCTACCTCAGCCGGATATTCACCACTGGCCAGCGACATCTGGTGCACCATGTCGTAGGTCACTACATTGACCACTACCTCCATTGTTTCCATCACGTTGTGGTAGGTGTCTTTCTCCGAATGGTCTCTTACGCGGTGGTTGGGCGAAAACACCAAAATGGGGGGCTTGGAGCCAAATACATTGAAAAAACTGTAAGGGGAAAGGTTGCGGTTGCCGTTGGCAGATATGCTGCTCACAAACGCAATGGGGCGCGGTGCAACGGCTCCCACGAGGTATTGATGGAGTACGGGTACGGGAACCTCGCCGGGGATAACTGTAATCATGTCGGAGGTATTCATAACGGCTGGTTATTTTCGTCGAGGTCGATGATGCGGGAAAAACGGTGCTGAGCCACGTATTTGGTGTAATTACCCGCCCCTTTGCTGATCATTTCTTCATTTTTAGGAGAAAGAGGCTTGATTTTTTGGGCAGGTACCCCCGCGTAGAGGTAGCCGCTTTCGAGCTTCATGCCCTCGGTAACTACCGCTCCCGCAGCCACAATCACGTTGGATGGAACGTGGGCTTCGTCCAGCACGATAGCCCCCAGCCCAATCAGGACCCGGTCTTCGATCACGCAGCCGTGCAAAATAGCGCCGTGGCCGATGGTTACTTCATCGCCGATGAGGCATTGCGTGCGGCCATTGGTGCAGTGCAAAATAACGCCGTCCTGGATGCTGGTGCGTTCGCCTACCCGTATCAGGCCTACGTCGCCGCGCAAAACTGCGCCATACCAGATGCTGCTACCAGCGCCAATTTCTACCTCTCCGATCACAACCGCATTTTCAGCGAGAAACACATCGGGGGCTATTTTGGGAACAAAGTCGTTGAAGTTTTTTATCAGGGCCATAGCCAGGGTAATTATTCGTGAGAAAGGTAAGTAGTGAGTGCCGCCGAAACCGTATCATTTGGCACCGATTGATCAAAACAGAAATCACCGATACCCTTGAGCAGGGTATATTTCACTTCTCCGCCCAGGTTTTTTTTGTCCTGGAAAGTAAGGTTCAGGATTTCAGGAATGGCGGACTGCGGGAAGAGCAATCGGGGAAAATGAAGGGCTATAAATGCCTTGATTTCTGCCCATTCCTCGTCATTGATCAGGTTCAATTGAAACGAAAGGAGGGCTTCCATCCACATGCCAGCGGCTACAGCCTCTCCATGCAGGGCTGGTTTTGCCGTGCTGAACAGCCAGGTTTCGACCGCGTGGCCGAGGGTGTGTCCGAAGTTGAGCCCTTTGCGCAGGTTTTGCTCGCGGGGATCCTGGAGCACAATGGCGGCTTTGATAGCTACCGAGTGGCGGATCATGTAGGTGAGGTTTTCCTGTAAGGGAAATGCCTGTTCGCGGAGCAAAGGCCAGCCGGATTTGTCGCGGATAAGGTAGTGCTTTACCACTTCGGCAAAGCCGCTGGTGACCTCGCGGGGCGAGAGCGTCTTCAAAAAATCGGGCCAGATATACACCCCTTTCGGCTCATGAAACAAGCCCAGGTGATTTTTTAGTCCCTGAAAATCGACCCCGGTTTTGCCCCCTACCGACGCATCGACCATAGAAAGCAGGGTAGTGGGCAGCAAAATAAAGCTTACCCCGCGTTTGTACACCCCGGCAGCAAAGCCCCCGAGGTCGCCCACTACGCCCCCGCCGATGCCGATCAGCACGCCCTTCCGGTCCATTTGCATATCCGTCATCGCTTCCCACACGCGGGTAGCCGTATCGAGGTGCTTGTGCGATTCGCCGGCTGGGATGACCACTTTTTGGTGCGGGGGCAGGATTTCAGCCACCAGCGGATAGCAATGGCGGTCGGTTTCGCTATCTGCGAGTACCAATACCTGGGTGAAGGAGCCTTGGGAGAGAAACTGACGGAGCGCAAGCAGGGAATCCTCGCCGATGGCTACAGGGTAGGAGAGGGCCGCGATGGCCGGAAGGTTTGACATGGTACAAATGTAAAATTCATCGGGCAAATGTGACTTCCAAACCCTAACTTCATCTCAAGTTCTCATTTACACAATTACTCACCTTATGAACATTCTTGAGCAAATCACCGGACAACTGGCAGGCGGAAACCTCGATGCCCTGAGCAAACAACTCGGTGTTGATCCCGGAATTGCTAATCAGGCCATTGCTGCCGCCCTTCCCATGATTGTAGGCGCTATGGCAAAAAACGCTTCTACTCCACAAGGCGCAGAGGCCTTGGACAACGCACTCGCCAAAGACCACGATGGCAGCATCCTCGGTCAGCTCGGCGGCTTTCTCGGATCTTCTGACAATGGAGCCGGAGCCGGCATCCTCGGCCACGTGTTTTCCGGAAACCTCGGCAATGTGGTAAATACCGTTTCGCAAATGAGCGGCATGGATGCTTCCAAAACCGGATCTCTGCTCGAAAACCTCGCACCTATCGTTATGGGAACCCTTGGCCAGCAGAAGCGCCAGCAAAACATGGGCTCAGACGGCATCGCAGGTATGCTCATCAACGCCGTTACCCAAACACAGGGCGGGCAAAACAGCACCATGAGCGGTGCCATCGGGATGCTCAACTCTATGTTTGATCAGGACGGCGACGGAAGCGCCCTTAACGATATCGGTGGCATGCTGGGCCGTTTCATGAAGAAATAATCAGCTGCCTCAACTTTTTTGGCCCCTGTCAGCTTCGGCTGGTCAGGGGCCATTTTTTTTGCGATATTTAACCAGACAAGGGATTAAGCGTTAGAGAGCCTATGTTAGTGTTAATATTGTTGCTCATTGGAGCCAATGTCGTGGTATCGATGCAGGGTTTTAAGAGCCCCGATTTTTTGGATAGATATGTATTCGACGTAGAGCGGATTCGTCTCTATCGCCAGTACTACCGCCTCGTTTCGGGGGGCTTTGTGCACAGCAACTGGCTGCACCTGATCTTTAACATGCTTGGGCTCTTTTTCTTTGCCAGTATGGCTGCGCAGGCATTCGGGCCGTTTTTGCTGCTGCCGCTGTATTTTATCAGCCTCGTGGGCGGGCACCTTTTTGCCTGGTGGGTCAACCGCCTGAGTGGCAACTACCGCGCGCTGGGTGCTTCCGGGGCCGTGATGGGCATTATTTTCGGCAGCATCGCCGTCTATCCAGATAGTACCATTCTGCTGTTTTTTTTCCCTATGCCTGCCTGGGTTTTCGGCATCATGTACATCCTCTTTTCCATTTATGGCATCCAGGCCCAACGGGGGATGGGGGTAGGGCATGAGGCGCATTTGGGAGGCGCATTGATCGGTATGGTATTCGGTATGCTGATCCACCCCGACCTCGTCAAACAGCACCCCTGGGTATTGCTGGCCATGGTTGGACCTACGGTTATCTACATTTATCTGCTGGCTACCCGGCCCGAAATGTTGCTCATTCCCGGTTATTGGGGCAAAGAATTTCGCAAAACCAAGGAAAAGCTGAACACCGAAAACCGCTTTTTCTCAGACCAGGAAGAGTTGGATTTTTTGCTCGATAAGGTTCATCGAAAAGGCATCAATAACCTTACCGCCAAAGAAAAAAAACGCCTTGATGACCTCGCCAGCCGGACGCGCTCATGAAAAAAAATCTCCTGCTCTCTGCCCTGTTTTTCCTCTCATTTGCCTGCACCTTTGCCCAGCTGCCCATAGCCTGGCGAGAAACCTTTCGTGAGCCTAACCCGGGCTGGACCAGCAACGATTCGGCTTTGACCTATACTTTTCTGCCCGGTGAATTGCAGGTGTCGAGCGTAATGACCCCAAGGCCGCTTTTGCTTTCGGTGCTGTATTTTCAGGATCCCTTCCGCGACTTTGTGCTTTCCAGCAATTTTACCCTCCAATCTGCGGCATCGAGTGCTACTTGGGGGCTGTTTTGGGGCGGCGATGAGCGCGAACGCGGTTTTGCCTTGCAGGTAAATGATGCAGGCAGCTTCAGAATTGTAGAAACAGGCCCCCAGCTCGTAACCCTTTTGCCCTGGCAGAAATACAAAAAACTCGCTAAGCCCGGCGTACATACCCTCGCCTTGGCGCGATCTAACAACCGCTGGGAAGTATGGATCGACGAAAAACCCGTTGCTACCATTACCGCTCACCGCTTTTATGGTAAGCGCCAGGGCTATATTTTTCAGGGAAAAGCCCAGGTCGTGGTGGACGATTTCACCTTTCGCCGCAAGTCCCTCGATTTTCCTGAAGCCGGGGGCGGTTTTCCGCTTGCGCTGCGCCAGTTGGCTGATTCTACGATTAATACGCCGGCACATGAAACCGCCCCCCTGCGGGCTGAAGCCGGTAAACGCCTGTTTTTTACCCGTGCGGATTCTCTCCAAAGCTGGGTAAAAGGCCATGCCTGGTACGCGCCCTCAGGTGCTGACTCCATTCGCTGGACCATGCCGATCCCTGTATGGGACGGGGCAGACTCCGGCCGCCGCGAAACCGTGATCCATGCTGAACCCAACGGTTTGCAGCCGATGCTGGCCTCTCCCGCCAACCTGAACACGCCGCCCGTTTTTCGGCTCGACCTCAACGACCCTGCTGCACCTCCACGTTCAGTGCCCATGCCGGTGGATGTGGTCGGGCTGGGATACACCGATATTTCGCTGTCGGCAGATGGACGTACGGCTGTTTTTTCCATGGAAAAAGCCGATGGCTACGGCAATTGGGACCTTTACGTGAGCTTCCGCGACGACAAAGGCACCTGGTCGGCTCCCCGCAACCTGGGAATGGCGGTCAATTCTTTCGGGCGGGAATTTTCTCCCGTGCTGATGCCCGACATGCTTACGCTATACTTTGCTTCCACGGGCAGGCAGGGCTATGGAGAGGCAGATGTGTACATATCGAAGCGCGAAACGAATACATGGACACAGTGGAGCCCGGCCGAAAATCTGGGTCCAGGAATCAATGCAGGGGCCTGGAATGCCTTTTTCCGGCCTTTCGGCAAAGGCGACCGCGCATATATGGCCTCCATCGAAACCGGGGGCGATGACTTCGACATTTACTATGTGCGCGTCCCGGAGGACATCAAATCGCGGCCTGTGGTGAAGGTGTCGGGCCGGGTGCTGGACAAAGCTACCGGGCAACCCGTGGAGTCAAAAGTGAGTAGCCGCGACCTGACCGGCAACCACCCGCAAGTGCAGCGAAATACCGAAGGGGAAGCGGTGCGCTACGTTATGTACCTGCCTTATGGCTCAGCTTATCAGCTTACACCCGAGCAGGAGGGCTACTTTGGGTTAGCCGATACCCTCGACCTGCGCCGCACCACCGCCTATACCGAAGTGACGCGCGACTTGTATGTGGCGCTGCCGGAGGCCGGCCTCACGGTGCAGCTGGAGCGGGTGTATTTTGAACGGGCAACTGCTGTTTTGCTGGACGATTCTTACCCCGAGCTGCAGCGATTGGTGTCGCTGATGTTGGCGATTCCTACGCTGGAAATTGAGATACGCGGGCATACCGACAATATCGGCGCTGCGGATGACCTGCAACGTCTCTCGGAGTCGAGGGCCAAGGTGATCCGCGATTACCTGATTAACCAGGGCATAGCGAGTGGGAGGGTTGCTTTTCATGGCTTCGGCGCCACCCAGCCCATAGCCGATAATGCCGACCCGATGCTAAGGGCGAAGAACCGCAGGGTAGAGTTTGTGGTGGTCCGGCGATAGGTGTCATTGAGCAAATCAAAATCGGGAGTTGCTTAGGGGAGGATCAACCACTGCTGCCATCTGCCGCTGTTTCCGATTATTTGCAGGGTGTAAATGCCCGCAGCCAATGGGCTCAGGTCCAGCCCGGTTTCGCGATCGATGGTGAGGCTTTGGGAAAAGCTGATTTTGCCCTGAATATCCCATATCAATACAGTTGCCTTTTCAGGCCCGGCAGAATTATGCGCGAGGGTTAGTTTTCGGGTTTCTGTAAGCGGGTTCGGGCCTACGCGCCATGCCAGATCCTGCTCCACGGCCACTTCTACAGTATTGGATAAGGTCTCGCTGCCGTCGTCCATCTGGTAGCGCAGCCGGTAATAATTGGGGCCGTTCACCGGAAATTTGTCCACGGTTTGAAACTGCTGCTCATTCGTTTCTCCCAGCAGTTGTTGGTTAAATTCGAAGTTGACCCCATCGATCGATCGCTCCACCTGGAAGCGCGATGAACGGGTGAGTTTCTCTGTTTCCCAAAAAAGCTGAACGCCTTCCCTGATTTTTTACCCTGAAAATTGAGGAGACTTACGGGCAAAACGATCTCTTCGGCCAGTATCAGGTCGTCAAAATAGTAATAGGCATAGGAAAAACCCGGGGAGCTGGGCGGCGCAACCTGCACAACGGTGGTGCTGGCGTCGTTGCGGAAATTGCCAAAAGTGAGGTGGGTATAGTTGTCTGCAGCGATAAAGAAAAAGGTAACCGTTTGCCAGCCCGTATTGAAAATGGTGCCGGGCGTTTCATAAGTTGGGGTTAGAAGAATCGGCTGTGCACCGGTTTGAGCAAGGGCACCTACGGAAAAATGTGCGCCCAAACGGGTACTTGCACCGCCATAGGCCACGGCGGGGTCAGATTCGCCATTGGTATAGTTAAAAGTGAGCGTATAGGCATTTCCGGTCTGCAAAGGACTGGAGAGGGCGATGGAGAGGTATTCGCGAAAATTGCTGCTAAAAGATAGCCAGGTGCTGAGCCCCATCATGCCGCTGCCTCCGAGCGGGGTAACCCGACCATTGAGGGTGAGGGGCGTACCGAAAAAATTGGTTCCGCAAACATTGAAGTAATCGGGGCTGCCGGTGGAGCTGTTGCAGGTGTTCAGGCCATTAACGTTGTTCCAGCTGGTGGCCAGGTTCCATTGACAGGAATTGCTGGGGCAACTGCTGAACGACTCAAATCCGGGGTTGGGAATCAGGTTTTGGGCCTGGGTAATTTGCCAGGCGAAGCAAAGGAGGAAGGGGAGGATCTTGGACGACATGGCCAGGGGATTTTATTTCTGTAAAGGATAAATCGATTTAACCGGAGGTAGGGTTGGAACTGTTTGACGAATAGTGAGACTGGAAAAATGAGGACACTTTAACACGCGATCAGCAACCAGCAGTGTATCAAAGTATCTTTCGGGAGTAGCGGCAAGCGGTTGATTTTGTTTAAGTGAATTTTAATTGTTTTCAACACGAAACGAGTTTGTGATTTGCTGGGTGAAAGCGTAAAAGACCCCATTTCATGGGATAAACGGTTAATCGCCTCCTGCGCTTTCCCCTTTCCGTGGTGGTGCAAATGAGGCGGTACTGAGGGTGAAATTCAGGGAGATATGCAGGTAAATTCACGATCCCTTCTCATTCGATTAACATGTCCCGCTTTTCAAGAAATGGAAGTGCGGCTTTGACTGAATAGTTCAAAATATGGAAACAGTTTATAGTTTTTTGCAAAATTCTCGCCCTTATATTTAATTAAATTGCTCATTATCAGCAATTTGTATTTGCTTAACAAATGATTAACAATAACATTTTACCCCCTTAAAATTGGGGGAAAATGAACCAGTTAACTTGCGCAAGTATTAGGTGATTACCGATTTACCCCCTTTCCTGAAGTGTTTCAGGCGGAAATTTTTATGCTTTCAATTGAACCCAACCGGCCTCGCTCCTGGGCCTCTAAACTGCTTTTTCAACCAAACCCTTTTTTTATGTTTCACATTTTACCAACTATCCGATTAAGCGCCACGGTGCGGCAAGCGTTTTCGCTGCTGACCTTGCTGGTGATCTTTGCTGGATTTAATGCTGCATGGGCGCAAACCCGTGTGCTGAAAGGTACTGTCCTCGATGCAGAAACCGGCGAACCGTTGTTAGGAGCTACAGTAGTAGTTTCCGGAAACGAAACGCTTGGAAGCATCACCGACGGCGAGGGTAAATTTTCCCTCAATCTCGCCGAAAATGCCAAGACCATTTATGTATCCTACATCGGATATGAGCGCACTACCGTTAACATCGGTATTGGAAATGACCTCGAGATCCGTCTGCAGCCTACGGCTACCAACATGAATGAAGTCGTGATTACGGCGCTCGGTGTAGCCCGCGACGAAAAAGCCCTCGGCTACGCGATTCAGAAAGTGGACGGCGACCAGCTTACCCAGGCACGTGAAACCAACCTCGTAAACGCACTCGCTGGCAAAGTTGCCGGTGTGCAGGTGGTAGGCAACCCCGCTGGGGTAGGATCATCGGCCCGCGTTACGATTCGTGGGGACAAGTCGTTGAACTTCAACAAAAATCAGCCCCTGTTTGTGGTAGATGGAGTGCCTATCCTGAACGAATTGGTAGGCTCATCCGGTAAAGGCCGTCAGGATGTGGACTATGGTAACACAGCTGCAGTGGTAAATCCTGACGACATCGAAAGCATCACGGTACTGAAAGGAGCCAATGCTTCGGCCCTGTATGGTTCACGTGCGAATAATGGCGTGATCCTGATTACCACCAAAACCGGCAAAGGCACGAAGGGAATTGGTGTTTCGGTAAACAGTACCACCTCCTTTGAAACGCCCCTCTTATTACCCGAGTATCAAAACGTATATGGCCAGGGCCTCAATGGAGACTTTGGTTATGTAAACGGTGCCGGTAGTGGTGTGCGTGATGGAGTAGATGAAAGCTGGGGCCCAAAATTCGCAGGACAGCTTATTCCTCAGTACGATTCTCCCCGCCGCTACCTCAATGGAGGCGCTATGACAAATTTCCGTGGTGGCGACCTCTTTTCGGTAGATGAAAATGGAAACTCCGTGCCTTTGGTAACTGAAGTTGTGCCTACGCCTTGGGTTGCCCGTCCGGATAACGTGAGAGACTTCTTTGAAGTGGGCCGCACCTTAACCAACAATTTCGCCATTGCAGGAGGAAACGAAAGCAGCAACTTCCGCCTTTCGTTCACCAACCTGGACCAGACCGGATTTGTCCCCAACACCGACCTGCGTCGCAATACCATCGCCTTCAGCGGTGGAATCAATCCTACCGATCGCCTGAGTGTAAAAACGGTGATCAACTACATCAAGTCTGAAAGCGACAACCGCCCGAGCAACAGCTACGGTACAGAAAACATCATGTACCTGTTCAATTGCTGGCTGGGTCGCCAGGTGGATCTGGAATCCAGCAAGGACTACTGGCAGCGTGGCCAGGAAGGCCTGCGTCAGTTTGGCTCAAATTACAACTACCACGACAACCCTTATTTTAACCTGAACGAAAATACCAATGGTCTCGCTGGCGACCGCGTATTTGGTAATGTGGTGGTTCGCTACGAATTTACCGATTGGTTGAGCCTGCAACTGCGTACCGCTACCGATTACAGCTACGAGCTGCGTACCCAGCGCAGGGCATACAGTACCCAGCGTTTCCCATTTGGTAGCTATAGCGAAGCGCGAGTCAATATCGAAGAGCGCAACAGCGACTTCCTCCTTACCTTCAACAAGACTTTCGGTGACCTTTCAGTAAACGTGTCGGGAGGTGGTAACCGCATGGATGCCAAGTACGACTACCTCGAAACGTTCGCAGGTCAGTTGCTGATTCCTGGCATTTACAACTTCGGCAACAGCCGTGTTGAACTCCAGAATGACCTTGTCAAAACCCGGAAGCGTATCAATTCCTTCTACGGTTTTACCCAGCTGAGCTGGAAAAACTACCTCTTTCTGGACCTGACGGCCCGCAACGACTGGTCTTCGGCTTTACCTACGGCTTCTAACTCTTATTTCTACCCTTCAGCCAGCCTAAGTGCCGTGGTAAGCGACATGGTAAATCTTCCTGCTTGGGTATCTTTTGCTAAGTTTCGCACGGGTATTGCCCAGGTGGGTAACGATACTGATCCATATCAGCTAACCCAGGTTTTCAACGCGGGTACCCCTTTTGGCCCTAACCGGGTATATTCAGAGTCAGGTACGCTGGTAAACGCAGATTTGAAGCCTGAAATTTCTACCTCTTTCGAAATTGGAACTGACCTGCGTTTTCTCGACGGACGTGTAGGACTTGACTTCACGTACTACAACATCGTATCGAAGAACCAGATCATCGCCATTCCGCTTTCGATCACCACCGGTTACAATAACAAGATTATCAACGCGGGTTCTATCCGTAATTACGGATTGGAGGCCATGCTGAACCTGGTGCCGCTGCAAACACAAGCTGGTCTGAAATGGGAAATTGACTTCAACTTTGGTCTGAACCGCAGCGAAGTACAGGAGCTGACCGACGAAGTATCGAACTACGTTATGGCCTCCCGTTACATCTCCGTAGAAGCACGCGAAGGCGAGCGCATGGGATCTATGTATGGCTTGGGTTACCAACGTGTAACCGATGAGAGCAGCGCTTATTTCGGTGAAATTCTGCTCGACAGCCGTGGCCGTCCGCTGCGCACTACCAACCGTGTCCTACTGGGTAACTACAGCCCGGATTTCATGGTAGGCATCAACAACAACTTTACATTCAAGGGTCTGAACGTTGGCTTCCTGATCGATTTGCGCGAAGGGGGAGAAATTTACTCCCATACCCAGACCGTGGGCCGCGAAGGTGGGCAGATCATCGAAACGCTCGAAGGACGCGAAAATGGCTACGACCTTACTCTGCCAGAAAACGGCGTGTACTTTAACGGTGTATTCAGCAGCAAAGGACCTAACGGGGAAACGGTTTATACGCCTAACGATCCGTCAACCAACGCAAGCGCCATCAAGCTTTCGGCCCGTGAGTACCACTCTGCTTTTACCCAGGGACGTAGCCTGATCGAAGGCGTTATTTACGATGCTTCTTTCACCAAGCTGCGCGAAGTTCGCATTGGTTACAACCTGCCCAACTCTATTATGGGCAAGCTTCCTTTCCGCAACGTGAACATCTCAGCCGTTGGTCGTAACCTGTTTGTGTGGTCACAAGTGCCCCATATCGATCCGGAAAATGCTTCTATCAGCGGCGGCACCCTGATCCCAGGTACGGAGTCTGTATCTATCCCATCCGCACGCAGCTTCGGATTTAACGTCAGCTTCAAACTCTGATGAACTGCCCGGCGCGGGTAACTGTGCCGGGACTTTTGATCTACACAATCATCTCGAAATCCATGAAATCATTTGCACTTAAAATAGCTTTGATTCTCTTCGCCAGTGTGCTGGTATTTAGCTGTACCAAAGACCTCGAAGAAATCAACACCAACGGCAACAGCCCTACGGCTGTTCCACCTAGCCTCCTCCTGCCCGGCGTGATGCGCAACATCAGCAACGAAGTAGTCGGTACTGGTTGGGGAATTGGCAACATCGTGATTCAGCACACGGCCAAAATCCAGTTCGTAAACGAAGACCGCTACGCCTGGGGCGAAATCAACGGATTCTGGAACACGACCTACGCTAACATGCGCGACCTCAACAACGTGTATGTACTCGCCGAAGCTCAGGGACTTCGCAACTACATGGGGCTGGCTTTGGTAATGAAGTCCTGGATGTTCTCCATTGCAACCGATTGCTACGGCGACATTCCTTATTCTCAGGCTACGCAAGGAAAAGGCGACAACTTCTTTCCGGTTTACGATACCCAGGAAAACATCTACAACGGTATCCTGGCCGACCTGGAAAGGGCCAACGACCTGCTCGAATCCAGCCCAGAGGCTATCGAAGGCGATATTATCCTCAATGGAAACAAGCTACGTTGGAGGAAGTTGGCCAACTCCCTGCTCCTGCGCTACCTGATGCGCATCAGCAACAAGCGCGATGTTTCTGCTCAGATGCAGGCGATCCTGGCTGATCCGGTTAAGTATCCTATCATGGAAAGCAATGCCGACATTGCTGCCCTGACCTACCTGGCAGCATCGCCTAACCAGTTCCCGATCCATACTTCCCGCATTGGTTCTTTCAACGAATTTCGCCTCAGCAAGACCATGGGCGATACCCTGATCGCCTTGGGAGACCCGCGTCTGGAAGTTTTTGCCCGTCCTACAGATGCTTCTGTTACTGCTGGCTCCCCTGAGTTTGTGGGTATTCCTAACGGCTTGGACGACATAGAAGCCCTTACCTACAACGGAGGTTCTCAGTTTATCTCGCGCATTGGTGCTGTTTTTTATGAAAATGCCATAACCAGCGACGGAATCGATATCGCCCGTGGTTTTGTGATGGACTACGCGGAACTTCAGTTTATTCTGGCCGAAGCGGCCCAGCGTGGCCTGATCACCGGCGATGCCAAAAACTTCTACGAAAAAGGTATTCAGGCTTCTATGGATTACTACAAAGTGACCATGCCCGCCGGTTACCTGACTATGCCTGAGGTAGCTTACAACCCCGCCAACGGCTTAGCTCAGATCGGTTTCCAGAAGTGGATTGGTTTGTTCTTCCATGGCCTCGAAGGTTGGTTTGACTGGCGCCGTACGGGCTATCCGGTCCTGCTTCCCGGCAAAGCAAACCTGAACGAAAACCAGATCCCTGTACGTTTTATTTACCCATCGTCAGAGCAAGCGCTCAACAGCGACAACCGCAACACTGCTGTGTCTCGCCAGGGGGTAGATAACATCAACACGAAAGTGTGGTGGGATCAGTAAGATTTTTTGATAGCGAAAGTTGAACTGCCGGCTACCTTCTCGGGGGTAGCCGGTTTTTTTATGAAAAAATCTCTTTTCCTCCTGCTCGTTTGGCCCAACCTGGTTAATTTTCCCTAAACCTAACCCCCATGTGTACCTACCAGCGATTCGCTTTTGTCCTCCTGTTGTGGCTACTGCCCGCGTTTTCTCTTCGGGCCCAGATGCCTGCCACCGAGCTACCCGTGCGGATAATGACCTACAACATCCGCCTGAACGTAGCCAGCGACGGCCTCAATGCCTGGCCGAACCGAAAAGACTGGGTGGCCCAACTCGTGCAATGGCATAGCCCCGACCTGCTGGGGGTGCAGGAAGCCCTGCCTGACCAAATGGAGGATTTACGCCGTCTCCTTCCTGCCTATCGCTCGCTGGGTGTGGCCCGTGACACGGTGCTTTCCCGTGCGGAATACTCGGCCATTTTTTACCGCCCCGACCGCCTTACCTGCCTCGAAAGCGGCACATTCTGGCTGTCGACAACCCCCGAAAAAATAAGCGTGGGATGGGATGCTGCCCTGCCCCGCATCGTTACCTGGGGTAAATTCAGGGACAATGTCTCCGGCAAAGTATTTTTTCACTTCAATACCCACTTCGACCACGTCGGAAAAGAAGCCCGTATCAACAGTGCCCATTTGATTCGGGAAAAAATAGCAGCCCTCAACCCTGAGCAATTGCCCGCCATCGTTACCGGCGATTTCAACGCAGAGCCGAAAGACCCGCCCATTCTGGCCATGCTCGACTCCAAAACGCAGCCCCTCCTTTTCGATGCCTGGAACACGGCCATTACCCCGCCTTATGGGCCCAATGCCACCTGGAGCGGGTTTAAAGTAGCGGGCGAAGACCAGCGGAGGATCGATTATGTATTTGTAAACAAAGGCCCGGTGGTGCTGCGCCTGGAGGTGATTACCGATGCCCACGGCCCCCTTTTTCCTTCAGACCACCTGCCCGTACTGGCCGAGGTATTGATTGACGCCAAAGCCATGCTCCCCGAGGCTTTTGCCCACAACGACTACGCACACACACGCCCCCTTTTCGATGCCCTGGATCATGGATTTGCTGCTGCTGAAGCTGATATCTGGCTCCTGAGCGGGGAGCTGTGGGTAAATCACGACCGACCCCTGACCCTTAGCCCGGAGCGCAGCCTGGAAAAGCTGTACCTGCAACCCCTGGCTGCGCGCATTCGCCGGTTGGGAGGGGTGTACCCCGGAGCCGATCGCCCTTTTCTGTTTATGATTGACCTGAAAAATGAAGGCGAAGGCACATATCAGCGCTTGAAGGAGGTCTTTGACCCCTATGCCTGGATGTTTTTGCCCGAAGCCAATGGCAAACCGGCGGTTACGGTTTTTCTTTCCGGGAATCGCCCCATGGAAACCATGCTGGCCGACAGCAACAGCTATTTCGGCATTGATGGCCGCCCCGAAGACCTCGGCAAAGGCTACCCCGCTGCGCGCATGCCCGTGGTGAGCTGCCCGTATGCACAGGTGCTGAAGTGGAAAGGGAAAGGACCTATACCTGAATCCGAAATGAAAGCACTACAAACCCTCGCCAGGGCTGCCCATGCCGAAGGCAAACGGGTTCGATTTTGGGCTACGCCCGAGGATACCGCCGTTTGGCAGGTGTTGTTGGATGCGGGCATCGACTTTATCAATACCGACAACCTCGACCTGGGAGCTGATTTTTTGCAGAAAAAATAACCCATCGGTTGCCACATAAAAAAAGCCCGAACCTGCTGGTTCGGGTTTTTGCGTTCATAATCAAGACGTTAGATGCGCTCAGGAGCTTGTCCCCAGTGCTCGGGTGAGCGCCACAGGGCACCCATGAGCAATTCGCGCATGAAGAAAAATTCTTTTGGAAGCTTATCGTAGAGTTTTGAAAAAAGCTCTTCGTGTCCGAGAACTTCAGCTTTCCAGGCTTCGCGGTCCACTTCCATGATGCGCTCAAAATCTTCTTTGGTGAAGTCTTCGAGGCCATCCCAGCTGAGGTCCTGGTAGCGAGGCATCCAGCCGATAGGGCTTTCTACGGCAGAAGCACGTCCATTTACACGATCAACAATCCACTTCAGCACGCGCATGTTTTCGCCAAATCCAGGCCACAGGAACTTGCCGTTCTCGGTGCGGAACCAGTTTACCCCAAATATGCGGGGAGGGTTAGGCAGGTCGCGGCCAAATTGCAGCCAGTGATTGACGTAGTCGCCCATGTGGTAGCCCATGAAAGGCAGCATGGCGAAGGGGTCGCGGCGCACTTTGCCTACTTCGCCAAAGGCAGCAGCGGTGGTTTCGGAGCCCATGGTAGCAGCGAGGTACACGCCATAGTTCCAGTTAAATGCTTGATATACAAGGGGTACGGTCGTGCTTCTGCGGCCACCAAATATGAAGGCTGCGATAGGAACGCCGTTGGGGTTCTCCCAGTTTTCGTCAATGCTGGGGTTTTGAAAGGCTGGAGCAGTAAAGCGTGAGTTGGCGTGAGCGGCGGGTTTGCCACTGCTGGGGTCGTAAGGCTGACCATGCCAGTCGATAAGATTTTCGGGGCGCTCTTTAGTCATTCCTTCCCACCATACATCTCCGTCTTCGGTAATGGCTACGTTGGTAAAAATGGAATCCTTGGCCACAGAATCCATGGCGTTGGGGTTGGTTTTGTAATTGGTGCCCGGAGCCACGCCAAAGTATCCGGCTTCGGGGTTGATGGCATACAGGCGGCCATCTTTACCTTTCTGAATCCAGGCGATGTCGTCGCCCACGGTGGTTACTTTCCATCCTTCAAATCCTTTGGGGGGAATGAGCATGGCGAAGTTGGTTTTTCCGCAGGCGCTTGGGAAAGCAGCGGTGACGTAGGTTTTTTCTCCTGCAGGAGATTCTACGCCGAGGATGAGCATGTGCTCGGCCAACCAACCTTCGTCGCGGGCCATGGAAGAAGCAATCCGCAGGGCAAAGCATTTTTTACCCAAAAGGGCATTTCCGCCGTATCCTGAACCATAAGACATGATGGCCCTGTCTTCTGGAAAGTGCACGATGTATTTGGTGGTAGGGTTGCAAGGCCATTTTTCGTCTTGTTGACCGGGGGTAAGTGGAGCACCTACAGAGTGGAGGCATTCTACAAAATCGCCCTCGCCCAGCATTTCGATCACTGGTTTGCCCATGCGGGTCATGATCTTGGTATTCACTACCACATATTCTGAGTCGGTAACCTGCACCCCGATATGAGAATAAGGCGAGTTGAGCGGGCCCATGCAGAAAGGAATGACGTACATGGTGCGTCCTTTCATGGAGCCATCAAACAAGCCGTTGAGGGTTTCCTTCATTTTGCGTGGGTCTTCCCAGTTGTTGGTGGGACCGGCATCGTCTTTTATGCGGCTACATATGAATGTTTTGTCTTCCACGCGTGCTACGTCGCTGGGGTCAGAAAAGGCTGCAAAGCTATTGGGCCTTTTTTCCGGATTGAGGCGAATAAAAGTACCCCTTTCCACGAGCAGGTTGGTGAGGTAATCATATTCTTCCTGCGAACCATCGCACCAGTATACCTGATCGGGCTTGCAGAGTGCAGCCATTTGGTTCACCCAGGCGGTTAACCTGGCATTTTTTACTTCGGTCCGATAGTCCGGACGTACGCTGGTTGAATTAGGTGCTAAAGCCATAGCCAATGAATTACGTTTGTTTTGTTGCCTGAAAATGGCACTCGGGGGTTTGTTTTTGATCTTATCGTATGTAAAAAAACGCCACTTGCCGGGAATTCCAAATAACCTTATGCACAAACTGCTGTGATTAAAGTCATGATTTTCAACATCATAAGGCACTAAAATAAAACAAAGTGGCCCATTTTTTGGGCCGTTCGAAATGTATTTCAGCCAAGGTTAAAGGATTTTCACCAATACCCCCTGAAAAATTCATTTATGGAAAAATGACTCTCCCCAAACTATTCTTTGGGATCAGGCAAAGCGGGCGGGGCTGAGCCGTCAATTTTCGGATCAACGGAGCTTTCTTCCGAACGAGCAGCCGGCATTTCGGGTACGTGAGAAAGGGGATGTTTCTCTCCGTGGGGATGATCTGTGCCTTCCTCACCCGGATGAGGCATCGGCTGGTGCTGGATATACCATTTGCGCAGCCAGCGGGGAACCTGGTAGATGCGGTAGCGTCGTTTGTCGGAAATGAAAGGTTCTGCTTTATCCATTACCCCTCCGAGGGAGACCTCTACGAGTTCAGATTTGCGGGTGGTGAGTATCTGCGAAGGATACACGCTTCGGTGCCCGGTCATGAGGTAGCTGATAACACAGGCTACGGCGGCATAAGGGCCCATTTCGGGGCCGAATAACTCCATGCCCATGATACTTGCCGAAATAGGGGTATTGGCTGAGCCTGCCAGCAGGGCTACCATCCCGAAAGCCGCGAAAGTCGATTGGTCAAGCCCGGCAGCCATGGCTAGCGCGCAGCCCGCCGTGGAGCCAATAAAGAAAATAGGCGTGACGATACCTCCGCTACCTCCGAAGCTCAGGGTGATAACCGTAAACAATATTTTTAACAAAAAGGCATACCACAAAATGGGCGCTCCCTGTATGGCCTGTTCGATGGTGTCGAGGCCCAGCCCTAAAAACTGATTGGAAAGTAACAGCGTGAGTATGACAAGTGCTCCCCCGCCGATGAGGTTTTTCTTCCACGGAGCCAGTTTCCATTGGTGTACTTTTTTTTCCGAAAAACGAAGACTTTCCACCAAAACCGACGACACCAGCCCGAAAAATACCCCGGCGAGCATTACTTTAAGGAAAAAGGACTCCGAAAAAACCGGGTCAAACACGATCGGGCTATGGAAATAGTGCATGCCCAGCGCCGAAGCTACCTGGTAGGCAACCACCCCGGAGATAAAGCTCGGCAGCATCACCTCGTAGAGCACACTGCCCACAAACAGCACCTCTACCCCGAAAATAGCCCCGGAAATAGGCGTGCCAAATACCGCCGCGAAACCTGCACTGATTCCGCAGATAACCAGTTTCTTCCGGTCTTCGTCGCTGAGGCGCAGGAGGTCGGAGCCTAGCGAAGTAAGCCCTGCACCGATCTGGGCACAGGGGCCTTCTTTTCCGGCCGAGCCTCCAAAGGCCAGGGTAACGATGGTTGTAACCAACTTTACGGGTACTACTTTGAACTTGATTTTGCCGGCAGCTTTGTGGATGGCCTCGATGACCTTTTCGGTGCCGTGGCCCTTGGCGTCGGGCGCAAAGCGGTTGATCGCCCAGGTGTTGAACACAAATACCAGCGGCAAGGCCAGAAAATACAATGACTGATTCTGGCTATGGCCGGTGCTCCAGTCCAACGCCTCTATAAAGAGGTAGCAGGCCACTCCCACGATCAGCCCTGCGGCGGTAGCCAAAGCCACCCATTTCAAAATACTGAAGAATATGATGGTCTGTTCTTCGAATTGCTGGCGCAACATCTTCCTTTCTCCCATGACCTGTAATGCTGATGATCAACGATAACTATTATGCCGCCAAGGTAGCCAATACAAAAAGCGGGTGCAAACCCCGCAACGTGCATTAGCGGACAATCGCTGATGATTGAATTTTATTCGAAAAAAGAGGGCTTGTTTCGATTCCCGGAATTACCTGCCGGGTAGGGCAATCCGCGGTTAATATCAATTTTTGAAGGAATAACCCTGTAAATCTAAAATTGAATTTTAAGACTGCAGGGTTGTTGTCCTGATATTCTCTTTTTGCACAAAGAGTAGGGATCATCCAGCCTCGCCTTTTCAGGGCAGAGTTTTCCCCATAAGTCTGCACGTCCTGTTTTATTGGCTAAATTTAAAGCCTATAATTTTTGATATGAATTCAACCTACGCCGAACAGATTGCCCGCGAACTTAAGGTGCAGCCGAGGCAGGTAGCAGCGGTATTGACCCTGATCTCCGAAGGAGCTTCCATTCCCTTCATGGCGCGCTACCGGAAAGAAGCCACCGGCAGCCTCGATGAAGTGCAACTAGCCAACATCCGCGACCGCCAGGAGCAGCTCGTGCAGCTCGACGACCGCAAAAGCGCCATCCTCAAATCGCTGGAAGAGCGTAACCTGCTCACCCCGGAGCTGAAATCTGCGGTGGAGTCGGCGCTTACCCTCACGGTGCTCGAAGACATTTACCTGCCTTACCGGCCCAAGCGCCGTACCCGCGCCACCATTGCCCGTGAGCGTGGCCTCGAGCCCCTCGCCGATCTGCTGTGGGCGCAAAGCGATCGCCTCAACCCCGAAAGCGAAGCCGCTGCTTTTGTAGACCCCGAAAAAGACGTGCCAACCCCCGCCGATGCCCTGCAGGGTGCCCGTGATATCATGGCCGAAAGGGTGAGCGAAGACCGTGAGGCCCGCGAAAAAATGCGCCGGCTGTACCTCCGCGAAGGGCTTGTTTCGGCTAAATTGATCAAAGGAAAAGAGGAGGAGGGCGCCAAATTCCGCGATTACTTCGAATGGACCGAGCCCATCAAAGACATTCCTTCGCACCGCCTGCTGGCCATTCGCCGGGGCGAAAAGGAGCTGATCCTCGCCCTTTCCATTAAGCCCGAAGAAGAAGCCGCCCTCGATATCCTGCACCGCCAGTTTGTAACCGGAAGGGGGCCGGCCTCTGAGCAGGTGCAGTTGGCCGTTGACGATAGCTTACATCGCCTGTTAGGGCCTTCTATTGAAACAGAAGTACGGATCGCGACCAAAGACAAAGCCGACGAAGAAGCCATAAAGGTTTTTACCGAAAACCTCCGTGAATTGCTCCTGGCGCCTCCCCTTGGCCGCAAGCGCGTGTTGGGCCTTGACCCCGGTTTTCGCACAGGATGCAAAGTCGTTTGCCTCGATGAGCAGGGGAATTTGCTCGAAAATACCACCATCTATCCCCACCCGCCCCAACCCCGGTCGGCACAGGCCATTGCTACCTTGCACGACCTTGTCAGCCGCCACAAAATAGAGGTGATTGCGGTAGGAAACGGCACTGCGGGCCGCGAAACAGAGACCTTCGTGAAGGATTCTGGCATCCCACGTGAGATTCAGGTAGTGATGGTGAACGAAAGTGGCGCTTCGATCTACTCGGCTTCGGAAGTAGCCCGCAACGAATTTCCGGACCACGACATTACGGTTCGGGGCGCGGTTTCGATCGGTCGACGCCTCATGGACCCCCTCGCTGAGCTCGTGAAAATCGATGCTAAATCGATCGGGGTAGGGCAGTACCAGCACGATGTGGACCAATCGGCCCTGAAAAAAAGCCTTGATGATACCGTTGTAAGTTGTGTAAACGCCGTAGGGGTGGAAGTGAATACCGCCAGCCAGCAACTGCTGACCTATGTTTCGGGTCTGGGGCCTGCCTTGGCGCAAAATATTGTGCAGTACCGCGCCGCCAACGGGCCGTTTCGTAAGCGTGAAGAACTGAAAAAAGTAACACGCCTCGGCGATAAAGCCTTTGAACAGGCGGCGGGCTTCCTGCGTATCCGCGATGGTGTGAACCCGCTGGATGCCAGTGCGGTGCACCCCGAAAGCTATGGCATTGTATCTCAAATGGCCAAAGACCTCGGCGTGTCGGTACCTGACTTGCTCAAGGATGCCGAAGTGCGCAAGCAAATTGACCTGAAAAAATACGTGACTGAAAAGGTGGGTCTGCCTACCCTGAAAGACATCGTGGCCGAGCTCGAAAAACCCGGACGTGACCCCCGCGAGCAGTTTGAAGCCTTTTCTTTTGACGAAGGGGTGAAGGAAATGACCGACCTGCACGAGGGCCTGATTCTGCCGGGTATCGTTACCAACGTGACCAATTTCGGGGCCTTTGTCGATATCGGCGTGCACCAGGATGGACTCGTGCACATCAGCCAGCTCTCCTACAAGCGCGTAGAGCACCCGGGCGAGGTGGTGAAGGTGCAGCAAAGGGTAAAGGTGAAGGTGGTTTCGGTAGATGTGGAACGACGGAGGATTGCCCTTACCATGAAGTTGGATCCAGCACCCGCACGCAAGCCTCAAAGCAACCAGCAAAGCAGTTCCCAGCCACCGCGGGAAAATGACAACATCCGCTTCACGACCTGGAAAAAGAAGTAAACAGCGGTAAGGAAAGCCCTTTTTTCCCGGACTTTCCTTTTTACTAAAAATACCTCCTGACCCCTCCCGGTTAGGTTTTAGCCCCGATACCCGATTTCAGGTGTCGGGGTCTTTGTTTTTGCGCAAAAATAGAAAAAAAGGGAATGGTCCTTCGGTTGTCGGAGTATCGGGTAACGGTCATCTTGGGTGTGTGAACGGTTGCTGGGGATGTGTCAATTGTTCAGATAATAAGGGCTGGAATAAATATCGGAAGGGTGTAATAAAAGAACGGAAGTCGAAATGTTCAATTTCTGATAGCCCTTTACCTTTGAGACAAGAAAATAAAATGTATGGCTGCTAAACGATCAATCAGGCTCAATGTAACCACCACTGTTCAGACCAGGATGGCTCCTCAGGTGCGCATGGGACTCACCATCCGGTCCCTGCTTATATCTGGCATAGCCGGAGGCCTGGCCTTGTCTGCTTTTCTTTTTTATCAGGATTATCTGGCACCCCGGGAGAAAATGCCTCACCTGGCCGTATTCAGCCCCAACAAGGAAGTGAAGCCTGGGGACGTGGTTTATTGCTACGTGTACATGCAGATTCCGAAGCATTCGGCCAAAGGCGATATCATTTTTGAGCAGGAATGGCCCGAAGGTACAGGGGTAACTTTTGTACCGGGTAGCCTGCAGGCAGTAGAAGGTAACCTGCACGGTGCCGCCATATGGCCTTATGGGCAAACTTCCCGCATCCGCATCGAAGGCATTGCTCCTAACCAGCGCAACCTGAAGCTGAAACTGGCCGTGCGTATTCCCGAAAATAAAGAGCTGGCTGGCAGTACCCTCACCCCCGTTTCCCATCTCTGGATTGGCGGTAAGGAAGTAGAGACCGGAAAAAAAGTACAGGTGAGTTTTGCCGTTCCTGGCTATCGCATCAGCCAGCAGGTGATTCGTGAAACCGAAGAAGGAACAGAATATCAGGTAATTATTGCCAACCCTGCCCAGGGAGTAAGCTTCGCTGAAGACCAGCAAAAACTAATTCTGCACAACGAAATTACCGGAGCGATGGCTACCATTGATCCGGCCTCTATCCACCTCGTTTCGGGAAGGGAGCTTGGCGCCATACAGGTAAACGGAAATTCACTCGAAATAAGCGATGTGGCCCTGGCACCCGGAGAGGTTGTTACCCTTTCTTTTACCGCAAAACCCACGCAACCGCTGGTCCACGGCGAAAAAATGGAGAGTAAAGCCTCGCTCTACCTTCCTCATTCTTATGTGCAGCAAAGCGCCGTCGCCAAAACATATTTCTGAAAAGTTTCAGCAAGCCATATATTTTAAGCTCCAGCCCAGTACCGGGCCGGAGCTTTTTTTATTCACAACAATCGCTCAACAAAAAGGGGATTCTTTTTTCGTGCAAAAATTTTGGGATAAGGGTAAAATATTTTCTTGGTTTATTTTGGATAACCGCAAAATATCATTCCTATGAAACCTAATCTTTACTTGATCTTCTTACTTAACCTGAGCTTGGGAACAGTTTTTGGCCAGCAGAAACCCATTTTTTCCATTGTTCAAATTTCCCCTGAAATACATGCAGGAATACAGGGTGGTCAGACAGACTATCCTTCAGTTGGATTGAATCAGTTTTCTATTCAGCCCGGATTGACCTTCGGAGGAGGGCTGCATACCCGTATTCCGGTTTGGCGTAATTGGGGAGTACAATTCGGAGGAGTGGCAAGTTTTAACCTGGCGGTGACCAGGTTGAAGTTGGATACCCAAAATTATCCGGCTTATACCTCCGATCCCTTTTTCAAAGGCAATCTAAATGTGTTTTTCCCTTCACTAAATGTACCTATTGGGGTGAGCTGGCAAGGCTATTTAGGAACAAAAAATTATCTGGATTTGGCCGGTGGCTGGGGATTGCGCTGGTGCGGCGATGGATTGTTGCCCAACTCCGGGTACACGGGCTCTTTTGGAGATTCCTTAAACAACAGTTTGGAAATTTATAGCATCATGGTCCGTAGCAGAACTGTTGCTGAGTCTTACGTTTGGTTTTCTGCCGGAATCGCCCGCGACATTTCCTATGGCCGTCAATTAAAATTGAGCCTCATTTCCAATTTTGCCTTCAAACCTCTGTATGAGGGCTATCTAACGACATTCCGCTTTACCCCTGAATCGACTTCGGGAAATTTTCATTCGAATGGGACCAATATTGCCCTACAGCTTTCTTACGTTTACGGCCTTAGGGATAAGAAAAGAATAAAGGCAGAGCACTTGGTTAATCCCCCTAAAACCATTGGAATAGGCACTTGGGGCGTGAGTGTAGGCTTTGGACCTGCGTTCCTGTATCGCCGTTCGAATGATCCCGGCAACGTATTGGCCAGCGTCTGGTATCCTGAAACAGACCTCCGGGTTGGAGTTAGCCGGCAGTTTTCGAGGAAATTGTCCTGGATGGTTCAGGCTGACCTCATGAGCTTTAAAGATCTTTATGGCGTTTACTTTCAGGATGGAAGTAAAGGCGTGCAAGGGTATGCTACATTTGGCGATCCTTTGTTAGGGGTTTCCGGTGGCGTATCTTACGCCCTCGTTCAAACACCAAAATTCAGACTGAGCACTGCCGTTTTGGCAGGTGTTGACTATTACAACGTTTCTGGTGCTGTGAACGGAGTTTCAAGAATTGTGCCTTTTGGTCAGACAGTCCCGGTCGAGATACGGCACCAGCTTGACAGTCAGCGAAGGATTATTCCCGTTATTTCAGCGAATTTGCAACCTGAATTGAAAGTCTCCCGGTCCGGAGTAATATGGTTGTATACCAACGTCTCTTCCGGGGTAGGTTTCGGAAAACCTATCCTGAAAACGGTGGATTATCAAACAGTTATTTTTCCTCAACCAAACCAGGCAACTACCACCTTTTTGGGTACCAATTGGTCTCTCAATTTTGGGCTTAAAGCTTATTTAGGGGGAAATAAATCTGAATAACTTAAAAAAGAAAAGGGGGTGCTGAGTACACCCCCTTTTCTTTTTGCAGTTGCTATCCTATAACCCGATCAACCTCAACCCAAATAACTCAGCAGAATACCCGCAGCAATGGCTGAGCCGATAACCCCGGCCACGTTGGGTGCCATGGCGTGCATGAGTAAGTGGTTGTTGGGGTCGGCTTTCAGGCCTTCCGTTTGGGCTACGCGGGCGCTGTCAGGTACCGCCGACACCCCTGCTGCACCAATAAGGGGGTTGATTTTGTCGTCCTTGGGCAGGAATAGGTTCATGAATTTTGCAAAAAGTATCCCACCCGCTGTGGCCACCACAAATGAGGCAGCACCCAGTCCAAAGATCTGAATCGACTGCGGCGTGAGGAAAACGCTAGCCTGCGTGGAAGCGCCCACCGTGACCCCGAGAATGATGGTCACGGTATCAATCAAAGAGGATTTTGCCGTTTCAGCCAGTCGCTTGGTTACGGTAGATTCCTTCAGCAGGTTACCAAAGAAAAGCATGCCCAGCAGCGGAAGTGCACTCGGAGTAATAAACGCCGTGAGCAGCAAACCCACAATCGGGAAGAGAATCTTTTCCTGTTGCGTAACCGCGCGGGGAGGCTTCATCCGGATTTTACGTTCATCTTTGCTGGTGAGCAGCCGCATGACCGGCGGTTGGATTACCGGCACGAGGGCCATGTAGGAGTATGCCGCGATGGCAATTGGCCCGATCAGGTTCTGGGTACCATTGAGTCCGTTGGCCAGTTTCGAAGAAAGAAAGATAGCCGTAGGGCCATCCGCTCCGCCAATGATGCCGATAGCTGCAGCCTCAGCGGGAAGAAATCCAAGGTAGAGGGCCCCCAGAAAGGTAATGAAAATACCGAGCTGGGCAGCGGCACCGAGCAGAAGCAGGCGCGGACTGGATATGAGCGTCGAAAAGTCTGTCATGGCCCCGATTCCGAGGAAGATAAGCGGAGGATAAATCCCCAGGGTAACCCCTTTGTAGAGGTAGTTCATGACGCTCCCTTGCTCATAAATGCCGAGCTGTAGCCCTACATTTTCCATAAAAGGAATGTTGCCTATGAGGATACCAAATCCGATGGGCACCAGGAGCAGGGGCTCATATTCGTACCGGATAGCCAGGAAAATGAATCCCAGTCCCACCAGAATCATCACCAAGTGGCCCCAGGTAAAATTGGCAAAGCCAGTGTATGCGTATAATTTTAGAATGCCGTCCATGGTTCAAGACGAATAATCGGTGAATAAAGAAAAAATGAGACGTGCAGGTCAGCCGAGTTCAATAATTACCTGCCCCTGCAAAACGGTATCTCCCGGCTTTATTTTGATGGTCTTTACCACCCCGCCAGATTCGGCCAGGAGTTTGTTTTCCATTTTCATGGCTTCCATCATCACCAGCAGTTGGTCAGGCTTCACAGTGTCGCCTTCCTTTACATGAATACTGAGAATAAGTCCCGGAAGGGGCGAGTTGACTTCGGTCAGCGGCGTGTTCGTGCTCAGGCTGGCGTGGGTGCCGGTGAAGGCAGGCGTTTTGCCTCGGACAAGCTTAGGCGTTTTAGGCACCTTAATTTTCTTCTCCAGCTCCACCCGGTAGGAGGTGCCGTTTACTTCCACTTCGGCAATTTCGTCTTCAATGCTCTCGACGTTTACCTGGTAGGCATTGCCATTTATTTTAAAATTGAACTGTTTCATCGGTTGTTGCGGTTAGGCGTGTTCATGACCCCATAGATTTTTGAGCTCCAGGGCGAATAATTCCGGGAAATTTTGTTGATCGTCAGGGTCGGGTTTTCTTCGTCGTGATGATCGTTCAGGTACAGGTTCAGTGCCGTTGCAATGGCTGCCGCAACTTCGCCCGTTACGATGGTCGGGTCTTCTTTTCCTATTTTTTCTTTTCCGGCCTGCCTGAGGTTTTCCTGAAAGTCCCGGCCCATTTTTCTGGCCCGGGAATAGGTACCCAGTATCCGCGGAATAGTAGCGAACACAAGGAATAAGACCAGTAGCACCAGGAAAACAACCGTGTAGCCTACGCCAGCTATCAGCCACGATTCCGGGGTTATTTCCAGCAGCATAGGTATTGGTAAGTGGTACATAATGATGTCTGTGTTCATGGCTCAGAGGGGCATATTGGCGTGCTTCTTCGGCGGATTGGAGTCCTTTTTAGTGGCCAGTGCCGACAGTGACCGGATGATGCGGAACCGTGTATTACGAGGCTCGATTACATCGTCGATGTAGCCGTATTCAGCAGCCTCGTAGGGGTTCGCAAACTTGTTGCGGTACTCTTCTTCTTTTTCTGCAAAAAATTTCGCCTTGGCTTCATCGTCGGTAAAGGCCGCCAGTTCTTTGAAGTGCAGTACTTCTATCGCGCCCTTAGGGCCCATCACGGCAATCTCAGCCGATGGCCACGCGTAGTTCACGTCTCCACGCAGGTGCTTCGAGCTCATCACGTCGTAGGCGCCGCCATAGGCTTTGCGCAGGATGATGGTGATTTTCGGAACAGTAGCTTCGCCGTAGGCAAAAAGCAGTTTGGCTCCGTGGATAATGATGCCGTTGTATTCCTGATTGCTGCCGGGAAGGAAACCGGGCACATCGACCAGGGTCACAATCGGGATATTGAAGGCATCGCAAAAACGCACAAAACGTGCTGCCTTGCGCGCGGAGTTGATGTCGAGCACCCCTGCCAGGAAGTTGGGCTGATTCGCCACAATGCCTACGGAAGCACCATTGAACCGGGCAAAGCCACACACGATGTTGCGGGCGTACTGACGTTGCACTTCCAGAAACTCGCCATCGTCCACAATGCTGTAAATGACGTCTTTCACGTCGTAGGGCACGTTGGCGGAGTCGGGTATGATCTCGTTCAGGCTGTCATCGAGGCGGTCAATCGGGTCGGTACAGGCTACCATAGGAGCCTCCTCCAGGTTGTTCTGCGGCAGGTAGCTGAGCAGTTTCCGGATCATGGCCAGGCCTTCTTCTTCGGTAGGCGATACAAAGTGCGCAACCCCCGATTTGGTGGCGTGAACTTTGGAGCCGCCGAGCTGCTCTTCGTTGATGTCCTCACCCGTAACGGTGCGCGAAACTTTCGGTCCGG
Organism: Bacteroidia bacterium; assembly: GCA_041753595.1. Classification (GTDB taxonomy): domain Bacteria; phylum Bacteroidota; class Bacteroidia; order J057; family J057; genus JBGSTW01. The sequence goes on along the minus strand of JBGSTW010000035.1, from coordinate 198,865 downwards.
TCACGAACATATAGCTCGTGCCTTCGGTCATGAGGATAAAGTCGGTGAGGGCAGGGGAGTACACCGCCCCGCCGGCACAGGGGCCGAAAATGGCGGACAATTGCGGCACGACCCCTGAAGCCTGGATATTGCGCAGGAAAATATCAGCATAGCCCGCGAGGCTGCGTACACCTTCCTGAATACGCGCCCCGCCGCTGTCGTTGATGGTAATGATGGGAGCGCCCACTTTCATGGCCTGATCCATCACCTTACAAATTTTGTTGGCGTACGATTTTGAAAGAGAGCCACCAAAAACCGTAAAGTCCTGAAAACACACATACACCGACCTTCCGTCGATGGTGCCGTGCCCTGTGACTACTCCGTCGGAGAGAAATTTTTGTTTTTCCAGCCCGAAATTGACGGAGTGGTGGGTCACAAACATGTCGTATTCTTCGAAGCTGCCTTCGTCGAGTAGCATTTCTATTCTTTCCCTTGCGGTGTTTTTGCCTTTGGCGTGCTGGGCTTCGATGCGTTTTTCACCGCCACCCAGCCGGGCTTCCTGGCGTTTTTCGACCAGCTCCCGGATTTTATCAGCATTCACGGACATACCTGAAATGTTATAGTTGAGAAAAAATGGGCAACACAAAGTGTGCGCCTGTTGGTAACAGTCGTAGGAGAAAAGAATGACCATGGTGGGTCACGGAAGAGCCGTTACTCCGGCTTTTCGCAAAACTCAGTTAAGGTTCCGAAGGTAGATTTAGGATGCAGGAAAGCGATTTGCATCGATTCTGCGCCCGAGCGGGGTTTTTCGTCTATGAGGGAAATGCCTTTGGATTTGGCATCTTCAAGGGCATTTTCGATGCCTTTTACGTGTAGCGCCATGTGGTGGAGGCCTTCGCCCCGCTTCTCGATAAACTTAGCGATGGTGCCATCTGGCGACGTAGATTCAAGCAGCTCAATTTTCGTTTGTCCTACCTGAAAAAAAGCAGTTTTAACTTTTTGGTCGGCTACTTCTTCTATCCGGTAGCATTTCAGACCCAAGACCCCTTCATAGTAAGCAATAGCAGCTTCGAGGTCCTTTACCGCTATGCCCAGGTGTTCGATATGTGTTACTTCCATAGGTGGGGATCAATTACTCCGTTAATACAGGTCGAAGTTGCACCTCATTTCTGAGCTTTGGGGATGAGTTCGGGCAGTAAAAGTTTTATTTCTGGTGAAGAGCACCATGATTTTTGTCATACCATTAGCCATTTTTCGGGTTAACAAAAAGAAAAAATGGCTGCGTGAATTGATATATAATAAGCTCACTATCAGTATAAATATATAATTTTTTTTGCAGAAAGTATTTGATTGAAAATACTTTGACTCCTGCTGATTTTTTGCAAAATGGATAAAAATCTAAATGCCCGGTTTGATTGAATGTGACCGTGTTTCAATTCAAATGCTGTGAAAAATAAATCGGGGAGTAGGCCGATTCTATTTTCAGCATACCAATGATTGCCTGAGGCCTGGTTATTGTCGTCAAAAGCTGGAGTTTGATTAGGGTATAGTAACGCGAAGGGTAGTTTGATGAACCGATCTTTACTACATTTCCATACTTATCGCCCCCTCTATGCAAACCCTTCCCCGCTTCGTACGCTTTGCCCTTGCCATCACCCTATTGGCAGCTTTTCAGGCATGCACCCCTTCCCAACAATCCACAACACCCACTCAGGAACGATTGAGGTGGGATGCCGTTCAGGCCGATAACTGGGCACTAGAAAATGGCTGGATGCGTGGATCGGACTTTATTCCCAGCACAGCCATTAACCAGCTCGAAATGTGGCAGGAAGAGACCTTCGATACCGCTACTATCCACCGCGAATTAGGGTATGCAAAAGGAATCGGCTTTAACCTTATACGCGTTTACTTGCATCATAAAGCCTGGCAGCAGGACAGTGCCGGATTTAAGGACCGGATGGAGCAATACCTGGCCATCGCCAGTAGTCTGGGAATCAAAACCATGTTTGTCTTTATGGACGACTGCTGGAACGGGAAAAGCGACATCGGCCTTCAACCGAAACCCCGCCAAGGCATTCATAACTCCGGTTGGGTCCAGGATCCCGGCCAGGACGAAAGCGCCGATACCACCTACTTCCCTATACTGAAGCGCTATGTGCAGGATGTAATGACCCACTTCGCCGACGACCATCGGATTGTACTTTGGGATCTCTATAACGAACCAGGTAACAGCGGTAAGCGAAATGGTTCGATGCCCCTGCTTAAAGCCGTTTTTGGCTGGGCAAGAAGCACCTCTGCCATTCAGCCAGTTACTGCGGGAGTTTGGGACGCAAATCTCCACGACCTGAATGTGTATCAACTGGCCGAATCAGACATCATTACGTTTCACAACTACGCCACAACCGGGTCCATGCAAGCGACCATCGACTCGCTGAAAACCTACGGCAGGCCGCTGCTTTGCTCTGAATACATGGCCAGGACGAACGGGAGCACCTTTGAAAACATTTTGCCCCTGCTAAAAAAGGAGGGCGTAAGTGCAATCAATTGGGGATTGGTAACTGGCAAAACCAATACCATGTACGCATGGTCTGACACCACGCATCAGGATGGTTCAGAACCAGACCTTTGGTTTCACGATATTTTCCGACCCGATGGCAGTCCTTATCGACAAGCAGAAGTGGACTTAATCAAAGATTTGTGTCTGGATAAATAGCCATGGAATCGCCCTCACAAGGGAGGCGATAGTAATATTACTCACCCCAGGCGGTAGAGCGCTTCAAATGACCTGGCAGTAACCGAAGCAGGCGTTGCCCGGAAAAGGGCATTGCGCAGCCCCCTGCCGAAAGGCACATGAGCGATTTTGCCAATCAGCCAGGATTGATTCACCACGAGGTCCACCTTTTTGCGCCTGCGAAGCTCAAAGGAGCGAAAGGCTTTGGCGGTGGGCTGGTTAGCCAACTCCTGCGCCAAAAACCACGCATCCTCCATCGCCTGACAACCTCCCTGGCCCATGTTCGGGGTGGTGGCGTGTGCCGCATCCCCCATGAGGCAGACCCGCCCTTTGCTCCAGGAATCCAGCCGTTTGAGGTCGCGGATATCCGATCGGTAAATGGCCGCGTCGGGGGTGCCGGAAATCAGCGCTCGCACCGTTTCTCCAAAAGAAGCAAACCGCTCCAAAAGGGTGTTTTTGATTGTTTGCCGATCGTCTTGTCCGCCTTCAGGGGCATTCAACACCGCAAACCAATACGCCTCGCCGTGGCCGATATCCACCATGCCGAACCGCGCCTGCTTACCCCATGCCTCTACCGCGCCGTGCTGCAACCGGGTTATTTGGCCCAAAGGTGCTACCCCCCGCCAGCAGGTTTGCCCTGAATAGCGGTATTCGCTTTTTGGGAAAATAGCCTTACGCACCGCCGAATGAATGCCATCCGCGCCAACGAGCAGGTCGCCGCCAGCCGCTGTACCGTCTTCGAAGCGGGCAATGATACCTTCGCTCGTTTCTTCCAAACTGCTCAGACGTTTCCCTGTGTGTATATTTTCCGCCGGAAGCCCCGCCAGCAATACCTGCTGCAACCTCCCCCGATGAATCGCCAGCGAACGCTGGCCCACCACCCGGGAAATCGCTTCCATGTCAATGCTTTGCACGGGGCGCATCTTTTCGTCGGTAATGTCCATGCTTTTTAGGGCGGCACCGGCCTCGCTTACGGCAGCGACCAGCCCCAAACGGTCGAGCACCGCCAGGGCATTGGGGGCAAGCGTTATGCCCGCGCCAGCAATCTCCAACCGGGGAGCCGCTTCGTACACGTCGTAGTCGATCCCTTTTTGCTGCAAAGCATGGGCGAGTGTCAGACCTGCAATTCCTCCGCCAACGATGAGGACTTTCATGGGGATTTAATTTTAGGTCAAATGTACTAATATTTTAGGTCGAGTGTACTAACTTGAATTTTATTTCAAATAATCTATGTTGAATGGATGGTACTAAATAAAAGTGATCTACTAAATATTCTGAGGGTAATGCGCTGAAAATCAGGAAAATAAGTCCTGAATATCCCCAAATCTTATCAATCCTGTTTTCATTGCTTGAAGTGCGCCCGGTGCTACTCCGCCCACAGCCACCGAAGGCCCTCTGGCAAAAGCAAACCGGGGTCTTTGTCGTTGTGGGTTCCTTCTGTCCAAACGGTTTTTAACTCGTAGCGGGGACCGGGTGTTTGCAGCTCTTTGGCATGGGCATTGGCGTACCGAAAAGCCGAAGCCATCTGCAGGTTCGACAGGAACCAATCGCCCCACTCGTTGCTCAGGTCGTGGGTGCCATCCTGCATAAAAATCCGAATGGGCCGTATGGGTTCCCTTCGGATCAGCGCCGGATAGTCCTGGCCGCCGATCTTAACCGGTTCCTCGTTTGGCCGGAATCCGATAGAAACATAGCTCCCGATGCCGCTGTACACTTTACGAAACACATCGGAGCGGTGCCAGGCTACCGTAAATGCCGCAATGGCGCCGCTGCTCGTTCCTCCGATGGCGCGCTGGACGGGGTCCTGGGTGAGGGAATAGCTTTTGGCGACTTCGGGTAATATTTCCTCCACCACCAACCGCGCATAGCGGTCGTCGAGGGCATCGTATTCCGCCGCCCGGTTGTCGGGGTTGCCAGAGCCCAGGTTGTCAGGGTACACCTCCGACAAGTTTCCCGGCGTAATGAAAATCCCGATGGTAACGGGTATTTCGCCCTCGGCGATCAGGTTTTCCAGTACCTCCGGCACGCGCAGCGAACCGTTTGGGTTTATGGCCCGGTACCCATCCTGAAACACCAGCACACTGGCCGGCGTGGAGGCCTCGTATTGGGCCGGCACAAACACCCAGTATTGCCGCACGGTGCCTGTGATTATCTGGCTGTGAAAGTCAAATGGCCCTTTCAGCTCCCCCTTCGGTATCCCTCCCTGCGGATAGGGTTCGGGCAAGAGGGCCTGTTCGGCGGGTATGCCGTTCTGGGCGAAGAGGGAAAAAGGGAGGAGCAGGGCGAGTAGGAGGGATTTCATAGGGAGGTTGTGATAAGGGTGATGTGCGACGCCCTAATGGGTCGAAGTCGAAAAAAAAATGCATTCTAAAGCTACAAAGGTTTAACCCTCAGGGGTTACGGATGCCGGACGTGGCTGGAAATTGAGACAAGCAACCTTGTCTTTACAAAGCGCAAGGACTTCGTAGAAGTCCAACCTTTGTAGCTATATAACGACCATTGCCATCAACCTCGTACAGGTAGCACCTCTGTTGGGAAAAAAGGCAACGTTTATTTTTATCTTTTTGGGCTCTTCCCCCCAAAAATCTTGCTTTTGTCTATGGCAAATCGCTACACCCAACTGTATATCCACTGCGTATTTGCTCCAAAAACCGGGAGGTATTGATCGATCCTTCCTGGGAGGAATTGCTCCACAAATACATCACCGGCGTCGTACAACAAAGGGGGCATAAAATGCTGGCTATCAACGGTATGACTTGATCACCTGCACCTATTCATAGGCTATAACTCCTCCGAGAGTCTTTCCGACCTGATCCGGGAAGTGAAAAGACGCAGCAATGTGTAGATCAAAACCAATCGACTTTCATCCTTTTATAATTGATTGGCAAAGCACTGGCTTCGCAATCCTATTCACTTGGGGATTAAATGCCTTCTTACTGGAGTTTGACCTAGATTCCCCTCATTTCATATAACCACGCAAACCAAAAGAACATCAACCTCCATCCCCCCAAACTTAAGCCCTAACCCACACCCTCCCTACTTTGCCAAACTGCGCTTACCTTTGCCTCCATGAAGCATCCTCCCGAAAAAATCCTCGAAACGGCGCTCCGGTTATTCAACCGCGAAGGGCTGGCGAAGATTACGCTTCGGGGTATTGCGAAGGAGATGGGCATCAGCCAGGGCAACCTCAACTACCATTTCCGGAAGCGGGAGGAGATCGTGGAGGCGCTTTACCGCCACATGGTCGCTGAAATGGATGGCGTGGTAGCTGCCTTCGGCCAGGAGCCGCCCGGCCTGCGGCTCTTGCTCGATCTGTTGTTGCGCACGATGGATATTTTCTACAAATACCGCTTCCTGATGCTCGATTTTGTGCAGGTAATGCGCGCCCATCCGGAGGTGCAGCAGCACTACGCAGGGTTGCAGGTGATGCGGAGGCAACAATTTGGAGCGCTTTTTACCGCGCTGCACCAATCGGGCAATATGCGGTCAGCCGAGTATCCCGGCGAGTTCGACGCCCTTTATGACCGCCTGCAGGTGATGGCCGATTTTTGGCTTTCTTCAGCCGTCATCTCCTATGGGGAATTGGACGCAGGGGCGCGGATGCGCTACTTTCAGGCCTTGTCCGGAGCCATTTACCCCTACCTTACCGAAGCGGGAAAAGCTGAATTTGTCGCCCTGCAGCCGCTATTTCAGGATATTCCCTGATTCTGCAGGCATTTTCCGTCTTTTCTCTAAATTTATCTCAGCATTCTTTTGATTTGCAGGATTCACAGGATTGATTCTCTTGATTTTCAAAGGAGTATCTTCTGGATTTTTCGCAAAGCCCTTTCGTTTGAGTAAACCCGCTTACGCCCCACCGCTTTTCCCATGCACCGATTGACTTTCGTGTTTGCCTGCCTGCTGGTAATGACTTTTTTTTCCGCCCGGTCCCAGCCCCAAAATGCTTTTGTTCAGGTCCGCAACGGACGGTTGTTTCAGGGCGATAAGCCCTATTTTTTTATGGGCACCAATTTTTGGTACGGCATGAACCTCGGGGCACCCGCTCCGCTGGGCAACCGGGAGCGCCTGATCCGCGAGCTCGACCGCTTGCAGGCGCTTGGCGTTACCAACCTCCGGGTGATGGCCGCCACCGAGGGCCCCGATACCGAACCCTGGCGCATGGCCCCTGCGATGCAGCCTTCGCCGGGTGTTTTCCGCGAAGACATCCTCGAGGGCCTCGACTTTCTGCTCGTGGAAATGGGCAAACGCAACATGACCGCTGTGATGTGCATGGGCAATTTCTGGAACTGGTCCGGCGGATTCGGGCAATACCTCGCCTGGGCCGGAAAAGGCAGCATTCCCTATCCACCCCCCGCCGAAGGAGGCGACTGGACCCGCTACCAGCTGTTTGCCAGTGCTTTTTACAAAAACAAAACAGCCGTTGACCTCTATGTCAATACACTGGCCAAGGTCATTTCCCGCACCAATACGATCACGGGCAAGCCTTATACCCAGGACCCCACCATCATGTCGTGGCAGCTCGGCAACGAACCCCGGGGCATTCTCAACGGATTTGCTTTCCGGAAATGGATCAGGAAAATGAGCCACGAAATCAAATCGCTCGACGCCAACCACCTCGTTACCATCGGCTCCGAAGGGCGTACGTCGTCATCTTTTGCCGGAAACCGCTTTACCAAAGACCATAAGTCGGACGACGTGGACTATACCACGGCCCACCTGTGGGTGCAAAACTGGGGCTGGTACGATCCCTCCAAAAGCGAAACCTCTCTGCCGGAAGCCATCGCCAAAGGGCAGGACTACCTCCGCTACCACGCCGACCTCGCCCAGAAAATCAACAAACCCCTCGTTTTAGAGGAATTTGGCATTTCCCGCGACCTCAACAACCACGACCCGATGGCCACGGTGCAGGTGCGCGATGCGTACTATGCGGCTATTTTTCAGGAAATATACGACCTCGCCAAAGCCGGAAAACCCGTAGCCGGGGTTAATTTTTGGGCATGGGGAGGTGAAGGCCGCCCGCGGGTTCCCGAAGGGTTTTGGCTGGCTGGCGACGATTTTCTGGGAGATCCGCCCCACGAAAGCCAGGGCTGGTACTCGGTGTATGAAACCGACTCCACAACACAGGCCGTGATCCGGAAATTTGCCCGAATGATGAACGAGCTGCGTTAGTTGCAGCCGTCTTCGGTCAGGTCTTCGTCCAGAAAAAGAATGCACTGAAAGGTCTTGCTCAGCTCCGGGAAGGGGGTGTCTTTGCCCACCAGGCGTAGCAGCACGGCATCACCTCTGAGGTCAGCTTTTATTTTTCGGATGGCGGTGCTGAAGGCTTCGGTGTCGCCGAGTCGGGAGTAATTTTCATTCATGCCGTCCATGTAGCGCGAAATGGTCATTACCTGGTTTTCCACCGGGGAATTATCGAAATGATTGAGGCGGTGGGCCAGGGTAGGAAACGACCACTGGATAGAGCGGTTGATGTCGGTATGCAAAGCACCAAACTGGGCGTAATAATTACCGGGTTTAAAGCGTTTTTGCAGCGCCAGAAAATTGCCGTACATCTGCTCTTCGCGCACCTGCCACTGCTCCGGATTCAGGATTGTTTTGAATACACTGAAGTGAAAAGCCGCCGTGGCATTTTGGGTAATGAGGCAAAGGAGGTCAAAATCATCGCCCCAGAATTCGAGGTAGTCCTGCGGGTTATCGGCTATCTGTTTTTCCAGTTTGCTGAAAAATTGTTTCACCCGCCCCTTGTCGTATTCGGGCGATGTGTGTAGTTGCTTGATCTTATCCACGTGCCAGCGGATTTTTTCACTGGGCGTGCCTTCAGGGAGGAGCGTATTGAGCGACTGCAGCGAAAGCTCTTGGGAGTGCTCAAGGTCGATGCCCCAAACGGCGATCCGCTCTTCTTCGGGCAGCTTCAGGTTGTAGGCACGCAGGCTGTGAAACATGTTTTCCAGGTTGTTGGGACATACCGGGATATTGGTCAACGCCTTGCGCAGCAGCCTCTCATCGCCCTGCTGCAGGTAGCGGTTGATCAGGAAACCGTAACTGAACCCGCCCTCAAGTATGAGGTTGCGGACCCCGGCATGGTCGTGGAGGTATCGGAGGAATGCATATTGGATTTCGGTGTTGATGGTTCGCCAATGTTCTTCGGCGGTAAAAAAGAATCGGTAATTCGGTACCACGGAGTCGAGCAGGGCAAAATGTGCGTCCACTTCTCCATGTTCAATGCTGAGCCTTTCGATATTCAGGCTTAGGTAAGAGCTGTCCACCGGCGCCTCTGGTTCTCCCAGTGAAGAGACATAGGTGACGGCCAGGGTATCGGCTACCTGGGCCGACAGGCCTGCGGTAATCAGCGAAAAAATCAGACTCAACGTTAACGTGCGCATATCAGCATCGGGCTTTGATGCAATTTAACGTTTCGGATGCACAACTGGTTTGAGAATCGGGGCATTGCTGCTTACAATTCGAGGCAGCGAACCTGATTTTTTACAACCTGGCGTGCCAGTACTCGCAAGGTGATGCCGCTTTTGCCGAGGCGTAGCAGCGATTCAGGCTGTATTTCTACATTCAGTTGCCGGTTAAAAACTTCGGACCAGGTAAGGGTCAGGTCGCTTCGCCTCACCCCCATTCCGGCCAGTTCGCCGTAGTGCGCATCCAGCATGTCGAGCATGGAAGTGAGGGGCTCCTGCGCAGTAGGTGTATGTTTCAGATCAAAAAAATGCCCGACCTGGGTCATTTCGCTGGCCTGCCCGAGAAATAAGGTGTCGAGGGGTTGCCTGAGGTTTGTGGGCTGCACTACCCGAAGGGAAACCTGGGTGTTGGGCTGCTCGCTGCTGTTTTCATCGAAGGGGTCCAGTCGCTGAAAAGCCCTTTCAAACTGATGGTCGTACAGCAGGCCGACCACGGCTTTTTCAACTGATACGTGGTCAAGGGTGGGCACCAGCAGGCTATAGGGTTTCCATAGGTAACCGGCTGGTTTGCCGCCATCATGCGGGTCGAAAGGAAACATATGCGCCTGAAGGGATTCGAAGGTGTAGAAATTCGCACCCCACACCGAGCCATCGTCCAAATCAACGGTAATCTGCGCCTGACCGGGGAGGTTTCCTGCTTCTATCACAATATCCCGGATAGCTACCAACTGGAGCTGATGCTGGCTGGCGTGGCCGGGCTGGTGGGTAGGAGCAGCAGGATTTACGGCAATGCAGAGCTTCATGCCTTCTTCGCCCAGACGTAGCATGGTCAACGGGTCGAGCGTTATATGAGTTTCCTCGTCGGCATCGTCAGCCACCAGCCAGCACGAAACCTGGCTACGGGTAACTCCGGCAGATTCTACCTTTTCCCACAGGCGATCCATCTGATCTACGTACCCCAAAAAAGGAGAAATGGCAGGTATTTCTTTATATTCTTGTTTCCAAATAGTATAAAGCTGACGATCTTCCGGAAGCTGAGGTTGTCCAAAAAGGCGGGCCAGGCGCTTGGATGAGGCCTGGCCTCTCCATATCTCTAACCAAGTAGAAATGCTCATTTGAGTAAAAAACCTTGAGTAGTACGAACAAGAATCAACCGCAAGTACTACCTACTTCCCCTCTGTGCATAGGTATTTAACCTGCGAATTAAACAGAGGTAATAAAGTACGCATTTCGTAATAATCCTCCGATTGACCGCCGTTCTACCCTTAAAGGGACGTTCTACTGGTGCGATAGCCTGTATTTTTGGTAATAACAGGGCTCGTAGGCGAATCGCTGAGCTTTATTCGCGAGGGCGAACTATTCCAAATTTGAATTTCCTTTATTTATCCAACATCCCCGCCTGGTTGAGCAAAGCCCATACGTCGGGCTTGATGGCTTTATCTAAAGCACTCATTCCATCAAAATTGCGCTGGTGTGGGTTTGCACCGGCGGCCAGCAGGATTGTCACGGTCTCTTTGTTGGAGTTTGACGCAGCGCACATAAGCGGCGTATCGCCCTCTGCATCGCGGGCGTTGAGGTCAGCCCCATGCGCAAGCAAGGCCGCCACCACTTTGTTCAGGCCCATCTGCGCGGCAAAACACAGCGGGGGAGTACCTTGGTTATCGGACGTTTGTGGGTTTGCTCCGGCGTTGAGCAGCGCTTCCAGGCATTGGGACTCGTCTTCCATAATGGCCAGCCAAAGCGCAGAGATGGGGCCAGCTTTCAGGTCGGCACCTGCTTTTAACAGCAAGGCCACGGCTTCAGGCAGGCTGCTGGCAATGGCAAAATGCAAAGGAGAAATTCCTCCAGGGAAAAGTACTTTCGTCAATTCCGGATTTTGGGCGAGGATACGGGCGCACACCTCCATATTTTTTTGGGTAAGGGCCTGTAATAAGTCCTTATCGCCGGGAAGAGGTGCCTTTTTCCAGGGCCAGCGCATCAGCGTATTTTACCCCAGGCTTCGCGAAGGAGTTGGGCTACCTGCCATACCTCTTCAAAGGTATTGTACAAAGGTGCCGGAGCGAGGCGGATCACGTTGGGTTCGCGCCAGTCGCATATAACCCCGTGGTTTTCGAGGTAGGTAAAGAGGTTTTTGCCATCGGCACGGGTCAGCAGCGACAACTGGCAGCCCTGAGCCTGGGTTTCGGCAGGGGTCAGGATTTGAAAGGCTCCTTCTATTTCCATGTCGGAGAGCAAGTGACGGAGGAAACCGGTGAGTTGAATGGACTTTTCGCGGATAGAAAAAATGCCCACTTCGTCAAACAGCTCCAGCGATGCCCGCAAGGGAGCCAGTGCCAGGATCGGCTGGTTGCTGAGTTGCCAGCCTTCGGCGGTGAGGATCGGATCAAAGTCGGGCCCCATTTCAAAACGGGTGCTCTTGTTGTGCCCCCACCAGCCGGCAAGACGGAAGGTATCAGGATTCGATACGTATTTTTCGTGAATAAAGCAGCCGGAAACGGTGCCCGGGCCGCCGTTGAGGTATTTGTAGCAGCACCATGCCGCAAAGTCCACGCCCCATTCGTGCAGATACATGGGCACATTGCCCACGGCATGCGCAAGGTCCCAGCCTACCACACAGCCCGCTTCTTTGGCCGCATGGGTAATGGTTTTCATGTCAAGTACCTGTCCGGTATAGTAGTTTACCCCGCCAAACATCACCAGCGCAATGCTGTCTCCGTGCTCTTCTATGATCTCCAGAATATCTTCGGTGTGCAACGTGTGCTCGCCCGCTCTGGCCGATACTTTGATAACGGCCAGAGCGGGGTCCAGTCCGTGCCATTTTGCCTGAGAAGCTACTGCATACAGGTCCGAAGGAAAGGCGTCGGCTTCCACCAAAATCTTGTACCGGGTATGAGTAGGTTTGTAAAAGGAAGCCATCAGCAGGTGGAGGTTCACAGTGAGGCTGTTCATGGCCACGACTTCGGTTGTTTTGGCACACACGAGGCGCGCCAGCGTTTCACTCAGCAGTTCGTGGTAGTTTACCCAGGGGTGTTTTCCGACAAAATGACCCTCCACCGCAACCTGTGCCCAGGTATCGAGCTCCTCCTGCAGGTATTCGGCTGCTTTTTTGGGCTGCACGCCCAGCGAATTACCGCAAAAATAGAGGTATGGGGCGCCGTTTTCCTGAACAGGCATTTTAAAATGAGCAGAAAGCCCTTTAAGGGGGTCTCTTTCATCTAAGGAACGGGCAAAAGCAAGGGTATCTTCAAAAACAAGTGTCTTTCCCATGGGCATGGTTTAGCCTGCAAAGATGCCACATTCCCGGAAAAGGACCGCCTGCTTTTTTCTTTTCCCTTCGGGGAATTTGACCAGCCGTTTAGATCAAAGGGGCTGTTTTTCTCCGTTGTCCTGCAACGTCAAGGTAGCGGCTCCGGTACCCAAGGCAGGTGCCAGAAACAAACCTGCAACCGGAATCATGAGCAGCAGCAGAAAAATAGTGCCGTTGCCGATGGCCAGCCCCCGGTTCGCGCGGACAAAGGCCTTGCTCTGGGCCACGGTGTACCGCCGCCGCTCCAGGGTATAGTCCATGTTGCCAAAACCGGCATAGTAAGCCTGGATAAAGAAAATAATCACTGCCGATCCTATCTGGCCAATGACCGGCACAAACAGGCCTGCGATCACGACCACAAGGGTGAGAAAAAGCTCCCACCAGATATTGCGTAGCGCAATGCGAATACCCCGAACGAGGTCGCCCATGAACCCTGCTAAGGAAAATGGAGGCCCTGTTTTGCCTGTAAGCTGGGTTTCTATTTTTTCAGAAAGCAGACTCATGAAGGGGGCCACGAGCACCATCACGAGGTAGCGAAAGAGCAGTAACACGATTACGCCCACGACCAGCACCGCCAATACGCCCGCCAGTGCCTGCACGATTCCCTTGCCCACCTCAAACGGATAATACTGCACGAGCCAGCGGGTCAGGGGCACCGTTTGGGCGATTCCCCATAAAAAAATGGCGCTACCCGCGGCCAGGCTGATGAGGCCCGGAATCCAGAGGTAGCGCCAAAGTTTGCCGGCCTGAATCAATTTCCAGGCCGGCAGGTAGGTATTTATGCCGGTTAAAAAACCACCGGTCATTTGGTGAACTGTACGTTCTCTTCGTAGTCCAGCGTTTCGATGTGCAGGTAATAGGCCCCATCGAGCAGGTACTGGATATTGAAGGTGCCGTCTGCATCGTTCATTTTTACATCAGCAGGGTCGAGCACCACTTGCTGAAGGTCCTTCATGATCTCCACTTTCACGATAGAAGAAGTGGTGGAGAAGCTCAAGGTCGAACCGCTGACCGAGACTTTCGACTGCGGGTTTGCGCTGTAAACGATGACTTTTGGGCCCGTCGGTTGCCTGGGAGCACCGCGAACGGGTTTTTCATCGCCGGGCATTTCTACAGCGGCGAGATCTTGTACGTTTTTGAGCAAAGAATCGGCAACCACGGCGTTAGGGATGCCATAGCCGTATTTTTCGTCAGGGAAATTGTACTGGTCGCCGCTGAGCTGGATGGCCTTGATCACTTCCATGTTGGTGCGCTCAGGATTCGATTGAATGAGGCAAGCCGCGAAACCCGCCATGATCGGACCTGAAAAGGAAGTACCGTTAGAGGTGGTGATGCTGCCGTAAGGGCTGGCCACGGTGGTGTTGGAGCCTTGTGCGGTCACGTCGGGCTTTACCTGTCCGTCAGAGGAGGGGCCAATGGAGGAAAAGGAGGAATATTTTCCCCGGCTGTCAACCGAACCCACGCAAAGTACGCTGTCGCCGTCGCAGGGAGCGGTGATGTGTTCCCACTCGCCATCGCCTTCGTTACCGGCGCTGGAAGTAACAAGGATACCCCGTGAAGCAGCCCAATCGGCGGCGCGGGTAATGATGGCGGTATTGCCGTTCATGTCTTCGTAGGCATAGTCGCCTACGTTGTTGTCGAACTCGTAGTAGCCCAACGATGAGTGGATAATGTCCACGCCAATGGAATCGGCCCACTCGGCAGCAGCTACCCAGTTGTGCTCTTCCTGCTGGGTTTCGGTTTTGGATTGCTCGGTACGTGCGAGGTAAAAGGTGGCGTAAGGAGCCATGCCTATCATTTCGCCGGGGAGGTTGGCGCCGATGCAGCTCATGACCTGGGTGCCGTGCGAGTCGGTATTGAATACTTCGTCGTCGCCATCTACAAAGTCGTGCCAGGCCACCACGCGGCCACTGCTGAAAGCAGAATCGAGGGCTTCGATCTCGTTTGCGTTCAGAAATCCGGCATCAAAAATGGCAATTTTCACCCCAGTTCCATCGATGCCCCGGTTGTGGAGGGGGATGATGTTAAGCATGTTGTTTTGGTTGAAAGCATCGCCGTAGTCGAAGCGGTTTTCGTCATCGGCGGTTTTGAGCCGGAGCGAAGCGGGCAGTTCGGTGTTGGCTGCACGGGTAGATACCAACCGGCCTACGGGCTTGGCACCTTTGAAATAAGGCAGGGTAGCGAGGCTGTAGATCTGATCCACGGTGGCTTCTACCGCTACAGCATTGAGGCTGCGCGAAGCGAAAAGCACTTTGTTTACGCGGCTGTTCACGGTTTGTACGTAGGCGGGGCTGGGGGGCACGTCGGCCATCGTTACGGAGATACCGAGGTCTGACCGGCGGGAAAGGGCATTGGCGCTCAGAAACAATTCCGGATGCGACATGCGGGACAATGCGTCCTGGCCTTTATCTGTGAAAAACACCCAGTATTTATCCTGGGCCTGGAGGGGAAGCAAGGTGACCATGGCGGCCATCCAGAAAAAAAGTTTACGCATAGATTTTTGGTTGAAACAATCTTCGCCAATATATAAAGTAAAGGCCAAATGACGGGTTAAGGTCGTGGAACTTGCAAGTGCTTTTGCCGATTTTCCCGTCCTTTGTTTGAACCTGAACGAAACTATCATGGTCACGCGTATTGTCCGCATGGATTTTTTGCCCGAAAAGCTCGCCGATTTTCAAGCGATTTTCGACGAATCTAAACAGCTGATCCGCCATTTTCCGGGTTGCCTACACCTGGAGCTGCACGGCGATGCCCGCCATCCGAACGTGCGCTACACCTTCAGCCAGTGGGAGTCGGAAGCAGCACTCGATGCCTACCGCCACAGCGAACTGTTCGGCAGCGTATGGCCCAGGACCAAGGCGTTGTTTGCGGCACAGGCACAGGCTTTTTCGCTGGAGATGCTGGAGGAGGTATGAGCGTTGGTGTGTGGGTATTTTGAAATGATAACCCCCTTGAGATTTATTGTCAGTTACTTCTTTTTAAATTTGGGAATAAGCCTGACCGCTTTACATATGCCCATCATAAATAAGGACTCATCCGCTACTTATGAAAAACCTCCTATTGACTTTCTTGCTAGGTTTGGTTTGTTGGCTGCCGGTATTTTCGCAGTCAGATGCACTTCCCCGGTTTCGACTTGGGTTGGCTGTGGGAGTAAATTATTCGGGGTATGCCCCTAGAAATGGATCGCTCGCAGCACCCGAGTTTATCAAAAAATTTACAAAGCCCATGGTTTCTCCCCGAGTTGAGGGGATTTTCAGATGGGATTTTAATGGCCACTTTGGTTTACGCTCTGGTATTGTGCTCGAATCCAAGGGAGCCAAACTCCTTCAAACTTATGGATACATAGACCCAAATTCCGGGCAGTATTATCGGATATCAGGGCCTAACATTGTTTACCGCTATTTATCCATCCCTTTAAGCCTGGAGTACAGTTTTGGCAATCGGATCAGGTATTACGGAGGAATAGGCTTATATGGGTCCTACAAATACAAGGGGGGATTTTTTAGAGGCGGGAAACAACTTACGGGTGCAAGTCTAATTGTGCTTGATCCTTCCTCCACCTACCAATGGACCTGGTTCGATTGGGGGTTAAACGGACAAGCAGGAGTATCCTTGAAACTGGGAAAATCAACCCTTTTTTACGAGACCAAATTCTCTCGCGGGCTTTTCCGTCTCAATATTGTAGGCGACGAGGCCCCCCTTCGCCACTGGGCCCTCACCGCCCAAATCGGCATCAGCACGCCCCTCAGTTTTGGTCAGCATCCCAAGCAGGTTAAGCGATTTACTCCCTAACGAAAAAGCCCCCTGCACGATACGGACAGGGGGCTTTTTCTAATGCTAATCCACACGATCGATCCTCCTTAGCTCACTTCCAGCACCAGTCCTTTGAGGTATTCGCCTTCGGGGTGGTAGATATTCACGGGGTGGTCGGCGGGCTGGGTGAGTTGGTGGAGGATACGTACCCGGCGGCCCGTTTGGGTGGCGGCGGTAAATACATTTCGGCGGAAATCGTCGCGCGAAACTACCTGTGAGCACGAAAAGGTAAAGAGGATGCCTCCGGGCCGGAGCAACTCCATGGCGCGGGCGTTGATCTTGCGGTAGGCGCGCAGGGCCTGGGTAAGGGCGCTGGTATGCTTCGCAAAAGCAGGAGGGTCCAACACAATGAGGTCGAACTTGCGGTCTTCGCTGGCCAGCAACTCGAAAGCATCGAACACCAGGCTTTCGTGCGGAGCCCCCTCCGGAAAATTGAGGGCCACGTTTTCGTCGGTGCGCTGCATGGCTTTTTTGGAGCTGTCTACGCTCAGTACCTTCAGCGCCCCGCCCCGCAAAGCCGACACTGAAAATCCACCCGTATAGCAAAACACGTTCATCACTTCGCGGCCTTTGGCGTAGTGCTCGAGCAGGCGGCGATTTTCGCGCTGGTCAATAAAAAAGCCCGTTTTTTGGCCTTCGACCACATCTACGCGAAATTTCAGGCCGTATTCCAGTCCTTTGGGCATACCGCCTTCGCCGATCAGCCAGCTGTTGCGGGCCTCCACTTTGGCTTTGGGAGGAAGAGAGCCCTCGCTTTTGTCGTACACATGCGCAATAGCTCCGCCTGCAGCATCCACCAGCCATTGGGCGATTTTTTCCCGGATCAGCCAAAACCCTACAGAGTGGCATTGCACCACAGCCGTGTCGCCGTAGCGGTCGATCACCAGGCCCGGCAGGTCGTCGCCTTCGCCGTGAACGATTCGGTAGATGTTGGTGTCGGGGTCCTGTTCAAAGCCCAACGATACCCGGCGGTTCCAGGCTTCGCGGATGCGCCCTGAGAGAAATTCGTCGTTTATCTCCTTTTCGCCAAAACTTACCATCCGCACCTGTATGGTTGATGGCTGGAAATGCCCCTCGCCGAGGAGTACGCCCTCCGCATTTTTTACGGCAACTATTTCTCCCTCGGTGGGTTCGCCGGTGCTTTTGGCGATGGCTCCGGAGAAAACCCAGGGGTGAAAACGAAGCACCGACTGGTCTTTTCCGGGCTTGAGGGTAATGATTTTTTCTGTGGACATGGCTGCAAAGATAGGGTTTTTAACACGGACACACTGAGGCATGGAGTTTCACGGAGATATGAGGCGGGGCGTTTACACGGAGACACAGAGTCATGGAGTTTCACGGAGAGTTGGTGAGGTAGGGGCATTAACACGGAGACACGGAGGCATGGAGTTTCACGGAGATTTTGTAGCGGGGGGCATTAACACAGAGACACAGAGGCATGGAGTTTCACGGAGATTTGGTGAGGCGGGGGGCATTAACACGGAGACACGGAGGCATGGAGTTTCACGGAGAGTTGTGGCGGGGGGCGTTTACACGGAGACACAGAGACACAGAGACATGGAGTTTCACGGAGAGTTGGTGTGGTCTGCTCGGTAAGATGAATTGACGGGTATCCTGAGATGTGTTTCCCCAAAAAGCCCTCTGTGTCCCTCTGTGTCTCTATGCCTCCGTGTAAAATAACAACAACTCGAAAAGCCCTCCGTGCCCTCTGTGTAAAAAACACAACAACTCCAAAAAGCCCTCTGTGTTCCTCGGTGTCTCCATGCCTCTGTGTAAAATAAAAACCACCCGAAGCCCTCCGTGCCCTCTGTGTAAAAAACACAACTACCCCAAAAAGCCCTCTGTGCCCCTCTGTGTCTCCGTGCCTCCGTGTAAAATATCAACCACCCAATGCCCTCCGTGCCCTCTGTGTAAAAAACACAACCACCCCCCGAAGCCCTCCGTGTCTCCGGGTAAAACAACAACCCCCAAAAGCCTATTCCTCAAAAGCCTTGGCACTCTGGCATCCATTTTGGAAATTTGAGAAAAATGACGCCCATGACCCTGTATCGCCGTGCCCTGATTGTCTTTCTGCTACTCCTCGGAGGATTGGCCAACCTCTCTGCCCAATCGGGTGTCGCATTTTTTAAAGGAAGCTGGAAAGAAGTGCTCGAAGCCTCCAAAACCCAGGGCAAGCTCATCTTCGTAGATGCTTATACCGAGTGGTGCGGCCCCTGCAAAGCCATGGTGCGCAATACCTTCCCCAACGAAACCGTAGCGGATTATTTCAATAAAAACTTCATCTCCTACTCCTTCGACATGGAGAAAGGCGAAGGAATAGCATTTGCTCAAAAATACCAGGTGAATGCCTACCCGACCCTGCTCTGGATCGATCCCCTGGGCGAAATAGTGCACCAGGCCCTTGGCTACCGGGCTCCTACCGAGCTAATGGTGGATGCCGAAAAGGCCAATCGCCCCGAAAACCTCCTCGCCATTTACGAAGTTCAGTACAACGCCGGCATCCTCGACCCGCAGGTGCTGCTCAATGTAGCCATGGCCCGCCAACTGAAAAAGACCGACTTCCAGTCGCCAGCCAAGGCTTATTTCGCCACGCAATCCGACAAGGACCTGCTTTCCGCCGCCAACTGGGAAGCTATTAAGCTGCTTTCTTCTGATTTCAATTCCCGCGAAATACAGTACCTGCTCAAGGCCCGCAATTCATTTGTAAAGCAATACGGCGAAGGGGCCGTGGACACCAAGCTCCGCGAAACCGCCGAAAAAACCGTGCGCGATGCCGGAGCCAACCACGATCGTGCCGTCTGCGATGCCGTGATCAGCGGTTTCAATAAATATGTGAAGGACAATGGCCGCGCCGCTGCCCGCATGGACATGGTCTATACCGGCACCTCCGGCGATTGGAAAGGCTATGCAGAAAAGGCCAGCATTTACTTCGAAAAATACCCCGTGACCGATGCCACCCAGCTCACGTGGGCTGCCCGCAACGTAGCGACCTACGTTACCGAACCCGCCCTGCTCGAAGCTGCTGCCGTTTGGGCCAGGCAGGCAGTGGCGCTTTCTCCGCAATACGAGCCGTACCTCGCGCAGGCCATGGTGTACGAAATGCTCGGCAAAAACAACGAAGCCACCCTTGCCGCCAACCTCGCTATCCGCTACGCCCAGCTCAACAAAATCGACCCCAAGGAAGCATCCGCCCTGTTGGATCGTTTGCAGCATTAAGCCACCACAACCCTCGCCATTGTCCAGGCGAGGGCGTCCTTCCCGGATGGATGGTTTGTAGGCAGAGAAAAGAAAAAGGAAGATTTCCGCTAAAGGCAGACAAGGCGATTACTTCAACATGGCGGGCGTGACTTCCCGGCTGTCGTCGAGCTTACCGCTTTCGAAATCGGACACATTCTGTAAGGTGATGCGGGCGATTTGCTCCAGGGCATGGTTGGTGAAAAATGCCTGATGGGCCGTAATCAACACATTAGGAAAGCTCATCAGCTTGCCAATACGCTCGTCCTGAAGCACCGTTTCGGAGAGGTCTTTAAAGAAAAGGGCTTCTTCCTGCTCGTACACATCCAACCCGAGGTAACCGATCTGGCTACTTTTCAAGCCATGATTCACCGCGCGGGAATCCACCAGCGCACCCCGGCTGGTATTGATCAGCATCACCCCTTTTTTCATGCGGGAGATGGCGGCTTCGTCGATGATGTGGTGCGTATCGGGAGTCAAAGGGCAATGCAGGGAGACAATGTCCGACAGGGCGAAGAGTTCGTTTAGCGGCACATAGGTCACACCACTTTCGGCGAGCTCGGTATTGGGGTAGGTGTCGTAGGCGATCACCTTGCAGCCAAACCCCTTCATGATGCGGCAAAAGACCTGCCCGATCTTACCTGTACCGATTACCCCTACCGTTTTGCCATACATGTCAAACCCTTCCAGGCGGTCGAGCGAAAAATTGTATTCCCGCACCCGGTTGTAGGCTTTGTGGGTCTTGCGGTTCAGCGTCATGATCAGGGCCACCGCATGTTCGGCCACGGCATGAGGCGAGTAGGCCGGAACCCGTGCCACTTTCATTCCCAGTTCATAAGCAGCCGCGATATCCACTTGGTTAAAACCCGCACAGCGCAGCGCAATCAGCTCCACGCCCTGGTCAGATATCCGCTTCAGTACCTCGTGGTCCAGCTTGTCGTTTACAAAAACGCAAACCGCCCCCGCATCCTTGGCCAGAATGGCCGTTTCACTGTTGAGTGCAGGCTCCAGAAAATAAAGGTCGTGCCCGAAAGCAGCATTATTTTCCTGAAAATAGCGACGGTCGTATGGCTGGGTACTGAAGAAGGTAACCTTCATAAGCAGATATTAGGTGAAAAAGAGTTGTTTCCGAAAGGTAGGGCTTAGCCGTCAGGAACTGCCTTTGCCGGGGAGATTTTTTCAGGAAAAATTCACGCTATTTCTACACCGGAATACCGCGCCTCCAAATGGCCAATCTCCGGGCAGAGCTGCTGTACCAACTGTCGAAAATGCGGTTCGTCTCCCGAAGTATAGAAGGTGTATAGAGGGGCATTCCCCGTTACTGCGGCCAAATCATGCGCTTCCAACAGCCTGCCTACCTGACGGGCTACTGCCGGTGCCGGGTCGATGATTGCCGCGCGGTCGCCCACGATACCGTTCATGGTTTTTTGCAAAAAAGGATAATGGGTACAGCCCAGCACGATTTGATCTGCTCCCGCTTCCAGCATCGGGTCGAGGTAGGTGTGCAGCAGGTGTTCGGCTTCCGGGCCTTCGGTTTCCCCACGTTCTACGAGCTGCACGAGGCCTTCGCCTACCTGTAAAAGTACGTTGCAAGCATGGGCGTAGCGGTCGCGGGTTTCCTGAAAATGCTTTCCCCGAAAAGTTCCGGCAGTGGCCAGGATGCCGATGGTTTTGCTTTTGGAATGGGCAGCGGCGGGTTTGAGGGCTGGCTCCATGCCTACAAAAGGCACCGAAAAAGCAGCGCGCAGGTGCGCAATGGCTGCGGCGGTAGCGGTATTGCAGGCGACCACCACCATTTTTACGTTGTGGGTTTCGAGGAGGAAACGGGTGATTTCTGTAGAAAAATCGCGGATTTCGCTGCCAGGCCTAGGTCCGTAGGGGCACCTCCCGGAGTCGGCATAGTACACCATCGATTCCTCCGGAAATTGTTTCACGACCTCCCGCCAAACGGTAAGGCCGCCGATGCCAGAGTCAAATATGCCGATGGGCCGGTTGTCCATACCCAAATATCCGAAAAATCCCCTTCAGGGCCGCAGATCACCCCCTTCTTTCAGGAACATCGCATTGCGGTCGTGGTTGCCCGTGAGTTCCTGCCATTGCAAAATCAGCTCAAAAGCGTTTTGCGATTTGGCGTAATCCATGTAGCCGTCGTCGTTGCCGGTAATGCCCACGAGCTGTTGCAGCGCCTGCTGGTCGGCCGGAGTAGGGGAGAGCGGGAGAAATCGCTCCAGGTCGTCGATGTCGTACAGCGAGGTAAATAAAGCTACGTCTCGAATATTGTACAAGGCACAGAAGGCTTCGTATCGGTGCTGGCGGTGGTGTTCGGGGGTAAAATCTGACATCGGGAATGATTCTTTAGGCAAAGAAAAGCACAAGGAAATACTGCTTCGGCTGGGGTTTTGTTTTTTCAGGGAAGGATATTCTACCACAAAGTGCGGCAGATTGAGGGCTGGGGCAAAGGGAAAATCCTAACTTGCCCCCGAAAACCAACCTGCATGCTTCGAACGCTACTCGCCTGTGTAATGCTCTCCTGCGTACTCCCTGTCCAGGCACAGCTATTTCCGGCTTTGGGAGGCCAAAGGGTCGGAATCTCGGCGCTTTCTTTTCTGAAAGTGGACGTCAGCCCCCGCTCTGCCGGACTCGGTGGCGCCAGCCTGTGTACCAGCGGCGATGCCTTCAGCACTGCCATCAACCCCGGCGCCCTTACTGAAATGGAGCATGCCTCCTTCGGCCTGAGCAATACTTTTTGGGCCAATGACGTGAACTACGGCTTTCTTTCGGCAGTTATTCCTACCAAAACCGGCACCTGGTCCGGCTCGCTCAGCACCCTCAACTCTGGCGCCATGCCTGTCCGTACGGTGTTTCAGCCCGACGGCACCGGAGAATATTTTTACGCCAATTATTTCACCGCAGGCCTTACCTATTCCCGCCAGCTCACCGATGCGTTCAGTTTTGGGGTCACGGGCCGGTTTGTACACGAGCAAATGGCTGATTTCCGCGCAAGCACGGGCGTGATTGACCTCGGCTTTCTCTATCGCACAGATTTCCGCGACCTGCGTTTTGCGGTCATGGTCCAGAATTTTGGCCCAAACAGCACCCTCAAAGGCGCACTTTCCATCGACAGTACCTTTCAAAGCAGCAGCCCCACCCTCGATGGCTACCCTGCTCCCACGGTATTTTTGCTGGGAATGTCTATGGCTATATGGAAAAATGCCGGGGGAGATCAATCGCTGACAGGCCTCCTGCAGCTCAATCACCCCAACGACAACGCCGAAAATATCCGTGTGGGCTTGGAATACAACTACAAAGACCTCCTCTTTCTGCGCCTCGGCTATAAACTCAATGTGACCGATGAAACCCTTCCCGCATTCGGATTTGGCGTTCGTTCGCGTGTGGGTAGCCATCCGCTACGCATCGACTACGCCGCCGATCCTCTGCAGTACCTGGGCATGGTTCACCGCGTAGGGGTGGGCTTTTACCTCAATCCCGTAAGCCGATGAGCAGCCTCAGGTCCATTTTTCGCTCTTCGCAGGACCGCGTATGGGAGCAGGTAGCCCAGGAGCTGGGCGCGCGCTTTCATCCGGCTACGCCTTTTGGGCGTAATGCGGCCTTCACTGCTTTTCATGAGGATTGGTTTATCAACTTTGACCTCATCGGCAACCCTAAGTCGGGCTACAAAACCCGCATCCGCGCCCCTTACCTCAATGCCGATTCGTTTCAGTTTCGGGTGTTTCGCCGGGCAGGATTAAATATTTCCTGGATTCCGGGCGTGCAGGACATCGAAATCGGTGATGCCGTTTTTGACAAAGAATACCTCATTCAATCCAACGATCCCATAAAGGTCAAAGAGCTGTTTGCCCCACAAAAAATCCGCGAGCTTATCGCCTGGCAAGCCAATATCGAACTCCGCAACAACGTAGATGATACCTGGGTTTCGCATCCTTTTCATGAAGGACTGAGCGAGCTCTACCTCGAAATTCCCGGCATCGTCAAAAATCCTGATCAGCTCAAGGATATTTACGAATTGTTTGCCGCCATCCTCAACCATTTGTGCCACCTGGGCTCTGCTTACGAAGACGATCCCCTGATTTTCGGAAAGTCATGAAAAAAACCTGGTCACGTTTCCTCCTTTTTCCCTTGGTGCTGATTGCCGGCTGTTCGGGTTTTTTTGGTGAAAAAACCAACCCCGATTTTTTGGACGAACCCGTTTACAACAACCGGATTGTGGCCTATGTGCCTATTCAGCCCGTTTTGGAAGGATTTGATCGCCCGGTGGACATCATCGCCGGCTGGGACGAGCTGATCTATGTAGCGGATGCTGGTACCGAAGAAATCATTTCTTTTGACCAGGCAGGCCGGGAATTGGGCCGGTTCAGCATTCCGGGATTGGTAGCCATTGCCCAGGACCGCCGGCTCGATATTCTGGCTTCCGGCTACCTCGATACCGTGGTTGCGGGTTCCAGCTACCGTTTACCGACAATTTACCGGCTGAGCCTCAAACAGGGCAATACCTACGGGCTGAGTCAGGCTCGAATCGTGAAAAAAATCGTGCACCCCTTTTATTTTAAAACGAGTACCCCTACCCGCAGCGACGAAAAAGTGAAGTTTACCGGCATTGCGCCCCTGGCCAATAACCGCTACTACCTCTCTCGCACCGGTACAGAAAACTCACCTACCCGGTTCGGAGGGCCTGACGATGCCCTGCTCGTGTTTGACGCAAACGATGTATTTACCTCGCCTATTCAGGTAAGCACCCCGCTCGGTGCGCTCCGCGATTTCTTTCGGGCACCCTCCGCAGTAATAGGCATGGCTCAGCCACCGCAAACCCCCCAGGTAAACTCCAGGGGTGATTTCTATTTTGCAGGCATTTCTTCTACCAGCAACCTCAAGGTTCAGAAAATTGAGTACCTCGAAACCGACGGAGGCTCGAGTTATGAGGGCGTTTATTTTCCGGTAGGAGATACCTCAAAGGCTGACGGCTTCCTTTACACGGCCAATCGCTTTGCAGTGCCAGCCGATATCACCTTCACAGGCGATGGTACTAACTACCTCTTTGTAGTAGATGCCGAAAAAGACTCGCTCTACCAGTTCAATGCCCAGGGCTACGAAGGGGTAACGGCTCCCAGAGGCTCCAATTCTACTCGCCCTATTAAGGTATCCTTCGGAGGAACAGGCACGGGTTTAACCCAGTTTAACGAACCGCGAGGGGTCGCGTACTTCGACAAAGTGCTCTATGTGGCCGATACAGGCAACAAGCGTATTTTGCGATTTAAGCTTACAACCGACTTTAACTGACCGAAAACCTCTTGTTAATTGTTGCGTAACAACTCCTAAATCAAACCAATAACGATGAAAAAGGTCATTACCCTTCTGGCGCTTCTGCCATTGTTGAGCCTTTCAGTAAAGGCACAGTCGATGTTCAACGCTCCTGCTGCCATGGCTTTTGAAGCTGAAGGCCAGGCGAAAATCCAATGGGAAGTGAAAGAACATGTGTTCGGAAACGTACCGCAAGGCAAGCCAGTTACCTATCGTTTTGAGTTTACCAATACCGGAAATAAAGACCTGGTTCTTCAGCAAGTGAAGCCCAGCTGTAGCTGTACCGCTTCTGATTATACCAAAGACCCCATCAAGCCCGGCGAAAAAGGATATGTAGAGGCCCAATACAACGCAGCCGGATTAGGATCATTCACCAAAAGTGTATCTGTTACAACCAATACCGAAGAAGTTACCACGGTATTATACCTGAAGGGAACAGTGGAGGCTCCTAAGGAATAAGTACATGAAAGGTCTCATTTATGTGGGCAGTTACTTTGCCTCTTTACTTTTTTTCTCTACTGGCTGTCAGGTTCCCCATGGCAATGATGTGAAAGCGGCAGGCATTCAGGTGCACAACCCGCGTGAGAAAATCATAGTCCCTGCAGTGGCCTATTTTGAGGAAGACGTACACGACTTTGGCCAAATTCCTCAGGGGAAGCCGGTTTCCTGCAAATTTTTATTCAAAAATACAGGCGGCTATACCCTCAAAATACAGTCGGTAGAGCCCAGTTGCGGTTGCACAGCCACCCAATACACCCAAGAGCCGCTCGAACCCCAGGAGGATGGGTTTGTAACGGCTGAATTCAATGCGGCTACAGTGGGCAGTTTTGTAAAAACAATCACCTTTCGCTCTAATGCCAGTCCTTCCATCCAGATGTTGGTATTGAAAGGAGAAGTGCTGCCTGCGGAATGACGTTGATTTCCTGATCCTGGCGCGTATCTTTGTGCGTTATGGATCAGCAACTTTCCCGAATTGTAGAAGGAATACTTTTTGCATCAGATCAACCCGTGAGGATTGATTTCATGCTGGAGGTGCTTGCACGTAGTACCTCCCTTCCTGAACCTGCTGCTCCCGATTCGGTGGTGATGCCTGACAACCACGTGGAGCCTGATCCTATTGAAAATCTTACCCTCAAGCAACTGCAGGATACTGTGGACCTGCTGGTAGCTAAGTACGAAGATCCAGCTTTTGCCTTCGAAATCAGGAAAATAGGGGGTGGGTTTCAGTTTTTTACCAAGCAGGACCTCTACCCGTTTATCCAAAAGGCCAATCAGACCAAGCAGAAAAAGCGCCTGAGCCGTGCAGCCCTCGAAACCCTCTCGATCATTGGTTACCGGCAACCCATCACCAAAGCAGAAGTGGAATTTATTCGCGGTGTAAACTGCGACTATGCCATTCACAAGCTGCTGGAAAAACGCCTCATCGACATGGCTGGCCGGGCAGACGCCCCCGGAAGGCCCATGCAGTATATTACCAGCCCCCAATTTTTGTCCTATTTCGGGATAAATGACCTGGCTGACCTCCCAAAATTAACCGAGTACGAGTCTGCCGAAGATCAAATGGAAATCTTCAGGCAAGGCATGGCGGCTCCCTCAGATATTCCTTATGAACAAACCGAAGAAGCCCAAAACGGAAGCGTTCTGGCAGAGCCTGGCCCCGAAGAAGAAATTCGTGAAGGCTCCGAAAGCCCCGGTCACGCCCAAGAAGAAGAGCGGCCCTCCGACGAAACAGAAGCTTGACGAGCATGGCGAACCCCTAGCCAAGCCCGGGGCACACGTTACCCGCCAGCTACCGCCTAAGCTCGCTCCTTATGCAGAGGTGCGGCTCAATCGGTTTATCTCCCATTGCGGGGTTTGCGCCCGCCGCGATGCCGACAAGCTGATAGCCGATGGACTGATCAAAGTAAATGGTGCGGTCGTAACCGAACTCGGAACCAAGGTTCAGCCTGGCAAAGATGTTGTTACCTATAAAGGAAACAAGCTGGAAATTCAGCGCTTTGTGTACATCCTGCTGAATAAGCCCAAAAACATGATTACCACCACCGACGATCCTGCGGGAAGGCCTACGGTGCTGGACGCCATAGAATCGGCAGCAAGAACCCGCGTATTTCCCGTAGGAAGGCTTGATCGGAATACGACCGGTTTGCTGCTACTCACCAATGACGGCAAGCTCACCGAAAAACTTACCCATCCGGCCCACGGTATCCGGAAAATGTATAAAGTGAAGCTCAACAAGCCCGTTGAAGAAACAGATTTTGACAAACTGTTGAAAGGAGTAGAGCTGGAAGACGGGGTGGCGAAATTTGATAAAATCGACTTCGTAGAAGGAAAAGAACAGGATGAAGTAGGGGTCGAAGTAACGTCAGGCAAAAACAGCATTGTTCGCTTGTTGTTTGAAGCCCTCGGCTACGAGGTCGTGTCTTTGGACCGCACCATGTTTGGCCCCCTCACCAAAAAACGCCTGCCCCGGGGAGAGTGGCGGCTGTTGAGCAAGGAAGAGATCAGCTTCCTGCACATGCAATAACCAGTTTTTCAAAAAAAGCTTACATGCCCGTATGGAATCCATGCGGGCATGTACTCTTTGGTGTAAATAGGAAGAAAAGTAGGGAGCAAGAGGTGCTGCTTTTCAATGATGGGTAAGGCAAAGTGTCTTATAGCATCCGTTTGTCACGAATAATGGCGGTTTTTGTGGAAAAATTATTAAGAAAAAGACCAACGGGTATTGAAAAGTCGGAAAAGTCGCGAGATGTGGTGGAAAAATCGAGCGATGCTTTGTGAATATGAATCTTACTTCTAACTTTGATCACATCCACTTTTTATTTGTACATCTAACAAGGCTTTCAGAAATGGCTGAACCGACAAAACCCGTGGCAAAAGCAAGTGGTC
Source organism: Bacteroidia bacterium (assembly GCA_041753595.1). GTDB lineage: Bacteria > Bacteroidota > Bacteroidia > J057 > J057 > JBGSTW01. Next base: position 171,192 of record JBGSTW010000035.1, on the reverse strand, counting down.
TGGAACCGGAAATCAAACCCGCCAGCCCCTTCAAATCAATCTTCCCACTGCTCGCTATCGTAGTTTGCGCAGTAGTAGCTCATGTCGCCTTCTATCAAGGCTTCGGACATCCCAGCAACTTCGAGGGAGGAGCAGAAAATTTCACTACTTACCAAGCCTGGGAAAAAGCAGGCAAGCAAGGCGAGGAGCCTCAGCATTGGACCAAAGGTCACCCCCTCAATACTTTTGGTATTGTGCGTAAAGGTGGATTTGTTATTCCAATTGGTATGACCCTGTTGCTTGTGCTCTTCACCTTCGTGGTTGAGCGTGGCATTACCGTTTCCCGCGCAGGCGGAAAAGGAAACATCGATGTTTTCGTGAAAAAGGTCCGTAATCTCCTTGCAAAAGGTCAGATCGCTGATGCTGTGAGCGAGTGCGACAAGCAAAAAGGCTCTGTTGGCAACGTGATCAAAGCCGGTCTGCGCAAGTACAAGGAGATGGAAGAATCCTCGAACATGGAAAAAGATCAGAAAAAGATCGCTATCCAGACCGAAATCGAAGAGGCTACCATGCTTGAGCTGCCTATGCTTGAGCGTAACCTTCCTATCCTCGCTACCATCGCTTCTCTCGGAACCCTCGTGGGTCTGATCGGAACGGTTTTGGGTATGATTCGTTCATTCTCAGCACTTGGTACCGGTGGTGCACCTAACGCAGCTGAACTTTCAGTAGGTATCTCTGAGGCTTTGACCAACACCGCCCTCGGTATTACTACCTCTGCCCTCGCAATCCTGTGCTACAACTTCTTTACCACCCGTATTGATGGCATGACCTATGCCATGGATGAGGCTGGATATAGCATTGTACAGGCTTACGACGTACGTCATTGATAAATCACCCTGGCAGCAAGCCTGCCAGGTTTCTTTATTTTTAGGCTAGCTAATTTGCCCTCATGTCCAAAAAACCAAAAAGGGGAGTCCCTACAATTGACATGACCGCCATGGTGGACGTAGCATTTTTGCTGCTAACCTTCTTCATCCTCACAACTACCAAGTTCAGGGAAGATCAGGCAGTAGAAATTGATACTCCCTCCTCCGTGTCAAAAACTGAAACCCCTGCCAAAGGGTTGATGACCATGTCAGTTGACAAAGAAGGTAAGGTATATGTCGGTTTTTCCGACATCGGTACCCGGATTGAGGCCGTACGCAAGGCGATCGCTGAAAACAAGCTGGAAGTAACTGAAGAAGGCGTGAACTTCTTCTCCATCCAGTCTGAATTTGGGGTGCCACTTGGCCAAATGTCAGGATGGCTCAATGCCTCCGATGCAGAAAGAGACAAGTTTGTGCAGGAAGGAATTCCTTACATCGAGACCGATACCATTGCCCACATAGGCAATGAAGTAAAAGATTGGATTCGTTGGGGGCGCCTTTCCGACCAGCGTATGCGCTTCGCTATCAAAGGCGACCTCGACTCAGAGTACAGCTCCGTAGCCGAGGTAATAGAAGCCCTGCAAGATTGGAAAATCAACCAGTTTAGCCTGATTACCAAAATGGAGGAAGCTCCTGATGGTATCGGCTTTAGCAAGGCTCCTAAAAAGTAACTTTATTTACCATCCTCAAAACCATTTATTATGGCAGATGTAGATTCCGGAGGCGGTGGTGGCCATGGCAAGAAAGGCGGTGGGTCGAAAACCAAAAAGAAATCCACCAAAATCGACATGACAGCGATGGTGGACGTGGCTTTTCTCCTGCTTACGTTCTTCGTGCTTACCGCTACCATGACCAACTCCGCAATGATGGAGTTGACCTTGCCTCCCAAAGAGGCTGAAGAAGATCCTGATGGCAAAGTAAAGGTTGACGAGAAGAAAATTTTGACCTTGATTCTGGCAGCAAATGATACTGTAATTTATTACGTTGGTATCACTGAACCTGAAATCAAATACACCACTTTCGCAGATGACGGTGTACGTAAAGTTCTTCTGGAGCACCTTAATCGTCAACGCCCCCTGTGTAAGCAGGTGGATAATGCCAAAGGATGCTGGGACCCTATTTTCCTGGTAAAACCCAAGAAAAGCTGCCGCTACAAAAATGTAGTTGACCTCCTCGACGAGCTCGCTATTACCGAAGCACCTAAGTATGCTATGGTAAAGTATGCTGACCAGGATAGCTTATTCGTGGAAGACGCCCTCCTTAAAATGAAGGAGAAAGCAGAATCAGGAAATTAATCTGAAAAAAATGTGGAATACCGATCCTGACTTACTCTTACCAGCAAACGCCAGTAATGTAGTCCGGAAAGGAAATCCTGAATGGAACAGTACGGCAGTAATGCTTAACTATCAATCAACCGATCATGGCCCAGCAGTTAATTAGAGCAGATCTGGACGAAATGGTATTTGACGGAAGGGAAAGGGGCTATGGTGCCTACTTCCTCCGTAAAAGATACCCTCGTCACCTCACGGTCGGTCTTATCATCATCTCGCTTGCCTTCCTGCTCTTTACCTTTGGCCCTATCCTTTACCGACTCTCGGGTATCGGTGAAAGTGCGGACAAAGATAAGATCATTCGGGTAGCGATGACCATGGAAGACCTGCCGCCTCCCCCACCGCTGGAGGACGATGTTCCTCCTCCGCCACCACCACCCGATCTTCCACCACCGGAAGTGAAGACCGTTTCTTTCAAAATCCCAGAACCAACTCCCGCAGACGAAGTTCCGGAAGAAGCTACGATCACTGAGATCGAAGAACTGAAAGAAGCTCCTAACATTGGTCTGGAAGACAAAGAGGGCGACGACAATGTTGCTTTCTTCGATGGGGTAGAAGACGGTTCAGGAGACATTCCTCAGGTAATCGTGAGCAAGGAGCCGGATATCAACGCTTTCATCTTCGCAGAAGAAGAACCCGTACCGGTAAACATGGAAGAGATTAAAAAGATGATTGGTTATCCTCAGCTTGCTCGGGATGCCGGTATCGAAGGCCAGGTAGTGGTTCGTGTGCTTGTTGACAAAAATGGTAACTACGCCAAACACCGTGTTATCAACCAGGTACACCCGATCCTCGCCAAAGCCTGTGAAGAACAACTCCCTAAGTTGAAATTTACCCCGGCTATTCAGGGTGGCAAGCCCATCCAATTCTGGGTTAATATCCCTTTCAACTTCAAGTTGTTGAACTAACCTGAACTCTGAATTGATTTTAAGCCTTCCTTCGGGGAGGCTTTTTTTGCTTAAAATCTGCCTGGAGAACAACACTGTTCTCCAGGTTTTTTTTTGAAAAAAATGACAGCCTTTTTATGGAATAAGATTGGCGTGCACCTCTATATTAAAATTAACTACTGAATCAATCTCCTGATAGTCAGGATGATGTATTTATCCTTTCCGCACTTCTGCACTTCCGGCAGGGTGGGAGAGTTTTGCCTTTTTTTCTCAAATGCTTACCCTTAATCGCAACGTTTATGGCTGAACTTACCCCTTCTTCCAAATCCACCGGTAGCAAGCACGACAAACGATCGGCTGTTCGTGGCCATGCCCCCAAGGTTGACATGACCGCCATGGTCGATGTTGCCTTCCTGCTTCTCACTTTTTTTGTGCTCTCCGCCCAGCTCCTGGACCAGCGGGCAATAGAGTTGATCGTTCCCGCTGATAGAGTAACCACCACCGAAGTGGACGAGTCGAAGGTGATGACCCTGCTACTCCTACCCGGCGACAGCGTGGTGGTGATGAAATATGCAGGTGAGCCTTCTTTCGAGCAAATAGAGTTTAACCCAACATCAATAAGAGCAGCTTTGCTCAATCACAAAAACATGCATAGCAACCTATGTGAGGGCACCCCCACGCGCGGCTGCTGGGACCCGATACTGGTAGTAAAAGCACACCCCCGCGCACGCTATGCTCATTTGATTGATGTTTTGGACGAAATCGCCATCACCGGAATGCCCAAATATGCGCTTGCTCCTTTTACAGAAGCAGATAGCCTGGCACTGATCCAAAAGGGAATTTCATTTCCCCAACCCTGATGATTTTTTATTCACCTTTCATCCCGTATTATGTCAAAATTAATCATTGCAAACCTTGATGAAATGGTCTTTGAGAGCCGTGAGCAGCGCTATGGTGCCTACGAGCTTCGGACCAATTATCCCAAGCGGTTGTCATTGGCCGTGGCGGTCATGAGTACCGGCTTTGTACTGGCTGTTTTTGGTCCTATTTGGTACCAGGCCTTGTTTTCAAAGGAGACAGCTATCGTGTCTGCTCGCGATTTGCCGGCTATGGTAGTACTGGATCATAAACTTGATAAAATTAAAGATCCCGATATTTTCATTCCGCCTCCGCCGCCGCCACGTCCACAGGTGCGTTCCATCAGCTTTCCCATTCCGGAGCCAACAAAGGAGGAAGACCTTGATGAGGATAACACGATCGTAGAAATGGACGAGCTGAATGATGCGCCCAATATTTCGTTGAAGGACACGGACGGAAAAGATGAGTTTATTTTTTTTCCTGAAGAACCCGGCACGGGTACCATACCCCAGGTGATTTCCGAGTACATACCCGGCGACGAAATATTTATCGATGTTTCAGAAGAGCCAGTTCCTGTAAACATGGAAGAGATAAGGAAAGCGATTGGCTATCCTCAGCAGGCCATAGATGCGGGAATAGAAGGAACGGTAATGTTGAGGATTTTGGTTGATAAATCCGGCAATTATGTAAAGCACAAAGTCGTCAATACCATCAACCCGATTCTCTCCCGTGCATGCGAAGCACAAATGAGCAAGCTGCATTTTACCCCCGCTATTCAGGGCAATAAACCAGTCTATTTTTGGGTAAATGTGCCCTTCCGGTTCAACCTGGCCCGGTAAGGATAAGTTTTGAATTGATTGCTTTGAGCAGGCGCAAGGGGTACGTACCTTTGCGCCAAATTTTTACCATTGACCCAAGCTTCCATTCGTATAGCCATCTTTGCTTCAGGCGGAGGCTCAAATGCCCGGCGGCTACTGGACTATTTCCGTGATTTTCCGGAAGTATCAGTGGTGTTGTTGGCGACCAATAACCCGCAATGCGGCCTTTTTAAGTTCGCCCCTGCCTATAACCTCGAGGTGCAATTATTCACCCCTGATCAGGTAAAAGACGGCGAAGCATGGCTAACGCTGTTGCAATCACACAGCGTGGATCTGGTCGTGCTGGCAGGTTACCTCAAGCTCGTGCCTGAGGCGGTTGTGAAAGCATTTCCCCGCCGAATTCTCAACCTGCATCCTTCGCTTTTGCCAAAATTTGGCGGTAAAGGCATGTACGGTATGCGGGTGCATGAAGCTGTATTAGCTGCCGGAGACGAAGTTTCAGGCATCACGGTCCACTATGTAGATGAGGCTTATGACCGGGGCGAGGTCGTTTTTCAGACCAAGGTTCCGGTGATTCCCGGTATGACCCCGGAATTGCTTCAGCAAGCCGTTCAAAAACTCGAACATCAATACTTGCCCGGAATCGTGCTCGAACAGGCGCGGTTGCTGGCCCATGCCCACATATCTATGGAAAACTCCCTGCAGGTGCGCTCAGCACTGGTTTCTGTTTATCACAAGGAAGGCCTTGACTCCCTTGCCCTTGCCTTCAGGCAGTTTGGCATACAGGCCATTTCTACGGGCGGCACCGCCGATTATCTACGTGGATTTGGGCTGGAAGTATTGGATGTCGCCGACCTCACAGGCTATCCTTCAATCCTGGGAGGGCGTGTAAAAACCCTCCACCCCAAAGTGCATGGGGGGATTTTGGCCCGCCGCGACGATCCACAGGACCTCGAAGAGTTGGCGAAATATGAGATTCCGACCATCGACCTCGTGGTGGTGGACCTCTACCCGTTTGAGCAAACCGTACGGGAAACCAATGACGAAGACACCATTATCGAAAAAATCGATATCGGCGGCATTGCCCTGATACGCGGTGCAGCCAAGAACTTTGCCCATGCTGCCTGCATTCCTTCCCAGGCATGGTACGCTCCCGTAGCCGAATGGCTTATGGCGCAGGGGGGGAGCCTCACCCTGGCACAACGCAAGCAACTGGCGGGTGCTTCCTTTGAAGTTTCGTCTCATTACGACAGCCAGATTTACCGCTATTTCGATCCTCAGGGAGAGAAGCTCAAGATATCGGCCGGACCTAAGCACACCCTTCGTTACGGCGAAAATCCCCACCAGACAGCCCGCTACTACGGCGACCTCGACCACCAGTTTCATCAGCTGAATGGAAAGGAACTTTCGTACAACAACCTCGTAGACCTTGATGCTGCCATTCAGCTTTGCGATGAGTTTGAAGAACCCGCATTTGTGGTGATCAAACACACCAACCCTTGCGGATGCGCGATTGCCAATGACCTGAAATCGGCCTGGGAAAGGGCCCTTGCCGCTGATCCGACCTCTGCTTTTGGGGGAATTTTGGCTGCAAATCGGGTGATTGACCTCGAAACAGCGAAGGCCGTAGATCAAATATTTTTCGAAGCGCTTGTTGCCCCAGGTTTTAGTGATGAGGCATTGGAGGTGTTGAAAAAGAAGAAGAACCGGATCCTGCTGCATCGCAAAGCACAGCCCGGAAGCCTTGCAAAACCTCAGGTACGCAGCCTGCTGGGGGGCTACCTGATGCAGGATGCCGATAGAGCGTTGATTACCCCTGAAACCATGGAAGTGAAAACTTCGCGGCAGCCTTTGCCCGAAGAAATGGACGACATTTTATTTGGAGAAATTGTATGTAAACACTTGAAATCCAATGCAATAGCCCTGGTTCGTGACCAACAGCTGATAGGTGCAGGTATGGGGCAAACATCCAGGATTGACTCGCTCAGGCAGGCGTTTGCCAAGGCTGAATCACATGGATTTGATCCACGGGGAGCGGTGCTTGTGAGCGATGCATTTTTCCCATTTTCTGATTCGGTAGAATATGCGTTTCAGCAGGGAATAAAAATTGTGGTGGAGCCCGGAGGTTCAATTCGGGATGAAGAGACCATCAATTTTTGCGAAACCAATGACATGTGCCTAATTTTCACCGGATTAAGACACTTTCTCCATTAATAATCCCCTGATTTTTAGGAGATTATCGAATGTATGGAGTAGCTTTGTCCACCTTTCAAATCTATCGGAAAACTCAGTTTTTAACTTGTAAATCTTTCGACCCTAACCAATTGTATGGGACTTTTTGATTTTTTTTCCACCGATATCGCCATTGACCTGGGCACCGCAAACACCCTGGTTATGTATAATGGCGAGGTAGTGGTTGATGAGCCCTCTATAGTGGCTATCGACCGTATCACGGGCAAAGTGATCGCCATTGGCCACGAAGCCCAGCAAATGCATGAAAAAACCCACGAAAAATATAAAACCATCCGCCCCTTGCGTGATGGGGTGATTGCAGATTTTACGGTAGCTGAAGAGATGATTCGCGGCATGATCAAAATGATTGATGCCAAAAAACGACGATTCGCCACCAATTACCGCATGGTAATCTGTATTCCCAGTGGAATTACCGAAGTGGAGAAACGTGCTGTGCGTGACTCTGCTGAGCAAGCCGGAGGAAAAGAGGTGTACCTCATTCCTGAACCTATGGCTGCGGCCATTGGTATCGGCCTCAACGTAAAAGAACCTACCGGCCACATGATTGTGGACATTGGGGGAGGAACAACCGAGATCGCTGTTATAGCCCTTTCGGGTATTGTTACCGACCAGAGCATCCGCATCGCCGGAGATGAGTTTAACGACGATATCCTCGACTACATGCGCAAACAGCACAACATGCTCATCGGTGAGCGTAGTGCCGAGCGTATCAAAATCGAAGTTGGGGCTGCTTTGCCCGAACTGGACAATGCGCCTGAAGACATTGAGATCAGAGGCAAAGACCTGATGACCGGAATCCCCAAAACGATTTCCGTTTCTTACCGCGAAGTAGCGCATGCCCTCAACAAGTCGATTACCAAAATCGAAGACGCTATCCTGAAAGCCCTGGAAAACACACCTCCTGAGCTTTCCGCTGATATTTACGAACGCGGAATTCACCTTACCGGTGGAGGCGCATCTTTACGAGGCCTGGATATTCGATTGGCAGAAAAGACCAAATTGCCTATTCATGTGGCCGAGGATCCGCTCAAGGCCGTGGTACGTGGTACAGGTATGGCTCTGCGCAACCTCAATGAATTTAAATACCTGATGAGCTGATAGCCGCTCCCGACGCGTATGTTTCGTCTGATTGCCTTTCTTTCCAGAAACAGACATGTTTTTACATTCCTTTTGCTGGAAGGCATTTCTTTTTGGATCATCGTCAGGTTTAATTCGCTTCAGAGCAACCGATTTGGCGACCTAGGCCTTGAAGTTTTCGGGTCTATGTACGAGGTAGAGGATAACGTAGGGTCCTATTTTTCCTTACAAAATCAAAACAGTCAACTCCAGCTGGAGAACCTGCAGCTACAAAAAGAGCTCCAGGAAATCAGGCAAAGAGAAAGCATGTATTTAGCTCTGCTCAATGAGGATTCAGCCGCAACACAGGTGCTCATTGCCCCGGCTGATACCCAGCCCGGAAACGAAAACTTTATCTTTCGGCCAGCGAAAGTCATTCGCCAAACCATCCGGCAGAACTACAATTACCTCACACTCGACAAAGGTAGTCAGCATGGGGTAGAGGTGGGCATGGGGGTAATATCGCCTCAGGGTGTGGCGGGTAAAGTGATCAGGGTAAGCAAGGCATATAGCATTGCGCTCAGCGCCCTCAACCTGAGTTTTAACCTCACTTTGAAAGCAGTTGATGGACGGGATGTTTCCGGAGCTGGTACCATTGGATTTTATGAATGGAACGGAACAGATTCGCGTTCCGGTATTTTTAGGTTTGTGCCGGATGTAGATGCCGTAAGGGCAGGCGACTGGTTGGTTACCTCGGGGTACAATACCATTTTTCCTGAAGGAATAAGAATGGGGAAAGTGCGGAAAATAGAGCAAGGCGGAGAAGATGGACTGAGTGTAGCAGTAATTGATCTTGCTACTAATTTTTCAAAAATGGGCTATGTTTACCTGGTAAAACCGCGGTACAAGCAGACACTCGATTCACTTCAAACAGGTTTGCCGGATTCATGAATCAGATCCTGAGATATAGCCTTGCGGGCGTGTTTTATATTCTGGCACAAGTGCTGCTGTTTAATCACCTGTCTGTTTTTCAGGTGGCTACCCCTTTTATTTTTCTCCTGTTCCTGTTTACCCTTCCATTCGAAATACCCCCTTCGTGGGTGTTTGTAATTGCTTTTTTTACAGGCCTAACCATCGATTTTGCTTCTGACACCTATGCCAACGGTCTCCATGCATTTAGCAGTGTGATGGCGGTTTCGATCAGGCGAAGGGTAGCATTACTAGCCGGTTCCATGAACTTCAGGTCGCCTGAGGACATCAATTTTCATGGGCAAAACATGACATGGTTTGCTGTTTACCTGATTCCGCTCATACTGTTGCACCACCTTTCCTATTTCTTCCTGGAAGCATTTAGTATGCAGCACTTCTGGTTTACGCTACTCAAAGTACTTGCCAGCGGTATTTACACGTTTGTATTATCGTGGATACTCTGTTTTATCCTCTATAAACGGTAACTTTGGAATCAGTGTGGAGGAGCGAGTATGAGAGGAATTGATTATCAATCGAGGGGAAATGTCGTTATTGGCATCATAGGCGTGATTTTTTTCGCGTATGTGCTGCGTCTTTTTGCAATTCAGGTCTGGAACGACGATTACCGGGGCCGGGCGGAACGAAACGTTATTCGGGTAAAGCCCATTGTGCCTCCCCGGGGCAATATTTACAACCGATACAGCGATATCTATGTGAGTAACAGGCCCATGTTTAACCTGTTGATCACCCCTGGTGAATTGTATATCCCCGACACGGCGGTACTGGCAAATCGCCTGCAAATGACCAACCACGAGATACTCGATGGCATACGCAAGGCAACCCGTTATTCGCGGGTAAAAGAATCCGTACTGGCCCGCAACATTGAGCCCGAGATGTACGGTAAGCTCAAAGAAGAACTCTGGAACTTTCAGGGAATATCTTTCTCCGCAACCAATAAACGCTACTACCAGTACCCCGTAGGTGCCCATTTGCTGGGGTATATCAGCGAGGTCAATTCTCAGGAAATAGAGGCTTCCGAAGGAAAATACCTGCCTGGAGATCTGATCGGAAAAGCCGGCATCGAGCGCAGCCATGACAGCCTGCTAAGGGGGGTCCAGGGGCAAAAATACGTATTGATGGATGTTCACAACCGCGAAGTGGGCTCCTATGCCGGAGGCCGTCGTGACCAGGAAGCCATCCGTGGCAAAGACCTTATGCTGGGCGTCGATTCCGAACTGCAAATGCTGGGTGAGCAATTGATGCAAAATAAAAAGGGCAGCATCGTGGCCATCGAACCCAGTACGGGTGAAATACTGGCTTTTGTAAGCGCACCCTCCTACAATCCGTCTATGCTCACCGGCCGCGAACTGATGGCGAACTGGGGGCTGTTGATGCGGGATTCGCTCAAGCCTGTGTATAACCGTCCGCTTCAGGCTACTTACCCTCCGGGGTCTGTCTTTAAGCTGGCCAATGCCCTCATTGCGCTGAACGAAGGGGTAATATCTGGCGCCACCCGCTATGGGTGCGGAGGAGGCTTCAGCCGGAACCACGGAAAACCCGGTTGCCACAGCCATCCCGGCCCGCTTGACCTTGAAGGAGCCATCCAGTTTTCCTGCAACTCCTACTTTGCAGCCGTTTACATGGATTTCCTCAACGCGCCGAAGTTTGACAATATCTACGAATCCTTCAACACCTGGCACCGCTATATGGCCCTCATGGGCATAGGTCAAAAGCTGAATGTAGATCTTCCATACGAAAAAACGGGTCTTTTGCCTTCGGTGGAAATGTACGACAACCAGAAACGCTGGTATGGGCATAACCGCTGGAACGCACTTACTATCATCAGTAATGCCATCGGGCAAGGAGAAATACTCATGACGCCGCTCCAGATGGCTAACCTTTCTGCCCAGATCGCTAACCGGGGCTGGTATATAGAACCCCATTTTGTAAGAGCTGAGCGTGGTATCGACGACAACAACTGGCAACCCCTCCCGTATCCCCGGGTTTCTACCCAAATCCAATCTCAGTACTACGAGCAGGTAATTGATGCCATGGAAAAAGTAGTGCAGAGCGGTACCGGCAGAAGGGCTTTTATGGAAGAAATATCCATTTGTGGAAAAACCGGCACTGTGCAAAACCCCCACGGCAAAGACCACTCGGTGTTTATCTGTTTTGCGCCAAAAGAAAACCCCCGCATAGCGGTGGCAGTTGTAGTAGAAAACAGTGGCTCGGCAGGGGGTACATGGGCAGCACCTATGTCTGCCATCATGATCGAAAAATACCTCAAGCGGAAAGTGGAAAGCAAGGAAATGGAATATCAAAGGGTGCTGGAAGCTAATTTTCTTCGATGAACAGGCAGTTTAAATTTGACAGGATAACCATCTTACTGTATGCCTTGCTGGTAATCGCTGGCTGGATGACGATCTATGCGGTGACTTCTGTTGGAGGGGATATGTCGATTTTTGCGTGGAAAATGCCTCATGGTCGTCAGCTGATCTGGATGGGTGTATCGGCCATCGCTGCATTTGTGATCCTTACGTTGGATCATCGTTTTCTGGAGGGCATCAGCTATATAGTTTATGGGGTGGGCGTAAGCCTGATTTTGGCGGCGCTCTTATTTGGCAAAGAAATTAATGGTGCCAGGAGCTGGATTTTTATCGCCGGGCAACCCTTTCAGCCCTCAGAGTTTGCTAAGGTCGGCACAGCCATGGCGCTCGCCAGATACATGTCCGCGCTTAATTTCAGTCTTTCTGATAGAAGAAATGCCCTGGTAGCCGCAGCCATTGTGGTAGTGCCGGCTATCATCGTGATCCTGCAAAATGATACCGGCTCGGCGCTCGTATTCGGCAGCTTTATGTTTGTTTTTTTCAGAGAGGGCCTCAACCCCGTGATCCCGATTGCTATCGTAGTATTGGCCATTGTAGGCGTTCTTACCCTGGCCATTGCCAATCAGTTTATCGTTTGGGGGATAATCATCTTTATGGGGATGGCTTCCTTTTTGTATTTCAACAATAAAAGGAACACCACGAGAATCCTTGCACTCCATGTGCTGGGGGTTGCTTTTCTGATTGGGATTTCTTTCAGTACCAATTTTTTAGTGAGCAAACTCGCCCCGCACCAGCAGATGCGGATTAAGGTGCTGTTTAACTCTGATCTGGACCCCAGGGGTATTGGGTATAATGTAAACCAATCGAAGATCGCCATCGGTTCTGGTGGCTTTTTTGGCAAAGGATTTCTCAACGGCAGTTATACCAAATATAAATTTGTGCCCAAGCAGGATACCGATTTTATTTTCTGTACAGTAGGAGAGGAGTATGGCTGGGTGGGGTCATTGGCACTACTGGGGCTCTTTTTCGGGTTATTGTTTCGGTTAAAGCAACTTTCTGAGCTGTCAAAAACCCGGTTTGCCCGAATATATGGTTACAGTGTAATTTCCATTCTTTTCTTTCATGTGGCCGTAAACATGGGTATGACCATCGGATTGGTGCCAGTGATCGGGATTCCCTTGCCTTTTTTTAGCTACGGGGGGTCTTCTTTGCTTGCTTTCACCGTTCTGATCTTTATTCTTGTAAATCTTTACTCGTTCCGAAACAACGTTTTGGGGATGAAATACTGATTCGGAGAAATCTTATGCCAAATGGCTTGACACAGGTTTTTCAAGGACCTATGTTTGCGATCGGTTTTCAAGAATTTCAGACTCGTGTTTTGACTACTGAAACTTTTTTTATCTTTTAGCCCCGAAACAGGAAGAAGGCTATTTACCACTACACAACGCAGCGGCCGTGAAGCTTAGGATAACAAATTTAGATGCTTCCATTACCAAAGATGACCTCAGGGATATCTTCGAAGAGTTTGGAGACGTAATGTCGGTTCGTATTTTCAAAGACCCGGGAGGAAACCCCAAAAGGGATTTCGCTCTGATCGAAATGGATTCGATTTCTTCAGGAATGCGTGCCATGGAGGCACTCGAAGACGATGAATACGAAGGACCGCCGATCAAAGCTGAAAAGTTTCAGGGGGTGATCTCAAACGATTCGTCGAAACCACAACCCGCGAAACCTGCCCCCATCGTAGATGACGAGGACGACCTCGGAGAAGAAGAGTATGCCGAAGGCGGATATAAATCTTCTTCATTTAAATCAGGTGGAGACGACGGCGATGAGGATGAAGACCTCAAAGCAGGGTTTCAGATTTATAATAAGCCTGACGGGAATGATATCGACACTGACGACGAGGATCTGGGCGATTCTGACGACGACTATGATCCTTATGCAGAAGATGAAGATGCTGGTGGAGATGACGATGATGACGAGAGTACCGATGGCGACACCGATGGCAAAGAAGAAGATGAAGAAGATTTCTGACCGTAATGCTGTTCCTTACGTACAAGTTTATGCTTTCCCTGTGATGCGGTTTTTTTTACCTCCGCAGTATTGAGGTTTGTTCGGCCCCGTTCCGGTTCAACGGGTAAGTTTTTCAAAACCCTTTATCCCTTGATTATAACCGATGCAAAGCTATCTCGACTTCCTCTCCCAAAGCTTTGAATTTCCACCGGAAGGCTTCGAGGTATTCGACGATGAACTCCACTTTCATGGGCTTAACCTCATGGAAATCATCGAAACCTATAAGACACCCCTTCGATTTACGTATCTGCCTTTGATAACCAAAAAGATACAGGAAGCCCGTCTTAATTTCCAGAGAGCAATTTTGAGAACCAATTACAACGGTTCCTATGTGTATTGCTACTGTACCAAAAGCTCGCATTTCAAGCATATTCTGCAAGAAGTACTGAAAAATGGCGTGCAGCTGGAGACCTCTTCAGCCCTGGATATGCCCATTATTGAGAACCTTGAAAAGAACGGCCACCTCACCAAGGATGTGCTCGTCGTTTGTAACGGGTTCAAAGATTATGAGTACAAGCAGTACATCGTGGATATGCTTCACGATGGCTTTCACAACATCATTCCGATCCTCGACAACAAGGAGGAGTTTAACTTTTACCAGAGCGAACTCGATGTGCCTTGCCAGGTAGGGCTCAGGCTGGCCACGGAAGAGCCACCCGAGGCTTCCTATTACACCAGCCGACTAGGTATCAGAGAAGACGAACTGATCGACTTCTATGTGCACCGTTTAAAGGGGCATCCTAATTTTACCTTCCGTCTGCTTCACTTCTTTGTCCATACAGGTATATCAGATACCCCTTTCTTCTGGAGTGAACTTCGTCGTTTTGTGAACCTGTACTGCCGGTTACGCAAAATGAACCCCGAGCTGACCATGCTCGATATTGGTGGAGGCCTCCCTTTCCGCACTTCCCTCGACTTTGAGTACGACTACGAATACGTCATTTACGAAATCGTGCGTACCATCAAGGAGGTATGCGAGAGCAATGACGTGCCTGAGCCGGATATCATCACCGAATTTGGAAGCTATACCGTTGCCGAAAGCAGTGGTACCGTATTCAAAGTACTGGGCCGCAAGCAGCAGAACGACCGCGAGAAGTGGTTTATGATCGATGGCAGCATCATTTCCATGCTTCCGGATATCTGGGCTCTCAAGCGCCGGTTTTTGCTCCTGCCTATCAATAACTGGGATGCAGCCACGGAAAAAGTAAATATTGGCGGTATGACTTGCGACAGCGATGACTACTACAACCAGGAAGCCCATGTAAGCGCCATATACATGCCTAAGACCCGTAAGCAGCAGTATATAGGGTTTTTCCACACGGGGGCTTACCAGGAGGTGCTGAGCGGCGTAGGAGGGCTCCATCACTGCCTGATGCCCGACCCTAAACACGTGCTGATTTCCCGAAACCCGGACGGAACCCTCGGTGCACGCGTCCTGCAGGAAGAGCAAAACTCCAAGCAGGTACTGAAAATTCTGGGTTACGACTGAGGACCTGAGATAAAATAAAAAAAGCGCCTTTTGGGGCGCTTTTTTTATGCTTCGAAAATAAGTGTTACCACTTCAGCAGCCAGGCAAAAATAAGCGGGGCTACAATAGTGGCGTCAGATTCCACAATAAATTTGGGTGTATCCACTTCCAGTTTACCCCAGGTAATTTTTTCATTAGGAACCGCACCGGAGTACGAACCATAGCTGGTGGTAGAGTCGGATATCTGGCAAAAATACGACCAGCAGGGGATTTCTTCAATCTCCATGTCCTGGTGCAGCATGGGAACTACACAAATGGGGAAATCGCCCGCAATGCCTCCTCCAATCTGAAAGAAGCCAATTCCGTGTCCGGTGGCATTGTTGAGGTACCAGTCGGCCAGCTCGGTCATGTATTCGATACCTGAACGCATAATGTGCGGGCGCAACTGTCCTTTGAGGCAATATCCTGCAAAAATATTTCCGAGGGTTGAGTCTTCCCATCCGGGTACCACAATCGGCAGGTTCTTTTCTGCAGCAGCCAGCAGCCAGGAATCTTTGGGGTCAATCTGGTAATATTGCTCCAGTACTCCCGAGCGAAGGAGCTGGTAAAAATATTCGTGAGGCAGGTAACGTGCGCCTTCATCGAGGGCTTTTTTCCAGATGGCGAAAATATGATGTTCAATCCGGCGCATCGCTTCCATTTCAGGAATACAGGTATCTGTAACGCGGTTGAAGTGATTTTCGAGCAGTTTTAGTTCATCGGCAGGCGAAAGATCCCGGTAATGCGGGATACGGGCGTAGTGGTCGTGGGCGACGAGGTTAAACACATCTTCCTCCAGATTGGCTCCGGTACAGGAAATAATCTGAACCTTGTCCTGGCGAATCATTTCTGCCAGGCTAAGGCCTAGCTCCCCGCTACTCATGGCACCCGCGAGGGTAATCATCATTTTACCTCCTGCCTCCATGTGTGCCTCGTAGGCTTTTGCTGCATCCATAAGGGCCGCAGCATTGAAATGGCGGTAGTGGTGGGCTATAAAATTGGAAACCGGACCTCGGGACATGGACATTGAATTAAGTGAATAATTGGCCCGTAAAATTACGTTCACCGCTACCGAAATCCAATCATTTACCAATCCTGCAACCTCTTGGTGTCAACTAACGTTGAACTGCTTGTCTTTCAAGACAGTATTCGTATTTTTGCGCAAATTTTATTCCATGTCAGAGGAAAGTATCAAGACCCGGTATAGCGACGCAGAGCTCGAAGAGTTCAAAGCCCTGATTGAGAAAAAACTGGCTGAATCACGCCGTGAGTTCGATCGTTTGCGGGAAACCCTGAATGAGACCAATGAAAACCATGACCTGAACGCAATCTGGAACCCGGATGAAAGCTCAGACCTTGGCGACAAAGAATATCTCACCATGATGATGTCCCGCCAAGCCAAGTTTATCCATAACCTGGAAATGGCCATGGGGCGTATCGCAAACAAGACTTATGGTATCTGTAAGGTAACCAGCAAGCTTATTGACAAACGCAGATTGTTTGCCGTGCCTCATACCACCCTCAGCATTGAGGCCAAACGTTTGCAGCCCAGCCAGGAAGATCGCCCGCCCGTACGTCCGGACAGCTTTTCCGGACCCGCAGAGGATGATCCTGAGTGATCTCTGAAGCGTCAAGTTATAAGAGGGGTACCAATGGGTATCCCTTTTTTAGTTGTTTAATTTTCCATCTACCCACACAGAAGCACCAGCACTACCTTCGTAAACCGCTCCATTGATAAAGGTTTGCCCGATGTATATCTGGCTATAGTTTCTCATAATACCATTGTTCACCCAAACATGCGCGGTATTGATCTTGGCAGCGGGTTGATTGGTTGTGAGCGAGGCTATACTTGAAAGAAAAGTATCTACACTCAGAGACGCGGATACCTGATTAACTAGTGTGCCATTATTGGAGATATGTGCGACCTCAATCGCCCCTCTGTTTTCTACCCGGGCTCCTTCAGCGATAATCATTGCTTTTGAAGTACTCTTCAAGTTGCCTCCCATTTCAATATCCAGCTCACCAGATACCGTTAAGTCAAAATTCTCAAATTCAACCGGACCGTAAACCATTACCTGCATGCCCTTTGCGATCTCATTGCCCGGGTAGGAGGGTTGCCAGTTTCCTGCGTTAGTCCATTGCCGGTCTTCATTGCCGGTGAAAACAAAGAGCCGTTTGGTTGTGGGGAATCTTGCCCAGGTGATTAAAAATGCCAGACACACAAAGCTGGCGACAACGCCACTTGTTACCAGGATTTTCTGTAAGTAAAAAGCTGTATGGGTACGGGTCTCTAATTGCTGGCGCATCGGTTGGATATTGCCATGCAAAGTGAGCTTAATAAGTATATTTCGAAAATAGAAATATCTAATTTTCCAACTTACGCCTTATTTAGTGACTCAAAATGGAATACTACGTCTCATTTCGTATTATGCACTTCAATTCTGATTTCTGATGACAACGACTTCTTATCCCTTGAATATTGTCTGGCTTGTTGATGACGATGAAGTGAACAACTTTATATGCATGAAGAATATCCGAGATTCCAAATTTGCGGATGTAGTTGTTCCATTTCTCACAGTTGACCTGGCATTAAAAGAACTTATTAGTCTTTCTGAAGGGAATGGTAAGGATTGGCCGGATGTCATTTTCCTGGATTTGAATCTGCCGGAAGAAAACGGATGGAATTTTCTCACCCGCTACCGGGAGTTTGTCGCTGCTACGGGCAAAACCGTGCGCTTGTTTATTCTCTCTTCTTCGGTCTACAAGAAAGAAATTAACAGGGCAACCGAATACGCTGAGGTTAGCGAATACCTGATCAAGCCGCTCACGAAAGAGGTGCTAAGTGATTTGATGAAAAGGTATTAATTATCTGCTCAAACGTTCAACTCCAGCAATAGCTCCTTAAAGCGGTCAGGATCGTAAGGCAGAAACTTGGCTTTGAGCTTGATCACAGGCCTGCCTTTTTTAACAGGGGTGATCTCGTTGCTTATTTTGAACAAGCGGCGCACCATGTAAGGCTTTCCAGCCTCGTCATATTCATAAATAACGAGGTAAAGCGGTGTTTTCTCGTTGACAAACTTAACCCCAGTGGCCACATATAGCCTTGGGGTCTTTTTGTTTAGCGGGATATAGGTCTTTACGGTTTCACCGGTAATGATTCCGGTGGTCGTTCTTTCAAATATTTTGCCTTTCAAGGCAATCTGGAAATCTACCCCCTGGTCATCTCTATCGGTGATTTGGCTGTAGTATAATTGACGACCAACCCCAAAGCGACCCAAACGAGTAACGCCGAAGGTATAGCCATCGCGGGGTTTGTAGTCCACCTTGGTATCAGGCTCCTCGTTCCAGGTTTTGACAGGTGTCATGGTTGCCGTAGTCGGGCTGGCCTTGCCTGTGGTGCGGGATGCCCGTGAACCTCCAACCCCATAATATACCTTCATGTAATCGTCTTTTCGGGTGCCGGGCACAGAAAGTTGAATAACGGTTTCGGGTTGCAGCTTTACCGGTCGGCCATTCACCTTGGCATCTACTTCTACCAGGCCTACCATTTCCAGTGGACCGTCACGGCCGATGGTTGTCATGGCATTAAGGAGCATATCACTCCTAAGAAAGAGTTCGTTTATTTCAATAGATACATTCTCCGCATCTGTTACAAAAGCATTTGCGGGAATCAGCACCGTACTTCCCTGAGGAGCAATAATGAAGGTGTTTTTCCTCGGATTGATGAGAAACGGCGCGTAATCGCAATGAATAGTATCCGGGCGGGCCATCGCAGCCAATTCTTCGGGGGTTGGCCCGGAAGGAACAACAACTACAGGTTCTGTAGGAGTAGGTAGGGTAGGAACGAATTTATCGCGGTTAAACACGATGGCTACCTCCGCCCTACGGTTCATCCTGCGACCAGCGTAGGTATCGTTGTTTCCTAGGGGGTTCTGAGTTCCATGGCCTTCATAATATACACGGTTGAGGTCCACACCGTGCTCCAGCATGTAGATAGTAACGGCTCTGGCGCGTTTTTGAGACAATTCCACATTGTAGGGCTCCGGACCGATGCTATCGGTATGGCCAATAATTTCAATGTAGTATGAGGGGTACCGGGTAAACTCCCTGATTAACGAATCAAGTTTGGGTCGGAAATCTTCACGAACCTCATAGTGATCGAAATCGAAATAGATAGTATCGGTACGGAATCTTTGCGCAGATAACTCACTTACACAAACGAGTGCTGTAAGGAAGAGAAGAATCTTCTTCATTTTTGACGGTAATTTTACCAGCAAGGCGGTTGCGATTTCTTCCTGAAATCGTTCCCGAATATAGAGAAAAAAGGAATGCAGGAAAACGGAGCGCATATCAATATCCGGAATTTCGGAATATTAATTAAGCTGGCAAGTGTTTTACGACCATTGCGCGCAAGGTGGATGCATCAAATGGTTTAAGCAGAAAGTCATTTACGTTGGCATCTGCAAGCCTTTCGGCCACATCTTCGAGCTGGTGCCCACTCAGAACGATGATCGGAAGCTGGATATAAGTGAACGTTTCTCTGATTTTGAGGGACGTTTCATATCCATCCATGTTGGGCATTTCGAGGTCGAGGAGCACAAGGTCAAATGAAGAAACAGCGATTTTTTGAATTGCCTCTACGCCATCAAAGGCGGTTTCCACTTGATATCCCTGCTTTTTTAGAATATGTGCTGAAACCATCTGGTTGATCTCATCGTCTTCAACGATGAGTATCCGTGATGTTTTTTTGTTTTCGGTGCCAGGCTCTGTCACCATAGAGGAAGTGTGATAGTTCGACTATCAAGTTATAAGTTTTTCATCTATTTCCAATAATAGATAAGACAAAATATCGAAATAAGTTCAGGGAATCAGGTCTGTTTTTTTCGTAAATTTTAAAAACCGAATTTTTTAAAAACCGAATATCATCGTTCACATCCAGAAACAGGCTTGGGAGTGCCATTGAGGTAGAGCAGATATTCTGTGCATGGGCTGAGCTTTGCCGGCACAGAAAGCAGGTTTATGGAACCAAAAATACCATAGGCTTCGGTACTTCCGGTAATATTGGTGTACTCGGGCCTTACAGTATTAAAGTCCTGATACTTGGGATTGTTCACCGTTAGGTAGTTGGTAAGAAAGGTGTCAAGCGCAGTTACTTCAAACCTGAATGCTTTGGGCAGGGCCGTAAAATCCGACAGGCATTCACTGTTACTGTTTACGGCGTATGTATAATTGCTCAGTGCTGAGGGCTTCATCTTGGTGAGAAAATCTGAAATCAATTCTTTTTCCTGAAACTGGTAGCATAAAAACCCGCTGCCAGTGGTACATCTTTGCCCCGTAATAAAAACAGGAGTAGGGCCAAAGGCAACCGTTTTTTCGATTCCCAGCTCGGTATAGTCGAGGTACGCCTTTATTTCAAATCCGACGCCCACACCCAAATTCGAAGTAGTCGTTTTCTTCTGAAACTCAATCTTATACTCCTTGTCAAGTGTCGCCTGTAGCAGGCAATACTCTTGCCCGGCTCCGGGAATAATGCGGGGAGTAAGAAATCGGATTTCCTGTGGGAGGTAGGTATAGCTGCGTAAAACAAAGTTGGGGCTGTCGGGGAGCTTTATTTCCAGGTCGTACCTAAACCCGGGTTTCAGGGTGTCGCCGCCGGTGGTTTGAAACCGGTAGAGGGTGGTATAGGGGTAAAAAGCGCCGTTTGATGGTTCGGTAGGCACGCTGTCGATCTGCGTAGCCAGGTAGGTTTTTCCTCCGCCTGTGAGGGTTACCTGCAGCCCTTTTACGCTCATGTCGTTGTTGCGGGCAAATTGGGTGGCGTCTTCGGTAGGCAAAAATGCACGCATGATCCTCAGGTCCTGGGTTGCAGCATCGTGGTTCAGGATGCCGTACACCACCCAGATGTTTTTTGCAGGAGCATTTAATTCAAAATCGGTAGAGCAGCTATTACTTACAAAAACGAAAGCGGAAACGCTGAAACTCAGGAAAATTACCCGAAAGAGTTTCTGGCGGTTGAAGGTCTTTTGCATAATTTTATCTCTCTGCGCTTTTCGGCGGGTAATAATTCCGGCGAAAACTGCGTTGATGCGGAATATTCTCATCTTTGAGTCTGCAAATTTATTAAATCTTCACGGAGCATTTATGCTTTTGTGATAACCCGACCCAAGCCCATGTCAGCAGCTCAAAACGATGTAAAACGTGTAACCACCCATACCCTGCGTGCCATGAAGGAGCGCGGCGAAAAAGTGTCGATGCTCACCGCCTACGATTATTCTTTTGCACGCATCATCGACGCAGCAGGGATTGACGTCATTCTCGTGGGCGATTCCGCTTCTAATGTTATTCACGGACACGAAACAACCCTGCCCATTACCCTCGATCAAATGATTGACCACGCCAGCGCGGTGGTGCGGGGTACCGGACGTGCATTGGTGGTCGTTGACCTTCCCTTCGGTTATTACCAGGGTGATTCTAAAAATGCCCTGAAGAGTGCCATCCGGATCATGAAGGAGTCCGGCGCCCATGCCATCAAGATGGAAGGAGGCAATTTCATTGCTGATTCTGTTCGTAGGATCGTTTCTACGGGCATTCCCGTGATGGGGCATCTGGGATTGACACCCCAGAGTATCTATAAATTTGGCACCTATACCGTACGCGCCAGGGAAGAAGCCGAGGCAGAACTCCTGTTGAAAGATGCAGTTTTGCTTGAAGATGCCGGCATTTTTGGGCTGGTGCTTGAAAAAATACCCTCAACGCTAGCAGCTCAGGTAACTGCTTCGCTCAATGTGCCTACCATCGGCATCGGAGCCGGGGCAGCCTGCGATGGTCAGGTGCTGGTTACCCATGACATGCTTGGCATCAACGATACCTTCAGCCCCCGTTTTCTTCGCCGGTATGCAGACCTTTACTCTATCATGAAGGATGCCTGCAAGCATTATATAGAGGATGTAAAGAGCGGAAGTTTTCCCAACGAGTCAGAGTCATACTGAGGATCGATGCATATTTTGTACGAAGACAACCACCTGCTTGCCGTGGTAAAACCCTTTGGTATGCCTTCTCAGGGCGACGAAACGGGTGACCTTAGTATCCTCGACGCAGGTAAATTGTATCTCAAGGAAAAATACAACAAGCCTGGTGAGGTATACCTCGCACTGCTACACCGACTCGATCGGCCTGTAGGCGGAGTGATGGTTTTTGCAAAAACCTCCAAAGCCGCCGCCCGTCTTTCGGCCCAGTTTCGCGATAGGGAAATCAACAAAGAGTACCTCGCCATCACGGAGCAGGTACCGGCGGAAGCGGAAGGGAAATTGCTGCATTACCTCCGCAAACTGCCCGATAAGAATATCGTTCGCGCCTACATTAAGCCCGTGCACCAGTCACAGGAAGCAAGGCTTTCTTATCGGGTATTGTCCACACAAGGTAGCAGGGCATTGGTTACGGTAAGTCTCGAAACCGGCCGTC
The DNA here is from genome assembly GCA_041753595.1 of Bacteroidia bacterium. Classification (GTDB taxonomy): domain Bacteria; phylum Bacteroidota; class Bacteroidia; order J057; family J057; genus JBGSTW01. The sequence goes on along the minus strand of JBGSTW010000035.1, from coordinate 148,744 downwards.
GCCACCAGATAAGGGTACAAATGGCCGCCATCGGTTGTACCATCGTGGGTGATGTGAAATATGGAAAGTCGGATTTTTTGCCCGACAAGAGCATCGCCCTTTTTGCCTGGAAATTAACAGTGACTCACCCCATCACGAAGGAAGCCCTGACCTGGAATGCTCCCTGGCCCGATACGTCTCCTTGGAGGTCATTTACAGCACCTGAACTTTAATTTTCCGAAGCAGTATATTTGCACTTTCAAAGACGGTGAGAGATTATGGGAAATAAGGAAAAGCTGAGAGACGCACTGGATCATGGGATGATTTTGCATGAAGGCCGGTTATACGCTGAAGCCTATGAGCATTATAGTCAGTTGATCGGTTGGGCAGAGGAGCAGGGCGGTACCGAGTTGTTGGATGACAGCCTGCTGGCCGAGATATATTACCAGCGTGCCTTGTCGCTGATTGCAGACGAAGAACAGGCAGTTTTTCAGGATGAAGATACTTTCCACAATGCCATCGATGACCTCACTTCAGCCATCGAAATGCAGCCCGGGCATCTGGGGTATCTACTCTCGCGTGGGCACCTCTACGCGGAATGCCGGTTTGCCTCCTATATAAATGAAGCCGAAGCGGATTTTCTCGATATCATCGACCGCGAGGAAAACAATACCGAAGCGCTGAAGCAGCTTGGGCAGCTTTACCTGGGTGACGAGCGGTTTGTTGAGGCTATTCTTTGCTTCGACCGGCTGCTAAAGCTTCGCCCCGGTGATACCGAAGGTTTTTTGCTGCGCGCCATGTGCCACTATCGCAAGGATCCACCCGACTATCAGGCAGCACTTTATAATTTCGACTCAGCGGAGCGGTTGATGCCTGGCAAGCCAGAGCTTTTTGTTTGGCGAGCGGCTTGCTACGATGCCCTGGGCCAGCACGAGCGCGCCATAGAAGAATACGACAATCTGGTGGCCCTAGATCCCGGAAACGGCGATTATTACGTCACCCGGGGCGATCTCTATTTTTCCATGGGAAAGAAATCAGAAGCCCTGCGCGACTACAACCACGCTTTAACCCTGGCGCCTAACGAACTGGCTTTCAATAACCGGGCAGTGCTTAAGCTTTCAGAGGGAGACCTAGAAGGTGCTTTGCTGGATGCCGAGGAGGCACGTGCGACCAATCCGGATGCCGGAGTGGTATATGCAACTTTTGCCGAAATATATGCGGTAAAAGAAGACCGAAGCCGGATGTACACATTTCTGACTCCGGCCATTCAGCTGCATTTCCAGGATGTGTCCGAACTACTGGAAATAGAAGCATTTTTTCCTTACCAGCAGGAGCCCGAGTTTCTGGATATGGTTATACGTTTCGAGGAAATTCAGGCGGAATTTCAGAAGGCTGAATAAAAAAAAAGCTCCGCTAATGCGGAGCTTTTAACCTGAGAAACAGGCTTTATTATTTGGCTTTCTTGGGTGCCAGGATCATAATCATCCTGCGACCTTCCATTTTGGGTTCAAATTCAATTTTTGCCAGGTCTTCTAGCTCCTTGGCAAAGCGGGCAAGTACTTCAGCCCCACGGTCTTTGTACACGATGGTACGCCCATGAAAGTGAACAAAGGTTTTAATCTTGTTGTTCTCTTCGAGGAAACGACGGGCGTGGTTGAGTTTGAAGTTAAAGTCGTGGTCATCGGTATTGGGTCCGAAGCGAATTTCCTTCATGACTACCGTGGCCTGCTTGGCTTTATTTACCTTTTCACGCTTCTTCTGCTCGTATCGAAACTTAGAATACTCTACGATACGACAAACAGGAGGCACGATCTGTGGAGCAATTTCCACCAGATCGAGTTCGAGATCTTCTGCAATGCTAATGGCTTTGCTGGTTACGAATACCCCGTCTTCAAGACCTGGAATCTCCAGTTCTTTTAGTCCTACCAGTCGAACTTCTGGTGCGCGAATCTCACGGTTAATTTTGTGCGGCCGTTCTTCGCGGCGGGGCCGGAATGTCCGGCTGTTGGAATGTCCTTTGCCCAAGCTAAATGAGGGTTTAGTGAAACGAAAAGTAAGTGAACAAGATAGATATTTTACCGAACCAATCAAATGACTGGTTTGGTCGCCGGAAGCTTAAGGAATTATGATTGCATCATCATTGCCATTATTGAAAAGCAGTACCTGCGAAATATAGATCAGCGTTGATCCGATCTTGTTACTTGCTACGAAGGTAAAGAAATTTTGTTGTATTGAGATAAACAAGAAAGGCTCCTGTTAAAAAGGAGCCTTTCTTGTTTTATTTTTCCTGAAACTGCTGCTAATGAGCCGTTAAACTCCGTGTCAGGAGCGGGAAATCATTTCAACATTTCCAATATCTCGTTTTTTACGTGTGCTTCAAATCCTGCGACGGTCATTACCCCGAGGTCGCCTTCTTTGCGCTTGCGTACGGCCACACTTGCGATTTCGGCTTCTTTTTCTCCAACAACGAGCATGTAGGGGAATTTGCCCACTTCAGCATCGCGGATTTTCTTACCGATTTTTTCTGAACGCTCATCCACTTCGACCCGCAGTCCAAGGTCGCGTAGTTGCTCGCGTACCTCGTGGGCATAGGACGTGAATTTTTCGCCTACCGGCAATACTATGGCCTGACTAGGAGCAAGCCATAAGGGGAAATCGCCCGCAGTATGCTCAATCAGCACAGCTGTAAAGCGCTCCAGCGACCCAAAGGGGGCACGGTGGATCATTACCGGACGATGGCGATCATTGTCGGAGCCCACGTATTCCAGTTCAAACCGCTCAGGCAGGTTGTAATCTACCTGAATGGTACCCAATTGCCAGCGGCGACCCAGGGCGTCTTTGATCATGAAGTCGAGTTTAGGACCGTAAAAAGCAGCTTCGCCTTTCACTTCCACCGTTTTGAGCCCGGCTTCTCTGGACGCTTCGCGGATGTCGTTTTCGGCGCGGTCCCATAGTTCAGAGCTACCCACGTACTTGGTGGTATTTTCAGGATCGCGGAGTGAAATCTGGGCGGTAAATTCAAAACCGAGGATGCGGCAGATATAAAGCACGATTTCGATCACGGACTTAAACTCTTCTTTTACCTGATCGGGGCGGCAGAAGATGTGGGCATCGTCCTGGGTAAAGCCGCGCACACGGGTAAGGCCATGCAGCTCCCCGCTTTGCTCGTAGCGGTACACCGTGCCAAATTCGGCTAGACGCAAGGGCAGCTCGCGGTAGGAGCGGGGGCGTGCGGCGTATATCTCGCAGTGGTGCGGACAGTTCATGGGTTTAAGCATGAACTGCTCCCCTTCTTGTGGGGTATTGATGGGTTGAAAGCTGTCGGCCCCGTATTTTTCCCAGTGCCCGGAAGTCTGGTAAAGCTCTTTTTTGCCGATGTGCGGGGTAGTTACCTGCTCATAGCCTGCTTTTTCCTGAATTTTTTTCAGAAAATCGATCAGGGCCTCGCGCATGCGGGTACCCTTCGGCAGCCAAAGCGGCAGACCCATGCCTACTTTTTCTGAAAAAGTAAACAACTCAAGCTCTTTGCCCAGCTTGCGGTGGTCGCGTTTTCTGGCTTCTTCCAGCATCAGGAGGTACTCCTCAAGTTCTTTCTGTTTGGGGAAAGAAATGGCGTAAATGCGGGTCAGCTGGGGATTTTTTTCACTGCCCCGCCAGTAAGCACCTGCGGTGGTAAGGACTTTTACGGCCTTAATCACCTTCGAATCCAGAATATGGCCTCCTTTACAGAGGTCGGTAAAGTTGCCGGAATGGTAGAAAGTAATGTTTCCATCTTCGAGCCCTTCTATCAACTCCACTTTGTAGGGGTTGCCTTTGGCACGGTAATGCGCAATGGCATCGGCCTTGCTCACTTCCTGGCGCAAGAAGGTTTCGCCACTTCTGGCCAGTTCCATAAACTTCTGCTCTACTTTGGCAAAATCACTTGCCCCAAATTCGTAGTCGCCAAAGTCGATGTCGTAGTAAAAACCGTTTTCGATAGGAGGGCCAAAACCCAGCTTGATGCCGGGGTAAAGGGCTTCCAGTGCCTCAGCCAAAATGTGTGCAGAGGAGTGCCACATCGATTCTTTCCCTTCCTGGTCGTTCCAGGTGAGGATTTGCACGTCAGCATCGGTTGTTATCGGGCGGTTCAACTCCACCACGGTGCCATTTACTTTGGCTGCCAGGGCATTACGGGCTAAACCTTCGGATATGCTGCGAGCAATTTCGCCAGCCTGGACGCCCGCAGCGTATTCACGCGCTGAGCCGTCGGGTAAGTAAACGCGGATAAGGTCCGCCATAGCTGATAAATTTTAGGCGACAAAGGTAGGCAATTCAAGGGGGAAAGTTCAATAGGAATGTCACTGATCAGTTTGGCCGTAAGGGGTTATTCTTTTCTCCGGAAGAGATATACCGGGTAGTTGTCGGCTTTGTTCCAGACTCCTACAAGGCACCAACCATGTTTCTCGATACGATCGAGGGCTTGAATGTGGCTTTCGACGCGAATAAATTGCCGGTTTTTGTTAGAAAGTTTAAAGGTGCTGTCCCGGTATTCACCTTGCCCGTAATGGACATTCATCGTAAGGTTTCTCGGGACGTTGGTAAAGCTGTTGATGTATAAAGCCTGGACCGGGTACCAAACTTCCAGGAAAGTGCCTGGCAAGGTGCCGAGGTAACTACCATTTACATACAGCGAGTCGGCTTGTGCATAGGTTTTGCTAACACCTGATAGCGCTAGCAGCAGCAAGGAGTATTTGAAATAATTCATACAAAAGGGTGATTGTAATTGAGCAGTATTCTGACCATTTTTCTTGATTACGGAAATAAAAAAAGTGGGTTAATCGCTCGTAGTAGGATGGAACTTGTCTGTAATTTGGTGTGCGAGTGCTACTTTTTTCCTTGATTTACGCGTTGCAACATTTTCATACCCCATGATTCACCAAATGATGCTCTCCCGCCTGGCGGAGATGCAGTCTCAAAACGACCGCAAATACATTTTCCTGGATTGTTACCAACGCATGACCCGCAACATGCTCCAGGCTATTGACAATAAGGAATTTGAAGATGGAGCTTGGGTCGAAAGGCTGCTTATTCGCTTTGGTGGATACTACCTGGATGCATTGGATGATTTTCTGAAAAATCCGTCTTCGGCAGCGCGTGTGTGGCAGGTAGCCCACCATGCGGCCAGCCACCCACGTTCGGGTCCGCTTCAATTGCTCCTGCTGGGGGTAAATGCCCACATCAACTACGACCTGGTGCTCACACTACTGGATATGCTCGAACCGGAGTGGGACTCACACACGCCTGAGTTGCGCCTCCTGCGTCAGCGGGACCACCGCCTGGTAAATAGCATTATTGCCGGCACTATAGACGAAGTGCAGGATGAAGTGCTTGAAAAAGAATCACCGGATCTAGGTCTCATTGACGACCTGATGGGGAGATTGGATGAAAGGTTGATCTCTGGCATGATCACCTACTGGCGCGAAGCAGTCTGGAAAGCCGCTGTCAGATGCCTGGATGCCCCGACCCAGGATGAAAAAAATGCTTTGATCCTGGCTACTGAAACCAGCACCCTGCAATTGTCCGAACGGATGCTGGGACGGCTGTCTGAGGAGTTAATGTCGCTGGTGGAATAAAATCCCCACTGGATAAGCCTGAGGTTTTTCCTAACTTTACCCCATGTCCAATTATGTTGTCTCGGCCAGGAAATATCGTCCTGCTACCTTTCAGTCGGTAGTAGGCCAGGCCCATGTGACCAATACCCTCAAGAGCGCCATTTTGCTCGACCAGCTGGCACATGCCTTTCTGTTTAGCGGCCCAAGGGGAGTGGGAAAAACGACCTGTGCCCGTATCCTGGCCAAAGCCATTAACTGTACCAACCTCGGTGCCGATGGCGAGCCTTGTAACGGTTGCGAGTCATGCGAATCGTACAATCAGGGTAAAAGCATCAATATCCACGAACTCGATGCCGCATCGAACAACTCGGTGGAGGACATTCGTAACCTGATCGAGCAAACCCGCTACATTCCTGCCAATGGAAAACGCAGCGTGTACATCATCGATGAGGTCCACATGCTTTCTCAGGCAGCTTTTAATGCCTTTTTGAAGACCCTGGAAGAGCCACCGGCTCACGTGCTCTTTATTCTGGCCACGACCGAAAAGCATAAAATTCTGCCAACGATCCTTTCCCGCTGCCAGAAATTTGATTTCAAACGCATTCGCCCGGATGATATCGCCCACCACCTAGCATATATTTCCGACGAAGAAAAAATTAGCTACGAATACCCCGCTCTACAGCAAATTGCCCTCAAAGCCGATGGCGCCCTTCGGGATGCGCTTAGCCTCTACGACCAGCTGGTGAGTTTTACCGGTGGTCAGGTGATGTTTACTGCTGTACTGGAGAACCTCAATATCCTCGATTACGACTACTATTTTCGGGCAGTGGACCTGATCCGTGAAGAGGATCACAGTGGCTTGTTGGTGCTGCTTCATCAGGTGATTGAGCGTGGGTTTGAATCGAAAGATTTCCTGATCGGGCTTAACGAACATTTCCGCAACCTGCTGGTGTGCCAAACCCCACAAACCCTGGAATTGCTGGAGGTGGCTGATAATATTAAGGAGCGATACGCGGATCAGAGCAAATCCATGTCTGCGTCGATGCTGCTCAATGCCTTCCATCTTTGTTCAGAAGCGGAGCAAAAATCACGGGGCGTATCTCAGCCACGAATATGGGTAGAGTTGGTGCTGATAAAACTGGCTCATTTAAAACAGGCCGTTTACCTGGCTGAAGGAGCCCCCTTAGTGGCTGAAAAAAAAAATCTCTGACTGAACCCTTTCCGCCTGAATACCAGGCGGCGGTTAACTCAGAAAAACCTGCTCAGGTCAACGAAGACAAAACCCCTGTCATTCCCACAATTGCGCAAGCTCCTGAGCCCCGCGAGGAGTCGAAAACAGCGCGTGCCCCTCGTTCAACACCAGCTTTGGGTGGGTTTAGCCTCGAAAAAGTAGCCCAGGAAATGGCGCGGCAGGCCGCTGAAAAGCCCGCTGTCAGCGAAGAAAAGCCGATGAGCTTTGAAATCGATCCCTCGATTCACATCGACGAATCGTCTTTCGGCAACGCGATTAAAGCTTATCAGGACAAGCTTACAGCTATTAACAAAATCAACCTGGCCACCTTTATCAGCCTCTCGGGTAAGGCCTTGGTTCATAATAAATGGAACTGTGCGGTGTCCAATCCGCTCCAAAAAGAATCTATTGAGCGCGATCCGGAATTACTGCCCTTTCTCCGCCAGTACCTCCAGATTCCCTCGTTATATATTGAAGTGACGGTAGATGCTGCCCTTACACCCAAAGAAGCCTATGAGCCCTACACGGATGAGGAGAAATTGAAGCAACTTACGATTGACCGCCCTGCCATGACAAAACTTCAGAAATTGTTCAAGGCTCGGATTTTATACGATTAAAATATGTTGATTGCCGGATAGTTTGAAAAAATTGGCTGAAGTGACATTTGTTGTTTGAAAATGGATAAAAAATCATATACTTTGAACTTGATTTAAGTGCTTTCCCAAACACCGGTACTTTTTTCACTTGCCTGTCTTATAAAAACGGAAGAGACTGTTCAGAGTATTTCTGACTTAGGTTTCGTCATATGGATAAAAATAATTCTGAAGAAGAAAAACAACTTGTCTCACTCACGAGTAAGTCTTTGCTTCAGCTCTCTGTGTTATTGTCTGATCTGCGGGAAAGGGTAGCTGAAAAAGCTGACTTGAATGATATGGATTTTAGGGTCTTATATCTCCTGAAAGACTCGTCGCCCATTTCCATGACTAATTTTATTGCGCTCACCGCAATTGACCGTAGCAATTTGGGCAGTATAGTAGCTCGTCTGGTGAAGAATAAATACGTGTTGCGGCTAAGGTATGAAGGAGACCGGAGGGTAGTGATGATATCGGTAAGTACCAAAGGCAAGCAGGTGCTGGCTCAGTTTGAAGCTATCATGGATCAGGTTTCATATTATATATGGGAAATGTCGCCGGACGTTCCTGTCTTTCAGACATTTCTTGATCAATTGACCCACCTTGGGGAAATGCCATTTCCCGGAAGTAGCACTACGCTATCCTAAAGGGCGCGGGCACCCTTGAATCGCTTGTCCCAGTAATCATCGTCTAAGAAATCTTTGCGCACGCCTTTGGAGGTTGATGCGTGAATAAACTCGACATGAGCGCCGTTAACTGAAGTCACGAGGCCAACATGGTTGACCTTGCCCCCCAGGTTTGAATCAAAAAAAACGAGATCTCCTGGCTGGATGCGGTTTCGCGAAACCTGCTTTCCTGCAGCATACAGCCCCCCCGATGACCTGGGCAAAGTGCGGTTGATTCGCTGAAAACTGACATAAACCAGTCCTGAGCAGTCAAGCCCCTTGCGCGAAAGTCCGCCGTATTTATAGGGGGTGCCTATATAAGAAGTGGCTTCACGGATAACTTCGTTTACTTCTTTAGAGGAAAGGGTAGTCGTAGGCGCTGCAGCCGGTGTGCCGGAAGATGCAGGGGCAGGGCTGCCGGCAGTGGCAGGTTTGTCCTTGAGCAGGTAGTCGTATTTGGTGGTAGATTTGGTAAAATGGCACCCTTCCAGCACAAGTAGGACACTTGCCATGCAGAGAAGGGAAACTGAAGCTCGGTTTATCATAGGTATTCCTCTTTTTTTCTACCCGGCGAATATCATGCCGCTAAACAGTAATCTGTACGAAAATTGAATATCCGTGCAGTTGTACCTTTTCTTCTCAGGATATGAACAGGTCTGTAAATTACCCGTTGGGAGGTATTATTTGAAAAGGATAAGGATTCGTTCCTTACATCCCCTCTTCGGGCCAGGGTCCAATGACCGGATCCCAGAGCAAGGTTTTGAAGTCAACCACCTGCCCTTCTTTTACCAAAATACCTTCTTCTGCCAGCCGCGCTTCCATGGGATTTTCGGAGGAGAAATGATGGCTGCCGCTGAGCAGTCCTAACCGGTTTACTACCCGGTGAGCCGGAATATCACCAGCACCTTCGGTTACACAATTATTGAGCGCATAGCCTACCATGCGGGAGCTGGAGCCCGTACCCAAAAACCGGGCAATGGTGCCATAGGTAGAAACCCTTCCCTTGGGGATGCTCCTTACCACATCGTACACAGCCTGATAAAAGCTGTCACGCTTGATTCTCTCGGGGGATTTCATCTGCTATGATGGATGAATTGTGGATGAGAAGTAAACTTAGCCAAAAAAGGCCACCTACCTCGTCAAGCTCTATCAATTCATTGAGCAGGCAAAAAAAGACCACAGCAAAAATGGTCATGGCGCCCATGCGGATCATTTCGCGGCGAAAAGACGAGTGGGTTAAGTGGTATTTTCGCTCTGCATCGATGAATATCCACGCCAAAAAGCCAATCCAGAGCACCCCGCCCGGTATCCCCTGCTCTGAAAAAGTCATCAGAAAATAGTTGTGGGTAGTGGACTGTTCAGGGTTGTCGCTTACGTAGGTGCTGAAGGCGTCGTCGGCGTATTGCTTATACACTTGATTGAAGGTACTGGGCCCAAACCCCGTCCAGGGCCGCGCAGCTACCATATTTTTGGCGGCTACCCATCGGTAAAATCGCTCCACGCCTGATATCTCGGTGCCAGAAACGGTTGCTTCCAGGTGCCCACTCAGGTCGTCGCCGTGCCAGAGGGTTTCTTTAAAGGTTGGCGCAAAGAGATAGTACCGGTTGTTTTGCAAAATATACACCACTCCAATCAAAACACAGGCAAGCGCCAATATCACGCCCGGGCGCAAAAGCCTGCTCCGCAAGCCAAAGTCAAAAAACGGCAGCAAAACCAGAGCCACCCACGCCCCACGTTTGTAAGTGAAAATGGCGGCAATCAATAGCAGGAGGATACTGAGTCGGATAAGAATGCCCGCAGGGTGGCGTATCGGATACCAGCGGGTAGCAATGACCATCCAGGGTATGAAAGCGACGAGGGTGGCGGCATAACTTACCCCATTGAAATAAAACGGGACGGAAATCAGGTGGGCCGATTCGAAGGAGAAACCTTCTTTGGCGTGTAGAATGGTGATGAGGAACACAATCGCCGTCATGCTGGTCCATACGCACCAAAACAAAAGCTTGACGTCCTTAGGCGTACGCACTATTTTTTCGCCCAGGTAAATAAAGGGAACCAGAAACCAGATTTTGGCTATTAAAAACTTGATGGACCTTGCCGGAAACGCTGAAAGGACACTCACGAGCAACATCCATCCCAGAATAAGGATCAGCCACCGATGCAGGGGTTTCCATTGGGCGTCGCGCGCATAAAGCTTGCCGGAAATCAACCTGAGGGTAAAAATCCCCAGCAGGGCAATCATCAGGGGTTCGGAGGGTAATTCAAGGCTAAATCCACCGCTTATCTCCATCGAAACAGAGACTGGCAGAGAGGCTGCCATTAAATAAAATAGCGATCGGTAGTCGAGGAGGGTAATCAGTACCGCTATCAGGGCAAATCCGCCTAGGGCAAATACGGGTGTTTTGTAATATAGAGCCGCCGCCAACGCTCCCCAAAAACCAATGGCCCCAACCCCAAGCAGGGTCCAGGTAGCATCTGACTTGAAGATGGAACGGAGGGACTGACGCATAATCAGTCTGCTTTTGGCAGGGAAATCGTTTTTAAACGATCGACCAGAATGGCAGTAATGGCAGAGGCCAGCAGGGCGCCTATCAGCGTCGCCAGCAGGATTACCCACCTTACCGGACGGGCTTTCTTATCCGAAACCTGAGGCTCGCCTGATATCACCAGGGTACTGAAATCTTCGCTGGTCATCATGCGCAGGTAATCTACCCGTTGCTGGGTACTTTGCATTTCGCGGGCGATGGTTTCGCAGGCCTGCTCTAATGCCAGTACCTGGTCAACGCCTTCTCTGAAGTTTTTGAGGTTAACTGTGCTGCCGTTAGCTCCGTTGAGGACTGCATTCAGCCTGCTTTGGGCGATGGACACTTCTTCGCGGGCATTGGCGATCGAAGGATCGGAGGGCGTTTTGTCTTTCAGCCTTGCCCGGAGGTATTCTTGTGCAGCCGCCAGCCTGCTTTCCGCACGCATTACTTCCTGAACCACCACTTCGGTTTGGGTTACAGCATTAAACACATTGTAGGTGGTTCTGATTTTGCGGATACTGTCGGTATAGACCACCATCTGTTGCTGACGGCGCTTGAGCCCTTCTTCGTAGAGACGCAGAACCCCGTCCTTATTTTTGGTGATCATCCGCTTATTAATCAGGTCCACGGTGGCTACGGTGGCCCTGACCATGGCTGCGGCACGCTCAGGCTCTATATCGAAGGCTTCGATACGCAAGCCATTTCCTTCCACCTGAATGCCTTTCAGGTTGTCAAAAATAGACTTCAGCAATTTATTCTTGGGGCTTTTGTCTTTCCAACGATCGATGCCGTAGGCTTCCCAGAGGTTAACAGAGTCGGCCACAGCCAGCTTTACCTCGTCGGAAGAAACCAGGTTTTCGATACGCTCCACCTCCTTGGCATCGCCGTAAAGAAGAATGTCAGGGTCCAGCTTAAACATATTGGTCATGTCGAAGCGGGAAGAATTGGTTGGGTAAATGACCGTAGTACTCTTAAACTCCGGCTTGTAGATCATCGGAAGGGTAAGAATAAATGCCAATACCATCGATACTGCCACAAAGATGAGTACGTACCAACGGTAGCGGAACAGCGATTGAGAGACGTCGAAAAGTGAAAATTCAGCGGAAGACTGCATGAAGAGGGCCTTATTTGGGGCAAAAATAGAAATTCTGCGGCTACTCCGCTGAAATAAACAATTCGGAGATCAGGCTGTCACTCACAAGCCAGCCTTCCGGGGTGAGGGAAATTTGTCCTGAATCGCTTTTTTTCATGCGACCAGCTTCAATTTGGGTCAAAATTATTGCACCAAATTCCTTTTCCCAATCAGGAAAAAACCGTTGCTCGATCTCGCCGATGGATACCCCCAACGCCTGTCTCAGGCCCGTCATGAGGTATTCGTGGTACCGGTCGCGGAGGGTCAGGGCCTCTTTTTCAGCTACCGGGAGAAGGTTTTCTTCCAGTGAATGGAGGTAGCGGGCGTTGTTGGAGATATTCCACCAGCGGTTGTCGCCATCGAAGCTATGGGCCGAAGGGCCAATGCCGAGGTAGGGCTTGCCCTGCCAATAGGCCGTGTTGTGCCGCGAATGAGAGCCCGGTCTGGCGTAATTGGAAATTTCGTAGTGCTGATACCCGGCCGATTCCAGCACGGCATGTGCCTGCAAAAACTGCGCTGCGTGGGCTTCGTCGCCGGGAAGCATCACCTGGCGTAGTTTCACCTGATGGGCAAGCGCGGTTTTTGATTCTACCGAAAGACCATACACCGAAATATGCTCGGGTTGCAACGCCACCATTTTATCGAGCTGCTCCTGCCATTTCTCCGTGGTAAGCCCCGGCCATCCAAAGATGAGGTCCATGTTAAATGCCCCGAACCCCGCTGCTCGCGCCCGCTCAATGCCTGCCTCTATGTCTTCTACCCGGTGGCTCCGGTTCATCCATTGCAGGGCGAGCTGGTCAAAAGCCTGAATGCCCACACTCAGGCGGTTGATTCCCAGCTTTTTCCACGAATTGAGGTTGGCAAGCGTGAGGTCGTCGGGGTTGGCTTCGAGGGTTATTTCGGCAAAGGGTATAATGCCCGCCAGGTTTTGCGCCGTATCCAGCAAAAGCTGCAACTCTTCGGGGCTCAGCACACTGGGTGTTCCGCCGCCGAAGTAGATCGTTTCAAAAGGAGAAAGGGTGGATTGCCGGTTCTGCAATTCCAGTTCCTTTACCATACCAGCTACCATGACCCCTTTGCTTTTGAGCGAGGTCACGAAGTGAAAGTCACAATAAATGCAGGCTTTTCGGCAAAAAGGAACGTGAAAATAGAGTCCGGCCATGGGGTCAGGTTGGCTGGCCGGCGGCGTGCTGTGCAAGTGATTTCATCTTTTGATACGCGATGATTCCCTCTCCCAGGCATTCCATGGCTTCATACAGGTCCTGCTGATTGAGCACATAGGCTACCCGGACTTCATTTTTTCCCAAGCCGGGGGTTGCATAAAACCCTGCTCCGGGCGCCATCATCACGGTCGCGCCTTTGTAGGAAAAGGATTCCAGCATCCAGCGGCAAAATTCATCGGTATCGTCCACCGGCAATTGCACCATGGCATAAAACGCTCCGTTTACCCGCGGAACCGTTACCCCCGGAATGGCACGTAGCCGCTCCAGCAGCAGGTCTCGTCGGGCCGAATATTCAGCCGCAATGCTGTCGAAGTACGTGGGCGGTAACTGATACAGGGCTTCGGCACCCAACTGGCCTAAGCCGGGAGGAGAAAGCCGGGCCTGGGCCATTTTCAGAATGGCACCCATCAAGGTTTGATTCCGCGTGATAACTGCCCCAATCCGGGCACCACAGGCGCTGAATCTTTTGGAAATAGAATCAGTAACAATGGCGTGATCTTCCAGCCCTTCGAGCCCGAGCACCGAGCGGTGCACATAACCGTCGTAAGCAAATTCGCGGTAAACCTCATCCGAAATCAGGAACAAGTCGTGTTCCAGCACGATGTCGCGAAGCAACTCCAGGGTTTCCTGCGGATAAATAATGCCGGTGGGGTTGCCGGGGTTGCAAATCAGGATGGCGCGGGTGCGGGGGGTGATCAACTGCTTGAAAGCCTCGGCATCGGGCAGGGCAAAAGAGTCTTCGATACGGGTAGTGAGGGGCACTACTTTGGCATCAATCAACCCTGCAAAGCCCAGGTAATTGGCATAAAAAGGCTCAGGAACGATAATTTCATCGCCGGGGTTGAGCGTTGCTCCGAGGATAAACTGCAGGGCTTCAGAAGCACCGGTGGTAACCAGCACATCGTCAGAGGCGATGTCGTGACCGATGCGGTTGTAGTATTTTGCGATGCCTTTGCGGAGGCCAAGGTTGCCAGCGGAGTGGGAGTAGGCGACTACCTTCATGTCCACATTTCGGATCGCATCCCAAAATGTTTGCGGGGTTTCGATGTCGGGCTGGCCAATGTTGAGGTGGTACACATGGGTACCCCTTTGGCGGGCGGCATCGGCATAAGGAACCAGCTTCCGGATAGGGGATGCGGGCAAAATTTCGGCACGATGGGAAATCTGAGGCATGGCGATTTTATTTGATCGTACAAATATAACCCAACGGATCAAAAAGCTTAGCTTTCCGGCCATGAAGCAGATTGATCTGGTGGCTGCCACTCCACTCGAAACCGAAAAAATCAGGCTCGGCCTCAACCTGCTGGCTGATGGTCCCGACCTTTGGAAAGGTACCTTGGGAGAAACCACTATTACCCTCATTCACACCGGCATCGGCGCAGTGAACACGGCTTGGACCCTGGCCAGTCACTGGGCTTCCCGAACCCCCGACCTTGCCATCCACTTCGGCATTGCCGGGAGCTTTTCCGGCGAAATGGCGCTAGGTACCGTGGTAGAAATAGTGCAGGACAGCTTTGCTGACCTGGGAGCCGATTCTCCGGAGGGGTTTATTGGTTTGGAAACAATGGGATTCCCGCTTTTTGTGCAGGAAAAAAAGCAGTGGTACAATTCTCTGGAACAACCTTTTCCCTCTGATTGGAACCTTCAACAAGTAGCGGGAATCACGGTCAATACCGTTACCGGAACACAAGAAGGGGTAGCCGTAAGAACTGCCTTAAACGCGCAGGTGGAAACCATGGAATCAGCCGCTTTTTTTTACGCCTGCCTGCGCAGGGTAATAAAATTTGTTTCTCTACGCAGCATATCCAATTATGTAGAGGTACGAAACGTTAAAGCATGGAATTTGCCCTTGTCGGTAAATGCGATGCAGCAATATTTAATCGGAAAGTTGAAGGAAATTTGCTGATTGCATTTGTTCACGTTTTTCCATCTGTCAATTTTCGTTATTTTCGGCAATCAAACTCTCTCTCCATGGCCCAATCCTTCCCTTCTTCAAACTCCTCCGGACGGGTCATTCTATTCATTATGGGGCTGCTGGTGATTGCCGCTTTGGGCTATTTCGCTACCCGATATTTTACCCAAAAACAAGACTTCAGCAAGTCTCAGATCGATATAGAGACCTATAAGCAGGAAATTCTGGAGCTGGAAGTGAAAATAAAGGACTTCGAGCGCACCATGGAAGACAAGAACATGGACCTGGCCGAGAAGGAAAAACTCCTCAACGAAAAGTACCAGGAGCTGGAGTCGATGGTCGTTCGTTTGCAGGGAGAAAAGAAGCTGAACCGCGTAAATTTGTCCAAAATGAAACAGCTCGAAACTACCCTTTCGGAGCTGCAGGCACAGGTGGAGCAATACCGCACCGAGATCAACGCCCTTCAGTCAGATAACCAGACGCTCACCGGCAAACTTGACGTTTACCGCGATAACGAAACCCGCCTCCGCTCACAGTTTCGCAACCTCGAAGAACGTCACGAAGCCCAGAGCAAAGAACTCGACCAAACAGTGCGCATCGCCTCGGTGCTGAAAACCAAAAATATCCAGTTTTTTGAGGTGCGTAAATCGGGCAAAGAGCTCGAGGAAACAACTTTTTCGCGAGGGAAACTCAAAATCCTGAGGATGTGCTTTGTGCTGCTGGAAAATAAAATTGCGCAGCAGGGCATCCGAGATATCTATGTTGTAATCGAAAATCCGGACGGCTCGATCAATGCCAATTTCGAGTCCGGAACCAGCGGATCCTTTTCTCATAGCGGAAACGAGCAGGTTTATACAGTAAAATCAGAAGCAAATTACCGCCAGCAGGACCTGCCGGTTTGCATGAATTACCAGCCCGTCGATCAGTCGTTTTCCAAAGGAGAGCACCGGGTTTCGGTTTATTCAGAGGGCTACCTCATTGGTCAGTCTTCATTTACTGTGAAATAATTTCATCCTTCCAGCTGTACGCATCATCGTGAATCCACGCGGTTTCATCCGTTTTGGGTGTCATCCTGTGGCTGAATAAGTGCATATTCGTCATTCGGAGATCCACCCGAGGACTATCCACACCGAAGATGACCCGCGAGCAAATTTCTCAGATAAATAGAAAACCTGTATTGGGTATCCAGCCGGCTGGTGACCCCGGTGATTGGAAGGGTTGGATGAAAAAACGCTTTCCGCTCTACCTGGCCTTAGGAATCCTGACATCCTGTCTGGGTTGGGGTTCCGAAACCTCGTGGTTTGCGCGCTTGTTGATGCAGGTTTTTCTTTCCACCTCGCTCACCATTGTGCTTTGGGAGGGCAATGCCCGGATATCCGATTGGCTCGATAGCCGCATTTCCTGGCTCGAACATCCTGCCAGGAGGGTACTATGGGCGGTTTTTATTCAAACGGGCTACTCTCTGCTCGCATCTTCGCTGATCGTAGTACCCGTGCTTGGACTATGGCAATGGTATAGCCACGAGGTGGTGAAGTGGAAGGAGCTGATGGGGGGAACAGCAATCGTGTCGGTGGGCATTACCCTGATTATATCCGTCATACTAACCACCCGCTCCTTTTTTATCCATTGGCGGGCATCGGTGATAGAAGCGGAACGGCTGCAAAATGAGAGCCTGCAAATGAAAATGGCAGCGCTTAAAACGCAACTCAATCCGCATTTTCTCTTCAATAGCCTGAATGTGCTCGCCTCCCTCGTAGGCCAGGAAAATAACCCTGCACAGCGATTTATTGAGCAATTGGCCCGTATTTACCGCTATGTGCTCGATATTTCTCAGGCCGAGGTGGTGCCCGTTGCCCGTGAGTGGGAGTTTATCGGCTCGTATCTCCGCCTGCTCAAAACTCGATTTGGCGATAACCTTAGCTACGAGCTGGATGAAGTACCGGCAGATAACTGGGGTTTGGCTCCCATGACGCTTCAGGTGCTCGTAGAAAATGCCATAAAGCACAATGTGATTTCGGCAGCCCGGCCGCTGCGAATCGAGATCAGGGTGATGCCAAACCAGCAACTGGTGGTGCGAAACCCCTTTCAGCCAAAAGCGGACACCGGAGATTCGTCGGGGATTGGGCTCGCAAATCTAAAAGAGCAATACCTGCACCTGGGAGGCGGATCGGTGAGGTACGGCATTAATGGCGACTTTTTCGAAGTGTATATTCCTTTATTGAAAATGCAGAAGTTGTGAAAATCCTCATTGTAGAAGACGAACACCTGGCGGCTGATCGGCTCAAAGGGCTGATTCTGGATCAGGAACCCGAAACAGAGGTGCTGGCTATCCTCGATTCGGTAGAAAGTGCTGTGGCATGGCTACGAAAAAATCCGGCACCCGACCTCGCCTTTTTCGATATTCAGCTCGCCGATGGAATGAGTTTCTCGGTTTTTGAACAGGTGGAATGGAAAGGTCCGGTAATCTTTACTACCGCCTACGACGAATATGCATTGCAGGCCTTTCGGGTAAACAGTGTCGATTACCTCCTGAAACCCATAGAGCCTGATGCCCTGCAAACGGCCCTCGATAAATACAAGCAGGTGCACCGCATCCCCGAAATCCCCGATTTTGCTGCCTTGGTAAAAGCCATTAGTAACCGCCAGCCAGCATTCAAGTCGCGGTTTTTGGTGCAAAAAGGCGAGCAGTGGGTATCTGTGCCCGTGGCCGATATCCTGTATTTTTATTCGGAGGAAAAGGTCACTTTTTTCCGGACGGCAGACGATAAACGCTACCTCGTTTCTCAAACCCTGAATGAGCTGGAAGGGATGCTGGATCCCGCTATGTTTTTCCGCCTCAACCGGGGATTTTTGCTCTGCCATGCAGCGATTGAAGACATTCGCTCCTTCTTTAACCGCAGGCTGCGCATTAAGCTGAAGTATGTGAAGGAGCCCGAAACGGTGAGCCGCGAGCGCCTGGCAGCTTTCAGGGCCTGGTTGGGAGAGTGATCAAAACCCCGGAAAAAAGCGCATACGGGGTACCGCCAGCCGCTTCAGGACTTCTCCTTTTACCACATGGCTCTCCAGTAATTCGGCCACGTCGGCGGGGGTAACCTGGGCGTAAAGTACATTGCCGGGGTTTACCCTGATGGCCACTGGCAGTTGGCAGTATCCCTGACAAGGACCTTCTAAAAGCGTAACCCTGTCCTGCAGCTGAAGGGCATTTATTTCGGTTTCAAATGCCTCCCATACGGCCTCCGATCCCACCAAATGGCAGGATTGTACATGCTTTTTGGCATGCGGGCTCACACATATAGAAATGCTAATAGATTTTGGCACGTTTAACAAACTTCCGTTTTAGTAAAAGGTTTGACCTCCTTCGGGAACTTTTTCCCCGGAAATAGGTAATTATGCCGTCAACTGATCTGCCCACCATGAAATCGTACTTTTCGCTGGTAAAATTTTCGCACACCATTTTTGCCCTGCCCTTTGCCCTGGTCGGAGCCATGCTGGGGGTGTGGTACCTCGAAACCCATCATCTTTCGCCTGATAAGCCGATCTGGTTGTCGGTGCTGCTGGTCGTATTGTGCATGGTATTTGCCCGAAGTGCAGCCATGGCTTTCAACCGCTACCTCGACCGCGACATTGACGCCAAAAACGCAAGAACCATCGTACGGGAGATTCCCAGCGGCATCATCCCTACCCGCAATGCCCTGGTTTTTGTGGTCGTTAATGCCCTTTTATTTGTGGTAACCACTGCTTTCATCAACGTGCTTTGCCTGGCATTGGCACCCGTGGCGTTGCTGGTTATTTTGGGCTACTCTTACACCAAAAGATTTACCTCGTGGTGTCACTTGGTGCTTGGGCTTGGGCTTTCGCTGGCGCCGGTGGGGGCCTTTCTTGCCGTTACGCAGGTTTTTGCCTGGCCTCCGGTTATCCTTGGTTTTGCCGTACTGACCTGGGTAAGCGGTTTCGACATCATTTATGCCCTCCAGGACGAAGAATTTGACCGCAAAGAAGGGCTCAACAGCATTCCGGTGAAGTTGGGCAGGGTAGGTGCCTTGTGGTTTTCGGGCGGACTGCACGTGATAACGGCCAGTTGTATGCTGCTTTTTGCCTGGCTGGTAGGCGCCGAAGTGCCCATGTGGCTGGGTGTGGGCGTATTTTTAGCCATGCTCACCTATCAGCACCTGATCGTAAAGCCCAACGACCTGCGTCTCGTAAATGCTGCTTTTTTTACAGCAAACGGGATTGCTTCTTTACTCTTCGCTGTATTTGGCATTACTGATCTGTTATTGAGGATTTTATAAAATACCCGCCTTGGTGCTATTCAAGTAAAACTATAACAACCAAAACGGCACTTTTTGTTGCAGATATTCATTTGAAAGGGAATATTTTTTGAAATTCCGAGAATTGTATGATAATTTTCGATGAATCGGAATCACTACGCCCTATCTTGTTCTCATGCGGTATCAACAAAAGTTTTCGTTGCTGGTCGGATTGACAGCTGTTTTTTGGGGAAATCTCACTTTTGTAAATGCCCAGTCATCTCAGCAAAACCGCTGGGTGGACAGCCTGATGCAAACCCTTTCTTTAGAACAAAAGATCGGACAGTTGTGCATGGTAGCGGCCTATTCCAATAAAGACCTGGCTCACGAAAACGAAATTTACTCTTATGTGAGCAAAGGCATGGTAGGCGGCGTGATTTTCATGCAGGGCCACCCCATCGCTCAGGCAAACCTCACCAATCGCTATCAGGCCGGGGCTGCCATTCCCTTGCTGGTGTCTCAGGATGCAGAGTGGGGGCTCGGTATGCGCCTTCAGGAAACCATCAAGTATCCCCGGCAAATGACCCTGGGGGCTATTCAGAACGATTCTCTGATCTATTGGATGGGCAAAAGGATGGGGCAGGAATGCAAAAGACTGGGCGTACACATCGATTTTGCCCCGGACGTGGATGTGAACAACAATGCGGCTAACCCTGTCATTCATACCCGGTCTTTTGGGGAGAATAAATACAAAGTTGCACGCAAGGGCCTGATGATTTCCAATGGTTTGCAGGCAGGAGGTGCCCTCTCCTGTGCCAAGCATTTCCCCGGCCATGGCGATACCGACACCGATTCGCACCTTGATCTACCTGTGATCAATCAATCGCTGGCGAGGCTCGATACCCTGGAGCTTTACCCCTTCATGAAACTCGCAGAGGGCGGGGTTTCTTCCATCATGGTGGCCCATTTGTTTGTACCTGCGCTTGATAATACGCCCAATCTTCCCGCGACCCTCTCGCCTAAAATTATACAGGGGGTGCTGCGTGACTCCATGCACTACAACGGGCTGGTATTTACCGATGCCCTGAATATGCAGGGAGTAGCCAAATTTTATCAACCCGGTGAACTGGAAGTGCTTGCCTTACTGGCTGGGAACGACATCCTCCTTTTTCCTCAAAATATACCCGTAGCCATCAAGTCAATTACCCAGGCGGTCGCTTCCGGGCGTATTTCTCAAGCGAAAATTGACGAACACGTGCGCCGGGTACTCATTGCTAAATACCAGGTAGGGCTTACCGTGCCTCAGCAGGTAAAACTCGAAGGGCTAATGGAGGACCTCAATGCCCCCGAGGCCAAGGTGCTGCGTAAGCGGTTGTTTGAAGCAGCCCTTACCCTTGTGAAAAACGACAACGACCTGTTGCCCCTCGCAAACCTGGAAACGCGGAAAATAGCCTACCTGCAAATTGGCGGTGGGAGTGGAAATAAATTTGACCAAAGCCTGAAAAAGTACGCTGACGTTACGCCCTTTTACCTGCGAAACGATTTTAACACGGGGGAAAGAGACCAAGTGCTTGCAAAGCTCAAGGGCTATAATACCGTAGTCATCGGCATCATGGGCATGGGGACCAAGGCCACCAATCAGTATGGTGTTACCAACCAGACGATTACCCTCGCCAAGGATCTTGCCCGCATGTTTCCGGCTACAGTGCTTACGGTTTTTGGTACACCTTATTCCTTGCGGTTTTTTGGCGATCAAACGGCCATACTTGAAGCCTACGAAGAAGACCTCGATGCCGAGCAGGCAGCCGCAGCAGCTATTTTTGGCGGTCTGCGTGTCAATGGCAAACTTCCGGTTACGGCCTCAGCCCAATTTCCTGAAAACCTCGGTCTGAGCCTCGAACTTACCGGGAGGTTTGGATTTTCTTTGCCCGAAGAAATGGGCATGGACAGCCGCGTACTCGCAAGTATCGACAGCCTCGCCAATCACTATATCGGAGAAAAAGTAATGCCCGGATGTGCCGTGTTGATCGCACGTGGCAACCAGATCGTATATGAAAAGGGTTTTGGCATGACGGAAGCAGGTCCGATGGGCAAGCCCGTTGATCCTTTTATGAATGTGTACGACCTGGCTTCGGTCACCAAAGTAGCTGCCACCACGCTCGTGACCATGTACCTCCACGACCGCGGCCTACTCAACGTAGATGACCCCATTGGAAAATACCTGCCCGACTTGCAGGGAACAGGAAAAGAAAACCTGATAATCCGCGACCTGCTACTCCATCGCGCAGGCTTGCCGCCTATTTTGCCGTATAAGCCCGTCATTCACTCTGATCCGATCACGGGTGCACTCGATACCACCTGGTTTAATTTTATCCAGGATGCAGAGTATCCCGTGCCTGTTGCCCCGCATATTTATGCAAAAGAGGCGTTGCAAGACTGGGTGTGGGATCAAATAAAGCAAGTGCCTCTTTCAGGTAAAAAGCGCACCGTTTACAGCGATCTGGGACTTGTGATGGTAGGCAAAGCGATTGAACGCATGTTTGGATTTGGGCTGGATGAAATTGCCGGGCAATTGTTTTATCAGCCGCTGGGCATGAGCCGTACCTGCTTTAACCCCGAACTATATGGGCTTACGGCTGTATGTCCGCCTACTGAGGTCGATCAGTCGTGGAGGGGAACGGTGGTTCAGGGCTTTGTACACGACCCTACTGCGGCCATGATGGGCGGAGTGGCCGGAAATGCAGGGCTTTTCTCCAATATCTACGACCTCACCAAGCTATTGATGATGATCAAAAACGGCGGGTATTACGGCGATCGTCTGTTTTTAACCCAAACGACCATCAGTAATTTCACCTCCCGACAGGACGGCCTGAGCCGCAAAGGACTCGGATGGGATAAACCCGACATCGATGGCGGAACGAATAACGCTTCTCAATACGCTTCGGCTGAAACCTATGGACACACCGGATTTACTGGAACCTCCGTGTGGGTGGACCCTGTGCAGGACCTGATTTTCATCTTTTTGTCGAACAGAACCTATCCTTCCAGCAGATACAACTTGCTTCACAAAGAGCGTGTTCGAGTTCAGATGATGGATAAAGCCTACGAAAGTATCCGCTTTTCCCGTACCTGATCAGCGCCTCCTGTTAAAAATGGCTACATAGTAGAGCAGGGTAGCCAGTGAGCCCAGCGCAGCAACCACATAGGTCATTGCCGCCCAGGTAAGGCCTTTTTTGGCAGATTCGTGCGCCTCACCAGTAGCAACGCCGGTTTCATCCAGCCAGGCTAAAGCCCTGCTGCTCGCATCAAATTCGACGGGTAGGGTGATAAAGCTGAAGAAAGTGCTCACCGCCAGCATGGCAATACCGATAAACAACAGTGCCGGGAAGGTATTGAGCAGCAAGATTCCCCCCAGCAACACCCACGGGCTGAAACGGGAAGTAATAGATACAATAGGTACGATACCGGACCGAAACTTCAGAAAAGCATAATGCGTGGCGTGCTGCACCGCGTGGCCACATTCATGGGCGGCAATGGCCGCCGCGGCGATACTCCGGTTGTTAAAAACCCCTTCGCTTAGGTTTACGGTTTTGTTTGCCGGGTTGTAATGGTCGGTGAGCATTCCGCCTACAGAAACCACTTGCACATCGGTAATTCCATAATGAGCAAGCATCCTTTCGGCTACTTCTTTACCGGAAATGCCTGAGGGAAGGCCTATGCCGGATAGGTTTTTCATCACACTTTGAAAACGCCAGCGAACGAGCCAACTGGCTGCCATGGTCAAAATTCCGATCAGATAAATATTCATATTCAGCAGTGATGTTTCAAATACTGGCATAAATATATGCTATACTGGCTAAATAAGGCTTAAGGTATGTAGATGACAATATCCTTTCGGGCGATTTGTATAAATTCGGCCTATATATTCACAATTGCCCCTAACTACCATGCACGACCTGTTCAGAAAAGGTAGCCAATTGCTGGCTGCCGGATTATTCATGACTTCCGTGGCAATGGCTCAGCAGCCCCCCGGAAATGCAATTTCTCTTCCCGATCTTCAAAGTTTTCAGCCTACGGGTGCCAATTGGCAGATGGCCGGCGAGGTAACGGTTAACCCCATGGTCAACGAAGACTTCCACCCTGTGGCTGGTCAGTCATTGATCGTTAACCTACCCGATGCCAACAACCGCGCTAACCTTGTAACCAAGCAAAGCTTTGGCGACCTCGACATGGATTTCGATTTCATGATGGCTCCCGGTTCCAATTCCGGCATTTACCTTTTGGGCCTCTACGAAATTCAGCTCAGGGACAGTTGGGGGGTAGCTCATCCCGCCTATTCCGATTGCGGAGGTGTGTACGAGCGCTGGAATGATGCCAACAAAGGCAATGAAGGCTTCGAAGGTACCGCGCCCTACTACAACGCCTGCAAGGCTCCCGGCCTTTGGCAGCATATGCACATCTCCTTCCAGGCCGCACGCTTTGATGGTCAGGGAAAAAAAATCGAGCAGGCCAGGGTCATTAGTGTAACCCTCAATGGCATTGAAGTGGTTACCGAAGTGGCGCTCACCGGCCCTACCCGTGGGGCGATGTTTGCCGAAGACAAAGCTACCGGACCTGTCCTGATACAGGGAGACCACGGTGCAGTTGCTTTTCGCAATATTCAGATTCAGTCTTTTGATCAAATGCCCCCCACTGTTGGTAGCTGGACATACGAATGGAGCGAGTGGGCCAAATCTGATGCGCCTGACTGGAGCACCCTCAAGGCACAGGACTCGGGCTCCACACCAGCGCTCACGTGGGAAGTAAGCCGTTCCCCCGATTTTTTTGCAATGAAATTGAAAGCAACCATGAAGGTTCAGGCCGCAGGCTCTTACCACTTTGTGGTTCCTTGTCGCGGAGGCGTAGAGGCATTGGTTGATGGAAAATCCATTTTCCCTTATCGTGGGTGGGGCGGAGAAGGCACCCTCAACTTATTGGCCGGAGAGCATTCCCTCGAAATTCGCTACCAAAAAGGAGAGTCGTGGTATAGTCCTGGGTTGGGCTTATTTATCGAAGGTCCGGGTTTTCGGATGCAGCAAATTCATGGTCCTGGTTCACTTACACTCGACGTGCCCGTAGCCCCGATTTTGGTTCATGCCCAAACAACGCCCTATATCCTGCGCTGCTTCATCGATTATCCGGGCCCGGAAAAGCACCGTATCGTGCACGCCGCTAACGTAGGTGATGCCGCTGGATTAAATTATACCATGGACCTCGACAACGGCGCCCTGGTCATGATGTGGCGCGGCGACTTCATGGATGCTACGCCTATGTGGCACGACCGGGGCGATGGCAGTGCATTGCCTCTGGGTGTGCGGATGACATTCCCTGACAAAGCGGCTTTCATGCAAGGAAACTCTTCCATGCTGAAAGATTCGGTAAACGATTACCATTTCTATGGTTATGCCCTCGATGATGCGGGTTTCCCCGATTTTCACTACCGTATTCAGCAAATGGAAGTTCACGAACGTCCAAAGTCTCAAGTCGGAGGCAAAGGCCTGGATCGTAACGTAACCTGGTCAAATGGCCCCTCAGATGCAAAACTTGTGTTGGCTCAAGGGGCTAAAATTTCCCGCATTGCCATGGGCTGCTACATGGTTGGCGACCACGAGTACTATGTGCAAGTGCCTGAAACCAAAAAAATAAAGGCCGGGCTTGATGCAGGATCCAGCCAGACTTTGAGCTGGCCGGTAAGCGGTTCGGGTTCCTTTTCCTACTCCATCCTTTGGTAACCATTTAGCAGCTAAAACCATGAAATTTATCTATACCTGCTGGCTGATTGCCGGTTTACTCCTGGCCCCATGGGCTGGTTTCGGGCAAGACAAAGCGCTTCTGCCCACCGAAGACAATTACTACAAAATCATCACCATTCCCGTTCCGGAGGGCATTGTGCTCGAAATCGGCGGAATGGTTACCCTGCCCGATGGCAACCTGGCCGTAAGTACCCGCCGGGGTGATGTTTATCTCATTGAAAACCCCTATGGCGTGGACCGCAATCCGCCGAAGTACAAGCTCTTCGCTTCCGGTCTGCACGAAGCCTTGGGCCTTGCTTACAAAGACGGCGCTTTTTATGTAGCCCAGCGTGGGGAACTTACCCGCCTGCGCGACCTCAACGGCGACTCCCGCGCAGATACCTACGAATCGGTGTACACTTGGCCAGTTTCGGGGCATTACCACGAGTACTCCTTTGGCCCCATCGTGATGCCCGACGGCAATATGTTTGTCACCGGCAACGTCGCTTTCGGCAACCAGGAATGGTGGCGGGGAGAGAGCCGGGTGCCCTGGAGAGGCTGGGCCCTACGCATCTCGCCCGATGGAAAAATGGAGCCATGGGCCACAGGAATGCGTTCCCCTTGCGGCATTGGCCTTGTTGATGGCAAGTTTTTTTATGGAGACAACCAAGGTGACTGGATGGGTTCAGGTTTCATTACCCAGGTAGAAAAAGGCGATTTTATGGGCCATCCCGCCGGATTGCGCTGGGCGACCAGGCCGGAGTCTCCGGTAAAGTTGACTACCGAACAGCTCTATGCACGTGTAGATCCTCGTTTTTCACCTCCCGGTATGGCCATAAAGCCAGAAAATGTGGAAGAAGAGAAGCCCAATATTTTATTTGAAGTAGAAAAAGACCTGCCCACCGTCAAGACGCCCGCCGTGTGGCTTCCTCATGGAATCTTTGGTATTTCTACCTCACAAATCTTGCAGATTCCCCGCGATGATCGTTTTGGACCATTTCAGGGACAGGTGCTGGTTGCCGATCAGGGACAAAGCAAAGTGATGCGGGTGTTTCTGGAGGAAGTAAAAGGCCAGTACCAGGGGGCAGCTATGCTGTTCAGAGAAGGCTTTCAGTGCGGTATCCTACGCATGGCCTGGGGCCGTGATGGCAACCTGTTTGTGGGTCAATCAAACCGGGGATGGGGATCGATGGGCCCAGTTGATTATGGCTTACAGCAAGTAGTGTGGACCAAAAGCACCCCTTTCGAAATGCAGGCAATCAGGGCAACACCGGATGGATTCGAAATTGAATTTACCAGCCCGGTAGATTCAGCTACAGCCGCTGACCCTGCCAGCTATGGCATCACAGGATTTTTGTACAAGTACCATCCGGTTTACGGTAGCCCGGTTATCAACGACACTACCTGCGAAGTATGGGCGGCCGTAGTGTCTCCCGATAAGCGTAAGGTAAGGCTGCTGGTGGACGGTTTGCGCGAGCACTATATCCACGAATTGAAGGCTGAGGGGGTAAAGTCTGCCGGAAACCTGCCTTTGTTGCACAACAAAGCCTATTATACCCTCAACGCTATTCCGGATGGAGCCAAACTCAATATTCCCCGGCCTCCGAAGCCTGACCCCATGGCCCACCACGACCACAACATGTCGGACATGCCTAAGACAGAGCCCGCAGTCGCTCCAAAAGCCGAACCTAAACCTGATCCGAAGCCCGTTGTTATGGGAAAAAGGACTACCCGCATGCCAGCTGATTGGGAAAAGCCCGACCATAACATTGTGATTGGTACCCAACCCGGATTGAAATACGACAAGACCATCGTTACCGTAAAAGCCGGTAGCAAGGTGAAATGGACCTTCCGCAATGTGGATGACATGCCGCATAACGTGGTGATTGTGAACCCAGGCACCGCTGACGCCGTTGGCCAGGCGGCGCTTAACCTCGGATTAAAAGGCGAGGCCATGAACTATGTGCCGAACCTGAAAGATGTCCTTTTCCACACCAAATTGGTGGGTCCGGGCACTACCGAAAGCATTTATTTCATCGCCCCAACAAAGCCGGGTTTGTACACCTTTGTTTGTACCTATCCCGGCCATTACACCCTGATGAGGGGAGTGCTTCAGGTACAATAGGTTCGTTGTTTTTTGCTGCCACCCGTCCTTTTCCGGTCGGGTGGCATTTTTATTTTGGGGTTTATCGGCTGCAAATTTTGACTTTCTGCAAAGGAATACTCAAGATTCCCCAAGATTTCCTAATTTCATCAATCCAGAAACCACCCACACTCCTATGGCTACTAAATTTCTTACCAGTACCACCCGCCCAGGTGATAGTAATTTACATTATTACTACCTCCCCAAAGGGCTGATCCACATGACCGTTTTTCGTGGCGGAAATGACATGAATCCCGAATACAGGGTCGAAGTATCTGACGAAGTAAAAGTTGTTCCTGATCCGGCCCACCGGTATTTTTTTAAGTACCAGTCGAACCCCTATTCCTCAGATAATATCGCGATCGAATTCAGCCCGGAAGGGTTTCTGAAGTCGATCAATACCACGGTAAAAGACGAAACCATTGAGATCATCAACTCTATCCTCGAAGCCACCAAGGAGCTTGCTGAAGCGTCCACTGGTTTCAGGTCAAGGGACATTGAGGTACAGATTTTTGAAAAATACTTCGATCCCTTCGATACTGCTGTCATGGCAGAAATCAGTGGCTTGCTTGACAGTATCAACTACTCATTCGAAGTGAAGCCAATTGGCGCAGAGCCTGCTCCTGTTCAGTCAACCAGTAACGATAACCGGGTAGGCTTTTACTGCAGGCCTACTGCGACTTACGAAATGATCTTAACCAAATGGGGATTAGCTGCCACCAAAGGAGCAGACAGGCCATTGGAGTCCTTGCAGTCGTATCTCGTGAGCCTTCCACACCCTTCGGTCGTACATTTTGTAGAAATTCCGGTAGCTCCATGGGTAGAAAACACCTTTTCGGCAGAGTTTTCGGAGACGGGTTACCCGTTACGAATAAATTTCAACAAGCCGAGCTCTGCCTTAGCAGCAGCCAAGGTTCCGCTCAATATCCTCAAAGCGATACTCGAATTACCGGCCATGCTGTTCAAGTTCCGGGTTGATTTTATGAACAACAAGCAGGAGTCCTGGAGGGCGAATGATGAGTTCCAGGAAGCCCTCGAGCAGCGGAATAAAAATCAGGCAGAGAAGAAGCTTGTGAAGAGAAACGAAGTAGAAAAAAGTGTGCTCGACCAACGTTCAGCAGAGTTTGACCAAAAGATTAAGGCGATGGAAGCTGAAAATCAACTCCTGAGAAAGCGGATCAGTGCTGCCAGCGGTAGCGGAAATGCTGGCGGAGGTGGTTCAGTGAATGTAGCTACCCCACCACCCCCAAAAGTAAATCATGGAGGAAGTACCAGCAATTCAGGTCATGCACCACAAAGCGACCACGATCCTATCTAAAAAAATAGCGTCCCTTTTCGGAGGGACGCTTTCATGCAATCAACTAACGGCAAAAAATAAACGCCTGAAAATCATAGACTTCCAGGCGTTTTTGCTGTAGGGGAAGGACTCGAACCTTCACGAGGGGGTTAGTCCAGACAAGTCTGGATTTTTGCCCGCATCCTCACCCCCGAGACCAGAGGGCATGGCTGCCAATTTCATCACCCTACAATATTTAGCGGCCTTGTTTCCTTCAACCGTTATGACAAAGCTAAAGAGAGGAGTTGAATATTCAAAATTTTTCAAAAAAAATATTTTAATTTTGATACAATGGTAAAAATAAAGGCTGAACTTTAGAAAAACCAAAAAATCACGCGCGCAAAATGGCAACACATTTGGAAATTGATAATCTGGACCTGCAAATTCTTTCCATGCTCACGCAGGATGCTCAGATGCCCTACACCGAAATTGCAAAACAGCTGAATGTTTCGGGGGGTACCGTACACGTCAGGATGAAGAAACTGGTTAGCCTGGGCGTCGTTAAAGGGGCACACCTCGATGTGGATCCCAGCCTGCTTGGCTTCGATATCTGTGCTTTCGTCGGTATGTTTTTGGAAAAAGGTTCCCTTTACAACGACATCGTAAAGCACCTCATTGAGATTCCGGAGATCACCGAAATTCACTATACCACCGGCCAGTACAGTATTTTTGTGAAAATCATATGCCACAATACCCAGGAGCTGAGGTCTGTACTTAATGATAAAGTACAGCCCATTCATGGTATACAGCGCACAGAAACGTTTATTTCTTTGGAGGAAAGCCTGAAACGAACCGTGAAAATTCTGCGTCCGGAAGAGTCGGTAGAGGAAGGAATTGGTGCGTAAATTTGCAGGTCTTATCCTTATCGATTGACCTCCCATGCGAATCGACATCATTTCCTGTGTACCTGAACTTCTTTCAAGTCCTTTGTCGCACAGCATCCTGAAAAGAGCCCAGGACGGCGGCCTGCTTGAAGTAGTGGTACACAACCTACGGGATTTTGCCGTGAACAAGCACGGGCAAATAGACGACTACCCCTTTGGTGGCGGTGCGGGTATGGTGCTCATGGTCGAACCGCTGGCAGCATGTATTAGGGGCCTTCAGCAGGAAAGGGCCTACGACGAAATCATCTTCCTCACGCCTGACGGGCAGACATTCAACCAGAAGACCGCAAACAAGCTTTCCTTGCACCAAAACCTGTTGCTC
Organism: Bacteroidia bacterium; assembly: GCA_041753595.1. Taxonomy (GTDB): domain Bacteria; phylum Bacteroidota; class Bacteroidia; order J057; family J057; genus JBGSTW01. Next base: position 119,151 of record JBGSTW010000035.1, on the reverse strand, counting down.
ATTGCAGGGCATTATAAGGGGGTAGATCAGCGCGTACGCGATCTTTTTGTGACCATGGAAGTTTCCATTGGCGATTACGTACTTTCCGGAGGAGAGCTTCCTGCCCTCGTACTAACCGATGCACTTGGCCGGCTTTTGCCCGGGGTTCTGGGTGATGAAACCTCCGCACTCACTGATTCATTTCAGGACAACCTGCTCGAAGCCCCCATTTATACCCGCCCGGCGGAGTTTGAAGGCATGAAAGTGCCCGAAGTATTGCTCTCAGGCCACGCCAAAAACATCGAAAACTGGCGGGAAAACCAGTCATTTGAAAAAACACAGGCCAGAAGACCAGATTTACTCCAGGAGTAGCAATTAATTCTTGAATATTTTTTGCTGGTGTGGATCAAATGATCTAATTTTGCAGTCCGTCAAAGAAAATGGGTATGCAAGAGCTAATAAACCTAATTGAGGCCGAACACCTCAATACCGAAATACCGGCCTTCAAGGCAGGAGACACCATCACGGTAAACGTGAGAATTGTTGAAGGAGACAAAGAAAGGATCCAGCAATTCAAAGGTGTTTGTATTCAACGCAAAGGGGCTGGCACAAGTGCTACCTTTACCGTAAGGAAAATATCCAATGGGGTAGGTGTAGAGCGGATTTTCCCGCTTCACTCACCAACATTGGAAAAAATTGAAGTGTTGCGTCGTGGTAAAGTTCGTCGCGCACGTCTTTTCTATCTCCGTGATAAGATCGGCAAGCAAGGTCGTATCAAGGAATTGAAGAGCAAATAAAAAACTGGCTTGGTTGGGCAATTATTTAGACAAAGTGTTGGTTTGTGATCATTACTTTCCTAATTTTGCCGAACTTTTGAAAAAAAAGCCGGTGTAGCTCAGCTGGTAGAGCAGCTGATTTGTACTCTGCAGGTCGGCGGTTCGAGCCCGTCCACCGGCTCTTAAAATAAGATTGGGGAGATTCCAGAGCGGCCAAATGGGACAGACTGTAAATCTGTTGTCTTACGACTTCGCAGGTTCGAATCCTGCTCTCCCCACTGGAAATTGTTCTTTTAAACAGCCTTTTAGGCGGGAGTAGCTCAGTTGGTAGAGCATTAGCCTTCCAAGCTAAATGTCGCGAGTTCGAACCTCGTCTCCCGCTCTTGAAAGCCAGTGTAGCTCAGTTGGTAGAGCACCACCATGGTAAGGTGGGGGTCGCCGGTTCGAGTCCGGCCACCGGCTCCTATTTTTTTTGTTTCTTTTACCTCGCATTCAACCAGAAGCAACGCTTGCAACAATGGCAAAGGAGAATTTTCTGCGGAATAAACCGCACGTGAACATTGGAACAATCGGACACGTTGACCACGGTAAAACCACCCTTACTGCCGCCATTACTACGGTATTGGCCAAAGCGGGCGGTGCCAAGGTTCGTTCGTTTGATTCCATTGACAATGCCCCCGAAGAAAAAGAAAGGGGTATTACCATCAATACTTCACACGTAGAGTACGAGACAACTGCTCGTCATTACGCACACGTAGATTGCCCCGGCCACGCCGACTACGTAAAAAACATGATTACCGGTGCTGCCCAGATGGATGGTGCTATCCTGGTAGTAGCTGCTACTGACGGACCAATGCCTCAGACCCGTGAGCACATCCTGCTCGCTCGTCAAGTAGGTGTGCCTTACGTTGTAGTTTTCATGAACAAAGTTGACCTCGTGGATGATCCCGAGCTCCTCGAACTCGTTGAGCTTGAAATCCGTGAGCTGCTTAGCTCCTATGACTTTCCAGGTGATGATACTCCGATTATTCAGGGTTCTGCTCTGGGTGGTCTTAATGGCGACCCACAGTGGGAAGCTGAGATCCTCAACCTGATGAAATCTGTAGATGATTACATCCCTACGCCTGTACGTGAAACTGATAAGCCTTTCCTCATGCCTGTGGAAGACGTATTCTCTATCACTGGTCGTGGTACTGTTGCTACCGGTCGTATTGAGCGTGGTATCATCAACTCAGGTGACTCTGTAGAAATCATTGGTCTGGGTGCTGAAAAAATGACCTCTACCGTAACTGGTGTGGAAATGTTTCGCAAAATCCTTGATCGTGGTGAAGCAGGTGACAACGTAGGTCTCCTCCTCCGTGGTATCGAAAAAGAAAGTATCAAGCGCGGAATGGTAATCATTAAGCCTGGTACTGTTAAGCCTCACACCAAATTCACAGCTGAAATTTACGTACTCAGCAAAGAAGAAGGTGGTCGCCACACTCCATTCTTCAAAAACTACCGTCCTCAGTTCTATTTCCGTACCACCGACGTAACCGGCGTAATTGAGCTGGGTGAGAACGTGGAAATGGTTATGCCTGGTGACAACGTTTCTATCACCGTAGAGCTCATCTACCCTGTAGCTATGGAAAAAGGTCTTCGCTTCGCTATCCGTGAAGGTGGACGTACCATTGGTGCCGGTCGTGTAGCCGAAGTGATTGAGTAATAACACCTGATGCTTCATCGGACCTCTCTTTTCTTTCCTGAAAAGAGGGTCCGATTAAGTGTTTAAACAGGATTTTTTTTGGATACGGGCGTAGCTCAATTGGTAGAGTGGCGGTCTCCAAAACCGTAGGCTGCAGGTTCGAGTCCTGCCGCCCGTGCAAGAAAGAGGGCATACATGGAAAAGCTGAAGACATTATTTAAAGAATACTGGGATGAACTGCTCTATAAAGTGCAGTGGCCCTCCCTGGAAGACTTGCAAAGCAGTACTGTAACGGTACTGGTTGCTTCGCTGATCATTGCCATAGCAATTTTTGCTATGGACTTTGTTTTCAGCTTCGTGATGGAAAATTTATACAGCCTAATCGGCTAAACCGCACAAAGGAGGGAATAGATGGCCCATGAATGGTACGTCATCCGCGCCATAAGCGGAAAGGAAAAGAAGGTAAAGCAATACCTTGAAAGTGAGATTCAGCGCCTGCGTCTGCAAACACAGATTAGCCAGGTGCTTATCCCTACTGAAAAGGTATTTGAGATGCGCAATGGCAAAAAGAAATTGCGCGAAAGGAGTTTTTTGCCCGGATATATCCTTATTGAGTGCGAAATGTCTGCTGAGTTAATTCCAGCAATCAAAGATGTTCCGGATATCATTGGATTTTTGGGCGAAGAACGGGGTCAGTCTCCTGTGCCGCTCCGTCAGTCTGAGGTAAATAAAATCCTCGGTAAGGTTGACGAAGCGAATGAGCGTGGTGAGATGCCTGAAGACCCTTTTATCAAAGGCGAATCCGTAAAAGTAATGGCTGGCCCTTTCAATGGCTTCAGTGGCGTAGTAGACGAAGTTTACGAAGAGAAGAAAAAATTGAAAGTGGTGGTCAAGATTTTCGGCCGCAACACCCCCATCGAATTAGGATTCCTCCAAGTGGAGCGAGAATTTTAACTTTTTGACTGGACCTCGTGAAGTAAACCAAACTTCTCCATTGGTTTACCCCGCTTCCCACGGCGAGAAAAGTCATTTTTAACTTCAATTTCAACGCGAATGGCGAAGCAGATTGAGACCTATGTGAAGCTCCAGGTAAAAGGCGGACAAGCCAATCCGGCGCCTCCAATTGGTCCTGCTCTTGGCTCGAAAGGTGTGAATATCATGGAGTTCTGTAAGCGTTTTAACGCTCAGACCCAGGATAAAATGGGCCAGGTTCTTCCGGTGTTGCTCACCGTGTACTCTGATAAGAGCTTTGACTTCGTTATCAAAACCCCTCCCGCTGCAGCATTATTGATGGCTGTGGCTAACCTGAAATCAGGTTCTCCGGAACCCAACAGGAACAAAGTGGGCAAGGTAACGTGGGAAGATGTTCGGACTATTGCAGAGACGAAGATGCCTGACCTTAATGCCTTTACGGTAGAATCGGCCATGAAAATGGTCGCCGGCACAGCCCGGAGCATGGGCATAACTGTAGAAGGAACCCCTCCCTGGGGCCAGTAAAAGCTGTAACTCATGCCAAGGAAAAGTAAAAACCAAAAGCAGGTTCAAGCTGGCTTTGATAATACCAAAGCCTATGAACTGAGCGAAGCCTGCCAGCTGCTCAAACAGCTCACCTTTGCAAAGTTCGACGAATCCGTGGAACTGCACGTACGCCTCGGGGTTGACCCCCGTCAGGCGAACCAAATGGTGCGTGGTACCGCTGCCTTGCCTCACGGTACAGGTAAAACGGTACGAGTACTGGTTCTAACCACCCCTGACAAAGAAGCTGCGGCTAAAGAAGCCGGAGCTGATCATGTTGGTCTGGACGATTATATCGAAAAGATCTCTGGTGGTTGGACCGACATCGATGTGATCATCTGTTCACCCGATGTAATGGGCAAGGTTGGTAAGCTCGGTCGGGTATTGGGTCCTCGTGGCCTTATGCCTAACCCCAAAAGCGGTACTGTTACCGCCGATGTTGCAACAGCAGTGCGTGAAGTGAAAGCTGGTAAAATCGACTTTAAAGTGGATAAAACCGGTATCATTCACGCAGCCATTGGAAAAGTGTCTTTCAGCAGAGAACAACTGGTGGATAATGCCACCGAAATGCTTCAAACGCTGTTTAAACTCAAGCCTCAGGCTTCGAAAGGCATTTATTTCAAGTCAATATTCCTGGCTTCTACCATGGGGCCTGGTATCAAATTGGAGAAATCTTCAGTTCAGGGACTTAACTAATTCACCATGACCAAAGAACAAAAACTTGAACTAGTCGCGGAATTGGTTGAATCCTTCAAGGAGAACCCCAACTTTTATGTTGCCGATGCCGGTGGCATGACTGTAGAACAAGTGAGCGCTCTCAGGAGAAAATGCTTCGAGTCTAATGTGAAAATGCAGGTGATTAAAAACACCCTCATTGAAAAAGCACTTGAGCAAGTTGAGGGTGATTTCACCGAAATCTATCCAGCGCTTAAGCAGCAGTCTTCTGTACTGTTTGCTCCTGTGGATAATGCGAGCCTTCCAGCCAAGATCCTACTTAATTTCCGTAAAACCAGTGATAAGCCCCTCTTAAAAGCGGCTTATATTGAAGCCTCGGTTTTCACCGGCGACAGCCAATTGAAAGCCTTGACGGAACTAAAGTCCAAAGATCAACTCATTGGCGAAATTATTGGATTGCTCCAGAGCCCGATCCGCAACGTGCTTTCCGGCCTCCAGTCTGGTGGTCAAACACTTGCAGGACTTCTCAAAACGCTTGAAGAACGCGAAGGCTGATTCTCTCAGGACTTTTGACAATCTTTTTTGAATTTATTTCCAGAATTCCCCAAGACTCTCTTTTAAACTTACAATCATGGCAGATCTCAAAGCTTTTGCCGAACAGCTGGTAAGCCTCACCGTTAAAGAAGTTAACGAACTGGCCCAAATCATGGAGACCGAGTACGGCATCAAGCCTGCAGCTGCTGCAGCTGTTGCTGTTGCTGCTCCTGCTGGCGGTGGTGAAGCTGCCGCTCCGGCTGCTCAGTCTGAGTTCGACGTTATCCTGAAACACCCAGGTGGCGCAAAACTCAACGTAGTTAAAATCGTGAAAGAAATCACCGGCTTAGGCCTCAAAGAAGCTAAAACCCTCGTGGACGAAGCTCCTAAGGCTATCAAGGAAAAGATTTCTAAGGAAGAAGCTGAGCAAATCAAGGCTCAGCTTGTTGAAGCTGGAGCCGACGTAGAGGTTAAATAACCGAAACCTTGAACCCAGTTTAACGTTTGAACCTAGGATAGGCCTGATTTCTCAGGTCTATCCTCCTATTTCCTGGCCAATGGCCGGGTTTTGGCATCTTCCGGGCTTTTAGCATCTTGGCTAACCATTTAATCATACAGATTTGGCAACCCTCTCCGAGACCCAACGTCGTAGTTTTTCCCGGATCAATAAAGTAATTGACTATCCGGATTTTCTCGAGGTTCAATTGCGGTCTTTCAAGGAATTTATGCAGGTGGATACATCTGCCGACAAACGTAAAGATGAAGGTCTCTTTAAAGTATTTAAAGAGAATTTTCCTATTACGGACGCACGTGAAAACTTCGTGCTCGAATTCCTTGATTACTATATAGATCCGCCCAGGTACGCAATCCCCGAGTGTAAAGCCAGAGGCTTAACCTATTCGGTAAACCTGAAGGCAAAACTCTTTTTGTATTGTACGGATCCCGAAAATGAAGATTTCGAGCCGGTCACCCAAGAGGTGTATCTCGGCAACATCCCTTATATGACCGAGGACGGCACCTTTATTATTAATGGTGCTGAAAGGGTAGTGGTAAGCCAGCTTCACCGCTCTCCAGGTGTGTTCTTTGGTCAATCTTACCACGCGAATGGAACCAAACTCTATTCTGCGCGGATTATTCCATTTAAAGGTTCCTGGATTGAATTCTCTACGGACGTAAATAACGTGATGTATGCATACATCGACCGTAAGAAGAAATTTCCCGTAACCACGCTCCTCAGGGCTATCGGCTACTCAACCGATAAAGATATCCTCGAAATCTTCGGCCTCGCTGAAGAAGTAAAGGTTAACAAAAAAACCCTTAAGGATTCCATTGGCCGTAAGCTCGCTGCGCGTATCCTTCGGACATGGACTGAAGACTTCGTGGATGAAGATACCGGTGAAGTGGTATCTATCACCCGTAACGAAGTGCTCTTCGAACGTGATCATATCATTGATGCTTCCGACATCGAGCAAATTTTCGAATCAGGGGTTCAGTCGATGATCCTTGTAGTAGAAACTGCCAACGCCGGTGAGTATTCGATTATCTACAATACCCTCCAGAAAGATAATTCCAACTCCCAAACGGAGGCCGTGGAAATGATCTATCGCCAGCTTCGTAACTCTGAACCGCCAGATGAAGAAACTGCTCGTGGGGTAATTGATAAACTCTTCTTTAGTGACAAGCGCTACGACCTTGGGGAAGTAGGCCGCTATCGTCTGAATAAGAAACTTCATGCCACTTTTGATGAGAAGAGCCTGGTTCTTACCAAGCAGGATATCATCAAAATCGTGGAATACCTTGTTGAACTTCAGAACAGCAAGGCGCACGTGGATGACATTGACCACCTAAGCAACCGACGCGTGCGTACCGTTGGGGAGCAATTGTATGCCCAGTTTAGCGTTGGTCTGGCCCGTATGGCCCGTACCATTCGTGAGCGGATGAACATCAGGGACAACGAGGTATTTACCCCTGCGGACCTGATCAATGCCCGTACCCTTTCATCGGTTATTAACTCCTTCTTCGGAACCAACCAGCTTAGCCAGTTTTTGGATCAAACCAATCCGCTGGCTGAACTGACCCACAAACGCAGGGTTTCTGCCCTCGGACCAGGGGGGCTGTCACGTGAGCGTGCAGGTTTCGAAGTTCGTGACGTACACTATACTCACTACGGACGTCTTTGCCCGATCGAGACTCCGGAAGGGCCTAACATTGGTCTGATCTCCTCTCTGTGTACCTATGCCAAAATCAACGATATGGGTTTCATCGAAACTCCTTATCGTAAGGTTACTGACGGCGTAGTTGCCCAAAATGCGGTGTACCTCAGTGCAGAAGAAGAGGACGATGTTATCATCGCCCAGTCGAATGCACCACTTACTGAAGAACGCAACTTCCTGAACCCCAAAGTGAAGTCCCGGTTGATGGGAGACTTTCCGGTTGTGGAGCCATCAGATGTGAAGTACATGGACGTGGCCCCGAACCAAATCGTGAGTGTAGCGGCTTCGTTGATTCCTTTCCTGGAGAATGACGATGCAAACCGTGCCTTGATGGGTTCGAACATGCAACGTCAAGCTGTACCCCTGCTTAAGCCTGAAGCGCCAATCGTAGGAACCGGTATCGAAGGCAAAGTAGCCCGCGACAGCCGTTCGCTTATGTTAGCGGAAGGTGATGGGGTGGTGACCTTTGTTGATGGTAGCAAAGTTGTTATCAAATACGACAGGGAAGATATTGATGAGCTCATTAGTTTCGACTCTTCGGAGAAAACTTATGACATTCCTAAGTTCCGCCGTACCAACCAGAATACCTGTATCAACCTGCGCCCGGCCGTTCGTTTGGGTCAGCGGGTAGATAAGAATACTATCATTGCCGAAGGTTATTCAACCGAAGGTGGTGAGTTGGCATTGGGTAAAAACCTTCAGGTAGCCTTCATGCCATGGCAGGGCTATAACTTTGAGGATGCCATCGTAATCTCTGAGCGCGTTGTTGCCGAAGATGTTTACACCAGTATCCACATCGAAGAGTTTGAACTCCAGGTGCGGGACACCAAGCGTGGAGAGGAAGAGTTGACCCGTGAAATTCCAAACGTAAGTGAGGATGCAATTCGCAACCTGGACGAGTTTGGTTTGATTCGCGTAGGTGCAGACGTTAACCCCGGCGATATCCTGATTGGCAAGATTACTCCTAAAGGAGAGTCTGATCCAACTCCGGAAGAAAAGCTGCTTCGCGCCATCTTTGGTGACAAAGCAGGTGATGTAAAAGATGCATCGCTTCGGGTACCACCTTCCATACAAGGGGTAGTTATTGATAAAATGCTTTTCTCCAAAGAAAGGAAAGAAGCCAGGGTTAAAGCCCGGGACAAGAAGCGTCTGGAGACGATGGAGGAAAACTACCATCGTGACCTCGACGATCTGAAACGGATGATGACCTCAAAGCTGCTCACCCTTATAGTTGATGAGAAATCAGCTGGGGTTAAGAATAAATTCAATGAGGAGGTGATTCCTTCCGGGAAGAAATTCACCGAAAAATCACTTCAGGCTCTGAATTACCTCGACCTGATGCCGAATGAGTGGACGGACAACGCAGAGCTTAACCGTTCCATAGAGCGCCTGTTTGTGAACTACAAACGTGGTTTTGATGGAATTGAAGGAAAGTTCCGCAGGGAAGAATACCAGATCCGTGTAGGTGATGAACTACCTTCGGGTATCCTGAAGCTGGCCAAGGTTTATGTTTCCAAAAAACGTAAGCTTAAGGTTGGTGACAAGATGGCTGGTCGTCACGGTAACAAAGGGGTGGTAAGCCGCATCGTTCCGATTGAGGACATGCCATTTCTGGAAGACGGAACTCCGGTTGACGTTGTGCTTAACCCGCTGGGTGTGCCTTCACGTATGAACCTCGGACAGGTGTACGAGACCATCCTCGGATGGGCCGGAAAACGCCTGGGAATGAAGTTTGCAACCCCAATTTTCGATGGTGCTACCGTTGAAGATGTAAACGGATACCTGGAAAAAGCGGGGCTGCCAAAGTATGGTGTAACCCGCTTACGTAATGGTCAGTCAGGGGAGTTGTTCTCTGAAGCCACCACGGTAGGTATTATTTACATGCTGAAACTGAGCCACCTGGTTGATGACAAGATGCACGCCCGTTCCATCGGACCGTACTCGCTCATTACCCAGCAGCCACTTGGTGGTAAGGCCCAGTTCGGTGGACAGCGTTTTGGGGAAATGGAAGTATGGGCACTCGAAGCTTTCGGTGCTGCACACATCCTGCGTGAAATGCTGACAGTAAAGTCTGACGACGTAGTAGGCCGTGCCAAAGTTTACGAAGCAATCGTAAAAGGTGACGTACTGCCTATCCCGAGCATTCCTGAATCCTTCAATGTGTTGATCCACGAATTGCGTGGCCTGGCACTTGAAGTAACCATGGAGTAACCCTTATCCTCTCCCTTTTCTGGGAGAGGTTTTGCCTTCTCTCGAAGGCCTGATATGTTGACTGTATTGCTTCTATTAGCGAAAACATCGGAGGAATAGGATGCCAATCCCTAAAAACGTCAAAATCAACAGTGAATTCGAAAGGATCACCGTTAGCCTTGCTTCTCCAGAAGCTATCCTTGGTCGCTCGCACGGTGAAGTGCTGAAGCCGGAAACCATCAACTACCGTACCTACAAGCCCGAAAAAGACGGCCTGTTCTGCGAGCGTATTTTCGGTCTGGTGAAAGACTATGAATGCCATTGTGGTAAATACAAGCGTATTCGCTACAAAGGTATTATCTGTGACCGTTGTGGGGTAGAAGTAACGGAGAAGAAAGTGAGGAGGGAGCGCATGGGCCACATTCAGCTTGTGGTTCCCGTAGCGCATATCTGGTATTTCCGGACACTGCCAAGTAAAATTGGCTATCTGCTCGGGCTTACTTCTAAAAAACTCGACCAGGTTATTTACTACGAACGTTACGTAGTGATTAATCCGGGCGTGATGGAAAATGAAGGCCATCAGCGCATGGACTTTCTGACGGAGGAGGAATACCTCAACATCATGGAAACCTTGCCAAAGGAAAACCAGATGTTGCCTGACGAAGACCCCAGCAAGTTCGTGGCTAAAATGGGGGCAGAAGCCCTGGAAGCCTTGTTGACCAATATGGACTTGGACGAAATGTCCTATTCCCTGCGTCAGAAAGCTGCTACCGAAACTTCTCAACAACGTAAAAACGACGCACTCAAGCGCCTGAAAGTAGTAGAAGCATTCCGTTCGGCTAATCGCCGGATTGAAAACAAGCCCGAGTGGATGGTCATCCGCATCGTGCCGGTTATTCCTCCTGAACTGCGCCCATTGGTGCCGCTCGAAGGGGGCCGTTTTGCTACTTCCGACTTGAACGATTTGTACCGCCGGGTGATTATCCGCAACAACCGTCTCAAGCGTTTGATCGAAATCAAAGCTCCTGAGGTGATTCTCCGCAACGAAAAGCGGATGCTTCAGGAAGCGGTTGATAGCCTTTTTGACAACACCCGCAAAGTAAACGCCGTTCGTTCTGATTCAAATCGTGCCCTGAAATCACTTTCAGACATGCTGAAAGGAAAGCAAGGCCGTTTCCGTCAAAACCTTCTCGGTAAAAGGGTGGACTACTCCGGCCGTTCAGTAATTGTGGTAGGACCTACCCTGAAACTGCACGAGTGTGGACTGCCAAAGTCGATGGCTGCAGAGCTTTTCAAGCCATTTATTATTCGCAAGCTCATTGAGCGCGGTATTGTAAAGACGGTTAAAAGCGCCAAAAAACTCGTTGACCGCCGCGACCCTGTTATCTGGGATATCCTCGAAAATATCCTCAAAGGGCATCCCGTGATGCTGAACCGCGCCCCAACGCTTCACCGCTTGGGTATTCAGGCCTTTATGCCAAAACTGGTTGAAGGTAAAGCCATTCAGCTACACCCCCTTGTATGTACCGGTTTCAACGCCGACTTCGACGGTGACCAGATGGCTGTACACGTGCCTTTGAGCAATGAAGCCTGCCTCGAAGCCATGGTGTTGATGCTTTCAAGCCACAACATCCTGCACCCTGCCAGTGGTATGCCTATCACCCTTCCTACCCAGGACATGGTGTTGGGGGTTTATTACCTCACAAAAGAGCGTCCTAAACAAAAAGGAGAAGGGATTCTTTTCGGTTCGGCTGAAGAAGTTGAAATCGCCTTGAATGAAGGGGTGGTAGCCAAGCATGCCCGGATTCGTATCCGCGTAGCCAAGCTTGACCCTAAGACCAACTTGCAGGTAATGAACGAATATGGTCGTCCGGCAACGGAGATCATCGATACAACTGTAGGGCGTGTAATCTTTAACAAGATCGTACCGAAGGGTGCAGGGTACATTAACATCCTCCTCACCAAAAAGACGATGAGGACAGTTATTTCTGACATCTTTACCAAGACAGGCTTGGTGAGCACAGTGAAATTCCTTGACGACCTCAAGTCGCTTGGTTTCCAGGAAGCTTTCAAAGGTGGTTTGTCTTTCTCGTTGGCTGAGGTGATTGTGCCTTCAAACAAAGGAGAGCTGATTGCTGAGGCAGAAGCCAAGATCGAGGAAGTACTCGCAACCTATAACCTGGGTTTGATTACTGAAAACGAGCGCTACAACCAGGTTATTGACATCTGGACCTATACAAACTCCATGCTCACCGATACCTTGCTCAAGCAATTGAGGACAGACAAGGACGGGTTCAACAACATCTACATGATGATGGGCTCCGGTGCCCGTGGTTCTAAGGAACAGATTCGTCAGCTGGGCGGTATGCGGGGATTGATGGCCAAACCACAGAAAACCCTCAAGGGCTCTGCCGGTGAAATCATCGAAAACCCGATTTTGGCTAACTTCAAAGAAGGTCTTTCGGTGCTGGAGTACTTCATCTCTACCCACGGTGCACGTAAAGGTCTGGCTGATACCGCGCTTAAAACTGCGGATGCTGGTTACCTGACCCGTCGCCTTGTGGATGTTGCCCAGGACATGATCATTACCGAAGAAGACTGCGGTACCCTCCGTGGCATCAAGGTAACGGCCCTGAAAGAGAACGAGGAAGTTATCGAATCTCTCAGCGAGCGTGTATTGGGCCGAGTTTCCATCGACGAAATCATCGATCCATTGACTGATGAGCTCATTGTAGGGGCTGGTGAAGAAATTACGGAGCCATTTGCCCTGGCAATCAGCAAAACTGCACTGGAAGAAATCGAAATTCGCTCGGTGCTCACCTGCGAATCAACTAGTGGTGTTTGTGCCAAATGCTACGGACGTAACCTGGCTACCGGTAAGTTAGTACAGAGTGGTGAAGCCGTAGGGGTTATTGCTGCCCAGTCAATCGGTGAACCGGGTACCCAGCTTACCCTTCGTACTTTCCACGTGGGTGGTACTGCACAGCGTATTGCCAATGCTAACGAACTGATCGCCCGCTTCCCCGGTAAGGTCGAATTTGAAAACGTTCGCTACGTGGACATGAAAGCCATGGACGATGAAGAGGATGATGTAGTCTCCAAACGAATCGTAGTAAGCCGTACAGGTAAGATTAAAGTTGTTGACGATAAGGGTCGTGTACTCTTCTCTAACAAACTGCCTTACGGTGCTACCCTGCTAGTCGAAAACGGTGAAGCAATCCCCAAGAATACGACCCTCTGCCGTTGGGACCCATACAACTCCGTGATCATTTCCGAATTTGAAGGAAAGGTATCGCTGGTGGATGTAAAAGAAGGTATCACCTACCTCGAGGACATGGACGAACAGACCGGCCACAAAGAGAAAGTGATTATCGACTCCCGCGACAAAACGGTCAACCCTACCATTGTAGTGTTGAACAACAAGGGAGAAGAGTTGCGTAACTACAACCTGCCCGTAGGGGCTCACTTGATTGCTGAGCACGGCGAAGCGGTTATTCCTGGCCAGATCATGGTTAAGATTCCCCGTTCAGCAGGTGGTACAGCCGATATCACAGGTGGTCTTCCACGTGTGACCGAGTTGTTCGAAGCACGTAACCCTTCAAACCCTGCTGTTGTTACCGCTATTGAAGGCGTGGTAAAGCTGGCCGGAATCAAGCGTGGTAACCGTGAGGTTATAGTACGTTCCATTGATGGAACCGACGAACGCAAATACCTCGTATCGCTGAACAAGCATATCCTCGTACACGATGGCGACTACGTAATGGCTGGTGAAATGCTATCCGATGGTGCTGTAGCTCCAAGGGATATCCTCGCTATCAAAGGACCAAGTGCGGTACAGTCGTATATCGTGAACGAAATCCAGGAAGTTTACCGGATGCAAGGGGTGCCCATTAACGACAAACACATCGAGGTGATCGTTCGCCAGATGATGCAAAAAGTCGAGATTGTGGATGCCGGTGATACTATTTTCCTTGAAAAAGAAGTGGTTATCCGCCTGGACTTCCAGGAAGAAAATGACTGGATCTTCGACAAATACTACATAGAAGATGCGGGTGAATCCAAAACGCTGAAGCCGGGTCAGATTGTTGCGCAACGCAAGTTGCGTGATGAGAACTCCCTCCTTCGCCGCAACGACATGGAATTGGTTAAGGCACGCCTCGCAAGGCCAGCCGTTTGCCAGCCGGTGTTGATGGGTATTACCCGTGCATCGCTCGGTACCAAGTCGTGGTTGTCAGCTGCTTCGTTCCAGGAAACAACGAAAGTGCTCTCGGAGGCTGCTATCAATGCCAAGACCGACGAACTCAATGGCTTGAAAGAAAACGTAATTGTTGGACACCTGGTTCCTGCAGGTACAGGTATCCGCAACTATCAGGACATTGTGGTAGGCGACCAGGAAGAAGCCAACCGCAGGCTCGCAAGTGCAGACGAAGACTCGTCTCGCAGGGCCTATGTGGATTAATCGGAAATAATTTTCTGAGGAGAGGGGCTTAGGCCCCTCTTTTTTTTGCACCTCCCCTGAGAAAAGAGATTGGAAAAATCGGGTCTGAATCACGAAATTGCCCTAAACAAAGGAAATATGCTGCCTGACCGCCTGCGCATACTGGACTCCGCCGGAGTCGAAACCATCCTGAAGCGAATGGCTTTTCAGGTATATGAGCATAACTATGGTGCTAACGGCATTGTATTGGTCGGTGTGGATGCAAGGGGAAGTTTTTTGGCCGAAAAACTAGTCGGTTATTTGAATCAGATTTCGAATCTGGAGGTTGACCTCATGCCGGTTTGGCTTGACAGAGGCAGCAAAAGTAAGCTGCTTGGCATGGAAATAGAGGGCGAACTGGAGGAGTTGAGGGGGCGGGTAGTGGTAATCGTGGACGATGTGTTGTACACGGGGATAACGCTGGCTAATGTGGTAGCAATCATCCTTCAGGCTGAACCAGAGCAGATACAGTCTGCGATACTTATTGACAGGGGACACAGAATTATTCCCGTTGCGGCTGATTTTGTAGGAAAAGAGTTGGCGACCACGCTTCATCAGCATGTAGCTTTTGAGGTAAACGAGGATCAAACCATAGCTGAGGTTTTCCTGACCTGAAAAATATCCTTTTCTGTTTTCGAAACACCTTTCCCGCTTCCAAGGGTTGGGGTAGAATGTGTATATTTGTCCTTCCAATTTTGTTAAGTAAGCAACAGGCACCATGTCGGAACTATCAAAATCAGTTCTTTCGGAACAACACTTATCTACAGAGCGCGACCCGGTTTTTTCCATTATCCAGAAAGAGGATACCCGTCAACGGGAAGGGATTGAGCTGATTGCTTCGGAAAACTTTGTGAGTCCTGAGGTGATGGAGGCCGCTGGAAGTTGCCTGACCAACAAATACGCCGAGGGGCTTCCCGGAGCTCGCTACTATGGCGGTTGCCAGTTTGTCGATGAAGTAGAAGTGCTTGCCCAGGAGCGTGCCAAAGCCCTTTTTGGTGCGGATTGGGTAAACGTTCAGCCGCATTCCGGTGCACAGGCAAACGCAGCCGTGATGCTTGCTTTACTTCAACCCGGCGATACCATTATGGGATTTGATCTCTCTCATGGAGGTCACCTTACCCATGGTTCCGCAGTAAATTTTTCAGGAAAATTATACCGTCCTACCTTTTATGGGGTGAATAAAGCTACTGGCCGGATCGACATGGATCAGGCCAGGGATGTTGCCCGCAAAGAGAAGCCCAAGATGATCATCGTAGGCGCGAGTGCCTATGCACGTGATTGGGATTATGCTGCTTTCCGGGAACTGGCCAATGAAGTAGGTGCCTTGTTGTTGGCCGATATTTCACACCCTGCAGGCCTTATAGCCAAAGGGTTGCTGAATAACCCCATGCCCTACTGTGATGTAGTGACCACCACTACCCACAAAACTTTACGTGGTACCCGGGGCGGTATTATCATGGTTGGAGAAAATGGCCCCAATCCCCTCGGCATTACCACAGCCAAAGGCGTGCTCCGCAAAATGGGGTCAATCCTTGACTCAGGAGTTTTTCCAGGCACCCAAGGTGGTCCATTGATGCACATTATAGCAGCCAAGGCCATTGCATTTGGCGAAGCCCTGCGACCTGAATTTACCCAGTACACCCAAAATGTAGTGGCCAATGCACAGGCACTTGCTGCAGCTTTGGTAGAAAAAGATTACCAGATAATTTCAGGCGGAACAGATAATCACTTGATGTTGCTCGACCTGAGAAACAAGGGTCTGACAGGAAAAGTGGCAGAAAAAGCCCTTGTGCATGCAGACATTACTGCCAATAAGAACATGGTGCCTTTCGATACTGAAAGCCCGATGGTAACTTCCGGTATCCGCTTGGGAACACCTGCACTCACCACCCGTGGGCTCAGGGCCAAAGACATGGCGATGGTCGCTGACTTTATCGACCGGGCTTTACAACAGCCGGAAGATGCCGCCAACCTGGCAGCAGTCAAAGGGGATGTAAATGCATTTATGCACGATTTTCCAATTTTCCAATGGTAATTCGACCACAAACCATGATCAAGCAGGGCTTGAAGGGGGGGATGATGACGGGGTTGGCTTTGGTTTTTGTGACGCTATGCCTTTTCTCAAAAGCGCAGACGATTTCGAATGAACAACTGTTTGGAGTAGAGGGCTATTCTGTTTTTGAGCGGGGCTATCCGCTTAAAGTGGAGGGCGGTCCCGGAGGAAAGTTTTTCTACCTAGAGTATTGGCCCGCTGGCAAACAGGGGCGTACTTATACCAACTTTTACCTGCAGTGCTACGGCACCCGCGACTACATTGAGCATTGGTACAAACCCATTACGGAAGAAGGTGCTGCTGTGATGCAGCCTTCAGATCTGATAAAGACAGCCCAGCGGATTGCCGTTATTGGGCACCAGTTCAGAGAAGAGGTAAAAGAAACCCATACGGTAGCCCGATTTTACGACTTTGACGGGAAAGCCAACTCTGTAGAGCCTGTTCAGCTTTCGAACTATAAAAAACTTGGTAAAAATTTCTCTGAAAAAATTGTTCTCTCCAATCAGAAGAAACGTTTGCTGTGGATGGGCGTAGGGGAAGAAGGCCTGTATTACAGTGTATGGGACGAGTATGGCAAGCAGGTTTGGGAAAAGCAGTTGAATCTGCCTTATGTAAAAGATAAATACCTGCTGCGCGAGGTAACAGTTGACGAGCATGGCGACCTGTATATGCTGGTGTTGCCTGTCACTCCTTCCACCAGTATCCGGGAAAAAAGTCCCTTGCTGCTGTTGCGCTACCGGTATGAGAAAGATGCCTTTGAAACCTATACCTGGGAGCTGAAAGATCAGGCTGTGCCGATCATGATGCACCTGGAAGTGGAAGGAAAAGAGGCTTACCTTGCAGGTGTAGTAAGTACTCCTGATGCACCCGGATTTTTAAACAGTCAGAGTCAAGGTAAAAAAGACCTCCCCCGACCGATGACTCATCTCGTTTTCAGGCGGTTTTCGGAGCAGGAAGATGGACTTTTAAAGGCCGTTTCGAGTCAGATACATCCGGTACCCGTTACTTGGGCCTCCCGATATCAGGCCGGAGGGCACTTTAGCCGTTCCAAGGTAGTGGTATCAAAGGATGATGTAATTCTGATTCTGGAAGAGTATTTTAGCGAAAAGGATAAGCTCTATTTTTACGATCTCGGCTGTGTGAGTTTTGTAAAAGAAACGGGCAATATCCGCTGGAATCAGATCATCGGGAAGCGCCAACGAGACAAACAATCCGAGGCGTTTATGTCCTATATTCCTGGAATTTCACGAGGGAAACTGCGGCTGGTTTACCTTACGGAGCGAGGTGCTTCCGGTAAGGTATATTGCACGAGCATAGACCTGGATGATGGAAAACTGAGGGAGAAAATTCTCACCTCGAACGAATCAGACCTATACCTCTTCTTTCCTTCGAGGAGTTGTATGGTCAGTGATTTTGAGATGGTATTGCTGGGGATCGGCAATCCGAATCAAAACGATTTTAAGCTATTTACCGTTACATTCTGAGTCAGTCATTACCTAAAGGGAACCTGTCGTGAGTATCATTAGCCAGCTTGTAACCGCCAGAAATAAGGAAAAGAACAAGGAAAAGCCAAAAGTTGAAGAGACAGAAATGTCCTTCCTTGAACACCTCGAGGAGCTAAGGTGGCATATTCTCAGAAGTGTGGTGTCCATTTTTTTCTTTGCTATTTTTTTCTTTGTAAAAATAGAATGGGTCCTGGACAATGTGATCCTGGCTCCCTTTGATCGGAGTTTTCCGATGTACCAGCTTATGTGTCGGCTAAGCGAGTCGCTTTGTTTTGAGAAAATACCGGTCGAGTTCATTGCTATAAGCCCCTACGAGCAGTTTCTTAAATCGATCACCATTGCGCTTTTGGGAGGGCTCTTTCTTTCAGTACCCTACATTTTGTGGGAGATATGGAGATTTGTGAAGCCTGGCTTGCACGATAAAGAGCGCAACGGATTGCGGGGGACTGTAGCCATCATGAGCCTGTTGTTCTTCATTGGTGTAGCCTTTGGCTATTATATCGTTACGCCCTTTTCTGTTCAGTTTCTTGGCACCTATCAACTTTCGGCTTCTATTGTTAATCAATGGAAAATAGGCGGTGTTATCAGCCTGGTAACCCAAATAATGCTCGGAGGGGGAATCGTTTTCGAAATGCCGGTGCTGGTCTATTACCTCGCAAAGCTGGGCGTAATCACCCCTGAGTTTATGAAGGCTTATCGCCGCCATGCGGTAGTGATATTGCTGGTGGTTGCTGCCGTAATTACTCCGCCAGACTGGATTAGCCAGGTCTTGATTTTTTTTCCACTTTACCTGCTTTACGAAGTCAGTATTCACATTTGCCGGGTAGTTACCCGCAAGCGTGAGAAAGAGCTGGCTGCATGATTGGCCAGGAGCATGACCCGCTCTCGCAATTAGTAGCCGATATCCGCTCCTGTCGCATCTGTGAGCAACATTTGCCTTTGGGTCCACGCCCCATACTCAGGGTGGATCCGGCAGCCTCTATACTTTTAGTAGGACAGGCACCCGGACGTCGGGTGCACGAAACCGGAATACCGTGGAATGACCCGAGTGGCGACAGGTTGCGCAGGTGGCTGGGCATGGATCGGGACTTTTTCTACAATGAAAAGCATGTGGCAATTGTGCCCATGGGTTTTTGTTATCCGGGCAGTGCAACCCGTGGCGACCTTCCTCCCCGGCCCGAATGTGCTGCCACCTGGCATCCCCGATTATTTCCCATGTTGAATCAGGTGCAGCTTACTTTAGCCATTGGTCAATATGCCCAGGCGTATTTTTTGCCCAAAAGCAGAAGTAAAAGCCTTACGGAAACCGTAGCTGCCTGGCGCTTCCATCTTGAATCCGGAGTATTGCCTTTGCCACACCCATCACCCCGAAATATCAAATGGTTTCAGGACCGTCCGTGGTTTGAATCGGAGGTAATGCCGGCCATGCGGGCGAGGGTTTGGGAGGTTTTTGGCGCCATATCTGAGGAATAATTTTCTACGGATTTTCATTTTTTCATGATAGAAAAGTATCGAAATAGAAAATAATTTAAGTAACTGATAATCAATGGATTATGGATTATTTTTCCATTGTAATTATTCCTAACCATATTCTAATTCGGTTCTAATTGGGGTCAAATAGCTGTTCGTCATCTTTACAGATATCCAGAACAGCAAATGAAAAAATATATCACCCGTAACTTGCTCTCTCCCCTCATTTCTTTATTGGGCATCGACCGTGTGGTATCAGAGGTAATGCGTAGCCGTGACTACCTCATCCTTACTTTTCATGGAGTGGTGCCGGATAATACCCCCAGGATAAATTTCAGGCACATGGGGGTAACGCAGTTTCGCGAAATGGTGAAACACCTGAAGTCCCGCTACGAGATACTGCCTTTGCAGACCCTGGTTGAAATGCAGGCAGCGGGCATCCGGCCTAAGCGTAAATCCATTGCCCTGACTTTTGATGACGGATATGAAAACCTCTTCCACCACGCACTACCCATTCTGAAAGCGGAAAAAGTCCATATAAGCATATTTCCTCTGGTAGGCCAAATGATTAATCCTGAGTGGATTATGTGGGCCGACGCGATGGACCTGATCCTTGCTGATAAAGAAAAGGGCACCGTGCGTCTTAATGGAGATTTTTTTCACAAGCAGGAAGGCATATTTATTCGAGAAGGGCACAGAGAAACCATTCACGAATTTGTGAAACAACTGGGAGATGAGCGTGACTGGAAAATACAGCGATTTCAGGAGGACTATAAGCTGGAGAATTGCAGGGTGCAATCCAATCCCGATCTTTGGCGCTTATTGTCGCCGGACCAAATAAGGGTTATGCACGAAACCGGACTGGTTGAGATCGGATCCCATGGGGTGTTTCATGGAAATATGTCGAAGTTGAATGATGCCATGCTGATCGATGAGCTTCATAAATCGAAGTATCTACTCGAAGAGATCATTCAGGCTGAGGTTAAATCGCTGGCCTACCCCAATGGAGATTTCAGCGCCCTTTCTAACCAGGTAGCTTTTAAAGCCGGATATTCGTATTTGTTTGCAGCAACTATGACCGCTAAATTATTTCCCGAAGCACCTCTCCAGGCATTGCCCAGGTTCAGTGTATCTAATAGCACAACCAATTACGTTAACCTGATCAAGATCGAGCTTGGTTTTACTCCTTTGATTAAATGAAAAAACATGGCCCACTTGTTATGGCTTTACTCAAACTGAAATGGCGTTTGAAGGAGCATAACATGTTTGCATCGGGGGCGGAGCAATTTTTCAGAAAGCTGTACCTGAATTTTTTTGAAGGCTATATTCCTCCTCAAGCCAGCATATTGGACATTGGCTGTCAGTATGGTCGTTTTTCGGTTCCGTGGGTTGCGGATGGACATATGGTGGTGGGTACTGACCTCGAAAAGCGATATGAAAACTTTATCCGAAAACGTATTGCCAATCATGGAAACTTCCTTTTCCGACATGAAAATATAGATACCACGCTCCGCCAATTGCAGGGAGCAGCATTCGATTTTGTGCTTTGCAATGAATTGATTTACCTTTTTCCCGACCCGGAGCGATTGATACAGGAAATGAAAGGCCTCCTGAAGCCCGGAGGCGTATTGGCGGTTTCGCATCGCACACGCGGGTACTATATCGACGATTTGTTGAGGAAAAAAGATTTTCGCGGGATACAAACCCTCCTTAGTACTGGGTTTGCCGGCAAATTTAAAGCAGAAACACCCGATTCCCTCAGGAAAATGTATGCCGAAGCAGGCCTGGAAATACGGGCCATGCAGGGAATTTCGCTATTGGGAGGAATGAAGAAATTCGACCCGAGGGGCATGTGGGTTGATCCGGCAAACCTGAGCAGCTCACAGCAAACGGAATTATTAGCGTTAGAAACAACTTCCGAGTTACAAAAAGCATTTATAGAAAATGCTCGTTACATTTTAGTACTTTCAACCAAAACCCTTGAATCCCATGCAGGAAAAATCCAGGATATTAATCATTGAAGATGAGCTTAAAGTAGCTTCCTTTCTTCAGCGTGGATTGGAAGGAAATAATTATGAAGCAGAAGTAGCCTATGACGGGGACATTGGCATGCGCAAGTTTGAATCTTCCGATTTTGATGCGCTAATCGTTGATATCAATATTCCTGCTCTGAATGGCTATGAAGTGTGTAAGCGGGTTCGGCTGAAAAATCAAAAAATTCCTATTCTCATCCTTTCGGCCCTCGGCACCACCACCGATAAACTCCAGGGGTTTAACCTCGGAGCCGATGATTACCTCGTAAAGCCCTTTGAGTTTGAAGAACTGCTGGCGCGGATAAAAGCTTTGTTGAAGAGGGCCGATGTGAATCAGCATGCAGAAGCCGAAGTGCTCCGGGTTCAGGACCTGGAAATGAATATTCGCAGCAAAGAAGTGAAGCGTTCAGGAAATAAAATCAACCTGACGGCCAAGGAGTTTATGTTGCTGGAATTGCTCATGCGTGAGCATGGAAAAGTGCTTTCCCGTTCAGAAATAGCCCAGAAAATATGGGATATCAACTTCGACACAGGCTCGAACATCATTGATCTTTACATCTTTTATCTCCGGAAAAAAATAGACAAGGGATTTGACCAAAAGCTTATCCACACCCTCCATGGCATGGGTTATGTGCTTCGCCCAGATTAATCTCCTATGACCATTCGTCAACGACTCACCTTGCAGTTTTCGCTCATTGTGGGGGTACTGCTGGTTGCATTTTCGTCAGCGGTTTACTATTTCTCAGCAGAATACCGCAGAAACGAATTCTTTACCAGGCTCGAAGACAAGGCTGAAACTACGGCACGGCTGCTCGTGGATGTAGAAGGGGTGGACCTTGCCCTGCTTAAAACCATTACCCAAAATTCCCGGGACCTGCTGCCTGAAGAGCTGATTGTCATTTACGACGAAAGCAATACGCCCATTTTTACTTCGAGGGAGTCTCGATTGCAGTTCATTTGCGATACCCTGGTAAAAAATTTGCCTCCAAAAGGGCAGATTCAGCGCACGATCGACAGCCATCAATTCATCAGTTTTCATTTTCCACGCGAAAATAGCCGGTTTGTAGTGGTGGCAGTCGCCTATGACAAGTACGGGTTCAGTAAGCTCAGCTTTCTCCAAACGATCCTGATTCTGGGCTGTTTGTTTGCCGTGGGGTTTACCCTTGTTTTGGGGCAATTGTATGCGCGCCAGGCACTTAGCCCCATCAATGGGCTGGTTGATCAGGTGCGTGAGATTTCTGTAAATAACCTGAACCGAAGGGTGCAAAGCCAGAACCAGAAAGACGAGCTGGCGAAACTGGCCACGGAATTTAACCAGATGCTCGACCGCCTTGAAGCTGCCTTTGAATTACAACGCAGTTTCGTGTCCAATGCCAGCCATGAGCTCCGCACGCCGCTTACCTCGCTTACTGGTGAGATTACCCTTGCTTTGCTTGCAAAAGAGATAAATGAACCAGGGAAAGAAGTATTGCGGTCGCTCTATCAGGAGATACGCAACCTCAACCGCCTGGCCAACGGCTTGCTGGACCTTGCACAAGCCAACCTGGATGTAAGTGAAATTCAGGTCGAACTTTTGCGAATAGATGAACTCCTGGGTGCCTGCCAGGCCGATCTCAAAAAGTCTAATCCCAACTTTGAGATCATGTTGGGTATAGATGAATTTCCCGAAGATGAAAACCAGCTCATGCTCGAAGGGAACGAGCAACTCCTGCGCAGTGCCATTTCCAACGCCATCGAAAATGCGTGCAAATATTCAACTCCTCAGCAGGCCAAGGTGACCCTTAGGTTTGTAGAAGATGAGATTGAAGTCTGGATAGAAGACCGCGGGATTGGTATTCCTGATCAGGATATGCCTTTTATTTTCGAGCCCTTTTTCAGGGCAAGTAACTCCCAAGGCATCCGCGGTCACGGGATCGGCCTGGCGCTGACCCGTAAAATAGTGGAAATACACCATGGCAAAGTAGTACTCGAATCGAAGGAAGGGGAGGGGACGATACTTCTGCTCCGGATTCCATGCGTAAGAAGAGCGAAGATGGCAGTGCTCATTGGCGCAGAATAATTGACTACCTGGTTGCCTGCGTTTGTGAAACAGGAACCATTTTCCCTATTTAGTACCTGAGCCTGAGGCCCTGTACATGCGCATTTTTGGATTCGACCAGTTTGCTACCCCCCATTTCCTGTGGCTTTTGCTACTGGTGCCTATCTATTGGATGTGGTATGCGCGTTTTTACCGGCCAAAGCGGTTGGTGGTATCGCTTAGTTACGACCCCGAAGCCCAGTACGGGCTCAAGTCGCGCAGGGCAAACTGGCGCCTGCTACCCAGGATCCTGCAAATGGTTGCTGTGGTGCTAATCGTAATGGCTATGGCCCGTCCGCAAAGTGCCCGTGAATGGAACGAAACCCGAACCAATGGGCTGGATATCATGATGTTGCTGGATGTATCTGCCAGCATGGAAGCCGAAGATTTTGCCCCGACCCGCATGGAAGCGGCTAAAATTCAGGCCGTAAATTTTATCGGAGAAAGGCCCGATGACCGCATTGGCCTTATTTTGTTTGCCGAAGATGCACTCAGCTATGCGCCTCTCACCCTGGACCACGAGTGGCTCATCCGTCTCATTCAAGGCATTCGCTTCGATATTCTTCCCCGGCAGGGTACTGCCATTGGTTCTGCCATTGCAGTAGGTATTAACCGCCTTCGAGATACCCACAGCAATGGAAAGGTAATGGTGTTGCTGACAGATGGAGCCAATAACCGGGGACAAATAGACCCTGTAACGGCTGCTCGGCTTGCTCAGATGCAGAAAATGCGGTTGTATCCCATTGGCATCGGCAACAAAGACAATGGCTCGGAAGAGGGTACTTCGCTGGTAGGGCTGGATGAGCCATTGCTGCGGCAAATAGCCGAAATAACCGGGGGCAAATATTTCCGGGCTTCTGACCCCGACCAGCTGCGGAGGGTGCTATTAGATATTTCCCGGTTGGAGAAAAACGAATTTTCTGACCTGACTTTCCGCGAAATCACCGATCGTTACCCCTGGTTTCTTATTGCGGCTCTGCTGCTACTCTGCATTTCGTGGGGCCTCATGCTTTCTTTTCTCTACAATCCCCTGGAGCAGTAATCAGCCCCGGTGCACCTGGGTGGCCGACGCCTGGCAGGTGGGCATCACCACAATGTCGTTCAGGCAGACATGGGCGGGCAACGTAGCGGCGTAGAAAATAACATCGGCGATGTCTTCACCCGTGAGGGGTTGCAGCCCTTCATACACGGCCCTCGCCTTGTCCTCATCTCCCTTAAACCGGACAATCGAAAATTCGGTATCTACCATGCCGGGGGCTATATTGGTGACCCGGATGCCGAATTGGAGCAGGTCCATGCGCATGGCTTTCGAAAGCGCATCCACCCCTTGTTTCGTGGCACAATACACGTTGCCGCCCAGGTACACTTCTTTGCCGGCGATAGAAGATATATTGATGATATGGCCCTTTTTTCTGGTGGTCATGCCCGGTGAAATAACCCGGGTAACATACAGGAGACCCTTGATATTGGTGTCAATCATACGCTCCCAATCGTCGATATCTCCTTCATGGATAGGGCTTCTGCCCACAGCCAGGCCCGCATTGTTTACCAGTACATCGATCTCTTTCCAGTTTTCCGGAAGGTTGCCCAGGATATCGGCCACGGCTGCCTGTTCCCGCACATCAAAAGTGAGGCAAAGCGTTTCTACCTCAAGCCTGGCGGCCAGTTCGTTGAGGCGTTCTTCGCGGCGGCCGGTAAGGATGAGCCGATGGCCAGCAGCCGCAAATTTAATAGCGGTGGCTTCGCCTATGCCGGAAGTAGCTCCGGTGATGAGGACAGTAAGCGGCATATTTTTCGTCTTGAAAATTCAGGGAATTAGATAAAAGGAAGGGTCAGAGCCATTTCTCCAGTGTTTTGAGCAGCTGGTGAAAGCTTTCGGCATAGGGCGGGTAAAACAATTTGCCGTTGGTGATGCCGGTGCGTTGGCGGAGAACTGATCGCTCGTTGGAGAACGCCAGAAACCCTGCCTGGCCGTGTGCTTTGCCAAATCCACTCCAATTGGTGCCGCCAAAGGGGAGCTCGGGGTGTGCAAACTGGAGAATGACCTCGTTGAGGCACGTGGTGCCCGCCGAGGTGTTTTTCAAAACCCGCTCAAAAAAGGCATCGGATCGGGTAAAGCAATAGAGGCTTAGTGGTTTGGGCCTGCTGTTGATGTCGTTGAACAATTGCTGCTCGTCTGTCCAAGTGGTAATGGCTACCATGGGTCCAAAAATTTCTTCCTGAAAAGCCGCTGAATCGAGTCCTGCACCCTCAATAATCGTCGGGGGAAAAAAGCGGGTTTCTTCATTTCCTGCACCGCCCATGATCACTTTTCCTCCGGCAGCAACCGTCGATTCAAGGATGCGGTTGATGCGGGTGATGTGCTTGGGGTGAACGATCCGGGCAAAGTCGTTGTTTTTTTCAATTTGCGAAACATCCCCGTAGAGGCGTTCCATCGCACTTTTGATTTCATCCAGGAGGGCATCTTTTACCGAAGCATGCACCCAGATGTCGTTTACACTTACACAGGCCTGGCCGCAGTTGTAGAGCTTGCCCCAGACAATTTTTTCAGCGGTATCTCTCAGGTTGGCTGATTTATCGACAATGGCCGGGTTTACCCCCCCGAGTTCGAGGGTAATAGACGAAAGGTGCTCGGCAGCGGCACGCATTACCTTGCGGCCTATCTCGGGGCTTCCGGTAAAAAATACATGGTCAAAAGGGAGGGTGCTCAGCGATTCTGCAACGGTATAATCGCCCAGCAAAACGGCTACTTCTTCTTCGGGAAAAGCAGCAGTTATCATTTCAGCGAGGAGCTTTGAGCAATTAGGCGTGAACTCCGAAGGCTTGAGAATTACGGTATTGCCCGCTGCGATGGCCGAAGTCAATGGTCCTAGCGCAAGCAGGAAAGGAAAATTCCAGGGTGAGATAATCTGGCAAACGCCCTTGGGTTCGGGATACACATAGGCCTTGGTACCTGTCATGAGCCAGCCGCCGGCTTTGTATTGGGGTTTCGCCCAGTCTTCGAGGTTTTTGAGGGTATGGGATATTTCGAGAATGGTCGGCAGGATGTCTGCCACCTCGGTTTCCATTTCGTTTCGGCCCAGGTCGGTATAAGCAGCGGCGTAGATGTCCGCTCTCCTGGCCAAAAAAACCTCTCGAAAATGGCGGAGCTTATTTTTTCTATCGGCCATCGAAGTATGCTTCACCACCTGGTGAAAATGCGCTTTTTGGCGATCGAAGAGGAGTTGAAATTCGGGGGTAGCCATAGAGAGGGGATCAAGAAGCGGGGTTAAAGGGGTTTGGCCAGTCGGTAATGCCCATGTTGGAGGTTGACCGGGCCAGAATTTTATCTTTCATGTCGTGGATAGTGGCCTCCAGGTTTACTACCCTGCGGCCATCGCGCACAACCCAGCAGTGAACCTTTACGTGCTCGCCGGCACGCGCCGTACTGAGAAAATCGACGTGAATATTGATAGAAACAAAGATGTGGTCCTTGTGGAGACTGAAAAGGGTAATGCCCATCACATCGTCCATCATGAGGGTAGCCACACCTCCGTGCAGGGTATTGGCGGGGTTGGTCATGTCGGGCCGCACCTCGTATTGAACCACAATGTCGCCTTCCTCAGCCGATAGCAGCTTGCCTCCGAGCCAGTTTCCGGCGGCTGAGGGGCTTTTTACTTCCGGGTTGCCGATCATGGCCTTCAACATCGGAACAATGGGATTACTCATAGGTACAGGTTATTACCCAAAGTTCGGAAATTAGGCATGCATAACAAATGACTTGCTTCCGGATCAAAGTGACCTGCGGAAAATTAGCTGGGTAGGGTTGGCGATAACCCCTGATTCGCGATTCAGGAGCATGCTGGCAGCCTTGCTACCCATGGCGGTAAAGTCTGTGGATATGACTGTAATGCCGCCCTCCAATACCTCTTTCACTGGGGTATCGTTGTAGGAAATGATACCGATGTCGCTGCCGATTAGCAGGTTTTTGCGCTGGGCTACCTCGATGACATCTACCATCTCACGGTCATTGACCCGAAAGGTGAAGTAAAGGTCCCCTGTTTTCAGAAAATCGTCGGTTACCGCGGGGACGATGGTGTAGGGGTAATTGTACTGTAAACAGAAACGCTGGATACCAGCCAGCACTGATTCGAAATGGAACAGCGCATCAGGTTTGATAAGTACAATCTGCTTATAATTTGCCAGGCGGTCGCTTACCTGCTCCAGCACGTGGAATATATCATTGGCGAAATCCTGAAACACCATGATGTACTCTCCTTCGAGGTCGGACTCGTAGCAGTCGAGGATCACCCTTTTGTTTTCCGGGATAAGGTTTAATATTTCTCTGGTCTCCTCCCTTTCGCGCATGAAGGTAACGATAGCGAAGTGGGTGTAGTTCTGGAGGTTGTCGAGAATAAAAGAACGAAAGAGCCGGATGTTGTGGTTGTGGAAGTAAATATCGACCTCACCCTGATTGCCAATTGTATCACGGAAAGCAAAATAAAGCTGCTCTTTGAAGTAGTTCATTTTGTCGAGCATGAGCAACACCCTCACCTGCAGTCGGGTATCGGTGCGCTGAACGAAGTAGCCCATACGATCCACTGAAGAAACGATGCCCTTTTCGCTGAGGTAGTTAAGTGCCTTGAAAACCGTTTCACGGCTGATTTTCAGCTCTTTCGATAGTTGATTTACCGAAGGAAGACGCTCATTCAGGGGAAGTCCGCCATTTTCGATCTCCGCTACTATGGCATCAGCCAGCTGGAGATACTTCGGTCTTGAGGACTGACTGGGTAATTGTATTGGAGGCATAAAACACTGCTCGACTATGCAACATAGGCCCATCCGGGCTGTTTTCCTAAAAGTGGGTTGCGTGAAGTTCGCAGGAAATTTGAAAATATATTTTGATACATCGAGCTATTTATCTATGTTTGATTATTGCAGACCAAACCAGACCAGACTAGAAAGCACTAATCTCCCTAAAAAACATAACCATCGTTTCGGATTTGCCCGATTCAGGAAAGTTTAAAAAGTAATCCAGGCTCCCTTTTAATTTTTTTGCTTGAACCCAGGTGATTTTTTCACCTTCCCTTTTCCCCCACAGGAAAAGACCCAGTCCTTCTTACCCTCAAACTCATGGAAAATTAACTACTCAACTATGTCTCCACATTTTCGAATCTTTGGATTATGGAAGGCACTGATGCCCCTCCTTTTCTTTTTTCCCTCGATGGTATTGGCACAAAGCCTTACTGTGAGCGGTACGGTAACCGACGAGCAAAACGAGCCCCTCATCGGTGTTGCGGTAACCATTAAAAACACAGCAAAAGGGGCGATTACAGGTAGCGATGGTCGGTTTACGATCCAGGCTAATGCTTCTGATTCCCTCCTTGTTTCCTACTATGGGTACGTTCGTCAAACGGTGGGAATCGCCGGTCGTTCTTCTCTCACGATAGCCATGGTCTCCTCAGATCTGGCGGTATCGGAAGTAGTTATCGTGGGATATGGCACCCAGCGCAAGGCAGAAACCACCGGTGCCATTGCTTCGGTAAAGGCCAGTGAAATTACCCAAACACCCGTGGCCAACCTCGCCCAGGGCCTCCAGGCGCGTGTGTCGGGGGTGCAGGTAGTACAAAACTCGAGCGCCCCGGGCGGCAACGTTTCGGTACGTGTTCGAGGTACGAACTCTATCAACGGAACGTCAGAGCCCCTGTATATCATTGACGGAATCCAGGTTTCTAACAGCGGAGGGGTCAATGACCTTAGCCCGCTTTCGACCATTAACCCGGACGATATTGAGTCGATGGAAGTGCTGAAGGATGCCTCCGCGACTGCCATTTATGGTTCCAGGGGAGCAAATGGTGTGGTACTGATTACCACTAAGCGGGGTAAGACAGGCGGTACCCGGGTTAGCTACGATGGGTATTACGGTACACAGCAGATTACCCGTCAGTTGGACGTGTTGAATGCAACCGAATTTGCCAAACTTGAAAACGAGATTTACAAGACTACGATCTACGCCGATCCGGCTTCTTTGGGCCAGGGAGTTAACTGGCAGGACCTCGCTTTTCGTACCGCCTCCATCCAGAACCACCAGCTGAGCATGAGTGGCGGCAACGCCCAGACCCAGGTGTCGATGTCAGCCAACTATTTTGACCAGGATGGAATTGTGATCAATTCTGACTTCAAGCGTTATTCATTCCGGGTTAACCTTGACCACAAGATCAACGAATTTTTTAAGGTAGGAACCAGCCTGCTGGGAACTTACTCTGTGAATAACAGAATACCAACGGGAAGTACCAGCCTGGATGGAGATGCCTTTAATGGCAGTGCCATTGGAGCTGCCATTGCTGCGCCTCCAACCCTGGAGCCTTACCGCCCCGACGGAACGATTTATCCGTTTGCTGAGCAATTGGGTGGTCGATACCGGGAAGTGGTGAACCCACTGGGTTTGCTTTCGATTCTGAACCGAAACAATGCCTATCGTACCCTGGCTAATGTGTATGTGGAGGCTAAAATTGCCAAAGGACTGACCTACCGTGCATCTTTCAATTCGGACCTTCAAAGCGCATTAAACAATACCTATTCACCCAGGTATATTCTTGCAACCGCAGATCAGAACGCAAACTCAGGCAGTGCTTCCAAGTCCAATTCCAATGGAATTGTGCTGTTGCATGAGAGTATCCTTACTTACCAGAAAGTATTTGCAACTACGCATAGCCTGCGCGTTACGGGTGTATTCGCTACCCAAACGAATAACTTCAACAGCAATAACATCAGCGCAAGCGGTTTTCCTAACGATGCTACCCAAAACGAAGCCCTGTCTCTTGCAGTTAACCGCAACATTAGCAGCTTCAGGAGCAGCGAGCGGCTTGATTCCTACATGGCACGGGTTAACTATGGCTTTAAAGACAGGTATTTTGTAGATGTAACTGCCCGTATCGACGGTTCGAGCAAATTCGGAGCAAACAACAAATACGGTTTCTTCCCAGCTGCTTCTGTGGGTTGGAGGATCATCGAAGAAGATTTTCTGAAAGATGTGACCTGGCTCAGCGACCTGAAACTGAGGGCTTCTTACGGCATCACAGGTAATGCAGGGGCCATCGACCCTTACCGCTCATTGGCAACGGTGGCTTCAGGTAGCGATTACCAGTTCAACCACGTGTACACCACAGGTATCAGCCCTACCGGCATTGCCAACCCAAGCCTCCGTTGGGAAAAATCAACCCAAACCAATATCGGCATTGACATTGGCTTCCTGAACGATCGCATTAGCCTGGTGGTAGATGTCTACGAAAAACAAACCCGTGACCTGCTTTATGTAAAGACCCTGCCATTTTCTTCCGGCTATCCGAGCATCCTGGGCAACTTTGCGGGTATCGACAACAAAGGCCTCGAGTTCGCTACCAACATCAAATTTCTCGAAGGCGCTTTCAAATGGAGCGTATCAGCAAACGCGAGCATTAACCGCAACACGGTAACCGACCTCGACGGAGGTGTTACCAACGAGCGCTTCCTCAATACCTTTTCGATCATAAAAGTAGGGGAGCCTTTGGGGTTATTTAAAACCTATGTGTTTGATGGAATCTACCAGACGGGTGAAACCGTGCTTCCCGGATCGGGTAGCCGTACGGGTGGCGTAAAAGTAAAAGACCTCAACAATGACGGCCAGATTACTTCAGACGATCAGATCGTAACGGGCAATCCTAACCCCAAATTTATCTACGGATTCTCTACGAACATGAGCTATAAAGGCTTTGACCTGGCCATTTTCCTCAGTGGATCTTATGGAAACGACATATTCAACCTGAGCCGTTATTCGCTCGAAAACCCACTGGGACAACGCAACGTGCTTGCAGGAATGGCGGACCGCTGGTCAGAGACCAACCCAAACAACGAATATGTGAGTGGATTTCAGGGTGGACGTATCCCGGTAACAGATCGCTTTGTAGAGGATGGTTCTTATCTCCGCTGCAAAAACATTACCCTGGGGTATAACCTCCCGAAAATCAACAAAGTGTCGAATATCCGGGTGTATTTCAGCGCCAATAACCTGTTCACCATCACAAAATACACGGGTCTGAACCCTGAAGTAAACTCCTACGGAAGTTCGAATACCGTTATCGGCGTCGACAACCTGGTTTATCCCGCAGCCCGGTCATTCCTGGGCGGAATCCAAATCCACCTTTGATCCCGTCATCCATTCAGGAAAATCAAAATCTCAAAAGATGAAAAAGCAAGTCAATATCCTTTTCCTCATCGGAAGCCTGGCATGGGTACTTCTCCCTTCCTGCCAACTCGACGAGGCGCCTTATTCTTCCATTTTTACCGATTCATTTTATGCCACGGCCCAGGATGCGGAGGCGGCCATTACCGCAGCATATGATCCGGTAGCCGACATTTACGGCGGACCCGCTCCCTTGCTGGTAGCAGATTTCAGCGCTGATCAGGTATATCCCCGGCCGGTGGTAGGAAGGAATACCTTCACCTTGTACAATTACGATCCTAACTACACCACCCAAAAGAGCTTTAACCGCACCTTTGAGTCGCCGGTTAACATCTGGCAGTCGTGCTACGATGGCATAGAAAAAGCAAACTGGGTGATCGATAAAGTGCCTAACACCAACATGGATGCCACCCGGAAAGCCCAAATTATCGGTGAAGCTTACTTTCTGAGGGCCTATTACCATTGGATGGCAACCAAAAACTTTGGCGATGTGGTGGTGAAAACAAGCCCCAGCAAATCTGAAGAGGCTGCAATTGTGGGAAAAAGCCCCCAGTCAGAGGTATATGTTCAGATTTATGCGGACCTGGAACTGGCAGCAGCAGGCTTGCCCGATTATTCTGCCGGATTGGTAAAGGGACGTGCCAGTAAGCAGGCAGCCCTTGCCTTGCACGCCAAAGCAGCACTTTATGATCAAAAATGGAGTATTGCCCTGGACAAAGCCCAGCAAGTGATCAATTCAGGGGTAGTATCCCTGATGCCAAATGTGAAAGATCTCTACGATGTGACCAAGGAGGATGCCGCCCGGATTGAAAATATTTTTGCCTTCGAAAGCGAGGGAAACCCAGCTCCCAGCCGGGCATCTCAGATCACATCGCTCTATGGCCCCCGCAACAGCGATGGTCCTGAATACGGCAAAACATCCTTCGGGTCCATCTTTGTTTACCCCAGTTTTTTTGATTCGTTCGACCCTCAGGATGCCCGCAGGGCCTTGTTGGATACTTTCTATGTGAAAGCAAATGGTACGATCGTGCATCAGAATGCGATTACCCCCATCACCACAAAAGGCGTTTTGTGTAAAAAGTACCAGGACCCTATTTCTCCTTCGGGTACCATGTCGAATATTCCCATTCTCCGCGTGGCCGATGTCTACCTTGTAGCCGCAGAAGCCGAAGCTCAGCTAAATGGAGGATCTGCAACAGCTTATGGGTTCATCAATGCCGTACGCAATCGGGCAACTTTGCCTGACCTGGCGGCTGGCCTTGGGAAAGAAGCCTTTATCGATGCAGTTATTCAGGAGCGTGCCTGGGAGCTGTTTGCCGAAGGCGATCGCTGGTATGACCTTACCCGCACCGGCAAGTTTCTCACGGTGATCCCTGCCGCTGTAAACGATGTTTTCCCCGAACGCACGCCGCTTCCAAAGCATAAATTTTTCCCGATTCCGTTGGACGAAATTCTGGCCAATCCTTTGTTGGTGCAGAATCCTGACTGGCAGTAATCAATGATGTTTTAATAGTTGGGTTGATCAGGCGGCTATGAAGCTGTAGCCGCCATTTTTCCCAAATCTCATTCGTTCACTCATTCAGCCCGTGCTGCCATGAACCGGAGTGTATTTCTGCTCGTCCTTTTGCTCGTCAACTATCCCGTGAAAGCCCAATCATTGTTTTTATTGGCTGGACAAAGTAATGCGGTAGGCCAGGGAGACAGCAGTTTGTCCCAGCACCTGTTACCCGAAACTGCCTGGGAATTCAAGCAGGAAAGCGGGAGCCTTGTACCCTTGAAAGACCCTTTTGGGGAAAATCAATCTCCTTTTCAGCAAGCAAATACCGGCAGCATAGCCCCTGCTTTTGCGCACCGATACCACGAATTGACCATGAACAAGGTAGTGATGGTGGCTGCTGCCAGGGGAGGGAGTTCTTGCCATCAGTTGGCTGAATTGCCGGGCATGGGCACCTGGGATACCGAAGGGGACCTGCTGCTTTTCGATGCTTCGGTTGCAAAAACAAAAGCGGCTATTGTGCTCACAGGCATTCCTTTTGGCGGAATCATCTGGATTCAGGGAGAGCGGGATGCCAACGCTATCAACAAAGGCGAGCTTTCCAGCGAAGCATTTCAAAAAGAGCTGGAAGCCCTCATTCAACGATTCAGGAAAGCTTTTGGGAAGAAAATGCCTTTCTATCTCGTTCTGACCGGCGCTTATATCGACCACCCCACCGCGGGGTTTGAGCAAGTGCGGCAGGTCCAAAAACGCATAGCAGAAATGGATAAGTGGACACATCTTGTCTTTACAGATACGCCCGATTTTCCTGAAAAAGGATGGATGAAAGACCAGATCCATTACAACCAAACCGGCCTGAACACCATCGGAACAGCCGTAGCCGAAGCCATTTTTTCTTTATCGAAATAATCTCCGCAATGACTTATACTTTTTTGCATCGCACCCTCTTCTGGCTCCTTTTCATAGGAGTAATGCCTTTTTCTATAGCGCAAGAGATCTCTCTCAATGGTAAGTGGGCGTTCAAAACCGACCCC
The DNA here is from genome assembly GCA_041753595.1 of Bacteroidia bacterium. GTDB lineage: Bacteria > Bacteroidota > Bacteroidia > J057 > J057 > JBGSTW01. Next base: position 85,241 of record JBGSTW010000035.1, on the reverse strand, counting down.
TACGGCAAGGGAGAATCGGAGGGATGGTACACGAAAGACCTAAACGATACGGGCTGGGAATCCATGGAAGTGCCGGGTAACTGGGACCTCCACAACGAATACGCTCACTATACAGGAAAAGCCTGGTACCGCAAAACCGTAACTGTGCCCGCCGATTGGAAAGACAAAGCCGTACGTCTGCTCTTCGAAGCGGTGTATCACAACAGCAAAGTGTGGGTCAACGGTGCCTTGGTGGGAGAAAGTAACAGCGGTTTTTTGCCCTTCGAATTTGAAGTGTCTAAGTCTTTGCGACCTGGCGAAAAAAATACGATCGTGGTATGTGCCGACAATACGTACCGCCGGGGAGCCATTTGGAACTGGGGCGGAATCCGTCGTCCGGTTACCTTGGTGGCTCATGAGGAGGCGCGTGTGGTTAGCCAGTTTATTTCCCCGGAAGTAAACCTCAGCCAGAAAACTGCCCGGGTAGCCGTACGGGTTTTGATGGAAAATTATCAGCTACAACCGCTCTCACTTAGGGGAGAAGTTGTTTTTACTACTCCTGAAGGCTTTTCAAAGATGTTGCCTTTTGAAACTACCCTGAAGGGAAAAGGTCAATCGGAAGTAGTGGTGGAAACGCAGCTGAGCAAGGACCAGGTACATCTCTGGCATTTCGACGACCCCTTCCTCTATACCAGTGTGGTAAAAATTTATTCGGGGAATCAGGTCCTGGATCAGCACATTGATCGGTTTGGGTTGCGAAAGGTGGAGGTGAATAAAGAGGCGTTTACCTTTCGGCTCAATGGCGAACCGGTGCGCCTGATGGGCTTTAACCTCGTGCCAGACGACCGCACCACGGGCAATACCCTGCCGCTCTGGCGGGTGAAAGAGGACGTGGACATGATGAAGGCCCTTGGTGGAAATTTTGGGCGTATCAGCCACCTTCCATTGCCTAAAGAAGCCCTCGACTACCTCGACGAAAAGGGCATCCTCGTTTTTGCAGAAGTGCCGCTCTGGGGGTTCGATTCCCTGGTAGATACCCATAATCCTATTCCAAAAGATTGGCTGCGGCAGCTGATCGCCCTCGACTACAACCACCCCAGCATCATTGGCTGGAGTGTGGGAAATGAAATCGGGCACAACGCCGATGCCATGGAGTATGTGCGCACTGCGACAGAACTGGCCCGCAGGCTCGATACCACCCGCATGGCTGTTATGGTTTCGCATACGGCAGAAAGGCCCGTCGATCCGATCTCATATTCAGATATGGGGTTGGTAAATGGCTATGGGATTGGGATCGGTGGAAGAGCCGACCGTATCCACGCCCTTTACCCGGATAAGCTGCTTTTCTATACCGAATATGGCTATAACCAATTCACGGAAGACCTCGACGGCGACCTCAATATGAAGGGAATGGTGGACTCGATCCGTTTCAAACCCTACCTCATGGGAGGTTCAATCTGGACCTTCAACGACTACCGCAGCGCATACCCCGGTACCAAGGAGTTCTCCGAAAACCGAGCCTGGGGCATCGTGGATGTGTTTCGTCAGAAGAAGCAAGCCTACTTTTCGCTTAGAAAAGAATATGCCCCGATCCGGGAGCTCAAGGTTACCGAGGTCATTATGGGCGAAAAAGCCTCGGCCACCGTTTCGATTACTCCCAGGCTTCCGCTCGATTTGCCTGCATATCCACTTCATGACTATAAACTTGCCTGGACGGTAGTAAATGATCAGGGAGATCTGATTGGTGGGGGATTTAGTGAATTGCCACTCATTCAGCCGGGAGGTGCCGTTTTGACTCAAAAGCTCTCGTGGACACAGGATGGGGCTCCGTTTTCGATGAAGGTGGAAGTGCTCTCCCCGCAGCTGTACGCCATGTACGATACCACGCTCTATTTTCAGGTGCCCCTACAACCCCAAATCATCTACGCGGTGGGAGGAAGGATGCAGCTCAATGACCGGTCAACAAACAAGGGTAACATTCGGGTCGCATTTGAACAGGACGAAAATTGCACGGGCTACAAAGCGGTATATGGCAAAGGCGCGCTGGATCAGGAAACCCCGGTCACCCGAAAGCATTATCTCGATATCAATGGGCTTGCATTTGGGGAAACCTATCAGGTGGCCATCGTTGGGATCAATGGAAAAGGAGAAAGCGTCCGGACGGATGTGCAATCGGTAAGGGTGGGGGACAAAGCTGCCCCTCCTGCGATATTATACACTGAACCTGCTGATGGCGGCTTTTTTATCGGATACCCCACGAGCGAAGAAGACTATGTGTTCATCGTTCAATACACCACCGTTTCGGGAAATTACGCGCAGGCAAAATCTATTCAGTCGAATACCCCGGGTGTGATGTTCGTGCCGGGCCTTGAAAACGGAACCCGTTATTATTTCAGGATGAGGCGTCTGATGGACAATTCGTCGATCAGTACCTGGTCAGAAGAGCTTTCAATTACCCCGGATGGGGGTCAATTGCCCCAGGCGCCCGAGGTAAAAGGGGTTCTTCGGCAGCCAACCCAGGCCCTGGTAAATTTTTCGCCAGTAAAGAAATCCACGGGGTACCAGGTTCAGTACCGCGAAAAGCCAAATGGAGAGTGGAAGAGCCAGGTAATAACCAGCGCCGAAATCTCCTATGTGCTCATTCCCAATTTACCCAAAAACAAGCCCTGCCAGTTTCGGATGGCCACGATTAACGCAAATGGCCAATCTGCTTTTTCAGACATCCTGGTAAAGTAATCCGCCCAGTTTTAATCCCCTTCCTTTTCTCCTACTACCCGCAATTATTCTTCGAATGCACGCTCTGGATTACCTCGTTATCGGCTTGTTTCTGATCATTACCGTGGCGGCGGGTATGGCTTTCGGTGGCTCGGGCAAAGACAAGAAATCGTTTTTTGCTGCCGGAGGAAAAGTACCCTGGGGCATCAGCGGTTTGTCGCTTTTCATGAGCTTTTTCTCCGCGGGCACCTTTGTGGTTTGGGGCTCTATTGCCTACAAATTCGGGCTGGTGTCGGTCACGATACAAATGATGATGTGCCTGGCAGGCTTTCTCATCGCCTTGTTCATAGCGCCAAAATGGCGAAAAACGGGCGTACTGACCGCTGCTGAGTATATCCGCGAAAGGCTTGGAAACAGGGTGCAGGACTTCTATACCTACCTTTTTCTGCTCATCGCGCTTGCCAATACAGGTGCCTTTCTCTATCCGGTAGCCAAATTGGTAAACGTCTCCACGGGTATTCCCATCCACTGGCTCATTATTGGGCTCGGCGCCATGATCATCCTCTACACAGCGGTGGGCGGTTTGTGGGCAGTGATGGTAACCGATGTGCTGCAATTTGTGGTGCTGACCCTGGCAGTGGTGGTGGTGGTGCCAATGGCTATGCAAAAAACAGGGGGTCTCGATGGCTTTCTGGCTAAACTACCCGAAGGCTTTTTTGCGCCTACTGCGGGCGATTTCAGTTGGGCCTTTATGGCAGCATTTGCGCTGTATAACCTCGTATTTATTGGCGGAAACTGGGCCTATGTGCAGCGTTATACCAGCGTAAAAGATCCGAAGGCAGCCCGAAAAGTAGGCTTTCTATTTGCAGGGCTCTACCTCATTTGTCCGCTTATCTGGATGCTCCCTCCTATGATTTACCGGTCCTTGCACCCGGGACTTTCGGGGCTGGAAAGTGAAGGGGCTTATTTGCTCATGTGCAAAGAAGTGCTGCCCTATGGCATGCTGGGGCTGATTTTGGGAGGAATGATTTTCGCAACCGCTAGTTCCGTCAATACCACCCTGAACCTTGCCGCGGCCGTTTTCACCAATGACATCTACGGACGCCTCGTACCCGAAGCAACGCCCAAACGAACCATGCAGGTAGCGCGGCTTTCGACCCTGGTTTTTGGCATCGGAACCATACTCGTAGCGCTGGCAGTGCCCATGGTAGGAGGCATTGTGGAGGTAGTGCTGAGCATCGGTGCGGTAACAGGTTGCTCGCTGTATGGTCCGCCGATTTGGGCGATGTTTTCCAAAAGACTAACCGGAAAATCGGTGCTGGCAATCACGCTGCTCAGCCTGACCATCAATGTATTTTTCAAATTTATTCCTGCATTTCTACCCGAGATGGCGCTTAACCGGGCGAATGAAATGTTGCTGGGAACCCTTACGACGCTTATTCTGCTCATTATCAATGAAGTATATACCATTTACTTCAGCAAAGAAAACCCTGATTATGTGCGCTATGCTCAAATAAGGGAAGCTGCCGGTACGGATGATGCGCCCGAAACCAGCGAAGAAAAGAAAACCAACTCCTACGGGATCAAAGTGATAGGGATGGCCATGGCGGTTACTTCCCTGCTGGTAATTGCCCTTGGAGCGATGGCTACAAGTGGCACAGCCATCATGGTAGTTGCCGGAGGCGTGATACTGCTTACGAGTGTGGGTGTACTAAAATTTGCTAACAAATGATCAAAGAAGACTCAACGATATACCGAAGCTTAACGAAAGCTGTTTATATCGCCGACCTGGTGGTAGTGGGCGGAGGCCTGGCCGGTGTTTGCGGGGCCATTACGGCTGCCCGGCAAGGACTGAAAGTAATCCTGGTGCAAGATCGCCCTGTCCTGGGTGGAAATTCCTCCAGTGAGGTGCGGCTATGGATTTTGGGGGCTACCTCGCACATGGGCAACAACAACCGTTGGGCCAGAGAAGGGGGCGTCATCAATGAAATTCTGATCGAAAACATGTACCGGAACCCGGAAGGCAATGGGGTTATTTTCGATACCATATTGCTCGACAAAGTGGTCAGTGAGCCCAACATTACCCTCCTGCTCAATACCTCGGTCTATGAAGTGGCTAAGTCAGATGCGGATACCATTTCAGCGGTAATTGCCTTTTGCAGCCAGAATCAGATGCAGTACGAGCTACGCGCACCGCTATTTTGCGACGCTTCCGGAGATGGAATTGTAGGATTTCTGGCAGGCGCAGCCTTTCGCATGGGGGCCGAAAGCAGCGAGGAATTCGGGGAGAAATTTGCTCCCTCGGCTGAATACGGAGAGTTGCTGGGCCATACCCTTTATTTCTATTCCAAAGACACGGGCAAGCCCGTCAGGTACGTGCCGCCCGCTTATGCCCTAGACGATATCACCCGCATTCCCCGTTACCGTAGCTTCAATGCCCAGGAGTTTGGGTGTAAACTGTGGTGGATAGAATACGGCGGCAGGCTCGATACCGTACACGAAACCGAAACCATCAAATGGGAGCTTTGGAAGGTCGTTTACGGGGTTTGGAACTACATCAAAAACTCGGGAAAATTTCCTGAAGCCGAAAACCTGACCCTGGAGTGGGTGGGCCAAATTCCCGGAAAAAGGGAAAGTCGCCGTTTTGAGGGCGATTACCTCGTGCGTCAGCAGGATATCGTGGAGCAGCGCACGCATACAGATGCTGTTGCCTTCGGGGGATGGTCCATCGACCTGCACCCTGCCGATGGAGTATTTTCCGAAAAACCCGGATGTAACCAATGGCACAGCAAGGGCATTTACCAGATTCCATACCGAAGCCTCTATAGCCGCAACATCAGCAACCTCTTCCTCGCCGGAAGGCTTATAAGCGTTTCACACGTCGCTTTTGGGTCAACGCGGGTGATGGCTACCGGCGCTTACATATCCCAGGCAATGGCGGTGGCAGCCCGTTTTTGTAAAGACCATCAATTGCTTCCGCGAGATATTTTTGAAAAAGGCTATATCCACCAGGTACAGCAGGAACTCCAAAAAACGGGGCAGCATATTCCCGGCCACGCCCTGCACGATCCGCTTGATTTAACGCAGCAAGCCACGGTTACTGCTTCGAGTGAGTGGGTTCTGAACGAATTTCCGGCAAGCGAAATAAGCAAAAAGCTCTTGGTTGCGGAGGCGCAAATGCTTCCCCTGTCGGCCGGAAAAGTGCCTGTGATGGTGGTTCAGGCGTATGCAGAAACCGAAACCTTGCTGGAGGTAAAGCTCCGCGTGAGCGAAAAAATCGGAAACTTCACACCTGAAATAACCCTGGGAGAGCTGCAATTTCGCCTTAGACCCGGTGCGCAGCACATTGAGCTTGATTTTGGATGCTCCATTTCAGAGGCTCAATATGTATTTGTTTGTTTCGGTAAAAATCCCGGAGTCAGCCTTACTTTTTCGGATAAGCGGGTGACAGGCGTATTGACGGTGTTTAACTCCATCAACGAAGCCGTTTCCAACTACGGCAAGCAAACCCCCGCTGAGGAAATCGGCATCGACGAATTTGAGTTCTGGTGCCCGCAACGCCGGCCCGACGGGCAGAACCTGGCTATGACCATCACGCCCGGAATAGCTTGTTTCCCGGCTGCCAACATCCAAAATGGGGTTTCCCGCCCCACCCATCAGCCCAATGCCTGGGTAGCTTCGCCCGAAGACCCCAACCCTGCGCTTACCCTTTCCTGGAGTGAACCCCAGGCGATCCGTGAGGTGATAATCAAATTCGATGCGGATTTTGACCACCCCATGGAGAGTGTGCTCATTCACCATCCCGAAACCGTTATGCCGTTTTGTGTGCAGGACTACCAGGTTTTGGATGATTCCGGCAAGGTGATTTTTGTGAAAAAAGGAAACTACCAAACCCTCAACCATCTCCGTTTTGAACAACCGGTTCGTACCCGATCGCTGGTTATCCATGCGAGCCACCCCTCTGGGGAGGTTCCTGCTGCCATTTTTGAAGTGCTTTGCTACGCCTAATTGGAAATCAATGAAACTACTTACCCTCTTTTCCGTCACGATTGTTTGTTTCCTTTTTTTTGGGTGCAATACCCGCGAAGCCAGCCTCACCAGTGATCAGGTGAAACTTTCCTGGAAAAACACCCCCGATGGTTGGGTGATGGAGCAGGTGCAGGTTGCCAATGGCGCTGACTGGCTTGCTGTCGGCAACCCTTCCGGGGAATACACCCTGCTGTACTCCGCCACTTTGCCAGACACCCTCGCCACAGAAACCTTTAAAACCATCACTGGGGTAGATTTTCCCGAACCAGCTTATAAGTATCAAAAGGAAACCTGGAGGGAAACGGTTTACCCGGTTCCGATGAATACTGCCGGTGAAGCCATTCATTTCTTTCCTTCAGAAATGAAAACAGGTGCGGACAATCATTTTCTCTTTTCCCAAAAAACCGATGCCGGGGAAATAACCGCCGACTGGTCTATCGATCCCGAATACCCAACAGATGTACTCGTAACTCAGACGCTCGTGGCAGCAAAACCGGGTTATTTTTCTATGTCAAGCCCCGCGATAGCAACCGTGGAAAAAGAAGATATGGCTTGGGTAACGGTACCGGGTTATTTTCAGGGCAATACATTTCAGCCCAATTTTGTGCTGGCACATGCCTACGGGCACGGCATACCTGAAAGGCCAACCATCTACCGGGAAAGAGCAAGCAGCACGCTGAGCCCGATTATTTCCACCAAAGAAGGAGCCTCTTTTGCCGCAATGCCTGAGCCTGGATACGCCTTCGACCCCTGGGCCAGCGACCATTATACCCATGGAAAATGGCAGGTGGGGGTTTCGCACATGAGCCGAAAAGCTGCGCTGACCCCTACGGTTTACTACCCCATTTTAGGTCAAGGAGGATCGCTGCTGGCGACAGGGGATACCCTTACCTTTAAGTTTCGCTACAGCCTTCATCATGCCGATTGGTACGAGACCTTGAAGCACGTTATCAATGGCGTTTATCGGTTCAAAGAAGGCCTTGCTCTCCGTAAAAACCGCCAATCGTTGACCAGCAGGGTAGCGGCCATGCATCATTACCTCACCGACCCCAAAACTTCGATGTGGAACATTGAATCCTTTCAGGGGCTGAAAATAGGGGGGCAATCATACCTCGGCGGTGTGGTTGGCTCCGATAAAGACGCCATGAAAAACTCTGACTATGGTGCGATGTGGATGATGGCCAAAGCAACGGATGACCCTTTATTGAAGAACAATGTGTTGCCCTATGCGCTGAATTTCAAGCTGGTACAACAACAAAGCGAGCCCGGCTTCTTTCAGGGTGCGGCAATAGGGCAGTACTATCTGGCTAAGTCCAAGCGGTTTGTGGAGGAATGGGGGGCGGTAGTGGAGCCTATTGCGCTCACGTATTACACCTTGCTCGACATGGGCAATATGCTTTTGTTCGAACCCGAAAATAAGCTCCTCCAAACCCGCCTTCGCCTGGGGGCTGACCTGCTCCTGAAGTGGCAAAAACCCGATGGAAGCTGGGAAGTTGCCTACGACAAAAATACGGAGCAGCCTGCTTTTGAGGATATCCGCGACTTGCGGCCTACCTTCTACGGGATGGTGGTGGCTTATCGGATTTTGAAAGACGAAAAATACCTTTCTGCTGCCCGCAAAGGGGCGGACTGGCTCGTGAAAGCGTCCGTTGAAAAAGGGAGCTATTTGGGTGTGTGCGGAGATGCCCGCTACGCCCCAGATTTCGCCACCGCACAGACAGCCCAGGCATTGTTGGACCTCTACGACCTCACGCAGGATGCGCGATACCGCGATGCCGCTATCTCAGCTGCGAAAGTGTACACCGCTTCGGTTTATACCCATCCGATTCCGAGCCGGGATATCAAGCAAGTGAACGGTATCGAGCGGGAGGATTGGGAGTTAGCGATGTCGGGGCTGAGTTTTGAACACGGTGGAATATTTGGCTCCGCAAACCGTCAGGGGCCTATTTTGCTGGCAAGTCATGCAGGTATGTTTATCCGCATGTATCAGCTCACGGGCGATTCCCTGTTTGCCGACATGGCCAGAGCCGCCGCTATCGGACGCGATCTATTTGTCGATTCTGCTACAAGTGTAGCCTCTTATTATTGGCGGGCAATGGGCAAGGGTGCTGGTCCTTATCCACACCATGCCTGGTGGCAGATTGGCTGGATAACCGATTACCTGATGGCAGAAGCAGAGATGCGTTCAGGCGGAGAAGTGGTTTTCCCCAGAGGATTTATTACGCCCAAAGTAGGCCCCCATCAGACCTATGGTTTTGCTCCGGGAAAAATATACGGAACCTTGGCTGACCTCATCATGCGGGATGGACTTGTGTTGAATCCTAATCCCAATATAGAGGTCATCACGGCTTTAGGGGAGGACAAAGAACATCTATTCGTGGTCCTGTTGAATGATTTAGGCATTGAACAAAAAGCCTTGCTTGAAATTGATCCTGGCCAGCTGGGGATTGACCCAGGTATGCGGGTGAAGCAAATAAATGACTTGTCGAAGGGCGAAAAGACAGTATCAGCTGAGGTGACCTTGTCGTCGTACGGCGTAAAAGTGCTGGAGGTGGTTTTAGAAAAACGATAGCAAGAATCGAAAAGGTCAGGTTTTTTAACAGGAAGGGGAGGCTTAACTTTAGGTGATATTGTAATCAGCTGATTTTTCCATGCCTCACCTCAGTTTTTCCTTTTCAGCCCCCTATTACCTGCGCGGGGTTCCTTCCTCCCAAACCCGCTACCTCTGGATCGCCTGTCACGGCTACGGGCAGCTGGCAGAGCGGTTTATTCGCCGGTTCGATGTGCTCAACGAGGCGCAGCACCTGGTGGTGGCACCCCAGGGATTGGCCCGTTTTTATGTGAAACAATGGGAGGAGGTCGGTGCTTCGTGGATGACCAAAGAGGACCGCGAAACCGACCTGATCAACCAGTTTGCCTACCTTGATGCCGTGTGGGAGGAAGTAACCGCGAAGCTGGAACCCGGCAGCTATCGGGTGATTTTATTCGGATTTTCGCAGGGGGTAGCTACCGTATCGCGGTGGGCTGTCCATAAAAATATCGCCTGGCATCGCTTCATCGCCTGGGCGGGTACCCTCCCGCCTGATCTGCCCTCAGGTATTTGGAAAACACTCCCCCACGATGCCAGCCTTTGGTTTGTAGCGGGAAATGCCGATCCGCTGGTAACCCCTGAGCGGATGGTAACCCAGCTGGATTGGGCTGGAAAGCTGGCGCAAACCGTGGAGTACTTGCCGTTTGAAGGCGGGCACGAGGTGCGTCGTGACGTATTGATCGACCTGGTTGGGCGGCTGGATGTTGGTCCGCTTATTTAAGTGCATATTTTCCCTGAATAAATCCGGGAAGAAAAAACAGCGGATATACAAACAAAAACAGGTTCGGTAGCCACCACGAGAGGTTATAATCACTCCGTAGCACCCAAAATGCCAGGGCCTGTAGTCCCGAAACGCTGGTAAGCACGAGCGAAACGGTGGCCAGGCGGTCCCAGGCGGGGTATTTTTTTTCAAGGAGGAACAGCGACCCCAGCCCCGAGGCAGAAATAGCCAAATCCAACGGTAAAAACGACCAGTTCCAGTCCACCATCATCGGATTGGCATAATCGCTATACAGGTATTCGGCGGGGATCAGGTGGAAAAAGGTGATTCCCCAATAGGCCAGAAAGCCAAGGTCAACGATCAAAAAACAAATCCTAAGGAGCGCCATGGAATAAAATTTGAGCTTACAGAAATCCTGTGAAATACAATCCCAGGGAATGGATTCTTGAAATTCAGTCTCGGTGGATACGTAAAACGGGTCCCGGTTTCAAAATACGGAGAATTGATGTTTTGGGTATCTGAAATAATGTCGAATTTCGCGTGCCTAAAATTGGATATCCCTATGGCCCGTCGTAATCCTGCTGTTCCTTTTATACTCGTCACCCTTTTGCTCGATACCGTAGGGTTGGGCATCATTATTCCGGTGCTTCCAAAGCTGGTGCAGGAGCTCACCGGAGCTACTTTGTCAGAAACCAGCGGCCCATTCGGCTGGCTGATAGCGGTGTATGCCATCATGCTCTTTTTGCTTTCGCCTACCCTCGGCGCACTGAGCGACCAGGTCGGACGGCGGCCCATCCTGCTCATTACCCTCGGCGGCATGATGATCAATTACACCCTGCTCACCTTTGCTCCTTCCATAGGTTGGTTGTTTGTGGGGCGCATCATTGCCGGTGCTGCCGGGGCCAATGTGGCTACCGCCTATGCCTATATCGCCGACATTACGCCCCCTGAAAAACGCGCCCAGAACTTCGGGCTTATCGGTGCTGCATTCGGTATCGGCTTCATTATCGGACCAGGTATCGGGGGTTTGCTCGGAGATATTAACCTGCGAGCACCCTTTGTCGGAGCTGGGGTGTTGACCGCGATCAATTTCCTCTACGGCTTTTTTGTATTGCCTGAAAGCCTCGCCGAAGACCAGCGTCGCCCATTCGCTATCGAACGAGCTAACCCGTTTTCTGCCATATTACGTCTGCGCAAATTTCCCTTTATGATGGGGCTTGCGGTGATGTTTTTGCTGATCGCCCTCGCTGCTCAGGCCCCCCAAAGCACCTGGGTGCTCTACTCCGAATACCTCTTTGACTGGACCCCCAAGCAGGTCGGCGTATCGCTTTCCATCATGGGATTGGCTTTCGCCATCAGCCAGGGTTTTCTGGCAAGGTATATCATTCCTTCGCTTGGGGAGCGCAGAACGATCATTTTCGGCCTGATGGCTTATGGGGTCGCGCTGGTTATTTACAGCTTTCTCCGTGAGCCCTGGATGTTTTACATAGCCATTATCCCGCACGCTTTCGGCATCCTTATCATTCCGGCCATACAGTCACTGGCTTCGCGAGAAACCCCCTCCAATGCTCAGGGAGAGCTACAAGGGACCTTTACCAGCCTCATGAGCCTGGCCAATATCATGGGGCCCGTGTTTGCGACCCAGATGTTTATGTATTTTTCCGGAGAAAAGGCCCTTTACCATTTTCCGGGAGCGCCTTTCATGGCAGGAGCGGTATTGATTGTAGTTGCCTTGGGGCTGGTGTACCCCACGTTCCGGCAACTGTTGAAAAAGCCAGCTTAATTACCGGAGGGCTTATACCTCGCCTGATTGAAAATTTCCTGATAATCGGTACGCTCCACCAGCTGTGCCAGGGTAACCTCAGGGTGTTTGGAGAGGTAGGCTTCCACAATTTTCCAGCCACAATACTCCGCAATCCGGGGGGCCGATTCCTGCGCCAAAGACGTAGTAAAAGGCTTGTCGCTAAGGAAATCCTGCTGGTATTTTGATTCTATTTTGAAAAGAAAAGGCGTCAGCTCTTCATAAATTTTTCGTTCGTAGTAATCGGCCCATTTCATCTGACTGGCGGTGTAGTACAGGCAAAGCGAATCGGGTGTTTGCGGAAGAAGGGCCTGTACAAAATGCTGACGGATGCCTGCGTGCACCATGCGGTCGAGCAAAGTAGGCTGCATTTTCGGGTCAAGGGCCGGTACAAATTCGTCGGTAATTTCCTTTACCATAATCACTTCGAAGTAGTCGGTGTCGAAGCGGTCACGTACAAATTGCGGCAGGGTAGGGGGGTAGTATTTGAGATTGGGCCCAAGGAAATAGTGCAGGCCAAAGCTCATGTAGCCCGGCAAAGAGATCAGCTGATCGACCGAGCGCATGTCTGAGCCAGGCAGATACCCATCGGCATGGGTCCGAAACTCGGGTATTTCTACGTCGGGAAAATTTTTCTTCAGCCGTTTGAGCGGTGGGGTAATGCGTTCACGAATGGGGAAATCGTAAGGAATCACCTGGCGGATGGTGTCCAGCAGCACAAAGAAGGCCGAATCGCGCAGTAGCGGAATGAGGTTGATGACCACGGCGGTGTCCCGGCTGGTGCCCTGGATCGATTCCGGACGCATGCGGAAAGGGTCGTAAGCTGTCCAGTAAAAAAGAAAATCCCGTTCGCTAGAGAGGTAGGTTGCGTACACCTCAAAAGGGTCACGGGTCGTATCGGCATGGAGGGCCTTCGCGGCCTCGAGCAGCATGCTGTCTGTTCTTACAAAAGATACCGATAACTGTACATCCTTTATATCCTCGTTGGGGTCCTTTTTGCAGGAAAAAACGAGCAAAAAGGCTATCGTAAGGCTGAGTATGGGAATAAATCCCGGGATTCGTTTCATGATGAGGCGAAAATAGGGGCAGAATCGTTAACTAGGAAAAAATTGGGATGCCCTTTAGTTTTAGCACAATTTTGGAGTGTGCTGGGAAATTAACACGTTAAAACACCGATTCAACTTTCATACCATGAAAAATATTCTGCTGACTGTACTATTGTTTTCGCTTGGATTTGGCCTGATGGCCCAGAGCGGCGTACGCCTCGGATTGCAGGTAAGCCCGCTGATCGGCTACGCTACCGTAACTGACAAGAACAACAACGATCTCACCGACTTTAACGCCACCGCGCGTGCGGGCTATGCCTACGGGCTTGCCTTCGAATACGGTTTCACTGACAACTACGGCATACACTCCGGCATCAATATCGTGAACAAGGGCTTTTCTTACCAGCCAACAGGTTCTGCAGATCCTTTGAAATGGAAGGTAACGACCCTGCAGGTGCCGATTGCTGCCAAACTACGCTCCTCGCGCATTGCCGATAACCTCTACATCAAAGGCATTTTCGGACTCACCGCCGATTTTCAGGTTGGGCATTCGGTAGAATATCTTTCCATCGTCAATGCCAATCCACCTGCTTTTGAGGTTCTGAGCACTAAAGATACCAAGCGCGTAATTCCGGTTGGGTTCTCCTTCATTGTTGGCCCGGGCGTGGATGTGGAACTGCCCATCGGCACTTTTGCCTTTAATTTTGTGTACCACCAGGGCCTCACAAATGTAAACAGCTCGAAAAACGGCTTTACCGATACGCGCATCAAGTCCAACTATGTATCGTTGGATGTGGCGTATTTCTTCTGATCCGAAACCCGCTTTTGGTGCAGATTTGCACACAATGTAGACAGGAGCAAAGCTGGGCTGTGAAAGCTAGCTAAGTAGGTGTCTATAAAAATAGTGACTCAGGTGATTAAAATAATGGACAATGATTTTGTTTGTTGTCTAAATTTTATGAAATTGAGCGTTAGAAAATAGATACACCATGGCGAGAATACTGGTAATCGACGACGAAGACGTCATACGTCAAACCTTGCAGGAGATTCTGGAGTACGAGGGCTACGAGATGGCTACCGCTCCCGATGGTCAGGCAGGGCTGAAGCTGTTGATGGACGAACATTTTGACGTGGCGATCTGCGACATCAAAATGCCCAAAATGAACGGCATGGAGTTGCTGGAAAAATCGATTGAACTGGGCATTGAGGTGCCATTTATCATGATTTCCGGCCACGCCGATATTGAAACGGCCGTGGAGGCCACCAAAAAAGGAGCCTACGATTTCCTGGAGAAACCACCGGATCTCAACCGTTTGCTGCTCGCCGTGCGCAACGCCAGCGAACGCAATACCCTCGTAGCCGAAACCAAGCGCCTGCGCCGCCGGGTAGCAGGTGCCCGCGACATGATTGGCAGCTCGTCGGTCATGCTCAAAATAAAGGAAACCATCGAGCGCGTAGGGCCTACCGAGGCGCGCGTGCTGGTGACCGGAAGCAACGGTACGGGTAAAGAGCTGGTAGCCAAATGGATACATGAAAAAAGCAACCGCCACGAAGGGCCGCTGGTGGAGGTCAACTGCGCCGCTATTCCTTCCGAACTGATCGAAAGTGAATTGTTTGGCCACGAAAAAGGCTCTTTTACCGGCGCTTACAAGCAGCGAATCGGCAAGTTTGAGCAGGCCCACGGCGGCACGCTTTTTCTGGACGAAATCGGCGACATGAGCCTCTCCGCCCAGGCCAAGGTGCTGCGGGCGTTGCAGGAAAGCAAAATTACCCGCATCGGCTCCGACAAGAGCATCAGCGTAGATGTACGCATTGTGGCGGCAACCAACAAGGACCTGCTGCTCGAAATTGAAGAAGGCCGTTTCCGCGAGGATTTGTACCACCGCCTGAGCGTGATCCTGATCCATGTGCCGCCACTCCGTGAGCGCCGCGACGATATTCCCGCCTTGGCACAGCACTTTTTGCAGGAAATCTCCGACGAAAGCGGAGCTCCCCTCAAGAAGCTACAGCCCCTTGCCCTCGATGAACTGGGCAAGCTCGACTGGACCGGCAACGTGCGTGAACTTCGCAATGTGATGGAACGGCTCTTTATCCTCTCCGAAAAGGAAATTACCGTTCAGGATGTGCTCGACTACGCCGTGCCTCCCCGCCGCAAAGCCAAAACGGCCAGCGTGTACGACGATTACGAGAAGTTTCAGGAGTTTAAAGACTATGTGGAGAAGGAATTCATTCAGCGAAAGCTCGAATCGAACCAGTGGAACGTATCCAAAACCGCCGAGGTGATCGACATCCAGCGGAGCCATTTGTACAACAAAATGGAGAAATACGGCATCAAGCGCGACGAGTAAGCCCGACGCTGTTTGTTGTCAATGAGCCATCCCGATTGGGGTGGCTTTTTTGTTTGGGAAAGATTCGGTTGAGCTGTATCCCGATCCTTTTGCCTTTTTTGCATTGTGGGGTGGAATGAAATTGTAGCTGAAAAGAAAACGGATACTCCAATTTTATCCATCAAACCATAAAGCCAATTTCAGAATTATCGCCGCTAACCCGCACCCTGCTTTTCGCCCTTTTGGGCGTTGGAGCCATGTTGATTTGTTCGCTGGGCGGGCTTATTTCTATGGCTGCCTATTTGGCTGCTATTTTGGTGGTGTATGCTTTTGTCGGATTTTTTCTGGCAAAACCATCCCTCACCTTCTGGCAAAACTTACTTTATACCCTGGGCTTTATCATACCCAATATGCTGTTTTGGACCAATCCCCTTTGGCTGGCAGATACTGAATTTACTTTTTTGATCTGGGGGCCATCCCCGCTAGTAGGGTGGTTATTCGGCGTGTTTTTCAAGTCGTACTTCAGGCAATGGAAGCCCCTGCTGGCTGCAACGTTTCTTGCTTTGTACCTGAGTTTGACCGCGATATGCAGTCTCCAATTGCTGCGATGGTGGGAGGATTGGATCGGCATGGTCGTCGGTTAAATATTTAATCACCGGAGGAGCCGAGGGGGAAATACAGCTATTTACCGCTCCGGTGCTTTTCTCTGCTCCCCGGACCTTTGCACCCCGCGGACCATGTAAGAAAGTGAAGTAATTTTCAATTGAGGAAATCTGAAAGTGAACCAGCCTCGTAGGTCTCGCACTTAACGACGTCAGTATGTCACTTTTTTATATTTCTCATTATGTTTTCAACCTTCAATTTTAGCCCTGATTTGCGGATCAGGCGGTTGGGACTCTGCCTGTTGTTTGCCGGACTATTTCCGGTTGCCACCTGGGCATCGAGCCACCGCGAAGCACCGCTGATTGCCAACGACCCGTTGGCGGATAATACGGACCTTTACGCTTTTAGGAGTCCGGATAATCCGAACACGGTCACCCTTATTGCGAATTACATCCCGGCCGAGCTGCCTTATGGGGGGCCAAACTATTTTTCCTTCGGGGAAAATATCCGGTATGAAATTCACGTCGACAA
Organism: Bacteroidia bacterium; assembly: GCA_041753595.1. Lineage (GTDB taxonomy): Bacteria > Bacteroidota > Bacteroidia > J057 > J057 > JBGSTW01. Next base: position 68,899 of record JBGSTW010000035.1, on the reverse strand, counting down.
CGATGTCACTACCACGGGCGATGACATCATTTACCGGTTTACTTTTTCCAAAACCAACGGTGACCCAACGACCTTTTTCAACATTCGCCTGGGACAGGAAAACCTGATGACTACCTATATGCTGGAGCGTAGCATAGACGGTGGCGCCAGTTTTATGACCATTGTGATGAACGGCCCCGTGCCGCCAAACAACATCGGCGCCCGCTCCATCGAATCGCCGGTAGGGTTGAACACCACCTACGATGCCCTGCTTTCACAAGCCATCGTGACCGCCACTACGGGCGAAAAGGTATTTTGCGGACCTGCCGACGATCCCTTCTTTGTGGACCTGGGCGGTATTTTTGACCTTGGCGATGCCCCTGCTCAAAACCGCAATTCGATAGATGCGCTCTCGCATTTCAACACCCACACGATCGCCATTCAGGTGCCGATAGCTACGCTCCAGAAGGATGGCAATCCTGTAACCATGGCTGCCAATATCCTCGACAGCGACTTCGTGATCGGCGTATGGGCTTCGGCTTCCCGCCCGGCCATGACTACGCTGAATGGTGATGGTACCGTGAGCACCTCCGGCAACTGGGTACAGGTTTCCCGTCTTGGCATGCCGCTGACCAACGAAGCAGTGATCCCGATCGGCAGCAAAGACGAGTGGAACTCCCGCACGCCTTACAACGAAAACCCTGCTCACTACGAGTATTTCTTCAATCCGGAACTGGGTCTTTACATGGACGACAGCCTCTTTGGCGGTGCAGTACCTGCTTTTTCCAAGCTGCGTATTCAGCGCAATGCGCTCCAGGGCTTTGACTTTGGAAACGGAAAAGACGGACTCTTTGCTCTGAAAGGAACTCCCGCTGTAGCCGGAACTGCTTTGGATGATGCCGTTTTTGGTACGCTGCTGCTGCCCGGCGCTGGCAAGCCCCGCTCGGTGGACCTGTGGCCAGCTTTCCATACCGGAGTGCCGAATGTAATTCCTTACCAACTGGCTACCGGCAAAGGCGGCAACCCATTGGCAGCAGGAAAGCCCTTCGTGAACAACTTCCTGCCCAACGGTGGTGATATGCTGCGCCTGAACATGGCCACGCCCATTACCTCACGTACCGATCCCAAGTTTTCGACCCTGGGCCTTGTGCAGGCAGCGGTACTCGGCTTAACAGATACTGCTTACAATCAGAATACCAACATCCAGTTTATCCCGAACATGGACGGATTTCCGAACGGACGCCGCCTGGAGGATGATGTTACCCGCATCGAACTGCAAGCCGTGGGTGGCGTGGTACTGGCAGCCATTGGCCTGTGGTACGACGACTACACCGCAGGGGGTGCCAATCCTGTGACCCCAAATCTGCTGAACGTGCTGACTTACACAACCGGCGTAGAAGCCAACGACACCACGTTCAAATCAGTCTTCCCTTATGTTCAAGCTCCCTGGAGGGGCACCGAGGTACAATAATCTGACCCGGTAAATCACATTTCAAGCAATCATGAAAAGATTACTTTCTATACACTTGCTGCTGGTTGTCCTTGCCTGCAGCACAGCGAGCCTCTTCGGGTCCAGCCACCGCGAAGCACCGCTGATAGCCAACGATCCGTTGGCTGACAACACGGACCTCTACGCTTTCCGTAGCCCCGATGATCCCAATACGGTTACCCTTATCGCCAACTACATTCCGATGCAGTTGCCTTTTGGCGGACCGAATTACTATTCTTTTGGAGAAAATATCCGGTATGAAATTCACATCGACAACGATGTAACGACCACCGGAGACGACATCATTTATCGTTTTACTTTTTCTAAAACGAACGAAGACCCGACGACCTTCTTCAACATCAGGTTAGGTCAGCAAAACCTGAAAACTACCTATATCCTCGAAAGGAGTGTCGATGGGGGAGCTAACTTCACTACGATTGTGAACGATGGTGTGGTACCACCGAACAACATCGGACCCCGCTCCATCGAATCGCCAGTAGGCCTCAACACCACCTACGATGCGTTGTTGGCCCAATCCATCAACACGGCAAGTACCGGTGAAGTGGTCTATTGCGGTCCTGCCGACGATCCATTTTTCGTGGACCTGGGAGGTATTTTTGACCTGGGCGATGCGCCCCGCCAGAATAGCACTCCTACCGATGGACTTGCCTGTCTGAACGTGAGTACCATCGCCATCAAGGTGCCGATTGCGACCCTGCAAAAAGACAGCAAACCCGTGAGCATGGCTGCCAATATCCTTGACGGCGACTTTGTGATCGGCGTATGGGCTTCGGCTTCGCGCCCATCCATGACTACACTGAATGGCGATGGTACCGTGAGCACCTCCGGTAACTGGGTGCAGGTTTCCCGCCTCGGTATGCCTTTGACTAACGAAGCGGTGATCCCGATTGGCAGCAAAGACGAGTGGAATTCCCGCACGCCTTACAACGAAAACCCTGCCCACTACGAGTATTTCTTTAATCCCGAACTGGGTCTTTATATGGACGACAGCCTGTTTGGCGCTGCGGTTCCTGGCTTTGCCAAGCTGCGCATCCAGCGGAATTCCCTCCAGGGCTTTGACTTTGGAAATGGAAAAGACGGCCTCTTTGGCTTGAAAGGAACTCCAGCCGTAGCCGGAACTGCATTGGATGATGCCGTTTTTGGTACGCTGCTGCTGCCCGGCGCTGGCAAGCCTCGCTCTGTAGACTTGTGGCCAGCCTTCCACACCGGAGTACCGAATGTAATTCCTTACCAATTGGCTACCGGCAAAGGCGGCAACCCATTGGCTGCAGGAAAGCCCTTCGTGAACAACTTCCTGCCCAACGGTGGCGACATGCTGCGCCTGAACATGGCCACGCCTATCACTCCGCGTACCGATCCTAAGTTTTCGACCCTGGGCCTCGTGCAGGCAGCGGTACTCGGCTTAACCGATACGGCTTACAATCAGAATACCAACATCCAGTTTATCCCGAACATGGACGGATTTCCGAACGGACGCCGCCTCGAAGATGACGTTACCCGCATCGAATTGCAAGCAGTGAGTGGCGTGGTACTGGCAGCCATTGGCCTGTGGTACGACGACTACACCGCAGGGGGTGCCAATCCGGTAACCCAGGATTTGCTGGACGTGCTGACCTACACCACCGGCATTGAAGAGAATGACACCACGTTCAAAACGGTGTTTCCGTATGTGCAAGCTCCTTTCCGTGGCGATACCGAATGCCGTGGAAAATTGGGTATCACGACCGGATTGGCTGAAGTGATCGGGTTTGGTATCGGACTGAGCCAGCGCGACATCGTGCTGTCGGGTTATCCTAACCCTTTCCAGTCACAAACAACCCTTACTTTCCGTCTGGCAACCCGCAGCCATGTAGTGCTAAGGGTGTATGACCTGCAAGGCAAGGTAATCAGCAGCCTGGTCAATGAAGACCTCGGCGTTGGAAACCATGAAGTGAATTTCGACGGATCGAACCTGGTTCCGGGCGTGTATATCGCCACGGTTGAAGGAGCAAACGGACGGGTGTACCAGTCCTTTAAGCTCGTGAAAAAAGCAAACTAAAGAACAGAACCGGGCCCCGATTAGCAAGGTGGTGGAGTGGGCCCGGATATGAGTGAAGGTGAAAGCCTTTGCGCCCAGCAAGTGGTACGGCCCGGAGCCGTTCCGGGTCGTGCCCTGCTGGTTTTTTTACTTCCTAATCACGCACAACACATTACTTATGAAAACCTCTCAATTAAGCATATTCGGCATAGTTCTCTTGGCAATCATAGCCATTTTCGCTGGATGGATGTTTACAGGATCACATACAGCGACAGAAATCGGCAAAACCGAAGCCAGCCAGCTTCCTGATTTTTTACCCCGAAACGCTGAAGTAGGTAGCCTGGAGGAGCAAACCTTCATGTACAATACTTATCAAAAACTAAAAACGGAGATCAAGAACGATCCCACGGCCATCAAGCCCCGCATTCAACTGGCACAGCTCTTTATGCTCGAAGCACGTGCCACCGGCGAGCATGGTTATTACTACCCGGCTGCGCTGAAAATGATTGAATCGATGATGACCCTCAATCCTGAAAAAGACGATTTGTTCAACGCCATGCTGCTCAAAGCTTCGGTGAAATTATCCCTTCACCAGTTTGCGGAGGCGCGCGACATCGCCAGCAAAGCCGTGGAGCTCAACCCCTATAACGGCCTCATTTATGGTGCTTTGGTAGATGCGCACGTGGAGCTGGGAGAATATGACGAAGCCGTGAAAATGGCCGATAAAATGAACAGCATCCGCCCCGATCTTCGCTCCTATGCACGGGTATCGTACCTGCGGGAGATATATGGCAAGGTGGACGGCGCAGTGGAAGCCATGAAAATGTCGGTAACCGCAGCCCCTCCCGGATCAGAAGAAGCCGCCTGGTGCCGCCTTACCCTGGGCCATTTGTACGAAACTTACGGCGACCTGAACCAGGCCGAAGACCAGTACCAAACCATTCTGGGAGAAAGAGAAAATTATCCTTTTGCCTACGCGGGACTGGCTTCCATTGAGGAGAAAAAAGGAAATATCCAGCAAGCCGAGACCCTCTTGAAAAAAGCATGCAGCATTATTCCTGAAGTATCTTTTTATCACCAGTTGGCTAATCTCTACAAAAGGAGTGGCCGCAAAATAGCGTCTGATAGCTTAACCGCAGAAATATTGGTGATGCTGAAGGACGACGAAAAAAGCGGTCACCGCATGGGCCTCGAGTATGCAAAAGTACACATGGAGCTCACCGGCGACCTGAATCAGGCCCTGAAATACGCCCTGGAGGAGTACGATATCCGCCCTGAAAACATCGACGCCAACAAAGTACTGGCTGCCGTGTACCTGGAGATGGGTGCCTGGACAAAAGCCGCTACCCACGCCAATAAAGCCCTGCAAACTGAGTCCAAAAACCCCGAAGCCCTGTGCATTGCCGGTATGGCCGCTTTTCACCTCGGCGAGGTACAAAAAGGACGTAAACTGATCCATTCCGCTTTCGAAGAAGACCCTTACCAGCAGCACGTATTTGCCGCAGATGCGCGCGCCATTGCGGTACGTTGAGGTTTAGGTATGCTTTTCTAAAAATAATATTGCCCACCCCGGTATTTTCCCACCATGCATTTTCTCCGGAGCCTATATCAGCTTACTGCCAAAGGACAAAGGAACCTTCGGATACTCGCCCTGGCGATGTACCTCGTGGGGACCTTCGCCCACGGCATTACGCTGCTGCTCCACGAAACGAGCCACCGGGTAGCTGCTATGGTTGAGAGGGGAAACGGGCACAGACATTCGCATAGCCATAGCCATGCACATAGCGGTTCCGGATCCTCGCACCACCATGCCGGTTGGATGATGATTGTGCTGGCCTCAGAAGACGAGACCGAACCCGGAGAAGCGCCATTCACCCAAACAGAAGTACTTTCTGTTCATTTGCTCGCTGATGAATCGCCCGCTATAAAGGAAGCGTATCGTCAGTCGCCTACGCCTTTTACCCGCATGCAGGACCGCGGGTTAGTTTTTCCGCCCGATTGCCCGCCTCCCTGGCAGCGCAGCACAGACATGCTGATGCTTTCGGGTGAAGGTAGGGGATGAGGATGCCCTTCCTGCCTGGAAGTTAATGGTCGTTTTTAGGGGCGATATACCTCCTTTTAAACGAAAATGGTCTGCGGAAACCTTCAGGATAATCCTTTGAAAATCAAGGATTCAATCCTGAAAATTCCGCAAATCCTATTAACCCTTTAACTTTCCATATGTATGCGTAAGGCAATACTCTTGTGTCTGACCTGGACCCTTTTTGTGCCTCTTTGGGCAGCGGGTATCCACCAGGGTTCCATTCGCGGAAAAATAACCAACAACGAAAACGGCAGCCCCATCGAGGGCGTGCAGGTAGCTCTTGTCGAAAATGGCGCTCAAACCACCACCGATGCCCTGGGGGTGTTTCAATTCAATAACCTCCCCGCTGGCAACTACCCGGTAGTGGCTTCTCTTGTGGGATTTAAGCGGGAAATAATCAACGTAGTGGTGGCAGCAGACCAAACCACTGACCTTGCTATTTTTCTGCAAACCACCGATTTGCAACTTGATGCCGTAAATATCAGCGCCAGCCGGGGACAGAACCTCAGCAGTGTGAGCGGCATAGACCTCCAGCTTCGGCCCATGCGTACCTCGCAGGATGCGCTGCGGATCGTGCCAGGGCTGTTTATCGCCCAACATGCCGGTGGAGGGAAAGCGGAGCAGATCTTTTTGCGTGGATTCGACATTGACCACGGTACCGACATCAACCTCACGGTAGATGGCATGCCGGTGAACATGGTTTCGCACGCCCACGGGCAAGGCTACGCCGACCTGCACTTTTTGATTCCGGAAACCATCGGTCGGGTCAATTTTGAAAAAGGCCCCTATTATTCGCGGTATGGCAATTTTACCACCGCGGGCTATGTGGCTTTTCAAACAAAGGATGCCCTGGAAAAAAATACCGTGAAACTCGAAGGCGGACAATTCGACAGCTTTAGGGGAGTGGGCATGTTTAAATTGCTCGATAAGCCCGGACAACAGGCCTATATCGCCAGCGAATACGCTTTCTCCAATGGTTATTTCGACAGTCCCCAGGCATTTGAGCGGATGAATATTTTTGGAAAATACACGGGCGAAATCAGCAAAAATACCCGGCTAACCGCTTCGCTTTCGACCTTCAAAAGTCAATGGGATGCTTCGGGGCAGATCCCCGGCAGGGCGGTAGAATCGGGTTTAATCGGTCATTTCGGAGCCATTGACCCCACGGAAGGCGGACAGACCAACCGCACCAACGCGACCCTGAAACTCGCTACCCGCAACGCCGATGGCAGCCTTTTTACCAACCAGGTGTACGCGGTCAATTACGGATTTGAGCTGTATTCCAATTTTACCTTTTTCCTCGAAGACAGCGTAAATGGCGATCAGATCCGGCAAAAAGAGAACCGCAATATCTTCGGTTACAATGGCTCCTATGCCCGGCAGGACAGCTGGAAAGGCATCAGTTTCACGACCGAAGCCGGGGTAGGATTGCGCCGCGACCTCGTGATGAACAATGAGCTTTCGCATACCATGAACCGCGAAACCCTGATTAACGGCCTTGCCCTGGGCGATGTGTCTGAAACCAACGCTTCGGTTTATGTGGACGAAGTAATCGCGCTTACTTCCGAGATACAGGTCAATATGGGCGTGCGGTACGATCAGTTTCGCTTTCAGTATGAAGATAAACTCGTGCCTGCTTATCAGCCGCAGGTCAACAGCAAGGGCATCGTTAGCCCCAAATTGAATATTCACTACAGCCCCTCCGACGCGTTTCGGGTGTATGTGCAGGCGGGCACGGGCTTTCACTCCAACGACAGCCGCGTGGTGCTGAGCGAAACCAGTCGCGATATTTTGCCCCGGGCCTATGGGGCCGAAGTGGGCGTAATCACCAAGCCGGTGGGCCGCTTGTTGCTCCAAAGCTCGTTGTGGTGGCTGAAGCTCGGGCAGGAGTTTGTGTATGTGGGCGATGCCGCCATTGTAGAGCCCGGTGGGGTAACGGTGCGCTACGGCGTGGATTTTTCGGCCCGCTGGCAATTGACCAACTGGTTGTTTCTCGATGCCGACCTCAACGTGACCAAGCCCCGCGGACTCGACGAAGCAGGGAATCCGGAGACCTATATTCCGCTGGCCCCTACGCATACCAGCATCGGCGGGCTAACCGTGAAACACCGGGGCTTTAACGGAAGTATCCGCTACCGCTACCTCGGCGACCGACCGGCCAATGAAGATTACAGCCTCACAGCCCATGGTTATTTCCTGCTCGATGCGGTACTGAACTATTCCTTTGGACCGATGCAAATAGGCGTTTCGATGGAGAACCTCACGAATGTGCAGTGGCGGGAAGCTCAGTTTGAGACGACCTCTCGCTTGCGGGGCGAAGCTGCTCCGGTAACGGAGGTAAACTTTACCCCCGGGTCGCCTTTCTTCGCCCGGAGCTATATTTCATTTACCTGGTAAGGTGTTTTCCTGATTCCTGTCCCCCGGAGCTACGGCTTTGGGGGATTTTTTTTACTGCGTCTTCACCCACCGTACCGCGCTGGCACCCACCCGCGCCACATACACGCCCACAGGCAGGTGCACGACGTTGATTTCATACGCCGTGGTGCCAGGGGGCAGGGGAGTTTCGAGCAGCACCCGCCCGGCGGCATCCAGTACCGTGAGCATAGCAGCTGGCAAAGGCATTTCCCAGGCCAGGGTGAGGCACGAGGTGGCGGGATTGGGCGAATCGTGAAGGGCTACTGCGTTTTCTATTTGGTCAACGGTCAATGGCCTGTTCCACCGGCAAGCTTGGTCGTTCCCATTACAAAATTCTACGCTACGGTAATTGCAATCCGAAAGCATACCGAAACACGATATTATCTTATCCCTTTTGACAGGAAGTGCAAATCCCTTTGGGATGAATGGCAGTTCAATAGACTGTACTGCAACCCTGAACCAGAGGGAAGTGCTTAGGACTTGTGAAAAAAAATGCCCGGAAGCGTTGGTTTCCGGGCGAGTAAATAGGTGTGTACAAAGGCGGAATAGCCTTGCAGTCAGATGTTATTGAAACACCCGCACGTAGTCCACGAACATCTGCTGTGGGAAAACGGTGGTGCCATCGGGGTTGCCGGGCCAGGTACCGCCTACGGCCACGTTGAAGATGAAGAAGAAGTCCAGCTTAAACTCATTGAGGTCGGCAGGGTTGATGTCGATCACATGGAACTGTACATCATCGAGGTACCACTTGATGGAGCTGGAGGTCCAAACGATGGAGAAGACGTGGAATTTATCAACGAATTTGCCGGAAGACAGGGTGGTTGATCCTCCGTATTGTGCCCGTTGACCGTTGGCATCGGCCCAGTGAGCGGTGCCGTGGAGTTTATTGGGCTCTGAGCCGATAATTTCCATGATGTCGATCTCGCCACAGGCAGGCCAGCTGACGGAATTGATGTTTTGTCCCAGCATCCAAAGCGCAGGCCACGTGCCTTTTCCTTCAGGTAATTTGGCGCGGATGTCGATACGGCCATATTTGAAGGTTTTTTTGTTCATGCTAATGATACGCGAAGACGTATAAGGAGCACCACTATAGGTTTCCTTTTTGGCTTCTATTATGAGGTAGCCTTGCTGAACCGAAGTATTTTCGGGGCGATAGTACTGTAGTTCGTTGTTTCCCCATCCGCTGTTTCCGATTTCGTGAGTCCAAACAGCAGGGTCGAGGGAGGTGCCATTAAATTCGTCCTGCCATACGAGGGTATAGCCGGGGCGTGTGGTAGGGGTTGTATATCCTTCATCGCTGAGGTTGATGAAGTTGTCGTCGTTGAGAATGGTGACCCTGGCAATATTGTTTCCGGAAAGGCCGCCGGTAACGCTGGTGATCACAAGCTGAAAGTCTTCGTCTCCTTCCTTGGTGGAGTCGCTGATAACCGTAATCTGGATTTCGCCCTGGGTAGCACGGACGGGGAGGGTTACGGAGCCCGTTCCTCCGGTAAAGTCTTCACCTGCGATAGCGGTACCGTCAATGGTTTGGTAGTTTACCGTAATCTCCTGATCAGTGGCTTTGTCGAGTACAATCGGCACTTTAAAAATGGTATTGGCACCTCCGGTACCTTCCATGGCCGAGAAAATCTGTACGTTCACTTTGGATTCAGTAACCTTTTCGCCGTCTTTACAGCCTGAAATCAGGGCCGTTCCCAGCAGGGTCAAGGCTATTCCACAATAAATTCGATTCATAATGAGTGTAGTTAATGTTAAAATTTACGGCATAAAAACGGCTTGAAAAAACCGTTAGCCCATTCTATAAAATAAATTTGGTTCCGGTCGCCTAGGCAACCGGAACCACGATCATCTTACTTCACCACCAGCGTAAACCGCCACAAGCCCCAGCTGTAAGGGCAAGAGATCACCATGCGGCCATTGCCAAAACTATTTACCGCATAAGTAACCGAACCCTGGGGAGTGGTTACTTCACCATCGGTGCCGGCTTTGGCCAGTCCGATGTACGCACCTTCTCCAATAACAGTGATAGTCGGGTTAGTACCTCCGGTAAAAGTAAAGGCATGGTTACCCGATCCCCAGGCACTCACTCCGGCAGGCAGGCTGCCATCGGCTACGCAGCCGTTATTTGCTACTCCTGCCCAGGTATTCTCTGCATACACTTCGCCTTTGGAGTCATAGGTATAATCTCCTGAAGCGGCAAAGGTGTATTCATCGTCGAACTGGCAGGCACGTTCGCCGGTAACCTCTGCCAGGGGGTTGCCCCACCAGGAGGTGTTTACGTCAGGGCCCACGTACAGGGCATTTGCCTCAGGGGCAAGCTTCCAGGTTTTGCTGGTACAACCGGTCAAAAACTCCAGGAAGGGATCGGTGCAGGAGTTTGGATCATCGATGGTGATTTCCACATCCTGAGTCGACTTGTTGGAGCCTCCTTTGCCATAAACAGTCAGGGTTGCGGTATAGGTTCCTTTTTTGGGTAAATAAGTAGTGGCTACATCACCTTCAGCTTTGGTGCCGTTGCTGAAACTCCAGTAGGCAAGGGTCCCCGTAGCGTTGTTGGTAAACACGGGGTTGTTGGCATCGGTAGGAAAGGTAACGGTAAAGCTCGGTGCATCAGGCGCATCCCCGATGTCGATTTTGTCCTGAAGCGCAGGCTCACATGCCCAAAAGAGCAGTCCCACAGCGAGAAACAGGGCGGAAAAAGAAATATTTTTCATGGTTGATTCAGTTTGAAAGAAATCAATAACCGGGGTTTTGTTGCAGGCGGCCGTTGGTGCGGTCAAGCTCAGCCTGCGGCAGCGGCAGGTATTCATGCTTTCCTGCCTGGAAGCCTGTGCTTCCGAGTACAGTAGCGGCTTTGCCGGTGCGGATCAGGTCCCAGTAACGGTGGCCTTCGAGTGCCAGTTCTTTGCGGCGCTCCAGGTAAATGGCATCCAGCAGGTCATTGCCTGAAGCTGTCACTGCAGGAAGTCCTACGCGGCTGCGAACCTGATTCAGGTAACCCTGTGCTTCAGCAGCCGAACCGTTGCCACGTACCAACGCTTCAGCAGCCATCAGCAGCACATCGGAGTAGCGGATAACCCGGATGTTGTTCGACCAGTTGATGGCGGGTTCGCCTTCGGTGGCACGTTGGTTGACCAAAGGGGCATATTTTTTTACAAAATAATCTGTGTTCTGGTATCCTGGGGCATACGAAGCTCCCTGGGTTTTCAGTGCATTTCCGTCGATGATCGTGTACTGAAAACGGGGATCGCCCTGCATAACCGTAGCCAGGTCGGTGGAAACAGGCAGGAAGCCATAGCCCGGTGCGTAGGTGGGGCCTGCATAGTCGCGCATACCGCAGAACTGCACCGCGTAGTTGCCCTCTCCGCCATTGCCGAAGCGGTCCCAGCCAATGCGGGCATTGCCTGATTTCTGGATTTCAAAAACAGACTCGGTGCCAAATTCTCCGCTAGTAGTAAAGATTTGCCCGAAATCAGCAGCCAGGGTATAGGTGCCAGCGTTGATGACGGTTTTGCACAGTTCAGCCACTTCGCCCATACGGCTCTGATCATTCTGGAACAAAATCACGCGTGCCAGTAGCGATTGAGCGGCTCCTTTGGTCACACGGCCCAGCTCGTTAAGCGATACACTGTTGGGCAGTTCTGCGGTCGCAACGGCGTCGTTGAGGTCTTGCTCAATCTGGGCATAAATGGCCGCTGGCTCTGCCTGAGTCTGGGTATAGAATTCGTCGGCACCCAGGGTGCGCACAATGAGGGGTACCCGGCCAAAGAGGCGAACGAGCTCGAAGTAGTAGTAAGCACGTAGCACCTTTGCTTCGGCAATGGTGCGGTTTTTAAACACCGGAGTAGCCTCTATCTGATCGATTTTTTCCAGGAAAATATTCGCCCGGTAAATACCTGCATAGTTTTTAGCCCAGAAACCTGCCTGAGGTCCCAGGGTGCTGTTCATCGTAAACTGGTCCAGTGCAACCCACGTTGGTTGGTCAGAAGCATCGGAGCCACCTGCGAAACAGTCGTCACTGGCTACATCGCTCAGGGCATAGAACATGTTCCAGCCGTTGGTGCCATCCCATCCGAGCACATCGTACACGGCTACCAGTGCAGCATAGCCTTGGTCTTCGGTTTTGTAATAGTTGGATTCCAGCTCCACGCCCTGAGGCTGGAGGTTCAAAAAGTCCTTACATCCGGTGGCGGTGAAGAGCAGGCCAGCCGTGAGGATCAGAGAGGAAAGTTTATGTAATGCGTTCATTGCTGATCGATTAAAGGGTGATGTTGGCGCCTACGCTATAGGAACGTGCCTGTGGGTAAATGCCGCGGTCCACGCCAAAGCTGGCGCCGATCTCAGGGTCGAAACCGCTGTATTGGGTGAGGGTGAGTAGGTTGGCAGCTGAAATGTAGAATCGGGCACGCTCGATTCCGGCCACACGTGTTACTGTTGCAGGCAGGGTATAGCCCAGCTGGAGGGTTTTGATGCGGAAAAATGCACCCGACTCTACATAGAAATCTGAGCTACGGCTGAAGTTGCGGTTGGTGTCGTTCAGCGTCAGGCGCGGATAGTCGGTAGAGGTACCTTCTCCGGTCCAGCGGCCGAGGGCATCGGCAGTCATGTTAGCCCTGGGCAGGTCGTAGCGGCGGGTAGCTTTGTATATCTGGTTACCGAATACTCCCTGTCCGAAGACCACGAAGTCAAACCCTTTGTAAGCGGCGTTGAAGGTGAAGCCGTAGGTGTAGTTGGGGGTAGGATCGCCGATCATGGTACGGTCGTCTTCGTTGATGATTCCGTCGCCGTTTACATCTACAAAGCGCATGTCACCTGGCTTGGCTTCGGGCTGAAGCAGCTCGCCATCGCTGTTGGTGTATTGCAGTACGTCGTTGGTGTTCTGAAACAGGCCATCGGTTTTGAAACCAAAGAAATAACCAATAGGCAGGCCTTCCTGGGTGCGGGTGATTACCAGTCCCTGAGGACCAAAGGTTTGTCCGGAGAGGTAGCCGTCGTCGTTGCCGAGCAGCAGTACTTTGTTTTGCACAAAGGAGAAGTTGCTCGAAAGCGAATAGGTAAACTCGCCACCAGCTTTGCGGTAACCTGCTTCGATCTCAAATCCACGGTTTTGCATATCGCCGGCGTTTCCTACCGGAGATCCATTGCCCACATAGTCAGGCACCGGAATCGTCATCAACATGCCTTTGGTGCGCTTGTCGTAGAGGTCGATGGTCAGGGTGATTTTTTGCAGAAAAACCGCATCAATCCCGATGTTGGTTTGCTCTGAGGTTTCCCAGCGTAGGTCAGGGTTAGAGATACGGGTAGGTTTTACCCCGTTCACCAATTGGTCATTGATACCGAAGGTGTAGTTATTGCCGCCGGAAACGGTCGATTCGTACAAAAAGTCACCGATGTTTTCGTTGCCATTCTGGCCCCACGATGCCCTGATTTTCAGGAAGTCCATCACGTTGCTCAGGTTGTAGAAGTTTTCGCGGCTTAATACCCATCCTGCAGATATAGAAGGGAAGGTACCGAACTTATTGTTGGAGCCGAAGCGCGAAGAACCATCGCGGCGAAGGACCGCTGAAAGCAGGAATCGCTCGTCGTAGTTGTAGTTTATACGCCCAATGTAAGAGCGCAGGGTATTGTTCCAAACGCCATCGTACACATATTCGCTCTCGATATTGGTCGCTGCGAAAATATACGCCTGGCTTGGGTCATTGGAAGGTAAGTCCTGCTTGCCACCGCCGAAGACCACGCCGGTGCTTTTCTGTGCTGAAGTACCCAGGAGGGCAGAGAGGTTGTGCTTTCCGAAGGATTTATTGTAGGAAAGGGTGTTTTCCCATATCCAGGTCAGCCCGCGGTTCATGCCACGAAATACACTGTTGTTGATTACCTGGTTTGAGGCATTGAGGTAGTAGGTAGGGGTAAAGCTGTTGCTGCCCCAGAAAGCGAGGTCCACGCCTATGTTGGAGCGGAAAGTAAGACCGTCGAGGATCCTGATTTCAGCAAAACCATTGCCTACCACTTTGTCCGACCATCCGTTGGCGTGGGTAACCGCCAGCTTAGCCAGGGGGTTTACGATCTCGGAGGTTACGTATTGGGTAATGGCAAACACCCCGTTTTCGTCGCGTACGGCCAGCGGATTGTAGCCAGCCAGTTTGATGGGGTTCGTTTCGTAAACGGGAGTTACGGGGTCAATATTGAGGGCAATGCCCAGCGGCGAACCCCATTCGCTGTTTTCGGCTACCCCTTGAGATACCACGTGGGTATAGCCAAAGTTATTGCCAAACTTCAGCCAGGGTTTTACCTGGTTGCCGTTGTTGAGGCGTACGGTGAAGCGCTCGTAGTTCGATTTTCCCTGCGCCACGATGCCGTCCTGCTTGAAATAAGAGACCGAAGCAAGGAAGTTGGAGCGATCTGTACCACCTGAAATGCTCACGTCGTGGTTGGTGATAGGGGCATTTTGGTAAAATACCTGCTCTTGCCAGTCGGTACCTGCACCCAGTGTGTCGGGGTTGGAGAAGAGAAGATTCTGGCCTGCAGCAGCTGCGGCTTCGTTCATCAGGATACCGTACTCACGGGCATCGAGTACCGCCAGCTTGCGCCAGGGGTTTTGCACGCCATAGTAGCCGTTGTAATTGATTTTCATTTTACCAGCCTTGCCGGACTTGGTCGTAATCAGTACCACACCGTTAGCAGCACGGGCACCGTAGATAGCCGCAGAAGCCGCATCTTTCAGTACTTCCATGGACTCAATGTCATTCTGGTTGAGGTAGTCAATTCCTCCGCCAATTGGCACACCGTCCACTACATACAGAGGATCGCTGTTGTTGATGGTGCCTGTACCACGGATACGCACCACGGCGCCTGCTCCAGGTTGGCCCGAGGAAAGGGTAACCCGCACGCCGGAGGTGCGTCCCTGAAGCGATTGCTCCACGCGCATCACGGGCATGTCTTCCAGGTCTTTGCTTTTTACCGAAGAAATAGCCCCGGTTACCACACTCTTTTTCTGGGTACCATAGCCTACAATGACCACCTCTTCCATCGTTTTCTCCGTCTCTTTCAGAAAAATCTTCAGGGTGGTCTGTCCATTGAGGGGTACTTCCAGTTTATCGAACCCGATAAAAGAGAAGGTCAGGGTCACATTTTCGCTGGGTGCCTGAATGGAGAAGTTTCCATTCGGGTCGGTAAGAGCACCGATACTGGTGCCATTTACTGTGACTGTTACACCGATCATCGGTGAACCATCGTTTTCCTGGCTTACCTTGCCCGTTACTGCTACCTGGGCGTATACCTGGCCCATTAGCAGAATTGGAAATAGCCAGAAGCGCCAATTAAGTTTTGCTAAATACATATTAAAAAAGTTTGGTTCTGTTTCCCTTTACAGGGAGGGAGTTAGTTTAATATATCCGGGGAAAGCAGGAGTGTATAGCCTGCCCGCCGAGTGGACTTGCACCAAAAGTATTTTAATCTCTTACTAAAACGATTTTTTTACCTACGACAAAGACTGGACATATATAAAAATCAATTTATTCAGATGAATATTCAGAGGGTCATTTGAGGACAGTTAAAAGGATTTCGGAGAAAATAAATAGCATTGAGGTGTAAAAAGGGACCTACGACATAGGTTGGATTCAACCTACGACATTTCGCAAAACACGATCCACTTGGTGTCTTAAAAATTGGTGATGAAATCGATCAGGTTGTCGTCGAGGCCGAGGTCCAGTTTTTTCTTGAGGCGGTAGCGGCTTTTCTCCACCCCCCGCAGCGAAATATTGAGGATCGAAGCTATTTCTTTGCTCGAAAGGTTGATCCGCATCAGGGCACACATCCGCAGATCACTTTGGGTAAGCCCCTGGTGCTTTTCCTGTAGCCTGATGGTAAAGTCCTGGTGAACCTGATCAAAATGCAGCCGAAATTTAGACCAGTAATCTTCGCTTTGCTGCTCTGAATTAATCGAGCGCACCATCTGAAAAATGCTGCTTTTTACTTCTCCGGTGGCGTGTTCCTTGAGGTCTTCGAGCTTTCTCCTGAATTCATCCAGCACCTCGTTCTGATGCGCCATTTGCATGGCAGTGGCCGACAACCGCGCGTTCTGGTTTTGCAGCTCCAGCGATAGTTTTTCGTTATTCAGCTCCAGAATCAGTTTTTCGGCCCGCAGCAGCTCTTCTTCGTGCTCTTTTTTGCGCTTATCCATAATCAGCCATATCCAACCTGCCGAAATGAACACGACCAACAGCGCCATCAGTATCCTGAACCACAGTTGTTTCCAGACTGGCGGCACAAATTTTATTTTCATGCTCACCGGTGCGCCCCATTCGCCGTTACGGTAAGCCGCCTTTACCCGAAAAGTGTAGTTGCCCCCTGCCAGGTTGGTGAAGGTGGCTGACGGCAGGTTGCCATCGGTGAAGTACCAATTAGGGTCCAGGCCTTCGAGCTGATATGCGTAGCGTACGTGTTCGCCCTGCGAAAAATCCATGGTGGAAAAGGTGAAGGCAAACATGTTTTCCCGGTAGGTAAGCAGGATCGACTCAAGGTCGAAAAGGGCTTTTTTCAGCAGTATTTTTCCGTTAACCAGGTCGCCGGGGGCCACCTCGTGGTTATACACCTTCAGCCCGGTAAGAAACGCCTGAGGCGTAGCCGGCAGGATGCGTGGGGCATTGGCGTGAATAATATTGAAGCCGTATACCCCGCCGAAATACAGGTCGCCGGCACGTGTTTTCATGTTGGCATTCAGGTTAAACTGCTGACTCTGAAGGCCATCGCTCAGCCCCAGGCTGGTTACCTGGCGGGTGTCGGGGTTGAGCAATGCGATTCCGTTAAAGGTGCTCAGCCAGATCATGCCCTGGTCGTCGGCCTGCATGCCGATAATGGTGCCGGAGGGCAACCCCTCTGCTTCGCCCATTCGTTCAAATGTTCCGTTATCCAGCATCAGATTCAGTCCGCCACCTTCTGTACCGACCCAAATGCGCCCTTTATTGTCTTCGAGTATAGTACGTACCTGGTTTGACGAAAGGCTGTGCGGATTTTTGGGGTCATTGGTATAGTGCGCGAACTTGTCGCGTGCAGCCGAAAAGCAATCCAGCCCTGTGGTCCGGGTAGCGATCCAGATACGGTTGTGGCTGTCAACAAGCAGGGCCATCACATCGAGCGACACCAGGTGTTTGTCGCTTTGCGCATCGGCCTCGTAGCGCGTAAAGCGGTTGGCAGCAGGGTCATATTTGTTCAGCCCTCCGCCCACACAGCCCACCCATATATACCCCTCACGGTCTTCTACTATGCTCCAAACATTGTTGTTGCTCAGGGTAATGGGGTTGCCTACGCCCAGGGTATGGTGCTCAAACCTGCCTGTTTCGGGAAAAAACTGGTCCATGCCCCGCGCATACGTGCCCACCCAGATACGGCCTTTCGAGTCCTGGAAAAGCGAGGTTACTGCGTTGCCGGCAAGGGATGAAGGGTTGTCATTTTGGTGGATATAGGACTCAAACCGGTTTTCTTTCGGCAGGTATTGTTTTAATCCGGCACCGTCGGTTCCAATCCACAGCTGGCCATTTTTGTCTTCCAAAAATGAAAGCACGGAGCGGGAGGTAATGGTGCTTTGGTCTTCCTGGCTGGGTGAAATGAGCTCTACGGGCCATCTGTAAGGGCTGTGCACATTTACACCGCCATTGTAGGTGCCCACCCAAAGGTTGCCATTGCGGTCGTACAGCAGGGAATAAAGGGCGTTTGAGTTAAGCGAAAATGCCTGGCGGGGTTCTGCCCGGAACACCCTTTTTTCTTCTGCTTCCGGATCAAGAAAGGTAAGCCCTCCGCCATCAGTAGCTACCCAAATACCGCCTTTGGGATCGGGTAAAAGGTCGATAACAATATCTGAGGGCAAATCTAAGGGGCCGGGTCCAGACTGGAAAAGCCGCCAGGTGCCTTTCTGCAGGTGGTAAGCCAGCAATCCGCTGCCATCGGTTGCTATCCAGAGGGTTTGGTTGCTATCTACTATCAGCCGCTTCCGGAATCCCTGGAGCAGACTGGGCTCGTTCACCCCGGTAAACATGGCCTCAAAACTGCCTCTTTCAGGAAAAAACTTACTAATACCCAGGCCCACACATGCCACCCACAGCTGGCCCGAAGCATCCTGGGTGATGTCCATGAGGTAATTGGAGGCAAGGGTGGTAAGGTTGGGATAGCTTATATAAAAACGCTGAAATGCATCTTTTTCGGGCAAATACAGATGAAGGCCGTCGGCGGTACATACCCATATCCGTTTTTGGGCATCCTGATAAATGCGGGTAATGGATGCACTTCGCAGGCTGCTGGGGTTTTCGGGAGAAGAGAGAAAGCGCTGAAACCGGTTGTTGACGGCGTCGTATTTGCAAAGCCCCCCATCGCGGGAGCCAATCCAGATAAAGCCCTCCTTGTCCTGCATCAGGCAGGTAACTTTGTTGTCAACCAGGCTGTTGTCGTTATCGGCTTCGTTGCGGAAAACCTTCATGTTGTGGCCGTCGAAGCGATTCAGGCCATCGTTGGTGCCGATCCAGATATAGCCCCATTTGTCCTGAATCATGCAATACACATTGTTATTGCTGAGCCCTTCTCTGATCGACAAATAAGAAAATTGCATCGGATGCTGCCCCCAAAAGCGGGTTGTGAAAACCAGCATCAGGAGAAAAAGCGAAGCGCTATGGACAAATTTTCTCGGCATAAACATCCGGTATTTCATGCAAAAGTAGTATTCCTTTCGATTTTCAATCACTGGTTGGGCCTTTGTTTAAACACCGTAAACACGACCCGGTAAAACCCTGTACCCCATCACCCGTAAATTTCGTCGGTGGTAAGACAAACAAAGCGGGTGTTTTCGGGTAAATTCAGTTCGAAAAGTTAATTAAAATGCTCAAAAGCCAATTACTAAGCTTCATATTCCTTTGCTTCCCGGGTCTGTTTTTTGGACAAATTCATCGTATCCCTACCCCTGCGGGTGAGGGGCTTCCGGGCATCAGGCAGGGCTCGTTTATCATTGGCTGGGAAAAAGTGGCCGATGCTGTGGCCTACGAATATGTGCTTACGACCAATTTTCTCTGCTTTCAGGGCTGTGCAGGAGATACCCGCAACCATACCGTAGTTGATACTTTTGCCATCGAATACGAACTGGTGCCTGATACCTGGTATTACTGGATTACTCGCGTCCGGTTTGCTGACAGCTCCTACACCGACTGGTCGGGGATATCCTACTTCCGCACATTTTACGCCCAGGACAGGCCTATAGCGCCTGTTCAGCCAAATCCTGCCTCCGATTTTACCCTCATTCAGGCCGATTGGTCGTCGCACCCCAACGCGTCCCTGCTTCGGGTGACTGTATATGATGTGCGGGGAAATATCGTGTTGCCGCCACGCGTGTGGGCCAGAAACGGCGGTTTTCTTCGGTCAGATGCCGTAGAATTTGATGTTCAGCCTCTCACCCCAGGCCTCTACCTCCTGCGCACGGAGCTTATCGACGCGCAAGGACAGGCAATCCGGAGTACGACAGAGCGGCTCTTGAAATATTAATCGAAAATCGTCTGGATCAAAAGGGCTGTTTGGCGTATGTTTACCCCGCCTACAGATAAAACCCCTATGATTCGTAACCTCCTTTTTGACCTCGGCGGCGTGCTCTACGAAATCGACTTTGAGCGGACCGTTTCGGCTTTGGCCAAATTTAAAAAGCCCGGAAAAGACAGCGTAGATTACCACCGCGATTCCCAGGACGAAGTATTCGCCCTGATTGACAAAGGGCTGATTGACATGGACGACTTTGCCGACCGCATGATCGCCACCAACCACCTCGAAGCCAGCCGCGAAGATGTGCTTGCCGCCTGGGATGCCCTGCTCATTGGTCCTTTTGCCGGAAGGCCGGAGCAACTCGCCAAGTTGAGGCCCCATTTTCAGATAGCCCTGCTGAGTAATACCAATTTTCACCACATCGCCCATTTTTCCGATGAGTGCCAGCCGATGTTTCAGCACTTCGATCACCTCTTTAAGTCCTGCGAAATGGGCATGAGAAAACCTGATGCTGAGATTTTTCAGGCCGTGCTCGATACCATGAACTGGAAAGCGGAGGAAACCCTTTTTGTGGATGATGCCATAGTCAACATCCGGGGAGCCGCTGCGCTGGGTTTTCAAACCTATCACCTCGACACGCCCGACATCTTTGGCGACCTGGTTGCATACTGCCTGAACGATGCCGGCGTTAATGCTTAATACAACTGCTTATCTCCCTCTTCTCTCCACATACGAAAAGCTTCGAGCGCTTCTTCCCGCAAGAGGGGGATCATCTGAATTTTTCGGGAAGCAAGGTCGAGGGTGAGTTCCTCGTATATAAAGGCATCGTCGAAGCCAATGTCGGCGGCGTCGTTTCGGGTATTGGCATAAAAAACACGGTCGGGACGTGCCCAATAAATAGCCCCCAGGCACATGGGGCAGGGTTCGCAGCTGGTGTAAAGATCGCATCCACTGAGCTGAAAGCTGCCCAATGCTTTGCAGGCGGCGCGTATGGCCACCACTTCGGCGTGGGCGGTGGGGTCCTGATCGGCAGTTACCTGGTTCGATCCTTTTGCAATAATGACCCCGTCTTTCACGATCACAGCCCCGAAGGGTCCACCCAATCCTGATCCTACATTCTCACACGAAAGCCGGATCGCTTCCTGCATAAATTTCGCTACTCCCGTTTCCATGCTTAAAATTAGGAATTCACTTGCTTGCCTGTACACCTGTATCAGGTTCTTTTTGCTGCTAATTCCCTTTTCGGCCGGAGCGGAACCCGTGGTTTGGTATGTTTTTTTGAAAGATAAAGGTCCCGACGCCTTACCGGTAGAGGCATTTTCGGCTAAAGAATATCAAGGGCTGGAGGTCTATCAGCCTTATGCCGAGTCCGTATCCGGATATGCGGTGCGCATGCGCAATGTTTCCCGCTGGCTCAATGCCATTAGCATCGAAGCCGAACCGGAAGTGGCCTCAAGTATTGGCCAACTGCCATTTGTAGATCGGGTAGAACCCCTTTTGGGGACAGCCATTCCCCAGCAAATCAGCCATAAGCCCGCCGATAATGGTCGACTCGACACCCTCGTTTCGCTGGTTCGTGCGCAAATGGGGCAGCAGTACCTGGAAGAGGCTGGCCTTACGGGCAAGGGCGTGACCATCGCCATCCTCGATGCGGGCTTTAAGTATGCCAATATTCACCCTGCATTTGACAGCCTGCGCCTGAAAAACGGCATTGTGGCTACCCACGATTTTTTTGACAAACAAACCAACGTCTATCACCACTCCGACCACGGCACCCTGGTTTTGAATTGCCTGGCAGGGAAATACGGCGACCGCAACATTGGCCTTGCTCCAGATGCGCACTACCTGCTTGCACGAGTAGAGCATGAGCGCTGGGAAAAAGCCGTGGAGGAAGATTACTGGATCGCCGCCCTCGAATGGGCGGATTCGCTGGGAGCCCAAATTGTGAGCAGCTCGGTGACCTTTATGCGCCCACGCTATACCTATGCTGACATGAACGGCTACACCTCACCTGTGAGTCGGGTGGCTGCTATGGCTGTTTCAAGGGGGATTTTGGTGGTATGTGCCATGGGAAATGAAGGAGAAAAGCGCTGGCATTTTATGGGTGCGCCTGCCGATTCGCCCACGGTGTTGTCGGTCGGGGGCACCATGCCCATGCCTGCCATGCGGATAAAATTCTCTTCGCTAGGGCCTAATTCCGTGGGTCACCCGAAGCCTGATGTGGCTGCACCTGCTTTTGTGGCTGCGCCCAAGGGTGCCGATGGGTGGAGCGAAGCCGCGGGAACGTCTTTTTCTACGCCGTTGGTGGCCGGGTTTGCGGCCTGCCTGCTCCAGCAAAATCCGGGCTTGCGCACGGGAGATCTCTTTCAGGCAGTGCGCATGGCTGGTAACCGGTTTCCTTACTACGACTACGAGCTGGGCTATGGCGTGCCCAATGGCCAAAAGGCCCTGCACCTTTTGCCGGAGGTGGATACCCTTTTCCGTGTTGGCTTTCGCAACGATACGGTGGTAGTGGTGCTCGATTCTGCACGTTTCGACGCCGATCCTTTTGCCAGAGACTACGGACAAGTGCTTGCTTATCACCTCGAAAAACGACCTGGTATTCTACTGGCCCATTACAATACCATCCTGAACGAAGATGCGAAGTACTACTACTTTTTGCTCACGCCCGGAACCCAAGGCCTCCTCCGGATATGGATGGGGGGGTATTTATGGCAACAGAAATTAACCGGCGAGGAAACGCAAGCGCAATAGTCCGCAGTTTGCCTTTCTTTTTTTCATCATAGCTGATAACCTGACTCCTTCGCCTGGCATCAAAAAGGTCTCCGGCCTGAAAATTGTATGAACAAGTGGCGGGTAAATAATTTTCCCAAAACAACCATCCGGCGATTCTGTTCGTCTATGGTCTGCCTGGGTGTGATCAGGACTGCTGAAATATGATGAAGTATTTTCTCCTTACTTGTATATGTATGATCTGCGGGTGGTCGGGACTGCATGCGCATGTACTCGAAGGAACCCTTACGAATGAATCGGGTGATCCGATTCCTTACGCCAAGGTGTTTGTTGAAAACACCACACAGGGCGTACTTACGGATGCTGCCGGGCACTACCGCCTGGTGTTAGCTACCGGCGACTACCGTGTCGTGTTTCACCATATTCAGTATGAGCGTAAGGTTGTTTCGGTGCAGATTACTGGTCACCTGAAGCTGGATGTTGTATTGGTAGCCAAAGACTATGAAATAGATGTCGTAACCATCGAAGGAGGGAAAAAGGACCCCGCCTATGCCCTGATGGAGCAGTTGATAGACCACAAAGACGAATACCTCAAGCAATTCGAGACCTTTCGCTGCCAGACCTATATAAAGGTGTTGCTGGAGCAGGATACCCTCCGCCCAAAGAAAAACGTAAACTCTTCCACCACCGAAAACGGGGATGTATCCGTTGGCATTACGTTTACCTCCAAAAAGAAGAAAGCCGAAATGATGCTGGCGGACTCTTTAAGGCAGGATTCCATTCTCAAAACCAAGCCTCCGGGGAAGACCATTATTTCGCTGATTGAAACCCGTTCTGAGACCAATTTCAAATACCCGGGCACCTATAAATCCATAGTGCAGGGCTATCGGGGATATTCCAACGAAGGTGGCGGGGTGAACCTCGCAGGAGAGAGCTATTCTGATTACCAGGCCGAGGTGAACAATCCCTACTTGTTCTACCTCGATGTGTCGGATGCGGATTTTAATTTTTACGAAAACCTGCTGACTATTCCCAAGCTTGGCGACCGTCCATTTGTATCGCCGCTGAACAGTATTCTGTGGAAAATCACCTATAAATATCGGCTCGATTCCACCTATCAGGAAGGAAATCAGATACGCTACCGCATCCACGTTACCCCGCGCAACCCGGAAGGGCCGTATTTTGAAGGAGACCTCATCGTGGTAGACGACCTTTGGGCACTAGCCGACGTAGATATGGAGATTCTGCCTTCTACCCTCGGCTATTTCAAAACCTTTCACCTGCACCACCGCTACGAGCAAGCGCCCGACCGCCGATGGGTGGTGGCTGAAGAGACGTTCCGCTATTCTATCAAAGACGGGCGCACCACGTACTTAGGAGAATCAACGGCCCTGCACACGAAGTATGAGCTTGATGTGGAATTTCCACGCAGGTTTTTTAAAAATGAACTTCGCCATACGGAGCGGGAAGCCTTTGAGCGCGATTCCAGCTATTGGGATGAGGTAAGGCCCGTGGCCCTGGAGTCGAAAGAAACCAACTTTGCCATCGAAAGGGACAGCGTTAAGGCTTTTTTGCGGAGTGATATTTACCTCCGCGAGCAGGACTCAATCTACAACCACCTGAGCTGGCTCGACATTTTCTTCAACGGCATTGCTTTTCGGGACCGGGTACATTCACTGGGCTATTATTTCAGTCCGCTGACCGAGCAAATTCGGCCTTTTGGTGTGGGTGGATACCGGCACAGCCTCAGTGCATCGGTAACCAAATACTGGGTTAACCGCAAGACGTTCCGGGTAGGCGGCGACATGAACTACGGCTTCCTGAACAACGACCTGCGTGGGAGTATGAATTTTGATTTGTTGTATGATCCCCGTCATTTCGGGCGAGCCGCGCTCCGGCTGGGCAATGTTTACAGCATGATCAATTCGAATGCTACGTTTACTTCCATTTTAGGTAGGGGAAATTACCTCAACAAGACCTTTATCGGCGTTTCTCACCGCTACGAAATTCTCAACGGCCTGAGCCTTGGGATACATGTGGACTATGCCGACCGCAAGCCCATCGACAAACTTCAGCTCGAAGCTTGGTCGCAGGAGTTGTTCGGCAGTGGAAATATTCCCCGGAGCTTTGAACCCTACAAAGAGTTTACCCTCGATTTTAACCTCGTATATACCCCTGGGCAAAAGTATCAGATGGAGCCCAACCGCAAGCTGATTCTGGGGAGCAAGTGGCCTACCTTTTCCTTTTGGTACAAAAAAGCCATTCCAGGCGTATTCGGCAGCGACCTCAACTACGACAACATTCGCCTGAATATCGAGCATCAGTTCCAGGTAGGTACGCTCGGCATGTCGCGCTGGTCGGTAAATACGGGGAGGTTTTTACAATCGAACAACGTTCGCTTTACCGATTACCGGTTTTTCCGGGGCTCCGACCCTTTCATTTTTATCAACCCGTTGCAGGTATTTCAATTGCTTGGGCCAACCATCAGTACCAAGAATACCTACTTCCAGGGCAATTACCTCCACGACTTTGGCGGTAGCCTGATAGACAAAATACCGTTACTGAAACGCACGCCCATGGAGAGTATCGCCGGTGCGGGTGTTTTGCTCGTTCAGGACAATAACATTGTGCACACCGAGGTGTTCGCTGGTTTGCAGTATCCTTTTCGGATCAAAACACAGCGCATGAAGGTGGGGGTTTTCTATGTAACCTCTTACAGCAATATCACCTCTTCGCTCACAGGCCAGGTGAAAGTCGGGTTCAATTTTTACAACACCATCCGAAGCCGCTGGGAGTACTGAGCCAGGCAGCCAGCCAGCCCCCTCAATTTTTCAATTTACCTACTACAAACCTACTACCATCGGGAAGTGGGAGTGTATTGTATATCTAAATAATCATATTTATACATTCGTTACAATTATCCCCTTAGTTTGGGATTTTTTTTTCCAAGCCATACTGTAAGTTTGACCTACATCATGATGGATTCTACAACAGGAAAACGGTTTTTGCCTCAGTTTCAATCACGCAAGCAACATGACTTGCATGATTGCCTGCTGCCTGATATGCTTTGGCTGGCTTTCATGCAGAAGGGAAATAAGCGGAGACTTCCTGTGGTTTCCACAGCAGTGAGGAAGCAGTTTTTTTTGCGTAAAAAAACACATACGGCAATGTTGTCCGCACAACCAGGAGCTGTGTCTCCGGCAAAAAACAGCGTGGTGGTGGCTCATTGCCTGCCCACGAGATAGATTTTCTTAGGTAGTAGTTTGGTAGTTCTTTTTCTGGGGAGAAGCGTTCGTCAATCGTAAGATGCGAAGCTTTTCCCCTTTTTTTTGCTGTATAAAAAGGGGTTTCCATTAACTTATCGGATGAACGTAATATTTACCTAACCCTCCATCTTAGCTTTTTCCACATGGATAATTCTCGTCGCATTTTTTTACAGCGGAGCCTGATGGGTTCTGCTGCGCTTGCCTTAAGCACGTTGCCGGTATCAGGTGGCCTTTTTGCGCGCAATACCCGGCCATCAACCGTGTTGCGGGCGGCCATAATCGGTACCGGTGGTAGGGCCAAAGCCCTTACTTCTTCGATGAAGGGCAATACCAATATCCGACTCACGCATGCCTGTGATGTGGATGCTACCATTTTGGAAGACCACCTCCGATATACCGAAAAAGAACTCGGCTATCGTCCCGCTACTGAAAAGCACTTCAGGAAACTACTCGACAACCCGGACATCGACGTTGTATTTGTGGCTACACCTGAGCATTGGCACACGCCAATGGCTATCTTGGCCATGGAAGCTGGCAAGCATGTGTACGTAGAAAAGCCTTGCAGCCACAACCTGCATGAAAATGAACTCCTGGTGGCGGCTCAGGAAAAGTATGGCAAGATTTGTCAGGTAGGTACCCAGCAGCGCTCTTCTTTGTCCACAAAACTAGCGGTGGACGAAATCAAAGAAGGGATCATCGGTGAGGTATATTATGGCAAAGCATGGTACACCAATAGCCGCAAAGACATTGGCACCGGAAAGCAGGTACCTGTGCCCGCCACCCTCGACTGGGAACTGTGGCAGGGACCGGCTCCCCGTGAGCCCTATCGCGACAATGTGCACCCATACAACTGGCACTGGTTTCGTAGCTGGGGAACCGGCGAAATTCACAACAACGGCACCCATGAGATCGACGTCTGCCGTTGGGCGATGGGGGTAGATATTCCGGAAAAGGTAAACTCGACCGGCGGAAGGCTTCATTTTTCTGGCGACGACTGGCAGTATTTCGATACCCAGGTAGCTTCGTTCGATTTTCCGGGCAAAAAGACCATCGTGTGGGAAGGCCGTAGCTGCAACAATTTGCCCATCTACGGACGGGGCAGGGGAGTAACCCTCCACGGCACCAAGGGCAGCATTCTTATCGATCGGGATTCCTATATCCTCTACGACCTCAACGGTAAGCTGATCAAAGAGGTGAAAGAAGAAAATCCCGGAACTTCGGGCTCGACGGCAGATACTTCTGGATTCGATGGGCTGACTATCAGGCATATACAAAATTTTACCGACGCCATTCTAAACGGCGCGGCTCTCGATGCTCCTGCAAAAGAAATAGCCAAAACTGCACTTGCCTGCCACATGGGGAATATTGCCCAAACCCTTGGTCGCAGCCTGGACATTGACCCAGCAACCGGCAAAATGTTGCACGACAAAGAGGCCATGAAGATGTGGAAGCGAACCTACCAGCCTGGTTGGGAGCCTAAAGTTTAACCCAAAAAAAAGCCCCGCCTGATTTCAGACGGGGCTTTTTTTTATATAGCAAGGGCCTATCGTGCCAAAATATACCTGACGCCTATACCCCCGTATCCATAGCCGAAAGAGCGGGTGTCATAGAGGTTGTTGCCAAAGAAGATGGCCGGCACCCAGTCTGCGGTAAGGTTGAGCGGAAGGTCACCAAGAGCAAGATCCAGCCCCAGGTAGCCCTGTATGCCGAAGGAGGTGCGGGCGTACTGGTCGCGGAAAGCCCGGTTGTCGTAGTTCCAGAAATAAATCGATCCGCCAAATCCCACATAGTACTGCAAGCCGTTAATGCCCTCAATATCCAGGGGGCGATGCAGGAGGTAGGCTCCGTTGAACGATCCCCAGCGGTAATTGCCATATCCACGGGCTGCTACATAAAACTCAACAGCATTGGACTGACTCAGAAAATACTTCAGGGAGGCAGCTACGGGGTATCCAACGCGCGCGCCAACGGCAGTTTTGTAGACCTGTGCCTGGAGTTGAGCGGATAAGGCCATCAGGGCAAGCAGGCCGATGAGAAAGGGTAACTTGATTTTCATGGGTGTAGATTTAGCAAACCAATAGAACGAGGGAGATAAAAATATATTAGAAATTAAGCTTATAGAATCTATTAATCAAGTTGTCAGGGCTTGGCTTGATGAAATAGATAAAAAAACCCTGACCGATAAGCCAGGGTTTGCATTCGAGTGGCGCAAGGGGGATTCGAACCCCCGACCTCAGGGTTATGAATCCTGCGCTCTAACCACCTGAGCTACCGCGCCGAATGGGCTGCAAATTTAAAAATAATTTCCTTTATGGAGGATATTTTTGGGAAAAAATTTCTGTCAGGAATAGCTTTCAGCCAATAAGCTATGGCCTTTTTGTTCGTCGGCCTTCATGGCAACGATCAATTCGTCTAAATCGGCAAATTTTTGCTGGGCACGCAGGTAATGCAGCGGGGTTACGCGCATGTGTTTTCCGTAGAGATTGCCCGAAAAATGGAAGAGGAAGGTTTCGAAAGTGACCTCCTCCCGGCCCAGGGTAGGCTTGGTACCAATGCTGAGCAATCCGTGGTAAATATGGTCCTCTACTTCTGCTTTGGCGAGGTACACGCCCTGAGCAGGCATGAGTTTCATGGGGTCGTCAAGTTGAAGGTTGGCCGTAGGGTATCCGAGTTGCCTCCCCAGCTGTTCGCCTTTGACGACCACTCCGGAGCAGCTATAGCTGTATCCCAGGTATTGCGCAGCTGAATCCATATCGCCTTCTTTGATGGCATTACGAATTTTGGTAGAGCTGATTTTGATGTCATCCACCAGCAATGCCGGTATTTCTTCTACTTCAAACCCAAAGCGGGGTCCCATTTCGCGAAGTTCTTCTACATTGCCTGTGCGGTTTTTTCCGAACTGGTGGTCGTAGCCGATTACGATTTTACGGATACCCACTGTTTGCACCAGTACCTCTTCAATAAACATCTGAGAGGTTAGCCTGGAAAATTCGCGGGTAAATGGGATTAGCAGTAGTTTATCTACCCCCAAGGCGGCAATGGAGGCTATTTTTTCTTCAAGCGTCTGAAGCAGGCGAAGCGGGTTATTGTCCGGAAAAAGTACCAATCGGGGGTGTGGATGAAAGCTAATGAGTACACTTTCTCCGCCGATCGCTTTTGCCTGAGAAACAAGTGAGTTTATGATTTTTCTATGTCCCAGGTGCACCCCGTCAAAGGTGCCTATTGTAGCTACTGGCTGTAGCCCTTTTTCAAAATTTGATAGCTGGTAATAGACCTTCATGATAAAAGCGCCACCCTATCTCAGGGCCTGACCATATTTGTTCGAAATCTACGAGTTTTAACTTTCCCTACCTCAAACCGTCTGGCTAATTCCATTGCTGATATTAATTTTCCAGGTGTCGAGTGTTTTTCGGAGGCCCTCCAGTTGAACGGGTTTGGTAATGAAATCTCTCATTCCGGCCTCCAGGCAGCGGGATTTATCTCCCGTGGAAGCATTGGCGGTCATAGCAATGATTATCGGGGTACCGGCTTTTTCGCTGGCCAGAATGTGCGTTGTAGCTTCTATGCCGTTCATTTCAGGCATTTGCATGTCCATAAAAATAAGGTCATACTTTTTGGTAGTAGCTGCGACCAGGGCCTGTTTTCCATCTGAGGCAATGTCAATTTTGTAGCCCATTTTTTCGAACATACGGGAGGCTACACGCTGGTTGATGAGGTTGTCTTCTGCCACCAGAATCGCAAGTGGACTTTCGTCTTTCAAAAAAGGAACCGCTGAAAAAGAATCAGCCTTAGGCTCTACCCGGCGGACCTTGGTAAAGATGCCCATAAGGGTGTTTGTGAAAAAGGTATGTCGTACCGGGCGGTTAAGCACGGCTTCGAACAAGGTACGTTCACCGGCCGGAATCCGGAAACCAAGAGCAGAAATCAGAATGACAGGGAGCTGGGGCGATTTTCTTTTGATCTCTCGGGTAAACGTAAGGCCATCCATGGTCGGCATGCGCAGGTCGGTTACCACCAGGTCGTATTTCATGTGGTTGAGCGCTTCTAATGCCCGCTCAGGTGAGGTCATCAGGGTAGGTTCGAGGCCCAGGCGGCGGCAATCTTCGCCCAGCAACTGTAGGTTGGGCAGGAAATCGTCCACCAGCAACACCCGTTTGCCCAGTAAAGTAGCCGTAGCGTTGGTAGGAGGGGTAGGGTCGCCAATGGGCAGTACTACGGTAAAAAAGAAGGAGGATCCTTTGTGGTACTCGCTTTCTACCCAGATTTTACCTTTCATTTGCCCTACCAAACGCTGGCTGATCGCCAGTCCGAGTCCTGTACCTCCAAAGCGGCGGTTGGTTGAGCCTTCAGCTTGCTTATAGGCTTCAAAAATATGACCAATGGACGCTTTCGGAATACCAATACCCGTATCACGAACTTCAAACATTACTTCCGCCTCATGTTCATCCACCCGCAATGGCCTGACCCATACAACCACCTCTCCTTTTTCGGTAAATTTGACAGCATTACTTACAAGGTTGGTGAGAATCTGGCGCAAACGGGCCATATCTCCCCGAAGGGCGTCAGGTAATCCGGGTTCAAACCTCGAATATATTTCCACCCCTTTTTCCATTCCTTTCGGATACAGGATATCGAGTACATCTTCCACGGGCTCCCGGAGGAAAAAGTCCATTTCTTCAAGAGAAAACGATTCGGTATCTAGCTTTGAGTAGTCGAGGATGTTATTAATTACCCCCAGCATGATTTCGCCACTCACCCGGATGGTATTGAGATAGTCGAGCTGTTCGCTGTTTACGGGTGTCTCTGCCAGCAGCCCTGCCGTGCCAATCATGGCATTCAAAGGTGTGCGTACTTCGTGGCTCATTGTAGCCAGAAAATCTGTTCTTGCTTTTATCTCTTCCTGGGCCTCATGATTGAGCTTTTGGAGCTGCACCTGAGCTTCTTTCCGGGTATTGATTTCCTCAGCGAGCTGTTGGTTGGCGTATATCAGGTTTTGTGTTCTCTCCAGTATCTGAGTCTCAAGATTTTGATTAAGTAGCTCTATCCTTACCTGCTTAAACCCTGCGACCCCTGCAAAAATGGCAAAGACTACGGGGGAGAAGTTGATTATCCACAAGAGGGGATGTGTTTCATGCAGGAATACGATACCACTTAAACTGAGCGAAATTCCTGTAATAATAAATGCCCAAGCCCAGGCAATGAACATGATAACTGCTCCGCAGAGGAAGCCTGTGAGCAGGTAACTTTGGAAGGTGGATCGTGGTGTAGGGATAGACATAGAAGATAAGAACTCTTTGTACCTACAAAGAAATACCCCATTTTATTTATTCGGGCGCCCTTTTTGGCGAAAATTGAACAACCATTCAATTTTCTTTGCTGTCTTCCTGCCATTTGGCTGAAAAGTGATCTACTGTTAAGGCATCGGTAACCTGATACGCTCCTATCCGGGTTCTGCGAAGGCTGGACAAATATCCTCCAACCCCAAGTGCGTCGCCCAGGTCTCGGGCCAGGCTACGGATATAGGTCCCTTTTGAGCAAACAATGCGTAATTCCACCTTTTCAGGCCCCTCATAGCGCACAAGTTCCAGTTCTGAAATGGTTACTTTCCGAGGGGGCATTTCGATACTTTTTCCCTCTCTGGCGCTTTTATAAGCACGTTTTCCGTCCACTTTTACGGCTGAGAATATAGGCGGAACCTGCTCAATATCTCCCCTGAAAGCAACCAGCGCCTGTGCTACTGCTACGGCTGTGATATGATCCACAGGCTGGATATTTTCTTCTGGCTGTTCGGCGTCATAAGAGGCCGTGGTGACCCCGAGTTTTACGGTACAGATGTATTCCTTTTCCTGCCCCTGAATCTGGTCTATTTGCTTCGTCATTTTTCCTCCGCACAATATCAGCAGGCCTGTTGCCAGCGGGTCCAGGGTGCCTGCATGGCCCACTTTTTTCAACCGGGTAACGTGTCTTATTTTATTTACCACGTCGAAGGAGGTCCATCCCTGAGGCTTATCGATCAGCCAAACATAGCCTTCCGGAGATTCTGGGGTCATGGTCATTAATTTGGCTGCAAGTTAAGGTAAGCACGGCTAAAAGGGAACCTCAGATAAATAGCGCTGTAATACCCGTCTTTTCTGATCTTTTATCTACCCAGGTCCTTTTCGTACCGCACAAAAAAACTTAGCCACATGGCCCGAGAAAGGCGGAAGAGGGGAGGGGTTATCAGCACAGCCATGACTACCATGCTAATTCCAATTTTGAGGCTGAAGCCGATATGGAAGCCGAAAAATAGCACGATAAATGTACCGATGAAGAGGGCAATATTGAGCCCGTAACTCACATAACTGGCCCCAAAGTAAAAGCCAGGTTCCAGCGAGTAGGGTTGCTGGCAAACTGGGCAAGCGGTGTGCATCTCGTTTACATGTACGAGGTCGTAGGGATTTTTATGGGTAAAAAGTTTACCCTGACGACATCTGGGGCACCGAAGCCCCAGCCAGGTTTGAAGCAATGTACGCCTTGTGGCCATTTGTAGATTTTGGACAAAGGTACTATTTCAACCCCACTTTCATGGTAGCAACAGTTACCGACCGATATCAGAGTGGCCTGTTAGAAAAGGCAGCAGAAAAAAATAAAATTTGTTATGCAAGCATACCTATTTCCCCTATATTCGTATCTAGATTGTTATGCATGCCTAATAAACTACCTCATGGAAACGACCCTCAGTAAACAAGCCATCAAAGGCGCAGAATTTCTTGTTCGTGAAACCCTGCCTCAGGAAATCTTCATCCCCGAAGAGTTCTCTGAAGAGCAAAGAATGATGGTTCAGGCCGCTCAGGACTTCTCAGAAGCCGAAATCTGGCCAAATGTAGCCCGCATTGAAAAAATGGAACCGGGCTTAATGGAGTCCCTCATGACCAAAGCCGGAGAGATGGGCTTGCTGGGGGTTTCGATTCCGGAAGAGTACGGCGGATTGGGCATGAGCTTCAACACCTCTATGCTCATGGCCGATGCCCTGGGGCCTACCGGCTCATTTTCTACCGCTTACGGTGCGCACACGGGCATTGGTACGCTGCCTATTTTGTATTACGGCAACGAAGCCCAAAAGACCAAGTACCTGCCCAAGCTCGCTACCGGAGAGTGGAAAGCCTCTTATTGCCTCACAGAGCCCGATGCGGGTTCCGACGCCAACTCTGGCAAAACCCGCGCCCGCCTCAACGAAGCTGGCACCCACTACCTGATCACCGGTCAGAAAATGTGGATTTCTAATGCAGGTTTCGCCAGCCTCATGATCGTTTTCGCCAAAATCGACAACGACAAAAACCTTACCGCATTTCTGGTAGAAACGGACTTTGGCGGTATTACCCTCGGCGAAGAGGAGCACAAGCTCGGTATCAAAGGATCTTCTACCCGCCAGGTGTTTTTTAACGACACCCCGGTTCCGGTTGAAAACATGCTTTCTGACCGTGAAAACGGGTTTAAGATCGCCGTAAATATCCTGAATATTGGCCGTATCAAGCTGGCCTCTGCCGTCGTAGGAGCCTGCAAAGGGGTACTTGACGACAGTGTGCGCTATGCCAATGACCGCAAGCAATTTGGTCAGCCTATTTCTAATTTCGGGGCTATTCAGGAAAAACTGGCCGAAATGGTTATTCGGACCTATGCCATGGAATCGGCCATTTACCGAGCAGGTGACGACATTGAGAAAAAAGTAGAAGACCTGCAAAAGACCCTCTCGAAAGCTGAATCTATGCTCAAAGGGGTAGAGCAATTTGCCATAGAATGTGCCCTGCTAAAGGTGCTTGGATCTGAAGTGCTGGACTATTGTGTAGACGAAGGGGTGCAGATTTATGGCGGTATGGGCTTCTCTGCCGATGCACCCATGGAGCGCCACTACCGCGACTCCCGCATTACCCGTATCTACGAAGGTACCAACGAGATCAACCGCATGCTGGCTGTAGGTATGACCTTTAAGCGGGCCATGACCGGAGAACTCAATATGCTGGGCCCTGCCATGGCCGTAGGCAAAGAGCTGATGGGTATGCCCAGCTTCGACGAGCCTGGAGATGGTCTGTTTGACGTAGAAAAAGACGTCCTCATCAAGCTCAAAAAGGCTATTTTGATGGTGGCTGGCCAGGCGGCTCAGACCCTTGGTGCAAAACTCAATGACGAACAGGAGCTTCTCCTTCGCCTGGCCGACATGATGATAGAGGTGTATAACCTCGAATCGGTCATTCTTCGTACCGAAAAACTCGCCAGCCTCCGGGGTGAAGCCGCGGTGAAGCACCAAATTACCATGGTAAAAGCTGTAACCTACTCTGCCGTAGAAAAAGTGGGTGCTGCCGGACGCGAAGCCATCCTGAGTTTTGCTGAAAATGATGAACTGAAAGTACTCATGCTCGGTATCAAGCGCTTTACGAAGCCTTATGCCGTGAATATAGCCCAGCTGAGAAGAGAAATTGCCCATGTCGTGATCGAACAAGGCAAGTATCCTTTCTGATAAGATACCCCCGGTTGGTATTGGTTGGCTGCTCCCATTCTGGGGGCAGCCTTTTTTTATGGCTTCCAGTCCTGAAACTTTGGATCCAGTGACAGAATAGCGGATTCCATTTCGCTGTAGACCTGTGCTTTTAATACAGGCAGATCGTCTTTTCCTAAGCCTGCCGCAGAAATAGGCGGTAGGTATGTGAGGCGGGGTCTTCCCGGGTAAAAACGCCAGCTGCTTACGGGTTGAAGGTCGCGGGAATGGGTGATGACCATGGGAAGCAACTGCGCCTGCGCCTCAATGGCAAGGACAAATGCACCGTCAAAAAATTCTTTGAGCGGTGCTTGGGTTGGGTTGCGGGTGCCTTCCGGAAAAATCAGCACCGAAAAACCAGCCTCCATCGCCGCCTTCATGCCGTCCATGCTCCTTTGCCGGCTTTCTTTGCTGCTGCGGTCCACCGGAATACACAAGCTGTGGAATAGAAAAGCCATGACCGGAGTTTCCCAAAGCTCCTGTTTCACCAGTACCTTGAAATTGTCGCGCATATAATAGCCCATCATGAGCATATCCAGCAGGTTGCAGTGGTTGCAGACCAAAACCCAGGCGGTATCCGGATTGTGAAATTGGCGGTTAGTGGAGGAGAATTTTATTCCTGTTAGTTGCTGCCAGCACCAAAGCCAGAAGGTATGGTAAGACAGGGCTACCCGTAAGCGGGTTCTTTCTTTAGCCCAGGGAATACGGATCAGGGCATGGGCCACGATGGCCATGGGTACAAAGAGGAAGAAGGCGATATAGCACCAAAGGGAATAGAGGGTGTTAATCAGCTTTTTCATACTACTTGTCAATAACCGAATATACCTTTTTTGTCTGATCAAATATTCCGGATATTGGCTGCGGGGTGAATGGCCGGAAGGGTACCTGGCTTAATTAGCGTCAAATGCTGCTAATATTTTTGTACAGATTCACAGAAAAGTCCTTATTTTCCTAATAAGTAAAAACCACCCCATTGAACAATCTGGTTATTTTGTTGAAAAATTTGATAGTGGGCATTGGGTTTGTTGCCCTTCCATTTTTGGCAAGTGCCCAGGGCCTGAAGCTGGAGATCAGCGATGAGCTGGAAAATGAAGGCAAGCATTTTGTTGACCTGAAACCCTATCTCTATCTCTTGTCGGATTCCGCCGGAACCCTCTCGGTAGATCAGGTGGCTTCCCGATGGAATGATTTCAAGCCCGAAGGATTGGAGCAATTGCAGGCGCCCAGCCCTAAGGTAAAAGCCTATTGGGTGAGGCTTACGGTACACTCCACGCTTTCTCAGCCGGAGGTGTGGCTGGCCGCTTTTAATCAGGGCGAAACGGATATCTTCCTCCCATCGCTTGCGGGCGGATATACCCGGTTGCATTCAGGGGTGATGGTGCCTGAGTCAAAACGATCGGGAGTGAACTACTTCGGAAGTATTCCTTTTTTGCCTCTTTCTATTGCAAAAGATACCACCTTTACCTGTTACTGGCGGATATCGGGCATGCACTTTTCCAAATTTAGCCAGCTCAACACCTGGGATGCCCGCATCGTGCGTGAAGGAGAAATGCACGCTACCCAAAACGGCATTTTCTTTTTTGATGCCTTGTTTTTGGGCATTATCCTGGCCGTTACGCTGTACCAGTTCGCCATCTATTTCTATAACCGGGAGAGCCTTTTCCTGATCCTGGGTATTCAAAGCATGGGCTTGTTGTTGACGGTATTCGTGTTCAGGGGCTATAGTTTTGATTTTTTCTTCAGTGAAAACCCTACCCTGGCCTTCCTCTACCTCGAATATCCCGTTTCGGTTTTCTTGGTTGTTTCCGTGAGTGAGTATGGCCGGAAGTTCCTTCAACTAAAGACGAAGATGCCGGGGTTGTGGCGGGTTACCTTTCTCATGATGTGGGGGTATGTGGTGTACCGGATTTTTGGATTGATGCTGCTATTGTTCATGAAAGATTGGTTTCTGGCCAATTACCTCCCGCTATCGGGCATAGAGCTGCTGATCATCCTCATTCACGCCACCGCCGTAACTGTAGCTGAGGTAAAGGGGATACGTGCCGGTGACCGCAACTCTCTGGTTTATCTCATTGCCACCCTTTTGCCGATTGTTGGCCTTGTTATTCAAGGCATCATCAACCTCGCCATTCCGAACTATTCGCAATCGCTTGATTTTCTGGCAGTTGGATTTGCCCTCATGCAGCTGCTGCTGGCCGTAACCCTGGCCGAGCAGTTCAAAACCCTGCAGGATGATAAAGTAAAGGCTCAGCAACAAATGCTCGCCACCGAAGAGGCGATGCGCCTGGATCAGGTCCGCATTAACGAGCAGCTACGCCGGGCAGATCAGCTCAAAGACCAGTTTCTGGCCAATACTTCGCATGAGCTACGCACGCCCCTCAACGGCATTATTGGTTTGGCAGAATCGCTCCTGGTAGGCGTGGCGGGCGCTACCAACCCCCAGATGGACGAAAACCTCCACATGATTTCTTCCTCAGGAAAGCGGCTGGCTTCGTTGGTGGACGACTTGCTTGATTTTTCGAAAATCCGCAACCAGGACCTGGACCTCAACCTCCGCCCGCTCGACCTGAGATCCATTGTAAAGGTGGTGCTCTTTGTTCACGGCCCTCTTGTGCGTGATACGGAGATAGCGTTGATCAACGACATTCCGGAAGACCTACCCCCTGTTTTGGGTGATGAAAACCGCATTCAGCAGATTTTGCATAACCTGCTTGGTAATGCCATCAAGTTTACCTTACAAGGAGAGGTGAGGGTAGGGGCAAAACTCGTGGGACAGCAGGCCGAAATAGTCATTATCGACACAGGCATTGGCATTGCCAAAGAAAAACACGAAACCATTTTTCAGGAATTTGAGCAGGCAGATGGTTCTATTTCGAGAAATTTTGGAGGTACGGGGCTTGGCCTCGCCATTGCCAAGCGGTTGGTAGAGCTGCACGGCGGCAAGATCCGGCTCGAATCCAAACCCGGAAAAGGGTCTTCTTTCTTTTTCACCCTCCCTGTTTCGGAGGAAATAATTACAGAAGCAACGGCCGCCTCTCCAGTGTCAAGGGTCATTCATGTACCTGTAAGTCAAGGTGTTGCCAGCTATGAGGAGGTGGTTAGGCCCGGTGAAGAGTTGTTCAATGTATTGGTGGTGGACGACGAACCCGTAAACCTGCATGTGATGAAAAACTACCTCCAGCAGGGGCCTTTCCGGGTGTTCACAGCCACCAATGGCGACGATGCCCTTCGATTGATAGAAACCACTCCCGACATGGACCTGGTGCTGCTCGATGTAATGATGCCCAAAATGTCGGGCTACGAGGTGTGTCAGCGCATCCGCGAAAAGTGGATTCCTTCGGAGTTGCCCGTTATCCTTGTTACCGCCAAAAATCAGGTGGTGGACCTCGTAGAGGGCCTCGCCATGGGCGCAAACGACTACCTCGCAAAACCATTTTCCCGCGACGAGCTCCTCGCACGCATCAAAAACCACCTCAACCTCAACCACATTTTTCGCATCACCCAGCGTTTTGTGCCCAAAGAGTTTTTCAAATCGTTGGGTTACGATAGCATCGTGGATGTTCGTCCGGGCGACCAGGTAGCGGAGGTCATGACCATCATGTTTGCCGATATCCGGGACTATACCACATTGGCCGAAACCCTCACCCCGGAGGAAACCTTCAAGTTTGTGCATCACTACGTGCAGCTCGTGGGGCCGGCCATTTCCAAAGCAGGCGGTTTTGTCAACGAATACTACGGCGATGGGCTCATGGCCATCTTTCCCGACCAGCCGGTTCATGGGTTGGATGCGGCCATTGGCTTGCAAAAAGTGCTGGTGGAGCTCAATGTTACCCGCGCAGAGAAGGGAGAAATGCCCATTCGGGTAGGATGTGGCCTGCATACCGGGCAGCTGATCATGGGCATTATCGGGGACAAAATCCGCACATCGGCCACCACCATTTCAGATACCGTCAATGCTACTTCGCGCCTGGAAGGGCTAACCAAGTTTTTCGGTACCCCCATTATTCTATCTGATGCTGTGCTGAAAACGCTTCCCGACGGCCACGATTACCAGTTCCGGTACCTCGGCAGGGTTCAGGTAAAAGGAAAAAAACAGCCATTGGATATTTTTGAGTGTTACAATGCCGACCCCGATCCGGTGAGGGCTCTGAAATCGGCAACAGCTTCCACCTTTCGCGATGCCCTCGATGCCTACATGGCCGGTGATTTCAGTGCGGCAATTGATGCATTGAACGATATCCTCAAAGCCAATCCTGCCGATGGTCCTGCAAAATATTTTCTCGAAAAAGCCAGCCAGTTTCAGCTCGAAGGCTATCCGTCTGACTGGAAAGGTATCGACCTCATGACCCTAAAGTAAGCTACCACCCTAATCCCTTGCCATGACCCAATCTTCTAAAATAGTAATTGTCGGCGGCGGTGTCGCCGGCATGAGTGCCGCCCATGAGCTGATTGAACGCGGTTTTCAGGTAGAAGTATATGAAAAGCAGCCCGTCTATGTAGGCGGAAAAGCGCGTAGTGTAGAGGTTCCCGACAGCGCCTCGCCCGGTAAAAAACCACTGCCCGGTGAGCATGGGTTCCGTTTCTTTCCGGGGTTTTACCGGCACGTAACCGATACCATGAAGCGTATACCGCTTCCGGATCAGCCAGGGAAATTTGCATACGACAACCTGACCCTTTCTACCAAGGCGATTCAGGCACAGGTAGGTAAAACGCCAATAATTGTACCCGCTAATGCTCCCAGAAATAAAGCGGAGCTAAAACAGTTTATCGATGCTACAATCTCAACCCACAGCACCTTTACTGCGGAGGAAAACAGAACCATTTTCGAAAAACTGTGGCAGATGCTGACCAGCAGCCGCGAAAGGAAAAACG
Organism: Bacteroidia bacterium; assembly: GCA_041753595.1. GTDB lineage: Bacteria > Bacteroidota > Bacteroidia > J057 > J057 > JBGSTW01. Next base: position 30,001 of record JBGSTW010000035.1, on the reverse strand, counting down.
ACGAATACGAAAGGCTCTCGTGGTGGGATTTTTGCGAAGCAGATCGCTTTAGCCAGAATTACCGCGACATGTTTGTCATCGGGCTCACCCGCACCCTGGTGGCTGCAAAAGCCGAAGTCGTTTCGAGCAAAACCGCCGGCAACACCCTCCTGCAGTTGATGATGCTTCAGGCGAAAAAAAATGGCCGGACCGATCAGGTCCTCAACGCCCCTACCAACGATGCGTGGCTCTGGCCCTGGCTTACCCATCTGAAGGGGGAGGGGGTTAACTACCACCACGGATATCAGGCAACCACCATCAACTACGACAAAGACAAGAAACGGGTAGCCTCGGTGGTATTTCAGGACCAGAACCTGGAGAAAAAGGAGGTAACAGGCGATATTTTCATCTTTGCGGTGCCCGTAGAGGTAATGTCGCGGCTGATTGAAAACAGCGACAGCCAATACCTGCTGCAGGATGCGCCCACCCTCCAGCAGCTCGATCGCCTCAAACTGGCTACGCAATGGATGACTGGCATCCAGTTTTACCTGCGCGAACCCATCCCCGTGTTGGATACCACCCGTGGGCATGTGATCTACTTCGAAACCCCCTGGGCGCTTACCTCTATCTCCCAGCTTCAGTTTTGGGAGCCGGACTTTCATCCCGAACATTATGGCGACGGAGAACTCAAGAGCATCCTTTCCGTGGATATCTCAAACTGGAATGTGCCTGGATTGCTCTTGAAAAAACCTGCCAGAAACTGCACCAAAGCCGAAATCAGGGATGAAGTGTGGTTTCAGTTACAACAGTGCCTCAAGCAACAGGGGAAGGAGCTGCTAAAAGATCAGTCAGAAGTGCTGATTACTTTTTTCCTTGACCGGGATATCCAGGAGTTTAGCGGTATTGGGGTCAATAACCAGATGCTTACATTTTCAACTAATGCCGAGCCCCTGCTGGTCAACAACGTAAACACCTGGGGCATGCGGCCCAATGCCTATACCGCTGTAAAAAACCTCTATCTGGCTTCAGACTACGTGCAAACCTTCACGGACCTGGCCAGCATGGAAGCTGCCAATGAAGCCGCTCGCAGGGCGGTGAATAAAATTTTGGAAGAAACCAATTCCACGGCTGCCCCCTGTGAAATTTGGGACCTGCACGAACCTGGAGGATTATTGGGCGCCCTCAGGGAAATAGACAAGAAAAGGTTCCTCAAAGGGGAGCCCTGGAAGGACCATTTCCCCTGGTTTTACAAAATTTTTTACTGGATTTTGCAGGAACTACACCGCTGGCTCGGTTGACCTTAGCTTCGCTATCAGCCTGAAAAGGGGCTGTATTAACCACCTGTAAGCGTGTACCCGCCAGCCCGAGGGGGGCGTAAGGTGCGGGTAGATGGGCGTGTCGTTGCTTACCCAGGTTGATAATTCGTGCACTTCGAGCCAATTCGAAGCCCAAGCATATAGGCGGGAGAGTTTGGGCAAAATGATCAGGTCGTCGAGGATAAGTACCCCGATCTCGCGGATATTATGTCCCTGATGCCTCACCTGGCGAATGTCTTCAGCTGTAAGCGGATAGTGTCGGGGGTAAAAGGAAGGCAGATGTACGAGGATGTCCACAGAGATGAGTCGTGGATTAGCGAGAATTTTCCCAAGTTTACCAAAGGCCAGATGCTCGCCCTGGGCCATGGCTTCGGCAAAAAGTACCCGGTAGAGCACCTCATTCACGAAGTACTGCTCCGCGGGATGTTCGCTCTTCGCCTCTTCTATTCTGGAAAGATACCCCGACACAATGGAGTGGTTATGCGCACGGTACCACCGGGCCGGTCGTTGGTGATAGAGGTAGTCCAGCCAGGTTCTGATGGGGCCGGCGAATTGTTCGGGCTGCATCTTTTCTTCAAAGGCCCCCGCTGCCAATTCAGCCTGGAGGATAAAATCGAGGTTTACCGCCCGCCACCACGGACTGCCCGGATGCGTAGGGTGATCCAGCGGATTCAATACCCCCCGCTCAATTTCCCAGCGGAGAAAGGCCAGTTCCGAATTGCCAAGCCCCTTGCCATGTTCAGTAAATACATCTCCGTAGCGGTGATAAAATTTCTCACGAATGGCGTATCGACCTTCCGGATCATCAGCCAGGGCAGCTACGGTAGCCCTTATTTCTTTTTCGCGGTTAATCCAGCTATCTGTGGCCATTCTTTAGGGGAGGTGCATGGTTAAAAAAAACGAAATGATTACCTTGAGTTGTCGCTCTGTCTTTTGTTTAATATTCCATAATATTCACTCTTTTCCAAATTACGGAATGGCGTTGTGCCGTTACTGTCCTTTTTCTTACCCCCGCCACCACCCAGCAACATGGACAACCAAGAAACCGAAATCCTTGAAAACCTCGACTACCGACCCACTTTCGGGCTTACCCTGCGCATGCTCAAGCCGCCAGAAAGCCACAAGAGCGACCTCGTGATTGAATACACCTTTGCCCCCGGAGTGAAAGGGCCGCTGGAGCATACACACGCCAATATTGTGGAAACCTTTGAGGTGTTGAAAGGGGCGCTGCACCTGAAAGTGAGCGGGAAATGGACCCTGCTTACCCCAGGCCGAACCATCGCCGTTAATCCCGGAGAGCCGCATACTTTTCGCAACGACCACAAACAGGAAACCGTCGTGTATACCTATATCGAGCCCCACCGTGGATTCGCTACCTTTTTTACCGACCTCTACTATCTGGTGCATTGGGGCCAGTACAAAACCCACTTCGCGCCCCGGTTTGTGGCTTATTTTGCCCAGCTCGAGCAGCTACACAAAAAAGACTACCGCTCGGTACAGCCATTTCGCACCATGTTTCAGGTAGTTGCGGCCATCGCACCCTGGATCGGGCTTCGGATTCCAAAATTTCCCCCTACGCCTATCGTGCGGCTTTATCCCATGAATAGCCAGGAGCAAACCAGGGCACGTGCGGTACCTGAAGCAATAGAATTAAGTAGGGACGGCGACAATGTACGAACACAATAGGCCCAAGCTGCGTTGTAGGGGGGTACAAAAATGTATTGCTTATGAAATGGCTTGATGTTTTGAATTTTGCCCGCAATGGCAGCCCGGTTCCTCCGCGCAGGGTAGAAAAAACCGATGCCGAATGGCGCGCCCAACTTTCCCCTGAATCTTATCAGATCACCCGCAAGCACGGCACAGAACGCGCTTTCACCGGCGAATACTGCGCTATCCACGAGCCCGGAATCTATGGCTGCGTTTGTTGCGATACGACCCTGTTCGACTCCCGTACCAAGTTCGAATCAGGCACCGGATGGCCGAGCTTTACCGAACCCCTGGAGGACAATGTGATCCAATACCACAAGGATTCTTCCTTTGGTATGGTGCGGGTAGAAGTGACCTGCAATGTGTGTGATGCGCACCTGGGGCATGTTTTCCCCGATGGGCCTGAACCTACCGGCCTTCGTTTCTGTATCAATTCAGCCGCCTTGCAGCTGCAGGTAAAAGCCTGATCAGTCAAAAGGTAATTCGAGCTGCACCCCTCCGAATGGCCCGGGTTCGATATTGAGGTTTGACACCGTCAGCCCCAGCAAGCGAACGGGTTTTTCGGGGTAATGGGGTTTCTCAAGCAGCAACTGGCCATGATGCAGCAAATCAGCCGATTCCTTCAGGTATAAGCTGCCTGTGTAGGAACGGGTGGTTTGGGTAAAATCGAAGTACTTGATTTTCAGCGTAATCGTTCTTCCGGCCGCTTCCATGGATACCAGGTGGCGGCTTACTTTTTGAGCGATATTCGCTATTTCGGCCAGCATCGTTTCGGGATCGTTGAGGTCTTCACTAAAAGTGCGCTCAGCTCCAACCGATTTGCGGATACGGTCGGGACGCACCTCGCGATCGTCTTGTCCGCGCACGATGCGGTAGTACCAGCGCCCGGTCTTTCCAAAATGCCTTGCCAGGTCCAGCTCGGTCCATTTCAGCAAATCGCTCCCGGTTTTGATGCCCAGCCTTTCCATTTTGCCCGCGGTCGCTTTTCCTATGCCGTAAAATTTTCCAATGGGAAGTTGATGCAGAAAAGCATCGGCATCTTCGCGGCCAATGACCGCCATGCCGTTGGGCTTATTGAGGTCGGAAGCCATTTTTGCCAAAAACTTATTGAAAGAAACCCCCGCCGATGCAGTAAGGCCCGTTTCAGCAAAAATCTCCCCCCGGATCAGCGTTGCTACTTCCTTTCCGCCTGTTATGCCCGGAAATTGAGCCGTAACATCGAGGTATGCTTCGTCCAGCGAAAGCGGCTCTACCAGTTCGGTATAGCGGTGGAAAATCTCCCTTATTTGGTGCGAAACCTCGCGGTAGCGTTCAAATCGCCCTTTTACAAAAATCAATTCCGGACACAGGCGCGCTGCAGTCACCGAGGGCATCGCCGATCGCACCCCGTATTTGCGTGCTTCGTAGCTGGCTGCGGCCACCACCCCGCGCAGTTTTGAACCACCAACCGCCACAGGTTTACCCCGGAGAGCAGGGTTATCGAGCTGCTCCACCGAAGCAAAAAATGCGTCCATGTCAATGTGTACGATGCTCCGGTTTTCAGACATGAGAAAATGAACGTGTGAAACCTGCGAAGGTTAGGAGAGGTTCTCCAGGTCTTTAGTTGCACGTGTAATGGGGCCGTTTGCCAGTCCTCCCAGGTGAAAACCCAGCGAGCGGTAAGCCTCAAACTGGGCATCGTCGAAGTACTGGTCGGCGGTACTTTGATGCGGAAAATCGGGCATCATCGAGTGGTAATGAAACACGTTTACCGGAATGGGTTCATCCGGAACGTGCAACTGGCGGTCAATTTCCGAAGCAGGAGCAGGGCAAACCGATGATTTGATATAGATCAAACGCCCTTCGCTGTTGTCGGGGTACAGAATCGAGCCTGTTGCCACGCTCGCTTCGCTCAGTCCGATGCGGTCTTTCCCTTTTTGCTCAGGTATCAATGGGCTGAGGTCAATGCGGATGCGGGTATTTTCTTCAATATTGGCCATCCGCACCACGTGGTTGAAGGATTGAAAAATAAAGTCATTGTCTTGCTCAAAATCAGCCACCACGATGAGCTTGCATCGGCGGTGAATCAGCGGTAAGAGGCCTAGGTTGTCGCCGTTATGGCCGCCATCGGATAGGTTTATCAGCCGGTGACGGGCGTGCATATTTCCCAAAATCTCCTGCCACAGGTAAAAGGGCCAGAAGGTAAAGCTCTGGTTGGGGTTAAACTGTAGTTTAAACCTTCCCTCAGGCTTTTCTCCGGCTAACTTAGGGGCATTTTTCCAGCCTCTCAGCCGCAACCAGGCATATTTTATCGGGGAATCTATCCAATGCGATTGCATGTGACCGCGGTAAAACCAGGGGTTTTCCATCCAGTAGCCCAGCCTGAGATTGAGGAGGGTAGTGAGGAAAGACTGGGCAAAAAAGGAGGCTGAACCCATACGCGAGTGCACCGCCGCCGCCGATATGGTCATGGCGCGGCCATATTTCGTGCCTCCTCCCCGGTAAATATCGCCCCTGGCATATCCTGTCGTGTTCGATCCGGAATAATTGGGGGTGAAAATAAAGTGATCGGAGCGCTGGTCTTTACGCACCAGTTCGTCGGAGCCTTCGAGGTTGAGTGCGGTAACGATGATGGGGTAGGGCATGCGCACATAAGGAACCTTTTCCCCGTTGGGCATTTTGCGCCAGCCAATGTCTTTAATGGCGAGGTCCTCGTCGTTGCGGAGGTTAACGAGGGGAAGTCCTTGGCGTTGGAAATCGTTGGGCTTGATGCGTCCGTCGGTTTTGAGGTATGTTTCTGATAGCCGGTCGCGGTAGAAGTAGTGAAGTGAAAGCCGGTTAGAATTAACCACGCTCCCCAGAAGGATAAACAGCGACACTGAGCCTGCCAGAAATATAAGAGGCAGGTAATAAGATGGTTCAGCTGCATTCATGTAGCTGGTAATCGTGGTGGTGATCACCGACGTCGCCAGCGCAGCGGCCAATACCACGGAAAGGCTTAAGATCGGAAGCCGGAGATTGCTCATCAGGCGGTTGAGGAGGCTGTTATTTTCATTTTTTGACGACAAAGCAAAATAACCCACCACCACAGAGACAACCGACGAAATTCCCGAAAATGCTGTGAAAACTACCCGGTTAAAGAAATAGCCGAAAGAAAACAACGCCAGTACATATACCGGCATCAGCAGCGAAATGACAATACCGTAGAATGCGCCTCCCCTCAATCCGGCCATCAATGAGCGGGAAGAGCGCCCTTGATCGGGTTTGGTAAGCAGCGGCAGGAGCAGGTAAATGACCAGGGCGTTTCCTACTGCCCAACCCAGTGGCAGGCTGAAAAGTGCCCGGTAGTCGCTGGCCAATACCAGGCCCATTTGTGAGGCAATCAGCCAGATGGCGCCCGCCACCACTGGTCCGCCAAAAATATTGACCAGGTTAAATCTTTTCAAAAATCGCGACTCGAAATAATCCTCAGCCGTGCGACCTGCCTCGCTCACAGGTTTTCTTTTGCCTGCGGCAACCGCCTCTCCATACTCCTTAATTCGCCTGATGGTGAGGATAATGCTGAAAATAAACAGGAGCCCTCCTGCCACACCAACCAGGATCGCGCTCAGGAAAAGCCATCGGAAAGCAATACCCGCATCAACATATTCCCCTAAAAAACCACCCAGGTCGTCGCGCCAGAATGCCATAAAGCTCCCCATCCAGTCGCCTTCGTCAATGGTTGCGGCAACGGCTTCTCCGTCAGACTTGAGCGATTGCATATCTGTAAAAAACTGGTGGTCGGATACCTTGTCGAACACGATGTAGTGCAGGCATACATAAGCCGTCATGGCCAGGCCTATGAGCAGCATGTTGTGCAAAATGCCCGCGATTACCCAACCTACGAGGCGCTGAATATCCCGGCTGAAAATGGTTTTATCAGGCGTGAGGTACTCGCCATGCGTGCGCAGGTGGTGAATCTGGTGTCGGGCATCGAGCTTGGTGGCTTCCGGTTTTTTGTAGTCGAGGTCAATGGGGTTTTTATGGGTAACACCCTCCTCTCGCGCTTTTTCAAACTCGGCAGGCATATACCTCGACCGCTGCCTGGGCTCCGCAGGTGTTATCGGTTCAATAGGTGTTTCGGCTTTCCTATCCATCAGCAGCACCAGGGGAGAGGTGTCGGGGTCAAGTCCGGGAGCACTTTCAGGGTCATCGCCCGGCTGCACATAGGTTTCCGGCGGTTGATTGAGGAGGGAGGTAAAGGCCGCTCCGATGTAGCCCCCGCCCGAAACCGTGCTGAGGTAATCGAATTTTTTCATCCACCCCGAAGTAATGAATCGCTGGATCAGCCCTTGCCCCAGGGTAGCGGAGCGGATACCCCCGCCGGAAATCGCCAGTCCCCAAAGCGGTTGTGGCTTTGTGTCTTCCTTTTCCTGAGTATCAATGCCATAGTACTCCCGCCTTTTTTGGATAAAGGAGCGCTCAGAGTCGATTACCTGGTGGAGGTCGGTGGTGTATTCAGGTAAATGCTGAATACCGTTATTTTCCGTGGAAGACATAGCTGGGTGGTTTCCCCGGAAAATATACAATTTATCAAAATATCCAGCTTTTCGGGGGAGTCTTTCGGGTGGTTTGTCAGGGGAAATACCTCAATACGGCCCGATTACCTCTGTTCCGGATAGGTGAGCATGGTCGTTAAGCCGCTCCAGCCACCAGCGCTCTCCATCCCATTCCAAAACATTGAGCGAAGTATTGTGGGTAATCATCCGAAAAACCATCACGGGTTCGGTTTGTAAAACGCGCCGGATCAGGCACCGGATGGCCATGCCATGGGATACCGCCAGCACCTTGCCTCCCTCCGGAAAACGCTCACGCAGGTCGTGGTTCAGCCAGTTCCACATGCGCTCCTCCACTGCTCCGGGAGTTTCGCCTCCGGGTGGCTGAAAATTTAAGGGGTCGGTAAACATCTGCTCCCGCAGGTGGGGCTCATATACTTCCTTCCGGACCTTCCCTTCCCATTCGCCCTGGTCCCACTCGTGCAATCGTGGATGGATAACCAGTTCGGCAGGAGGAATATCGAGGCCGGGAGCCAGGATACGGGCAGTATCAATAGCACGATCGGCTTCCGAAGCCATGAGCAGGTCGGGCTTATACCCTTCCTGGCGAAGGCGGTGTGCCAGGCTGCTAGCCTGCAAACGCCCTCTTTCCGAAAGCTGCGCCCGGTCTGACCGGCCGCCAACCAGGTGGTGATTGAGGTTGTTTTGTGCTTCGCCGTGGCGTACCAGGATCACCTGGAGATGTATTTTTCCCACCCGAAAATATGTTTGGTTCGCCGCAAAGGTAATAACACCCGGACAGGAAGGGCGATTTCACTGTAACTAAAAGCGTTTATTTCACCCAAAAATCACTCCTTTGTACGCGGCGTAAATGCCTTATTTGCCCACCTCCCGCGCCCGCAGTAAATTGAGGGCATTATCCCAAAAAACATGGCCAAGAAGAAATTATTCCTGCTGGACGCCCTCGCCCTGATCTACCGGGCACATTTTGCTTTTATCAAGAATCCCAGGATTACCTCCACCGGAATCAATACCTCGGCGGTCTTTGGTTTCCTCAATACCCTGCTCGATATCATTAGCCGCGAAAACCCCACCCACCTCGCCGTGGCTTTTGATACCCACGCACCGACCTTTCGGCACATTGAGTACGAGCTCTATAAAGCCCACCGCGAGGCACAGCCAGAGGATATTTCCATTGCTATTCCGTACGTTTACAAGCTGCTCAAAGCCCTGAATGTGCACGTGATGGCCCAGGACGGATTTGAAGCGGATGACCTCATCGGCACCCTTGCCTGGCATGTGGACCACAACGAGTTTGATGTGTACATGGTCACACCCGACAAAGACTACGCCCAGCTCGTAAGGCCACACGTGTTTCACTACAAGCCCGGCTATCAGGGCGGCACCTACGAAATTTTTGGCCCCAAGGAGGTGGAAGAAAAATACGGCTTCGCTCCCCCTTCCATGGTCGATTTTCTGGGATTGAAAGGCGATGCGGTGGACAATATACCCGGCATACCCAAAGTGGGCGATAAAACTGCGGTTGCACTGATTCAGGAGTTTGGCACCGTAGAAAATATCATTGCCAACGTAGATAAGATCAGCAAAAAGAGCATCCAGGATACCGTGCGCGAATTTGCAGAGCAGGGCCTTCTTTCTAAAAAACTGGCTACCATCAAGACCGATTGCCCGATGGTCTATACTGCCCGCGACCTCCTGATTGAGCCTGCAAATATAGAGGAGCTGATGCCCCTCATGAGCGAGCTGGAATTCAAGACCAGCTACCAGCGCATCCTCAACACAAAGCTCAACCCCATGGCCGCCCTTAAGCAGCCCGATCTTTTCAGCAGCCTGGACGAAACCACCTCTGAGTCTCCCCAGCCTTTGCCGGTTTTTAACCACGAAAAAAAGGTTTTCAGCCCCGAAACCGCTAACTACCAGCTGATTACTGATAAAGAGGCCCGCACGGCCCTGATTGAGGCTATTGGCACAGAAGGCAAATTTTGCTTCGACACCGAAACCACCGACCTCGATCCCCTCAAAGCCGAAATCGTAGCCATTACCTTTTCTTTCAAGGCAGGCGATGCGTACCTCATCCATTTTCCGGCTGAAATGCCCCGGGAAGAGGTGGAGCAGATCCTGGCTGAATTCAGCGGGTTGATGACCAGCGATACCATACTGAAAATAGGGCAGAACCTGAAGTACGACATGCTCGTGCTGAAAAAATACGGCATCGAGGTCACCGGGCCTACTTTCGACACCATGCTGGCGCACTACGTGCTCGCTCCTGAAAGCAAGCACAACATGGACGATATGTCGGTGGAACTCCTTGGCTATCAGCCTATTTCTATTACCGAGCTCATTGGTAAAAAAGGGAAAAAGCAGCTCTCCATGCGCGATGTTTCCCTCGAGGATCTGAAAAATTATGCCTGCGAAGACGCCGATATCACCTTCCAGCTCTATGAAGTGCTGGCGCCTCAGGTGGCCGAAAACAAGGTGTTCAACGAAATCGACGAACCGCTGATGTCGGTTTTGGCCGATATGGAAGCCGAGGGCATTACCCTCGATGCAGCTGCCCTGGCCGAGTATTCTATTGAACTGGAAAGCAGGTTGGTGATTCTCGAAAAAGAAATCTACCAACTGGCCGGAGAAGAGTTTAACATCAATTCCCCGAAGCAGCTGGGCGAGATTTTGTTTGATAAAATGGGCCTTGGAAAAGGAGAGAAGCAGAAAAAAACAGCCACCGGGCAATACGTTACCGATGAGCAGGTGCTTTCTGATCTGGCCCTGAAGCACGAACTTCCTGACCGCATCCTCGCTTTCCGAGGCATTAAAAAGCTGAAATCAACCTACGTCGATGCCCTTCCGACCATGATTTTGCCTTCCACGGGTCGGGTGCATACCACCTTCAGCCAATCGGTCGCCGTCACAGGTCGCCTCAGCTCCGTCAATCCCAACCTCCAGAATATCCCCATCCGCACCGAAGACGGGAAAGAAGTGCGGAAAGGCTTTATTCCCCGTGGACCCGGATATGTGCTGGTTTCTGCCGACTACTCGCAGGTAGAGCTGCGCGTAATGGCCGCCATGAGTAAGGACGAAAACATGATCGCCGCTTTCCGCGATGGCCTCGACATTCACCGGGCTTCTGCCGCCAGGGTATTTGGTGTTTCGCCCGAAGAGGTTTCTTCCACACAGCGCTCCGCCGCCAAAACAGTCAATTTCGGCATCATCTACGGCATTTCTGCCTTCGGACTCAGCCAGCGCATGGGCATCAGTCGCTCCGAAGCCGCCGACATCATCGATGCCTATTTTAAGCAATACAGCGGCGTGAAAGCCTTCATGGACGATAGCATCAATTTCGCCCGCGAGCATGGCTACGTGGAAACCTACTTTGGGCGGAGGAGGTACCTCGCCGATATCAACAGCCGCAATCAAACCATACGCGGTTTTGCTGAGCGCAATGCCATCAACTCCCCGATTCAGGGAACGGCCGCCGATATCATCAAACTGGCCATGATCGACATCCATGCTGCCATGAAAGATGCAGTGAAGCAATCGTACATGGTGCTGCAGGTGCATGACGAACTGGTTTTCGATGTGCACGAATCCGAGCTCGACATCATGAAGGAACTGGTGCATACGCACATGGTTTCCGCCGTGGATTTGGGGGTACCGATGGAAGTTGAAGTAGGCTCAGGCAAAAACTGGCTTCAGGCACACTAAAAAGCTCCTCCACAAAAAAAAGAGTCCCACGAAAGGACTCTTTTTTTTGAACTGATTTTTCTGATCAATAATTGACCGGGAAACGCTGCTTGTAACCCATGGCCTTGGGTATCAGGGCCTGTAAGGTAGCTGCCCGGTCGGCAGGGGAGGGGTGCGTACTTAAAAAGACAGGGGTTGATTGTCCGGAAGTACGGGTAGCAGCCTCCATCCTTTGCCAGAATGGGGCAGCGGCCTTGGGGTCGTAGCCGGCCATCGTCATCAGATACAGGCCAATTTCATCTGCTTCCGATTCGTGTTTTCTGCTAAAAGGAAGCAAAACGCCCACCTGTGCCGCCACGCCATAGGCCTGGTTGTAAATATTCTGTGTTTGGGCGGGCTTGTCACGAAGGGCTACCTGAAGGCCTACCCCGCCGAGCTGTGCTACCAATTGCTGGCTCATGCGCTCACCACCGTGGTTGGCGAGGGCGTGGGCAATTTCGTGACCCATGACCACCGCGAGTCCGTCGTCGGTTTGGGCAATGGACATAATGCCCGAATACACCACTACTTTTCCACCGGGCATGCACCAGGCGTTGATGGTGGGGTCATCCACGAGGTTAAATTCCCACTTGTAGTCGGCGAGCGTTTTTTCCAGACCTTGTGCTTTGTAAAAAACATCGACCGCTTTGGCAATTCGCGCACCCACCCGTTTCACCATTTCGGTTTGCTTGCCGGAAGTGGTGGGTGGATTTTCTTTTAAAAAAGTTTGGTATTGACTCATACTGAGTGAGTTGACAGTAGAAATCGGAACCAACCTGAGCTGGCTGCGGCCTGTAAATGGGGTTTTCGCGCATGCCATAGCCATCAGGACTATGACAACGAGCGCGGTGAGGTGTTTACTTTTCATGAGAAATAAGCAAGGTTAACGGGTGAGAAAGTACAAAATCAGAGCCAGATTCTGCTACTCCCTTCTGGATACGGCTTTTTGACTTCCGGGGTCGCCGTTTGTCACAAGAATCGTTCATTGTGTTCAAATTTTCCAGCTTGTTTGGAAATCATCCCTTTGGATGACTATTTTTAGCCGTTCAAAGTGGAAACAACCTCCACTTGATTGTTGATTTTTAATAAATACGCCCAGCCTATCGCTAACATGCTACAACGGATCGCGTTAATTTTTAGCCTCCTGTTCCTTTTGGGACATGGAATTTATGCCCAAACAGATGGAAAGCTGGCGGGTAAAGTATTGGACGTAGATGGCCAGCCCCTGCCTTCGGCCTCCGTTTTGGTTTACGATGGAAACCTGCTCCGGCATGGAACCCTCACCGATGCCAATGGCACTTTTTCTATCCAGCCTATTGCCGTAGGTACCTACCGCGTAGTAGCTAAGTTTCTGGGTAAACAACATGAAATTGATGGGGTAACTGTAATTTCCGGACAAACCCGGGACCTTACCCTTCGTTTTTCCCAGGACATAACAACTACGCTCAAGGATGTGGATATTTTCGCAGAGAAAGTTTTCGAAAAAGATCCCGCCGTTGTTACGACTATCAGCAGCAAAGACCTCGTAAAACTTGGTACCCGTAACGTTCAATCGATTGCTGCTACCGCTGCGGGGGTGTATCAGTCTGATGAAGGAAGTTTCGATATCAGTATCCGCGGAGCAAGAAGCTCTTCTACGGTTTATTATATTGACGGGATGAAGGTTCGTGGACAAACGACCATGAACCAGGCCGCTATTCAGCAGGTACAGGTGTACACTGGCGGTACTCCTGCTGAATTTGGGGACTTTACCGGTGGGGTTATTTCTTACACCACCATGAATCCTGCTGCTAAGCTTTCAGGCCAGGCCGAATATCTTGGATCTGATTTTCTCGATCCTTACAAAAGAAGGTTGGGTGCCTTTAGCCTCTCCGGGCCGCTGATTACCAAAACACGGACCCTCGAAGGCACAGATAACACCTATAAGACTTCTGTACTTGGATTCTTTTTCTCAACTGAATACGACTACAACTACGACCAGAGCCCTGCGGCCTTGGGTATCTATAAACTGAAGCCAGGCATCCTGGAAGATCTTCAGCAAACGCCCCTGGTGGTCTCAGAAGATGGCCAGTCTTTCCGCTCAAGAGCCAACTATATCCGGGCCTCTGATTTCGAAACCATCAAAGCCAAGCAAAACAACGAGGCCCTTCGCCTGCGCGGGCTTATTCGCCTCGATTTTCAGCCATCGGAAAATATCCTGGTAAAGCTGGGTGGCAACTACGAATACATCAACTCTGATCAGTGGGGAATCGGCAACATGCTTTTTTCTCCAGATCCGCAAAGTGAATTTAACGGGGGTAACTACCGGGGTTGGGTTCGTTTTCAGCAATCTTTCAAAAGTTCTGAAAATTCCCCTATCCGTAACCTCTTTTATTCCATCCAGGCTGACTACTCACTTTATCAGCGCCGTTTCCAGAACTCTGAGTTCAAGGACAACCTCTGGGACTACGGTTATGTGGGTAAATTCACCTTCGACCAAACTCCGGTTTACGCCTACGTAAACGACCCTTTTGATCCGATTTCTTCCAGTGGCTACTGGAGAACCCTGGGCTATGCCAACACCAACCTCGCATTTGATGGTACGGATAGCAAAAACCCGATCATGGCCAATTACAACAGGACCATCTTCGATTATTCGAATGCCAATGGAGGTCCTTCGCTGAACAACCTCACCGAACTTGCTTTCCGCCAGGGATTGCTCAATGGTTTCAGCCCTTCGGGTATCTACTCGGTATTTTCAGGTATCGGTTCTAATGCTGGAGGCTATTCTAAGTATGATTTTGCTCAGTTCCGCCTTACCGGTCAGGCAACAGCCGAAGTAAAAGGTCACAACCTGAAACTGGGCTTTGAATTTGAGCAAAGGGATGAGCGTTACTACATCATCGGTGCACGATCGCTTTGGTTTTGGGCCAGGCAGTACGCCAACTTCCACCTCAGCAGCCTCGACGACAATACTGCTAACTGGCAGTATGTAACCCGCGACGGTGAATGGCAGGATACGATCAATGTTCCTCGCTTGTACCAGGGCGACGACCAAACGACCTTCAGTCAGAACCTCCGTACAAAATTGGGCCTGCCTATTGATGGAACCGATTTTGTCAACACAGATGCAATTGATCCCCGTACCTTCTCTTTGGACATGTTCAACGCAGATGAGCTGCTGGCAAATGGTATCGGGCCTGTTGCTTATTCGGGATATAACTACAAAGGCGACCGGATTGCTCGCTCTGACCCCTACAAGTTTTTTACCGACGAAACTAACAGGCCGCAAAACCCCTATGCCCCTACCTATATCTCGGCATTTATCCAGGATAAATTCGAATTTGAAGACATCATCTTCAACGTAGGTTTGCGTGTTGACCGCTTCGATGCAAATGCACCTGTACTGAAGGACAACTTCTCTCTCTACCCGACCTACACCGCCGGTGAAGTCGCTTCCGGTAACCTGGGGATTCCCGCTTATCAGTTACCGAATGGTATCGGTTCGACCTTCGTTCCTTATGTAAACAGTGAGTCGAACTTTACGGAAGTAATTGGCTACCGCAATGGAGAATCATGGTACGACCTCAGTGGCTCCCCTATTTCTTCTGCTGAAATCGGACGCCGGACAAACGGTAAGCCTATCCCTGCCTTGAAAGACAACGAGGTTTCGGAGCTTTCCTTCAAAGACTACTCTCCTCAAACGGTGTTTATGCCGAGGGTATCTTTCTCTTTCCCAATTTCTGACGAAGCCCTTTTCTTCGCTCACTACGACATCCTTTCTCAGCGCCCGGGCCAGTTGCTTGCTACCCAAAGCTCACTGTTAGCAAACCAGATCTCTGATTACGTTTTCCTGCAGAACCGACCCACTGGTGACGTGCTAAACCCCAACCTGAAACCGGAAGTAACGGTTGACTACGAAGCCGGCTTTAAGCAAGCAATCGGCAAAACGATGGCGCTTTCCATTTCGGCCTACTACCGCGAAATGCGCAACATGGTTAACTACCGTCGTTTCACCAACGCCTATCCTTTCTCTTACGACTCTTACGACAACCTCGACTTTGGTACGGTAAAAGGGTTCTCCCTCGCTTATGACATGCGTCGCACAGGTAACGTTCAGCTTCGGGCCAATTATACCCTTCAGTTCTCTGACGCTACCGGTTCTAACTTCTCTTCTTCAAGGAACGTGGTTAACTTCCTCGAAGGGGTTGGCGTGCTTCGTGTACCCTATGCCACTGACTTTGACCAGCGCCACCGTGTGGTGGGAGTGGTTGACTACCGCTTTGGCGGATCACGTAGAGGACCAGCTTTGAAAATCGGAGAAAAGACTATTTATCCGTTGGATAACTTTGGAATTAACCTCACTTCGACACTCGGTTCTGGTACTCCTTACACTAAAAACTCTATTCCGGTGGCCTCTGTCTCCAGTGGCATCAATATCGTAAATCAGGTACAGGGTACAGTAAACGGCGTGCGTAAGCCTTGGCAGTACCGTGCGGATATCCGGGTGGACAAAAGCTTCGAATTTAAAAAGAGAACCGCCGAAGGTAAGAGGCCTGATTATTACAGCCTCAACATCTACGTGGTTAGCTACAACCTCTTCAATACCCTGAACATCAACAGTGTGTATCGCTACACCGGTTTGCCTGATGATGACGGATGGCTCACCAGTGACCGAGGCCGCCAGACCGTTATTACCCAAATTGATCCTCAGGCGTATGTGGATCAGTACACAGCAAGGGTCGCCAACCCTGACAACTACTCATTGCCCCGCCGCATCCAGCTTGGAGCAATGTTCAACTTCTAAGCATCCCCATTTTACTGATGAAAAATAATATCATTCGTGGTATCCTCCTGCCCGCATTGTTGCTTTCAGCAGGACTAGCATGGGCTGAAGCCCCCAAAAATGTAACTCCACGAAACGTACCGCGTTTTCGTACCTCTGAAGATTGCCTCCCGCCAAGTGCTTCTTCTCAATTGGATATCAACAATGTAAGGGCACTTATCCACAATGGTGGTGACATGTGGTGGGACCTTGTAGGAGATCCAAGATACGAAGTGCCCAAAGGTTCTAACCGTCACTCTATGTTCGCCAGCTCCCTTTGGATTGGTGGCCTAGATGATGCCGGTCAGCTTCGGGTGGCTGCGCAAACCTACCGTCAGTCAGGGGTTGACTACTGGCCCGGCCCGCTTACGGATGGTGCCGCTTCGGTAGATCGCGAAACCTGCGATCGCTTCAATAAAATGTTCAAAATCAACAAATCGGAAATCGATGCTTTCCGTGCTGATTTTAACGACAACGGAGTAGTAGATAATCCTGAGCAATATCCGGCTGTGTTCTCTTGGCCTGGGCTTGGATCTACGCTGAGTGTAAACGCCAATGGCCTCACAGTCCAGGCTTTCCGTCCGGATGGAAGTATCCTTTATGTAGCACCCTTTATCGATGTGGATGGAAACTCCTTCGAATACAACCCCGGTGCAGGTGATTTTCCCGATATTCAAGGAGATCAGGCCATCTGGTGGATTATAAATGATAAAGGAAACGTGCATACCGAGACAGGAGGCGAGCCCATCGGAATTGAACTGCATTACCTGGCTTTTGCCTTTACTACAGCCAATGCGGTAAACGACATGACCTTCTACAAGCAAACCGTGGTTAACCGCTCCAATAATACCCTGAACCAGTGTTTCATGGGGCAGTGGGTGGACAGCGACATCGGTTTTGCTTTCAACGACTACGTGGGTTGTGATACCCTCAAAGGTCTGGGATATGCCTACAACGCTACTGCCAATGATGCAGGTGCCAACGGCTACGGACTGAACCCACCCGCTTGCGGGGTTGACTTTTTCCAGGGGCCACTTGCAGACCCAGGGGATGGAAAGGACAATGACAAAGACGGAGAAATTGATGAAGAGGGTGAAACCATCATCATGTCCAAGTTTGTGTATTACAATAACGACTTTACCCTAACCGGCAACCCTGAAGTAGCCCAGCATTACTACGGCTACCTCACCGGATTCTGGAAAGATGGTACTGCCATTGTGGATAATTACGCTAATGGAGGAGAAGGAAATGGTTATGGTCCTTCCAGTGCGGGTCCTGTTGCCAATTATATGTTTTCCGGAGACCCCTGCGCGGGTACCGGCTGGACAGAAAGTAACGCTGATAACCCTACCGATGGCGACCGTCGTTTCCTCCAGAGTGCAGGTCCTTTTACCCTTTTCCCCGGTGCTGTTAACGAAATCATCACCGGAGTGGTGTGGGCGAGGGGCTTTTACAATGACCAGTTTGGATCGGTTTGTGAGCTGATTGCTGCCGACAAAGTAGCCCAAGCCTTGTTTGACAACGGATTCCGGTTACTTGATGGACCAGATGCACCAGATCTGGCCGTGAGCGAATACAGCCAGGAATTATCCCTGAGCTGGGGATATCCTGAAGAGCTGAAAACCGTCAGGAACAACTTTAATGAAAGCTATGTTCAGGCTGATCCAGTATTGAAAGCCAATGAAATTGCTGACTCCTTGTTCACTTTTCAGGGTTATGTTATCTACCAATTGATAGATGGAACTGTGGGCCCGAATGAGTTGAATGATCCTGACCGCGCCCGCATCATTGTACAGTGCGATATAGCCGATGGAGTAGGTACAATCGTAAACCGCATTGAGCAACAAGTGGAAGGCCTGCCACAAGCCATTATTGTGGATGAGGTGATGGTTACTGGTTCTGACAAAGGAATTTTTCACTCGATAAAAGTGGATAGGGACTTGTTTGCAGAATCGGGAGACACCCGTTTGAAAAATTATACTCCCTACTACTACGCTGCCATCGCTTACGCCTATAACGACGTAACATCCGATGGCCGGAAATTTGTTCAGGGGAACCGATTCTTTCAGATCAAAACGGCTTTGCCACACCCTACCAACCAGGAGCTCGGCGGTACTACGCTGAATGCACAGTACGGCGACGGTATTCCGGTAACACAGGTTTCAGGTTATGGCAACGGAGGCCAGTTCCTGCGGTTATCTCCTGAAACGGAAAACGAAATCGTACAAAACAACGCAGTAAGCAACATCACTTATCAGGCTGGTAGCGCGCCCATTACAGTAAAAGTCGTTGATCCTAAGCTGGTTAAGCCCAATTACTACAAAGTTGATGTAGTCGGCAAACAACTTCAGGAAGTACGTATTGTTTCCGTCGATACTACCACAGGCAATGTTGTTGCTGACTCCGTTTTCGCAGAGTGGACACTTTCCGAGAGCGCAAATGAATCCGGACCTTTTACAAAAATTTATTCCGCAACATTCCAGAAGAGAAATGACGGAACGTCTCCCCGTCCCTTACCACTTGCAGGTGTAGAGCGGGTTATCCGCGACAGGGGTATCTCTATTGCGGTTACGGATGTTCAGGCTGCTGGCGACACTGCTGACATTGAAGGCAGAATGGGAATCATCGGGGATGAAATCACCTTTGAGGACCCGCTGAAAAACTGGTTATCAGGCTTGTCAGACAACAACGACCTATTAGGTGGTTTGTGGAACTGGCTGCGCGGGGATCGTATCTTCAAAAACTTTGGAATCTACGACAAGTACGGCTATTACCAGCAACTGGTATCCGGTACCTGGGGGCCGTATGCTTTGGCTCGCTCTTTCAACAATGACCCCCTTGCGGGTGGCGCTATCGGAATGGGTCTTCCTATCAACTGCCCTACCAACAACCGTCAGATGTGTGCAGACGAATTGGTGAATTTTGCCCATCTGCCCGACATTGACATCGTTTTCACCAACGACATCACCAAATGGTCGCGTTGTATGGTCATTGAAACCAGCCCTAACTCCGGATTGGGCTCAGGTGCTTGGCAGCTTTCAGGAAAATGGAAGTCCAGCGTGGACAAAACAGGAAACCCTGAAACGCCAACTCCGCAAACGGATAACCACGGCATGGGTTGGTTCCCAGGATATGCCATCAATGTAAACACCGGAGAACGACTCAACCTCTTCTTTGGTGAAAGTGAGTGGGATAAGCTGAATCGCGGTAACGACATGCTCTTTAACCCCACCAGCGACTTCGGTCAGAACCTCGACCGCGTGGGGGGCCGCCATTATGTATGGGTAACCAACCTTCGCTACGACGGATTTGCAAGCTTGAAGGATACCCTCATGAATGCCAATTACCGGGGAATCGGTGGTCAGACGGATGCTATTTTCTTCACCGAAACTGGTCACAACCTTTCCAGTGTGTATAAGCATGTGATCTGGGCAGGAATACCTATGGCTACTTCAGGCTTCAACATTACCCGTCCTCAGGATATCCCAACCACGACCCGTGTTTCTATTCGCTTGAACCAGCCCTTCCGTTCACGCACAGGGGTAAGCGATCTTCCCGGGTTTGTGTTCAATACCCTCGATCAGGCAGTTAAAACAGGGGAAACCCAGGTAGCAAAAGATGCGCTGGAGAATATCCGCGTGGTTCCTAACCCTTACTATGCTTACTCGTCCTACGAAACAGGTCAGCTGGATAACCGGATAAAAATCACGAACCTTCCTCAAAAGTGCCGCATCAGCATATTTACCCTCAACGGTTACCTGGTTCGTCAGTTCACCAAAGATTCTAACGATTCTGAACTTGCCTGGGACCTTAAAAACCAAAGTGGGGTACCTATTGCAAGTGGAGTTTACATTGTTCACATTGATGCCAACGTTCAGGGTCAAAACCTGGGCGAGAAAATCGTGAAGATGTTTGCAGTGATGCGCCAAAACGACCTTGATTCCTTCTGATCTACCGAATGGGGGGCTTTTGCCCCCACTTTTTAATCGCCAAAGGATATGAATAAGAATTTTGCCCAGCTAGCGGTATTTGTTTTTTGCTTACTGGTTTCCGCCAGTGTATTTGCTCAGCCCGTAAGGGTAGGCCAGGCTGGAGCTACCCAGTTGCTGATCAATTCCATGCCCAGAAGTTCAGCCCTCAATGGGGTGAACATCGGATCTACCAGCGGCATCGAATCTGCCTTGGTAAACCCCGCTGGAATCGCAACTACTGAAGGAACGGAGCTCCTTTTCGCTCATACCCGCTGGCTGATCGGCTCAGAAATCGGGATTAACTCTTTTGGCTTATCCCAAAGTATGGGAGTAAACGGCGGGGTGCTCGGTATTCAGGTAAACGCTTTCAGTTTGGGCGATTTTGTTCGCACCACTGTTGCTCTTCCTGATGGCACCCTCGGAAATTTCAGTCCCACCTTTGTAAACCTCGGCTTTTCATACGCCAAAAAGTTTACCGACCGAATCTATGTAGGTACTACTGTTCGCATCATCAGCGAATCTACTCCTGAAGTTTCGGCTAACGGGGTGGCTTTCGATGCTGGTATTCAGTACCGTACCGGAGAAGCTGATCGCCTGAAGTTGGGGATCACTCTCCGAAATGTAGGCCCAACCATGCAATACGGAGGTGACGGCCTTTCGGGTCGCCTGCCTTATGAAACCGGCAATCCCTACACCACCTCGGTGTATCTTCAGGCTGCCAAATTTGAGATCCCGGCTGTGTTGAGCATGGGAGGTAGCTATGACTTCTTCATCGCTGGCAAAAACAATGTCGTAACCGTCGATGCAGGATTTATCTCAAATTCTTATTATCTTGACCAAGGAGGTATTGGGTTAAGTTACCGCTACAAGCAGTACGTGGTCCTTCGTGGTTCTTTTCTTTACGAAAAAGGAATTTTTGGGAAGGTCGTTGGTATTGATGGACGCTACAACGCTTATACCGGTGCTGCCTTGGGTGCTACCTTTCAGGTTCCATTCAAAACTTCAGTATCCTCCAGTGACTTTTCAAAGTTTAGTCTGGATTTGAGTTACCGAACAACCAATCCTTTTCAGGGAACTTTGGTAATAGGTGCTCGTATCGATATCTAAAAGAAGAAAACCTCTCTTTTATAATTGGGTTAGCATTTTGTGCTGACCCGATTATTTTTTTACCCCCGTTGTAAACTTATGCCCAGGATCGCCTCTAGGCTGTATTCTCTGGCATCTTAATTTTTTAGTTATGAGTAGTGAATTGAATTACCTGACCAAGGAGGGATTCGACAAGCTGAAAAGCGAGTTGATAGAAATGAAAGGAAAAGGGCGTAACGAAATTGCCCAATCCATTCAGCGCGCCAGAGAAATGGGCGACCTCAGCGAAAATGCTGAATACGATGCGGCAAAAGATGCACAGGGGCTGCTCGAACTCAAAATTTCGAAACTCGAAACCATCATTGCCAACGCCCGGATTCTCGATGAGGGCGATATCGACATTAGCAAAGCATTTATCCTTGCTACTGTTAAGCTCAAAAACCTAAAGAACAATGCTATTGTGAAATATACCCTCGTGGCTGAGCAGGAAGCCGATATCAAGATTGGAAAAATCTCGGTGAAGTCTCCCGTAGGAAAAGCTATTTTGGGAAAAGGCGTAGGTGAAATCGTTGAAATTCAGGCACCTTCCGGTTCCATTTCCTTAAAATTACTCGAAATTACCCGCTGATTTTCACCCAGAAGCATTTGCCAATCATGGCTACCATTTTTTCACGAATTGTAAAGGGTGAAATCCCCTGCTACAAAGTGGCTGAAACGGCTGATTTTCTTGCGTTTCTGGATGTAAATCCAGTTGCCTTGGGTCATACACTCGTCATTCCCAAGCAGGAAATCGATTACCTTTTCGACCTGCCCGATGACCTGTATATCGGTCTCAATGTTTTCTCCCGCGAAGTAGCCCATGCCCTGAAGCAGGCTGTGCCTTGCGTTAAGATTGGTACCTGTGTTATCGGACTCGAAGTTCCACACGCGCACATGCACCTCATTCCGATCAACAAACTGGAGGACATGCGCTTCGATAAGCCAAAGCTTCAGTTTCCGGCCGAGGAAATGCAGGCGCTGGCAGCCAAAATTGGCAGCTACATCGCCCGCTGATTCAGGCTTTTCGGTTCGGATTCTGGTCCAGAAAGCTTTTCCAGTCCTTGTAGCCCGGTTTACTTCCATTTCCACCTCCCTGGTAAGCATGGCAAACCGCTACAGCCAACCCATCGGTAGCATCTATCCATTTTTGATTTTCCGATCCCGGAAATAGACGCGCCAGCATAGCAGCTACCTGCTCTTTGCTGGCGCTTCCATTTCCCGTCACTGCCTGCTTTACCTTTCGCGGTGCGTATTCGAAGATGGGCAGGTCCTTCATCAGCCCTGCTGCCATAGCAACCCCTTGCGCACGACCCAGTTTTAACATCGACTGCACATTTTTGCCCTGAAATGGGGCTTCAAGGGCCAACTCATGTGGATGAAACTCTTCTATCAGGCTGGAGATTCGCTGAAATATTTTTTTAAGTTTTTCAGGATGATCAAGTTCTGTTCTCCCAAGCTGAATTACCCCCAGCGTCACCAGGCTCATGGTACGGCCATGCATTTCTAAAATACCGTATCCAGTAATGTTAGTGCCAGGGTCAATGCCCATGATAATTCGCGATGGCTGGAGCATGAAGTTATTTTCAGTCCGAAAGAAGCAATTTTTCTCTCGCAAATTTCACCTAGCTTTCCCGAAATTGCGTCGATGAAGCGACTATTAGCCCTGGCGATTCCCCATGTTTTATCCTTCAGGATACCGGCATGGTTGAAAATTGCTTCAAAATGGGGCTTCTCATTCGCCATTCTTGCCTACCTCTGGCATTACCTCCAACAGTTTTCCGCTACCGGTTTCGAGCTACCGTTTGAGTCACTCTGGAGTGTATCATTTGTGTTGGTTTTGGCACTTGTACCCTTGAATTGGGGCCTGGAAAGCTATAAATGGGGTGTTTTGCTCAACGCAAGTGGCATAGATACTGACTGGTCTACCCTTACCGGCAGCGTATTGACCGGCATAGCCGCAGGGTTAATTACGCCCAACAGAACAGGGGAGTACATCGGCAGATTGGCCGTTGTTCCCACAGAAAAAAGGATAGAGGCGGGAGGTCTTCTCATTTTCGATAGATGGGGACAAATGCTGGCCACCCTGCTGGGCGGTGCTTGCGCATGGTCGTGGTTTGGTTGGCACCATTATACAGGCTTGCCTTTTTCTGTGGCATTGGTAATCGGTTCGGCGTGGAGTCTGGCTATCGTCGGTGGCGCTCTTTTGCTGTTTGTAAAACGGTTTCCAGGGAACAAGCTTTGGGAGCGCCTGCACCTAAAGGCCGCAGTGGATGCTTTTACCCGCTTAGGGTTTAGTCTTCGGGTTCAATTGCTGCTACTGAGTTGTCTCCGATATGTGGTTTTTACCCTCCAATTCGCTGTGATCATGTTGTTACTCGGATTTGAAGGAGGACTTCTTGCTGCTTCCTCGCTTGCGGGGGTTGTTTTTTGGGTAAAATCATTTGTGCCCTCTTTGGCCCTTGCCGAGTTGGGGGTGCGTGAGTCAATTGCGATTTTTATCGGAGTCTGGTTTCACTTGAGGCCCGAAATTGCGGCTATTTCTGCCTTTCTGCTGTTTTTGATAAATCTCGTGTTACCGGCAGTTGTCGGGTTGTTTCTTTGGATGAAATCCGAATAATGCTGCTACTCCTTTGGTTATCAGGTATCATGCTGCTGGCTTATAGCCTGTTTATCGGATGGGCGGCCTTCCATTTTTATCGCATTGCCCCAATTACGGGTTCATCTGCCCTGCAGCTACCCAACGTTACCGTGATCGTCCCTGCCCGCAACGAAGCCACTACTTTGAACAAATGCCTGGCCGCCATTTCCCTTCAGGATTACCCCCAGGAGTTATTAGAGGTTATTGTCGTAGATGATGATTCGGAGGACGATACCTCTGCGGTTGTGAAGCGTTGGATGCCTGCACATGAAAACTGGCACTTGCTCCATACAAAAGATGCACCCGATCGGGGTTCGAAAAAAACAGCCATTTCCTGGGCGGTAAAGCATGCCAGAGGGGAGGTGATTCTTCAGACGGATGCCGATACCTACGCGGGCAAATATTGGGTTTCCTCCATGGTAATTGGTTGGGATCCCGAAGAAGGATTGCGGTCAGGGCCTGTTTTGCTTGAGCCTGCTACCCCAGTTTTTGGGCATTTACAAAGCCTCGAATATATAGGTCTGGTTACCTTAGGTGCCGGTTCTATGCAGGGAAATACCCCCAATATGGTCAACGGCGCCAACCTTGCTTATAGCAGGGACGCCTTTTTGGATGTGGGTGGATTCGCAGGGGTGGACCATTTCGCTTCCGGCGACGACGAAATGCTCCTCCAAAAAATAATGGCAGCGGGCTATCCCGTTCGTTTTGTGAAGGCGCGTGAGGCTGTCGTTTATTCTTACACTCAGCCAGATTGGCAGGCTTTTTCCCGACAGCGCTTGCGTTGGGTCAGCAAGGCCCGACACTACCACAACCGAAAAACCAACCTCGTGCAACTCGTGGCCTACCTGGGATTCTGGTTTTTTCCTGTTTCAACGGCATTTGCCTGCATTCACCCCAGTTACTTTTGGCTGCCCCTGGCAGGACTGGCGGCAAAGTGTTTATTTGATTTGCCCTTGATGTACCTGGGGGCTAATTTTTTTAATCGGTTATCTTTGTTAAAATGGTTTCTCCCGCTGCAAATGTTATACATCCCTTATGTACTTTGGGTCGGAATCGCCGGAAATTTGATTAAAACCTATCGCTGGAAAGGCAGAGAAGTAGCATGAACGATCACGATGAATTGAACGATATCCAGTTTCAGATCCTGGATTCACTATATTTTGTAGAGGGGCTTCCCAATATCCTGGAAGAAGTAAGCGCCCCCGAGCCCGTTGTTCGCGACGAAATGAAAGGTCTGATCGACAAAGGTTGGATTCAGGTAATGGAGTTTGACGAGGAATATGGTGACTATCGCCGCACGGCTATCTACGACCTCGATCATCTCGAAAACTACGGCTTTCTAGCCACCAAAGAAGGCTTGCTTCGCCACAACGGCCATCAATGAAAACAAGGCTGGGCGCATATTTTTCCGGTAAAGGAAGCACTTTGGTATGGCTAAGCTCCTGCTACCTGCTGATTTGGTGTGTGCTTGCCATTTTGGCGCCCTGGATAAGCCCTGACAATACCCGGTTTGCCAACTACCAGGTACTCGAATTTGCCAAACTCCCCCCCGGAAGCTACGCCTGGGTGCTGGAGGTTCCTCTTAAGGGGGGAAGTCAACGTCAATCCGGGAACTTTTTTGGAAAACAACAACAGGTAAACCCGATTGCCCTTGCCGATTCCAGCCTGTATCTCAGCGGCGAAAGCCTCGTTTATCACCCTTCCAGGGGAGGAGAGGATCAGATCAAGCTGGATCAACTAAATTGTGCAGACCTGAGGTCTGTCCGGAGCTCGGTACTTCGGCAACTCCATTTTCCATTGGGAAGCGATCAATACGGCCGTGACCAATGGAGCCGCCTGCTACACGGGGCCAGAGTTAGCCTGGCAGTAGGGCTGGTGGCCATGTTGCTCAGCATTACCCTCGGCACCTGGGTGGGGGCAATTGCCGGCTTTTTGGGAGGTTGGGTGGACCGGATGCTGATGGGTTTGGTCACTGTGATCTGGTCACTTCCTACTTTGCTTCTGGCACTGGCCATCAGCTTTGTGCTGGGAAAAGGGTTCTGGCAACTGATGATAGCCATTGGTTTTTCAATCTGGATAGATACAGCCAGGCTCGTACGTGGACAAATGCTTTCGCTCAAAGAGCAGACCTTTGCCGAGGCTGCGCAGGTACTGGGGTATGGCAGTAGCAGAATACTTTTCAGACACTTGCTACCCAATGTATGGGCGCCGATATTGGTGATGGCCGTTTCCAATTTCAGTGCTGCCATCCTGATTGAGTCCGGATTGAGCTTTTTAGGGCTGGGTGTCGAAGTGCCCATACCTACCTGGGGCAGCATGATCAACGAAGGTTATACCTTTATTGTGTTCGAAAAAGGAGTTTGGCTGGCATTCGTGCCGGGATTTGCTTTAATTTTTCTAATAGTTGCAGTAAACTTGCTGGGAATAGGTCTTCGCGACCTGCTCGATATCAAACTTGAATGAGTAACGCATACAATACCGACGACCCCCAGACGCTGCTTCAGCTCAAACGACTTGAGGCTGCTGCCTTGTTGGATGTGGTTCGGTCATTCAATAATGCCGAGCATAATATTTCCACCTTGTGCCGAATTACCTCCAATACCCTGCTGGCACAGCTCCAGGTGCGGAAAATGATCTTCCTTTACGAAGAAGATATTAACTGGATTGAGGGTATCCGGGTGGGTTTTCGGGCCATATCGGATAATGCACTGGCGGAGTTGCTCACTTTTTCACATACGTCGAAGGTTGTCTATGAGAAATATCCGCACCTGCACGAACTCGGCGTAGAATACGTGGTTCCTGTAGTGATTAGCAAAGAACTCAAGGCCATTTTTCTGGTGGCTGATTTTGCCGAATCAGAAATGGAAACCCGCAACGACCTGATGTTCATCGAAACCCTGAGCAACATTCTTTCTTTTGCCATCCGCCTGAGAAAGCTTTACCAGGCACAGGTGAACGAAGTCGCCTATCAAAAAGAGCTGGAAGTAGCAGGAGCCATCCAAAACCAGTTGCTGATCTCGGATTTCTCCCGTTTTCAGGAGGTGGAGGTACATGCCATCAATTTACCTCAGCAGCAGGTCGGTGGCGATTTTTACGATATCATTAAAAAGGAAAAAGGAACGACCCTGGTCTGTATCGCCGATGTTGCAGGTAAGGGAATGGGGGCCGCCCTCCTGATGGCAAACCTGCAGGCAAACCTGCGCGCACTTAGTGCTCAGTTTCAGGACCTCGAATCCATTGTTTTTGAGCTAAATCGGATACTTTACGGAATAAGCAATGGTGAAAAATTCGTTACCCTTTTTCTGGCCAAAATAGACAGCTCTAACCGAAAGCTCAGCTATGTGAATGTCGGCCACAATTACCCCGTTTTTGTGGGTAAGGACATTCTTACTGATTTGGAGAGCAATGCCACAGTACTGGGTATTTTACCAGAGTTGAAGGTGAGCAGCATCACCATCCCCTTTCAAACCGGCGACCTGTTGTTTATGTACACAGATGGGGTGGTTGAGCAATTTGATGATGGACAACGAACCATGTTCGGAACCGAGAGGCTGAATCATATTCTCAGATCCGTTTGGGAACTATCGGCCAGAGAGTCAGCTGAAGCGGTATTGTCGGAAATAAAATCCTTTGCAGGGAATGCTCCCGTGCATGACGATATTACTTTGCTGAGTGTAAAATTTTTATAACCTTCGAACTATATTTTGCACCGGATATTCTGTAATTAGCCGGTGACAACTTGCTTAAATCGTCTTTTGAACCTAACCCTATGTATCAATTTGCTCCCGCAGAGCTCTCTAAATTGAGTGCCCAAGCTAATGTTTTGGCAGAGAAGCTCACACAAAAAACAGCCCGTATCGGAATCATTGGACTGGGATATGTCGGGATGCCGCTGGCGCTCGAATTTGCCAAGAAAGGTTTTTCTGTAATGGGAGTAGATGTTTCCTCCAAAAAGGTAGAATTGCTGAATAACGGGGAGAATTTTATCGAAGACCTCAATGACCACGAAGTCAAGGAAATGGTGGACAAGGGCCTTCTTAAAGGTTCAACACAGTACGCCTCGCTGGAGTCCGCAGATGTCGTGTATATCTGCGTTCCTACCCCATTTAATTCCAACAAAGACCCTGACCTCACCTATATCCTCGACGCTGGTCGGCAAATGGCCACTGCCATGACCCCCGGTAAATTGATCATTTTAAAAAGTACCACCTTTCCCGGTACCACCGAAGACTATCTCCTGCCATTGATTGATGAATCTGGGTTTAAAGCCGGGGTTGATTATTACGCAGCTTTTAGTCCTGAAAGGGTAGATCCGGGCAATAAGGTGTACCACACCGGAAACACCCCTATTGTCGTTGGGGGCATTAATGAAGATAGCTCTCTCCTCGCCGCCTGGACCAATAACCAGATTGTTGACCAGGTTTATGTAGTAGATAATCCACGTATCGCAGAATTGGAAAAATTGCTGGAGAATATATTCCGCAGTGTCAACATCGCTCTCGTTAATGAGCTGGCTCTCCTCTGCGAGCGAATCGGAGGCATTAATGTTTGGGAAGTGTCAGAAGCTGCTGGAACCAAGCCCTTTGGTTTCATGAAATTTCTCCCTGGGCCGGGCGTAGGAGGTCACTGTATTCCTATAGACCCTTATTACCTCTCCTGGCTAGCCCGCGAGTATGACTTCGAAACAAAGTTCATCACCCTTGCCGCCAATGTGAATGAGAGTATGCCTTATCATGTTGTACATAAGGTAGTAAAGCAGATTGCCAGCCAACCCATTACCCTCCAGCAGTCCCGTGTGCTTATTCTGGGTGCCTCCTTTAAGAAAAATGTACGTGACCTCCGTCACTCCCCCTCAGAGCCGATCATGCAGCTCCTGCTCAAAGAAGGGGTGGGGCAAGTGGATTACACCGACCCATGGGCGCCCGAGTATATCGTAGGCGGCAAAACGTACTATAGTGTGGATATTACTCCGGAAGTGCTGCAGAGCTATCAGTGCGTGGTTCTGATTACCGATCACGACGATTTTGACCTGTCTTATATTCTGGAACACGTTCAGTGCCTGGTGGATACCCGCAATGCCACACGCACGATCACGGCGAACAGGGAAAAGATAATCCTAATTGGCTATACACCCGAAAAAACCAAAGTGGTAATGGGCCATTGAGAAGGAAAGGCCCATTCTAACATTAACCACTTGTTAAGCAAGTGATAAATTTATGGGGGACCGCATGGTCTCCCTTTTTTATTCAGCTATATTTTTTGTTTCCCCCTGTGACCAGACTAAATTAGACCCGTCATAAACACTCAAACAACAAAACAACTATGTCAATTCAGCAGAAATACCAGCCAGTGCTCGACCTCGGAGAGACTTTCGGAGTAAAGGATGGTTTCGTAAAAGAAGAAAATGGCAAACTTCACATTGGCGGAACGGCTACCACCCAGTACGAGAAAAACGAAATGTGGAACAAGATCAAAGAAATCGGGGGAGACGCTCCTGCGGATTTGATTGCCGACATCAAAGTAGAAGTAACTGACTACTACCACAAGCACACGGTTAAATCAGGAGAAACTTTGGGTAAAATCGCTAAACATTACTACGAAGAAGCGAGCGAATACACACGTATTTTCGATGCCAATCGTAATATCCTGAAGGATCCAAACATGATTCACCCAGGGCAGGAACTAATCATTCCGAACAGGCATTGATTGGGAGAATATCCAACTCCTTGATAATCAGCAAAAGACGCCTCATCTCTATGTGAGGCGTCTTTTTTATTCAAGAATTTAGGAAATTTCTTTCGATTCCATTTGGAGGTTAAGGAGTAGGCTGCTACCTTTGCCATCCCTTAACGAAAGAACAGGGACGCTCTTTAAAACAAAAACAAGTTAGTAAGGAAGTTATCCACAACGCTTGCAAATGAAAAAGACTTCTTCTACCTTTGCATCCGCTTTCACAGAGAGAGGGACAGAGCGGGGAAGGAAGAGTGAAGAGAGATAAGAATTAAGTGCTGTAAAAGGCATGAAAGATAAAGTGGGGAGCGTATCGAGAGAGGTACCGGACAGAGGGGAAAAGTGAAGTTATTTGACGTACTGAATGCAAACAGGCGTTACAGCTAAAGGGAGCGAAAGCTTTTGGAAGGTGTAATGAGAGAAGGTTTAAAAGTAAGACGGGGAAGAAATTTCCCATGAGAGTTTGATCCTGGCTC
>JBGSTW010000034.1:0-5539 GCA_041753595.1 Bacteroidia bacterium | reverse complement strand
GACGTTCTTTCAGCGCTTCTATCGCTACCTGAGCCTTGAACGCTGCTGTGAATTTTCTGCGTTGCTTTTTCATGGGACTACAATTTAAGGTTTTCAATTTTCAACTTAAACTGTGGTCTAAATTTGCCGAGGTATTATATGAAATCAGCTGTTCGAAGTTGATTCATTAGAATTTCGAAAAAGGATTCACCTGAATCAGTCCTAAAAAAGGATTTATCTAATGAACCAGCTTCATCTATAAGAAGTAATATTTTACCACCTGTATCTTTTAATAAAGTTTCGTAAGCAATAACAATATCATTTATACCTGGATTATGCTTTTGTTTTATTTCAAGTATTTCATTTTTCTTAAAATTCGCAGAAGCCTCTAAAAATTTAAATGACATTTTAGATTGCAAACCGAATTCGAAATTAATTTTTTGAATGTATTCCTCTGAACCTAACTGCAAGAGTTGATTAGAAGTATTTCGAATTTTTTCGGAAAAATAGATATCCCCTTTAATCCTTTTCATACCTAAATGGATATTAGCCATTTCTTTGGCATCTTGCAATTTTAAGTAAATTGTAGACAGTTCTTCTACAATTTTAATTATTAAACTCCTATAAATCTCTGATGGCTCTTTTAAGTGTTGGAAATCACTAAGTTTTACAAAAACTGGCAAAATCAGTTCTTGTTCCTGTATCAAGTTTGGGACAATATTGAAAAAGTAATATGCGAAATTGGCTCTAAGATACATTGTTTTGCCTGAGCCCATTCGACCTTTGACAATTGAATTTTCAAATTCAACAGGTGAACTTAATCCGTTTATCGGATTTACAAAAAGTGATAAAATATCGCTTAAGTTATACTCGTCAGCATTTCGAGTTTTGAAGGGACTTTTCTTAAATAAATTTTCCATGTTATGTTGTTTGTTTTATAATTAAAGCCAACACAGATATAAACGCAATTGCGTAAGTATTCCGCTACACGCTACGCCTGAAGACCAGTATCAATATAGATAACAACCAGCATCCACCCAAAAAAATAGTTCATCTATCCGTATAAACAGGCAGAAATTTGCGAAAATCTGCTACTCCCCTACCCCCAAAACCGTTCCACCGCCTCCACCACATACCCAGGCGCCCTCACTGGCACCATCCTCACCCGATCTACAAATGCCAGCTTGACCTCGCCGGTCACCAGCAGCTCCCCTGCTTCATTCATGATTTCGTATTCGGTGAGAAACGAACTTCGGGGAATTTCCATCAGCTTCGTGCGTACCGTGAGCAGGTCGTCGTAGCGGGCGGCTTTGCGGTAGCGCACGTGCAGGTCGGCCACGGGCAGGAAAATGCCGCGCTCCTCTATTTCTTTATAAGACAAACCGAGCGAGCGGATCAGCTCCACCCGCCCTACTTCGAAGTATTCGGCGTATTTGCCATAATAAACAAACCCCATCTGGTCGGTTTCGCCGTACCGGACGCGGAACTGCGTTTCATGGACAATCATTATTCCACGTCAAAATCAGGGTCGATGGCCGCTTTCCAGGCGAGCATGCCGCCTTCGAGGTTGCGCACGTGCTGAAAGCCTTGCTGGCTCAGGAAGGCGACTGCATTGGCAGAGCGGCGGCCTGAGCGGCAGATCATCACGATTTCGCGGTCCTTGAGGTCGGCTATTTCGTCGAGTTGCTGGGGAAGCATACCGAGAGAGATCATTTTTACGCCGGGCAGGTGCTGGCGATCCCATTCAAACGGCTCGCGCACGTCGATCATGAGGGGAGAATTTCCTGCATCAATGCGTTCTTTTAATTCGCTGACGGTGATATCCATATGGGCTGAATGAATCGTTTGGTGGTTTAAGATACGAAATGAACAGGAAATTATACATTGAACCTGAAGTGCATCACATCTCCGTCAGCCACTACGTATTCTTTTCCTTCTACCCGCAACCGCCCGGCTTCTTTTACCGCAGCTTCGGATTTATAGGTCAGAAAGTCCTGATAAGCAATTACTTCTGCGCGAATAAAGCCTTTTTCGAAGTCGGAGTGAATGACTCCGGCAGCCTGTGGCGCCTTGAATCCGGCCTGAATGGTCCAGGCACGAACTTCTTTTTCTCCGGCAGTAAAATAGGTGTACAAGCCCAGCAAACTGTAGGCGCTGCGGATCAGCACATCGAGTCCGGACTCGTGCAGCCCTACGGCTTCCAGAAACTCCTTGGCGGCTTCGTAGTCTTCCAGTTCGGCCAATTGCGATTCAAAAGCAGCTGAAATCACCATGATAGCTGCATTTTCGGAGGCTACGGCAGCGCGTACCTGCTCTACATAAGCATTGCCATCGGGCAGGTCGGTTTCCTTCACATTACAGCAATACACCACCTGCTTATCGGTCAGGAGGCCCAGCTCGGCTACGATCTCGCGATCGGCGGCGCTGGTTTCGTACTCGCGGATATTTCTTCCCTGAGACACGAAATTAATGAACCCTTTGACCACTTCCGCCTGGCGGGCAGCGTCTTTGTTGCCGCCCTTGGTATTTTTCAATACCCGGTCGAGCTTGCGCTCCAGCAGTTCGAGGTCTTTGAGCTGAAGCTCGGTATCGATAATCTCCTTGTCGCGAACGGGGTTTACATTTTCCTCTACGTGGATAATGTTGTCGTCCTCAAAGCAGCGCAGCACATGGATAATGGCGTCGCATTCGCGGATATTTCCCAGAAACTGGTTGCCCAGTCCGGCCCCTTTGCTGGCCCCTTTCACGAGCCCGGCGATGTCCACAATTTCGACCGTGGTAGGCACGGTTTGCTTGGGCTTTACAAACTCGGTGAGCTTGTCCAGCCGTGGATCGGGTACGGGTACCATGCCGCTGTTGGGCTCAATGGTACAAAAAGGAAAGTTCGCTGCTTCAGCGCGCGCATTGGAAAGCGCGTTAAAAAGGGTGGACTTGCCCACATTGGGTAGTCCTACAATGCCACATTTAAATCCCATAAATCAAGCTTCAAAGGCGCGCAAAAGTAAGCAAAAACCCCCGCATTGCCAGCATCACCTCAAAGGAATCCTTTGGAGGAGATAAATTTCCATCCAAATTGATCGGTGAGGTCCTGCTGTGCAGCGGCTGAGAGGGGTTTTCCGGTGGTGAGCACCTTGGCTCCGGGAATGACCGGCAAGCGTCGGCTACGCGGCAATTCCAGGGTTTGGCTTTCGCACACGATCCACACTTCGCGCTTATTGTCCTTGAGCATGATTTCAAATTCTTCCCATTGGCTGCCGCAATACAGCTCGCCTCCGCTAAACCAGCAGGCAAGGGTAGCCAAAATGGATTGCGGGTAACCGAAGGCTTCGGGCTCTGTCCAGATAATCGGAGGCTCCTGCGGTTTAAAAGCTTCCATCAGGCTGATGGCCGATTCAATGGTACCAATATGCGTACTCACCATAGGTGCTTCGCCGGTGTCCGTGCCCCAGTCGGGTATTTCGATGGCCTGACGGGAAGGCAGCATTTCTTTCCGGCTATCCAAACGTACATTTTGATACCGGTGTATTCCCTGATGAAAATCCCATACGGCCTGCGAAGGAGCGAGCTGAATCGGACGACGGAAAAACCACCTCCAAAGCATCGATTCTTTGATTACGGGTCCGAAATGATCCGGAAAAACCGTGAAAATATACCGGAGGTTAGGTAGTTGGCCGCGAATAGCCTCTACTTCGTTCCAATGATTATAGCCCCTCCCCGCCCCCAGGGTAATGAGCACCTTGATATTGTCCTGCAATAACAATTGAGAAACCAAGTGGGAATCCCGTAACGCATTGACAGGCAACCACTTACCAACACACATACTACCCAAAGCCGCAAACCAGTGTTCGGGGCGGTCGGGCAGATACGTTACTACGGGGTCGTTGTCTTCGAGTTGAAGCCCATTAAGGAGGTTGGCGGTTTTTATGGATTCATCCGAAAGCTGCCGGTAAGAAAAGTAGGTATCCCGCTGTCCCAGGGTCCTGGCACGCACATAATAGCGAATTGCAGGTCTGTCGGCCAGGTGATTCCCTGCCCAATGAATCCAGGAATGCATATCGTTGATTTCGCCTGGAAAAAGGAGGGAAGCAGCAGTAAGATTTGCAGGTGATTCCATGATTCGGGGCTTTAGCATCTGTTAATTTCAATACTAATACTTGCTACTAAAAAACTATGCCGCTCATCGGTATTTATTCATGCATGAAAGGTTATTCATACATAATTTTTCAACAATTCAAAATTTAATCCCCCCTTCTGCCATTTGTCTGGCATGTATTTATAGTTGAAGTTAACCTGCTAAATGTAAGCTACGTGCCACCTTCTGGATGAAAAAAGTCCTAATTTTGATTGAAAATATGTTTGCACATGAGCGACTCCATCAAATCTTTGCTCGGCTATGCCGCTGCCCAAATGGTACAATCTGGCATGAAAGTCGGGTTAGGAACCGGCTCCACGGCTTATTTTCTGGTAAAAGCCCTGGGGGAAAGGTTGGTTTCGGAAAAACTGGAAATCTTGTGTACTTCTACCTCAGAGGCGACTGCTGCTTTTGCATCTGAATTAGGTATTCCGCTGGCGAGTCTCTATGAGATTGGAGAAATAGACCTCACCCTCGATGGTGCAGATGAATATGATCCGGCGTTGAACCTCATCAAAGGCGGGGGAGGTGCCCATTTCAGGGAGAAAATAGTGGCTTCGCGATCCAAAAGACTCGTGATAATCGCTGACTCTGGCAAAGCGGTTGAAAAACTCGGTAGGTTTAAGGTACCCGTGGAGGTATCTACATTTGGATGGGAAGTTACCCGCGAACGCATAGTGCGCATGGGCAGCAAGGTCAGCCAACGCCAAAAAGAAGGAAAACCTTTTATCTCTGATAACCATAACTACATCTTCGACTGCGATTTTGGCCTCATCGAAGACCCCGCCGCCCTCCACCACCAACTCAAGTCGTTGATTGGCGTTTTGGAAACAGGCCTTTTTGTGGACATGGCACATGCGGTCATTACCAATTCGGGTGAAGATCAGGTTCGCCTGATTCAAAAATAACGCCCTGATCTCCCAGCGGTGTTCGGCTTTTTTACCTGACTACTTCCATACCAGCTGCTGCTGTTCCGGGAAGCCCCCTAGGCATTTCGCTTATTTCTTCCGATTAAGTAGAAGACGGATGTATGCCGGTCTTCCAGCAACGATCTTGCTTAAGGTTTGGAAATAAGTTATGGTGAATGAACACAGGTAGTTTAGGGGTTATTCTCCTGTGTGTTTTAAATGGTAGTTGGGTTGTTTAGCCGGGGTGCATCAACAGTGCTCCCCGGTTTTTTTATGCTGCTGTATGCCCTATTCCTACTGAAAAATCGGCTAGGCATTTCCCCTAATTGCATCGATTAAGCAATTGGCGGATGCGTACACACGCTCCAGAAGCGATCTTGCTTACGGTTTGGAAAATAAGTTATGGTGAATGAACACAGGCAGTTTAGGGGTTATTCTCCTGTGTGTTTTAAATGGTAGTTGGGTTGTTTAACCGGGGTGCATGATAGGTGCGCCCCGGTTTTTTATTTGCGGCCTCTTT
>JBGSTW010000033.1:0-34894 GCA_041753595.1 Bacteroidia bacterium | reverse complement strand
GACGTTCTTTCAGCGCTTCTATCGCTACCTGAGCCTTGAACGCTGCTGTGAATTTTCTGCGTTGCTTTTTCATGGGACTACAATTTAAGGTTTTCAATTTTCAACTTAAACTGTGGTCTAAATTTGCCGAGGTATTATATTACGACAAAGTTTATTGTCCGAACAAGGACACATTTGTTGCTACTGTATGAAACGAATTCCTGAACATACTTCACCGTATATGAAAGTGGAACATTTCAAATGTCAAGACATCTTTGAAGCAATGCAGTTGACTTACACCAATTTATTTGGTGCTTGTACTGGTAACGAAGGACAACCTAAAATAAAACAAACCTGTGATACGAAAAAAGGCAATGCAGAATTAACAATCAGTCCAACTTCAACCCTTCCAATTTGTGAAACACTTTTTAAATATAATGCAGAAGGAGAAATAAGCTCAATTACAGACAACGAAGATATAAACAGACAATTGAACGAGGTATTAAATCTGAATATGCAAACACTCAAAGACGGAAGAAGCGAAATATATTTGGAAGTTCAAGAGAGAGTTAGACTTGAAAGTAAAAGGACAAAAAAAGATAAAGCATCATTTGTGAAATTTCTTAAACAAGAAAGAGCAAAATGGTTAGAACGAACTGATAATAAACATCGACCCTATTGTTCTGTTGCAGTTTACTACTTGACAAAGAAAATAAGAAACAATCAGAATTAGACAACAATAAGTAAGCTCCCCAAAAAAAGAATGGGTTAAACCAGGCATAGGCGGAAGGAAGTTAATTGGCTACAATTAACAACCAACAGGAAAGTCTTGCAACAGATGGCAAAATGTACATGCCCAATTTGCGAGCCTACTCCGCTTTTTTACCGCTTTCTTTTTCTACTTCTTCGGCCTCGCTCAGCGCAATGGCAATCGCCTGCTTGCGATCGGTGACGACAGTGTCGGTGTTACCGGAGTGGAGTTCCCCTTCTTTAAATTCGTGCATGACTTCTGCAATCTTTTTTTTTGCCGGAGAAAGGGTCTTTTTGGCCGGTGCTTTAGTTTTCTTTTTCATAAACATGGATAGATTGAATGGTACAAGCATAGGCAACGCTCATGGCTGCAACTTTAGGAATACCGTCTAAAACACGAAGTTAGGAGAGGGATGAAGGAGAATCGTTACACAAAAATCAGGCAGCATTATAGAATTCACACCTGGTTGCTTTACTTCAGAGCCAGGCAAGACCGAAATAAAATCGACCAAAGCGGTATTGAAAGAAACGTTTGTGGATTAGCTCCACCCCTACCCTCTCCCCCTGATCCGGCTCAGCGTTTCCTGGCTGATGCCCAAAAACGAAGCGATATGCCCCAGCGGTACGCGCTGAATAATCCGGGGACGCTCTTCCATGAGGCGGTCGTAGCGCTGCTCGGCGGTTTCGAATTTGATGGAATCCATGCTCTTCTGCGAAACAATCAGCGAGCGGGTGATCTGAATCCGCCAGAGCCGCGAAATATCGAGGTGCTGGTTGCTGAGCGCCTCGAGGTCGTCGTAGTGGATGATGTGGATTCGGGAAGGCTCCAGCGTTTCGATGTTCAACTGACTGGGTATCCGGCGAAAAAAGCTGGCTATGGACATAAAAAACGAATCGTCCAGGGCCAGCCATTCAGTGATCTCGCGCTTTCCTTTGTAGTAAAAAATGCGGATAGCGCCCTTTTCGAGGTAGTAAAAATGGTCGCATACCGTCCCTTCCTGCAATACAAACTGGCCTTTGGGCACGTCTATGACCTTCCAGGCGTCCTCCAACAAAGCCACACTGGACGCTGATAACGGGCTCGTCTCCTGTAAACGGCTGAAGAGTAGGCTCATGTACTTACCTGCATTTCCAACAAAGATAAATCAGGATTTTCAGGATTATAGGATTTGGATCAGGATTAAAGGATTAAAGGATTGGCAGGATTTGGACTGGGAATAAGGGATTAGACCAGGATTTTCAGGATTAAAGGATTGGCAGAATTTAGACTGGAAATACAGGATTAGGGATGGGAATAAGGGATTGGGGATGGGATAAAAGGATTTTCTGCTCCTTTACTTCGTCGATCAAAGCCCCAAACTTCTGCGGATGCCCAGCTCCAGCCCACGTACTTCGGCCAGGCCGCGCAACCTGCCGATGGCTGAGTAGCCCGGATTGGTCTTTTTGGCGAGGTCGTCGAGCATCTGGTGGCCATGGTCCGGACGAAACGGCAACAGCGCATCGGCCCGGCCGGTTTGCTTACGCTGCATTTCTACCTCCACGAGGGCCTTTACCACGGCGTACATGTCCACATCGCCGTCGAGGTGGTCGGCTTCATAAAAATTGCCGAGGGCATCGCGCTTGGTTGCACGCAGGTGCACGAAATGGATGCGGTCGCCGAAGCGTTGTACCATGCCGCTCAGGTCGTTGTCGGGCCGGACGCCGAAAGATCCGGTGCAAAAGCACAAGCCATTGGCGGGGGAAGGTACGGCTTCAAACAGCGCTTGTACATCAGCCTCGGTACTCACGATCCGGGGCAGGCCAAAGATTGGGAAGGGCGGATCGTCGGGGTGGATGGCGAGGGTTACGCCTGCTTCTTCGGCCACAGGCGCTATGTTTTCGAGGAAATAAATCAGGTTGGCCCGCAATACCTCGGGGGTGATGCCCGCATAGTCCGACAAGGCTCCGCGAAAATCGTCGAGGCTATAGCCCTCTTCGGCTCCGGGAAGGCCCGCCAGGATGGTTTTGGCCTGTGAAAGGAGGGTGGCTTCGTCCCACGCGGCGTAGAGCATTTCTGCTTCTGCCATGACTGCAGGGGAATAATCCTGCTCGGCACCGGACCGTTTCAGCCCCCATACATCGAAGGCGGCGAGGGTCGGCACATGGAAGTACAGCGCCCGCGAACCATCGGCCAGCACGTGCGCCAGGTCGGTACGCGTCCAGTCGAGCACCGGCATAAAATTATAGGTCACTACTTTCACGCCGCAAGCGCCGAGGTTGCGGATAGACTGCTTGTAGTTTTCGATGTATTGGTCCCGACCGGGGAGTCCCTTGCGGATATCTTCATGCACGGGCACACTCTCTACCACCGCCCAGGTAAGCGGGTGGGTCTTGGCATAAGGGCCCTCCTCCTCTATCTGGTGCTTGCGAAGGGAAATCTCTTCCACCGTCCAGGTATCGCCGTTGGGAACATGATGAAGAGCAGTGACGATGCCCGAGGCGCCTGCCTGCCGGATATCGTTGAGGGAAACTGAATCTTGAGGGCCGTACCAGCGCCAGGTCTGAAGCATAATTGAAAAGTTACAGTTTACTTTCGCGGCCAATTTCTCTATTTACTTCCACAATCAGAAACTAACGGATTGGATGAACGTCTCAATTAGGGGTACAAAAGTCCTTTTTTAAAGATTTACACGTATCCCGGAGCGTTGCCCTTTTCCTCATTTCACCTGTCCAGGATTGGGCTAGATATAAAGGGCAAAAACGCTAAGTAAAAAGACAGAAAACCTCCCGCTCCGATAAGGTGCCCCTAAGCTACCCTGAAAATCCAGACATCAAACAGACCTGCGGCCAGAAAGCCAGGTTTTCGAGCCCTTCCCTGATAACAGCTCGGGTCTGAATCATAAATAATCATAAAAAGATAATTGAACTCAAAATCTGCCCCTATTTTCTAACTTTGTTCTACAAATCGGAATATCCATGACAGAAGAAATAAACAATCCTGTGGCGGCCTGTGCTTTTTGTGACGAGCCCCTTACCGGCCCCTATTGTGCCGGCTGTGGCCATAAGGTGCTAAAGGACACCTATTCTGTGGGGTATTTGATCAAGGAATGGATACACAAATTTACCAAAGACCAGGTCCTTTTTCTGCGCACCATCTGGCACCTGGTCATCAAGCCCGAGGCGGTGATAAATCCCTATTTGCAACACCGGGGTTCGGCATACTACCACCCGATCAGTTTTTTCCTGATCTCCATTTCCCTCGTTACCCTGCTGGCCTATTTCTTTAACCAACCCGATCCTGAACGCATGCTCCAAAATCAACAGGAGTTGTACCGACAGTTTGGGTTGGAAATGAATGAAGGCGGAAAAAATTTCCAGATGTCCTATATTATATGGGTACAGGAGCACCTCAACTGGATATACTCCTCTGCACTCCCGTTTCTCGCCTTGACATTTCTCCTGATTTTCAAAAAAAGAGGCTATAACTACGGTCAGTACCTGATTTTTTCCAGCTACACCTTCGGCCTGGTCAACCTCTTCAACGTGCCCCGGGTACTTATTCACGACCCACTTGATGTGCAGGCTATTGACTTTGTCTATTCCATCGTTGGATGGGTGATTTATTTCACGTGGGTATTCCGGCGGGTATTTGAGAAAAAATGGATGCCGGCCCTGGGTCTGGCCGTGTGGTCGTATGTGCTGTACAGCGTGTTATTCATCGTTTCTATTATTATTCTGACATTTGTTGGCGTAATGCTTTTTGTGGCCGGCGTGAAGATATGGAAGGGTATTTTTTAGTAAAAAGTATCCCTTGAAAAGATCCGGGCACTGCGCGGTGTTCTACGTTTCTGTCGGTGGCAGGTATTGACAAATGGCTGCTCAGGCTGGCCACCACTTTTTCTTTAACCAAAAAGACGCCCGCACCAGCAAGATCAATGCAGGTACCTCTACCAGCGGGCCGATAACCCCCGCAAATGCCTGCCCGGAATTGAGTCCGAATACGGCAATGGCCACGGCGATGGCCAGTTCGAAGTTATTGCCTGCTGCCGTAAAAGCCACCGAAGCGCTGCGGTCGTAGCTGGAGCCCAACCAGCGGCTGATCCCAAAACTGATGAAAAACATCAGGCCGAAGTAAATGACCAGCGGCAACGCTATCCGCAATACATCCAGCGGTATCTGCACGATTAATTCGCCCTTCAGGCTGAACATCACCAGGATCGTGAACAGCAGGGAAAGGAGGGTAATTGGGCCGATGGCGGGTAAAAACTTGTTTTGGTACCAGGCTTCTCCCTTCCATTTTACGAGCAACAGGCGGCTGAGCATCCCTGCCAAAAACGGAATGCCGAGGTAAATACCTACACTTTTGGCGACCTCAGCCATTTCAATTTCTACCAGTGCCCCTTCCATCCCAAAAAAAGGAGGGAGAACGGTGATAAACAGCCAGGCATAAAAGCTGTAGGTAAATACCTGGAAAAGACTGTTGAGCGCAACCAGACCGGCGGCGTACTCCCGGCTCCCCTCCGCCAGGTCGTTCCACACGAGCACCATGGCGATGCACCGCGCCAAACCGATCAGAATCAGCCCGGTCATGTATTCAGGTTCGTTACGAAGAAATATCAACGCCAGCGCAAACATGAGCAACGGCCCTACCACCCAGTTCAGCAACAACGACAGTCCCACCAAACGCACATTGCGGAATACCTGCGGCAGTTGGGCGTAGTTTACCTTGGCAAGCGGGGGATACATCATCAGTATCAGGCCAATGGCAATCGGGATATTGGTCGTCCCCACCGAAACCCGGTCAATGAATGCGGGCATTTGAGGAAAGAAATACCCCAGCGCTACGCCCACCGCCATGGCCATGAATATCCACAGGGTGAGGTAGCGGTCGAGAAAACCGAGTTTTTTGGGGGAAGGGGAGGTAGTCATGATTGCATGGAAATTAGCGATGGGAACAAGCTTCAGCGACCACCAACAGCGCTCCTAAACGCATACCCGATCTCACGGGCGATCTCTGCAGACCGTTGCTGGTACACCTCCGCTTCGTGGCCGGATCCGTCGGACGCTTTGGGATCGGTGAAGGGCAAGCTCAGCCTTAGTTCCGCCCCGGGCACAAACGGGCAGGCCGCATCGGCTTCGCTGCACACCATGATGGCCGCAAAGCCATCGGGAGGATTGGCGGCATCGTCGAATCGTTTGCTCCAAAAGTGAATAGAGGCAGCTTCGGGCGAAAACCGGGCCGAATAGCGCGGATTCGGTGCCTCGCTGGTTGCGGCTATCTCCCATCCCTGCGCCACCAGGGCGGCAATGGTATTGGGGTGACAGGCAGTGGCTTCCGTTCCGCCCGAGTAGGCTTCCGTTGCGATGCCGAAATATTCGCCCCAGGCGGCAGCCCAGGCCTGTCCGAGGTGGCTGCGGCGGCTGTTGTGGGTACAGACCACCACCAGTTTTACTTTTTCCCCAGCCAGGTGTTTGGCCTTGATAAAATCGCGCAACCGATCCAGGACCAACTTCCTTTCAGCAGGAATCAGTTCAAATTCTGCCACGCGGGCATCCAGGAAGGCTTTATTTGAAGGAGAAAGACGCATAATCAAGCTATTGAGCAGTAATTGGGTAATTTTTAACAGCAGGCGCCGTCATTTTTGGGTTGCTGGTGCATAAATTCCTGAATGAGGCCAACAGCTGATAGCCATTGCTGCCGGTCGATGCAATA
Source organism: Bacteroidia bacterium (assembly GCA_041753595.1). Taxonomy (GTDB): domain Bacteria; phylum Bacteroidota; class Bacteroidia; order J057; family J057; genus JBGSTW01. The sequence continues at coordinate 28,473 of JBGSTW010000033.1, read as the reverse complement.
GCAACTCTTGGGCCCTTCAATTGTGCCCTGAATCAATCCGGCTTCCTTCAATACCTTCAGGTGCTGCGACACGGTGGCCTGCGCAAGCGGAAGCACTTCCACGAGGTCCCCGCATACACATTCGCTGCGCTGGAGCAATATCTCCAGGATGGCGATGCGCGCCGGGTGCGCCAATGCCTTGGCCAGGGCGGCAAGTTGGTTCTGGCTGTCGGTGAAGAGGAGGGTTTTGGTAAGGCCCATAGCAGTGGTTGATTTCTATCGCAATATTACGATTTAAAACAGTTGGAAACGAATGTATATCTGCCCAAAAAGCCAGCACACACAAAAAAAAGCCCGGTCGTGAGACCGGGGATAAACCATCAATTGTGGTAAGTAGCTCCTTCCTGCCTTTGATAAAAGCAACTCAGTAATCCAAATGATCAAACACCTTCAGGTCTTTATCCTTAATGTAGATATCTATCATTTCATCGAGGTACCCCAACTTGCTCGCATCGTCGAGGGGAATTTGCTTTACGATTGCACCGTTTTCAATGAGAAGCAGCACTGAAGTTGCAAATTCTACTCCCAAATATGTTCGATAAAGTGCTTCTGAATCATACACAATTCCCATTTTTTCTAAATCCTCCTCAGAAAACTCCAATCCCCACATATCGCCTTCACGATGAGACACAATGCACTTCACCCCCGCCTTGCTATACTTTTTTCTTGAAATACTATACTTATTTAAAAATGCCTGCAGACATGGTGAACAGGTTTTAATTACTGGAAAATAAGCTACAACCCCGTTTTGATCCAACATATCAGGATAATGGTCACGAAGCAGTGATTCCATTCCCCTTGTTTCCAGGTAGGTGGGTGTGGTCTGCAATAGCGCTTCCTGAGAAGTTATATTCCTTGTGAGATTTCCAGAAAAAACAGCCATGTATAACGAATCAGCTGACGAACTTGCATTTTTTTCCAAATCGTACATGACTATTCGGTCATTTACACATCCAATAATAAAATTAAACCCGAGTGGGAATACTTTAACTGAAAATGGGGAAAAGTCTGAATCAAATTCGACCAACATAGTGGATACTTTATGATTAAGATCGAGTGTACCAGAATTTGCGGCAGGTGGTACTACTTTAAGTACAAACTTGTGGCTAACTACATCATAAAAAATATCTTTTAATGCAATTGAAAGAGGATTATCGTGTTTTATTGTTTGACAATTATCATCGTTGGCCCAAACAGTGGGAACAGCTTCTTTAGAAAAAGGAAGCGAATAATCGCGGGTACGCACGCTTCCGGTAGCCAGGTTAACTGCCGAGAAAGACTGCTTGTGCGCCCACGTTACCACATATTCCGAATCCGTCACCACACTGTAAAACGGGCTAGTAGCTACGGCAAAATACGCTCCTGGAGTTGAAGGAATCTGAACCGGAATGTTCAAAGCGGGCGCATCCGGATGTGTGATATTTACCCCATATGCACAATTCAAACCTTCTTTGTTGTACTCCGGATTTCCGATACACTCAGCAGTAAATGGCAATACGTCGAGGATTAAATAATTACGCCATCGTTTGAGGGAAGTACGACTGAGAATGTTAAGATAAGCAAGTTCACCCGCCTGCTTTTCCTTTAATTGGGAGCGTGTGATGACCGGAATCTTGTTCAAATCAACGGCAGAGAGTACTTTTCCGGAGAAATTGCACAGCAAAAGGGTGCTGTCGTGGACCTGACCCGGATCATCGCTGGGATTGTACTGAATAATCACCGAATCTTCTCCCCAAATTAAAAATCCATACACCTGCATTTCGGGCCTTGGACTTGGAATGCGGGATACAATAGCCTTAGTGAGGGTATCGATGATTACTACGGGTGTTCTCTCCGTAAAAAATTCGATATACCCCAGATAAGTATGCGCTTTTAATGTCTGATACTTTATTTCTAGCAGTCCGTCGCTGCCTCCATCAGAAATAGTATAAGACAATATTTCGGAAGGCCCAAATTTTGAATACTGCAGCGAATCACCGTTCTGACCCACACAACCAAAACTCAGGAGCATATACCCTACACAATGTAGGATATATGCAAATGAATTGTTGTTATACATGTTTAGTTGCAGTAGTAAATTCCTACAGCCTCGCCTTCGACGTATACGATGTGACATTCTGTTGCACTACCTGTGCATGTTTTTAATTCATTCCCACTTGGTAATGTATAATGACCTGCTTTTTTGTTACAAAGTGTTTCGACATATCCATTTTGACTTTCATCAATAAGATACACCTCTTGATCAGCAAACCCTTCCTGTGAAAAGACATATGCCTTTTCATAATCAACAATTCCTTCCATAGTGAAAGTATAACCCGATGGTGATTCAGTTAAAACACCAAATGATTCATAATACGCAAAAGAGGGAAAACCACCACTCTCCAAAGCTGTACGTTCTTGATTTTCAAAAATCTCCGAAGGAGCATTTCCCATTCTTTCTTGCGATGACTTTGAAGGATCAAAATCAGCAGTTTCTAAAATTTCGCTCATGTTCTTTGTCTCTTCCACACAAGAGTACATAAGAAACAAACCAGCGAACAACATCATGCCAAATACTAAATTTTTCATAAGTAAAACGTTAAATTATTAATGTATCTTAACCTAAAAAAAAAAAATCAACTCCTGCAACATTTTATTGATTATTAACAATTTCATAATATCAAAAAATGAATATTATCCACCATATACTTTCCAAAAAATCGTAATAATTGCCAGCTATGTATGCTTCTTTAGTGTTAACAATTCCCTCATTCCACCAATTGTCATTTTTTGCCTTTACACAATTCAACACACAAAAAAAGCCCGGTCTCACGACCGGGCCTGTCTATTCATTTGCCTGAAAATCAGTTCTTTACCGCACGCCCTGTGGCCATGAGCTGGCCTGAAGCTACGCGGTAGAGGTACACGCCAGCGGCTACTTCGCGGCCCTGGTCGTCCTTTCCGTCCCACACCAAATCCTGCATGCCTGCTGCCTGCAAGGTGTTATCCTGCAGGGTGCGAATCAGTCGACCTTGGAGGTCCAGCAGTTGCACAGTAACCTCGCCCGTAGCGGGGAGGTCGTACGCAATGGTAAACTGGTCCGAAAAGGGATTCGGGAATCCGGAGGAAGCCCAGAAATCCTGTCCGGGGTCAGCGCTAAGGGTAACGTTGGGCTTGGAGAAGCGCTTGGTGGTGTAGAGGCGGTATTCTCCGGGAGCCAGCGTGAAGTTCATGCTGGTATTGCTCACGTTGATGCTGTCGCCGCTGAAAAACTCGTACCACCAGCCCGTGTTCTGGAAGTTGGCCGTTCCGTTTTGCGTTACCACGTCGAAGTTGCCGATAATGGCCACATTCATGGAGGCATGGGTAAGCTTGATGCGTTTTACCGCTACGCCTCCGCCTACTTCCATCGTAAAATCAGAAGTGCCAAAGGCAGGCTCCGAAGTACGCAGCTTGATCAGTTCCGACCAAACCCGGTAGAGTTTGTAGCGGCGGGCATCTTGCAGGTACTCCCAGCGCACGGGTTTGTTACCTACCCTGCCGTTGAAATCAATAGACACTTCGTAACCCAATTCACCAAACTGCCACAGCATCTTTGGACCCGGAACGGTAAAGAAGAAGGTTCCGGCCAGCTCCTGGCGCTCCAGTGCGGTGTAGAGGCTGCGGGTATTGTAGCTGCCCGAGCTATTTCCGAAAGTGAGGTTTTTATACATTAGCCTTTCTTCGTCGTGGCTCTCCATGTACCCTACCGCGTGCGGATTGTTCCATCCTTTGTTTTTGTAGGAAATCCAACTAAAATCCGAATTGGACAAATAGCCCATGGTGGCCTCGTTGTAATTATTCACGTGATTGCTCCACAGCATAAATCCGAAGTTGGCCAGCACCGTTTCTTCGGAGTTGTTGGCAAAATGCTCCAGGATAATGTAGGCATTGGCGTCGTAGCTCCACAGGGCATTGGCCATGCGTTGCAGGATATTGATGCGGCCCTGGTCGTAATTGCTCCAGGCACCCACGTCGTTGCCATAGTTGGTTTGGGTAAAGCCTTTGGAAAGGTCCATCCGGTAACCATCGAAATGGTATTCCTCCACCCAGTAGCGCATGACGCGGTCCACAAAAGCCTGGGTATAGCTCGACTGGTGATTGAAATCGTATCCTACACTGAAAGGGTGCGTGGCCTGCTGGTTAAACCAGGGGCTGTTGGCCGCAGGCTGATTGTTGGCGGCATCCCAATAGAGTTGCACCAATGGACACTGCCCGAAAGCATGGTTGAGCACCATGTCCAGCACTACCGCTATCCCGCGGTTGTGGCAGGAGTCAATCAGGGTTTTGAGCGCTTCTTTACCTCCGTAATATTTGTCAGCAGCAAAGTAAAAGCTCGGGTTATAGCCCCAGCTTTCGTTTCCTTCAAACTCCATGATGGGCATCAGCTCGATGCAGTTAATGCCCATGGCCTGCAGGTAGTCAAGGCTGTCGAGCACCGTCTGGAAGTTGCGGGCAGCGGAAAAGTCGCGTACCAGCAGCTCATAGATCACGAGGTCTTTTTTGTCGGGGCGCTGAAAACCAGCGTCGTTCCATCCGTAAGGGGCCTGATTGGTTTGAAAAACGCTGACGATGCCGGTGGTTTTTCCGTTGGGGTAAGGCTTCAGGTTGGGATAAGTGGCTGCAGAGATAAAATTGTCATTGGAGGGATCCAGCACCTTGTCGCTGAAGGGATCAGCCACTTTCAGCGAACCATCCACGAGGTATTGGTAGGCGTATTCCCGGCCGGGAGTCAGCCCGGTCAGCGAAACCCACCACAGCTCCCCGTTCAGAGATTTGTTCATGTAGCCGATCGGATCGGGGTAAAAATTCGAGAACTCACCGATGGCATATACATACTGTTTGCCGGGAGCCAGCAAGGCCAGAATAACCGTAGTATCGTTGATATAGTTGATACCGGGACGAACGCCGGCAGGAGCATCCTGCACATTCACCGGACCACGCACCGTGATAGAGGTGGTATCCCGTGAAAGGGTGCCGCTGTTGTTGGCTTCGATCACAAAATCGTACTTTCCGGGGGTATTCGAAGAAAAGTTGTAGTTGAGGCTCGTGCCGGTATTCTGTGCCACCTGTGTCCCGTTTTGAAACAAGGTAAGGGGCACTGAGGAGGAAGCAGCAACCTGAATAGGAACGGCTACGCCCGGATCGGTCAGTGTTCCTTTTTGTGCCGGGGCCAAAAAGCTAACCTGAAAGCCGCCCGGAGCAGCAAAGTCGTAGAAGATGTCGCCACCGCCTACATCGCGGCCTACCACGCTGCCATCGGTATTTCTGAATACAAAAGCCAGCTTGGTCGCTACTACCCCTGCCGGTACGGCATAAAAGGTACGCACGTGGTATTTGATCTGGTATTTGTTGTTGCCGAGGCTGGTCATTAGCACGCGGTTATCGGCGGTGCCCCAGTTTCCCACTACATATTTCCAGTCAGAAGGGCTGGAAGAGGTGGTCGTAATAATGCCGGTATGCGCATAAACAGGGGATGCGCCTACCAAAGCGGCATTTCCCTGGGTGGCATCGTACACAATGGTTACGGTGTCGTCAAGGGTAGGAAAAGTAGGGGTAACCGTAAGGACCTGCGCCGGAAGATGAGGGGAAAGCAGCAAGAGCAGTGCTCCCAGAAATAACGTAAGTTTCTTCATGATGAATATTAGATAGTGTTTTGGATATACAAAAATAGATATTTACACGTGTTAAGCAGTCCCCTTTTATCCCAGAAAGGCCCAGTTTCAGATAGCGGTTCGCCCGAAATCGATTTCAGAAAAGATAATTTTTTGAAATTAACACCCTCAACAGTAAAAAGTATTACTGTCAAAAACACACTTATTCATTCGCCAAACAAGCAAAATATTTTCCTTTCAGGGTACTAAGCTGGTATCCTTTGCCCAAAAGCCAAAAGTGTCTTCTCCCGTCTCAATCGGCAAAGCCTTCGAGGTTCATCAGCGAAAGGTGCTCGAATTTCTTGTCCACTTCCATGGTGAATGAGCCTTTTTCGGCTGAATAATCGAGGGAAAACATCACCACTTTACCATCCAGCAACATGCCTGCGGGAATAAAGGGCAACCCGTGGAAGACCATTTTGTAGGTGGTATATTCCGGGTTAAACCGGCCTTCCCAACTTTGGCGGATATCTACTTTGTTGGCAAATCCTTCTAACTCGAATGTCCGCAGGCGGTAATTGCCCTGGTCGTGGCCATAGAAATCACCGGCATCTTCGTACAGACTGCTGGTATAGGTGCCATGGAGGTAATAAATATGCAGGGGCATCGCATCGAAACTCACCTCGCCCACATACTGCATCACCGGATACTGAGGCATAATGGCTCCCGCACGGATAAACACCGGAATCTCGGCCATAGAGGTCTGTACAAATACTTCTTCTCCACCTTCTACCTCCAAGTCCGTCCAGAAGTTATACCAGATGCCCTTGGGCAGGTACATCAGGCGGCCCTCGTCTCCTTCTTTGGTAATGGGGCAAACGAGCAAATCGGGACCAAAGCCGTACTCGTCCATCCGGAAAAGGGTTTCCGGGTCGTTTTGGTCAATAAACGAGAGTGGGCGCACGATGGGCGTCCCCTTGGAGGTGTATTGCCAAAAAGCGGTATAGAGATACGGAAGAATGCGGTATCGGGTCTCGATGGCTTTCTTGGCCAAAGCCGTCCATTTATCGCCAAATGACCATGGCTCCTGGTCGCCGTAGTCGCCGGAGTAGTGCGTGCGAAAAAACGGGTGAAAAGCGCCCATTTGCAGCCAGCGAACAAACAGCTCCCCTCCTGCCCTGCCGATAAATCCGCCGATGTCGGAGCCACAGAACGAAAGCCCCGAAATGCTCAGGCGCTGAATCTGGATATTGGCGATCCACACATGCTCCCAGGTAGCGAGATTATCCCCCGTCCATACGGCGGCGTAACGCTGGATGCCGGAGTAGCCCGAGCGCGACATGGCAAAAGGCCGGTTAGGATAAATACTCTTTTTGATACCCTCCCAGGTAGCACGGGCCATTTGCATGCCGTACACGTTGTGTGCTTTGCGGTGGCTGCAAGGGTGTCCGTCGAAATCGTGGCGGGTGTCTTCAGGGAAAGTGCCGATTTCGAACAGGGCGGGTTCGTTCATGTCGTTCCAAATGCCCCGGATACCCGATTTGGTAAAATCTTTAAACAGGCCCGACCACCATTCCCTTACTTCCGGGTTGGTAAAATCGGGAAAATGGCAGGAACCGGGCCATACATTGCCTTCCATCACGGGTCCGTCTGCCCGGCGGCAAAACATATCCTTGGCCATGGCATCCTGATAGACCGCGTAGTCTTTATCAATCTTTATGCCTGGATCGATAATCACCACGGACTTAAACCCATCCTCCAGCAAGTCCTGAAGCATTCGGCGCGCATCTGGAAACCGCTGCCGGTCCCAGGTAAAGCACCTGAAACCATCCATGTAGTCGATGTCGATATGCAGTCCGTCGCAGGGTATTTTCCTGATCCTGAACTCATTGGCTACCGACATCAGCTTGGATTCGGGATAATAACTCCACTTCGACTGGTGGTAACCCAGCGCCCACAACGGAGGCAATTCGGGGGTACCGGTGAGGTACACATACCCTTCGGATACGCTCATCAGCTCGGGACCGTAGATGAAGTAGTAGCTCATCTCGCCTCCCTCTGACCAAAAAGTACAGATGTCGCTGCGCTCATGGCCGAAGTCAAAGCGGGTTTTGAAGGTATTGTCAAAGAAAATGCCGTATCCGAGGCCACTGTGCAGCCCCATGAAAAAGGGAATATTTTTATACAGCGGATCAGAATTTTTCTCGTAGCCGTAGGTATCCGACCCCCAGTTTTCGAAGCGCAAGCCCCTCAGGTTCAAGCGGGTAGGCTTGTCGCCGAGTCCGAAAAAATGCTCACCTTCTTGTATTTTGCGGTTGTTGAATACCTGGTTCCCTCCTTTTTGCGGATAGGGTTCCCAGAAAAAGCCCCGCTCGTCCTCAGATATCAGCTGCCCGGCTTTGTTGAAGATGCGGATATTGAGGCTGTTGCTGATTTTACATACCAGCTCATCGGTCAGCACATGAAATTCGTCTCCTACTTTGCGCAGGGAAAATTTACCCTCAAAAGCCTCGGGCTTCTGCACCACGGCGTATGAAAAGTCGTCTTCAAAGATGCCGTTGGGTGAAAACCGGAAACGCAGCATATTTACCCCATAGGCAGAAACCTCAAGTGCCGCACCTGAAGACTCGAGCAACACCCGGTTACCGGTCTGTTGCCATTTTTCCACGATTTGCGTGGCTCTGTTTCTGGATCTGGGGTCTTGTCTGACGGGTTGCATGAAACGGAATCAGGTCAAATACGGAGGCACTTCAATCAGGAAAGCTGGCTGAAATGGTAGGAAAGCAGGTTGTGAATCGGTTCAGGAATCAAATGACCCAGCTGTACCTCCCTCACCCTGCAAGCCTCTTCCAGTTGCTCGCGAAAGTGGTATCCAATGGACCCGATCACATCAATATGCAGCTGCCGGTAATCGGGGTAGCGGCAAACGGTGGTATCCAGAAATGCCAGAAAACGGTGAACAACCATCATGCGCACTTCCGGGATATGGATCATGTCTTTCACGTACCGCGCCAGGCTGGCCATACGTACATTGGGCTTCTCGCTTTTATGGATCGAGATCTTGATTTCAAAAATGGAATCACCCTCTTTTCCTTCTACATATTCCCTTACCTCATCCGGAAAATCGCCCTGCAACAGGCCCTTGATCAGGTGATGGCCAAGGTCTTTTCCACTCCCCTCATCGCCCATGATCCAGCCATGTCCTCCCAAAACCAGTACTTCGTGCCTATCGCGGAAAAGACACGAGTTAGAGCCTGTTCCAAGAATACATACAATGCCTTCTTCGCGACCTGTGCTCCTGACCGCAGCCACCATGTCGTGGTCCACCACGATGTGTGCCGAAGGTAGTACTTTCCTGAGCACATCCGCCACGATATCGCGCTGAGAATGGTGGCCCAGACCGGCACCATAAAAGATCACTTCCTGAATCTCGCCATCCTGAAACTGGTCTTCGAAGGCCATACGGAAGGTATCTTCGATCGACTCTTTGGTCATGACGTTGGGGTTAATCCCCGGACTGCGAAAGCTTTTAATCACCTTTCCGTCCCGTCCTACCACCCATTCGGTTTTGGTAGAGCCACTTTCTGCAATTAACATTGAATACGAAGCCATAGTCATCAAGATTCTTGGGTTTTCCTTGTGTCAATTTCCTTCAAGTTTGATTTGAAAATCTGCAAGGGCGTTCATAAAACAAATATAGGCATCATGCGGAGTTTTAAAAGGCCGGGAGCGCAAGCTTCCTAAGCCGTCCACATGGTCCTGATTGTGCATAAAAAGCAGATGATCGGCCTGCTGAAACCATCTCCAGACTTTCACACTGTCCTGATTTCCGCGTTTCAGCACCAATTCCTCCATCTCTGAAATCCGCTCCAGGGCTTCGCTTTGCCAGGAGTTGCCCCGCCAAATGGCCAGGGCATCACCCTTACTCAGCCAGCTGCTGTAGCCTTCCCCTCCATAGCCGCCCCGGGGTTGCGATGATTTCAAAGCCTCCGAAGCTTTCATCCAGCGAACTCCTTTTTCGAGTAGTTTTCCGGGTAAATTTTCCCAAAAATCAAGAATGCCGCTGTGTACACTGTGGGTAATGCCCAAGGTCTCCAGGGGAAAACCCACAAGGGTAATCTCTCCTTCTCCTCCGGCTATCCAGCTCGCATATTTCTCGGCATCGAGCGGGTATTCGCTCCAGTTGTTGTCCTGAAAGCGGTGGGTAAGGTCTTCGCTCAGGTTACGGTTACGCACCATGACCGGAAAGTCTTCCCGGTGAAAAGGCGAATACAGGTAGTTGCACGAGCGGCCGTTCAGCCACGAATCTACCCCTTCGGCAATCACGCCCTCGTAGCCGGATTTGTAGCCGTAATATCCCACAAGGTTGTGATACATGAGGTCGGTATTGCAAAGCACCGTGGCCTGCTGACCAAACTGGGCCTGTATCCACTCCTGCTGCAGGTCGGTCTGCCGGTCAAATTCCTGCGGGCTAAACCAAAAAGCCAGGCTTGGGTAATAAGGTCCGGCCAACCACTCCACGGCACCCGTATCATTGAGCGCAGCCAGGAGGGGCAACAATTGCGGGGCCCAGGTTTTCATTTCCTCGAAAACAGAACCTGGCAGGTACACCGATACGCGGTAGTTCTCTCCGTAGGTCTTTGCTGCACGAATCATCGACTCCAAAGCGGGCTGGTAAGATTGCTCGGCCAGGCGTTTCCAGAGATCGAAGGTAGCGACTTCATCGACATAGGGGGTATGTTTCCCGATTTCAAGTGCGGGAAAATGACGAAGCCTTACGGGGCTGTGCAGGTAAAGAAATAAACAAAGGTTGGGCATATGCTACCGTAAACGTACGAATCAGGCTATGAGCTGGCGATAAATGGAAACGACTTTTTCAGCGGAGCTGTCCCAGGATACCTCGCCCAGGTCAGCCAGGGTCAGGTGGGCGATCTCCTGGGCTTCCCGGGGGTGATCGATCAGCCACTCTACCTGATTTGCCAGCAGCTGAGGCGACTGAGGATCTACCTGCAAAGCGTGGTGAAGGATCTCTGAAGCCCCTGATCTCGAAGAAAGGATGGACGGCACCCCGGCCCGGGCAGCCTCCAGCGCCGAAAGTCCGAAGGGCTCAGATACACTCGGCATCACAAACACGTCGGCCATCGACAACAGGAGCTGGGCATCTTCTACGGAGAGAAACCCTGCAAAATGAAAGCGGTCGCCGATCCGGTAGCGGGCAGCCTGCTCGGCCAGGGCAGCTTTCAAGTCGCCTTCTCCGGCCATGATAAACCGCAGGTCGCGGCGGCGGCGAAGCAACTGCCGGGCAGCTTCAATAAACGAAGAAGGGCCTTTTTGCCCCGTTAACCTGCCTAAAAACACCACGAGTTTTTCCCTGAAAGGGGGCTTTTCCCTTTCCATGGGCTTGGGAGAAATGGCGTTGTGCACCACTTCTATTTTATGTGGGTCAATGCCGTAATGGTCCATCAGGATATCGCGGGTATAATGGCTTACGGCCACCACTTTGTCCGCTTGCTCGAGGGCATGCTTTTCCATTTCGTACACCCATCCCTTGCTTTCGGGCCCGCTGCGGTCGTATTCCAGCGAGTGCACGTGCAGAACCAGGGGCTTGTTGAGGTGGGCCTTGATCATCAACCCTGCCAAAAAGGTCATCCAGTCGTGGCAATGCACCACGTCTATTTCACGGGTAGTGGCCAGCCGGGCAGCTATTTCCGCAAACTGCACCACGCGCTTGATCAGGTGGTCGCCATACAGGTCGTGCACCATAAACCTGCGGGGTACGGGTACAGCCTCCCCGATGGTTTCCTCCACTTCTACTTCTCTTTCTACCACAAATACTTCGGGTCTGTCTTCCTCCCGAAAATGCGAGCGGGTAACGGTTTCATAGGCGCGAATATCCACATCGGCATATTCGATGCGCACCCGCTTCATGGCTATTTGTGGTTCGGGGAGTTGCTTGCGGCGAATACGGCGCAGCGAGGTTTCATTGAGCCCCACCAGCTCAAATTTATCGGGGCGCAGGCGGTTGTCGGATCGGGGCACCACCATCGTCAACTCCACTTTTTCCGAAAGTGCGTTGGCGAGGTTCCAGCAGGCAACGCCCAAGCCACCATTGAGTATGGGAGGAAACTCCCACCCCAGCATAAATATTTTCATGGACCCGTTTTGGTTATCGTTGGACATCTGCCAGGTTGCTATTCATCCGAACGGGTGAGGGCCAGGTCGTAAGCTTTTTCGTAGTAGTAGGTCAGGTTTTTCCAGTCGAAGTGATCGGAAGCGGCTTCCAGGCGGTAACGCTGCTGGATACGGTCGGTACGGCTCATTTGTACCAGCGAAAAGAGCTGATCGGCCAACTGATTGGCGGCTTCAAAAAAGCCATGTTGCCTGCGTTTCACGACATAAATACCATGCTGCTCGGGGTCTTCCATGGCATCGATGATGTAGTCACCAAAGCCGGAAAGGTCGCTCGTGATGGCCGGCACGCCGGAAGCCATACATTCCAGCGGGGTATAGCCCCAGGGTTCGTAGTAGCTCGGGAAAATACCCAGGTGGCAACCGCGCACAAAATCGGAGTAGTCAATGTCCCAAAGCGGGCTGGTTGAGTTAATGAATTCGGGGTGATAGACGATTTTTACCGGGTTTTCTTTCTGATTCACCAGGTTAGAGGTGCGTAGGAAACCCAGGATTTCGTCGGTGGCGTCGTCGTCGATGTTGTGGGTAATGATCTTGGGCAGACCATTCGATTTCCACGACTGAAGCGTACGGCGAAGGCGGATTCTCCAGTATTCATCCACGTACTGCGACACATCCGGAAACTCCGATCCGGGCGACTGGATGGCTGCAGTAAAAAGCCTGTCTCCGATTTTTTTCTCGATCTCGGCACAGATCTCCCTGATTTTCTCCAGGCTGCCGTGCGATTCAAGCACTTCGGGGTTAATCGACTTATAGGTACGTGGGGTAATGAAAAACACCACCACATTCATGTTGATATTGGCTTCTTTCATCCGCCAGTTGAGGCGGGCCAGGGCTTCGAGGGTAAGGTCATAGCCCTTATTCCGAAACTCGTAGCGGCCGGAGGTGAAAAAGTACAGGGTGCGGTCGAGCTCGATGGGGTAATAGGGGAAAAAGTGCCCGGTAACGAAGCGGTGGATCTCGTCCTTGTTGCGCTGGTGCACATTCTGAAGCTCGTGCGAAATGGCAAATCGATTGATATTCAAGCCATTCGGCAGTATCATTTCAGGCACCCTACCTATCAGGTGCTCGCATTCCATGGCCGTAACGCGGCTCACCGTAGTGAAAACGTGGGCGCCATGTGCAGCTGCCCGCTCCAGCCGGATCGAGGCTTCGATATTAAAATAGCGGGCTTCCTTTTCCCAGTCGAAAAATGCGAGGTGCTCATAAAACTCGGGGTCGTTCATGGCCAGGTACCGACCGAGCAAGGTAGCATGGGTGGTAAAAACGACCGTTACGGGTACCTTTTCGCGACGCAGATCCGAGATACAGCTGCCGGCCATCCATTCGTGGATATGCACCAGCACCTTTTGGTGGCTGTTTACTTCCGGATCGGTGAGGCATTGCAGGAAAATTTTCTCCATGTAGCCAAAAGCAATCACCTGGTTTATGAGGTGATCATCTCCCGGAATGGAAATATTGTGGTGCTCCCACAGGAGGTATTTAATCTCTCCCAGGCGATCGAACACATTTAAGGGGTTGAACAACACCACCCGTGGCGTGCCATCTACGAGCCAACGCCCATAGTGGACCTCAAAGCCCATGTTCCGCATTTTTTTTATCGCCCGTCCAAATGGGGTTTCCGGCGGTTCGAGCGGATCAAAATTGGCAGCCACCTGCGGGTGCACATAAGGCCCCATGAGCAGGTAGCGATCTCCCCACTTTTCCTGCATGCTGCCTACTTTACTCCGGATTACGGTATAAATTCCACCCACCTGGTTGGCGACTTCCCAGGCACCTTCCACCAAAAGGGCATCTTGCTTATCGGGATGCGGGGGCATTCCATCATTGCCAATATCTTGAAATTCGGCCTGGCTATGGTCCATGTTGGGCAGATAATTTGGGTTGTGTCTTGTTGTATGGGTGAAACTAACAAAATCCGAATGTTCGCACAATTCAGACAAATATTATTATCCCGATATTTGCCCCTTTCTGAGTAAAAAGGCTTTTTTCGATGAAAAACGGGTCAAGTTGAGGGAATTTAGCAAGGCATATCTAATCTGTAATCAGCCATCAGGAACATCAGCCGATTTCAAAAATCCGCCGGAGGATAGGTCCCAGTCCGCTGAAGAAAAACTCTACCGCGATCACCATCACGATGAGCCCCATGAGCCGGATGAGGATTTTGTTTCCCGTTTCTCCCAAAAAACGCGTTACCCGGCCTGCTCCCCAAAGCACCAGATAAGTAATGAGCAGGACCAAAGCCATAACCCCAAACAACACCGCTTTCTTGGCAGGCTCGTTCGCATCTTCCATCAGCACAATGGCATTGGTAATGGCTCCCGGCCCCGTAATCATGGGTATCGCCAGGGGGGTTACGGAAATATCAGTTACGTATTCCTGAACGGCTTCTTCGTCGGTGAGCTTAATATTCGATAGCCTTGCCCGAAGCATGTCCTGCCCCATAAGAAAAAAGATAATGCCCCCTACGACGCGGAAAGAATCGACCGATATTCCAAAAAATTTAAACAACAACTGACCTGATAGCGCAAAGAAAACCAAGGTAATAAAGGCAACGATCGAGGCCTTACGAGCGATCAGGGTCCGGTCTTTATCTGTGAGGGTGGACGTCATGCCAATAAAAACCGGCATTACCCCCACGGGGTTGATGAGGGTGATGAAGGAGGTAAATGCGAGGAGGCCAAAGTTGATATAGGGGTTCATGGGCGTATTTTTCCTGAAATACGGCATTATCTTTTTCCCCAAAAATAAAATCGGGAGAAGCAATTGCCCCTCCCGATGAATTGGCTTCTCGCCCGTATCAGTTTTGCTTCACAAAGCGCCCGGTGGATATACGTCCGTTATCTCCTACACATTCCAGCAGGTAAACCCCGTGGGAGAGTGTTGACACATCCAGGTTAGCCTGGGTTGCCAGCGATTCGCCGGAGAAAGAAGTGCGCGAGAGGGCACGTCCCATGGCGTCAATCAATATTATTTCGTAGTTGGCTTGGATATCGAGGTCGGCAACCCGCACCTGAAGCACATCCTGGACCGGGTTAGGATACAGAAGCATCGTCATCAGCCCGTCGTACCGCATGCTCACTTCCACCACATTGCTGAAGCTGAAGCCGCCATCCACGTCTATCTGCTTGAGGCGATAGTAGTTGGTGAGGTACATATCCGAATTGTCGATGAATTTGTACTTCTGCTCCAGGGAGGTAGTACCGGCACCGTCCACCGCACCGATCGGGAAGAACATCCTGCCATCGGCGCTTTTTTCTACTTCGAAATGGTCGTTGTTGATTTCAGTAAGGGTTCTCCAGCTGATCAAAATCTCCTGCTGGCTAATCGCTTCTGCTTTCAAGTCGAGCAGCTCAACCGGGAAGGTATTGGGTTGATACTTCACGGTCAGCATGTTAGAGAGGGGGCTGGTGAATGAAAAGGCATCAAAAGGAGTTGCCTGCATAACCGCTGCGATGTAGTTCACACCGCCGTTAGGCTCGTTGTTGGTACCAAGTGTTTGCAGCAGCGAAACCGGAATGCTTGCTGTGCCTCCTGCGCCGATTTTGGCGGTATATACCCCCCTGCTGCTCATGGCCTGGTTGCCGATATAGGTAGGGTCAAGCACATCGAAAGGCGCTTGGGCATTTTCGAGGAAAAGGCGGGTATCCATCACCAGCAGGGTAACGTAGGTGTTGGGCTCGCCCACAACATTGATGGTTTGGCTTTGCTGGCTCAGGGTAACCGGGTTGGCAACCGATCCGCTAACCGAGAGTACGGGTCCGCTGTTGAAGGGGTTCAGGGCAACAATGGTGTTGGATGCCCCTTTTCCGGGTGCATCAAACAGGTTATTAGTGTAGCTGAAGCCTCCGGCAAAGTTTACGGTTACGGTAGCACCGGTGAGTTCATATCCGGAGATATCGGCCGGGGCACCTGCTCCTGCATTTCCCTGGGTTGAATTCGGATCAATGTCCACCTCAAAGGTCAGTTCATCCAGGCTGTTGAAGTCGGAGAAATCAATGGTCAGCACCTGGTAGCCGCCGTTGTGAGACATGCTGAAAGGCGTCACGCACGAAGCAGTTCCTGTTCCACCGCCGTTGGTAATCAGGCCTGTTTGGGTAGCACCGGTGTTGCTGGTAAAGCAAACTCCTACGCCATCGCCGCCATTTCCTTCCGGATCAAAAACCAGATCGGGCAAGAGTGCCGTGCGCAGGTCAATCACCACGCTCTGGATGTCGAAGGTACCCGTGTTTTGGATATGGAAAGAAGAGACAGCGGTAGTAGTAGCTGTAAGGGCTTCCCCTGGGTTCACTTCCATAAATGCAGCAGGACCCGTAACCGGAGTAAACGGCCTGACAGCAATGGCACTTACAATCGGCTGCCCTGCTCCGATGGCTCCTACGTAGAAGTCGATGACGATGTCATTGTCAACTACCTTCACGTAAATGGTCTTCTTCACTGCGTAGTTCTGGCCATTGTCGGAAATACCGCCGTTGATGAAATCAGCCTCGCGGGCAATATCAAACTCTTCCAGCATCAGCTTATCCTCTATGTTGACATTGAAAACCCGGTCGCCATTCTGGGCGTTGATCAGGTCAGCAAAATAGAGGTCAATCTGGTAGGTACCGTTGGTAATGTCAGTTTCGAAGGTAAATGCGGTACCCGTACGGTAGGTTTGATAAAGCGATACATCGGTGGTACCGCTGATGTTGTAAGGGTTGGCTCCGGTAGAAGAGGTATTGGTGAAGTAGTTGTCGGCGGCAAATACGTCTCCATTGGCGGCATTGAAGAGGCCTCCACCTGCATTGATAAACATGGAGGTAGGGTAGTTGGTATTGACCACCGCTTCTCCGGCTACCACAATATGCGAGGGAGATGCATTGGCTCCGTTGTGAAACACATTGAGGGTGGTTCCTTTGGATCCGGTAGAAGTAGGGGTAAATATTACCGCAAAGGTATTGCTCTCACCAGGTTGGAGGGTAACTGGTCCGGTGAAGCTGTGACTGAACATGCTGGCATTTCCTCCGGTCATAGCTACGCTGCTGATCAGCATGGGCCTGGCACCGTAGTTGGTGATGGTTACGTTTTGTGCTGCTGCAGAGGTATTGACCGGGGTAGAAAAGAAATACACCGGATCGGGTTCTACTGAGCAAAAGCCGTAGGCAGCAGTCGGAGGACCGAGGATTTCGATTCCGCGAATGTTGGGGTTTTCCAGTACGTGCTGAAGGTAAATGTCAATGGAGCCATCAGTTACTGTAACGGTAAATGTCTTCATTACCCCAACCAGGGTACCTACATCTGCCACCACGTCGTAGTCATTGAGCACCAGGTTGCCTTCCAGCAACACATCGAACTGACGCTGACCTACATTGCCAGTCCCTGAGTAGGTGTTTCCGAAAAAGAGATGCACTTCATATTCGCCGCTAACCGGTGCGGGAAACGACCATTTCATTTCATCCACCAGGGCATCGCCCGGGTTTCCGCCATCCCAACGCTCAGAGTCGAAAAGATCTACCGGCACATAAGCTGGAACCGAAGGATCGAAATTGGGCATGTTTTGCACATAATTGTTGCCACCATTGGTTCGGTACCAGGAGGGGGTAACAAAATCGTCTGCAACCCAGTCCATGGCCGGACCATCGGTAGCGGCAAGCTGGCCTCCACCTGCATTCACCCGGTAAAGCACAGTGAATGGATCCGTAACCGTAACCGTAAAGGTGGCATCCGTTTGGTAATTGTCGAGGTCGGTAGCACGAACAGTAATGGTGGCTACGTCGGTATAATCTGCCGGGTAGGTCAGGGTTAACTGGTAGCCGGAGATACTGGCACCCACATAAGCTCCTGTATTTCCTTGCACGCTATAAGTCAGGTTACCCAGGCCACCGTCGTCGTTGAAATAATCTTCGAGGTTGATGATGTCAGGAGCAGCTCCCCGGATACGGAGCAGGTCGGGCATAGGCGTAAGCAGGTACGGTGAGGTAGGAACTACCTCAATCATGTCCCAGGTAGCACCGAAGAGCTGGCCTGTTCCACCATTGGTAGCGATCACACCTGCCGCAAGACCATAATCGTCGATACTACTAAGCCAGCTGGCAGGAATATTGATCGGGCTCCCCAACAGGGTAATGGTGTTTCCCCCATCGGTAGCAATCTTGGGCTGTACAGTCATCGTAGCAGGGTCCACCTCGAGGTAAAGCTCTATCGCCACAGCAGCCAGTACATTGCCGGTAACAGCCACCGCATAATCTACTTTTGTAAACGATCCATTTACTTCCCTAACTACCTCTATTCCTCCTGCCCCACCCTGGGCATTCAAGGCAATTTTGATGTAGTTGTCCTGGGTACCATTGCCCAGATACAAGCCCTGTGACATTCCGTCCTGTGGTACAATGGTTGAACCATTTACGGCGAAAAAGGGCGATTCAATGCGGGTGTGTACCGTGAAAGGAACCGAATTTTCGTCCACATTGAATCCAAACTGGAAAGCGTATTGCTGGGTATTGGCACCTCCCTGTGCGTCGCCAGCGGGGATATGCTCCATGCCGAGCTTAGAGGTAGCACCACCGGGGTTCAGCTCTCCGCCATCGTAGAGGGTAAGGTAATCGCTGCCGGGAACCGACTGGGTACCATTGGTCATGAGGCCGGTAAAGCCCAGGCCAAACATGGTATTAGGGATAGCGTCGCCGTTGTTGATGGAAAATCCATAGTTCAGAGGCAGGTTGGTAGCCAGACCGTTAGCGGCATCGCGGGCAAAGGGGTCCCAGGTATCAAGCTTTCCGTCGTTGTCATCGTCGTTGTCATTGAAGTCAGAAAGGAAATCGCCGTCAAAATCATCTGGCTTGCTGGCCTGAGAACAAGGGTCGGTGCCATTGTCGATTTCGTCGGCATTGTTAAATCCGTCTCCGTCTTCGTCCAGTGCGACATTGTCATCACCGGTACAGTTGCCGATAAAGTCATTGGGCTCCAATACCACAATTTTACCAGAACCATGAACCGCGATCCAGATGGTGCCTGGGAAAGAATCGTTGTCGGGCTGAGCCCACACGTCGAGGGGGTTGGTTCCGGGAGCAGAAACTGCCGCTTGCGCTACTACTTGGTCGCCTGCACCATTGAGGGCAAATCGATAAACTTTTCCATCAAATGCTGCAGCCAGGAGGTTGCCTTGCATGGCACCACCGAAGTTCGAAGCGGTGTATTCACACATCCCGTTGGTAGATGCGTTGATCATTGCCAGGATATCGGTGTTGAAATTCGGGTCAATGTAATCGCACTCTACCGGGTACGCATCAGCGGGAGCTACCGGCTTAATCGGAAAACTGCTGTAAGGGTAATAAGCGGTCTCGGTCCAGGCGTTGGCTATTTTTTGGTAATAGTGAATATCAAAATTGGAAGGGTTGGCCCTGGTCGGGTTTGGGTGCCCCCCGTAATAGCCCATGGCGTCGATAAAGTGAAGCTGATCCCAGGTTGAGTAGGAACCGTTTTCATTTGAACCATTAGAGCAGGTACCTGCAGGCCCTTCACCTACCGGAATACCGCCCCAGCTGGTATTGGGGCCATTGTCAAAGGTGTACAAACGCCCCTGAGAGGTGTAAACCACATCGTAGGCATTGCGGTATCCGGGAGAAAAGACCCGCACCGGACCCGTGGTCATCATCCGTGCCTGGTTAAGGCCATTATTACCACCGAAGGGATCGCCCACATCCACGCCGTCGTAGTTGGGGTTGTTGGGGTCAGTAATGCCGTTTACATTGATGCGGGTAGGATCATCAATGGTTGGGAGGTCATATACATATTGGTTTTGACCGGTGCCCTGAATGGCCATGGCGTTGATGGCGTTCATGTCCACACTGACGAGGCAGGCAGAAAGGGCGTATTCAGGCGAGAAGTTAAAGTTGTTCGAAGGTGCACCTTTGTTGGTATTACCCCCGATCATGATGTACATGGTATTCGTTACCGGGTCAAGGTCCATGCCGTTGATGGCGTGGTTTTCTTCAGAGCGGGGAAAACCACGGATAAGGTCCACTTTCTGCCAGTATCCGGCGGGGTCGGTACGGCTGGTACCTATCCAGGTAAGGCGGGAAAGTACGCCCGAATTGGTATCCAGGTTGGAGTCGTTTGATCCTGTACCAGCTCCGATTCTCCAGTCTGAGGAAGTTACATAAAGGATGGGATTGTCAGGCGTGCCTTCCACCATAATACCTGTCACCTGACGATTCTGGGAGCCATTCACGGTTCCGTTGTCGTCGTGGTTAATTACGTTGGTGTTTATCAGGTTAATGGTTTCGGTCGAGAGAACGGTATAAACGCCATCCAGCCCACGCTTGATTTTGTAGACCTTCAGGGTACCGCCTTGCTGCGAAACGTACAAACGTCCATCCGGGCCAATTTGCAGGGAAGTAGGCGAGGTAAGGTTAACAAGGTCCTGGGTATTAAAACTGATCTGGCTATAGCCCTTTTCTGAAAGGACAAATCCAGCAATGATCAATAACCATGAAAAGAACGAAAGTCGAAAATTCATCATCCTACAAATGCTTTTGGGTTCGAAAAAAATGCCTGAAAACATAATTTTTGGGCTGTTTTTTTGTGCTGCTACAATTTATTTGACCAATCTGAAGAATGCCGAAAGTGGCGTACTGTGATTTTTTCCAATCCTGGCAATAGCTGAAAACATACCTACTCATCTGGAAAAAACTCAACTAATTCGAAAGTTGAATATTACCATAAGTAAGAATGACTCAAAATTAATCACGATTTTAGGAATGATTTCAGACAAAAGTCACTACCTAACACAATCACCCCCTTACAGGTAATTACTCATGGGTGAACGGATGCTTTCAAAGAAAAAACACATAAAAAACCCGGATTAACGGTTAATCCGGGTATATAGATAAAATCGACCTGAAGCTTCAGCCTATTTTTTCAAGCACAAAAGCTGTGCGATTGGTAACATACAGGCTGAGAAAGTGATTGTTAAATTCATCAGGAATGGTGAAGTGTTCTACACGGGTATCGACCCGGTCAAATCCGCCAAAAGCACCGTCTTCGGTACTCAGGATGATACGGTATTTTCCCGCTTCGGGAACCACAAATTTGTAATCAGCGATGGAACGTGTGGGGTGAAAATTGAACACAAAAACCAGGTTGGCACGCAGGTAAACCATCACATGGTTCTCATCGTCCATGTTGAGTTGCTGGCCATTTTCACCGGATTCCAATACCTTTTTTGATTTCAGCACCTGCACCATGGCTTGGTCAAAATCTTTGAGGTAATGGTATTTCAGGTTAGGGTCATCAGCCAGAGACCATTGCCTGCGGGCGTATTTGTAGCTCCAGCCATTGCCTTCGCGCGGAAAGTCGATCCACTCTGGGTGGCCAAATTCATTGCCAATGAAGGTAAGGTAGCCTTCTCCACCGAGGCTGGCAGTTACGAGGCGAATGAGTTTATGCAAACCGATGCCGCGGTCGATAATCAGGTTCTTATCGCTCACCTGCATGTGGAAATACATTTCCTTGTCCATCAGCCAAAAAGCCAAGGTCTTATCCCCTACCAGGGCCTGGTCGTGCGACTCGGCATAGGCGATGCTTTTCTCTTTCCAGCGGCGGTTGGTCAGTACCGACCATATCTCGTGGATATTCCAATCCTCGTCACGGGAGTGTTTAAGGAGTTTGATCCAGTAGTCAGGAATACCCATGGCGAGGCGATAGTCAAAGCCAAGCCCGCCTTCGCTTACCTTGCGACAGGTGCCAGGCATTCCGCTCATGTCTTCGGCAATGGTAATCGCATCGGGATTAATTTGGTGAATCAGCTCATTGGCTAATTGCAGGTACGCGATGGAATCCCATTCTACGCCGTCTTTGAAGTATTTGTCGTAGTGATCGAAGGAAACGTGGTCGCCGTGGTGAAAATACAGCATGGAGGTAACCCCGTCGAAACGGAACCCGTCGATGTGAAATTCCTCCATCCAATAAGCGAGGTTGGAGAGCAGAAACTCCTGCACTTCCTGCTTGCCGTAATTAAACAGCTTGGAATCCCAGCTGGTGTGATAGCCCCTGCCTCCGGGGTGGAAATAATGGTCCTCTGTGCCGTCAAATTCATTGAGACCCTCGGCAAAATTCTTCACCGCGTGAGAATGCACCACGTCCATTATAAAGGCAACCCCGTTTTCGTGGCATTTGTTGATGAGGTACTTGAGGTCTTCAGGCGTACCAAAGCGGGAAGAAGGCGCAAAAAAGTTGGAGACATGGTAGCCGAAAGACCCGTAATAAGGGTGCTCCTGTACGGCCATCATCTGGATGCAGTTATATCCAAGTGTCACGATCCTGGGCAAAACAATGTCCGCAAACTCGCGGTAGGTACCCAATCCCTCACGCTCCTGGGCCATGCCCGTATGCGATTCGTAGATAAACGGAGCGCCTTGGGGTATTTTGAAATGCTGGTCCGTCCATTCAAAAGCAGAATCTGGAGCCCAGATTTGTCCGGAAAAATCGTGTGAAACGGGGTCCTGAATGACCCGGTGTATCCATGCCGGAATGCGGTCCATGCGCGAGCCATTGCCACCCACTACATGCACTTTTACCCTGGAGCCGTGTACGAGTTTGGATCCATCTCCGCCATCGGGCAAAAACAACTCCCAAACGCCAGAAGGCATTTTTTTCAGGGGGTGGCTGGTTTTGCTCCAGTCGTTAAAATCGCCGGAGAGGAAGAGTTCCCGGGCACCGGGTGCCCACTCGCGGTAAAACCAACCTCCGGCCTGGGCATCGTGGAGGATTCCCATGCGGTTATAGCCCTCTGCAAAAGCACGCAGGCTTCCGTAGCTTTTGGACACGCGCTGAATGATCCCATCCACCCGCTCGAGGCGAGCTTTAACTTCGTTGGCATATGGTTCAAGCCATGGATCATCCTCAATAAGGGCGAATTTCAGGTTGTGGGTCTCCAGGTTCTCGTTCATAAGGCACGCGATTGAGTAGTAGGTAGTCGGGTCAAATGTAGCACCTACCGCCCGTAATTTCAATTAAGCGAAGCAATACCTGAAAGGAATAAATCACAACCACTTTCCGGGGCTACAAAGGCCATTAGTCATTGAAAATCAGGGAAATCGGCTCAGCGGATCACCACTTTCTGGCGCACGGTTTCGCCCTCCATTGCCACTTCTACCACGTAAATACCGGCGGCAAATCCCTCAATATTGGCTACGAATACATTTACCCCTGAGTCCAGGTTCAGCTCCTGGCGGTGAATGTTCCTTCCATCCAGGGCATACCATTTCAATTGTGCCCTGCCTTCCCGCTGGCTTTGGATAAATACCTTTCCTATCTGATCTGCATCGGTGGCATACCACACCCTCAGGGAATGCACTTCCTGACCGGGCCCGGTTTGCAGTTCCACTCCGGGTTGCGCCCACAGCGGTGGAGCCGGAACCCCCAGCGCAAAAGTTCCACCCCCAAGCGTGGTAGTCGCCTGAAAATAATAGTTAGACCCATAGCTGACGTTGGTCGTTGCGTAGCCATTGACCTGGGGACCGAGGCCGTATCTGGGCTCAACCCCGGAGGCGGTGGTCTGGTAAATTTTCACAAATGGAACAATGGTGCTGGACGTATAAACCGTGCCATAAGCAGCATTGACCGATATGGCAAGGGCCGCCAGAATAGCAGGAGTGGTATAAAGCCGCACCTGCATCGATGGGGATACACCTGCAGATGCAAGGGTTACCTGCCAATTGGGCTCAGCGAAAAATGGCGCATCAGCAAGGTTATTGTTTTGCACGATGGTATGCCCAATGGTCATTTGCACTGTGGCACTGCCGTGGTTATTGGCTGTGTTGTTGCGGAGGTGGGCAAAAATTTCGTCGTTGGGATTGAGGTAGCGGCGGTATTCGAGCGCGTTGAGGTGGCAGGTATAAGTGCTGTTTAATGACGGAACCGGAAAAGGCTGTAGCATGGAGGACAGCCAGGCACTGTTGGCGGCATTGTTTCCGGCTGCCGGAGTTTCTGTACGGGGAGAAGAAGTAAGCCAGTTTTGCTTGTGATAGGTATCGTTGCCCCAGGTATTGGCCATCCAGAATGAACGGTTGCCTGCTTTTTCCGTGAAGGCAAGGGCATCGTTTCCATAAGAAGCATACCGCGGGTGGTTGGTAACCCCTAACCCGTAAGAAACGCCACTCATTTCTGTAAATGCAGCATTTCGTACCTGGGCGGCATCGCCATTGTTTGCCAGGCTTATCATGGAAAAACAAGGGTCCTGATTAGGCGTAAAATATGCCGTAGAAGCGGTGGGAACATCAGGGGAACTGGCGTATCCGTTTAGATAAGGATTGGCAGCCGGGGTTCCGCAAGTTCCAAATTCAATAGAAAGAGGGAGTACGTGAATATAGTCTTCGTCTGAATCTTTGGGATCATCGACTGCGACAATGGAAGCGTTTTTATCTTCGGAATTATAGATGGTTATAATTGTACCAGTGGGCACTTTTTCCCACATGCAATCATTTTCAAAAGTAGCGAAACCCGAAGCAATGCCAACCCCGCTAATCGCCGAATCCCCCGTATTGTACAGGCCATTGTTATCGTCAACCACCCAGTTCCGGATATCCACCGTGGTAGCTGGTGGCCCCCACACCACCAGTTCGTAATACTCCTGATTTCCAGAAGCTCCCTGCGAAATCTCATTCACCATCAACCTTCCATCCAGTTCTTTAATGAGCACCTGATGTGCTACGGTTCCCAAGGTACCGGGTCCCGAAAGAATGCTAAGGGCAAGGTTTACGGTTTCGTCGGGGTCGGTAACAGCATCACTTACCAGGGTCAGGCCTCCCACATACTGGGTATCGGGGTAGAACATGGCAGGGGTAAAGGTGATGCTCTGGGTAGTAAAGTCGAAGTCTAAAGATCCTGTGGCGGTACCCGTACCCGCATAGGTTACCATTACCGTAGTGTTTGTAGCCGGAGCAGTGGTCATGGTTATTGCGACCGGGTGCTGGCTTGCCCATTCGTTGGTGGTACTGGTAGCTGAAGCAAAGCCCACGGTTTGAGCATGGGCTGTAGGGGTGGAGATCACCAATAAAAGGACGGCAGAGAAATGAACAGCGAGATTTTTCATACCAGAAGTTGGGGTAACAGTAACCGGGTAGCTATCGAAAAAAAAGGGCCTTTCCGCCTGCAAAACTACTTAAAAACGAAGCTATTACCCGATTATTCGAAGCCATTGAAATATTAATTTATTGTTAACTCAGCATGAAGGCAAAGTCAATGTGCTTCTGTACTGGCCCGTTCTGCTGGAGAAAAAGGAGGGCTACTTTGATATTTTTCGTATAAAGTGTGCCCCTTCAGTGTGGAAGAACATCGGGTGCGATAGCATTAGCAGGAAAAATCAGCCCCAGGAATGGGTTTCCATTTCGCTTCAAATTGTCTAGTTTTGGGCGAAATTTTTTTGGCTTTTCCAGCCCCAAACCGAAACCTTATGTCCGGACAAAAAATTACCATTGAAAACGGGAAGCTTCAGGTCCCAAACAATCCTGTTATCCCTTTTATTATCGGCGACGGTACCGGCCCCGATATCTGGCATTCCTCCGTAAATGTATTTGATGCAGCGGTCGAAAAAGCCTACGGAGGCACCCGCAAAGTAGAATGGCGCGAAGTGCTCGCCGGCGAAAAGGCATTTAACCTCACCGGTTCGTGGTTGCCAGACGAAACCATAAAGACCATCGACGAATACCTCGTGGCCATCAAAGGTCCGTTGACTACCCCCGTGGGTGGCGGTATCCGCTCGCTGAACGTAGCCGTGCGTCAGTTGCTCGACCTCTATGTTTGCCTGCGTCCGGTACGTTATTTCACCGGGGTTCCTTCTCCGGTAAAAACCCCTGAAAAGGTGGACATGGTAATCTTCCGTGAAAATACCGAAGACATCTATGCAGGTATCGATTTTCAGGCTGGTTCCGACAAAGCCCTCAAGGTGCTGGAATTCCTGAAAGCCAATTTCCCCGAAGATTTCAAAAAAGTGCGTTTCGGCGTCGAAGACATCGCTTCTGTTGGGGTGGGCATCAAGCCGGTTTCTAAGCCTGGTACCCAGCGTCTCGTGCGTGCAGCCGTGGATTACACCATCCGCATGAACCGCAAGAGCCTGACCCTCGTGCACAAGGGCAATATCATGAAATACACCGAAGGCGCTTTCCGCGACTGGGGCTACGAACTCGTGAAAGCCGAATACGGCGCTACCGAGCTCGATGGCGGCCCATGGTGCACCTTCAAAAACCCTAATACCGGCCAGACCATCACTGTACGTGACGCCATTGCCGACATTACCCTGCAGCAGGTGCTTACCCGCCCCGAGGAGTTTGACGTGATCGCTACCCTCAACCTCAACGGAGATTACCTCTCCGACGCCCTGGCTGCCCAGGTAGGCGGTATCGGTATCGCTCCCGGTGCCAATATCAACTACCTGACCGGTCATGCCGTGTTTGAAGCTACCCACGGTACTGCTCCTAAATACGCCGACCTCGACAAGGTTAACCCTTCATCGGTGATCCTCTCCGGCGTGATGATGTTTGAGTACATGGGCTGGCAGGAAGTGGCCGACATGATTACCAAAGGCATCGAAGCCAGCATTACCGCCAAGCGCGTAACCTACGACTTCGCCCGCCTCATGGAAGGTGCTACCGAGGTAAAATGCTCAGAATTTGGCGAAGAGATCATCAAGAACATGATCTGATTGTCAGCGATTTCATAAAAAAAGCCGTCCGAATGGGCGGCTTTTTTTCTTTTCACGGATGCACATCTGGCGAATAGCCTGTTCTGCTTGCGCGCGAAAGGGTATGGCGTGGTTTTTTATATAATCCTTTCACCCCTGACGGGGTTTTCGGTAGTCGTGTGCTTCTCTCCAGAAAATTAAGTACGGAAGTTAATGCCGACTCCAGCGGAGACGACCTTTATAGCACGAATGTCTATAAAGAAATTCTACCTCAGCGAGGTTGAACATCTTTTGTCTATACCCAATGGTAATACTAAATTCAGATTGACGGCTAATCGCTTGGTCATTCGGCAACAAGTCCGACGAGGGGATAACAACCAACCACCTGTTTTTTATAAAACCAGTAAGATTCCCCGACATGCTGCGACCTATTCAGAAAAAACTATGCGAAAACTGACTTCTCTTTTTCCGCTTCTGGGTTTTTCTTTACCCCTTATCTCTTGCTCCCCCATGATTGCTCCCCCCTCCAACTACGATGCTGCCCTAGTCAACAACCGGCAACAACGCATCCTTTTCCTGCAAAACGACCAGATAATCAATATCCAGGGCCAGGCCCTTGCCCAATTTGAAGGAGATACGCTGTACAACCTCGGCGGGCAGGCGCTGGGCACGATATCCGCTGGCAGCATCCGCAACCTCCAAAATCAGGAACTTGGTAGCGTATCGGGAAACAACCTCCTCAACCTCAACGGGAAGGCCATCATGTCGGTCGAAGGGAGCCTGTTGCCGGACCGGGAGAAGGTTGCCGCAGGGTTTTTCTTTTTGTTGTAAGTCAACCGACCGCTGGTAAAAAGGGTATCGGTCTGAGCAGCCAGCGACAGATGAAGGAATAAAAACAGCATGAAGGGTACCAGGCGCACGTCGGTAATTGCTTAACTGACAGATCGTTAAGAAATTATCCTTCCCCGAAAAATCGCGGCTACTGGCTGTGAATTCAGGCAAAGCGTACCAAATTTGCCGAAAAGCTTCACTTTTGTATGACCCGAGGCGGCAGAACAGCCCTTAGCGCTTATTAACCTCTCCCCTATTTCCTGAACAAAGCCATCCGATATGTCCACGCCGCTGCACCACAAATCATCTACCGATCAGATCCGCGCCCGCTTCGATGCCGATGTGGAGCGGTTCTCTAACCTCGAAACAGGGCAAACGGCCACCGTAGATGCGCCCCTGGCGATGGACCTGATTACCCAGGCAGCCGTGGCAGCTACGCCGGATATCCGCCGGGTGCTGGACATTGGTTGCGGGGCGGGAAACAATACGCTCAAGCTTCGTGAGGCCCTCGACCACGACTTCGACGCCGACCTGCTAGACCTCAGCCTGCCCATGGTGGAGCGGGCGGTGGCGCGTGTTTCGGAGGTGAATGCGGGCCACGCCACGCCCTGGCACGCCGACTTCCGCGATGCAGACCTGCCCGAAGGAGCATTTGATATCATACTAGCGGCGGCGGTCCTCCACCACCTCCGCGACGATGCGGACTGGGCAATGGCTTTTCAAAAAATATTCCGGCTCCTTCGTCCGGGCGGATCGGTGTGGATTACCGACCTCGTGGCGCATGAAAATCCAGCGGTACAGGCTATGATGTTGGCGCGTTATGGCGAATACCTCAGCGGCCTGGGTGGCGATGCCTACCGCGACAAGGTTTTTGCCTATATCGACCTGGAAGATTCGCCACGGCCCGTCAGCTGGCAACTGGATCTGCTGCGGAAAGTAGGCTTTGCCAGCGTGGATATTTTACACAAAAACGCCTGTTTTGCGGCTTTTGGGGCGGTGAAGGTATAATACCTCGGCAAATTTAGACCACAGTTTAAGTTGAAAATTGAAAACCTTAAATTGTAGTCCCATGAAAAAGCAACGCAGAAAATTCACAGCAGCGTTCAAGGCTCAGGTAGCGATAGAAGCGCTGAAAGAACGTCA
>JBGSTW010000032.1:0-6185 GCA_041753595.1 Bacteroidia bacterium | reverse complement strand
GACGTTCTTTCAGCGCTTCTATCGCTACCTGAGCCTTGAACGCTGCTGTGAATTTTCTGCGTTGCTTTTTCATGGGACTACAATTTAAGGTTTTCAATTTTCAACTTAAACTGTGGTCTAAATTTGCCGAGGTATTATATTTAATAGCCGGGTATGCATCCAAAGCATGAGTGAGGTTGGGACCAATTCTATTAAAATGCCAACAATCATGAATGGGGTGGGCGTATAATACCTGAGTCCATAGGTCCTGACCAGCCCGCCGATAAATAGGGCAACCATCAGGAACCGAAACAGGGCAATTTCACTCGGATGCCAGGCGACATAGAAAAACGCCAGGGACATGGCCGCCCACATGGCAGCAACGAACCGATGGTTGTTGTCCTGTACCGGAGAGGTACTGGCAGGATCAAATGAAGCTGCTATGCCGAGGGATCCTGTTCCCAGCGCGATAATTCCGTACAGAACCAGGCAAATGCGGATGAATAAAAGCATGATAAAACCTCCCTTTTCTCCTTAGACAAGAGGTTTTATCATTTGTGAAGACTTTCACGGAAAATCTATCAGGTCTTTCGATATTATTTTTTCGGCAGCGACCATACGGCACCCGTAGCTGCATCACAGTATTTCCACATCTTCGCTCTCAGCTCCGGATCGAGGGCCAGGCTCGGGTTATAAACCTTAATTACTTTCGGATTTCCGTTCATGCCGGTAAAGCCTCCCGGCCCGACAAAACTCCCATCAGGCAGCGTTTCATCTACGGTGGCCCTCAGGGTCGATAAGGCTCCTTGTGACACATCCATCATGAAATTACCTCTGAATGCCCTGAATACCGAGGCAAAAAGCCCCTTGGAAGCATCAAACAAAGGGGTAGCGGTTAACCCGGGGTGGGTGGTAAGCACGTGGATCTGATGCTCCAGCTTTGCCTTTTGGATGATTTCACGAAGGCCATCCCTGAATTGGATCGCAGCTATTTTGGACAGGCCATACACCTCCCAGGGATCATATTTATTTTCTGCATTGAGGTCCTCCCAGATATTTGTGCTGCGCACCGTGCTGCTTGCCGATGAGCTGGTGGAAATAACCACAGACTTCGGGGCAAGCTGAATTTTGGGCAAGAGCAGGGACGTCAACAAGTGGTGTCCTAATACGTTGGTGGCCATCTGCAATTCATACCCATCTACAGATTCTTTCCGCTCGGGCAATGCCATGATGCCCGCATTCAGCAGCAAGCCGTCGATGTGAGTGATGGTTGAATATGCATTTATTTTTTCCGCAAAATCCCTTACTGACTGCAGGGAAGAGATATCTAAAGGCAGGACGGTGAAGCGGCTCAGGTCATCGGCGGGACCTTGGATGTCTGCCATTGCCTTATGCGCCTTCTCTGTATTTCTATTGCCAGCGATTACCTGCGCGCCTCTTTTGGCCAACTCGTAGGCGATTACGGTGCCAATGCCGGAGCTGGTGCCCGTGATTACGTAGGTCTTTGTGCTTAAATCTGCGGGTATTTCTGCGCTTGTCCAGTTTTCCATATTAACTTTTCTCCTTAGACAAGGAGTTTTACGATATGTGAAGACTTTGGGCAAAAATCAGTTCAGGTTTAGCCTATCCCGCCAATCGGGGCTTTCCAGGATGATTTCCAGGAAGTTCTTTTTGTCAAATTGCGTTTTGAAGCTTAGGTCCCTGTGTAGCTCCGCGTAGAGTTGCTCTGACTCTTCGACCAGATAGTTGGCATCTTTCTCCAGGGCCTGCTTAAACGTGCTAAACTCCTTTCGATTAAAGAGGAGATTTTTCGCATCTACCATCCCGGATTCCAGTACTACCGTTACTTTTTTGTGGCACCTGCACGGATTGGCTTTGTTCACCAGGCCGCATTTATTAAGCATGAAATTGTGTAAATCCTTTCGGGCATTGCTCAGCTTCTTTCGGTAATTGTCTTTGGATATTTCCATGATCTCTGAACCTATATGGTGGTCCGCATCGAAAATATCACCGATAATATAGATCAGCCGCTGCTCTTTGGTCAGGCAAAGGAGCATACCCGAAAGACATTGCAACCGCACTTCCCGGATCTCTTCTTTTTTTTGCTCCTGCTCTTCCAGCGTGATGTCTATGTTCTCACTCGCATCCAGCATGTACCCCAGGTCTTCAAAATTAGTGGCAAACTGATTGCTCGGTTTTTTCAGGTCGTTGAGAAAGTGGTTTCGTACGATCCTGTACGCCCACGTGCGAAAGGAGCTTTCCCTTTTGAAAGAGCTTAGGTTGGAGACAATCTTCAGCAAGGCCTCTTGCGTCAGATCCTGGGCCGTTACGGGGTCGCCAATCATTTTCCAGGCCAGGTTGTAGATAAATGGCTGGTGCCTCAGAATCAGGCTGTTCAATGAATTTTTATTGCCATCAAGCACTTCGCTGACTAAAATGTTGTCAGGCGTGTCGTTCTCGTAAGTGGTAGAAAAGGGATTCATGGACGGTTTTTTGGATACCTGCAACAGCCGTACTAACGCCACGGGAATCATTTAGTTTCTAGTGGGCTGTGACGAAGGTCATTCCTTTTTGGGGGATAGGCAATGGGTTTGGGGCAATTCTCGCATTCCAATACTTCAAATAAAAAAGGTTTTAGGCTTTTCGTCTACTTTTAATGCGTAGTATTTTGGGGGGAGCTTGCAAGTTAAGCTATCTCACTTCCGGTAGTGGCAGTAACATTAACCTTTCTTTTCGTATCTTCTTAAGATATTGAACAGCTGACTAAAATCTTCTCGGGGCATAAAGATTTCGTTGATTCTTATTTTCCTACCCGCTTCAAACCTGAGGGTTAATATTCTAAATTTAACGTATTTTTCGTTTTTAGTGGGTAAAATTTTAAATAAATTACTGGGTACATCATTGTCTACATATTTTTTTTTAACATGAACAAGGGTGTTTAAATCTCTTTTTCGTTTGACTAATCCCATAAAATTCGTCTTTATTAAGACCTTATCCACAATAGAAATTTGTTCTATTTTCCACAATCCGAAGAGAATCGGAAAAATACATAACAAGAAAAATATAACCGTACCTCCAGTGGACAATGAAAAATTCGAATAAAGGATTCTATAAAAGGGGAAACCTAAGATTAATCCCAAGCCAATTAAAACACTTTGTGGAGCAATATCAATTCTACTTTTCATTTATTTTCCGCGAAGAGGATGAATTTCCTGGTGTTCATTTTTGTAGGTTCTTCGCCTTATTTAATGGGCAGGTTAAGTTCTTTGGCCCTCCATGGAGTCTTCTTCACTAACATCTGAAGTAGGCTCTTCAAACCAACTAAATGTTGATGTGCTTTAGCGACTTCTCCATTTCCTTTTATCATTATGCTCCCAGCCAATGCATTAAATTTAACTTCGGTTATTTCCTGCCACGCTATACTTGTTTTTCTACCTCTCCAATCCCATGAAGTTACGGTCTCTTCATCGAAAGTAACCCGGTGATTCATATACCAAAGCAAAACCGGCAATGCTAACATCAAACAAAAAATCCAGACAAAAATTAAAACAATCAAAGGATTTGTCTCTGTTTCATCTGTGAGGATGAAAAAGGAAAAAAGTCCCCCTATCCCGATTGTTATTATTCCACTGATCTGGTAGAACCTATTTAGCCTTAAAGTAATGGCTTCGCCATCGGTTGATTCGATCAGTTTTTCTGGAGATCGATTCATGAGTCGAATGGCCAAAGAAACAAGTGCCCCGATTAGGGCATACATCAATATGTTTTCTATTTCCACGGGTGTTCTTTTCTAATAACCTACTTTTCGTCGCTACGCACAGCGATTAACTCCTGATTAACTGAGACGAATATCTTCCCTTTTTCCCGGATAGGCAAGGGCTGGCATTCAAAAACACAGACCATCTATTGGGGGAGAGAAAGGCTTTTTGTTTCTCGAACCATAAGTGGAGGCGGGTCGCCGTGGCAGCGCAGGGTTTTTCCAGCCTCTTGTCGGTCATTGCTTAGCGAAAGTGGACCACTTTCATCATCAAACAGACTTCACCTGCAATTAAATTTTATTAGTGGTTATTTTTGTCTGTGATCAGATCGGAGAAGAATATCTTTCTTTTACTAAAACAAGGTTGTAGTCAGCCCAATACTAAAGGTAAGTCCATTAGGATTCTCTATGAAAAAGTCTTTTTGCTGCCAATGGTAGAGGTATGAAACTTCAAAAGTGAGCGCTGCATTTTCATATAAATAATATTCAAGTCCGGTTGATGTTTTTGAAAGGAGTAGGTTTCTTTGAATCGATATTTTCCTAAACCCTGAGCTGTTTTGCGCCACGTTGTCGATAGAATAGTTTGTGTTTCCAGTCTGGACTAACCCGGTAAATTGCCATTTCTGATTCCCTATCCTGTACCCAGGGCCAATAACGATATCGCTAAATTGGACGGTCCCATTTTCAATATTGGTTATAGGTGAAAGAGCATTGAGTAAATAATCTGATTTTCGATTGTCAAAATTGAGCCTGAAATAAAGCCCGTTTTTATGTTTTAACCTGTATTCCACGCCGGTTTTAGAGAGGGTGCCATTATCCAGCGCTTCTGAAAACAACGTGCTTACCCCAAAATCAAAGGGAAAGTAAATCCTCGAAAAGAGATTTTCAAGCTTTGTTTGCCCTTTTGCCGTGAGCCCAACACTGAGCATACATACCAGAAAGATTGATTTCATCAGTATTTATTTTGATTGAGTATTTCTTGTGCGGCCCTATGTCCGGATAATACAGCCCCTTCCATAAAACCCTTGAAAAGGAAAGACGTTTCCGTTCCGGACCAGTGAATATGGCCAGTCGGTGTTTGCAAAAAACTACCATACCGGGAAAAAATTCCCTCCTTGAAAAATCCTGAATATGCCCCTCCTATCCAGGGATTGCTGGTGAAGGAATAGTCATGGTAATGAACCGGGGTTAGTGCTTTCACTCCAAATCTCGCTGCATACGCTTTCAATACCACCTGTTTGCGATCTGCTGGCGATAAACCTAAAAGATAGGCGGCCCTGTCCGCATGAATGAGGGAGGCAAGTATCCCTTTCGGTGAATTTGGTACAGAGTTATCTACTGAGAGTTCTACTGTTTCATCTATGGCAAAGCTGGCTCCGCTCAAACCGGCTTTTCTCCAAAATGGCTCGTCATATACTGCGTGACATTTGATTACAGTTCCCATCTGCATGTTGTCAATGAGCATCTGTTTTTCAAAGGGCAGTGCCGGCGTGAATTTGATATTTTTGACGGTTGGGAGGGGTGCTGAGATGATCAGCTTTTGGGCGGTAAGGGAGAAAGAAGAATTGCCCAATCTCAACCCTTCGATTGTTTGCTCAACAAACGTGACAGGGCAGTTTAGCTTGACAGCATCTTTTATTTGCTCATATAAGAAGTTGCTGATGCCTTGGGCTCCCCCATCGAGCCGGTCTTTAAGGGCGCCTTCTTCTACGCTTTCTGCTTGTTTTAAAGAGCCCGTAGCTTTTGCACTGGACAGGGCCTGAAGCAGAGAAACCTCGTAGGTAGAAGCGCAAAGTTCGCCTTCTACAACTCTTTTTATCAGTGTCCGGGCATTTGCATTATTTACTTCCTGGTCAATCCATGCACCAAGGCTCATGTTATCCATCAAGCCCGCGTTTTCCACTTGCCATGGTTGATACGGATCAATACTTGTCGCAAGTTTATCAAAACGGTTTATGTTCGTATTAGCACTCAGCAGGGAGAATAAACCCATGGGCGGTGTTTCCCCTTTATGTGTTTTAATTTTACCGTGTTGCAGCCAAAGGTTTAACCCTTTGGTATAGGTTGGGAAGGTAGGAATCCCGGCTTCTTCAGCCAGCTTGTACATGCTGGTATGTCCGGTTCCAATCCACTGGCCACCTATATCGATAAAAGCACCATTGCCTAGTGACTGGCTCCAGGTTCTACCGCCTATCCTGTCCTGGGCCTCCAGCACCATGACTTTTTTTCCAGCATTGGCAAGCATTCTTGCAGCTGACAATCCACTTAGCCCTGCACCGATGATTGCCACATCAACGTGTTCATCCACTAAGAGCTTGTTCGGAATTTTTTGGCTCTGAAAATCAATGAGTTAGGTTGGATAATTTGACTTTGCTGAGGGCTAAATTGGCAAAAGGAAGTTGTTTTTATGTCACAATAAGAAGTAAGTCGCTGGTTATCAAGGATTTAA
>JBGSTW010000031.1:0-195444 GCA_041753595.1 Bacteroidia bacterium | reverse complement strand
TCTGGTTCTGCCTGCTGTGTCTATGGGCTGACCTTGTACGGGGCGCAATTGAACATCTAGTTTCAATCCTTGTTCTACTGGATATAGCTGCCGGAGTTTCGTTTGTTAAGAGGTTGTACGCTTATCAGGGGAGTTTCAATCCTTGTTCTACTGGATATAGCTGCCGGAGTTATTTATATATTTCAGGGGGCAACCGCTTAAATAGTTTCAATCCTTGTTCTACTGGATATAGCTGCCGGAGTAGGAAGGGAATACCCTTCCTAAAAAAGGATATCAGTTTCAATCCTTGTTCTACTGGATATAGCTGCCGGAGTGCCCGGCACTCCGGCCACCCATACCTACACCGAAGGTTTCAATCCTTGTTCTACTGGATATAGCTGCCGGAGGAGCTGCAAGCGCTCCAGGAGGGATTTCTGAAACTCGGTTTCAATCCTTGTTCTACTGGATATAGCTGCCGGAGCAGAGCCTTAAATTGGCTAGCGCGTTTCAACACCCGGGTTTCAATCCTTGTTCTACTGGATATAGCTGCCGGAGCACCCGATGCCAGCAGCCAGAGCGGCACCATGACATGTTTCAATCCTTGTTCTACTGGATATAGCTGCCGGAGCCAGAAGATGGTGACGCAGGCGCTCATGACTGCCTGTTTCAATCCTTGTTCTACTGGATATAGCTGCCGGAGCGTGAAATCGAAACCGGTGCCGCTTGCTATGTAGGGTTTCAATCCTTGTTCTACTGGATATAGCTGCCGGAGGATGAATAGCTGGAACTCGGTGAGGGAGGTCAGGTGTTTCAATCCTTGTTCTACTGGATATAGCTGCCGGAGGCGCGGGTAGCGCTGAGCACCTCGAGCAGTTCGTGTTTCAATCCTTGTTCTACTGGATATAGCTGCCGGAGCGTAGGTATCTTTATTCCATTCCCCGTTGATTGATTCCGTTTCAATCCTTGTTCTACTGGATATAGCTGCCGGAGTGTGGTAATCCATCAGGCTTTCGAAGAAGAAGGATTCGTTTCAATCCTTGTTCTACTGGATATAGCTGCCGGAGCCGTTTTGCCTTTCATTCCGCTCATTATCAACCTGTTGTCCAAAAAATTTGTGGCACATAGTTTTGTTTTCAATACGTCAAATAACGCCATTTCTGCTCAGTTTTCCAAGTCTTCCGGAAGCTTAACCGATTCATTTTCAGTTGTTTACCGCCTGGTTTCTGCCAGGACTTAATAAATTGACTCCCGGAACGCTCTGGCTACTTCACACAAATGTTGCGATAGGTACAAGTTAAGCACTTTTGCTTGTACCTGGTCGCGCGGGGAAATTTGTTTCCATCCACTATTTCCTCTATTTCCCGCATGGCTGCTACCACTGCGGTCTTGTCTTCCGGTGATATGTCCACCGTTACCACTTTGTTTTTACTCCGCACATAGACCAAAAAGCCCCTGCTTACCGGCTTTTGGTACACCTGCTCTACCAGCCAGGCATAGCAACTGAGCTGTATTTTGTAGGTGTTAAACACCTTTTCTTCATATACCGCAAATTTGTAATCCAGCGGAGCCACCGTCCCATCTTCCAGAAAAAGCACTTCATCGAGCCGTCCCCTCAAAAAACCAACAGCCAGGTATTGATCCAGTAGTTTGTCCTGCACCCCTAGTCGTTTGCGCAGGTATTCCTTGTTGCGCTCCAGTTTTTCGTCGTGTATGTGCCTGCCCTTCATCACTTTGTAGTACTTCTCCTCGTTTTGTGGAATCTGAAGCACATGTTCAAAGTAGGTGTACCGCGCGCAATACAGGTATTCAATAATATGCGAAGGGGTGAGGGAAATCATTTTTTAGAAAAATAAGGCCCGTACTTCGTCGGTAACGAGTTTTTTGTCAAATGCCTGTCCCATGAGCACGGTGTCCTTCAGCTCGTCTTTACTCATCGGAAAAAGGTAAACAGAGTCCACCTCCTCGTCGATCAAATCTTCAATCTGAAGCCCGAGCGAGTCCTTCTCGGAGTTTTCGAGGCTTCCCAAAAACACCGATTTCTGCACCCGGTATAGCCCGCTTTGTTTGCAGGCTTTGGCTACCCGGCCCCGCACCTTGTCGTCGGTGATGTCGTACATGACCCAAACTATCATGGTTTTTTCTCTGTTTGTAGCAGTGCCTGGGCAAAGGCGTGCGCATCGAGTTGTATAATCCGGCTTCTTACCTGGTTTCGTCCTTTGTGGGAGATAGGCTTTTCTTCCAAAAATTCCAGAAATTGGGTTGCCGCCAAAGCGCGCCCTTCCTGATTGAGGGCCACGCCGTTTGCCAGCAGATCGCTGTGGCTTTTATTCACCTTCTTTGCCGAAAACAACCGAAAAACGGCTTCATCGGCGTAGATGCGGTAGGGTTCTATGAAATCGAACACCATGCTTACCTGGTTGTAGTCGTCGCGGTGCAAAAAACCCACATAGGGATCGATGCCTGCAATCATGAGGGCTTTTTCCACTTTTCGGTACAGGATGCCATAGCAATAATTCAAAAACGCGTTGAAAAGATCTTGTGCCGGGCGCATGCTTCTGCCGTTAAAGCGCATTTCGTTGGGCAGGCAGCGGTTCAAGGCGTCGAAGTAAATCCTGCCGGCAGTCCCTTCCAGTCCGCGTATCGTTTCGGCTACAGTGGCAACGGTCGGCCCATCCAGCGATTCGATAGCGGAAGCCAACGCATCCAGACGACTCACTTTGTCGTCCATTAGCTCCTTCAGGTGTTCACGATGACGTTTCAGGTCCTGAACAAAGGTGCGTTGATTTTGAATTTTCTTTATCACCCATTGTTTCACGAAGTCCAGGCCCTGTTCGTTCAGGCTGGCTTCCAGTTGTAGTTTGCGGATACGGGTGGTGCTGCCCAGCTTGCTGTGCCATATCCGGCCCACAGGGTGCCCGTCGTGGTCGCCAAACACAATGTCGATATTGTGCTGCAAAGCGAGGTGCACGGCACCCGCACTCAGGGCCACATCCGTGCCAAGGATAATGGTAACTACTTTTGTAGCGGCAATCTGCCGGGCAGGTTGTTCAGTATCGCGTACGCGTATCTCAAACATGCCTTCGCGAACGTGCAGGTAGGCGCCCGGGCTTTGTATCAGGAGTTCCATGTATTGATTCTTCTGAGGGCTCCAAAGCCCCGCGACACACTTTTTCCGATTCCGATAAAGTCTGGCAGTACGGCATTGGTGGTCATTCGGCCCGTAAAGCCCAGCATCGACTGGTTTTTAAACTTTGTGGCCTTGGGGGTTACCTTGAGTTTTACCCATATCCGCTGTTCATCGGGCAGCATGACCGCAGCGGCTTTAAACACTGCCTGAATATTGCGGCAGGCAATGGCCTCTAGCTGGCGGGTACGCTCCTCGGCTTCGAGGGTCTGGTAGGTGCGGTAGTTTTCCTGGTTGAGGGCCATCCACATGGTTTCGAACTGGTACTCAATAGGCTGCTCCGAAAGGGTAGGGGACCAGCTGCGTGATTCAATCCGCTTTTCGTGCAGGGGGAAAACGGCATCGTCGATCTGAATCTCTTTTACCTCGGTAAAAAGCTGGAGCATGAGGCTGGCTCCTTCGTTTAGGCCCACCAGGTAAGGCACCCCTCGAATAACCTTATACTGCACCAGTGGGTACCGAAACAGGAAGTCGCCCTGTTCGTCGTGGTTGTGCAGCAGGTTGGAGTGATGGCGGAAAAGGTTGCCAAAATAGCCCCGGAGCTTGTGACCGTCGCGGGTAGAAAGCCGAAGCTCAGGGAAGGAGAAGAGGGTATATTGCATGAGGTTAGAAAACTTCTAAGGTTATTTTAGGGGAGAAGTAGCCGGTATTCAGGGATAAATTTTCGGGTGAATAGGCGTAGTACCGGGAGGCAAACTCCTGCGATTGCCCTTTCCTGATCAGATAGAAGCCATGTACGGGAGCAGCGTCCATGTCAATTTCTTTCATTCCGTATGGAATGGGAACGTTAATTACAAAGTCATAAAAGGTCGATTTTATTCTGGAAAAGGCACTCTTTCTTTCAAAATGATCAAGAGAACCATCGGAAATTATTTTCTCATAGGCATCCCAGATGGCCACGGCTTCGTCATTAATCTGTACAAAAAGAGATGCAGTCTTTTGCTCCTCGATAAACTTAAATTTCCCTACCTGCTCAAATGCAAGCTGTAGCAAATGATTAAGTTCCTTCGGATTTGAAACAGCCGATTCTTTTTGAATCTGTTCGAAGTAGGCCTGAATCAGCGAGAGGTATGCTGTTTCATTTGCTGTTTCCATCCCTTGCAGCACCTTTTCTGTCTTGGTGAGCAATATCTGCCCATAAATCATGGCGTTCACCCGCTTCAGCTCCTGGATGTCATAGATAAATACGTCAGCAGGCTCAGCTTGGAGATTATTGCGGTTAGCTCTGCCTGCTGCCTGAATCAGACTGTCTAATGGAGCGAGTGCCCGGAACACCGTATCCACGGAAATGTCCACCCCGGCCTCAATCAATTGGGTGGAGACAATAATATTTCTTTTGCCTTTTTTATCGTTTTTGAGGTGCTGAATGATGGATTTTCTCTCAAATGGGGTAATCAGGGTTGAGAGGAACAGCAGTTCGCTGTCTGCAGAAGAAATACGCGCGCTTAAATACGCAAAGACCTCCCGGGTGATTTTCTTTGAATTGAGAATAATGAGCAGATTTTTGGAAGGATGCGCGGCTGCGTAGGTGATTACCTCCTCACAAAAATTATCTTTCCCGATCGGAGCAGCTGCCCGGTTCATCAACCGTGTTCGATTAAACAGGGGATTCAGAAAGTACTGTTCATGGTTGGGAATGAGTTCTGTAATCTCGGTTCCGGGTTTGAAGATAAGCGGCTGGGTGGCCGACATAAATACAAAGTACACCCGGTACTGGCTGGCGATAGCTTCGAATCCTGTGCGTATCAGTGGCCATATTTCGAATGGAATATTTTGCACTTCATCCAGAAATACAATCGAATTGGCCAGTTGAGAAAGCTTAAGCAGCTTCGTTTTGTCATTTGAAAAAATGGTCTCAAGTAACTGTACAAAGGTGGTAACTACCACTTCTGACTCCCAGGTCTCAATCAAAAAGCTACTTTCATTGGGGGTAAATTCATCTTCACCTACTTTAAAGATGGGTTCTGCCAGGTGGTGGTGTTTCAGCAGTTGGTTCGAACGCCATGCCGTCAGAGCTTCCTGATACACGCCGAAAGTTTGGTCTATGATGGAGGTGAAAGGGATGGCATAGATAAGTTTTGTGGTATTGTTTTGTAGTAATTCCCTGATTTTCAACCCAATGCCTAGAGATGTCAGGGTTTTTCCCATGCCGGTAGGGAGGGTGATTGAGTAAAAAAACTGCTTTGGATCAAAAGTAGAAGAGAGCTGGGTGAGGGCCTCATTCAGGGCCTGATTTTTGAGCAGATTCAGCGCTGTGGTTGGCTGGTCATACCCTTTCACCCTACGGTATTCCCAAAATTTATTATCGGAGATCTCCCCCCTTTCAAAGGGTTGCTTCAGAATTACGTCGCGTTTATCGGCGAGCAGCAAGGCGCTGTATAGTAGCTGGAAAAGGTAATAATACCTGGCCTTTTGCGATACAGTCAAGTCTTCGAATGGGGAATCTTCGAAAAAGTCAAATTGGAAATTGCTGAAAGCGTCTTCCTTTACTTGTTGACCAAGATACACCCTGAAGTTTTCCCAGCTTATGAAGAGATCGATCTGCTCAAGGGTTTCGTTCAGGATTAATTGCACAGCCTGCGGGTCGATGACTGCCATTTGCTGATCTGCGTCTTTCCAGAGGTGTCCAAGCTCCAGTAATTCGTCTTTCATGTCACCCATGTTTCCATGGTGTCTCTTCACGGCCACAAAAACCAGGTAAGGCAATACCTGGCGATCGTTTTCGGCCAACTCCGGGTGCGTATGTACCAATAATTCTGCGCCGTATTTTGCCAATAAGGAAGACAAAAAAGCATGATGCTTTGGTCCCGTAACGGTATGCTCAGGCGTGAGCAGGTAAGTTTGAAAAAAAGAGGTGGCTTTTGCCACATCATGTACCGCTCCCATCAGGTATCCCAGGTCCAGCAGCAATTTATCCGGAATACCGGTGTTGAGCTTTTTGGCGCTGAGAATGGCATGCACCTGTTGAGCCACTTTTTTCAAATGATGGCTGAGCAGTACTTCTGGATGAGAGAAGAGAGCATTCATAAAAACAGGATGTTTCCAAATGAGCCCGCTTCTGTCCATTGTTCAGATCTCACAGCCAGGGTCTGGGCATCTCCTTCAAATAATACCTCTCCGTATTCGGTTACAATCCGGTCACGTGTCATGGCTATGGGCATGGTCTCGCTCAGGTAGTACCTGCCTTCTTCAAACATTAAAGGATTGGCTGGTAGATCATTGAGGTTGACCGCTGAATGTATCGGCGGGCAATTGCTTCCGTAGCGCTGTATAGCTTCTACCACCCCTTGAAAATCCAGGCTACAGGTAAACTGACTCAATCCTAAATAGGGAGTAAAGTGATGGTTTCTTTGGGCGATACGTTCACATACCTGGTCAAACACCGCTGCGTCCTGATGGTAAAAAAATACCCGGAAGGCAGGGTTTTTTAGCAGCTCAAAGGGTATTTGTGTTCGGTTTTCAATTTCGAAAAATGACTTGCTGGTCATCAGCAGGTTAAAACCCATCACGGTTTTGCTCACCGGGCGCAGGAGCTGAACCCCAATTCCACACACTTCTTTGGCGAAAAACTCCTGGGCAGGTGTAATCCCCGGAGCGTATTTACCCGGACCGGTTTCCCGCTCTATACCCATCACCGCACCTAATAAACCCGCAAGGGCTACGCGGGTAGGCAGGCCGTAGGTCAATGGCGAACTATTGGTGTTGATTTTCCGGAAGTGCCCGTATTCGCCCGAAAGGTCAAAAACCAAAAGGCGAAAGGGGTCAGAGTGCATCGATTTTGATTTTACCGTTGACTAATTGTGGGCTTGTTTTCAGGCGGCTGTCAATGCGGACAGTCACAGATTCAACTTTGCCACTTACCTCCTTGAGTTCTTTAATAAGGTCATTCATGTCCACCACAAAGTCTTTGGTGCCCCGAATCTGAAGATCGCCCTTGGAGGTGATTAGTTGTAAACGCTGACGAAGCCCGCCGAGGTAGAAGGGTTCCTTGTAGTCAATAACCAACAGCAGGAGGGGGGCTTGTCCGAATTTGGAGCGGGAAATAAGGTTCTTTGTTCCATCCCAGATACCTTCCAGGAGCAAAGCTTTATCGTCCTCCGTCATCAGGGAGTATTTTGCTGCCTGTTCATTTATAATGCCATTAAAGCCTATCAGGGCATAAGGCACCTTGTACTCGGTCCGAAAAGTGGATTGACCTTTTCCTTCTCCTGATGCAAAAGCACCTGTACCTTGCTCGGTAATGATGTCGGTTTGGTGAAGCGATTTGCCCATTTGAAACTGAACCGGACCTGTAAGGGTAATCGAGTCATTGGATAACGGAATGACTCCGCCAAACAAACGAACGTCCAGACATTGATCTAATACCGTTTGCCTGTTTTCTTTAAAATCTTTGGCACGCCTTTTTCCATCTGCGACAAAGGTTTTTTCACCTGTTTGGTAGGTGGTTTCCCTTACAAAAATGTCTTTTCCCTCGGTTCCGTTGTATCCTTTGTATTCATAAAAGTAGTCGCGAATGGTCCGTTTCAAGCGAACATCCGAAACCAAAGCCTTGGACTCCTCGGCATCAAAACGCGGACGGTTTTCATTTAACGGATCGCCGTTAGGATTGGCGTTTTCAATTTCGTACAGAAATAGTATTTCTGAACGATGTTTAATCAGGTCACTCATGGTAAAAGAAAATAATAGTTTGAAAAGGGTTAATTGATTTCTTCGGCAGTTACTTCTTCCACCTCAAGCCGGAATTTATTGCCCATTTCCAGGCCTGCGACGAAATAGAAGGATATTTCGTTGTTGGAGATTTTGGCAAGCCGATGCGACTCCAGCGTATAATACTCGCTGATGAAGTCGCGCAATCCGGCATATACCTGAAGGTAAAAATTACTCCCCTTGTACTTGAATTGAGATAGCTTATTCAATGCCTCAACATAAATACTGGCCAGGGATTCATGGTTAAGGTTGAGCCCTTTGAGCTTCTTCTCAAACGGTGTATTGTTGTTGAGTACCTTCGACTGAACCTTCAATAGCAGCTTTACCAGAATCCCCACGGCAAACACCCCTTTTTTGTAGTTCTGATCAAAAAATTCGGGGTTGTCTGCTATAAAGCGCTCAAGCTGCATTCGGTCAAAGCTTCTGGATATAGCCTTTTTTTCGTCTGAGTTGGGTAGGGGAGCATTCTCCATAATTGTTGAAATTTGAAGTGAGTGTTGTTGAATCAACCCAAGATGGGTGAAGTATCTGATCAATAGATGGGCTTTCAATACGAGGTCAAGGGAGCCGCTGCCATTCACAAATC
This sequence comes from Bacteroidia bacterium, assembly GCA_041753595.1. Taxonomy (GTDB): domain Bacteria; phylum Bacteroidota; class Bacteroidia; order J057; family J057; genus JBGSTW01. Next base: position 186,988 of record JBGSTW010000031.1, on the reverse strand, counting down.
GGTTTCTGATTTGTGCCATAAACCCCGACCAAAGTAGTTCTTTAGAAAGCAATTCTCCCCTGAATACCTTTTGTATCATGAGGTAAAACTGGTCTTCGAAAAAATCCTTGATCACGTAAAAAGAAAACCTGAGATCGGTTCGTTCTTTTTTTGATTTATATATGGCGTCTTTGTAAAACGGATGGTCATTAATCAGGCCCGGTACCTCAATAAATAGCCGCCTGAATCGGGAAGGCAACATTTCTTCCAGCATGAGTTGGATACTCATGGCTTTGGTTGTTGGGTTTTCTTCGAAGAAAAGCATACTGAGGGTGTAGCTGTTCACTTTTTCCTCTCCTAATTGTTGCATCAGGTTGTCTTCACGCGAGAGGATACTTCCGTCCTTATGGGTAATTTCCTGGTAGTCAAGATTTTTCAGCCGCTTGAGGACACGCGCAAGCTCTTTTTCATCGCCTTCAATCACTGGCTTAGGGATCAGAAAATAACTCAGCCCATAGAAATACCTCCTGAGGTGCTCGTTGACTTCTTTTTTGCCCAATTCAAATTCCAGCGAGCAATCCTGACAAATAGGGTAGTTCTTCCAATTGTTTTTTTGATCAAAAAAACCAGCTACCATGCCGGGTTTATCTACCGTCGAAAACTTGAAAGGCGAAGCAAAGCCTAGCACTTCGGGCTTTTCTTGCAGGCAGATAGCACATTGCTGGTTAGTACCAGCAGAAACCACCCCGTACTTTTCCTTCTTACCTTCTACGCCACTAATCAGTATTAGTCTCCGGAAAATCTCGAAGTCTTCCAGATACTTTTGCTCACCGTTGACCCAAAAACGGAAGCTAAATCCCGTTATCATCTGGTCTTTTTTGTCAAAAGCAGAGAGCTTGCCACCCAGTTCCGATTGCATGCGGCCTAGCTGGGTATCTGTCATTTTGCTGAGAGCGCCTAACATGGTTAAGTCCTCCGCAATGCTTAGCCTTTGTGCTACCTGAGTTGCATTTTTTATCTGGTTAGGGAGAAAGGTGCCGAGCTTTTTGGCTATATCCCCCGCTTTTGTGGTAAAAGTGATGTCGCCTCCTCTGGGAGAACCACTCCTGTAGAGATATTTATGATAGGTGTCCTTGTTTGCTTTTTCTACGTCGGAACCTGAAAAGTTGGCTGTAATAATGCCATTCGATTCCTCTATATTTATCTCAGCGATCAACATCAGGTATTCTTTTCCAGGAAATAAGTCCTGCACAAAAAACTGATAGGGCAGCAAATTGCCCTGTGTTTCTTTAAGTGCTAATCTTCCTATAGCTGTAATGGTCCTGTCTTGCATAGTCTTCTCGTTTATTCCCTTTAACCCTCCAACCAAATCCTCACCTGTACCTGCTCCCAAGCCTCCTTATCTACCCGCACCCGCGATACCTCGGCAACCAGCGGAAACGCTGCCTGGGCGAGTCGGCTCAGTACGAGGTTGTGCTCCCGCGAGACAAAACCCAGCTTCTCGCCCTTCCAGTAAATAGCCAGGGCGTTTTGGTCGTATCGGTTGTCGGGTTCAGGTTTCAGGATTACGCCATCGCCTTTTTGGATTTCCGCCAGGCGTTGCTTACCAGCGTAGTACTGAAAACCCGCCACAGGTCCCTCGTACAACAAAGTCCGCTTCAGTACTTGGCCACCCAACCATGTCTTCGCTCCCGGCAACAAACCAGCTACCACCCCAAATCTTCCGATAAACCTTCGCCGATCCATGCTTGTGTTGTTATGAATGGGAAGTTAGTGGGTCAGATTTACTTTTTCGGTGAATTTTGGTTTTAGTCTTTGAGTCTTAACAATTGTTTATGAAATCGTTAACATTTTTAATTCACTCTTTGCATTTTCTTGAGCAGAATTCACAATAGCCATCTACAATGTTAGGTTGACCTCCACAAGGTCCCGAGTAGTAGTCAGGTGTTACCTGACAAGGGCGATTAAATAATTGATCCGGCCGCTGATGTTTCTGATTTGTGTTCTTCATGGAGAAAATATTTTGAATGAAAAGGAAGCATTCGATCCTTTTTATGATGGAATCACTACATGTGGTTATCTCTTGATTTCAATCATAACTAAGAATTTTTACAAGAAATAACTTCATGTAAGAGTGCTTGCTTCTGCAATATTATCACTTGAATCCTTGCTTTCCAAATGCCCCCGCAAATATTTGGAGTTTATGAGATAAGTAAGTTTTCAATTGCTCCCCCTCTACCACCTCCACCTGGTCCAGCAGCCCCAGCACAAACCTGCCTATGCCTTCGGGCTTGCACACCGATAGCCGGATTTGATAAGGGAAATCAGTTTTTGGGGTCGGCTGAATCCGCTGAGCTACTAAGGGGTATTCTTCTTCCAGTAAGTAGGCTGCCCTGTTTGTCAAGCGCAACAACACTTCAAAGCGATGGGGTCCAAACATGCCAAAGTCGTCGGCAGGAGGTAGCTCGGGTTTTGTTTCGCCGCTCTCGTCCAGTACTTCTACCTCCGCCATCCGACTGACTTTAAACACCTTGACTTCGCCGTTTTCCCGGGCGCGTAGCGACTGGTAGTCCGGCAGGAAATCAAAGGGGGTAATGATCCGGGTTTTGATTGAGTTGCTGCTCGCCGACCGATAGCCAAGGATACGGACCATTTTGCCCGTATTCAGCGCCTTGTTTAGTCGATGGATGACTTCTGCCCTTTTGATTTCCCGGGTAGCCTGACCCAAAGGAATTACTGCCTGGTTTACCAGCAGTCGATGCCGGATACTTGCCGCCAGCGGGTTGGTGTGTCCGGCTATCAGTTCGTCTAAGAAACGGGCTTCTTCCGGGGTAAAGTCCACCAACTTTCTTTCATCTGCGTTAATTAGAAAAATTCGGTTTCTACCCTTTTTTTCGGTTTGATACCCCAGTCTTTCCAGATACTTCAGGTCCTGGTATATGGTTTTGGGGGTTACCTGAAGCATTTGTGCCAACTCTTCGGCAGAATAGCCTCCGGTAGTTGTCAGGAGTTGGACAAGGCTGGTGCGTCTTTGTTCCTTATCGCTAATGTTCTTATTTGGCATGGCATATTATTGAAAGAATATTCAATTACAATATCTTGGAATATTCTGAAATTCATATCATTAATGTTGACCAGGGTGGCAGAATCGGCTCTTTAAACTTCCTTTTTGTGAAGGTTATCTTTGAAAAGTGAAGCAAACCTTTATAAGAACCTACCCCTTCACCAGCACCCAGGTCGTTTTTCGGTGCTGGCCGTTTCCCAGCGACTTAATAAAAGACCAGCGCTGCTCCGTGGGAGTGTCTTTCTCGATGGTGCATACAAGGTCACAGCCGAAGATATCGTTACAAAAGAAATTGTACACGAACACCCGCTTCCTTGCGTCGTCGCACTTAAAGGGAAGGGCCACCCAGCGGAAATTACTGTTTACGAGGGTAAGCGAAAAATCCAGAAAAACATTGCTTCCGCCTACGGTAGCAGTAGGTTCCAGGAGCATCATACCCACATTTTCTTTTACAGAAAGGGTATCTGCAGTACCATTCTGCATAATCACCACGATCTCCTCATGTGCGAGGTTCCAGGTGCCTTCCATGCGGTGAATGTATTTTTTCTGGCTGTCGGCACAGCTGTTAAGCAGCAGGAAAACAACCAACAGCATAAAAACGGAGAGAAATGATTTCATGGTTACGGAGTAGCAGGGTGAAAGCTAAATCAGTCGACTAGTCTATTCTTTGGAAGATGGCAAATTCAACGCCTACGTTAATCCGCATCGACTGAAAACTCTGGGCGCGTACGAAGCCCGTTTCGAGGTCCATGTTTACGGGATCATTGGCCCAGGTTTGGTAATCGCGGGGAAGGTCGCTCCATCGGACCTGCGTTTCGTCGAAATCGGTGAGGGTAAGCAGACCGTCATCTGAGAGCATATTGGTAGGAAAACTGATGCTGACCGGAATATAGAGTCTTCCGAGCCTGAGTCCGGCAGCCAGCCCCCAATCAAGGGTCGTCGTCGATGCCTGATACACCCCGAGGATATCGTATTCATTGCCCACGCTGTAGCTGCCATCCTGATAGGTATAGCCTATTTCCATGAAGGTCTTGCGGGAACGTGCGGCTACTAGTCCTTCTAAAGTCAATACTCTGAAGAATATCAGTCCGGCATCTATCTGTAAGTTCCAATCAGCGACGTTGAAGCCGGTATTGGTGATGAGGTTATTCTGAAACTTCGCCTGCTGGTCAAAACTCGTCCGACCATAGACCATGCTCAGTCCGGTATAGAAACCCACCGGGTCGCCTGAAGCAAACCTCACACTGGCTCCCAGATTGGGGTGGCTAAATACGGTAGGGTTCAGCGTATCAAACGGCTGGGGAATCACGCCTGCGTAATACGCGTTGTAGTTGCGGTAAAAGTCGTTGATGTCGAACATATATAGCTTCGAGTATTCGTAATCGCCCCGAAGGTTGAAGCTCACCGCCGAGAAAGATTGGGCCTGAATTGAGCTACTGACGCCCATTAAAGCCAATACAACTGAAAAAGTAATTCTAATCTTCATGTGTGAATATATATAAACCCCAAAATAAGGGGAAACCACATTTTATTATCGGGCATAAACGAAGCCGATTTGGTCATTCTTTAAGGGGCAACTGAATTTTTAGGGTTGTTTTTGGCTCAGAAATTTAACGTTGGACTTTTTTTGATTTCATTTTGCCAGCCGTCCTTTGCACAAATAATGCCTATCCCTTTCCGACAAATATTCCGTGGTATGGGATAGAATCGTTGAAAAACACTTCATCTCACCCTATCTTTTGAAGCGATTCAGTAAGTTTGAACCCCTCATTAAACCCATAATCACCTTTTATGCCTTCCTTATTAAGAATGTTGTGCTGGCTTATAGTTATAGGAACTACGCCTTCGGCTTTGCTATCTCAACCCCTTACCCATCCTAAATTGGTTGTCGGCGTGGTGATAGACCAGATGCGCTACGACTACCTTTACCGCTTCTACGACGCCTATGGCGAGGAAGGCTTCAAGCGCCTGATGTCGAAGGGGATGAACTTTACCTATGCCCATTACAACTACATTCCTACCTATACCGGCCCCGGCCATTCCAGCATTTACACCGGCACCACGCCTTACTACCACGGCATTATTTCGAATGACTGGTATGACAAAAATACCAAGAAGGAGGTCTATTGCGCCGGCGACATGGCTTATGAAACCGTAGGTGCCGACAATGCTGCGGGCAAAATGTCGCCCCATTACCTGCTTACTTCCACCATCACCGACGAACTCCGGATGTCCAACAACGGGCTTTCGCGGGTGTTTGCTGCCTCTTTGAAAGACCGTGCATCGGTGCTGCCGGGTGGGCACATGGCAAATGCCGCTTATTGGTACGATGGTAAATCAGGCAACTTCATTTCCTCTACCTATTACCTGAGCAAACTGCCGGGTTGGGTTAATAAGTTCAATGGGGCAAAAATACCCCTGGAGCTCATGGGCAAAAACTGGCCCCTGGCAAAGTCGGCGGGTACTTACGCCATCGCGCAACCCGATCAGGGCCTTGGGGAAGGAGATCCGTTCAAGGAAGGGAAAACCTTTTTTCCCCACGTATTTGACCAGCTTTCACCCGAAGGCAAAAACGAGCTCATCCGCACCACGCCATTCGGCAATACCCTGCTGACCAATTTTGGGATTGAACTGCTGAAAAATGAAAAAATGGGCAAAGGTGATTATCCCGATTTTCTCGCTTTGTCGTATTCCTCTCCCGACTATGTGGGCCACGCCTACGGCCCTAACTCCATGGAGATCATGGATACCTATATCCGCCTCGACATGGAAATAGCCCGTTTACTGAAAGCTTTGGACGAAGCAGTTGGAGAGGGCAATTACCTGCTTTTCCTCACCGCTGACCACGGCGTGAAAGCCAACGGGGTGTACCTCGAAGAGAATCGCATGCCCAATGGTGTAGTCAATCCGGTAGCTGTTCGCGATTCCTTGCGTTCTTTTTGCTTGCAAAGATTCGGCACCCCCATGCTGATCGAAGAAGTTGCTGACAACCATGTCTATTACAATTATATGCTCATTCAAATGCTCAAGCTGGATGTGCGCACCCTCGACACCGAGCTGGTACAATATCTGCGAAACAATTTTGAGCACATCGGCGCCATTCACACCAAAACCGAATTCAACGGACGCACTCCGGAGCGCAGCATGCACACCATGACCCTCAATGGATTTCAGCCCTATCGTTCGGGGGATATTTGCTTCGAATTAGGCAGCGGCTACATTACCAACGGCTATACCACCGGCACCACCCACGGTGCTTCCTACGATTACGACACCCACGTGCCTATGCTGTTTTTTGGCTGGAAAGTTCCTGCGGGTGAATCCAACGAGCAGGTGTATATCGAAGACATTGCCCCCACCTTGTCGAACCTGCTCCATATCCCGGAGCCTGACGGCTCGATCGGGGTTCCGCTTATTCGTCCGTAAACCCATAAGGGCGAGCTTCAGTCGCCCAGGTGTGGAAGCGGTCCGCCGCGTTTAAAGTCGGCGACTAAAGCTCGCCGGTACATGGCAGGCGTGCAAACGAATATTTTGTTCCGGGGTCGGGTATTTCTAATTTCCTGAAAAATAATCCAATGCGCCCGCCCCTTCGCCTGATGACCGTGATGGCTTTTTTGGCCATAGCTTGTTCCAAACAACAGGTCTTACCCCCTGAGCCCTTGTTGCCGGTGCCCGCTGCGAAGCAACTCGCCTGGCACGAACTGGAGCAATATGCCTTTATCCATTTCACCACCAATACCTTCACCGACAAAGAATGGGGCTTTGGTGACGAGCCGGAAACGGTCTTCAATCCTACCCAGCTTGATGCCCGTCAATGGGCGCGGATCGTGAAAGCGGCCGGACTGAAAGGCATTATCCTCACCACGAAGCACCACGACGGATTCTGCCTCTGGCCCAGTGAGTACACCGAACACTCGGTGAAAAACAGTCCGTTTCGCGAAGGAAAAGGCGATTTGGTACGGGAGGTATCCGATGCCTGCAAAGCGTATGGCCTGAAATTCGGGGTCTATCTTTCGCCCTGGGACCGCAACCACCCCGATTATGGCACCCCCGCCTACGTCGATTACTACCGCAACCAGCTTCGGGAGCTATTCACCCACTATGGGCCCATTTTCGAGATGTGGTTCGATGGCGCAAATGGTGGCGATGGCTATTATGGAGGCGCAAACGAAGCCCGCAAAATAGACGGATCTACCTACTACGACTGGCACAAAACCCTCGATCTCGTGCGCGAAATGGAGCCCGATATTCTGTTTTTCAGCGATGCGGGGCCTGATATTCGCTGGGTGGGCAATGAAAAAGGGATTGCCGGACAAACAAATTGGAACAGCATTACCCCTGACACCCTTTTTGCCGGAAAGGCAGGCATCGAATCGCTGCTTAATACCGGCTCTGAAAACGGCACAAGCTGGATTCCGGCCGAAGTGGACGTGTCGATTCGTCCGGGCTGGTTTTACCACGAATCGCAGGACAGCCTCGTGAAAACGCCAGAGGACCTCTTTCGCATCTACCTTTCATCCGTGGGGCGTGGCTCCAACCTCCTGCTCAACCTGCCGCCTGACCGCCGGGGGCTGATCAACGAGCGGGACTCTGCTTCTCTCATGGGCTGGAAAGCCTTAATCGATCGCGCATTTGCGCACAACCTGGCTACTAAAGGGGAGATTTCTGCTTCGAATGTGCGGGGAGATTCAAAAGCATTTGCAGCAAAGCACCTGCTGGACGGCGACCCAGCCACCTACTGGGCCACCGACGACACCGTCACCCACGCCCTCCTTACCCTCCAACTGTCCAAAGCTGATACCCTGAATTACCTCGTGCTACAGGAATACCTTCCGCTGGGACAACGGGTAAAGGCATTTTCGGTGGAAATTTGGGAAAACAATGCCTGGAAAACCGTTAGCACAGAGACCACCATTGGCCACAAGCGGATCATTCCCCTTGGCGGTATTTTTAGTGATCGTGTGCGGGTAAAGGTGCTGGATGCACGTGCCTGCGTGGTGCACAGTGAACTGGGTGTTTATTGATCATTATTCAAAAAGGTATTCCCTGTGCTTGCCTTGGTGGGCAAATAGTTATTGTTCACTTGAATCATAAATCACCGACAGCGACCGATCAAGGAAAAGCCCCTGCCGAAAATCTTGCTGAAATTGCTCCCAAGCTGCTTCAAATTCCGGCTTGGATAGAAAATCTTTGATAGGATCAGGGAATTTTTCCTTATCAAATTGGTACTTCAAAGGGATATCTGTTGCCTTGATGCCGTAGGTTTTTTCGAGATAAGCGATTACATCTGCCAGTTGATGAAAGGCATAGAGGTAGGACTCTTGCAGCGTATCGCCATATAGATCGAGCCCCAGCGACATCCACTGAAGGTCTAATCCATAAGTTGAATGGGTTGGAATATAGGTGATCATCATGGCGAGGACCATGCCCGGATAGTCGTTCACGTTGCGGTATTCAACGAGGATATTACCTCCATCCTGAGCCTTTAGGTGCTTTTCTATTTCTTCAATAGAAGAGAAATATAAACTGGGTTCTGCCATATGAAGGAGGTTTTGTTCGAATCAAAGGGAACACACGACGCAAACAAGCCCCTAAGAAATGGAAAGGTTAGCTAGCCGGTTAAATGCCCGTCTTTATTTTTCAAATCAATTAAATGAAATATCCGCAGATTACTTTCCCCATATCCGACGCAGACACCGGTAATTCAGGTAATTGACGATCATCCATAGCCCTTTAAAGGCCGGATTGCGGGTTTGTCCGAGGTGATATCGGTAATAGATCTGCTGCGCAATAGCCGCGAGGCGAAAAAGGCCGAATACTTCATAAAACAAGAAGTCTCCTGCCGAAAAGCCCATTTTTTTGCAGTAATAATCAATCACCTCTTTCCGGTTAAGCATGCCGGGCAAGTGGGTGGGTTGGCGGCGGACTTTTTTCATGAAGAAATCATCTTCAGCCTCCACCCAATACGCCAAAGCGCTGCCCAGGTCCATGAGTGGGTCGCCCACCGTGGCCATCTCCCAATCCAGCACACCGATGATTTCAGTAGGATTTTCGGGGGAGAAAACGAGGTTGTCGAAGCGGAAATCGTTGTGAATGAAGCAGGTACGCTCTGTGGTGGGGATATTTTCCTGCAGCCACGCTGCCACCTGTTTAAACCCCGGCGTATTCCACGTCCGTGCTTGTTGGTACCGCGACCACCAGCCCTCCACCTGCCGGGTTGCGTAGCCACCGCCTTTTCCGAAGCCGTCCAGACCAGCAGAAGATACGTCCAACTGATGGAGCTCAACCAGCACATCGAGCGCATGGGTACACAGGTCATGTACCTGATCGGGCGACAGATTCAGGCTTTCTGGCATATTTTTCCGGGGAATAAGCCCTTCCAGCCTTTCCATTACATAAAATTCCTTTCCTATTGTTGTCGGGTCCTCCTGCCAGGCGATCATGGCGGGAACGTATGGAAATACAGGCTTTAGCTGCTGCATGATTCTGAACTCGCGCCCCATGTCGTGCGCGCCCTTCGATTTCGTTCCACTGGGGGCGCAGCGCACAATAAAGGCTTTTTCGCCCACCCGCAATTCATAGGTCAGGTTAGATGCACCTCCCCGAAACTGCTTTAGCTTCGCTTCCCCCTCAAGGTCGGGCAAAATCGTGCGTAGGTAGGACACCAGGGCAGGGAGGTCGAGTTGGTCTTCGTCACGGACTGAGCCGGGTTGGTCAATCCAATTGGGTATAGGAGGCATAGGGTCGTTTTCTGGCTAGGAAAAGGTTTTATGGGCGAAAAATCAGGCTTTATATTTTTTGAGTTCCTGGTTGGCTACCACGCCCAGGTGCACCTCGTCGGGACCGTCAGCTAACCGCAGGACCCGGGCATAGGCATACATGGCTGCCAGCGGTGTATCCTGGCTCAGGCCCATACCGCCATACATCTGCATCGCCTGGTCGATTACCCGTGAAGCCACGGCCGGAGCCACTACTTTGATTTGAGATACCTCGCTGAGTGCGCCCTTGATGCCCACCGTGTCGAGCAACCAGGCAGTTTTCATCACCAGCAGCCGCGCCATGTCGATGTCCATGCGGGCACGGGCGATAAGGTCACGGTTGCCGCCAAGGTGCACGAGCGGTTTCCCAAAAGCGATACGTTCCAGCCCCCGTTTGATCATGAGGTCGAGGGCGCGTTCTGCCGCACCAATGAGCCGCATGCAGTGGTGCACTCTTCCGGGCCCAAGCCTCCCCTGCGCGATGGCAAAACCCTGGCCCAGGCCGCCAATCAGGGCCGAGGCCGGAAGCCGCACGTTGTCGAAGCTTACTTCTCCATGTCCGTAAGGCTCGTCGTACGCCCCAAATACCGGCAACATGCGGGTAATTTTTACCCCCGGAGTATCAACCGGCACCAATGCCATGGAGTGTTGCTGGTATTTATGGGCAGATTTTTCGGTCAATCCCATGAATATCAACACCTTACAATTTGGATGACCCAATCCGGTGCTCCACCATTTCTTGCCGTTCAATACAATCTCGTCACCATCTGCTACCAGACTGGCCTCCATGTTGGTGGCGTCGCTGGAGGCTACATCGGGTTCGGTCATGCAAAAAGCAGAGCGTATTTCTCCAGCGAGCAAAGGTTCCAGCCAGGTGTTTTTTTGGTGTGCCGATCCATATTTATAGATCACCTCCATGTTGCCGCTGTCGGGGGCATTGCAGTTGAAAACTTCGGGCGCCAACAGCGATTTACCCGTTATCTCAGCAATGGCTGCATATTCCACGTGGGTGAGTCCGCTTATTTCAGGTAAAAAGAGGTTCCACAGCCCCGCTGCTTTAGCCTGATTTTTCAAGGCCAAAATCCGCGGATCAAGCGTCCACTGTTGCCAATCCGGATGGGAAGCAAACGGCTGTTTCAGCACCTCGGCTTCCAATGGGAGAATGTGTTCGTCAAGAAATGCCTGTACCTGGCTGATCAGGTTTTGGGCTTTGGGGGAAAGGGAAATATCCATGTGGGGCGATTATTCAGCCTAAGATAACCCCAATTCAGCCTTTTCGGGAACGTTCATATCGATTCTCCCCACATTCTGCACAAAAAAAAAGCCCCCACAAAGGAGGGCTTTCAATTTCAAAAGGTTTTAATCAATACTTCGCTACGCGAATCACGCCGCTTTTTTCGCCAGCAACTACTTGCAGGAAGTAAATTCCGGAAGCAAGTTCGCTAAGGTCAACGCGGGTGTCGATGATACCGGCAGTTACTTCGAGTTGACGGCGGCTGAGCACCTGACCCGAGGCATTGGTCATCAACAAAGTAGCTGAGTGGCTGTTCACCAGGGCTACCTGCAGGTTTACCCAATCGTGGCTGGGGTTCGGGAAAGCTTGCAGCGAAAGTGCGGTCAGCGACTCGATGCCCGAGCAGGCATCCACCGTAATCGTCACAGAGTCAACGGAGGTACATCCTTCGGCGGTCGTACCCGTTACTTTCACCACATTGAGACCTAGGCCCAGCGATGCACCGGTAAGGGTAACATTCGCGGTGGTCTGTCCGGTTGACCAGGCATAGCTCTGGAATCCGGAAGGTGCCTGAAGGACTATAGATGCATTGAGGCAAATGATGCTGTCCTGGCCGAGGTTAATGGCTGGGGGCGTTACCACGTCGATCATCACGGTGTTGGTGCGTGCGTCGCAGGTAGGGGTTGAAGCAATTTCCAGGCGGTACGCTCCGGTTTGTGAAACGGCGAAGCTGTTGCTGGGTGCATTTGAAATAGCCACCCCGTCGCGGAACCAGGTATAGGTAGCGCCAGCTACCGCAGGCGCGGAAAGCGTTACGGTCGCACTGGCACAAATCTGGGTCGTAGGTACGCTCAGGCTTACGGGCAGGCAAAGCTCCATCGGGGTTTTTACAGTAGCAGGTACCGTGTAAACATACAGGCGGGTAGGCCTTCCGGTAGCTACGATCGTGCCGTCAGCCGCAGGGGAATTGATGCCGAAGTCGTTGTCATTTACCACAGCAAAGGTGGTGTCATTGATAATGGTCAACCCTTCGGGTTTGTCGAGTTGCAGGTCCCATCCAAGGTCCAGCAGGCTGGCATAGGCTGTTTTGTTTACCAGGGAAATACCGTTGGTGAGAGCATTGGCCGCATTCAGCAATCCTTCGAAGGTAGATCCACCGAAGTTATCGGTGGTAATGGGGGTGGCGTTGCGGATGTCGATCTTGTAGATGTTCTTTTCGTTTTCGCTTCCCCGCTCGGCGTGCTCAATCACGAGCATCTCGAAGTTGTTAATAGCCACCATGTCGCCGATTTTCCAGTCGCTGTTGCGGATGCCGGTCGAGCCACCTACTGGTGCGTCATGCTCATAGCCAAACATGCGGGTAGCGCCAGTAAGCGGATCAATTTCCACCAGGCGGTGCAGGCGGGAAGCATTGGCTACCGATGCGCTGGGGTTGTAGATCACCGATTGAATCATCGCATATACCTTTCCATTGGGGGTGAAAGCCACGCCTTCAAAACCACGGTTCGGGCGACGACGCTGGAATACGGTATCGATCGGTAGGTTGTTGGCTGAAGCGCCGTAAGGATTGTAGCGGTTGATTACGCGTCCGGTGGCTTTTTCTACATTCCAAACGGTGGTTCCGTATTCTTCGCAAATCCAGAAAGTACCATCAGGACCTTCCACGATGCCTTCAGGGTCAATGCCCCACAGGTCTGTGCCGGCTACGGTGCCAATGTTGTCGCTCCAGGCAATTTCTCCGGTTCCGCCTTGTCCTGCCGGAAGGGGCAGGCCAGTGGTCGTGGTGGAGTCAGGGCGGCGAAGGCTGAGGGTAGAAACTACGCGGATGGTGTCGGCTTCTGCCTTGATCCGGTGGATTTTGGGGGCGTAGTTCGGGTCAGGAAATACAAGGGCAGTAGCACCGTTTGCCAATGGATTGTTGCTGGCATCTGCATTCGGGCCGCGGTCGCCGTGGGTGTAAAACTCCAGGTCAGAACCCGGAATATAGGTTAGGCCCGAAAATCCACCTTCGTAGATATCGATTCCATTGTAGCTGGTAACAAGCGGCGTGGCTCCCAGGTCGTATGAAGCAACCTGAACGGCATCGATTTCAAAAATAGACAGCGTGCTGCTGATTTCGTTGGCGGTGATCAGGATGTTTTTTCCTGAAGGGCTTTTGTCTGCAGGAATGAATATCACCCCTTCAGCTCCACGGTCGCCGTTGGTCGAAGTGGTACTGCGTGGGTTGATGTATTGCACAAAGCGAGGAGTAGCGGGATTGGTTACATTGTAAACCATCACTCCTCCTACACGCTCCAGGCCCACAAAAGCATATTGCTGGCCGTTAATTTCTCCTACAATCACGCCTTCCGGCTCGGGACCTTTGTCGTCAGAGCGGTTTTTCCGGGTGATGTTGGTGTTAGAGCAATTGAAAATAGCCGAATACACGGGGTCCTGGGCAATGATCAATTCCTCGTCGTCGCCGGAGTCATAGAGCGCAGCTCCGGTAGCGCCGTTCCAGATGGTGAAGGACCTTCCACCAAAAACCACGATTTCATCGTAGTCGCCGTCGTTGTCGGTGTCACCAGAAGCCAGGGTGGTTTTCAGCGGACCAATGGCTGCCTTCAGCAGGTTTCCATTGGGGAAAGCGGTTGGGTCGAGCACATATGCTGAAGCGCCTATGGAAGATTCTTCCGAATACGCCGCATAATCACGGGAGTCGCCCTCATTGGCGGTGATCAGGTAGGTTTTGCCGCCCACTGCATATGAAGCGATGGCATCCGGCATGTAAGCGCCTTTGATCGGGTAATTGGCAATCAGAATATCGCTTCCTGAGTTGCTGCCATCCAGCCCGCTGCCTGCCAGGCTGTGGTCTTTGTATCCGAGGGGAAGCACATTGGTTACCGTTGCTGTGGCAATATCCACGATGGCTACGGCATTGTTTTCCTGAAGCGTTACCCATGCGGTATCGCCGTTCGCCGAAATGGTAATGTACTCCGGCTCCAGGTCCTGTGCAACCGTGGCTCCAGGTCCAAAAATGCGAACACCGGCAGCTTTCAGCGTAGCTATTTGGGCGTTGTAAGCTGTGAAAGTAGCGCTGCTCACGTTGGTTTGAGAAACGGTTGCTACTCCACCCGAAATATCAACAATGGTAATGGAGCCTTCAGGGTCCATGGTGTAGTCGGCGCTGGGTTCTCCTTCGTTGGCGGTAAGCACCTTGGTGCCGTCCGGGGTGAAGGTGATCATATCAGGCAGTGCTCCGGCGGTTACCTGGCTGATAAAGGTACCTGCGGTGTCAAAAAAGGCAATAAAACCGGGCATTTGCTTGTTAGTCAGGTTTTCAAGTGCCACAGCAATCGTTCCGTTGTAAGCAGCCACACCGTTGATCCCGCCATAGGTAGTGAGGTCAATCGAGTGAATCAGCGCAGGAGAAGCGGGATTCTGGAAATCAACGATGTCGAGCTTATTGCCTATCGAATTGGCGATAAACAAACGGGAGCTTAATGCATCGTAAGCCACAATCTCAGCAGAGTTGTTGGAAGAAGATCCGTTGCTAAAGCTGTTGAGCAGACGAAGGTTAATTTCGTGTGAAGCAGCAGGGGCAAGGCGGTCATTGTCCTGAATAAAAATGGTTGCAAAAGGCGAAGCGGGCAAATCAGCTCCCACCGCATTGGTTAATTCAAAAGCAAAATACTCGTCGTTTTCTGCCAGGTTATCATCTACGAGGGTAATGATGACTTCTGCGGTATCATCTACTGCACCCATGGGGAAGGTTACCTGAGCCGGAAGCTGGAAATCAGCAACAGCGGTAGCTGTAGCAAAGCTGGTCAGGGTAAGGTCCACGCTAACGGCCTGGCTAGCTGTACCATTAAGCTTTACAAAAAACGAAACGGTGCCTGCATTTTCCTTTTTTACGATGCGGGTTGCCAGCAGCGAAAGGGTAGGCGTAGGCAAGGTGGCACCGAGGGTAAACACGGTCAGGTCGAAGGGTAGGTCCGGGGCAGTACCGTCAAAGGACTGATTTCCGATACCGTCCTGGGTTACCCAGTTGGTGGCAATATTATTCAGCGGGGTTAGGTAGGCTGTAAAGGTAGCCAGGGTATTTCTGGTGCCAATGTATTGGGCTACATCCACATCCGAAGTAAGCTCCTGAGCCGTAGTACCTGCGGTGAGGCCGGTTCCGGCAATGCTTCCGGCAGCTCCGCCCCAGGTATTGTTCGTGATAGCACCTAAAAATGTAGTTGGGGTGCGCTGGGTACCGAGGTAAGCATAAAGCCCTTCTCCGCTGGCACCCAGGTTCGTGCCTCCGTTGGTGCCGGGAGCCACGGTTCCGATGTTGGTGGTAGGTGTAGCTGAGCCAGCGCCGAACACATCAACCACAGTTCCGGCAGGGGTCATGGCGGTATTTACCCACGAAACATCGCCTTCACCGGTTCCGAAGGCGGTTCCGCTCCACTCATCATCGGTAAACCAAATGGTGGTATTGGCCGGAATATTGGCCAGTACCACAAAGCTCCAGCCATCGGTGCTATCCGCATTCCAGGCAGTAAAGGATAAATCTCCTGCCGTTTGGGCCTGTATTTGCCCGGCAAAGAGGGTGCAGGCTAACAATAAACAGGCCCACAAGTTAAATTTTCGCATAAAAATTTGGAGTTAGATTGTCCTCCAAATTTCTATTTAGCTGTTAACTGCCCGTGTTTCCAATGTTAAGGAATTGTTAATCCGTGGCAACGTCGGCTTCCAGTCGCAAACGGCTATGCCGGTAGGAGTATCCGAAATAGATCACGAGCCCTATCGCCAGCCATATCATGAAACGGTACCACGAAGCTGTTTCGATCTCCGACATAAGGTAGAGGCAACTCAGCAGGCCGAGCACAGGGATGAGCGATAGTTTGCGGCTGAAAGAAAGTACCGTGAGCATGATGGCTACCCCGAAGAAGAGATAGGTGGGTATCAGGTGCTCGAAGGTGCTCAGGCTGTCAGGTACGAGCTTGCCAAAAGATTCAGGGTTCCAGATGGCAAGTGCGCCAATAACTAATGGCCAGGCCGCCATGAAAAAGAATTTGCTGTTCACAAACGGAATCTTGAACCTACGCTCTGCTTCCGGATTTTTAATATCCAAAATCAACACCCCGCCGCAAACGAGCACAAAGGCGAAAAGGGTGCCAATACTGGTCAGGTCGGTCACTACCGAAAGGTTTAGAAACAGGGCAGGAATCGCCACGAGGGCAGCAGTTACCAGGGTAGAAAAGCTGGGTGTGCGGAATTTAGGGTGTACTTCGGCAAATTTCTTTGGCAGCAAACCATCCCTGCTCATGCTCATCCATATGCGGGGCTGGCCCAATTGAAATACGAGCAATACGCCCGCCATGGCCACAATCGCACTCACGCTCACCACATACGAAATCCATGAAGCCGAGGTGTTGTTGAAGATAAAGGCCAGCGGATCGTCCACGCCGTCTAGGGTAGTGAAAGGCACGATACCTGTTACAATCAGTGCAATGCCGATATACAATACGGTGCAGATAATCAGGGCATATATCATGGCCTTGGGCAAATCACGCTGCGGGTTATTGGCTTCCTCAGCGGTCGTTGATATGGCATCGAAACCGATATATGCAAAAAACACCCCCGATACCCCCGCCAGTACGCCTCCCATGCCGTTGGGCAAAAAGGGAGTCCAGTTTTCTGGCTGCACAAAAAATGCACCTGCAAAGATTACCAGCAGGATCACCCCGATTTTCAGGGCAACCATGAAGTTGCTCACGTTGCGGGTTTCACGGATGCCGATGTAGGTGAGGAAGGAAACAAATACCACCACCAAAAAGGCTGGCAGGTCCATCATGATTTTCAATCCCATCACGACCGGAGCATGGATGTAGGCCAGGTACGCTTCGGTGGTGGTGGCGCCATCGGCAAAGGCTTGCGAAGCGGTTAAGTAATCGGTGGTTAGCCAGGGCGCCATCTGAAGTCCAAAGCCCTCCAGCAGGTTGGTGAAGTACCCCGACCAGCTGATGGCCACCGCTATGTTGCCGATGGCATATTCGATGATCAGATCCCAGCCGATAATCCAGGCAATTAATTCCCCAAACGAAGCATACGAATAGGTATAAGCTGAACCTGCAATGGGAATCATCGACGAAAAGGAGGCATAGCACAAGGCCGAAAATCCGCAGGCAATTCCTACAAAAATAAACAGTAAGACTACACCTGGGCCTCCTTTAAAACAAACTTCGCCAATCGTGGCGAAGATACCCGCCCCGATAATAGCGGCTATCCCCAGGGCCGTCAGGTCCCAGACCCTAAGTGACCTTCTAAGTCCGTGACCGCCTTCTGCGGCTTCCTCCATCACGGCGGCATCTTTCAAAATTCGGGATATGGGTTTTATCCTCAGGAGTTCTTTGACGGTCAATTTCATGGGTCAAGCAGGGTTTTATCCCGGTAATATCCGATTTTTCGGATTAATGACCCGTTTCACAGCCAATTTTTCTGGATTCTTTGGCAATAAAATATCCGAAATTAAAATTTGCACGGCAGGATGATTAATCTGATAAACCTGCGTCTATCAGATTAATGAGTCCAACTGCCTTGGATTTCAGCACATGAAGTTCTTATCTGAAAAGCGTTACGGTGCCGGATTCGTTGTAGAGCAATTCGTTTTTGCCGACTCCTTCTACCACCCACACGTACACTCCTTCCGGCACATCTTCTCCCTTGAAGGTACCATCCCAGCGGGAGTCCAGGTCGTCGGATTCAAACACTTTCATGCCCCAGCGGCTGTAAATCGTCAATCGAAGCGATTTTAGCCCGAAATAGGAAACAAAGAAGTTTTCATTGTGGACATCACCATTGGGACTGAAAGCATTTGGCACATAGAGCGATACCTTGTCTGCAAATACGATCACCGTAACCGTGTCTTCACAGCCGCCGAGGGCCTTGGCTATAAGGGTTACTGCATATTCGCCCGGAGCGGTATAGGTTACTTTTGGGTCGGTGTTGGTAGATCGGGGGATTGACAAGGAACCGAAGTCCCATACATAGGCGTAGGCACCTGTGGATTGATTGACAAACTGCACTTTCATCGGTGCAAATCCGGAATCGGGATCGGCTACGAAATCTGCCACAGGCCTGCCGTATGAGCGCACCACCAGCTGGCTGTCGGCTTTGCTTGCACAATCTCCGGTAAAGGTTCGCACATAGTACCAACCCGTATCAGCCGGTTGCACCACGATCGAGTCAGTTATGGCTCCGGTGTTCCATAAATATCGATCGCCCCCGCTAGCTACCAGAATAATATTTCCACCCACACAGGTGCGGTTAATGCCCGTAATCATGGCTACGGGCGGGTCAATCGCTTCTACCGGGAAAGAAAACTCATCCGAGCATCCTATGTCGTCGCTACCAACCACGGTGTAGATCGTGCTTACATTCGGCACCGCCTGCACAGAAGGACCTGCAAGTGAAAGCAGGCTTGGGTTCGAACGCCATTCGTAGGTAACTCCCCCAGTAGCAATCAGCAGCAGCGTATCGCCCACACAAACGGTTGCAGAGGGCCCGGCCTCAATCGTGGGCAATGGCCGAATGCTCACGGTAGCAAATGCCGTGTCTTTACAACCTGTGGAGTCGGTAACAATTACCTGAAAACGGGTGGTCGTATCCGTAAGCGCCTGAACTACAGGCAAATTGGTAGCAGTAAGGAAATCGGCCGGAGACCATTCGTAGCGCGTGCCTCCGGAGGCGACCAGGGTTACACTGCTGCCTATGCAAACGAGGGTATCTGGCTCTGCCAATGCCACGGGTTGCTGATTAAAACCTACGTTCAGGTCTTTGGTGCTAATACATCCGTCAGTACTGGTCGCAGTTACTGAATATACGCGAGGTGCCTGCGGCCAGATTCTCGGACTCCCCGAGGTGGTGTCGGATATGGTACCATCGTTGGGGCTCCAGGCAAAGGAAACGCCATTTTGGGCAAAAATGGTGATCGTGTCTCCGGGGCAAAGCGCGGTGTCGCCGCTCAGAAATACCTCAAACACCTCCACCGTCACGGAGTCTATTCCGGGGCACCCGATGGCATTTTCTACCGTAAGGTAAAAAGTGGTTGTGGTATCCAGATTAACGATCGAAATGCTCTGTGTGGAGTCAATCGGAGGAAGGGTAGAGGAGGCAGACCACGCAAAATAAACGGCAGTAGGGCTGCTGGCAGTGAGGGTTACATTTCCTCCCCGGCAAATTACATCGTCAACTCCTGCATCGGCTGGGGTGGGTCCCTGAGCAGTTACCTGCAAGGTGTCTTTTGCCTGGCAGCCGTTGGAATCAGCTATGGTCAGAATAAATGTAGCATTTTGAGCGACCCGTACATTCGCCTGGGTCTGGTTGTTCGGTCCGAGAAAGATTCCGGTTCCTGTCCATACATAGGCTGTTGCAGGAGAATTGGTTGAGAGCTGAACCGTATCGCCCTGACAAACCGTTTGGTCGGGGCCTGCATTCACTGCCGGAGGCGGAAATACCGTAATGGTTCGGTAGGTTGTATCGGAAATGTTGCAAGAAAGGGGGTCTGTGATGATCAGCATCACGGTATAAACTCCTGCATTCTGAAAGGTATGTACGGGTTCAAATGCAGTGGAGGTAGCGCCATTGTCCATAAAATCCCAGAGATAAGTTGTGCCCTGGGGGTTAGGAATAAAGCTTTTGTTGTCAAAGTTTACGGTAAGAGGGGCACAACCTTCCGATTGAAATAGGGGCTGCCCAACATTGTTCTCCGGAATAAAATCGGCAGTAAGTCCGGCCAGGTTAAAATCGAGTTTGAAAATAGCCAGGTTACAGTTGGGGCCCAATCGGTTAGGGCTCCACACCCCGGCAGTAGTTGGAAAAGGCGTTGAGCCACCGCAACCAGAGCATACGGCATGGTACACCACGCCATTGGGGTCAAAACGACATGTGCCGCCGTCCACGTGCTCACCGGCAAAGGATAGGGGGTTGTTGTCAATGCCTCCGAGGTAGCTGCCATACACCAGGGTTTGGGCATCGCGGCTAAGGACTATCAGGTGAAAATCGCTCCCATCGGTATTCGATTGCAGGGCATTGGCCGTTAAGGGCATGCCTGTGGTGCTGCTGACGTAGTTTTCGATCGTTTTTCCTCCCCAGCCGGTTACGTAAATATTGTCGCAGCGATCTACCAGGAAGGCCGTTGGCGAAATGTTGGGGTGAGCCGTATTCCCGGATCCAAATACCGTCGAGAGCAACACTGTGCTCAGGCTATTGTTGTACTTTCGGATAAACTGCCGCGAACTTGCATTGCGGTAAACAGGGCCAGCAGGCGGGTTTACAATCGGGATATTGCCTTCAGATTGACCGGTAACGTAGATATTCTGGTTTTTGTCGAGCTGAATGAGGTACGATTGGTCGTAGGCGGTGGTGCCGACATAGGTACAGGCCAGGATAGCGCTGCCGGTGGGGTTTATTTTAGCAATAAATCCATCGGCTCCCCCGGAGAGGTTGGCCTGGACCGCTCCCGGCGTGGTGGGCAATCCGCTGCTGGTGGTTCCTCCGGTGACATATACATTGTTTTGCGCATCGATTTCGAGGCCGTGGATGGCGTCTTCTCCTGTTCCCCCAAAAAACGAACTCCACACAAGGCCTGTGAGGTCGGCATTCATTTTGAAAATACACCCATCCTGCGCCGCACCGTTTTTGATGGTTTTGAAGGCGCCTGCCGTTACCGGGAAGTTGGCCGAAAAAGTAGGAGCAGCAACATATACCTGGTTTTGGTCATCGACGATCACCTCGCCCCGGGCGTCGTCGCCGTAGTTGTACTCTGTATTGGTAAAGGTGGCAAAATCGGTGTTTCCGTTTACACCATCATCACCTATACCTCCGATAAAGGTTGAGCCTACAAGCGAAGTTCCGTTTGGGCTGAATTTGGTTACATAAATATCATACCCCCCGTTCTCTGTTTGGTCATAAGCCCCAACAGTAGTAGGGTAGTTGGTGGAGTTGGTACGACCCATCACGATCAATTCATCGTTGGAGTTTACCACCAGGCTATGCGGTTGTTCGTAGTTGGATCCGCCCAGATAGGTGGAGTAAATGAGCGCTGAACCTGTGGTATTAAACTTGGTAAGGGTAATGTCCGATTGTCCGCCAGCATAGGTTGTTCTGAAAGCGCCAGTCGTTATCGGATAGCCGCTTCCTGTGGTTGGTCCCCACTGAATACCGCCTGCATAGGCATTTCCGGCCTGGTCGTAGGTGGCTGTAAATCCCCAGTTGTCGCTGGTTGATCCGGTGTGCGTAGAAAAGATCAACGTGGGATCAATGATGAGTTCCAAACCGGGGTCATAGGCAGCTCCTAATTGAAAAGTAACCGTATTTCCCTTCAGGCGAAAGTGACAATCCACCTTGTTTTTCCCCGAGGCTGTCACCTGATAAGCCACTGGAGGTAGTTCCCGAATGATACCCAGAGAGGTAAAAATTTTCAGGGTATCGCGGTTAATTTCTATTTTATCGGCTCCCTCAAAGCGCAAAGCTATCTGGCTGGGGTCGGCCATAGGTGCCACGATAAAGTCGTATTTCAGGGCATCGCCATATCCGTAGTAGTGCGCCTGAATGCCCGGATAGAGGTTTTCATAGGTAATTTCGGAGAACAGTTTTACCCCACCTGCCCATTTGGCCGGGTCGTTTCCTATAAAATAATTGTGGTATTCGGCATGTTCGCCTGTAGGAACCAGTGCTGAAGGTTGAGCTCCTTCAAAATGAACGCGGAAAGCGTGGTGCGGCACCTCCTCCGGCAACGCAGGAACCTGCGCCTCGTGTGCGTGAACATGGCGCGAGGGCATATCGAACAAATGCCACGTAACTGCCTCATTTTCAAAGAAAAGGAACCCGCCATTTAAAGGAGTCCGGTACTGGATATTGGACTCCCACTGCCCCTCGTTGCGTACAAACACGGCGTCGCCGGAGGCTAGCTGGGCTACAGACACCAAGGGAGTAAAGCCTGCAATAAGCAATAACAGGAGGTGTACACGATTTTTCATGAAAAGGAAGTCAGCAGTTGGGCAGTTGAAATTAATCAATCTTGTGCGGAAAGACCCTAATTTTAGGATTATCAGCCGTTTGAATGGTTAATCTTCGGGAAAAGAAACGAAAGAAATACGGGTTTCGCTGGGTAAAAAGTAAGCACGTGAAGAAAACGCCCTAACCCGTCGATTTTTATTTAACGTTCGTGACTGCCATTTTTGCGTATTGTTCAAAAATTAAAACCCGGAAGATCAACCCCCGCATGAAGCGATACACCGAAACGGTTGAAAATTACCTCAAAACGATCCTCCGCTTTACGCAGGACGACCAGCCCGTATCTACCAATACCATCGCGCAACACCTCGGAACCAGTGCCGCTTCGGTTACCGATATGCTCAAAAAACTCTGCGATGAAAAGCTGGTTGACTACACTCCTTACAAGGGCGCTTCCCTCACCGCTGATGGCGAAAGGGTAGCGCTGCAGATTATCCGCAAGCACCGTTTATGGGAGGTTTTTTTGGTAGAAAAATTGCGCTTTTCCTGGGACCATGTGCACGATGTTGCCGAACAACTCGAGCATGTGGAGTCTGACGAGCTCATCCAGCGCATCGACGAGTTTCTCGGTTTTCCGAAATTTGACCCACATGGCGACCCCATTCCTTCCGAAGACGGAAAAATAGAATTGCTCGATACCCAGCTCCTCAGCGAATTACCCGCCGGAACTACCGCTCAATTGGTGCGTGTACGCTCTTCTGAAACCGATTTTTTGCAATACCTCGACCGCATCGGCATTGGCCTGGGAGCGCAGGTTACGCTTGTTGAACGCCTGGCATTTGATGAATCGCTGGTGCTGGAAGTAAACAAACGTCAAGTGGTCATGAGTGGTCCGGTAGCGGAAAATCTCCTCATGTTTCTTCCAAAAGCCCCTGCCAACAACCCGATGGCATGAAGCAGCCTTTCAGCCCCGGCGACAAAAAGGTATTCGAAACAATAGTAAAACCTGAGGATACCGCTACTTTTCATGGGAAAGAAGTGCACAGCGTGTACAGCACTTTTGCCCTCACCCGTGATGCAGAATGGACGTGCAGGCTTTTTGTGCTGGACATGCTGGAGCCGGGCGAAGAAGGAGTAGGGGTGCACGTTTCCGTGGATCACGTTTCGCCGGCTTTAGTAGGAAGTGCTGTTCGGTTTGAGGCTGCATTGCAGCGGGTTTTGGGTCGCGATGTCGTGTGCGCCTTTACCGCTCATGCGGGCACCCGGCTGATAGCAAAAGGGGTTCAGGTACAAAAAATTGTTGATGAAAAGCGGTTCCGGATGTATCTTGGAACCTTGTAATCGGCACTGCGTACCCACCAGTTCGTTAGTTTTTAAAAGTATGAGCCTTAAAGGAAAGGGCGACACGGTTGTTCATAACCGTAAAGCCGGATTCGAATACCACATTGAGCAGATGTTTTCTGCCGGCCTGATGCTTACCGGCACCGAGGTAAAATCGCTGCGTGCAGGCAAGGCCAGCTTGCAGGAGGCTTATTGCTTTATCGACAACGACGAGGTATTTATCCGAGGGATGAATATCCCCGAATACGCCATGGGCACCTACACCAACCACGATCCTGTGCGGGTGCGTAAATTGCTTTTGAAGAAAAAAGAAATCCGCACCCTCCGCAAAGGGATGGAAATTCAGGGCTATACCATTGTACCCGTTAAGCTGTACTTCAGCGAGCGCAACCTGGCCAAGCTCGATGTCGCCCTTGCCAAAGGCAAAAAACTCCACGACAAGCGCGACAGCATAAAAGAACGCGATGTACGCCGCGATATGGACCGCAGCCTACGTTAAGTTTCCCTACTTTTGCGAAACGCTGCGCCTGAATATGTCCAATTGGTTTCTCCTTGTCTTTTTCTTCATCAGCCTTTCCTCCATCGCGATAGGGTTTTTCCGACACCGCCGATTTCGGGTGCGAAACGCTTTACATTACGGTCTCGCCAAAGACCTGGGAATGAAAATAGCCTACGCCCGGGAAGATGATTTTCGGATTTTTGGCGAATACAACGGCTATAAACTCACCATTGAGGCCGCTGTTCTTTCAAATCCTCCCTCAAAAAAAGGACAACAGGTGGTTCGGTTCCGGATTCCGATGGTAAATCCCATGCGCAAAGGATGGCGGGTGGCCAAGCCATCGGCTGATTTCCCGGCTTTCGATAAGCTGGGCATTCCCGACAGGCCCGTACGAATCGGACAGGTGCTGCCGGGTTTGGAGCTTTCCAGCAATGATCTGTTGTTTAACGGGCTAATCCTTTCCGACGACCTCAAAATCAACCTGCATACCCTTTTTAAGAAAATACCTGCCGGGGTGGTTTTTATTCAGGACGAACAACTCGCCTTTTATTTTCCGGGCTTGTTGGTGGCTCCCGAATACCGTGATCTCGGTATTGATATTGCGAATATTCTCTGCGAAATTAAGGATGAATTGAAGTTTGGCTCCAACCCTTGATTATCAGTCTGTTATGAGAGGAGTTTGGCCCAAAAACTAACAAATAACCCCTCATGAAAAGACTCATCCTCTCTTTAACGCTGCTCTCTCTCATTCCTGCGACGGCCTTTTCGCAGCGCAGCCGCGATTATGGAACCAATGTTTTGGCAGAATATTATTTCGGATTGCTGCCCAGCGCACGGGCCATGGCCATGGGCAATGCCGATGTATCGGTGGGCGGAGCGGTAGGTTCCATTTTCTACAATCCCGCGGCCATCGGCTCTCTTCAGGGCTTGCATACCGAATTCAGCGAAGCCACCCCTTTTTATGCGCTCTCCAATTGCCGATACCACTACCTGGGCGGCTCCTATCGGTTGAATGAGTACCTCAATGCAGCTGTTACTTTCAGGCAGGAAGCTGTAGGGGAAACTACTTTCGATATCAATGTAAATGGCAATTATTACCCCCTGGATAAACCACGCGACACAGACTTTGGATTGACGTTAGCTGCCACGCCCGTCAAAAACCTGCATATTGGAGCCGGGGTGCATCAACTTCGCCGCAGGGACAGAGCAGACCTCAAAGGAAATGTCATGAATTTTGACGTCGGTCTGCTCTATGCCCTGGAGCTACCTTCCAATGAGAAGATGGAGCAAAAACTACAGTTCGGGGCCTCTGTTACCAATTTCACCCGGGGCATTATGGATTTTTCGATCGCAGGGGATACGGCTTATTCCCCAACCCCATCTTTTTTCAGGGCGGGTATTTCTTATCACGCCGACTTTAAAAATACGGGTTGGAGCTTCCTTACCCAGGCTGAATACCAGAATGTTTTCACCTACGAATATGCCACGGCCTATCGCTGGGGAGCCGAAGTAGGCTGGAAAAACCTCATTTTCGGCAGGGTGGGGGCTTTTACCCTTTCGCAAGACGCCTTGGGTTTACCTGAAATCAACCGCAGCAGGGAAACTGATTTTACTTATGGATTCGGCACCCGTATTCCGTTGCACGACCTTTCAAAAGGAAAGATTCCCTTTGACCTCAACGCCGACCTCACGGTGCTCGAATTGCAGGGAGGCTCATTCAGCACTCCACGCCTCGACAACTTCAGCAATTTTGCTTTTCGCATGACCTGGTTTTTGGAAGAATAAACGGGGGTTAAGCCGCTATTCTCTGGCGAAAGTGGGGGAGGAGTGTTTAATTTGAATGTGTCGCCGGATACCCTGGCGGCCTTCGCTTATCAATAAAGCCCCGATATGTTAAACACCCCGAAACCTGCTATCCGGATTTTCGTCTGGTTGGTCATGCTGCTCCCGTCTTTTGTTCAGGCACAATTGTACAATGCCTTCCAACCCATGGCCTTTACGCCAGCCAAAGGCGATACCCTGTTTTACCGCCTGCTGAGCCCCGAGCAAGTTGCTCCCGGCAACAAATACCCCATTGTTCTTTTCCTGCATGGTTCCGGCGAAAGGGGCCACGACAACGAGGCACAACTGGCACACGTGATGCCCCGCTTTGTTTCCCGAGACATCCGCGCCCAATACCCAGCCTATGTCATTGCTCCGCAATGCCCCGGAAACCAACAATGGACAGCCTGGTACCGCAACAAAAAAGGCGAATTTGAATACCAGGACAAACCTGTTCCCCATATCCAACAAAACATGATGGCCGTTATTGACGACCTCATTGCCAACCACAACGGCGATCCTAACCGGGTTTATGTCGTGGGGCTTTCGATGGGCGGAATCGGCACCTGGGACATGCTCAACAACTTCCCGGATCGATTTGCCGCCGGCGTTCCAATCTGCGGGGTAGGTATTCCTGCCTCTGCCGCCAAAATCAAAAATATTCCGATCTGGGCTTTTCACGGAGCCGACGACAACGTGGTTCCTCCGGCTGGTTCACGCGACATGATCAAAGCTCTGCGGATGGTTGGCGGCAACCCGGTTTACACCGAATTTGAAGGCGTAAAACACAACAGCTGGGAATTTGCCTTCGATGCCAACCCTTTCATTTACGATTGGTTATTCAGCCAGCACAAGTAAGCCATGACACTCGTTGAGATCAAAACGCAGTTCGAGCGCATTTTCGACGGCGATCCCTGGTACGGGCTTTCGTTGATGGCCATTTTGAGAAAGGTAAATCCTGAGGGATTAAACCAAAAAGCTGCCAGTGGACATTCTTTGGGTCAGATTTGGGAACACCTTTTGGCTTGGCGGAGCATCGTTATCAAGCGGATGCAAGGCGACATGGAAAGCCAACTCGTGGTAGATTCGGAGGAGGACTGGAAACCGGAGCCCGTTTTTTCGGAAGCGGATTATTCCCGATTGCTTGCTGAAACAGCGGCGTCTCAGGCCGAAATCCTGCGCTTGCTCAGTATCATCTCCGAGGAACAAATGGATGCCCAGCTTCCCAACCGCAATTTTGCCCTCCGGGAAATGGTCGAAGGCCTTATTCAGCACGACCTATACCATATCGGCCAGATTGCCTTACTGAAATAGGAGATCTTCCACAAAAAAAGCCGACTCGCAGGAGCCGGCTTTTTTTGTATGCTATTCGAAAATCATCCGAGGTACATTTTCAATCCTTTGCTGCGCGAAGTATGGCGCAGGCGGCGGATGGCTTTTTCCTTGATCTGGCGAACACGTTCGCGGGTAAGGTCGAATTTCTCGCCAATCTCTTCGAGGGTCAACGAATGCTCCACCCCGATACCAAAATACAAGCGAATAACTTCCGCCTCACGCTGGGTAAGGGTGCTGAGGGCACGCTCTACTTCGCGACTCAGCGATTCGTTCATGAGCTCATGGTCGGGCCGTGGCTCTGAATCGTTCTCCAGTACGTCGAGCAGGCGGTTTTCTTCGCCCTGTACGAAAGGAGCATCAACCGATACGTGGCGGCCTGAGATCTTGAGGGTATCGGCAATTTCGTCCTCGCTCATGTTTTCGAGAATTTCGGAGAGCTCTTCGGGTGAAGGTTCGCGTTCGTACTTTTGCTCAAGCTGAGAGAATGCTTTGCCGATTTTGTTCAGGGCACCCACGCGGTTGAGCGGCAGACGAACAATACGTGATTGCTCGGCCAGTGCCTGGAGGATGCTCTGGCGAATCCACCATACAGCGTAGGAGATGAATTTAAAACCCCGGGTTTCATCGAAGCGTTTGGCGGCTTTGATGAGGCCAAGGTTGCCTTCGTTGATAAGATCGCCAAGGGACAGACCCTGGTTTTGGTATTGTTTCGCCACAGAAACCACGAAGCGGAGGTTGGCCTTGGTTAGCTTTTCGAGGGCTATCTGGTCACCTTGCTTAATACGACGGGCAAGTTCTACTTCTTCATCAGGGGTAAGCAGTTCCACCTTCCCGATTTCCTGAAGGTACTTATCCAGCGATTGCGACTCGCGGTTGGTGATCTGCTTACTGATTTTCAGTTGTCTCATGGACGGAGCTCAAATGAATGATAACGGCCAGGGGCCAAAATATTTAGACTGCTAAAAGCGGGCAAAGTTACAATTCCCGTTTCGATACCGCAAGAGGTAACCCCTCATGCAATACGCAAAAGTACGGCTTTATTGTTTCCTGTGTTTACTGAAGGTACAGCTTATCGGGCTAATCTTGTAAGAATTTGTGTTTCTATCGCACTTACTTAGTGGCCAATGACTCCTTCATTCAGTTTTCAGCTAGAAAATACAAGTGTCATCTTATAACGCACGCAGTTACCGGAGGTTGCCGATGGAATAAAACGGAATCAAAGAGCTTTCTGTTTCCAAATATGGTTTTTTCAGGAATATTATATGAGGAAAGGAATTATCCAGATTTGGAGATTGTTTTACCCGTTTTTTCTCGAAACGAGATCTTAGATATATAGAATAAAGCCTGAATCAGGAATAGTTGCAGGTCAAATTTGATCTCAGGGATAAATAATCAGTGACGATTGTCATCGCTTTCTGCAACAAATGATCTGTTCAGTAGCCCCGGGTTGGGTAAATTGCGTAAATGGGTTATCTGCCAGCAAGTAGGGCAACCGATAAATCGCAAGACCATGTTACAGACCGAACTTATCATAAATGCTTCTCAGTCCATTTATCACCTCGATTTAAAACCTGGAGACCTGGCTGAGAAAATCATCTTTGTAGGTGATCCGGGAAGGGTTAACCTCATCAGCCAGTATTTCTCCAGGGTTGAGCTCAGCCGTCAAAAACGGGAGTTTATCACGGCTACCGGCATGTACGAAGGGGAAAGGATCTCCGTGATCTCTACCGGCATCGGCACCGACAACATCGACATCGTGATGAACGAAGTAGATGCTTTGTTCAATATTGATTTTGAAACCCGCAAGCTCAAAGAAAAGCCGGTAAGCCTCAAAATCCTTCGCTTGGGCACCTGTGGCGGTATGCAAGCCGAAGTTCCGGTAGGCACCCTTGTCAGCAGCCGATACGCCATTGGAGGCGACGGTTTGCTCCAGTATTACAACGTTACTGAAAATCAGACCATCGAAGACCTGCAGCGTGAATTTCGGAGCTATTTTCCCGATCACCCCGCTGGCTGGTACGGCGCAATGGGCGACCGTAGATTCGAGCAGTATTTGCCTGAGGAAGTACAGGTTGGGATCACCTTTACCGCTTCCGGGTTTTATGGCCCTCAGGGCCGTTCGTTGGGGCGAGTGCCGCTTCGTTATCCGGGTTTACCGGATCGGTTTCAGCACTTCTCCTTCGATGACTGCCGGATATTGAATATGGAAATGGAAACCTCCGCCATATTTGGACTGGGCCAGGCCTTGGGCCACCAGCCTGCTGCCATCTCCACCATCCTCGCCAACCGCAAAACCGGGGAATTCGCTAATAATCCCGCACAACTCATTGAAAATCTGATTGTTACGGGTTTGAATGTGATGCATCAATGGCTTTAGTTGTACCGCCGACGCGTAGCCCCGACTTCCGGTCGGCAACGACCTGAGCATAGCAACACACCTAAAAGAAACTGCTGAAAGCGTACGGCACATATAGTACCGTCAACTTTCAGCAGGCTTTTTATTCAAAAATCAGTAGTAGGTCAGGCGTAGGCCTCCATAGGTGGGCAAACGCACACGATATTCCGATCTCCGTAGGTATTGTTGACCCGGGCTACCGTTGGCCAGAATTTCTGGGCACGCAACGAAGCAACCGGGAAAGCAGCCTTTTCGCGACCGTAAGCATGGGTCCAGCTGTCGGCAGTAATCACCGCCTGGGTGTGCGGAGAATTGCGCAGCACATTGTCTTCCAGGTCAGCTGTTCCGTCTATCACCTCCTGAATTTCGTTGCGGATCGCGATCATGGCATCTACAAAGCGATCGAGCTCCTGCTTGGGTTCGCTTTCGGTTGGTTCGATCATGATCGTACCGGGTACAGGCCACGAAACGGTAGGAGCATGGAAACCATAGTCGATCAAGCGCTTGGTGATGTCGTCCACCTCCAGGCCAAAGCCCGACTTAAAGCTGCGCATGTCGAGGATAAATTCGTGGGCTACCCGTTTGTTGCTGCCCTGGAAAACCACCGGATAGAATCCTTCCAGGCGGGTTTTAAGGTAATTTGCATTCAGGATGGCCACTTCGGTTGCCCGGCGTAAGCCTTCACTTCCCAGCAGGCGAATGTATCCGTAAGAAATAAGCAGGATGCTCGGCGAACCAAATGGGGTGCCGGATACCGCGCTGATCGGATGTGCATGGGTCGTTTCAGCCAGCGGGTGGCTTGGGAGAAATGGCGTGAGGTGTTCAGCAACACAAATAGGCCCCATGCCGGGACCGCCGCCTCCATGAGGAATGGCAAAGGTCTTGTGAAGATTGAGGTGACAAACGTCGGCACCGATACGGCCAGGGCTGGTGAGGCCTACCTGGGCGTTCATATTTGCTCCATCCATGTACACCTGCCCGCCTTGTGAATGGATAACTTCGCAGATATGGGCCACTCCTTCTTCAAATACCCCGAAGGTAGAAGGGTAGGTGATCATGAGGCAGGAAAGCGTATCCTTAAATTTTTCTGCTTTTTCTTCCAGGTCCAGAATGTCGATGTTGCCGAGTTCGTCGGTTTTAACGACCACCACCTGCATACCGGCCATTACGGCACTGGCAGGGTTGGTGCCATGGGCAGAAGCAGGAATCAGCGCCGTTTTGCGGTGATGGTCGCCGCGGCTTTCGTGGTAAGCCTGAATGACCATCAAGCCGGCGTATTCGCCTTGTGCGCCTGAGTTTGGCTGAAAAGAAACGCCATGGAAACCGGTAATTTCACACAGGCGAAGACCGAGCTTTTCGATAATGTCGAGGTAGCCTTTTGTCTGATCAACGGGCGCAAAAGGGTGGATATGGGCAAATTCGGGCCAGCTGAGGGGCATCAGCTCGGTGGCTGCGTTCAGTTTCATGGTGCAACTGCCGAGTGGGATCATGGCCATATTCAGGGCCAGGTCTTTGCCTTCCAACGAGCGGATGTACCGCATCATGGCGGTTTCGGAGTGGTAGGAGCTAAAAACCGGATGGGTGAGGAAGGGAGCCACGCGGCGCAGGTGCTCGGGGTATCCTTTGGCTTCCACCTTGGCTGGAATAGCGGCGGCGGAAATACCCAATCCTTTGGCAAAAGCAGTAACCACTTCGCTCAGGTCGTTGTCGTCCATGGTTTCGTCCACAGCTACCCCGATGTGTTTGCCATTTTCCCGGAGGTTAATCTCTAACGAACGGGCAGCTTCTGCCACAGCAGTTACCGTAGCTTCTGAAGAAAGCTCGTAAGTCAGGGTATCGTAAAAGGTCGCATTTACCCGCTTCAGGCCCATAAGAGCAAGGGCTGCATCGAGGCGGGCGGCCTGGTGATGAATGCCAGCTGAGATGGCGCGGATACCGCTGGGACCGTGGTAAACGGCATACATCCCGGCCATGATGGCGAGGAGGGCCTGGGCAGTACAGATATTGGAGGTTGCTTTGTCGCGGCGAATGTGCTGCTCACGGGTTTGCAACGCCATACGCAGGGCGCGGTTGCCGTGCGCATCTATCGAAACGCCGATAATACGGCCTGGCAACAGGCGCAGGTTTTCTTCGCGGCTAGCGAAAAAGGCTGCGTGCGGCCCACCAAAACCCATCGGAACGCCGAAGCGCTGGGCGGAACCAAATACCACATCTGCACCGAAAGCGGCTGGGTGGTGCAGGGTAGCCAGAGCCATCAGGTCAGAAGCGACCAGCAGGTAGGCATCGTGGGCGTGCAATTCGTCGGCAAGGTCCTGGTAGTCACCTACAGTTCCGTTTACGTCGGGGTATTGCACCATGGCAGCGAATACATTCGGGCCGATCGTAAATTCCGATTCGGGCATCACCTTCACTACCAAGCCTAATCCCTTGGCTCGGGTTTGCAACACGGCCAGGGTTTGCGGAAACATGTTATCTGAAACCAGCAATACACCGGGTTCGCCTTTTACGCCTTTTTTGAAACGGTTCCACGCAAGGGCCATGGCCTCTGCTGCTGCGGTTGGCTCGTCAAGCAACGAGGCATTGGCAACGGGCATGCCGGTCAGATCCGAAATCATCGTTTGGTAATTGAGCAGGGCTTCGAGGCGGCCCTGGGCAATTTCAGCCTGATAAGGGGTGTACTGGGTGTACCATCCCGGATTTTCAAAGATATTCCGCTGAATCACCGATGGCGTAATGGTGCCATAAAATCCGAGTCCCAGATATGACCGGAACACTTTATTCTGACTTGCGATGCCTCTCAGGTAGCGCAGGTAGCTGTATTCGCTCATGGGTTCGAAGTGCGGAAGGGGCTCGCGGAGGCGAATTCCCGCAGGTACCGTCTGATCAACAAGCTCCTCAATCGAAGAGGCGCCAATGGTATCCAGCATTTCAGCTATTTCGGTCTCATCCGGACCCAAATGGCGGCGAAGAAAGTTATCTTGATTCATTTCTGATTTACCTGGGAAAAAGGAAAGTACAAAATTAAGAGGTTCCATCAGAACCGGGAACACAATGAAAAGTTTTAGAGAAAAAACTCTGAAACCAATTCATTTCAGCAAGCAGGAAGCCCTTAATTTGCGTGA
This sequence comes from Bacteroidia bacterium, assembly GCA_041753595.1. Lineage (GTDB taxonomy): Bacteria > Bacteroidota > Bacteroidia > J057 > J057 > JBGSTW01. The sequence continues at coordinate 154,454 of JBGSTW010000031.1, read as the reverse complement.
AATAGAAAAGCAAACATTTTGGTTGACAATATCCGACACAGGGGCAAGCGGGAAAGGCTGGTAAAAGAGCTCGAAGAAAAAGGCATTACCCAACTGGCGGTGCTGGCAGCCATTGGCAAAGTGCCCCGGCATTTTTTTGTGGATGGGGCTTTTGACGACGAGGCCTACCTCGACAAACCGCTTCCGATTCTGGAAAATCAAACCATCAGCCAACCTTTTACGGTTGCTTCTCAAACGGAGTTACTCAACCTGAAACCAAAAATGAAGGTGCTGGAAATAGGCACCGGATCGGGTTATCAGGCAGCGGTTTTGGCTGAAATGGGCATGCGGGTTTTTTCTGTAGAAATACACCGGGTCCTTTACCTTCGGGCCAAAGAAAAACTCGAAGACCTGGGCTACGATGTTTTCCTCCGCCATGGAGACGGCTCCGAAGGATGGGCGCAGTACCAGTCCTACGAGCGCATACTCGTCACGGCTGCCTGCCCCAAAGCGCCTCCGGCATTGCTTCAGCAACTCGAAATTGGCGGAAAAATGGTCCTGCCCATCGGCACCCTGAAAAATCAGCGCATGCACGTCATCACCCGCCTTTCAGGCCAGGAGTACCAGACCGAGATGCTGGATGCTTACCGTTTTGTGCCTTTGCGGGGGAAATTCGGCTTTTCCGAAGAGGCTTAATCTTTATCGGATTTCAGGCATCCACTCGATGCGGGTGTACATCCCCGATCCCGGAAATGCACTGCGGATCTTGCGGAGGTACTGCCATTCGGTGTAGAGCGGGTCATCAACCGAAAGGCTCATGCGTGTTTGGGTGAAATCAGCTAAGATGCGCTCCAGCGGGTTTAGCTTTTTGGGGTAGCTGAGCATCCGGTAGTCTTTGATTCCTGCCTCTTTGGCCGCATAAGAGATGGCATCTTCGAGGGTACCTATTTCATCTACCAGGTGGCGGTCCAGGGCGTCTTTCCCCGACCACACCCTTCCCCTGGCCAGACGATCCACTTCGAGCGTATCCTTGAATTGCCTTCCGTCCCGCACTACCTGCAAAAACCGGCCATACACCCGTTCCACCTGCTTTTGGATAATGGCGCGATCGGCTTCTGTGAGCTCCTTGTTGGGGTTGCCGAGGTTGGCGTGGGAGTGGGTTGTTACTTCGTCGAAGCTGATGCCCATTTTTCCGGTAAAAAATCCCGCGGTGCCAAATTGCAGCCCAATGACCCCGATGCTTCCTGTGATGGTGTTTTCGTGGGCAAAAACCCTGCGCGAAGGCATGGCAATGTAATAACCACCTGACGCAGCCACATCGCCCATGGATACCACCACGGGTTTTTCGGCATTGGTTCGGCGTACTTCGTTGGCTATCAGCTCCGAAGCAAGGGCGTCGCCGCCTCCGCTGTTGATGCGTAGCACCACGGCTTTGATCGATTTGTCTTTCCGCACCTTGCGCAGCAGACCAGTAAAGGTTTCCATGCCTATCTGGTCGTCGCCGCCTTTTCCACCCACAATGTCCCCTTCGGCAAAGATGACTGCGATTTTATCCGTAGAAGTTGATTTTACTTTTTCAGGAACTTTGAACCAGGAATCGTAGGTTACCCAGGGTATTTGGGCGTCCTGGCCGATGCCGATTTTTTCCCGAAGGCTGAATCCGACCTCTGTTTCATCTACCAGCCGATCCACCAGTCCGACTGCAAGTGCATCTCGGCCACTACCGGTAACAAAGGTTTCGGCCATTTGATCGAGGGTTTGTTTGGGTATGCTGCGCGATTCGGATACTTCCTGCAAAAATACCTGCCAGAAAGTGTTGAGGTAGGCGGTAACCTGCTCGCGGTTTTCGGGGCTGAGGTCTTTGCGGGTAAACATTTCCCCGGCACTTTTGAATTCGCCTACGCGGAAAATTCGGGGCTTGATGTCCAGTTTTTCCAACAATCCCAGCACAAAATAAGGGTTTAATCCCAGTCCGTTAAACTCCATGTCGCCTTCTGTTGGCATAAATACGGAGTCGGCCACGCTTGCCAGGTAGTAGGTGGCTTCGTTGTAAACAGGGGCCCAGGTATAGATAAATTTTCCTTTAGCGCGAAATTCTCCGAGTGCTTCGCGGATCGTTTGCAGCGAAGACCAGCCTGCGGGCGCTTGTCCTACGGTTTCGAGGTAAATGCCTTTGATGCGGTCGTCATCACGTGCCTGGTTTATTTTATTGACCAGTTCATACAGGCCAATTTTATTCATGTTGCCAAACGGCAGGTCGGCACCGGCAAAAGGAAGGGGTTCGCTGGAGTAGTGATCAACCACTTCCATGTCCATTTTGAGGTACAAAATTGCGTTTGAGGGTAAGGATGGCTCGCTACCCGAGCTGGCTATGGCGCCAATTCCGCCTATGAGCACAAATAAACCGATCAGGCCAGCAGCAATTACGGCAAGGAGGCTGGCCAAAAAAACTTTGAAAAAATTCATGGAGTGGGATTAAAGCCGATATATCAGGCTTTCAATATACGGAGATGCTTTTCCTTTGGGGGTAGGGGTTCTTCCAACCCGATCGAAAAGCCTGTATATTGCTCCGAAACTTCGACCACGAGCAGCGTGATTTTTATAGGATTAGGTTCGAACCTCGGTAACCGGGACCAGCACATACAGCAATCGCTCCATCAGCTTCAGGCATATGGATGCGTCATACGGCGTATTTCATCGATGGTGGAAACCCCTCCCTGGGGCCTGATTGAGCAACCTTCATTTATCAATGCCGTTTGTGAAATAGATTTTACAGGCTCAGCCCCCGATTTGCTTGATATTCTTCAAAAAATCGAAAACGACATGGGACGCATCAGGACAGAAAAATGGGGCCCGCGGGTAATTGACCTCGATATTCTGGAATTTAACCGCGAAATCCACTTGGGCGAACGTCTGACTTTGCCCCATCCTTTTTATCCCGAGCGTACCTTTGTGCTCGAGCCACTTGCCGAACTGGAGCCCCACTGGGTACCAACGGGCTACCGGAATACCGTATCCGAGTTATGGGCACTTGCCCTCGCAGCGTCCAAAAATATTAATTGACCCAATGCACACCTGGTACCGACGCATACAAGTGCTGAGCCTCGACATAGCTGCGGGAGCACTCGCTTCGGGCTGTTTGGCGGCTTGGTGGTACGAGGTCGAAATGCCCTGGGCCTGGTACCTGGTGTTGCCGCTGGCTGTTTGGGTGATATATACAGCCGATCATTTGCTGGATGCCTACCGACTCGGTAAAAAAGCCAATACCCCGCGACACCTTTTTCATGGAGAATACCTGGTGCCCATTTTTGTCCTGTGGTTGTTAGCCGCTGTCGTGTGTGCTGTGCTGGCACTGGGGTGGCTTCCTTATAAAATCCAGTTGTTTGGCCTGGTGTTGGGCGGATTTACGGCAGCCCATTTTTTTCTGGTATGGCTCATCGGGGCACGTACCTCTCGGTGGCTGGCCAAAGAACTGGGGGTGGCCCTGATCTACGCCGCAGGGGTTTGGGCGGGACCGTGGACCATGGCAGGCAATGATTTTTCGCTTTTTTCCCTCATTCCCTTTATGCAGTTTTTCCTGCTCGCGCTCACCAACCTGCTGCTTTTTGCCTGGTTTGAATACCACGAAGATGAAGCTGCGGGGCATACCTCGTATGTGCGGGCCATTGGTAAACCCTCCGCCAGAAAACTGCTGGCCCTCATTCAGGCAGTTTGCCTGGCACTTGCCCTGGTCCTGCTCGCTACCGACAGGATGGCCGGAAAGGCACTTTCGATGGAACTGGTACTGCTCTCGATGCTGGGCATACTTTCCGGGATCTATTTTGCCCCTGAATGGTTCTCGGAAAGAAGCCGTTACCGGATCTGGGGCGATTTTGTGTTTCTGATGCCCTTTTTGTTGTGGGTGATCAACTAAAAACCGAAAATAGACGGCGAAAATCCGACGGAGATTTTGATCGGGTGGCTCCGTTTTATGATCTGCTGGTTCGGTTGGTTTACGGCAACCAATTGTTGAAAGCAGAAGAAGTGCTGCATGCTGAAATCCGCCCGGGCGATCGGTTGCTGGTAATCGGCGGAGGCTCCGGTCGCGGATTGCCTGCTTTGCTGAAGCGAAATCCCAGAGAAGTGGTGTACATCGAAGCCTCAGCTAGGATGTTCCATTTGGCCCAAAAACGCGTTCCTGATCATCCGGCCATGACCTGGGTACTCGGTACAGAAACCAGCGCGCAAGGCTTAGGCATTTTCGACCATGTGCTAACGGCCTTTTTTCTCGATGTTTTTCCTCCCAATCGATTGAAAGAAGTAATGGCCGTGCTGAACGATTGTCTTTCGAAAGAAGGCAAATGGCTCCTGGCGGATTTTTCTGCACACAAAGGGGGAGGAGCCTGGTGGAAAAAGCCCCTGATTGCTGCGATGTTTTTGTTTTTCAGGATCACCGTTGGGCTAAAATCGAACATCTTACCCGAATGGGAGGTGGTTTTCAGGGAAAAAGGCTTTCAACTGAAAAATCTGGTGCCGAGGCTGAATGGGCTGGTTGTGTCGATGGTTTGGCAGCGTGCAACCTGAAAAGTAAATCTTACTTAGCGTTTATTTTTTCGATTTGCATCCTTTGTAACCATACCGGTAGATAGCCTGAAACACTTCTTCTTCTACCTCATAACAGGCTAGTTTTTTGCCGGGAGCAAAAGGCGCTCCTGAGCCATTGGTGATGAAAATAAATCCATTTTGACTTACCGGGTCGAAAAAGAAACCAGACAACAGCCCATAAGCTTCTCCCAAATGGCCCACGAGGGGCCGATCTGGCCAAACCGCATCTCTTGAAGGAGCCTTGGAGGTAAGCTGGACGCCCAACCCCCAGCTTTGAAATAAGCCGTGGTAATCGTCGCCATTGCTGCCATCAAAAGTCCAGGAGGGCTGGTGCATCAGCGCCAAAGTAGCCTCAGAAAGTAAGCGTTTACCCTCCGGAGACAATCCGGTGAGGTGGAAATGCATGATTTTGGCCAGGTCTCTGGCCGTGATTCGCAACCCACCCTGTGGACCAAAAGTAAAAGCATTGGTGCCCGGCTGGTAGTTGGTCAGGTCTCTGAGCGGAGGGTTTACCCCTGCATAATGGTCGCTTTGTGGCACCCAGCCCCGGTTGTAGCGATAGAGGGTGGCCAATTGGTTGATGTCCGGCAGGTCATTTGTTGAAAAGCTGCCGCTGCCCCCCAGTGGAATAAGGAGCGAATCGCGAACAAACTGGTCGAAACGTTTTCCACTGATGCTTTCAATCAGGGTGCCGATAAGCCCGTAGTTGATGTTGCTGTACTGAAAATAGGTGCCGGGCTTTTCAGGTCGCCAGCGATTGGCGGAATAATATTTTCCATTCGGCACCACCAATTCTTTTACACTTTCAGGACCCGCATCCCGGTAAGCAACCCCCAAAAATTTATCGTAGAGGCTGTCCTCGCGCAGGCTGCTGGTATGGGAGAGCAACATGCGGAAGGTAACCGGCAAGGTAGGGTAGGCCGGGTTGCGCAGCTCAAAGCCCAGGTAGCGGCTCACGTCCTCGTCTAAGTCAAATCTGCCCTGCTCATACAGCAGCATCAATGCCGAAGCAGTGATTACTTTCGATACCGAAGCGACCCTGAAAGCTGTATTTTCATCTACCGGCAGCCCGCGCTCGTAGTCGCGTAAGCCTAGTTGAACGGCAGAAAAAACCTCCCCTTCGCAAACGGTAACCACCGACATTCCCATCAACTGATGGCGTTCACTGATCTTTTCAAGCGCTTTTTCCAGTTTATTTTGGGAAAAAAGCGGGCCGGACCAGAAAGCCATGAGAATAGTTAAAAGCAGAGAAGCGGATTTTTTGTGCATATCGGGCAGGGTTATCTCTCCAAAATAGGGAGGTTTCGGGATAACGATAAAAGAATAAGGGTATTAATTTGTAGGCTACAACCCCATTCCCATGAAGCGTATCATCCTTTCCTTGTCTTTGCTCCTGTCTATCAATGCCTATGGCCAGACCCCGATCGGGTTTCAGTCCATTTTTCACCACGCCATTTCGCTGAAAATAAACCTTGAAAAAGGCTCTGAAATCGGCTTTGGCTATGTTTTTTATCCCGGCGGTCCCTTTTTCAACCTGCAGGCCGAAGTCCGCTGGCCTACCGCTTCGGTGTTTGAAATGAAAAACTCGGTTTCCACGCTGGGCTTCAATTCCTTTACTCCCATCAGGGGCGAATTGGCCGTGGGTTATGGTGCGCACCTGCAATTGCGCAGCTATAACAATGAGGCCGGAAAGGCGCAGATATTTGGCATTGTGGGCTCCTTTTTTCCGGGCTGGTACTGGCAGGGAGGAAGGACCATCGGCGGGCAAAATGGCTCTGTAGCGCCCGGTGTTCAGGCTTTTCTATTTCCTGTGGCGAAATATCAGGGCACGGATGAAGCCTTTGCCGGAATTACCAATGGCTTTCAGAAGCAACCCATCTTTCGCCTTGATGCGGGTATTCACGCCGATTATTTCTTCGAAAGAACCCTTGGCCTGGGTGGCACTTCTATGGCGCAGGTATTGTTGAAGCAACCCCAAACCTGGATGCCGGAATCAAGCTATACCCTTGGTGGCCAGCCGGTTACTACAGAGTTTCACACCGGATTGTTCTACGGCTATTCACGTTATTGAGCCTAAACAGATTTCAGCCAGCCCGTAATGCTCATGCGCGGGCGCTGGGCCGGTAGCACCTCGTGTTCGATTTCTTCACTTTTGAAAAATACGATTCGTCCGCCCTCAGGCTCCAGGCTTAGCGCATTTTCGCCGAGGTACATTACCAATTGCCCCCCGTCTTCGTCGCCCCAATCTTCGTTGAGGTAGGTGACAACTGAAAATTTACGGCCATGATCGGCGCGGAACTGGTCCCTGTGGCGCAGGTAAAAACTGCCGGGTTCGTACAGGGCGTAGTGAAATTCATAGGCGTTGATGCCCGTGTAGCAGGTGCGGTTGAGGTATTCGATAAATGCTTCTATTTGATCGAGAAACAGCTTTTCGGCCTCGTTCTGGCTTTCGCGCTCAATCCAGTAAATCTTGTCGCCACGTACTTCGGCGGTTTGTTGTTGGGCAAATCGAGGACCAACACCTGCGGGCTTCATGGCACCTGCTTCGAATTTTTCGATCAGGCTTGCACGCAGGGCATCGATCAGAATTTCGGGAAAAAATTCACCCTCAGAGGCGAAGTTTTCTTCCATGAGGTCCTGTATCAGGGATTCAAACTGGTCTTCCATCGTTTAGAAAATATTCTGCGAATTACGCGAAAGGAGCGTTACCCGCTGCATTCCTCCCGGACATATGTTTGATGCTAAAACATGCGGAAGCCAGCAAAAATCAGCCTAAGGCTTCAAGCCATTGAATGCAGGTTCACATGGTTGCCTTCCGAGTCTTCGATGGTGGCAAAAAAGCCCATTTCGGGGGCTATTTGTGTTTTAGGATGTACGATCCTGCCGTTGGCAGCCTCCACACGATCGAGCACCACCTTTAGATCTTTGCCAGCATGGAGGTAAACCTTCATTCCGGAAATGGTAGGCACATAGCCCATTCCCTGAACAATGGCTGCCCCAATCCCTCCTTTTTCACGGTCGTAGCGCAAAAGACCCATCCTGTTAGGTCCCATTTGCATTTCCGGCATGTCAAAATCAAAAATTTCGCTATAGAATTTCCTTGCTCTCTCGAAATTCATGACCGGGATTTCCGCCCAACTAATTGCATTAATTGCATGATGAAGCATTTCCATACTTTGAATAATAACTAGTCTGTTGTAACAACAAATTACAGTATGAATATCAGGTTTTTCCAGATGATTTTATTCCACTTTTTGGGAAATATTTAATGTGCGAGATTCATGCACGAAAGGAGTTTAGGTTCTGAATTGAAAGAAAAAGTAAGCTTTGCTATATGGTACCCAAATAGCAACGACCGCTTGAAAAGGAAGAATTGTTCCTTTGCCAAGCGGTCGTTTATGTTGATTAGCTAAAATCCTATTGTTTCTCAAACCTGGATTGTACCGTTTGCCCGTCGGCAAAGCTGCTGCGCAGAAAGTAACAACCCGGAGCGAGATGGCTCACGTTGAGGCTTGACCCTGAGGCGGTTACACTTGTGATGCGCCCAACTGCGTCGATTATTTGCAATGCTACCGGCATTTCGTTGCCTGCCAGTTGCAGGTAGTCTTGAGCCGGAATGGGATAGAGGCTTATCCGTGTGTTTGAAACTTCATCGGAAAGGGCAGTGGCTGAACCATACCTGGCGAGTGCAAATGCCGTATTGTCGCATTCTAACTCACCGTACTGACCCGAAGAGGGTAGCATTTTTGTAGTAAGGGAGTGGGAAGTCGTCGAATAGCTGTAAAACTGGTATTGCTGATTGGTGTTCAGCGCCACCATAACCATGCTGTTCGATGCCTGGTCGTAGCTCGTGGTGGTCGTTACGTATCCTAAAAGTTGTGGGAGATTAGCCTCTAAAGTCCACGATCCGGTTGCCGGATCTATTTGCAGGATCTTTAGATCCGAGGTCATGGTACCATCGTTGGCGAGGGCGTAAATGGCATCGGTGCCATTGTCATATTCGAGGGTAAAAATATTGCCAAGCGAATTGGCAAGCGGAGTGAATGTTGGGTTGAAACCAACAGTCCTTGTTGGGATCGAAATCAATATAGTTTGGCCCAAGGAATCAAGTCCAAGAAGGTAATAAATGCCAGAGTTGGAGTTAAAACAATTAGCGTCACTAAAGAATCCCACGATGGAAGGCAGTGTTCCCATCACCGTAACGGTTGAGTCTGCAATGTTGTAGCGTACAATTTCAGTCAGAACGCTTATAAAAACGCCTTGCGGGCTATACACATAATTGGACCTGACCGAGAAGATGCCGCCATTCGAGATGTCAATTTCTGTGTTGAAGCCGATGCCATTGGTGGTCAGCTCTGATAAACTGGCAGGGTAAAACCCCACGCGGCATATTTTCTGGGATCCATCAAAGTAGTAATTCCCGTTGTATGCATCATAGACGGATGAACCGGAAACACTTGCTGACTGGTTGGTCAACACCGAATCAAGCACGGTTCCCGTGGCTGCATCCCGCCTGACTACCGCAACCGCTCCTTGATTCTGGTAGCTGATGCCGATCATGGTAGGTTGTGCATGCAGCATGGAGGCCATGGACAGCATCACAAAAAGATGGGGTAAGACTTTACGCATGGGAAATGTTTAATGGGGAGAGAAATGTTTAATGACAAACGTTTCAGGTTGGCTACAAGTCCATTAGGAAAATACCTGAGTTCAAAAACAATGTTTAAATATAGTAAAAAGCCTATATATAAAAGTGTGATCCCCCAAAGTCTTCAGCCTTATTTTAAACCGTTAGCGCTTGCTTTTGTTTTCCATACCCAGCCTTGCTGTAGAGGCTGATTAACAGGCGATTACCAATTCACAAACCAGGTGCTTTCCGCCACTTCGTTCCCTGCTCGTACCCATAAGCGATTTCGATCAGCAGGGGTTCGCTCCATGCCCGGCCAAAGAAGGAGATACCCACGGGGAGTCCTTCAACCCACCCCATTGGTACGGTGATACTCGGGTAACCCGAAATGGCGGCGGGGGAGGAGCTGCCCAGCAAAAAATGATCGCCATTGACGTGGTCTGTCTTCCAGGCGGGTGACCCTGTGGGAGCCACGATGGCGTCGAGCCGATGGAGATTCATTACCCGGTCGATACCCAGGTCCTGGCTGCCTGCGCGGGCTTTTTCGAGCGCATCGAGGTAACCCTGTTCGGTGAGTGGCCCTTTCTTGTTGGCTATTTCGAGGTAGCGTTGGTCGTAAAAATCAAGCTCCACCGAGTCCTGAAGGTTAAAGGCAATAAGGTCTTCCAGACTTTTGATTTTTGCCTTTGGCCCCAGCGACTGAAAGTAGTGGTTCAGCCCATCTTTGTATTCGTAGAGCATTACCTCAAACGACTGGTTGTCGGTACCTGGTGCGAGGATATTATCGATTTCAATGATTTCCGCACCCTGCGCACGCAGGTAATCGACCGCATTTTTCATCAAGGCATCTACTCCGTTATGCGTGCCATTGGCCCCGGTGTAGAATCCAATCCGCTTTCCTTTGAGGCCGTCCGCTTTTAGAAAAGGGGTATAGTCGCTCAATAAATGACCCGCAGAGGCGAGGGTTTTGGCATCTGCACTGTCAACACCTGTCAAGGCTCCGAGGCAGATGGCGGCGTCGCGTACGGTGCGCGCCATGGGCCCGGGCGTGTCCTGCGTGTAGGAGATCGGAATTACCCCCGAACGACTGATGAGGCCTACTGTGGGTTTGATGCCCACGATGCCGTTATTGTTGCTGGGACATACAATGGAGCCGTTGGTTTCAGTACCGATGGCCAGTACCGTGAGGTTGGCAGACACCGATACTCCTGAGCCGGAACTCGATCCGCAGGGGTTGCGGGTCAGGTCATAGGGATTGAGGGTTTGCCCGCCGATGCCGCTCCAACCGCTGGAGGAGAGCTCGCCCCGAAAATTGGCCCATTCGCTGAGGTTGGTTTTGCCGAGGATAATGGCGCCTGCTTCGCGTAGTTTTTGGGCTAAATAGCTGTCTTGCAAGGGCATAGAACCTGCCAGCGCGCGCGAACCAGCAGTGGTTGGCATCTGGTCGTGGGTGTCGATATTGTCTTTGAGCAAAACGGGAATACCATGCATCGGTCCCCGTTTTTTGCCAGCCTTCCATTCTGCGTCGAGCTCACGGGCTATGTTAAGGGCATCAGGGTTGAGGGCAATGACTGACCGTAGCTCAGGGCCGGAATGATCAATAGCTGCTATGCGGTCCAGATAGGCCTGCGTCAGGCTTTCGGCGTTCAGCTCGCCCTTGGCATAGGCGGCATGGATGGCCGTAATGTCGATTTCAGCATAGGTAAATGCGCTTGCATCGGCTGGGGCTGGGGTAGGCTGCGTTTTGCAAGCAGACAAAAACAGTAATGACAGGACAAGGAGTATATGGTTTTTCATGCGAAAGGGTCAATTAAGCTGAGCGGAAATTTCAAGTTAGATAATTATTCAGCTAAAATCGAAAAGCCCTCTCCAAAGCGGAAAGGGCTTTTTTCTGGATGTAGATGTGATGGCTTAAAGGCCGGCTACGTCTTCAATCGGCACTTCCGAGTGTGCGGGTAATCATGGCGATATTTTATGCAGGTAAAATTCATTTACCTAGTTCCCTTTTCAATCAGGTATCAACCCTGAGGGGTGTTTTCCGGGTGTACATTCCCCATACAAAAATCAATCGCCAGCAATCGGGAAAGTTACCCTTTTCACTCCGATTGCTAGGAAACTTAAGTAACCGGGATTCCTGAGGTCTCCTTTTTATTTGCACTCGCTTTTATCCACGCCATCAACCCATACACGGCAATGACAAAGAATAGGGCGTATTCCAGCGAAATGAACAGGATTTCCTTTTTGGCATAAACCCCTACGGCAAGGGCATCCACCAGCACCCATAGCACCCAGTTTTCTACCACCCTTCGGGCCAGAAGGACCTGCGCCACCACACTCGCTACCGCTATAAAGGAGTCGGCATAAGGATACGCAGCCGGATCAGGAAATACGGCAGGGAAAATCAGGTGAATATGCTGGATGAAGTAGCCGAAAAGCAGGGTAGCTACCAAAATAAATACGGCCATCAACCCCCTGTTGCTGTTGGTCATGCGCGTAATTGGGAGATCGTTTTTGCGCTGCCGTTCCCAATTAATCCAACCATAGATGCCTGATGCGAAAAAGAACACCTGCAAAAACATGTCGGAGTAAAGCCTGACCTGAAAAAATATCGCGAAAAAGCACACGATATTGATGAGTCCGGTGGGCCAGGTAAAGATATTTTCCCGAGCAGCCAACCACACGCACACCAGCCCGAACATCGTTCCGACCAGTTCAACATAGCTTAGTTCATAGCCCCATACCGTAAAAGCCGTATGGCTGATATCGAAAAAGTGCATAGGAAATCAGGGGCTTTCGATGGCTTTCTCCTACAATTGCCTGGCGGCGAAGGTATCTCCCTGGCGCATATCGCCGGTTTGCATGCCTTTTTTCAACCAGGTAGCCCGCTGGGCAGAGGTGCCGTGGGTAAAGGTTTCGGGCCGGATATAGCCTTGTGCCTGGCGCTGAAGGTTGTCGTCGCCGATCGCCTGGGCACAGCGGAGGGCTTCTTCTACGTCGCCTTCTTCAAGGATATTCTTCATTTTTTGGGCGTGGTAGGTCCAGACCCCCGCGTAAAAATCGGCCTGAAGCTCAAGCCTTACCGAGAGGTTGTTGTATTGCGCTTCGCTCACCCGTCCCCGCTTGGAGTCCACCTGATCGGTTACACCCAGCAGTTTTTGTACGTGGTGGCCTACTTCGTGCGCAATGACATAAGCCATGGCAAAGTCGCCAGGAGCGCCGAACCGATCTCTCAGTTCCTGATAAAAACTCAGGTCGATATAGAGCTTTTCATCGCCGGGGCAATAAAACGGACCGGTAGCCGAGCTGGCATTTCCACAGGCCGTTTGTACACGGCTGGAGTAGAGCACAAGCACGGGCTTGCGGTAATTGGCGCCCAATTGCTCGCGAAAAACCTTGTCCCATACGTCTTCATTGTCTTTCAAAACCACCGACACAAACTGCGCCAGCTGATCGTCCTGGGCTGATTGCGGCTGCTGTGCAGGCTGTTCATTGCCGCCCGAGTCCTGCATTTGATCGAGCACCTGCTGCGGATCGCCCCCCATCAACGCTACGATAATGGCAATGATAATGCCTCCAATGCCAATGCCCGCCCCGGTTTTGCCACCGGGAAAGCCGCCACCACCGCCACGACGGTCTTCTACGTTGTCACTTCCTTGTCGTCCTTGCCAGCGCATAATGGATATTTTTGGGGGTGTTGATTGACCAGGGAAAATTAGAAAAATTAACCGAATGGGCAGCCTTTAGAAGAATAGATTTAATATAGTCACATCGGAAACGATGCTTTCTCTCAGAATTGGAAGCCCTTGAGCAATCCAAAAACGGAAAGGATACACAGAAAATTGCTGAGTAAATTAACGAGGTCGTTGGTCAACCAGGCAAAGCCGTGGTCGAGCGTGGTGCCTTCCCGGGCAAAATCTGACTGCTGGCCGGTGGTAGGGTTTTTAAACCTTGCCTGAATCGAAGCCCCCAGCAGGCTATCGAGGATCATGCCGAAAAATCCGGTCAGCGTAGCGATCCCGAATACCGCGAGGCTAAATCCTCCCGGTGCCAATAGCGCCCCCAGTAGTGCCAGCAAAGCAGCTCCTAACAACCCGCCAAGGGTCCCTGCTATGCTTATCCCACCCGAAAGCCCTGGAGGCTGCACCCTCCAGCGAAGGATATCCACCGTTTTTCCCCGAAAATACATGCCTATTTCTGAGGCAAGGGTGTCTGCAGTACTGATCGCCATTGAGGAGACCATCAGCAACCAGATGATGTCGGGGTTTGTTTTCTGGAAAATGGCCAGCAAAGCAAAGATGCCGCCGTTGCAGAATACCTGTAGATAGTCACGTGCTTTGCCGTGTTTGGCATCCGAAATCACTTCCTTTTTCGCCGTTAATTTCCCGGCAATGGTTCCCAACAGGAAAAAAAACACCAGCGGAAGCAGGCTAAGTGGCCCGCCAAAGATCAGCACCACCATTCCCATTACCCCGGCCGATACGCCTCCTCCCAGGTCGAGAGAGCCCCGCTTTACCGTAAACCAAACAAATACTCCGGCAACCAATAGGCTGATAATCAAGGGGTAAGCGCTTTCTCGTTCAAGAATGAGATGTGTATTCCTTAGCAAGAGGGCTGCGCCTATTGGCACGAGCACATTGTCGGATCCTTTAGAGCCCAGGGCTTCCAAAGCAGTAAGCACAGCGGCTACGACCACGAGGTAACAGGCCCATTCGGCGCCAAAAGTCCAGGTTGCAGGCCAAAAGCCTGGACCCGCGAAAAGGCTGAAAGTGAGGAGTAAAAGTGAAGTGGTAAGGCCAAAAGCCAGGTTGCCGATGATCGACTTTTTGTCTCCGGTGAGGGTGTAGGTTATTTTCCCAAATAAATGCCCGACGATGGCCGCAGCCGCGTCACTCAGTGCCAAAATAGCCATAGGCACTACTATCAGCACCCTTTTTTCGGGGAAAAGGAGCAAGAGTGCCAGAAATGCCAGCGGAAATAATGCGATGCCCCAGCTTCGGCGGTGATTTTCTTCTTCGAAAAACACCCCCCGCAGCACCATAATCACCAGCGTGAGTTCGACCAGGGCCACGATCCAGGTGAATATCAACAGGTCCTCCAGCCAGGCAGCGGCCAGGGCACAAGCTCCTATCGCGCTGATATGCAGTAACTTACGGCTCAGCCATTGCGGAATGGTTTTTTGGCGGTGCACCCTTTCCAGCACCAAGGTTAGTACCAGCACCAGGCCTCCTAGCATCAACATTAAACGCAGGTCGTGGGTCATGGCTCAAGATAGCGGAAAGTAGGTATTGAAAAGGTGATTTTGAGACCGGGGCAGGTTATTTTTCATTTATGATTATTTTAAAAGCCAAAAGCCGTCGCCAAATTAGCTTCCTTGCAGCATGAAATCCCTGCTCACTTTCTGGCAATTTACCCGACCCCATACCATCATTGGCAGCACGCTGAGTATCATTTCGCTGCTCGTTATTGGCGGCTATGGTTTTCAGCTTAGCGGGGAGGTGTGGCTTAAGCTGCTGTTACCCAGCCTGATCGCTGCCTGGGGGGCCAATATTTACATCACCGGACTCAACCAATGGGCCGATGTGGAAGTGGACAAAATCAACAAACCGTGGTTGCCCATCGCTGCCGGAAACCTCACGCGCAGGCAAGGATTTACGATTGTGGCCATCAGCGGTGCATTGGCCTTGATCGCTGCGGCGCTGTACACCTGGTTTTTCTTTCTGCTGATTCTCGGCATCATGGCCATTGGTACCGCGTATTCGCTGCCACCGCTCAAGTTTAAGCGCAGCCACGTGTTGGCCGCCGGGGCCATTTCGCTGGTGCGGGGATTATTGGTTAACGTGGGATTCTACCTGCATTTCAACCACGCCTTTACCAAAGAATGGGTGCTTTCGCCCGCCATCTGGCCACTTACGGTATTTGTTATTGCTTTTAGCTTAGGCATCGCTTGGTTCAAGGACATCCCTGACACCGAAGGCGACGCCGCCTATTCCTTCGGTACCCTGGCCGTAAAACTAGGCCGTGGACCTGCGTTTGTGGCGGGAGTGGTGGTAGTGAGCATCGCCTATATATCTATCTTGTTGGCTGCCTTTATCGGATGGTTGCCCTCCAACGCCGTCGTTTGGGTCGGCAACGGATTGGCATTGGTGGCCTTTTGGGTCATGGCCTGGCGTTTGGATGTGAAAAATGACCAGCAGGTGAAACGCTTTTACTACTTCTTCTGGGGCTTATTTTTCCTCGAATACATCCTCTATCCCGCCGGACTTTACCTGGGATGATTTAACTGCATGAAAATCAACGAATTAATTGGCGCCTTGGGCGTCTTTGTGCTGCTGCTGGCCTTTTTTCTGAACCTGATGAAGTGGGTATCGCAGGACAGCGCTGTTTACCTGTGGATGAACCTCATCGGCGCGGGGCTTTCCTGTTATGCATCGTGGCTGATTCCCTTTTGGCCCTTTGTTGTGTTGGAGGGCACCTGGGGCGTAGTTTCGGCTTGGGGGCTTTTGCGAAAAATGATGCGTGGGTAAAAATGGATAAACCGATTTCCAGGTTCCAGGAAAAACTTATCGTTCATTCATTTCTTCTCTGGTGAAGGTATTTCCGGCACGCACATATTCAAGGCTATTCATGATCAGCTCGTATTCATCAGCCAATTGCTCCGATTGAACGTATTGCTGAAGCCACTTTCTAAATGAGTCATTCAGGCTCATTTTTTCAGATGCTGCTTTTTCCCGGGCCTTTTGAATAAGCTCACTATCGGCGCTTAAAGTAATCTTGGCAAGCATAATTGACACGGTTTATGTAAACACGAGACTCTTGTCTGTTGAATTTTGTCAAATTCTTCCCGCTGGCTGATCGCTAATATTTCGGATTCGAAGGACAGCAATTTCCAACGATCCTTGCTAGTTCGCTTTCCGCCCCCTCACCACTACAAATTCAATCAGCCCCATCCGGTAGCCTTTGATCATGTACCGCATAGCCCAGGCTCCTTTGAGGGTCGGCAGGCCGGAGCGAATCAAGCCAATTACGCTTTTCAGGCTCATGGCCGAACGCAGCACTGCCAGCCAGAAGGGCGCAACCGATTTGCTCCAATCCTCCGATTTCACGGCCGTAAATCCAGCGGTTGTAGCCATCTCTACGAGGGTTTCGCGGGGCACCATGGGCGGCAGGTGGTAGAGCTTGTAGATTTTTTCGAGTAAAAGTTCCTCCTTGGCCGACAAGCCCGGCGGGGTAGGGCGGTGGCACCACGTGGCCATGAGCAACGTGCCGCCGGGAGCCAGTCGCTCCATGAACATCTGAAACAAGCGCTGTTTGTCGCGGATATGCTCAGCACTTTCCATGGACCACACCAGGTCGAACTGCCCATCGGCTTCGTTCAGGGTCATCATGTCGCGGGCTTCGATCTTCACGGCATCCGCAAGGCCTGATTTTTCGTTGAATTTAGCGGCATTTTCTGCCTGCACCGGGCTGAGCGTAATGCCATAAGAGGTTGCGCCGAACTTTTTTGTAAGGTAACGCGAGCTGCCTCCCACCCCACAACCTGCGTCGAGGATACGCTTGGCACCAGTTACTTCTCCCCAGCTAAGCAGGGTTTCCACGAGGTCTACCTGGGCTTGCTGGTGGTTTTTGCGTTCGTCACCGTTGGGGCCATAGTAGCCGTGGTGCATGTGTTCGCCCCAGGTATCGAGCCAGATACGGGTCGATTGGTCGTAAAAATCCCGAATGAGGAAGTTAAGCAGGTCGCCGGTCATGAGAGTTTTAGAATATTATCAAAGAAATAATTAAACCGATCAGCAGGGAAACGAACACTAGAACCGCAATTTGATAGCCATTGAGTCCCTCGCGGTATTCGGGCGGATCTTTGGGGCCTTTGGAAAAAGCATTTGCGATATATCCCAGCAAGGCGCCGGGGATAAAAATAAAACCCGCCGTAGAACCGATAATTACCCGCCAAATGAGCTGTAGCCAGCGGGTAAAAGTCATTTTTTCCTCCACAAAATCGGCCACTTCAGGTATCAGGTTGCCAGCCGGTGAGGCGCCCGGCTTGCTTTTCTTTCCGGAAATGGCCAAGCCATATTCTGCTTTGCTGCGGTACCAGCGGGGTCGTACATACTTCACTTCTATGTCGGTAAACCCGGCTTCTTCGTACCAGCGGCGGTATTCTTCGTCCTTCGGAAAGAGCATCCAGGCATTGGCCATGAAGCGGGAAAAGGCATTTTGAGGTTCCAGCGGGCCAATCATCAGGGCGGTACCTCCGGGCTTTATTACCCGATAAGATTCTGCAATTCCCTGAAGCGGATTTGGCCAGTATTCGATACTTCCTGCCGACACATAGCGGTCAAAAGTATCATCGGCAAAGGGGAGATTTTCGGCGTCTCCCAGCAAAAAGGTACAACCTTTCAGGTTTTCCTTTGCTTTGGCTTTTGCCATCTGCTGCGGACTCTGGTCGAGGCAGGTTACGTGGTCAGGAGATACATGCTTGACGATTCCCTGGGTAGTAAATCCGGTACCCGAGCCAACGTCTATCACCACACTGTCTGGTTGAATATGAGCGAGCTCGAGTGACTCATCGCGCATGCGCGGGGTCCAGAAAAGGGGATTGACCAGCTTATCGTAAAAATTCGAGAGGTACCAGTAAAACCAGTAAGCCTCCCGCTTATGTTGCATCAGGCGCATGCGATGGAGTTGGGATTGTTGCCTAAACATAGGCAATTTCCCGCTCCTCTGCTCGAAATGATCCGGCTTTCTTGATAAACTTATACCGCCCGCTCGCGCAGCTGACGATCAAGCACAAAGGTGCCGAAGGGCACCAGCGAAGCAACAAATGCACCAGCCAGCCACAACCACGACCTACGGGTAGCAAATTTTACCCAGATTGCCCCGGCTACAAACAACACGAAAAGCAGGCCGTGAATCCAGCCGTTTACCTTTACTGCCTCGGGGATATGAGCCAGGTACTTGAGGGGCATGGATATGCCGAGCAGAACGAGGTAGGAAATGCCTTCAGCCAGGCCGATTATTCTGAAGTTACGGATCAGGTTTTGGGTATTCATAGGAGGTTGAATTTCTATTTTAAGGATGCAAAACAATAAAAAAGAGCCGGATTTGCATCCAGCCCTTGTTCAAGTTAAATGAAATGGGATCAACCGGTGTTGCGCAAAGCACCTGCAATGGCGTTGATGGTGGTCAGTAGTTCCATCAGGAGCTCGTCCGAACGAAGGTCTTCTCCTTCGCGGGTCGCCCGCCATTTTTTCAATATCTCTACCTGCTTGTAGTGGAGCGGGATTAGGATGGAGTTGCGTAAGGCATTGGAGTAATAGTGCTGGGAGCGCCTTTGCTCAATGGGCCGGCTAAACAGCTCCGAAAGTACCTCCTGGGTGCGCGTCAGCTCCTCCAGAAATAGGTTCAGGAAGTAATCGCGAATAGGCGCTTCCTGTACCAGAGAGGCATATTGCCGCATAATTTCCGGATCGGTAGCCGCCAGTGCGGTGTCGATATTGGTAAATACATACCGGATAAAAGGATCGGTACGGGTGGCATCCTGAATGGCTTTGAAGCCCTCCGGATTGCTGGCTTTGAGGTTTACCAGTGCGGTACCTACCCCATACCACCCCGTCATGTTGAAGCGGCTTTGGCTCCATGAAAACACCCAAGGAATGGCCCTGAGGTCGTCAAGACTGTTGGTGCCGGTTCTGCGCGAAGGGCGTGAGCCGATTTTCGACCTTTCAATACCGTCAATCGGGGTTGCCTGACGGAAGAAGGGAATGAAATTATTGGATTCGAGCAGGGCCCGATAGTATTGATTGCTTTCAGATGCGAGGTACTCGATCACGTCCTCCAAGGGGTGGTCTTTTCGCTCAGAAAAACGGTCCTCGATCGTTTGACCCATGGTACTCGCAATGAGGAGCTCCAGGTTATAAGCGGCGTTAACCTTGTTGGCGTATTTCTGGTCGATGGTTTCGCCCTGCTCCGTGAGGCGCATGGCACCATTGAGTGAGGAGTGGGGGAGTGCTTTTACGAAGTAATGCGTAGGTCCGGCACCCCGGCTGATGGAACCTCCTTTTCCGTGGAAAAACTTGATTTTTATCCCCAGTTGCTCGCCCACCTGCTGCAGTCTGGCCTGGGCCTTGTACAGGTTCCATTGGCTGGCCATAATCCCCCCATCCTTGTTGCTGTCGCTGTAGCCGATCATTACTTGTTGGGTAAGAATGGGCTGGTTGCGGTCTTTGCGGATGGCTTCGAGGCTGCGCTGAGTAAAAGGATGTGTAAGGAAGGCAGTCATGATTTCCGGAGCGGCAGCCAGGTCGTCGATGGTTTCGAACAACGGCACGACCGGAATATTCAGGAAAAGGCCTTCTTCGGAAATGTCGGTCAGGTCAGCTTCCCGTGCCAGCACATATACTGCCAGCAGGTCGGAGAGGCTCCGGGTCATACTCACGATAAAGCCTCCGATGCTGTGGGTGCCGTATTTGCGGGTATGGCCTTCCACAGCCTTGTAGGCATCTTTTACGGCGCGGGCCTGCGGGCCTACCTGGGTGTTTTTGTTGGTAAATGGACGGTTGAGCTGTAGCTCCTGATCGAAATAGGCCAGTCGCTGGCTTTCGTCCCAGCCGGGAAATTCATCGCCATCAACCCTGGCCGCTTTAAGCAATTGGGCCAAAGCCTGGTCGTGGAAGGTGCTGTTCTGCCGAATGTCCAATACCGCGAGGTGAAAGCCAAAGCACTCCAGATGGCGGATAACATCGAACACGTCGGTGTAAGCAACTGATTTCGCGCCGTATTTCACCAAAGCATGCTGCAGGATTTTGAGGTCGGCCATCATTTCAGAAGCAAACCGATAGCAACCCGGAAACTCCTGCATGGACGTGGCGTGGTCGCGCATCATGTTCAGTGGCAGCTTATACAGCATCAGGTTGATAAACTGACGGAAACCTTCGCCCCGGTTACGCTCAATGGCTTCTTTGCCTCTGTCTCCCAACTCGTCCATGATGCCGGCCATGCGCGCACGAAGCTCCAGCGGCAAATCTTCGGAACGGGCGGCAAAGCTGATTCGCTGAACCAAAGCCGTAAGTTTTCTTCGCAAGACGATGAAGGCGTACAGGCGAAGATTCGCAAGCACCTCCTCGGTAATGGTACCCGTCACGAGCGGGTGACCATCGCGGTCGCCCCCTACCCAGTTGCCAAAGGTGATTTTGGGAAACTCACCCTGACTCAGCAGTTTTTCTGTATCGAATCCGGCTTCGCGCCAGGCCTGCACCAGCCGACGGTCGATCACGGGCAATACTTCCGGGAAAATATGCGTGAGGTAGTGGAGAATATTGCGAAACTCTGATTCTATACCGGGCTTTTCGAGGAAAATTTCCCCTGTTTTCCAGATGCGGTACAGGCTGAGTTTGATGTTATTGCGGATATTGTCCTGCTCTTGCAGGCTGTACATGCTGTTTTCGCGCTGCACCATCAGCAAGTAGAGCTCGCGGTGGTGCTCCAGCACGGTCGAACGCTTGGCCTCAGTTGGGTGGGCGGTCAAAACAGGCTCAACCTTGATCTGCCGGAGCTGATTCAGGATGTCTCCCTCGCTGATATTTTTGGATTTAAGCGCTTCCAAGTGATGCGCCCACAAGCCATTGATGCCCGATAATTCTTCGTCCTCCGCGTGGCGACGAAACTGTACGGCTGCATTGGTTTCAACGATGTTAATCAGCTGAAATACAATGGAATGCAGCTGTATATGCTTGTTGGTAAACAATACCTCGCGAAAGGGCGGGAGTTCATTGATCCAGGGAATGGCATTGGCCATTTCTGACTCTCCATTGTCCAGTAATATTTCCTTTAAAGCCAGCAGCAGAAACTCCAGGTCATAGTAGGGCTTTCCCAGTTTTTGCTGGTAAAATGCCAGATTAGGAACATTCATGGGAAGTATTTTCGGGATTCAGAAGAGAAATAGGGGAGCATTATCCTGGGGTGCTCAAAATTAGGGAATTAATAGGGTAACCAAAAGCAGAAGGAGAATTTTCACAAAAGGCAAGAAATGAATTCATTTTTTACAAAAATGAAAAAGCCTCCCGGGTTAGAGAGGCTTCCTTTTTTATTTATTCGAAATCAAAATCCTACAACCGGCTGATTCTTAGGGTATTTGGCTTCGAAACGCAGCGGAATGGTTTTCGATTCATTGCCTTTTAAGGTAACGACCCAGGTCACGCGGCCAGTTTGTTCGTCGAGGGTACCGCCCGAAAGCTCCATCGGGGTTATTTTGATGTCCTTGTTGCGTGAAACAGGAATCTGGTCCTCTAATACGATCGTTACCGGCTCTGATTTTACGTTACGGACCGATATTTCGAAGCCGAAGCTCTGGGTATAGGTGCCGCCAATGTCCTTTTTGGAGGTGTAATCCTGTACTTGTGCCCGCTGAATCTGCACCCTGGGGTCGCGGCCCAGCGATATGCGCATGGAATCGCGCGGGTTGTCGGTGTTCACGAAGGTTTCACCCACAAAGCTGCCCTCGAAATACACATTGGCTTTTCCACGAAGCAAATCCTGAGAAACTTCGGCAACCAGAAATGCGTCCCGATCGAGTTTTGGCACGGCGTAATGCCTGAAGGTACCTGCAACGTCCATTTTGCGGATATCGATCTGGTGTGGCTGTCCATCGGCGGGGATATCGTACGGCAGGGCAATGTCAAATTCGATGGCGAGGGTGTTTTCCGTGGTGGTTGTTTGGTCGTAGGCGTAAGTGGAGGAAGCATCTTCCTGGACCAGGTCCATCGTGTTGGCATATGCCATTTGGGGGGCAGGTGCAGCCTTGGCAGAGGTTCTGCCAGCGCTTACTTCGTTAAGTGAATAACTTACTGGCGGCGTATAAATATCCACGTACCAGGGCGTGAGGTTGGGGCTGTTGTTGTTGCCGGCATTATTGGCGGTGGAAAGGGAGATTTTGATATGCTCCCAGTCAACGCCGGATCGGTTATACACATTGGCCTTGAGGTAAAACTGGATGGGGTCCACGGTATTTTCAACCCGTATGTCATAAAATGATTCCCAGCCAACCTGGTCCACGAGGTACATCAGCGCGAGTTTTACTTTACCTGCGGCGTCAGCCTTGAACGTAACCACCACTTCCTGGGTGGGCTGGCTCCGGCGGTTGTTCATCTCCGCCAATTCCTGGCGGTACTCCCCGATCCGCTTGTTCAGCTCCTCTTCTTTGATTTTGATGCCGGAAAGGCCTTTTCTGATTTCTGTGAGGCGTACGCGGTAAAGTTCGGCCATTTCGCGCAGCCCGGCGGCGGTAATCCCGGTTTCATTTCCTTTGATCTGCTGATTAGCCAAAATCAGGGTTTGCTCGCTTTCCCACACAAACCGCTCGTCGCTCAGGAGGCCCAGCCTTTGGGTGAGGGACTTCAGAGAGTCTTCCAAAGCCAGCATTTTGGCGGGTTTGGCTGTGCGGTTGAGGTAGGTTACCCGATGGGTTACGGCCTGAATGACGCCTTTACCCACGCCTTTCACGGTGATGCTGTTGGGCAACAGGTATTGCGATAGCCCTGAAAAAACGATCAGGTTATCGCCTGCCTTCAAGGTGGCATCGGCTTCCTCGGTTATTTGTCCGCGGGTTTTGAACACCTTCACGGCGGTTATTTTTGATTCCGGCCTGATTTCGTCCTGGCTTTCGGCTTTCATTGCTGGCAAAAAAGCGACCAGCAGCAGCAGCATTCCTATGCGTTTCATGGTTTTTGGGTTTGGGTGAAAAGGGATACTTTCCCTCAATTTCTCATTATTACCTAAAAGATAATGCCTCCCGGGAAATTCCACAGGAGGCATCGTTGATTTATCGACAAAAAGGAGGTTACCGGATAATGGTAAGCAGTCCTTTGCGGCTAATTTCCTGATTATCAGAGAATTTCACCCAAATCGTGTACGCATATACTCCCTCAGGTGCTGAGCGGCCATTGCTCATTTGCCCGTCCCAGGCGGCATCCAGGGTGTTGGTAGCGAATATTTCTCGACCTGTACGGCCAAATACCCGAAAATCAACTTCGCTGATATTCACGCCTTTGATCAAAAATACATCGTTTACCCCGGTGGAGTTAGGGGTAAAGGCATTGGGGATAAATACCCTGCCATCTTCAATAACGGTGATCGGGCCGTAATCCGTAGAATCCACGCATTGACGGTTGTTGTTGTAGGCGTACATCCGCACGGGGTATTCTCCCTGAAATTCGTACTTATGGTTCGGAGAAGCACTGCTGGACTCTTCGCCGTCGCCGAAGTTCCACAGGTACGAGGTAGCTCCGAGTGAAGTATTCTGAAAGGCAAAGGTGGCCAGTGTTTGCGGAATAGGCCCTACGGTGTCCGGCAGCACATTGAAATCTGCATAAAGCGAATCCGGTTGCTCGATATTCACATAGCCGGTCCTTCGGCAACCCCTGATGTCCACGGCTTCGATGGTGTAGGCTCCTGGGGGTACTTTGGTGATGTTGCCTCCGTTGCGGGGCGGGGTAGTGCCCCAGGTCATGTTTACGGGAGAGAATCCGCCGAAATTAACCGCACGGGCGGTGCCGTCTTTTTCACCATAGCAGGTAACATCGGTAGCATCGGTAAAGAGGGTAAAGCCCTCCAGGTTGTCGATGGTAACGGTGGTGCGTGTTTCGCACAGGTTGTCGTCCTGGATAATGACCTCAAATGTACCTGCGGGCATCGCGGTGGCCGTTTGGGTAAACTGGATGGGGTTCGAGGTCCAGGTGTAGGAGTAAGGCTCGACGCCCCCGGTAACCGTTACAGAAGCGGTTCCATCGGCCAACTGGCAATAATCTTCTGTAGATGAGGTGCCGGTAACCAACAGTGGCTTGTTGCCGGGCATGTCGAAGTAAGCCGACTTGAGGCAGGTATCGGCATCGGTTACAATCACATACTGAAACGGCGTGTCGAACAGGTTATAAGCATAAATGCTATCCTGGATCTGTGAGGTGCTGGTGTACCAGTTGATGTTGTAGGGCTTTTTCCCTTGGGCAATATTCACCCGCACGATGCCCTGACCGAGTCCGCAAACATCTTCCTGGAGAATATCCACGGAAATGACCGGTCCCTGGGTCGTGGGAATGAGAAAGTCCTGAATTTCGCTTTTACATCCGCGGCCATCGGTTACCAGCACGGAATAATTGCCTTGGCGCAGGTTGTCGATCGAAATGGCGGTATCGCCTGTGCTCCAGATTACCTGAAAGGGGCCAACACCCCCCTGTGGACTGGCAATAGCACTGCCGTTGTTGGTGCTGCATCCGCTGGCTGAAGTGAGACTAAGGTTTGCCACCAGGGTGTCAGGTGCTCCTACGGGTACTTCAATGGTAGCCGAGCAGGTGGTGCCCGATTGGATGGTGACAAAATAGAAACCTGCAGGAATATTTTTAATACTGTCGGCAGTGCCGATGACCGTTGGGTCAGTATTTAAGCTCCAGCTATAGGTATAAGTTCCTGCACCGCCATTGCCTTTTGCAAAAGCGGACCCATCGCTTCTGCCGATGCAGGTAACGGGAATAGCTCCTACTGCAGCAGAAAAATTATTGGCCCCGTTAGCTACGGAAAGGGTCTGGGTGGTTTTACAGCCCACCGAATCGGTAACGGTTACGGCATAGGTGCCGCCTTTGAGGTTAAACGCAACCTGACCGATTTGAAAATTGGCCAGGCTGTCCCACTGGTAAGTATAGGGCTTTATACCCGACACTACCTGTACCCCGGCACCGCCTTTGCCTGCGCCGCAGGTGTCGGGAGCCGATCCGCCGGCAACCAGCAACCGGCTGATTGGAACCACCACGGTGTCTTTTATCTGGCATCCAGCCGCATCGCTGATCGTAATAAAGTACGTGCCCCCTGCGAGACCGGTAGCTACCGAGTCGTTGAGGGTGGCGCTGTGCGACCAGTTGTAAGTAAAAGGAGCCGTGCCGTCGTGGGTGAGGCCTATTCTTCCATCAGCACTTCCGCAATCGGGCCTTACTTTGGCGGTAACCGTGGTTACGCACTGGGGCCGCGAAGCAGGAAGGGAGGGAGTTGCTAATCCAGCTTGAACCAGGATGATTCCGAAAAGCAACAAGGAGGTTGAAAGGGGTAAAGAATATTTCACGTGATTGAACCTGCTAAATCATTCAGTAAACACAACGAGGAGGAACACTGGCATGTTGTCAGTGATCGTAAAGTTACTGGATGGCAGCAAAAATCGAGCTATTTTTTCGCAGACGGTTCCGCTTTCAGGGCTTTTTGATCAAAATGGGCTCCGTTACGATGGGCGCATTGGGATCAGGGGTGCCGCTATCGTTGATTCGGGTAGCTTTGTTACCAGCGCGGTCCTTTAATTCGATCTCGTAACTGGTGGTCTCCTCGGTTAGCAAAAGGCTACTCAACACCGTGCCATAGATCTGCACGGTGATCTTTCCCTGAATGGATGGGTTCTTGGCGTCGGGCGACATATTGGGCAGGCGGTAGCTGCTCGTGGCCTGCTCTTTGGTAAAAAGCCCTTGTTTGTAACGGGTATCTATCAGGAATAGGTAGAAATTCTGGTCCATGTCGTTTTGATTGCCGAGGTTGCCATCGCCATCCTGAAAACGAAAGGTAATATTAATGGTATCTACAATCGGCCAGGGCCTGACCACTTTGGGTGTAATGTCGAGAAACTCGATCTGTGGCTCAACAGGGAATACGGCATCGTTGTTACAAGCCATAAAAAGTGCAGGCAAGAAGAGCAGCAGCAGAGAAAGTTTCGGGATTCGCATCATATTGGATTGAACGTAATCTATTTAATTTCTGTTTAACGTTCAAACCCAATACGACATTTCATTACACCTTTTTACTCAACCGAGCAAATCTGTCAGCTCTTTTTCATTCAGCGAACTGTAAATATCTTCCTCCACCGTGATAATGTCGTCCGATAGCTGGGACTTTTTCCGCTGCAGCTTCAGTATTTTCTCTTCTATACTTTCTTCAGTAATGAATTTGTAGAAGAAAACCGGCTTTTGCTGCCCGATGCGGTGCGAGCGGTCCACGGCCTGGTTTTCCACAGCGGGGTTCCACCAGGGGTCGAGGATAAACACGTAGTCGGCTGCCGTGAGGTTGAGGCCCACGCCCCCCGCTTTGAGGCTGATCAAAAACACCGGAATATCTGCCGATTGCTGGAAGGTATCCACCTGGTCCTGCCTGTCGCGGGTGGCACCGTCGAGGTAGTTGAAGCGAATGCCTTCAGAGATAAGGTCGTCTCTCAGCAAGTGGAGCATTTTCACAAACTGGCTGAAAATCAATACCTTAGATCCGTTTTCGATCACCTGATACAGCAAGCGTTTTACTTCCTGGTATTTGCCCGACTGCGAAAGGGTGAATTTCTCCTTGTCAATGAGCTGTGGGTGAATGGCTATTTGCCGGAGCTTTTGCAGGCCTGCGAGAATATTGAGCTTGTTGTTACGCAAGCTTCCTTCGCTGATCAGCTTCATCAGGTAATTGCGGTACTGGCTGCGGGTTTCGTCGTAAAATTCCCGCTGACCGTCCTCCATTTCGCAATACTGGAGCTTTTCGATCCGGGGAGGGAGCTCTTTCTCTACCTGATTTTTCTTCCTTCGAAGCAAAAACGGATAGATAATCCGCCTGAGCTTGGCCGATCGCTGCAGGTCGTTTTCTTTTTCGATTGGGAAAACGTAGAATTTTTTGAAAAAATGCTCGCTCCCCAGCAGCCCCGGATTGAGAAACGACATCTGCGACCAGATGTCCATCACAGTATTTTCGATCGGCGTACCCGTAAGTGACAAACGGTGCTTGCACACCAGCCCTTTTACGCTCTTGGCCGTTTTCGATTCGGGGTTCTTGATCGACTGGCTTTCGTCGAGGATGATGTAGTTAAACGGAAACGCCTGTAGCATGTCCCTGTCCTGCCGCACGATGCCGTAGGTAGTCAGAATCAGGTCGTAATTGACGTATGCACCGGCGTTTTTGGCGCGGTTTACGCCTGTGTGAATGAGTACCCGCAGGTCGGGGGCAAATCGCTTGATTTCATTTCGCCAGTTGTGAATCAGCGAAGTGGGCATCACCACCAGGGATGGGGAAGTGGCACCTTCTTCCTTTTCCATGAGTAGCAGCGTAATGGTTTGGAGGGTTTTTCCCAAACCCATGTCGTCGGCAAGGATGGCGCCCATGCCATTGGCCTTCATGAACTGCATCCAATGGTAGCCCTGCACCTGGTATTGCCGCAACTCTGCCTTCAGGCCCACGGGAAGCGGGTATTCGGGCACCGATTCCAGGTTTTTGAGGGTATCGGCAAAATCATCGAGGCCTCCGCGGGAAGGGAAATTCAGCAGCGGCGCCTGGTATTTGCGGATGCTGAAGGTCTCGTCATCTTTAGGTTCGGAGATTTCGAGCAAATGGCGGAAATCGGTAAACCAGCTATCGGGAAGGATGGCAATGGAATTGTCGGGCAGAATAAACTCCCGCTTGCCCCTGAGGATATTTTGCCGAAACCGGATAAAAGGAATTTTGAAATCTCCTATCTGAACGATGGCCTCAATGTCGAACCAGTCGCCGGCATCGGTGGTCACAAGGTGTATTTCGGGGCGATCGAGGTTGATGCGGTTGGCAGAATCCGGCTGAACGATCTGGATAGCCGCTGCCCGCAGGTCGTCGGTATGGTCGGAAAGCCAGCGAAGCCCGTCTTCCTTGGGGAGGTATTCCCAGGGCGTGATATGGGTCGGATTGGGCTTTATCTTTTCAAGTTTGGCAAGTGCCCGTTGCTCTTTGTCCTCTTCACGATGAATACGGTAAAAGGTATATTCATCGCCCTCCTGCTCCAGCATCACCTTGTTTCGCCCAAGGGGTTCGAGCGGAAACTGGAAGCCCTCATAGGTCACCATGGGCTTAAAGGACATGGAGGTGTTGTGGTCGCTTACCTGTAAAGAAAATACGGGCTGTGCTTCCAACTCCCTGATTTCGAAACCTTTAGCCTTTACTTTGTATTTTTCCACCACCGAAGTGATGAATTTTTTGTAGTACTCTGGCTCTTTGTCCTTCTGGATCAGGATAAATTTTTGCCGGAGGAATGGCTTGAGTTTTTTGCCTTCAATGTCGTGCTTAAAAGTAAACAGCCTTTCACCCTGCAGCACCCAGGCGGGCTCTTCGCAGATAATGGCCACGTTTCGCCCCATGATTTCCATTTGCTCTTCTTCGAGCTTGATGGTAGGGTAGTAGCGGGTAAATTCCGGTTTTCTTCGAAAATGAAAAATAATGGTAGCCTGCGCCTCGGGCATATACACGGGGGTGTGCGCGGGATAGCCATCGTTGCCCATGGTAAAGAGTGGCCTGTCGTACAGCATCGGCAGAATTTTGGCCATGCGTCGCTGTATGAAAGTGTGAATCAGCTCTTTGGTGGTTCCCTGATATTTTGAAGTAAAAAACTCGAGGGGCTCACGCGGATTGCCGCCAAATTTTTTGATGATACTTCTGGGGGTGATTTCGTTAAGCGAAGCAATCATTTCCTTGTCCTTTTCGTCCATGCCGTGGAGAAAGGGCTTAAGGTTGTCGGGATATGCGCCTTGGTGCACGAGGCTCAGCTCCTCGTTGGAAAGTAATTCGATATAATGGGCCGATATAAGGTGACCCAGATATTCATGATGGTAGAGCGAATATACCGTTTGAAAAAGTTGCGTCGGATCGACCAGGCGCATAAGAACTTGATTTCTATGTTTATGCCAATCGGGGGGACGAAAGCAAGCTTAAAGGTATATATTTTTCTTGCTATCCAGCCAATTTTCCAGCTTTGAAAACAAATATTTAACCCAGTACCCTACTTTTTCTCCAGATTTACACGTTGAGGTAATATCCAGTTAACTTTGCGCTATGCACATGAGAAATCTACTCCTTTGGTTGTCTTTGAGTCTGCCTTTGTTTGCCCAGGCTCAGATCACCTACCCCCAGTCTGCATTGCCCGTGCCCGGTGATGTGATTTGGAGAAGCACCGCCGATACCCTAGTCGGTATTGATCCTGCATTGTCAGGTACGAACTATTCCTGGGACTACAGCCAGGTATCTGCGCTTGTCCAGCAAAAAGACACTTTTGTAGCCTTCAGCAGTGTGACCCTGTTCCTACGCTTGCTCTTCCCTCAAAACACCAACCTCGTTCGGTTTATCGAAACGCCCGACAGCCTGGCAGGAGTAAGCCTCGCCAATGGCTACGAATTTTTCCATAAATCAGCGGGTGCTTTTCGCCAATACGGCTTCGGAAGTACCTTTTCGGGATTGCCCATTGCCTTGGTCAACCAGCCCGCTGACACCCTGTTTAAGCTGCCTATGACCTATGGCGACAGCGGCGATGGCTATACCGAAGCTTCCGTTTCTATTCCCGGCCTGGCCTACTACCGCCAGCGACGCACCCGTCAATACGAAGTGGATGGCTGGGGAACAGTAATGACCCCTCACGGCTCTTTTGCTTCCCTGCGCTTAAAAACAACCATTTCGGGCGAAGACTCCATCTCTGTGAGCGATACCCTGATCAATTTTAGCGGACCTACGCCTACGCAGCGCACCTACCAATGGTGGGCGGTGGAGGAATCGGCCCCGGTATTGGAAATTTCGACACTTGTTAATGATTCCTCCAATACCGAAATCGTTACCCAGGTTGCCTTTGTCGATACTTTCCGGCCAGACCTCGTGATCCTTTCCGTTCCCAAGCCTCAATCTCAAACAGTGGGAATCTTCCCTAACCCTGCAAGTAATCAGACCCGCATTTCGGCTCCGGGAAGTGGTGCCCTTCAGGGACAAATGGAAATCATGAGCCTCGACGGCAGGGTTGTCCAGCGCTTGACGGTAAATGACGTAGCCACCGACCTCGATGTATGGGGTCTGCCCGACGGCGTGTACCTTATTCGCCTCACCCGTTCATCAGGGGTTTTTCAGGGTAAACTGGTTGTAAAGCATTGATTTTCAGCGAATAGAAATTTCAAACGGCTGCGCGCGAGTTCAGCCGTTTTTTTTGTTAAAAAATGCCGACCCAATGAAATTAAAGCCTGAAAAGGGCGCGCAATCTGCGCTATTCCCCTGCTCAACCCGGAATTGCCAGTTCCTTTCCGCTTTTGGCGCAGGTTTTGTATATTTGAAGCTGAATAAATAAATGCCGACTATGTTGCGTGTACTCGTACTCACCCTGGGAATCTCCCTTTTTTCCATTGGGCTTTTTGCTCAAAAAATCAGCTTTGATAAAACCGAGAACGACTTCGGGCTTATTAAGAAAGATGCTCCTGCTCAGCATGTGTTCAGTTTTACCAACATCTCCAAGGCGCCCATAAAGCTGCGCTCCGTGAAAGCCTCCTGCGGCTGCACCACTCCTAACTGGACCCAAGAGGAAATTGCCCCCGGCAAAACCGGTTCTATCACCGTTTCCTACAATACCTCGCGCGTAGGTTCCTTCTACAAATCGGTGACAGTAGAATATGACAGCATTGAAAAGCCCATTATGCTTTATATCAAGGGCGATGTGCTAACGCCTACCGCCGATGATCCTTCCAACTTTACGCAGCCAATGGGCAACGTAGCATTCGAAAAAACTTCGGTAAATGTAGGTAGCCTTGACTCCGACAAGTCCACCCAGGTTACTTTCCGGGTGCGTAACAACGGGCCGATGCCCATTGCCTTTATGTCGGAAAAAGCCGGTGCAATGATGGCGGTTACCTACGACAAGCGTCAGATTGCTCCTGGAGAAGTGGCCACCATTTTTGTGAATGTACTGGGCCAGAAATTTACTAAGTGGGGCGATTTCGCCGAAGATTTGGTTCTCACCACCAACGAAGGCATTGACAAAGAAAAAGTGCTGAACGTTTCAGGTTTTCTGAATAAAATCTGGACCGCAGAAGAACTGGCCATGTTGCCCAACATCGAATTTGAGAAAACCGAGTTCAGCGGAGGCAAGGTGCTGGCTGGCGAAAAGGTTACCTATACTTACAAGTTTACCAACACCGGCAAGGAAGACCTTGTGATCGAGTCGGTAAAAGCCTCTTGCGGTTGCACGGCTTCTGCGCCCAAAGACAAAATTGTGAAAGGCGGCGAATCTTCCGAGATCGTAGCTACTTTCGACTCGCGTGGCCGCAGCGGATTACAGACCAAAACCGTAACCGTTACCAGCAACGATCCTGATAAGCCCAATACCATCCTGAAATTTTCGGTGGAAGTAGAGCTTGATCCTTTCCATGCTACCGACCTCGGGCCTGCATCTGGAAGCAACAAATAAAAATTATTTCGACGAGGCAACCGGAAGGTCATCCGCTTCGTAACTGTATTCTCGTTCTTTGATGTTGGGGACGACCTGGTTTAGACGGGTCAGTGGTATCATTGTATAAGCATGCGGTGGATGGCAACGGCACCACCTTAATCAGCAGTTGCAAACAATAACTGGCGAAAATTCTTTTGCGCTCGCAGCCTAATTAGATTAGGTTCGAGACGTCTTCCGGCTTGAGTCATCACCGGCTAGCCATACGGAAGGCGCTTCAACACAGGTGATTGCTGTTCGTATTTGCTGCGCATACGAACTTAAGATCAGCGGCAAACTCACCTCGACGAACGTGTCGCTCCGGTCATGAGGTGAAAATAAGTAGCGACTAAGCATGTAGAAGGCCTTGGTATTGTTTTCTCCGGACGCGGGTTCGATTCCCGCCGTCTCCACAATGTCTAGTTTTTGCTAGTCTCCAAACAGCCTAAAACCCTCCTAAAAGAGGGTTTTTTGCATTTAACGGCCTATCTCACCCTAGACCTAGACTAGGAAAAACGAAACAAACTGTCCCCCGTACTGTCCCCCGGTTTAGATTCTTCGTATATTGTCATTGACGCAAACGATTTAGGTTCATGGCAAACGTTAACTACTACCTCAAGGACTCCCAGTCCAACCGCGAAACCCTTATCTACCTGTTTTTCTCATTCGACTCTTTCCGGGTCAAAATCTCGACCGGGCAAAAGGTCCATCCTGATAACTGGAACTCGGAAAAAGGGAGGGTTAGGATTACCCGGAAACAACTTTCAGCAAATGAGATAAACTCCTACCTAGATCACTTAGCGGAGGTTGCAAAGGGTATCTATCTGAATGCCAAACAGGGAGGCGTTTCCTTGACCGTGGAGGGGTTCAAACAGAACTTCAAGGAAACACTATCCCCAACACCCTCAGAGGCTCCTATTCAATTGGAGCAATTCTTAGGGCGGTTCATCGAGGAGCGGTCTAAGTCCCCAAAATATTCCCCCAACTCTATAAAGATTTACCGGACTACTCAGAAACACCTAACGGAGTTCAAGGGTCATTCCAAACGGAAGGAAATTTCTTTCGAGGATGTGGACTATGAGTTTCTGATAGAGTACCGGGATTACCTGTATTCCAAAGGGTTCGGAGATAACAACATTCACAAACTGGTAACTACCCTCAAGACCATTTTAGCAGATGCAAAGGAAAGAGGACTAACTGACTCCTCCCGATTTTTGACCCGGAAACCAATAATTGAAAAAGAGGAGGTTGTGAAAATTTACCTCAATGTGGAGGAGTTGAACTCCCTGTATCAACTGGACCTTTCCCAAAATCCACGGTTAGACAAGGTCAGGGACTTGTTTCTCATTGGGGCATTTACCGGACTCCGGTTCTCGGATTATCAGGGTCTCAAAAAGGAAAATATCAGAACGATCAACGGGGGACTATTCCTCGAACTTGACACTTTCAAAACCGGGGAGCGGGTAACTATCCCGGTTAATCCCATGCTCCGTACCATTCTGGACAAGTATAACGGTCAACCTCCCAAAGGTCTATCTAACCAGAAGTTTAACGACTACCTCAAAGACCTCGGAAAGGTCGGGGGTCTTGAGGAGGTAATTTCTCTCACCCGGCATGAGGGAGGATTGAAAGTAAACAGGAATTACAAAAAGTGGGAGTTGCTAACCACCCATACCGCCCGGAGGTCATTTGCTACCAACGCATTCAAGGCGGGAGTACCTCCTATTTCAATAATGAAGATCACCGGGCACCGGACGGAAACCTCATTCATGCGGTACATCCAAATTAGCAAGGAGGAGAACGCGGTCCTGTTAGCGAACCACCCATTTTTTCTAACCTCGGCTCCGGTCCTTAAAGTGGTAGGGTAATGGAAACTAAAAACTTGGAAACATTTACTGAGACCCTCCGGGCGACCTTACTTCAATCCCCAAATTTCTCCAGAAAAGAGTATCTAAGGGGGCACGGGAAGTATTTGATAGACTTGATAGACAAAGATTATTCCAATACGGAATTAAATATCCTTACTGACACTGCTAGCGAAAAGGCTGAGCCGGGGGTCTATCTGCGAAATAGGTTGGAGCGTCTAATGTCAAAATATTCGAAGGGGGGGAATATTGAAACAGATAACCGGAAGCTAGTTCCCGGGATAAATTCCAATTTTTTCAGCTATACAGTTAACCTGGATATTCTCTATGAAAAATTGGAGGTCTACCGGAATTGGTCATTGAAACAACCTTACCCAGATGTTGCCACCCTAGATACCCTTGACCCGATTCCTTACACTGACTTAGCTATTTATTCTATCTACCTAGAACTCAAGTTAATCCAAAGACTGAAAGACGAATTAGGGCACTATCCCGAAAATCCAAAAATCGAGACTCCGATTGTACAAAAAACGGGTTCTATTGAATGGAATCACCCCAAAACTACTTTTGCTGACATCCTAAGACAATTACGGGAATTGAAAACTACCGATGGGAAATCGTTCTTGGAAGCAACGGACGAACAACTCAAACCATTTGAACAATCAAGGTTTTCTGGTTTTGACGGACAAAACCTCCTGATTTGGAATGGACAGGTAAACACTTTTGATCATTTTATTTACCAACTTAAGGAGATCAAAAATGCAAATGGGCGACCAATCTTTTCAGCTAAAGGAAAAACAACGATTGCTAGGTTTCTATATGGGACATTCGATATATGGGCTGAAATGAAGTTCGCGACAATTACGAAATCTTACCTTGGAGGAACTGAACCAAACCCGAAGACGGAAAAATTAGAAGTTAAGACTATTGGAGACTCCCTAATAGTGGTGAGAGGTTGATCTTTTTTTGTTAGGGTCCTATTAGGACCCTGTAACCCCTAATACCCCTGTGAACAGAACTTTGCCATAAATCAATTCAAGATTTATGGAAAGTTTAACTGTCATCCACACAAACGAGCTAACAGCCCTACTCCGGGCGGCTCTCCGGGAGGAGCTATCCTCTTTACTACCTCCTCCCTCTGAACCATTCTCCGAACACCCGGACCTCCTCTCCCGCAAAGAGACTGCTAACCTCCTCGGAGTCTCAGTTGCCACGGTGGACAACTGGACACGGGAGGGGCGGTTAGTAAAACACATCCTAGGCCCTGTCGTCAGGTTCAAGAAGGACGAAGTATTGTCCTCCCTCGAAACCCTCAAAACCTACCGGAGATGAGAACGGCCCAACACTCAGAGGCAAAGGTTCTGATATTCGAACTTGACCCTCATACAGATTGGTTTTCTAAAACCTCCGGTCCTGATTGTGCAAAGGTTCCGGATTCATTGAAAATCGAGACTACGTTTCAGGCCCAAAGAATCCAATCGAACCGGATTATCCACGGGCCAAAGATCGGAGGGAGTTGGCCCTTTTTTACCGGGTTGAAACCTACCGGGATTCCGGGAATACTTTACGGCGATCACTTCACCGGGGGCAAAAGGTCATTTGTCCTTTTCGGCCTGTCAGAGGGCGGGAAAAGGCTCACAGTTCACTATTTCAATGAAATCGACATAGTGCCCAAACTGCGGGGAGGGTTCGTCAAACGCTACCTAAAGGCCCGTGTTTGATACTGTCAAATTTTGGATGAGGTCAGACCCGGACACCTGCAATCTACTTTCAAGTAGGATTGAAAACCCAAAGAAGCAGGGTAGGAACTGGGTAGGGAACTTTGGGAAAATGAGTGTTTCAATCGGTCCTGAAAGGATTACCCTTTTGGGTTCCCTTCCGAAGTTTTTCATGGATTCAGACGAACAACCCTATCTCTTAACCGGACAAACCAAACAGGCAATTGAGAAACTATCTGACCTATCCGGGGTAGACTTGAGAACAACCAACGTGTGGCGGGTGGATGTTGCGGCTAATCTTCTAACCACCCAATCCCCTAAGTTGTATCTCCCTGTACTATCCGGTATCTCTCGATATGACAGGAGTATTATAAATGATTCAACATTGTATCTTCAACCCAAGGGTAAGAGAAGGTCTAGGAATCTTCAATTTTATCCGAAAGAACAATACTACCTCCGTTATGAGTTGCAGATTCTCAGACCGTCCGTCCTCTTTTCTCATCCCCCGGTTTGGGGTAGGGACTTGTACTCACCACCATTCCGGTACCGCGCTGCAAAATCCTGGAAAGCTCATTTCGATCGAATCGAACTCATTAACCCTACTACTCCAAGAACTATGATACCACCACCAAATTCGACTATGACAGAGGCTATAAATTGTGCCATTGCTACTGTTTTGGCTGACCCAAATCATAGAGAAATATTTCTTGACTCTATACAAGACAAAAAAATTAGGTATAAACTGAAACTGAGAGCCAAAGAAACCAAAGGCCCGATTCCCCTATGTGAAACTATGTACTTGGAAGACTGTCCGGATATGGCAGAGGAACTTAGGCAAAGAGTTAGGGGGGCGTACGGGGTTATGGAGGAGGAGGTAAATAATTCCACCCTCTAATAACAAGTGTAACACGGTACCCTCAGCCGGGTACCTTTCGGGTAACGAACTTCTGAATATAATGACCCACCAACCCAAAAGGTAAAAAAGGTAACACTACCACCAACATCTAAAGTAGATCAAAATGGCAACTGGATTAAAAACCGGAGGAAGGCGAAAAGGAACCGCTAACCGCCTCACCTCAGAACTCCGAGAGACGCTCAAACAGTTTGTCGAGGGGGAACTTTCAGAGATACCGGAATTGGTAAAAGAACTTACCCCCAAGGAGCGACTAGACTTCTTCCTGAAAGTTGCTCCGTTTGTCCTGCCAAAGGTAGATAACATCTCCTCCACAGATGGAGAGCCTTGGAAGCTCGTAAATATGGATATGGTTTTGGATTGACACAAAAGGGAACGTCCTCCACAGGTCTGATTTTCCTCCCTCTAATAACAAGTGTAACAGTGTCCCCAAAATCAGGGACATTTCAACGAGAACTACCGACATTTACTCACCCGCTCGGAGGCCTTGTACCTATCTCGTTTGCGTCACATTCGGAGGAGGTTAACGGCTAAATCCGGGCGGTTTTTTTCTCTACCTCCACCCTAAACAGAGGTTTTTTTTCGCAAACTGTCCCCCGTACTGTCCCCCGTATGTGTAAAATATACCCTGATTGGCTCTAAATCAACTTTGTTCGATTCCCGCCGTCTCCACCCCAAGTAATTTTTTTTCACCCCGCGGCCTTTAGGTTTCGGGGTGTTTTTTTTGATAAGGGGGAAATAAGCGGATTCCTCTGGCTCCCGATATGGAGTTGCAGGTAGCTTCCGGCGCATTCGTTATTATTTCGCGGTTGCCTCCTGTTTACCAGGGTTTGGGGTTTAATTCCATGAAGTACTTCAAGGTCGTTTTTCAGGAGCACCTGACTCAACCAGCCCCTCTTTCTGTATTTCATTGGTCAAAATTCGCCATTCCTTGAAAATTGCTTCAGATTTCCAAGTTGAAATCGATATTGCGGAGAATTTTCCTGAATGAAAACAATCCTCTGTATATGGCTTTTGATCGGAGGAAGCTGGTGCATGGCCCAGGGTGGAGAAATAGGCCAAAAGCTAAAGTTACTGGCTTCTTCCCAAGGCGACAGGGCGGAAGTTGATCTTAGGATTGAGATCGCAGATGCCTACCTGGCGCAGTACGAACTGGACGAAGCTCTCACAGCTTTTCGCAACGCTTACACCCTCGCTGATCGGATACATTACCCCCAAGGCAACATCGATGCACTGCTGGGTCAAGCCCGCTATGCCTACTTTGCCGATAGCCTGGAGCTTGGCAAATCTTTGGTTAAACGGGCCATGCAGGTAGCCATGGACAACGACCTGAAAAATGCACGTGCGCATTGCCTGATCGATATGGGCAATTTTCAGCTCCTTTCTCCCGACCAACAAGCGGCGCGGAACAGCTTTCGTGACGCCTATTTTCT
Source organism: Bacteroidia bacterium (assembly GCA_041753595.1). GTDB lineage: Bacteria > Bacteroidota > Bacteroidia > J057 > J057 > JBGSTW01. Next base: position 117,086 of record JBGSTW010000031.1, on the reverse strand, counting down.
GTTTTTACAAGAGAAAGAAACCCTCAAAATGGCCGTCGCCCTAGGGGGCATAGCTGATACCTACCTCCACGAAGGACAGTATTTCGAGGCGCTGGACACCTTGCTGCTGAGTTTTCGGATAGCAGAGCGTGCACGCGACACTTTCTTAATGGCTCGGGTAACTTATTCTATTTCAGGAGTTTATAAAAATATACCCGGCTACAAAGACCAGGCAATAAAGTACACCCGGCAATCTGTGGTGCTGTCAGAACGCAGTGGAAACGAAGGGTTGTTTTGCCTGTGCACCTCCAACCTTGGGCAAGTATATGCTGACCTGAATGAGACGGACAGCGCGCGAAAGTACTTGCTGCGTGCAACCGAAATTTGTGCATCCTTAAATGGCGGCAAATACCTCACTACGGCCTACCTGGCGCTTTCATCCATCGAAAAACAACAGGGTAATTTTCAGAAAGCATGGGATTTGCTCCAGTTGGCGCTACAAACAGAGACACCGGCTGCTTCGGGATTGTATGACCGAATGGGCCAGGAAGTGCTGATTCAAATAGGGAATTGCGCTATTTCACTACATCAATACCGGGATGCGGAAAAGTACCTCTCATGGGCATTGCAATCTTACACCGTTATGCCTGACCCGGGTTTGGGTGTTGATTTGTATGAAGGATTAGGTGACCTGGCCGAAATCCAGCAACGCCCGGCAGAAGCTTTGCGCTATTTTCGGCTTTCGGTGGCGTTGAGAGACAGCCTTTACAACGAGGAAAACACCCGCAGAACGGCGGAAGTAGCCATTTCGCACGATTTTGAACGCAAGCAAGCCATTGCAGAGGCGGAAAAGGAAAGGGAGTTAACCTTGCGCGACGCCCGAAATATGCGACAAACAGGGTTGTTTGGAGGATTGTTGCTGGTAATAATTGCGGGAGGTGCCGGGCTGTTTTTTTTCTACCGAAAACAGCAAGAGCAACGGCGGACCTTATTAGAGCTGGCGAATCTGCGCGCACAGATGAATCCGCACTTTATTTTCAATTGCCTCAACTCTATTTACCGGTACATCAAAGAACGCGACACCGATACGGCGGGTCATTACCTGCAGAAATTCAGTCGGCTGCTGCGATTGGTATTGGAAAACAGCCGTACGGAAAAAATAACCTTAGCCAAGGACCTCGAAGCCCTCGAGCTATATGTGGAAATCGAAGCCCTCCGTTTTAAGGATAAGTTGCGTTTTCACCTGGATGTTTCGCCGGAGATTGACCGTGGGTTTGTGCAAGTGCCGGGCATGCTCATGCAACCCCATGTTGAAAACGCCATCTGGCATGGGCTGATGCCCAAAGAGGCTGGCGGAGAGATTTGGGTTACCCTTACGCAGCCAGAGGAAAGACTTTTGCGTGTGGAGATTGCCGACAACGGCGTAGGAAGGGCGTTTCATGAAGCCGCCAACGAAGTACAGGGGAGTCATTCCCATAAAAGCCTCGGTACAATCATCACGGAAGCACGCATTAAATCTACGGGAAAAGTAAACCGTGGCAGTGCCCAAACGCAGATAATTGACCAGTATGACGCCGAACTCCAGGCAACTGGAACCCTTGTTAGAATAGAAATCCCCATTTGATATGCTGAAAGCCCTGATAATTGACGACGAACCGGACGCGGTAGAGGCCCTGCACCTATCGCTGATGGAAAGCTGCCCACAAGTAGCTGTTGCCGGAAAATTTACAGATCCGATTCGCGGGATGGAGGCTATTCGCAAAGAAAGTCCCGACCTGCTATTCCTGGATATTGAAATGCCGAGGTTGAATGGGTTTCAGTTGCTGGAGGAGCTGGGTGATGTTCGCTTCAACCTTATTTTTACCACAGCTTATGACCGGTTTGCGGTTAAGGCTTTCCGATTCAGTGCGGTGGACTACCTGCTGAAACCCGTGAGTCCGGAGGAGCTAAAGGTGGCTGTGGACAAAGTGATTCAGAAAAAGCAAGTGGAAAAGACGCAGTTAGAGATGCTTCGCAAGCAGTTGTATTCTCCTGATCAAAAACGATTTGATAAAATAGCCCTGCCTTACGCCCACGGCTACACTTTCGTGGAACTGGCAAACGTGCTGTATTGCGAATCGGACAGCAGCTATACCCGCTTTTTTCTTTCAACAGGGGAAGTGTACCTGATTACCAAAACCTTGGGAAATGTGGAGGAAATGCTCGAAGGAGGTGATTTTTTCAGGCTTCACAAGCAGTTTCTCGTAAACATGCGCCAGATCACCCGCTACGTGCGGGGGGATGGCGGCTATGTCGTCATGCCCAACAATGTGACCATCCCGGTTTCCCGCAGCCGAAAGGATGAGTTTGTCGAGTTGTTCACCCGGTTTTAGTACCCAAAGAAGTTTGAGGGATTTTGTGCAGGTAAGCAGGGCGGAATTGCCTTGCGGTATCCCCCTGCTAAAAGATAGTGAATGCCCTGATTCCTGCTTTTGCCTGGCATTTTCCCGACCCCACATGGTAAGTCAGCCAGGAAAATCCGTCATTCACAGGTCGTTTTGTGTTACTCCTTAGAAAGTACCACGAGGTCAGGATAAGAAGAAGGATCATTGAAGGTAAATACACCTTTTTCATCTTTCATTTATCCCGATCTCATGAATCAGCGAACTTATCGAGTGGCTGTTACGCTGCTGTTTTTGATGGTAGTCAAGGGGCTGTGGGCCCAACCAGTGAGGATGCAAACGCAATCTTCCGGAAATATGGGCCAGTATGTGTACATGGCAGCCACCCCACCGGCAGATGGCGTTTATTTTATCAAAGTTATCTCCACCAACAAATACCTGGGCGTGGCGGGAATAGATCCCAACAATGGGGCAGCTTTGATCCAATGGGATTACGCCAACCTGGACAACCATAAGTTTGAGCTGAAAGCCATCGGCAATAACCGTTTCACCCTCAAGGCGTTGCACAGTGGACGCTACCTCAATGTGAGCGGCCAGTCTGTGGATGAGCGCGCTCCCCTTATCCAGTGGGACTACGTCGATCAGCTAAATCTGCAATTTTCTACCCTGGCCTCCTCCGATGGCCGCGGTGTTCACATCCGCTGCGAGCAGTCCAATAAATTCTGGAACATCGACGGCGGCATCGAAAACCGAAACAATGGTCCTGCAGTGTTGCAGACTTCAACTAAAGAGGCTGTGTTTTATTTTGAAGCGGTAACCCCGCGCGGAGGAATTCTGCGACCCGACACAGACCAGGCTGCTCAAATCGCCAAAGAGGTTTCCGTTCAGCGCACCCGCTCCACGCCCGATGGCGGAAAGCTCACTTCTACCTACCAAATCCACCCCCCCATTGTACAACGGCCTGCTACCATGTTGTCTTCTTTGGGCAAAGCCAAATCTTCTGTTCCGCGCCCGGTTGATTCCGGCGATACCGAATGTGAGACTTCGATCGTGCGCATCAGCCTCGAAGACAATTCCTTTATGACCGCCGACATCGCCAGCCAGGTAGAGGAAATTGTGCCCGGATCGGTGTTCAATATCCTCGATTACCTCAGCGGAAGCTGGAAAAGACAGGAAACAGAGATAAAGCCATTCGTGATTTCCGGATCGGTGAAAAATGTAGTGGCCGGAGGCACTGTCTTTCAAAACGTTCAGGATCCCCGTCTGCACAACTTGCGCCAGGCCATAGCCAACCTGTATGGGAATTTTTCCTCTGACCCCAACAAACAGGCCAACCTGAGCTACCAGGCTACCATCAAAGAGGTCAATAACCAGTCAGATTTTCAACTCCAGATCGGGGCAGGGGCACACTACCTCACTTACAGCATCGACAACCTTTTCAGTTTTGATAAAAGCGAAAAGAAGTCGTACCTGCTTATCGACCTGACCAAAATCATGTTCACCATCGATGCGGAGGCTCCCCAGGGTGGATTTTTTATGGACGAAGCCCTCAACCAGGATCCCAATATGGTGTATATCAAAAAGGCCGATTATGGCATGCGGGTACTCGCCAGTGTGGAGATCCGCGAATCGATGGAATCGATAGCCAATAAGCTCGACCTGTCGGTGAATGCCATTGTAGCCGGGGCCGATGTGAGCCTCGATGTCCTGAGCCGGGAACTGACCAGCGACATTACCATCAAGATGTTTGTGGTGGGAGGAGACAGCCGCTCCGTGGTTCCAGCCTACAGCATCCAGGACCTGAAATCAAAGGTGGAAACCATGGTACGTACCCTCACTTACCATACCTGCCAGCCCATCCGCTACACCATCGCCACCACCCGCGAAAACTACATCGTGAGCTATAAAACCTCAACCGATGAGTTTATCCGCCAAACCTGTACACCGCCTATAATAAAAACCAAAGGAGCGAAAGTGGAGATAGGCGGAATTGTGATCAAAGGTGATGCCGAAGCCAACGACGACATTACGATGTACGGCAGGGTATGGGCCATGGCTTACCTCGCCAATGGTACTGAAGTTCCCGCTGACCGGGGAGCTAACCTGCTCATGGACCTTCCGGGAGAGCACGCCATAGACCTTTCAGAAATGAATAGTTCCCTTACTACAAACAACCAGGTAGTTTTTCGTTTTCCTGACGGAGGGGTGCAGGGCGGTTACATCGATCTCTTTTTCGGGTTGTTTGAGCTGGATGCCAATCCCGATTATGCCTACGGAGATGGCGACGACGACCACTTCACGTTCAGGTACATGGACAATAGTAAATTTTGCGAGACCGGACCTCAGAGCGGACGGTGGTGCCGCAAACGGGTATACCTTAACGCCTTGCCTTCCCCTTTGGTGGAATCATTTGGCTACGATGGCGATGTGGTTCATTTGGTCAACCTGAACATGTACCAAATCCCCAATCCCTGATTTACCTATTCGCCTTTTTAATTTTTTAAGTACTCAACCATGAAAAATTGGATGTTTTACCTCGTATTGGGTTGCTGCCTCGTACCTATACTCCTTCAAGGGCAGGTTTCGCAATCTCAAAGCCAGCGCACAGCCAATGCGGCTCCCCTTCCCGCGTGGGGAGCACTGGGTGCCGCCACTCCGACAGGACCTCACGCCTCTCCCCTGGCAGTATCCTATGGCCCGGATCAACTGGCCGTTTTCTGGGACAAGAGTGAAGATATATACGTGCGTCGCTGGCAGGGCGGGGTTTGGTCCAATTGGGAATCCATGGGCTGGACTTTTGGAGATGACCGTACCCACCTCAAAGTGGTGTCGTGGGCGCCGGGTAGAATGGACGCATTTACCACTGTGGAGGGGCATTTGTACCACTCCTATTGGCAGGGAGGCGCCTGGAGTCCTTGGGATCATCGTGGAGGAGGCAACCTGGAAGGGTATTTTGATGTGGTGAGCTGGGGACCAAACCGCCTCGATATTTTTGCAAGCACCGAAACGGGGGGCCTGAAGCATACCTATTGGGACAATGGCTGGGGAGGCTGGGAAGAGCTGCGCGGACAAAACGGATTGCGTGATTTCAGAAATGTGAAAGTCGTGTCGTGGGCACCTGGCCGGTTGGATATTTTTGTGGCGCTCGAAGATTACAGCCTCGACCATTTGTGGTATGAAAACGGATGGGGAAATTGGGAAAGCCTCGGCGGAGGCATCGAAAACGACTTTGTAGTGGTGTGCAAGGAGCCGGGGAAGATCGATATTTTTGTATCCGGTCTCGATTTCAAGCTCTACCGCAAGTTTTGGAACGGACAAATGTGGAGTAACTGGTTGCCGTTAAATGTGGACCTGAAACCCGCAACCACCCTCATGGCCATCAGCCGGGGCCGGGGCAAAATTGACTTGTTCTACACCCAACCCAGCTCATCGATAGCTCTCTTTCAGTGGGACAGCAACGGCGAATCGATCAACTATGTGGAATTGGGAGGCTTCACGTATGCAGGTTTGACCGCCGCCTCGTGGGGACCCAACCGGCTGGATGTCATCGTCCTGGGTGGAGATGAGCAGTTTTATCACATGCCCTGGGACGGATACAACTGGGGATATTGACCAGAAAAGGGGAGGAAGAACACAGGACCTCCCCTTACTTCCTTTAATTGTTACACACCAGCCTTCCTCGTATGTTAAAATTCATTTTCAGAATCGCATTTGTCCTGTTGGGCGCTTTTTTGCTCTACCTGGGTAGCAGCGGATTGTACAAGCCGTTGCTGTTTAAAACGCAAGGGGTACAGGTAGAGGGGGAAATAATTGGTTTTTATGCGGGTAAATACGGTGCGAGCGTGCAGCCCGAATCCAAGGGAATGCGTAATGGCCGGAACAGAGCCCGGCGACCTGCTTTTCGTTTTCCGTTGGGAAATGCAGCCGGGGATTCGTTGACTGGGAAGGAAAGCGCCCCCCAAATTTTTCAAAAATACCAGATGGGCCAGGTTGTGCAGGTAGTTTATCCCCAAGCGGACCCTGCCGATGCGCGAATTTTTGATATGCGTGAGCTGGGCGGTTGGTTGCTGCTGATACTGGGCGGGCTGGTAATGGGTGCTATGGGTATTTTCCCTAAATGGTTCTGAAGCCAAAGGCTGTATAGCCTTTTTCGTAAATCACTTTTTCCGCCTGATGGCTGATCCTTCGGCCAAGAAACTACGATTGATCTGGATTTATATCTGCGGAGACATTAGATTAGTTCTTTGATCTAATGACCTTTCCCTATGCCCCGATTTCAAATCCGATGGTCGATCCTGGCGGTAATGTTACTGCTGGCGATCCCAACTTTTGCCCAAACCACTTTACCCCGCAGTACACCCGAAGCGGAGGGACTGCCGTCTTCGGCTTTGGTTTCCTTTCTCGATGCAGTGGCGGTCAGCCCGCATGAATTGCATGGGCTGGTGGTGGTTCGTCATGGAAAGGTAATCTCCGAGGCTGCGTGGGCTCCTTACCGGACAGACCTTAAGCACACGATGTATTCCACGAGCAAGAGCTTTACCTCTACCGCTGTGGGTTTTGCTGTGCAGGAAAAGCTGTTTTCCATCGACGACAAGGTGATTTCCTTTTTCCCCGAAGAGCTGCCCGATAGCGTAAGCCCTTACCTCAAAAGCCTCACCATCAGGCATTTACTCACGATGTCGGTAGGGCAGGACCCCGAACCTACGGCTGCCATCCGCCGCACAGATGCCAACTGGGTAAAAGAGTTTTTGGCTGCACCCATTGCCAACGAACCGGGGACCAAATTTTTGTACAATTCGCTGGCCACCTTCATGGCCGCCGCCATCGTGCAAAAGGTAACGGGCCAAACCCTGATCGAATACCTCACGCCCCGGTTGTTTGAGCCGCTGGGGATTGAAGGAGCCGATTGGGAAAGCGATCCGCTAGGGCGTAATACGGGTGGATGGGGCCTGCGCGTGAAAACGGAAGACATGGCTAAGCTCGGTCAACTGTACCTGCAAAACGGGCAATGGAATGGCCAAAAGCTCCTCAATGCCGACTGGGTAGCGATGGCTACTTCCACGCAGATCATCCAGCACCCCGACCTGGAAGCAGAACTACGCGCCGCCAGCGATTGGGAGCAGGGCTATGGTTTTCAGTTTTGGCGGTGCCGCCACAATGGTTTTCGTGCCGATGGCGCTTTTGGACAATACATTCTCGTGATGCCCGAGCAGGATGCGGTGATTGCCATTACCTCTGAGACCCAGAATATGCAAGGAGTGATGGACCTGGTGTGGGAGTACCTGCTGCCCGCATTTCAGGATGCTCCTTTACCCGAGAACCCGAACATGAGCCTGGCCTTGAATAAGCGGATTGCCTCATTGGCATTGCCTGTGCCGGAATTTGCCAAAAGCAAAACGCAAAAAAGCCTGAAAGGAAAGGTGATTACCCTGCCAGCCAATGAGGCCGGACTGGAAAATATGCGGTTTGATTTTGTGGGCAAGCAGTGCAACATGACCCTTACTTCCTCGCAAGGCACGCACCTGCTGATGTTTGGCGCTAAAGAATGGGCCTACAGCAATACGGACCGGAAAGGCCCGAATCTGTTGCTGAGCGCACCTGGACACATGGCAGGCTATCTTCCGGTAGAGGTGGACGGCGCCTACCGATGGAAGGATGCCCAAACTCTGGAGCTAACGTTGCGCTACATCGAAAGCCCGCACCGCGAAGTATTTACCTTTTCATTTGCGGAAGATGCCGTTTCTCTAGACTATTTCCGCAGCGACCGCTCAGCCAGCCTGGTAAAAGTGGAAGGCGGAAAGCTGGAGTAAGGCGACTGTGTTCCCGCTATTTTCTATAAAATGAAAAGCCCGGCAAGGGGTAGCTGCCGGGCTTTTTTTTGATGACTAAGGGCTAGTCATCGAGCCTAACAAACAGGCCCGCAGGCGAGAAGTAGAGCTTTTTGCCGTTGTTGAGGCGCACTTCGTATTCAACTACCACACCAGCGTTGTTCATGTACTTCCTGATTCGTTTGATGGATACGTTCGGGTAGTTCTGGGTGAGATACGTCTGTGCTGCCTGAGGAAGGTCGGCGAGGGCAATGTCCACATGGTCGTCGCCGCCATTTCCACTACTTCCACTGCCTGAGTGGTCATCATCATCATCGTCGCCGTGGTCGTCGTCATCATCGTCAGAAAGCTGCACCCAATTGATGTCGAAGTAAAGGGTGGTGCCATCGCTCAGGTAGATTTCATATTTCCTGAAAGAGCTGTCAGCGTTCAGTTTCTTCTCAATTTTTATGATCGTGAGCCCGGCATAGGCGCTGTCGATATAGTTGAGCACCTGAACGGGTACCATGCTGGTGTCGATCAAGATTGAAAAGCCACTTGAGTTGTGATCATCGTCATCATCGTCGTGCCCGCTTCCACTGTTGCCAGATCCGTGGTCATCGCCATGGTCATCATCGTCGTCACCTGAGATCTGTACCCAATTGATGTCGAAGTAAATTTCGGTTCCATCGCTGAGGTACACTTCGTACTTTTTAAACGTGCTGTCGTGGTTAAATTTCTTTTCAATCTTGATGATTGTCAGTCCATTGTAAGCGCTGTCAATGAAATTGATGGCTTGGGCGGGTACGGTGCTGATGTCCACCGGTTCGGAAAATCCGTTCGGCAGGACTTGTTCATTTACACATGCTGTCAAGAGTGAGGCAGTCAGCAGGGCCAGGGTGAGAAAACGCAACGGGTAGTTCATACAGTTCCATGTTTAATTGGTAGCGTGAATATCTGTTGGGTGATAAAAGCTTTACAAACTAAGGTTGCCCAGCGGGAAAAAGGAAGTGCTAAATCAGGCCAAAGTGCTATCCGAAATAAACAGCGTCTTACGATTGATGGTAATGTTTCAACTGCATCAAGTTGAAAGCTGGGCTGTATCGGGTCAGCGAAACCTTACTTTGGGTCGATAAAACCCTCATTTGGGACATTGATTCTTCCTTGGGTCTGTCAAAAACCGGAAATATGTATCAGCCAATCAGCAATACACGTCGTGTGTGGCTTTTGGAAAAGGTTTCTATTTCTGTGTTTAGTCCCGGATTACCCACCCTGGTACATTTCTATCCTTCGGAGCACTTTCAGGAATTAAGTGAAAGTTGAGTCTGCAAAAGTGTTAGGTAAGTGCTTCCTGAAACCGTTGGCTGGAATCGGGCAATAAAAAGGGCTGCTCCTTGGTGGGCAGCCCTTTTTTTGTGCAGAGAATGATGCAAAAACCAGCCCTTCTTTGGGTTACATTTTTACAATATCGGGCATGTCCCCCACTACTTGCCATTCACCGCTTTCGAGTTTTACGAGCGAAACATAGGTGGTGAACCTCAGTTCTTTGCCTTCGAAAACAGCCCTTACCTGCGCGATGTTATTAACCACGTCGGTTTGCAAAAGGGTTACTTTGCGGGTATCACCCCCAATTTTCTTGTCGCGGATTAGTTGCAGATACGTGGCTTTGTCCATGAGGCTCAGCTCTTTTCCCCCAAACACGCGATGGACCACGGCACGGTACTGGGGATGTAGGAGCAAGTCGAGGCGGGCAGCGTCTTGTTGATCAGCCGCTTGTGCAAAGCTCACCACAGCGGCCTGGATTTTGTCGAGGTCTGAAGTGCTTTGTGCCTGGGAAATGAAGGAAGCAAGAAGCATGAGGATAAGAATCATGGAGGTTTTCATGGAAAATGGATTAAGGTCAAAGTTGAATTTTTAGAGAAGTACGCATAAGCGAATGGTGATCGAAGTCGTCCTCCTGGCTGTAGGCAAGGAGTAAGTGGATCGAAGATCCCGGAAGCAGTTCGTGGTGGAAACGGTCGGATGCCTTTATGGGCACGACCAGCTCGATGCGGGTACACATGGGGGTTTCCTTGCCGGAAACGAGGGTAGCAGCGGCAATTCCGCCCAGATCCTGGACTTGCCGATGGTCCCCGGCAACAAGGATATACCTGTCAGAAAGCACCGGGAAGTCATTGACCACTTGGGACATGATCAGGTTCGTGCCTTTCAGTTCATCCCGGGTATTAAATCCGATGGCAACCCAACCTTCCGTGGGAGCAGTGATCTGGAAACGAATGTCCTTACCTTCAAATGTCCAGAAAACCTTCATCCCTTGATATTCGACTTGATTCATGGGAGATGGTTGAGCCAGGCAAATGCCCAACGGGCTGAATAGGAACGCGATTAAGAAAATTGGGTACTGCATGAAGTTTCATTTGAAATAATTGCAAAATCAATTAATACGGCAAAAAAATTCAGGAGTAATTCTGGTAGATTTTGTTGAGGGTAGACTTTAGCTGTGCAAGCTCGCTATCGCTGACGTTTTCCAGGCCTTTGGCACGGATTGCCTGGGCCAAAGGGGTAACCTTCGCCACCAGCGCTTCTCCGGCTTCGGTGAGGAGGAGGTTGTAGGCCCGCCGGTCGTTTTCCATGGGTGCACGTCGGATAAGGTCCATTTGCTGCAAAACATCGAGCGCGCGGGTAACAGATGCCGGATCTTTAAAAGTGAGATCGGCCATTTCGCGCTGGTTAATGACTTTTTGCTCACTGATTCGCTTCAGAATGGTCCACTGCTCAGGCGTCACTTCAATCCCGGAATTGCGAAGCACCTCGTTAGCATACCGTTTGGTCTGCTTTTCGGTTCTTTCTATCAGGTAAATAAAGACGTCGTCGAGCCGAAGGTCATTCATTGAAAATGATATAATTGATTTTGCAACAATATTCGGGAGGATTTACCTGAAAAACAAGTGTTATCCTAAAATACTTTGCCAGACAATGAGATTTACTCCATAGCAATACCTTGCAAAACGGAATGACAAAAGCCCGAAATCAATACATACACCTGGTTGGAGAGCAAACAACCTATTATCCTTACCCGCGTAGTAACCCATGACGGATTTTTTAAGAATTGCCGTTTCTTAATGTCGATTTCTTCAATTAGCTTTGGCCTTTCTAGCAAATCTGTAAGATGAAGCGTGGTCTGAATATTTTCTTAGTGCCTTTGATCGCGCTGGTAGCTTTTACCAGACTTTGGGCCGTAGAAGGACCCCTTGCCAGCGAGTCTACAATCGCTTTCAGTCATTCAGCCAGCATAGCCCCCAGCCACCACGAGGGAGTTCGTTTTTTTCTGGAAGAGATTATCTCCGAAGAAACCAATGAGGAAGAGTTTCATACCGAAGACGCTTTCCCTGGCTCATCAGAATATCAAATCAGTCTTTTTGCCATAGAGGAGCCTTGTTCTCCAAAGTTTACCTCCTCCCATTTATATCGCGAACCCGAAGACCTGTATATGAGGTTCGGTGCGCTGAGGATTTAACTCCATTTTTTGTACGTGCTTGTGCCCTTCAGGGCAGCTATACGCACACCCTCTCCCCCCAAGTTTTCGCTTCTTTTTCATTGTCCCTTTTCCTGCGCTAACCCCGCATGTTTTAGGTTTTCCAGGCATTCCGGTACGAAAAAAGCTTAAACGCTCCCACGTGTCGTTTGCATGAGGTATTTCTCTTTCTCATCGTTTCAGTTGCTGAAACAATCCTCAAACGCACACAATTATTTGTTCAAAATATGGAGTCGAACACCAAAAAAACCATCCCACAGGATTGGCTGGCCGGACTGAGGGAGAACTGGTCTGCCGATGCTATTTCGGGTTTTATCGTATTTCTGCTGGCTTTGCCCCTGAGTTTGGGCATTGCCAAAGCTTCTGAATTTCCACCCTTGATGGGGCTGGTGACAGCGATCATCGGAGGTATCGTGGTGAGCTTTTTGATGGGTTCCCGGTTGTCGATCAAAGGCCCTGCCGCAGGACTGATCGTTATTGTAGCCGGAGCGGTATCGGACTATGGCGGCGGCACAACCGGATGGCACCTTGCTTTGGGAGCCATGGTGATAGCTGGTCTCATACAAATACTTTTTGGCGTATTTAAGTTAGGTAAGCTGGCTGATTTTTTTCCCCTTTCGGCCATTCACGGAATGCTCGCTGCCATTGGTTTGATCATCATTGCGAAGCAAATCCCTGTGTTGCTCGATGTAGATCCTACGCTGACCAAAGGCAAAGGCCCGCTGGAATTGTTTGCCAGTATTCCTAACCTTATGATGCACCTGGATCCCAGAGCGACCGTCATTGGGGTGGTGAGCCTTGCCATTATGTTGGGCTGGCCTTATATCAAAAACAAATCGATCAAAATGATTCCGGCTCCGCTGGTGGTGCTGTTAATTGCGATTCCCGCTGAGTTGATCATGGATTTTCAGCACACGGAGCCCACTTACGCCCTGGTTCACATTGGCGACTTGCTGAATGAAATAAAGGTGAATGTGGACTTTGCCGGGGTAGCACAGATCGGACTTTTCATCCGATATGTGGTGATGTTTGCCCTGGTGGGCTCGCTGGAGTCACTGCTAACAGTAAAAGCTGTGGACCTGCTTGATCCATACAAGCGTAAGTCAGATGCCAACAAGGACCTGATTGCCATCGGTATCGGTAACACCATTGCCGCTATTTTGGGAGGCCTGCCTATGATTTCGGAAGTGGCTCGTAGCTCCGCCAACGTAAACAACGGGGCCAAAACCCGCTGGGCAAACTTTTTCCATGGAACGTTCATTCTGGTATTTGTACTGCTGGCTTCGCACCTCATTGAAATGATACCCAACACGGCGCTGGCTGCCATGCTTATCTCAGTGGGTATCAAGCTGGCGCACCCCAAAGAGTTTGTCGGAACTTTCCGTATTGGTTGGGAGCAGCTGGCGATTTTCCTGGTAACCATTTTCTTCACGCTTTTTGAAGACCTGCTGGTGGGCATTTTTGCAGGAGTAATGCTCAAAATAATCATTCACTTGTTCCATGGTACACCGATCAGCTCCCTCTTTAAGGCGCAGGCATCGATCTCCTTTGAAGGGAATGAGTACCTGGTAGAGGTAAACCGCTCAGCGATTTTTACCAATTACCTGGGAATCAAAAACAAGCTTGATTCGATTCCTGCGGGATTTAACATCACCATTGACCTGGAAAATACCAAGATGGTGGATCACTCTGTGATGGAAAACCTTCACCATTTTGAGCACGATTATGTTCAAACGGGGGGTACGGTTACGATCATTGGTTTGAAAGAACACAAGCCTATTTCAGATCACCAGCATTCGGCTCGCAGAAAATAGCCCATGTCCCCTACATGTCATTGTAAATGGTGTGCAGGGGGTTCATTTTTGCATTTCTCCTATTAGGAAAAACCACCATGGAAGCAATTCATCAGGCTTTCGATGAGCACCACGTTATCCATGAGCTGAAGCATTATTTGCCGGCTCAGGCGCCATTGAAAGACTTTGTACATCATAATACCCTCCACGCTTTTCAGCAGCTCAAGTTTTTTGATGCCATGCGTATGGCAGGCGAAATTTTTGGCTACAAATCTACCCTGACCGTAGATGAGTACCGCCAGCTTTACCTCGACAAACGGATCGACGATGCGGTATTGAGGCGGGTGATCGAAGAACAAAAAGGAGCAGCAAACGTGGAAGCATGGCTGCACAAGGTGCTCAACCTGGCCTACGCACTTCCTCCAAGGGGGCGGATAGGCGCGGTGCGGTCTTTTTGGAAAAAGGAATTTTCCATTGACCTCGATTCGCTCGTGCATCCTATTTTGTTTCGTACGCTCTGCAGCTACCTCGACCAGGGTATTTCTATCTGGGATTTTCCGGTAAAAAATAAACCCTTTTTGGCGGCGTTACGGAAACTGGAGCGGTATTCTTCGGTGTCTTTCTTTAAGCGAAAAAGAGCCAAAGACCTGCTCCTCAACACCACCTGCGAAATAAAGGACCTGCTCGATCTGTTGGTAGGAGATGAAACCCTGTATGCCCACTACTTGTTCGATCAGCAATTTTCCCATCAGGGGTGGTCGGGCATGGTGTCGTCTGTAGAAAGCCTGCCTGAAAGTCTGCTCGATGCGCGCAGGATTTCGGTGCACGACCTGATCGTTTTTGAATTGTTGCTGGAAATCGATGCGCTCGATTATGTCCTGCGATCAAAGTGGGAGCCACTGGCCAGGAGGATTACGCAGAAACCGGTACCGCTTTTCGACCACGTGCCAGCTACCGATCAATCCACCGTCATTGAAATTTGGCAGCAGGCGTTTGAATGGACGTATTTTGACCAGGTGCTGGCTGGCATTCAGATGGAAAAAGTGGCCCCAAAAGCCATTGAGCCTAAATCCTTTCAGGCTTTGTTCTGTATCGACGACCGCGAGTGCTCTTTCCGCAGGTACCTGGAGCAGATAGATCCCAGCTGCGAAACGTTCGGCACTCCGGGCTACTTTGAAATTGACACGTATTTTCAGCCGGCAGAGGGCAAGTTTTACACCAAGGTATGCCCGGGGCCCATCACGCCCACCCACCTGATAAAAGAATTCGGAGTAGTCAGCAAGCGCGACCGGGATGCCCATTTTTCTAAACTGACCCACTCCTTTCACAGCGGGTGGCTGATCGCGCAAACGCTCGGTTTCTGGTCTGCTCTTCGCCTGTTCGTGCAGCTATTCAGTCCAAGGAGTTCTCCTGCCACCGCTACTTCGCTCCACCACATGGATCACGAAGCCAGTCTGACCATAGAGAATAAAGATCCAGGTGATACCGTTCACGGCTTATTGGTGGGGTATTCGGTTGCAGAAATGACTACCCGGGCCGAAAATTTGCTCCGTAGCACGGGGCTGATCCGGGACTTTGCACCGCTGGTGTACCTCGTAGGCCACGGCGCCAGCAGCACCAACAACCCCCACTACGCCGCCTACGATTGCGGTGCCTGCTCGGGCAGGGCCGGATCGGTGAATGCGCGGGCAATGGCCTATATGTGCAACCACCCGGAAGTGCGCGCCCGCTTGCGGGAAGGTGGAATCGACATACCCGATGGTACCCAGTTTTTGGGGGCACTGCGTGATACGACCCGCGACGACATCCTGTTTTATGACGTAAACACCCTCACCCCCGACTACCAGGAGCGCAACGCCAGGCACGAAGTGATTTTTGAAATGGCTTCGGACCTGAACGCCAAAGAACGTTCCCGGCGGTTTATGTCGCTAAATAGCAAGCTCGATCCGGGACGTATCCACGAACTGGTGTACCGCCGTTCGGTGTCGCTGTTTGAGCCCAGGCCGGAACTTAATCACGCCACCAATGCACTCTGCATCGTGGGCCGGCGCGAAATAAGCAAGGGACTTTTTCTGGACAGGCGCTCGTTTCTCAACTCCTGCGACTACCGCCTCGATCCTTCGGGCAAATACCTCCTCAATATACTGAAGGCAGCCGTGCCTGTTTGCGGGGGCATTAACCTGGAATATTATTTTTCGCGGGTAGATAACCAGAAGCTGGGTGCTGGCAGCAAGCTTCCTCACAATGTGATGGGGCTCATCGGCGTCGCCAACGGCATTGACGGCGACCTGCGGCCCGGCTTGCCAATGCAAATGATCGAAGTCCACGACCCGGTACGCATCCTTTTCGTACTGGAGCATTTTCCCGAAATCGTGAAAACCGTTATTCAAGAGCATGCACCGACCTACGAGTGGTTTCATAAAGAGTGGGTTAACCTGGCATTGGTACATCCGGAAACCAAGTCGCTGTACCGCTGGATAGCCGGGGACTGGGTGCCGTTTGTACCACTCACCCGGCATCTGGAGTCCGTATCGGACCTGACCCCCCTCATCGAATCTAACCAGGAAAATTTTCCGGTGTACCTCATCCAATAATTCAGCTGTTAGCAGATGCATACATTTATTGCGCTTTTTGTTCTTCTTCCCCTCGTTGGATTTTTGTTCAATCTCTTGCTTCCTCCCAAAAACGAAGCACTGATTTCGTGGTCGACGGTCATTACGGTAGGCATACAACTGAACCTGGGCCTGCTGTTTGTGGTTTACTGGATGTTTCAGGGGTGGCCTACCCTCAATGTGAAAGAGCTGGAGCTATACCACACGGGCAATTACTCGTTTAACCTTGATTTTTATTTCGACAAAATCACCGCTACCTACCTGGTCGTGGGGGCCTTGCTCACATTCATGGTGGCCATCTACAGCAAGTCGTATATGCACCGCGAAAGTGGTTACAAGCGATTTTTTAACACGGTGCTGTTCTTTTACCTGGGCTACAACCTGACGGTGTTTTCCGGCAACTTCGAAACCCTGTTCTGGGGCTGGGAGATGCTGGGCATTTCTTCATTTTTGCTGATTGCCTTTTACAGAAACCGCTATTTACCGGTAAAAAACGCAGTGAAAATATTCTCTATCTACCGGATGGGCGACGTGGGCATCTTGCTGGCGATGTGGATGAGCCATCACCTTTGGCATGAAAACATCACCTTTTTGATGCTCAACAACTACGAAGTTGTCGCTGCGGGCATCCAAAGCCACAGCCGCGTAGGAATTTTCATTTCGCTGATGCTGCTGCTTTCGGCCTCTGCAAAATCGGCCCAACTGCCATTTTCGTCGTGGTTGCCACGCGCTATGGAAGGACCAACGCCGTCGAGTGCCATTTTTTATGGATCGCTTTCGGTACACATGGGGGTCTTTTTGCTGCTGCGGACCCACCCCTTTTGGGAACACCAGTTTTCGGTGCGGGTGCTGATCGGGGTGCTCGGACTCACCACCAGTATCGTGGCTACCATCATCGCGCGGGTGCAGTCTTCGGTAAAAAGCCAGATCGCGTACGGCTCCATTGCCCAGATAGGGCTCATTTTTATAGAAATCTCGCTGGGTTGGGATAATATCGCCCTGTCGCACTTCGCCGGCAACGCCTTCCTGCGCACGTACCAGTTGCTGGTTTCGCCTTCGGTGGTTACCTACCTGATCCGCGAGCAATTCTATACCTTTTCTCCAACCGACCGCTCCATCGAGGATTCGTACCCTTCGCGGCTGCGGTATTCGCTCTATATCCTTTCAGTCAAAGAGTGGAACCTCGATTCGATCATGTACCGCTACCTCTGGAATCCGCTCAAAAGGATGGGGAAGCGGCTCGATTTTCTGAATATCGGGCGCATCGTTTTATTCTTCCTTCCGGCCTATTTGCTGGGCGTAATTGCTTGGTTTTTTCAGGAAAATATACCGCTTACTATTCGCCCGTACCTTCCCGTTTTGCTGGCCTTTATCGGATTAATTGCCATTCTGAAGTCTTTTTCGGAGCGGAAAAAAGTACGCATGGGTTGGCTGCTGATAGTGATGAATCACTTTTGGATCGCGCTGGCCATTGCTTTCAACGACCAGGTTTCGATTGCAGATCTGCTGTTTTACCTCAGCGGGGTAGTGGTAGCGGGTACCGCGGGATTTCTAACGCTTAACTGGTTGAAAAATCATGAAACCAACATTGACCTCGACCGGTTTCAGGGGCATGTGTACGAATATCCGCGTATAGCCATGGTATTTTTCCTGTGCTGTCTCGGCGTAACGGGTTTTCCGATTTCTCCCACGTTCATCGGTGAGGATTTACTCTTTACCCATATCCAGGAAAACCAGTTGGTACTGGCCACGTTTGTATCGCTCAGCTTTATTCTGGGCGGACTGGCTACCGTACGCATTTACGCCCGCGTATTCCTCGGCCCGCACGTGAAAACCTACCACGAAGTAGCTTACCGCTCTTCGTAGGAAGTATTTTGTTTTTCTTGCATCTGCCGAAGCCCGGGTTTAAAGCCGGTGCTTCGGTTTTTTTTTACAAAAAGTTTCACCCCACCTTCACCCCCACATTCCCTGTCTTCATGCCCGTTTCTACATACCGATACGCATCCACGATCTCTTCTAAAGGATAAACCCGGTCGATAACTGGCTTATACTCCCCTGACTCATAGAGGCTTTTCAAAAATTCAATATCGGCTTGGGTAATGGTTGGAATGGGGAAAAGCACCTTTTTGCCCTTACCGAAGGAGGTCAGTAAAGCGAGAAAAGGATTTTCGGAGTTGGGGCCCAGCTCCGTGGACATGTAGATTCCTTGTTCGGTTAACAGGGGTTTGCATTTGCTGAAAGTGCTTTTGCCTACCGCGTCGAAGATCACGTCAAAGGTTTCGTTCAGTTGGGTGAAATCTTCACGGGTATAGTCGATTACGCGTTCGGCGCCCAGCGACTTAACGAGTTCAACGTGCTGCGTAGCGCAAACGGCGGTAACCGCTGCTCCGAGGTGTTTCACCAATTGTACCGCAGCCGAACCAATGGCTCCCGTAGCGCCGTTGACCAGCACCCGCTGACCCGCTGCAATCTTTGCTGCGCGAATGTCACACCAGGCGTAATGCGCTCCTTCGGTAAGGGCTGCCGCTTCTTCAAATGTGGCTCCCGCGGGCAAGGGAGCCATACATGCCGTTTCAGGCAGAACCATGTACTCGGCATGGCCCCCAAATAAGGTGTCGTTGAACCCAAATACCTGGTCTCCTGGCTTGAATCGGGTAACAGACGCCCCTGTCTCCGCTATCTCTCCGGCAAACTCACAACCGAGAATAGGATTCTTTGGACTGAATAATCCGCTAAAAAACCTGACAATGAAGTAGTTAGCGCTTCGAAATCCGCAGTCGGTCCGGTTGACGGTGCTGGCGTGAACCTTAATCAGCACTTCGTTTGCTTTGGGTGAAGGGCGGGGCACTTCCTGAATCTGCACGATTTCGGGAGGACCATATTGGGTAAATACGGCGGCTTTCATGGGTTTTGTTTATAGGAAGAGCAGCAAAAGTGGGCTAAGGTTGCTTTGGGGCATCGGATTCCGGTATAATGTACTTTTCCGTAGCGACCTCCTGAAATGACTTCTCGTGATTTTCCCAAAAAAAATCGCCCCGAGCAAGCCCGGAGCGATAATCAACACCCAACAACCAAAATAATCATTATTCCATCACCTCTCTTGGCTGAGGAGGCACCGGCTGGGTACGACGCAGGAACCTGTTTAAAGCAAACATGGCAGAGTCCACCACCAGGTATACCGAGGGCACGAGGAATAGCGTAAACAAAAACGAACTTGTGAGGCCGCCGATAAGGACCCAGGCCATGGCATTTTTAAACTCAGCACCGGCCGCGTGCGACAAGGCCAGAGGCAGCATACCAAGCACCATCGCGAAGGTGGTCATCATAATGGGACGCAGGCGCTCTTTACCCGCTTCGATGAGGGCATCGCGCACGGCCATGCCTTCGGCTTTGAGCTGGTTGGTAAAGTCCACGATCAGGATGCCGTTTTTCGTTACCAGCCCCAGCAGCATAATCGTTCCCACGATGGAGAAAATGGTAAGCTGGTTCATGGTAAGCGCCAAGGCAAGCAAGGCACCGATCAGGGCCACCGGAATGGAGAAAATAACCACAAACGGATAAACGAGGCTTTCGTAAAGGGCTACCATGATCAGGTAAACCAGCACAATGGCGATCAGCAAGGCGAGCCCAAGGCTGGCGAAAGAGTCCTGCTGATTCTTGGCTTCTCCCAGGTAATCAACCGAGACTCCCAGCGGAATTCTTACCCCTTCGAGATTGGTCTCGATGTCTTTCACGATATCGCCAGTAGCACGACCAATGGCGCTTGAAGTAACCGTGATAGAGTTCAGGCGGTTGTTACGCTCCAAAATCTGCTGCGCAACAATCTGCTCAACCGTGGCTACCTGGCTCAGCAGGATATTTTGCCCCAGGTTATTGACCAGCACAAGGTTCTTCACATCTTCGGGGTTTTGCGATTGCTGCTGGTTGAGCTGCAGGTTAATGGCGTATTCGGTGCCGTTTTCGGTAAAGTTCACATTGTCGTTTCCGCTGAATCCGATCTGGAGGGCAGTAGAAATATCCAAAACCGAGAGACCTGCCTTAGCCAGTTTTTCGCGGTCAGGGTTAATGCGGAGGTAGGTAGTTGCTCCTTTGGTCGAAAAGGTAACATAGTCCGTTCCCGGGGTATTGCGCATCACTTGTTTCAACAGCAGCGCGGCCATATCTACAGAGTCTCGGTTAGCGCCCTTGACCACAATCTGGATCGGGGAGGTTACATTACCCGTGATGCCGGTGGGCGTTACGACCACTTTTACACCCGGAATTTTTTCGATTTCATTTCTTGCCCATAAGCCAAATTCATCGGTACTGATGTCCCTTTCGTTTTTAGGTAAAAGTGCGATCGACAATTCGCCCTGGTTAGACGTGGAGCCGGCGTTACCCATGGCCCCGGAGGTAGTACCCGTGAGGGAAAATACATTTACCACCGTCGGGTATGAGAGCAAAATGGCTTCTGCTTTTTTCATTACCAGATTGGTTTCGCTCAGCGGGGTATTGGGGTCCATTTCAATGGCCACCGTTAGCTCGCCCCGGTCGCTGGAACCCGCAAACGAAGCTCCGATAAAGCCGCCTTTTATAAGCAAAGTGCTGGCAAAGATCATGGCAAAGATGGAGATGATCACCACGAAATTATACCTGAGAAACACCGACAATGCCTTGGCATACAGGTCTTTAAGCCAGTCAATAAAGGATTCAAAGCCAAGGTTTATTTTCCCCCATAAACTCCTTTTATTCAGCTCAGTAAGCTTTCCAAAGCGGGAGGCAAGCAGCGGGGTAAGGGTAAATGAAACGAATAGGCTGAGCAGGGTAGAGGTTACCACGACGAGGGCAAACTCGCGCATGATGCCGCCGATCAGGCCGCCGGTGAAGGCCAGCGGGAGGAACACGACCACGTCCACGAGCGTAATGGCTACCGCTGTAAAGCCGATTTCACTCCGTCCATCAATGGCCGCCTGTCGCTTGGTTTTACCCATTTCGAGGTGACGGTAGATATTTTCCAGCACCACAATACTGTCATCCACCAGGATTCCCACCACCAGCGAAAGGCCCATGAGGGTCATCAGGTTGAGGGAAAACCCAAAGGCATACATCATGATGAAGGTCGGAATCATGGCCGTAGGAATGGCCACGAGCACGAAGCTGGAGCTGCGCAAGCTGTGCAGGAAGAAAAGCATCACACCCGCCACAATCAAAATCGCGAGCAACAAGTCTTCGATCACGGAGTCGGCTGCAGCCAGGGTATAGATCGACTGGTCGGAGGCAATCTGGTAATCGAGGCCGAGATAGGAATAGGTTTCTTTCAATTCTGCCATCCGCTTTTTCACTAGGTCGCTCACCTCCACGGCATTGGCATCGTTGGTGGTGCCGATTTGCAGACCAATGGCCTCCACGCCGTTGAACCGGTTGAGGGTCGTAACATTGGCTTGTCCATCAACCACGGTGGCAATGTCGCTGAGCAGCACCCGGCTTCCATCCTTACCTTCCTTTATCACAAGGCTGCGCAGTTGATCGAGCTGGTTGAGATCGGCGTTTACCTGTAGCGAAATACGCTCCTGGTTATTGGTGATATTTCCTGCGGGAAAGGACACATTGCTGTTGGCAATTACCCCATATACCTGCCGGGCAGAAAGGTGATACGCCTGCAATTTTTGATTGTCCAGCTCTACCTGAATCTCCCGCGGCTGACCGCCAATTATGCTGATTTGCCCAACGCCTTCGGTATTAGAAATGGAAGGGATAATGGTTTCGTCGAGCAGCTGGTAAAGTTCAATGTCGCTGAGTTTAGCCGAAAAAGACACCTTCAGCACCGGAATCTGGTCGGTACTAAAACGGTTCACTACCGGGTCGTTGGCGTCGTCGGGCAATTGTCCTTTGATCTGGCCGATTTTCCTTTCCACATCCTGCTGGGCCACGAGGTTGTTAACGTCCGATTTTAGCTGAATGGTGATGGCAGATGCATTTTCCATCGAGCGGGAAGAGATAACGTCCACGCCCTCAATGGTGCTGATGGCGTCCTCTATCGGAATGGTGATGTTTTGCTCGATGTTTTCAGGAGAAGCGCCCACATACACCGTGTTCACCGATATCACCCCTACCTCAAATTTCGGCAGCAAGTTGTAGGTGAGGTTGGTGTAGCTGATGTATCCAAAAAGCCCCAGAACCGTGAAAATTACAACGATCAGCAGCGGCCTCCGGATGGATATTTCTGTAATTGACATGGATTACTGGTTAGAATTTACGACAGAAATCAAGCTTCCGTCCTGGAGGTTAATCTGGCCACTGGTCACGATCACTTCGCCCGGCTGCAAACCACTTTGCACTTCGATCATTTCCTGATAAGATTGTCCGGTTACGAGGGTGCGGGCAGCTACTTTGTCACCTGAAACCACATATACATAAGGCTGGGGACGGTCTTTCATGATGGCCAGCTGTGGAATCTGAAGCACTTCGCCTTTTTGGGCATTCTGAAAGCTCACTGAAACGGAAGTACCCGCTTTGAGCGAAGGGCTACCACTGTTGGGCACTTCAAGGTCCACCTGAAAATTGTGGTT
This sequence comes from Bacteroidia bacterium, assembly GCA_041753595.1. GTDB lineage: Bacteria > Bacteroidota > Bacteroidia > J057 > J057 > JBGSTW01. The sequence continues at coordinate 94,431 of JBGSTW010000031.1, read as the reverse complement.
GTCATCGCCTTTGGGGTTGATGAAAATGATCTTGCCTTTAAATGTTTTTCCCGGAAAAACATCCGCAAACAGATCTGCAGACTGTCCTACTTTCAGCGCGTAGGCATTGGTTTCGTTTACAAAAACGGTGGCTTTCAGCGGCGAGGTGGTCGTTACGGTGGCGATAGGTCCGCCTGCACTGGCAAATTCGCCCTGGGCGATATTTCTGGCCGTTACCACACCAGAGATAGGCGAAAGGATACGGGTATTGTCGATTTGCTGCTGCACCTGACTTACCTGAATCCGGGCATTGTCCAGGGCGCTTTGGGCATTGATTACGTTAATTTCCAGGCCAGCTTTGGCATCAAATAGGTCTTTAGCCCGCTGGTAATCGGCTTCGGCTTTGGACAAACCAAGTTTGGCCGACTGCAAATTGATGTCCAGCATGCGGGTGTCGATATTGCCCACTACCTGGTTTTTATTCACGTAGCTGCCCACGTCTATGGTTAGCTTTATAAGTTGACCCGAAGCGAGTGCGCTGATTTTTACTTCGTTGTTAGGTTTCAAGGTAGCCGGAAGGAGTATTTTCTCTTCGGCGGCCTGCAATCCTGCTTTATAGGTAGTGACCCTGACCGGGATCTGAGAGCGATCCACGATTTCCTTTGAGGCGTCAATCTTCTTTTTGTTACTGGCAAGGGTGAAGGCAATCCCCGTTACGGCGAGTACCACCACGAGGAGGGTAATAATTAAAGCCCGCATGTTATTGGTTGTTGAGGTTTTGGTAAAATTCAGAAAGGTTGCCCATGGCTTTTTCGTAGTCGAGGCGGGCAATCATAAAGGAAAACTGGCTGCTCAGGTACTGGTTCTGGGCATTTTGAAAGGCGTTGTCGTCATTGAGAAATTCGGTGGAAGAAGCCGTTCCTTTCTCGTATTTCACGGTGGTGGATTCGAGCACCGACTGGGCGAGTTGCTTGTTCGCACGCTGGGTTTGCACTTTGTTGTAAGCAGAGATTAACGCTGAGTTAGCGCTCTGGGCCTGCAGCTCCAGGCTGGTCTTGGCCATGTCAAAATTGATTTTTGCATTTGCCAGGTTCAGGCTGGCCTCTTTCACCTGACCACTCCTGCGCAAGCCGCTGAAGATCGGCACATTGACACTCAGGCCGATATAGGAATAGTTATTCCATTTTGCGAATGCAGAACCAAAATCGTTGCTGAACGCCTGTGAACCCACCCTTGCATTGGCGCTTACCGTAGGCAAATATGAAGCTTTGTAGGTGCTGACGTTCACCTCCTGTAGCTGTAGGTTCTTTTGGCCAATGCGATAGTCGTAGAGCTGATCCGGGTTAAAGGCATAATTAGCTGGAAGTTGGACCAGGTTGTCATAGCCCTTGCCGGCGTCCAGGGTGATAGCTGCTTCCAGCGGCATGCCCATGGCGTTTTTCAGGTTGTTTTTAGCGAGTTCGAGCCGGGCTTCCGCTTCCTGAATATTAAACTCCACGGTGTGCAAGCTAATGAGGATGCGGTCCCTGTCCCGAAAATCCACCACGCCTTTGTCCACCTGCACGCTGATAATGGCCAGCAGGTCTTCGTAGGTTTTGCGGGTGCGGCTCAGGTCGGTGAATTGCTGCTGAAGGGTAAGTACCTGAAAGAAATTGCCCGAGGTCTGGTAAATGAGCATTTCCTTTTGCTTTTCTTTTTCCAGCTCACTCAGCTCGGCAAAGGGCTTAACCCCTTTTATACCGTTGATTTTTGCCTGGTCAAAGATCGTTTGGGTTACATCCACATAAGCGTTGGTGGTGTACTGGTTACCAAACTGTACCCTTGCTTCGTTGGGGCCAAAGACTCCCGCCGGAATAATGGTAGTGGCCAGGATCAGGTTGTCCTGAAAAGCGGCTCCACCATTGATCTGTGGTAAATAGGGGGCTATCGCCTGCGTGGTCTTGGCCTGCGATATCTCAATGTTGTTTTGATAAATGCCCAGCGAAGGGTGGTGATTGAGAGTGTAATCGATACAAGCCGCAAGGTCCAGGCTGTTTTGAGCCCGAAGGCCAGCAGGGAAGAGTAAAAGGAAAAGAAGCCAATGGCTTTTCATAGGGTAAAAATTTCATGGATAAACGCGGGAAGAGGCAAAGAGTCTTTGGGTAGGGGCGGTTATTTCGTTGAATTGAACATTATCGGAGTTGAATTGACACATATACTATTGTCCATATTTGGCTTGTTCAATTCATCGGGCAAATTGTTCAGTCCGGTTGATATTCAGGAGTATATAGCAATTGCTGAATACGTTTCTTTCGTTAGTTGATTTTCGAATTATACATCGAAAATAAAACAGTATGATCTTGTTTAACTACAAACCCTGGCGTGGGGTTATCCTTTTTATGCCTTTTCTGGCCGCTTGCACCCAGATACCCACCATCGAAAAATCGGAGGTGAAATTTTCTACCCTCGCGGTACCGCAACCGGATAGCCTCATTTGCTTGAACAAAGCCACGGGACAGATAAAAGCCAAGGAGCTCGTTCACGTAACCAAGCGTGTTGTGGTCATTGCGGGTGGAAAAAATGCCATGTCGGACGAAGATTGGGAAAAATACAACCCTTCTTTTCCCTGGCGGAAAAACATCGACCGGTACACCCTATTCAGCCAAAGCTGCTTTTTGCGTTCACCCAATGCTCCTGTTGATTGCAAAGGGACAGATTGCCGGACGATCCAAACCTTTAAAGGTCATACCTGGTTAGAACTCGCCAATTTCGTGGCTGTCGATTTTATTCCCGAAGGCGGCACCTCCTCTGATCCGCAAACCCCTGATCCCGGTGAATTGAGCATCAAGGTCGTAAGCAAGTGCCACGTGCTCACTTTTGAGGGCGAAATCTACGACCTCAGCGACGGCTTGGGCAACCATTTCGTGATGCACGCCACAGAGAACTCCGCCCCCAGCCTCGAGGTAGCACTTCCGCCCGGATGGGTGTTGAAGCGCGACACCCTGGCTACTCCCCTGGTTGTAGGCCCCAGGGGCATTGAAGGCGAGTGTTACCATGTGCTCATCAGCGATCACTTTGGTCAGGGCTACCACCAGTACCAATTTGCCGACCCCATTTTTCCGTCCAAATAACCTCCCATGCGACCACTCCTTTTCCTATTGCTGATACTGCCTTCGGCACCTTCCGCCCTCATGGCCCAGGATACCCATGCTAAGCCCCATTCCTTGAGTATTCAAACAGATTTGCTCGCTTATACCTCCAAAGGCGGCTATAGCCTCTGGGGAGTATATCGCCGGGGAAATAACCAGGCATACCTCGCCTGGGTGCATTACCCCAATACCAACAAAAACGCCGAATCTGCCGATGATTTTACCGAAACAAGGTCGTGGTTCAGGCTCGGATTCACCCGATACCTCGCTCCACAGCAGTTGAAGGGCCTCTATGCAGGCGTGAACCTGGAATATTACTGGCGAAGCATTGAAGAAAAGGCTACATCGGCCCTTATTCAAGACAATTACTTCGCTTTCGCGCCAATCGTCGGTTATACCTTTTCTCCAATTCCGGAAGGGAAACTCTCGCCTTTCACGGTCATGCTGTGGGCAGGTGCCCGGTTTCGGCCCAATTACTACCGCTACGACCATGTATTTACGGATACAGGCGCGGTTTTTCCCTTACCCTCTCCCGTGGAACTCACGCTCGGAATCAATCTCGGCTGGCGCTTCAACTTTTCTCCATTAGTTGCAAAACCTTGAATTCTATGAAAAAATATACCCACTTCCCGATCTCAGGTATCTCCTCGCTGCTTTTGCTGCTGCTCTTGAGCGGATGCAATGCCATTGAATATCCGCTGTTTAATGGAAAACTGGCCAATGCCGACTATTGGTCCGATACGCCGATGATCCTTTCTGCCGGATTGGGTTTCGAGAGCATCATTGGGCTTGATCCGTTGGATCAGCAAAACGTGATCAGGGTAGGGGGGAGTTGGTACGGCAGCCTTACTTGCACCAATGGAGAAGAGCCTACTACGGCCATGCTGACCAGCGCGACAGGCAACGTTTCTACTGTTTTTAAAGGAGACGCAAACGAAGCCGATGCCCTGCCGATTGTTTTCAGCTGGCCGGTGGCAAGTGAAACGGTAGATATCACCGATTTTAAATTTACCCTCAATACAGGTGAAGTGGTGTTTCCTACCGCTGCGGGCATGTTGCCGAACTGGGAGTACAACGAGCGCAATTGTGTGGTGGTTTTTGGGGAAATGGGTAACCGCCTCCCCAGCAGCGACCCCGATGCAAGGTTTGTGGTAAAACTCGAAATAGTCGCCGATGACCTGCCCCTCCTGCTTATCGGTCCTGGCGGGCAGGAATTTAACGCCGTAGGGCTTACCTGGACCACCGACAAATCGCCTTATGATGAAGGCCCCAAACTCGTAGGGGCCAAGCTTAACCGCTTGACCAATGGACCTGTGGGCGAGAGCGACGGCGGCAGCCTCTATGCTTCGGGAGCAAAATACCTCCCCAATGATGAATTTGCCCTCTACGACGAAGGCGATTTCCGGCTCAGGATGCTCACTTCAGGCGGATTTTCGCCTGATGGTGTCACGGGAGTAAAGCCTGACCTGTACGAAGACTTTTTCCGCATTCATGCCAAAGGACCCAACGGCGATACCGTATTGCTTGAAAAGGTGGGCGTTACTTATCAGTTAGCCGGGGGTACCCTGCGGGTGGTAGGGCTTTCGGATCTCGGACAACGGGAAAACCCTGCAGCGGGTATTTTTTACGACGACTGCTATCAGGAAGACCGCGACAACTACATCGACATCATTCTGGTTGGCGATGAGGCGGCCGCCCGCAACATCACCTTTCTTGAGATACCTGGTATTCCCGGAGGATACCGGGCATTCTACAACCCCGGCGGACCCGGCCCCGAGCCAACACCGGGTATTCGCTACACCGCTCCCGGCCCTCCTGATCTGGAACCCGTCATCATCGCCCTTGACAACCCCATGCGCGTAAGCCGCGACGGATCAAACTGACTCCATTTTGTTAACCAAATTAACCAAATAACCATGCACTTTCTTTTGATGTTCACCCTGATTTCGCTCATGCCTGACCATGCAGCATCTGCTCCTGCTCATGCTCCCGACGACATAGTAGGTATCTGGACCGACGAAAAACGCCTTTCCCATATTGAAATCAAGCAATCAGGAGACCAATATGTAGGAAAAATTGTGTGGCTGAGGGAACCCAATGGTCCGGACGGTAAGCCAAGGCTTGATGTGTATAATCCCGATCCAGCCAAACAGCAGCGCCCCGTTATGGGAACCACTTTTCTTTGGGGACTGACTTACAAAGACGGCAAATACGTGGGAGGCTCCATCTACGATTTTCAGCGCGGGCAGTATGCCGATTGTGCTTTTCGGGTGCAAAGTGATGGAAAGCTCCAGCTCACCGCTACCAAATTTTTACTCACGGTAACCAAATACTGGACGCGGATTAAGTGAAGCTCTTATTGATTTTCTTGCCGGATTTATTCGTCAAAGGATTGATTTTCAATAAATTACCGATACAGGGTAATGCTCCCCGTTTGCCATTCCACGCGTTTATCGAAGAAAAAACGATAGCGGAGCCTGTAAGCATAAGCACCTTCGGGCATAGCCTCACCGAGGCTGTTGCGCCCATCCCATCCGAATTGTGGATTGCTGCTTTCATACACCCGGTTTCCCCACCGGTTGTATATTTCGAGGTAATAATCGGTAAAATCGCATTCCGATACAGCCGAAAAGACTTCGTTCAGGCCGTCCAGATTTGGGGTAAAGGCATTGGGCAAAAACACCTGACAGTCGCAGCGGTGTTCGTATTCGCGGAGCACAATCGTATCGCGAACCAGGCAGGCACCTGCTTTTGCCTCCACGAAATAGGTACCGGGTTGGTCAACCGCAATTTTGGGGCTCTTCTCTCCGGTGCTCCACAGGTAGGTTTCAAAAATAGCTTTCACGGCGAGGGGCACTTGACTTATCACACAATACGTGCTGTCGTTTCCCAGGTCAATCACTGGGCATACCACCGAAAAATCGTCCAGCCACACCCAGGCATGTCGGGCGGCGTTGATGCGTACGGTGAGGTAGCTGCTGTTCTCAGCGGGAACCACCTTTACCTCGTAATAGGTCCATTGCGTAATCATTTTTTCAGAAAGACCAGCTACCGTACCAAATTCACCGGGCAGTTGCGAAAGCCCCAGCTCTACCCGCGAGCTCAGGTCGAAGGTATCGGAAGATAATTTGGCGGCGAAACGAATGAAGTACGTGGTGTCTTTGCGTAGCGGAGCCGATAAAGTGAAGGAAAAAGCATCGGAGACATTTCGCTGGAAATTGGCTGCTACGAAAAAGTCACCTGTTGGCGGCGGAATATACCCACAGGAATCAGAAAGGATATCCAACTCCGTTTGCCCGCCAAATGCCACTACCTGGTTCATTTTCGAAGTAAAGAGGCTGTTCGTCAGGTTGATACCGCAGCCGGTAACGCTGTTGTCTTCAAAGCTGCCATTCACGATTTCCTGCGACTGAAGCGGCAGGCAGTACCCAAAAATTAGCAGGAGAATTACAGGGAACTTTGTATGCATACACTTACCATTTCAAGGATGAACAAAGGTTTCTTTCACGGCTATTGCCATTTTATCCAAGGCTTAAGTTCTCCTTTTCTCTTTGTAATCGCAAACTATCCTTCCGTTCGCTCCATCCATTTCAGAAAACCCGACACCTTTAACCGGCTCACCACCAGCGGACCAGGCAGCGCAATCGCCATGGAGAGGGCTATTTTACGGTTGGGAGAATTGCTGATTTCCTTCACCCATTTACGCTGAACGATGGCCCTGCGGTTGATGCGGAAAAAATCAGATGGCGGAAGCACCACTCCCATGTCGTCCAGCGATTGTGTTACCGTGAACGAGCGGCCGTCGATGTGGTAGAGCAGCACGAATTCTTCCTGGCGAATAAAAGCGACGATGTCCGCAACCTGAACAGGGATCATTTTATCGCGAAAACGCACCAAAAACTGGTCTTGGGTAGTTGCTGGCGGGGTTATTTCTGCGATGGCGGACTGTACCTGTGCGGGGCTTTGGTTAAAAAATGCCTGAAGCCGCTGGTGTTGCTCAAAGGCTTCGCGGATATCCTTTTCGCTGAAAGGTTTAAGCAAATACGCAATACCGTGGTTTCGAAACGCCTGAAGCGCGTAGTGGTCGTGGGCCGTGCAAAATATCACCGGACAAGGCACCACGGCTTGTTTGAATATTTCGAAACTCAACCCGTCGGACAATTCTATGTCCATGAAAATAAGGTCTGGCGGGTGCGATTCCCCTTTGAGTACCCAAACGGTATCTTCGATGCTGTCGCAAATGGCCAGAATCTCGTGTGTGGGATTGAGTTTCAGGATAAATTCCCGCAACAACTGCGCCGTCCGGCGTTCGTCTTCTACCAGCAGGATCCTCATGGGTCAATCAGGGTTAATGCTACCGCAAATTTCGTGGTAGAAGCCTGCACCCGCAAGCCTGCTTCCACCCCCAGCAAACGGTATCGTCCACGCAGGTTGTCCAGCCCGTAGCCAGAGGGATCGGCCTGTGATTGCTTTTTCTGCAGGTTGTTTTCCACGGTCAGGTGTTGGTCGTCGCTGGCAAAAACCTGCACATACAGCGGCCGGGTTTCAGAAACTACATTGTGTTTGATGCAGTTTTCCAGCAATAATTGGAGCGCGAAAGCGGGCACTTTTTTCGTATAAAGGTGTTCGGGTATGTTTTGGCTGATGATCAGGGCCTTTTCAAAACGCGCTTCCATCAAAAAAAGGTAAGCAGAAAGGAACCGCAATTCTTCGGACAGGGTCACGGTATCTTTTTCTTTGTGGCGGAGCGATTCCCGGAGTATTTCCGACAATTTCACCACATACTCCTCCGATTGGGCGTTGCCTTCGCGGACCATGCTGCGCAGGGTAGAAAGGGCGTTGAACAAAAAGTGCGGATTGACCTGTTGCTTCAGAATCTCAAATTGCGCCATGAGGTTTTCGTGCCGAAGGCCGGCGTGCTGGAGCTTAAGTTTTCCAAAACGCTCGCGGTTGCGCAGCCATGCGAAGACAATATAGCCCACACCATTGCCGACCATGATGCGAAGAAAGTTGAGCAAAGAGGAGTCGCGGAAAAGGGGCAGGTGGCCAAAGGAAGCAATGATATTCGTTACCTCCACCAAAACAAAGATCCAAATCAGGTTGACAGCCAGGGCAAAAATGGGAAAATTGATAACCCTGATCTTGTTTCCCCAATTCCGGTACCACCTACGGTTGAAGCTATTGATCAGCCCCGTACCCATCAGGCTCAAAAACAAAAATCCCCAGGCGATGAGGTAGTCGATGCGGGTAAACCCTGCTTTCGAAGAAGTATTTACGATTACCGCAAACAGCGGAAAAGTTACCGAAAAAATGAAATACGGCCTGATTACCTGCCGCCACGAAACATCCTCTTCGAGGTTCCAATCAGGGTTTGACCGGGGGAAAGGTGTTTTCATGGGTTAAAAATAGGGGTTTTGGCGGTATGGAGTTGGGGTTTATGAGTTAGGATAAATACTTACGACTCCATCTAGTTTGGCAAGGTATATCATGAACAGAATTTTCGTAGCAAGGCCGGCTGTTTGTTAACAATCGTTTGAGAATCCGAAAAAAAGAATAGAAATTAGTTTAAGATAACCTTCATTTTGATTAAAGCAGACTTGAAAACCAATTTCAGAAGATTCAATATTATGGAAAAGGCACTTAAAATATCCGGGCTCCTGCTGTTGATTCTGACGGGGCAATCCCTTTATGGCCAGCAATCCAAGCAGGAGCAGGCACTGGCAAAAGGAATGGAAGCAGTCTAACTTATGGACAAAAGAAAGTATAACGAAAGTATCAAACTACTTGAGGAAGCGCAAAAACTCGATCCCGTCAGAATTGACTATCCATACGAAATGGCCTATGCGTACTACCTGAAAGGAGATTATCAGGGCGCTATTAAAATTGCAGAAAAGCACATAGGCCGTAAAGACGTTACGGTAGGTTTTTTTCAACTTTTAGGGAATAGTTATGATGTTGTTGGTAAATCAGAGAAAGCCTTTGAGGTCTATGATGCTGGATTGGAAAAATTTCCAAACTCCGGTAGTCTTTATTTGGAGAAAGGAAATGTGTATTGGATGAAGGAAGATTATAATACAGCACTTCCTTTTTATGAGAAAGGGATTGAGGTGGATCCTCAATTTCCCTCAAATTATTACCGGGCTGCAAAATTGTTCTGTAGCTCCACTGAAGAAGTATGGGGAATGATTTATGGGGAAATTTTTATGAATCTGGAACGCAATTCCGACAGGACTGCTGAGATAAGCAAGTTGCTTTACGATACTTACCAGAGCGAAATCAAGTTTACAAGTGACACATCCATGACGGTAAGCTTTTGTCAGCAAATGTTTGTAGATATTAAATCAATCTCTGATCCCAAAAACATAAAACTCCCTTTCTGCTTGATTTACGAACCAACCTTAATGATGTCAATCCCTTTGCAAAAGTCTATAGACTTACAGTCGCTCGATAAAATCAGATCGGCATTTGTTGACAATTATTATAATAATAAGCGTGAAGCGCTATTTCCCAATGTTTTATTCGGTTATCAGAAGAAAATAAAAGATGAAGGACACATGGAAGCCTATAATTATTGGATACTGATGAAAGGTGACGAAGACGCTTTCGATGAATGGAAGTCTGCCAATGAAGAAAAGTGGGCTGGTTTTGTAAAGTGGTTTAACGTAAACCAGCTCAAACTTGATGATGAAAATAGATTTTATAGGGGGCAGTATTGATTTATCAGTGGATTCTTCTGTCTATGTTCCCTTGTTGTTCTATATTAAATCAATAAATACACCAATCAATGACAACCACCCTATACAGACCCGTAGGTCCCGAAGAACTGGCTCTCATTGAGCAGTCGGGCTGGACCAAATTCCCCCCAATGCTTCCTGAGCAACCCATTTTTTATCCGGTAATGAATGAAGCATACGCCGTTCAAATTGCCCGTGACTGGAATGTTCCGGCATCTGGTTCCGGCTTTGTAACAAAGTTTGAGGTCAGAACGGAATATGTCAACAAGTTTGATATCCAAAACGTTGGAGGAGCAATCCACAACGAACTTTGGGTTCCGGCTTAAGAACTGGAAACGTTTAACCAAAACATCGTTGGGAAAATTGAAGTAACCCAATCTTTCAATTGAATATATCGCCAAAATTGGGTTTTGGATGATCCAATCCTAAAATTTTAGGCGGAGATAGCTGAATAACCTAATCTGCATGCGCGCTAAATCGTTGGGGACATGGTTTTCTATAATCCTTACACCCCTATAATCCATTCACCCCTAACGGGGTTTTCCGTTCCGGCGAGCTTCAGTCGCCGACCTTAGGCGTGGTCGCTAGCTGATGGAATTATCGTAGAAACAAGCTTTAAACGCCCTCATGGATCACACGCAATCGATCCCCGACTCCAACGGAGTCGAACCTTTGTAGAACGTATCATCCTAAAGGAAAATCGAACTCAGCGAGGTTGCACAAATCTCAATAGCAGGTGATTAGTTTCTTCAGATTCCCTATTTTTCAAAATAAACATGATAGCAAAAGGCTAACACTTTTTTGCATACATTCGTATTCTGGCGAAACAGAAGGTAATATGGATTACAGAAAATATATCACCCTTGAACCCGGTAAACGAAGCGGAAAGCCCTGTATCAGAGGTTTGCGCATGACAGTTTATGATGTATTAGGTTATCTGGCTTCAGGAATGGCAATGGAGGAAGTGCTTGCCGACTTCCCTTCCCTTACACGCGAAGATATACTTGCTTGTCTTGCCTATGCTGCCGACCGGGACCGTAGTCAACTGCTACTTTCGGCGGCATGAAGTTGCTTTTCGATCAAAACCTATCGCCTACGCTACCCCTTAGGCTTGTTGATATTTTTCCGAGTGCCGTACATGTTCAGAACATCGGTCTGGATCAAGCACATGATCGCCAGGTTTGGGAATATGCACAAAAAGAGCGGTTTGTAATTATTACCAAAGACAACGATTTTAATGAAATGAGCCAAATGCTCGGATACCCTCCCTATGTGATCTGGATAAGGAAAGGCAATTGCAGCACCGATACTTTAGAGACATTGATTCGGCAGAGATACGATTTGATTATGGAATGGGAACAACAAGAAGTACCTGGTCTCGTCGTATTACTTTAATACCTCTCTATTAGCTTGTATGACCCCTTTTTTCTAAAATTTAAACGTTTTCTGCTAGGTTTGTCAACCGTAGAATACTCCGCATCCCGGAAATTACTTAAAAGCCCAACCAAAAAAGGGACCACCTTACGGCAGTCCCTCTGATTTACATGGATGAACCGCTAGTCTAGTAACCCGGATTCTGGGTAATGACTGCGATATCTACCTCGTTTTGCGGAATAGGGAACAGCTCGTGCTTGCCCACCACAAAGTTTTTGCCCAGGGCCTGCATCACAGAGGCTGCACGGCCTTGACGGATGAGGTCGAACCAGCGGCCTTGCTCCAGCGCCAGTTCTGAGCGGCGCTCTCTCCAGATCCTTTCTCGGAGCAGGGTTTGATCGGTAACCGTGAGGTCGCGCAGCAGGTTGGGGATGTTACCACGGGCGCGCTTACGTACCAGGTTCACCGCATCGAGGGCCAGTTGTGGTTGGCCCAGCTCATTTTGGGCTTCGGCGTAGATAAGCAGGATTTCTGCATAGCGAAGCACACGGATATTTCCTTGTCCATTGCCGTTGCTGATGCCTACTACCTGGGGCACCCAGGCTTTTTGGTTATAGCGTTCGTTGAATATCTGGGGGTTGTCCAGTACTACGCCCGAACCATCTGGCAGAGTTTCTCCCACGTACAGGATGGTTGCATCGCGACGAGGGTCGCCCGCTTCGTACGACGAAACGAGGTTATCGGACGGGCGATTGAAGCCCCAACCGAGGTTGGGCTCGCCGCGTACGCCCTGCACTTCGTTGTATTGGCTGCCGCCGCCCTCGGTGGTGTAAGCTGCTGTCTGAATCTCAAATAGAGACTCGCTGCTGTTTTCTCCTTCGCGGGTAAACAACTTGGCGTAGTTCGGGTAAAGGGCGTATTTGCCGGATTTAATGACCGAATCGGCATAAAGGGCTGCTTCTGACCACCTGCCACGGGTCATGTACATTTTGGCCAACATTCCCTGAGCGGCTCCTTTGGTTGCCCTGCCGATATCGGCGGAACCATATTGCACAGGCAAAACAGCTGCGGCATCTTTCAGGTCCTGCTCAATGAATGCGTAAATCTCATTTGCACTTGAGCGCTGCTTGGAGTAGTACTCATCCGACTGGAGCGGGCGATCCACCAGCGGAATATCACCGAACCAGCGCACCAGGTTGAAATAGAAATACGCACGCAGAAACTTAGCTTCTGCCACCAGTCGGTTGCGGTTGGCTACGTTCATGTCGATAAGGGGAACATTCTCTATCACAAGGTTGGCGCGGTTGATGCCCTGATAATAGCCATCCCAAACCGTAGAAAAAGAGACATTTCCGGCGTCAAAGGTGAGGTCGTCCACTTCGAGCAGGAAGTTGGCATCGGTAGGGGTACTGCCTTTGTCCGAATCGTCAGACACAATATCGGTGATGCCGATATAGCTGAATACACTTACTGACCACTCCCGCAGGATATTGTACACGGCATTGGTAGCCTGAAAGGCCTGTTCTTCGGTTTTGAAAAAACTGGCAGAGGTTTCCAGGCCGAGCGGCGGCTTGTCGAGAAAACTGGCCGAGCAGCCACCAAGGAAAGTAGCCAGCACAGCCAGGGTTACTTTCCAGTTCAAAGCGTTGAAAATGGATTGAAATTTCATGGGTTTTGGCTTAAAAGTTTGCATTAACGCCTATGTTGTACACACGGGCAATGGGGTAAATACCGAAGTCGATTCCGCCGTCGAGCACTCCACCGAGGATCTCAGGGGTATAGCCTGAATACTGGGTCCAGGTAACGAGGTTTGTTCCTGTAACAAATATCCGCAGTGAGCCCATATTCAGCACATCGGTCCAGTTGCTGGGCAGGGTATAGCCGAGCGAAACGTTACGCAGGCGGAGAAAATCGCCTTTTTCGAGGAATCGGGTAGAGAAATCGTAGTTGCCGCCGCCGTCGGTGATGCGGGGCTCTGAGTTGCTGGTGCCTTCTCCTGTCCAGCGGTTGAGGTAGGAAACCTCGTAGTTGGGCGTACCAAATCGGGCCATTTTCTTGGCGTTGGCGATGTAGTTGCCCCGCTGGCCGTTGAAGTCCACTTCGAGGTCAAATCCCTTGATTTCCAATCCAAAATTGGCACCGAAAATCAGGTTAGGGGTAGGGCTTCCGAGGTCGGTACGGTCGAGGGCGGTTATCACGCCGTCGCCGTTGATGTCCTCAAAGCGCAGGTCGCCCGGAACTTCATTTCCTCTTTTAGGAAAGTTGGCCAGGTCTTCCTGATTTTGGTAAATGCCAGCCACTTTGTAGCCATAGTAGGAGCCAATGGGCGATCCCACCACTGTACGAGTACCGAGCAATCCGCCTACACCCAGTCCTCCGGCAAGAATCTCTTCTTTGCCCTGACCCAGACTCAGCACTTCGTTGCGAACGGTTGAGCCGAGAATGCTCACGTGGTAATTAAACGGACGGGCATCCTGCCAGGTAACCTTGAAGTCCACCCCGGTATTGAGCACCGAAGCAGCATTCACCGTAGGGTCAGAGGCAGAACCTACATAGCCGGGAATAGGCACAGTGGTAAGAATGTCGTTGGTCACGCGGCGATACCAGTCCACTTCGCCTTGCAGGCGGTTATTGAACAGGCCGATTTCGAAGCCTGCATTTGACTGGCTGGTCGATTCCCATTGCAGGTTGGGGTTGCCTGGAGCAATGGTAGAAGATCCGTTCTGCAATACTTCATTGGCACCAAAAACGGCACTCAGGTTAGGCGATACGAGAGCATACTGTTGGTTGCCTCCGATTTTTTCATTCCCGATTATGCCCCAGCTACCCCTGATTTTCAGGCGGCTGATGGCCTTGATTCCGGACATGAACTTTTCGTTTGAGACATTCCAACCAGCTGCTACTGACGGAAAATAGCCGTAGCGGTTATTTTTACCAAATTTGGAAGAACCATCGGCACGTCCGGATACCGTAAACAGGAAGCGGTTATCAAAGGTATAATTGGCACGGAACAGGTAAGAAGCCATGCTCCACCACGAGGCAGAGTTGTAGTTCGTTTGTCCTTCAATTTGTCCTGCATTCAGGTAGTAAAAAGTAGGATCTGTACTTGGGTAGTTGATCCGTCCACCGCCAATGGACTCACCGTAGTAATTTTGAGAAGTAATACCTCCCAGGAGGTTGAGCCTGGATTTGCCTTTTTCGAGGTTGTAGCTCAGGGTATTTTCCCACAGCCAGTTTCTGCTCCGGTCAAACCCTACATCGAGGCGGCTTACCTGGTTTTGCTGAATAGAAGAAACGAAATACACCGGCACAAAGGTTTTCTGCACCCCATTGGAATAATCGAGTCCGTAGCTGGTGTGAAAATTAAAATTCTTCAAAAACTTGAAGTCGAGGTAGAGGTTACCTACCGTGCGGTAATTGTAGCGAGGATTGTTGGCATTATAGTCAAATTGAGCCACTGGATTGCCGATAGGGGCATTGTTGGTGGTATTGCCATATTTTCCTGACGAATCAATCGGGACTACGGTGGGGTCAGCGCGATAAGCGTTACCCAGTACCCCGGGCGCATTGTTGCCATCGTTGTACACAATGCTCAGGTTGTGGCCAACGGTGATGAACTTATTCATCTTGTACTCATTGTTTATCCGCAACGATACCCGCTGGTACTCGCTGGTTTTGATGATCCCGCTCTGGTTTATGTAGTCGCCTGAGATCAGATAGGTCATTTTGTCGCTGCCACCAGATGCACTGAGCTGGTAGTTCTGTATGGGGGCATTCCTGAAAATCTGGTCCTGCCAATTGGTACCGATCCCGAAGGTATCCGGATTGGGGAAAGGCTGCTTAATGCCAGTGTTCGTAGCCGATTCGTTGGCAAGCATGGCATATTCACTGCCGTTGGTGAGCGCTATCTGCCGGGTCACTTGCTGCATGCCGTAATAGGCATTAAAGCTGAAAGCAGGTTTGCCGCTGACTCCTTTTTTTGTGGTGATGATGATCACTCCATTGGCCCCCCGTGAACCATAAATAGCCGTAGCTGAGGCATCTTTCAGGGCTTCAATGGAGGCAATGTCGTTCGTATTCAAAAAGGAAATGTCGTTGAGCAACATGCCGTCCACCACAAAGAGGGGAGAGGCATCGTTGAGGGTTCCTACCCCGCGGATACGGATAACTGCCTGCGCGCCGGGCTCTCCGGAAGAGGGGATTACCTGTACCCCGGATAATTTTCCCTGCAATACCGTACCCACAGAGGGGCTGGGAATGCGGGCAATGTCTTTGGCTTTTACGCTGGAAATAGCACCGGTAAGGTCGCTCTTGCGCTGGGTGCCGTAGCCCACGATTACCTGCTCTTCTATTTCGGTAGGGGCAATTTCCATCACAACCCTTATTTCCTGATTGGCTGTAGCCGCTATTTCGAGGGGTTTATAGCCAAAATAAGTAATTACCAGGGTGCCTGTTTGGGCAGGCATATTGAGGCTAAACCTTCCGAGTTCATCGGTCAGGGCGCCGATAGCCGCATTTTTCACGACTACGCTGGCACCTATCAGCGGTTCGCCCTCGGTATCTTGCACTTCCCCTTTGATGGGGTAGGTTTGGGCAAATGTAGTAGCAATGGATAAGCCCCATACCAAAGCCATGAGCAGCAGGCGGTAGGCGCTTTTCGTACGAAGGAGAATTATTTTCATGTCAGTAGGTTTGGTTCGTTTAAAAAAAATGGCTGTCCCTTCAGGCCCTGGCATTGCTTTTTTGACTTTAGAATATATCCCTTCGGGTATTCCTGGCCAGTTTGCTTCTCCCTTGACACTGCTGGGACAGCCCGTTAGTGGATGATGCTCAGGAGCGGGCAACCCAAGGGCTGCCTACTCCAGACCACCATCTATCCAACTACTGCTTCACAAATCGGGCATTGGCTGCCAGACCATTTTTGTTGTAACCGGTCAGGATATACATCCCGGCAGGAAGGTTCGACACGTTGAGGGTATAAACCTCGGCATGGTTTATGTTCACGCTCATTACTTTCATGCCCATGGTGTTAAACACGTCGGCACGAATCAGGTCGCTTGCTCCTTCGAGTATCAGCTGGCTGTTGGTAGGGTTAGGGTACACCAGCAGTTGCTTGATTTCTTCGCGGTCAATACCGGTAGTTCCGCACACGCCGTCAGCCACTACGATGTCGTCAAAGTAAATGGTGGTGTTAGCGGTTGGAATTTCACCAAATCCAAGGATCAGGGTGATGCGGTTATAGAGCGAGTTGTCAGGAAGGAAACTGTAGTCCCAGGTAAGTTCCTGCCATGCGTTGGCGGTGGTGTAGTTTACACTTACGTCACCTGAGTTAGGCGCACCGTTTTGGCCACCTTCCATTTTCATTACCATTTGAGTAGCACGAGGGGCCCATACTTTCATCCGTACGGTTTTCTTGCCAGGAAGCAAAGAAATTGGCGCGTCAGGATCAGCATACATACCTGCAAAGGTTTCGCCATCAGCGGCTTCGAGGAATACCCCTACACTGTCGCTGGCATTGCCTACCTGGTCAGGGTTTGCTACTACCGTAAAAGGCTCATTTTCCAGCGATCCGTTGGCAAAATACCTCCATCCTTTGAGGGAGAAAGTAGAATTTTCATAGGTAGATACGCAACCTACATAGGCGGCACGAGCCAGGGTTACATCATCGAGGTAGTACACATCGTTGGTGCTATGTGCCACGCCAGCATTGAAGAAAATAACCAGACGGGTGTGGTTTTCTGCGGCATGTGCGCTGAAGTCCACATTGTATGACTGCCAGCTATTCACGGTAGCTACCGTTTGGCTTACTTCAACTGCGGGTGAAGTTCCTCCTTCAAGCTTGAACAACAAAGGCACCAATCCTGCTGACCATATTTTCACCTTCACTTGATTGAAGATGGAAAGGTCGATAGGGCCTCCGAAATCGTAAACCAAAGCCGACCATTCGTCGGTAGGATCATTGTATTGACCTACTTTCAGGCTGGAGTTAGCTGGAGATATATCCGGGTTGTTAATCACGCTCAAATCGTTGATTCCCGCACCATAAGTACCATTGCGCTGGCACTCAAAGTCGTCCAGAATGCGTGGGTTAGCCACAGTTCCTTCGCATGGATCAACAGTAGATGATCCCTGGCGCAGGTTGTCAAAATAGAAAGTGGCAACACCAGCTACACCCGGGTCAAAAATCAATTGCACCTGGTCAAAATCCGTGATGGCGTTGAAAGCCTGGAAATCAAAGGCGAGGGTCTCCCAAGCCTGGGTAGTAGTAAGGGTTCTTTCTACCTGCTTCACTCCCTGAGTAGGGCTTGAAAGCTGCATGGTTACTTTCAATGCACCGGCAGGAGCCCATACATCGAGGTTTACCTGGGTAAGTGAGGAAAGATCAAGTGCAGCTGGCAAAATACCCACGAGGGTGGACAAAGCTGAAGATCCTTTGGTATATGAACCTACGCTGTCGGTTAAGTTTACGCCGCTTTTGTCGGGGTTAGCTATGGCGCCGTTAAAAGTACCGTTCAGCGCATTGTCACCATTTAAGGGGAACCAAGCCAGTTTGGTAGGCTCAAAGTCTTCCAGTGGTCCGGGTTGAGGCTTGGGAATGCGCTGAATGTCGTCGAGGTAGTACACGTCTCCACCAGGAGAGTTCACCCCCGCATTGAAGAAAAGTACAATGCGCTTGTGGTTGGCAGCTGCCTGGTCGCTGAAGTCAGCACCAATCTCTATCCACTGGCTGGTTTGAGTAACCTGTACAAAGATTTCTTTTGCAGGAGAAACACCTCCTTCAAGCTTAAACAAAACCGGTCCGGCAATCGGGCACCACACTTTGGCAGTTACATAGTTGTTTACTGAAAGGTCGATGGCGCTGTTATAGTCGATCACCAAAGCATTAAACGATCCGGCAGGATTTGTGTACTTACCTACGCCTGATGAGGTATTGATTCCGCTGGGGTCGGGGTTAGTGACGGTCTCCAGAATATCCCATCCGACACCGTAACTGGCGTTGCGCTGGCACTCAAAGTTGTCGATCATGGTGGCAACGGGTACGGTACCTGCACATGGACCCGCTGGGCCAGCCGAGATGTTATCGAACAAGTAGCTGTCCGTGCTGGTTGTTACACCTGGGTCGAAGAAGAAGATAACCTTCGTAAGACCTGTGTTTCCTGCCTGAGCACTGAAATCGAAGGTGTACTCCCGCCAAACGCCAGCAGTGGCAATGTTTTTAATTCCCTCAATTGCAGGTACTCCAGGACCTTCCAGTTTAAACAAAACCTGGGTAGGAACAGCTGCATAGATCATGACCTTAAACTGGTTGTTTACAGAAAGATCAAGCGGGGTAGTTACCTCTGCAAGGAGGAGACTGTAACCGGTGGTGCCGGCCTTGGTGTAGGAACCAACGGAGTCAGAGGTGTTTAACCCCGTAGGGAAAGGGTTAGCAACAACGTCGAACGCACCGTCAAGTGCATTCCAGGGGAGGGCGGGGCCTGTTTCAAAGGTTTCGTAAACAACCTGCGAGTAGGTAGTTGCGGGTAACCAGATGAAAGCGGCAATCCAAAATAGTAGCCTTTTCATGGTAGTGTGGAAATGAATGGTAAAAAGTCGGAAATGAGAAAAGTGGTTTGGATGAGAAAAGGGATCGCCCTACCTGACGGATATCAGGCGGCGGGCGGCCAGGAGCGTTTTGTCTGCGTGCAGTTCCAGCATATAAGTACCAGCACTCAGACCGTCGGTGTTAAGAGAAATTTCGTGCTTACCTTCTGTTAGTAGGTAGTTGGTTATTAGTTGTTTGATTTTATTGCCCTGAAGGTCATACAGGGTGAGTGTAAAATGATCGCTTAGCTGTGCATCTATCCGTACCACAGAAACGGATTCTACCGGATTAGGATATACCCCCATCTGAAAAAGAAGCGGATCACGTGCGTCTATCGCCAGCGTAACCGAATCAGGCGTAAAGCCTGCGCCCTGCAACGCCGGGGCTATTTCGGGGTTTTGCATAAATAAATCCCAGAAAAGGCCGGTGCGGTAATTTTCAATCATGGCAACAATCGGCCCCTGGTCAATGGCCAGGTAAGAGCGGGCAAACCAGTTGCGCTGCAGGTTAAAGGCATCGTAGAACCCCATGGGGCCCCAAAGATTTTCGCCGTGTTCGCGGTAAAAATGCTTTAGGGCTGCCAGGGATTGCTCGGGGGTATAAGGCATGGACGATAGCGCAGCTGTTGGAGACAGCGTGCCGTCATCGCCCGCAGAAGTTGGTTCGTGTGCTTTGTAACCGTCAGGGTTGTCGCTGGCGGTCAATCCCCAGCAGTCAGCACCATATCCGGCATATCCTTTCGGATTTTCAATGCAATATGCACGGTTGATCAAGGTATGGTTGCGGTTGTGGGTGAAGTAGTTGGTGTAGTTGTCCTTCCATTTTCGGGGGTCAAATCCCAGAAAAGAATAATGGGCAAAAAACAGCGGCCCTCCTCTGAAAGATCCTACCGAAAGTGGATAGCCGTAATACACGCCGCCATTGGCATAATTGGAACCTGCCCATCCATTGGCATAGCAGCTCCCCGGAATCCCGTGGGTAGGGGAGGACATGCCCAGGATATAGGTAATCATGGTTTCGTTGTATCCCCTGAGCTGAAAATTGATCTGCCAGGCATAGTTGGGCGACCAGTGCCAGAACATATATTGCTGGATATACTGGCGGTACCAGTCAAATTCTACACCCTGCCAAAGGGTGTTAATCGTATTGCGCAGCGAGTCTTCAGCGGGCACATTGGGGTCAAGGTATTGCTTTACCGAAAGCATTCCCTGCACCATAAATGCCGTTTCTACGAGGTCGCCGCCGTTGTCTCTTTGGCTGAAAGGAATGACCAGGCCGGTGGTTCCATCCATCCAGTGAGGCCATGCCCCGTGAAACCTGTTGGCATTTCCCAAAAACTGGAAGATCTTTTTCAATCGGGTCAGTCCGTCTGCCCGGGAAATATAGCCCCGCTCCATTCCCACCACGATGGCCATTAAGCCGAAGCCGCTACCGCCCGTAGTGACCGTATTGGTGCCGGTGTTGCGCTCGGGAGTCAGTCCCGAAACGGGATGTGCAAAGTCGTAGAAATAGCGAAAACTGGCCCGCTGCACCATATCGAGGAAGTCGTCGTCCGTCATGGCGCGGGTGCTTGCCGACACGGGCGAGCTTGCTTGTGAAGTTCGTCCCTGGGTATTTACCGAGCGTATCTGGTACTGATAAGCGGTGCCCGGAGCTACATCCCCCACAAAATCCATCATCCATTGGGTGCTTTTGTCAATCTGGCGGCGAAATAGCCAGGTGTTGCCGCCATCGGCAGAACGGTAGATGCGGTAGCCTGCAGTTAGCGGATTCGTGGAAAGGCTCCATTGAAGGTCGATATGCCGCTCATAACCAGTAGCTGAAAGGCCACTCACCGGCTGCGGGAGAGAAATAGGAGATTCAGCTCTGAAGGTGCGTACCTCATCTATGTAGAGCGTATGGGTTGCTGCGTCAGTTGTGTCTTGACCCAGAATGATGGCCTTTACCTGTGTAAACAGGATGTTGGTCTGGTTCGGATCCTGGAAAAAAGTGCTCAGTGGCACCTTTATTTCAACCCATCCGCCAGCAGGCAGATCGTTGGCAAAGTCGCGTAAGCGGTATTTTTTAGATTTGGTGGAGCCGGGACCCCCTTCCATGGAAATCGTGGGTAACAGGCTGGCACTCAACCCCTGTGGCGACATTGCCCAAAAGGCCAGGGTGTCGTGGTTGCTGATATTCTGAGCAGGAAAGCCGGGCGCAACGGTAAAAGCTGACCAGTCACCTCCGGGCATAGATTTCCACGTGATGTCCAGGCTGTAATTACCTGATTCCGGCAAATAGCTCAGCAGAAGCTTGTCGTTAGTAGGGCCCCCTTTTTTTAGGGTAGAATTACCAGAAGAAAAAGCAAGCCCACTGTCGTAGTATCCGGGATTGGTTGATTCTCTAAAAAAATAAGTTGACTGTGCACAGGCAGATCCGGAAAACAGGATAATGGAAGCCCAAAAAACTAAAAGACGAATGGAAAATTGAGGCATAAACAGGGATGTAAGCTAAGGTTGCTAAAGATGTGTATTTTTAACACATCAGGATATATAAATATAACACCATTTAGGTTCTTCTCCCAAATAAAAACACTCACCATGACTACGCCATAGGTGTATAAATCAATGGGAGAAACGGCATTTCTGAAAAGAAATTGAATTTTTTCACCTCATCATTACCTCATCAATACCTCATCAGGTAATCAATAAGGTTTGCATCCTGGTCCAGGTTAAGCTTTTTCCTGAGGCGATAGCGCTTGTTCTCAATGCCCCTGATAGATATACTGAGAAGGGGCGCAATTTCTTTGGAAGAGAGGTTCAAGCGGAGCAAGGCAGCCAGCCGGAGGTCACCCGGCGTAAGGTCCGGAACATCGGCAAGGAGCTTCTTGAAAAACTGGTCGTGGATCTCATTAAAATTATTTTCGAAAGCTTCCCATTCCTTCTCGGCAGTCAGGCTCTCGTCTATCAAATTTACTATCCGGGTAAATGCTTTGGAGTCTGAATTGCCAGCGTGCTGCAACTTCGACAGCTCCCGTTTGATTTTGATCAGCATTTCATTCTTTTGCACCAGGTGCATGGTAGAGTGCGCAAGCTCCTGGCCTTTTGACATCACATCGAGCTGCAGCCTTTCGTTGGTGGTTTTGAACACCTGCTCCTGCAGCGATCTTTCCTGCTCGGCCTCCATACTGACCCGTTGTTGCCGGAGCCACCATCGGTTAAACCGCATCAGCAACAGAAAAAGAGCCACGATCAGTACCACAAAACCTCCGTAGGCAACCGGGGTTTCGAACCAATGGGGGGCCATTTCAAAGCTAAAACTACTTGTAGCCTGGTTTTCGGCTGTGCGCACTTCAAATCTGTACTTTCCCGGACGCAGGTTAAGGAAGCGAGCTTCCTGTTCCGTTCCGTTATCTATCCACGTGGTATCGTGGGGCATTAACCGATATTGAAACTGCTTTTGCCCCCAGCTGCCCGGAACCGAAAAGCCAATCGTGATTTCGACTACCCCCGCAGGGAGCTGCATAGGGTCAGGTGCGGGCGAATCCAGCCAAAAAGTTTTTTCTGTATTGCCGTGGATGGCGAGGTAGTTGAGTAATACGGGCCGGTGCGATCCGGGAAACCACTGGCTAAATGCAGCCTGATCGAAAATGGCAAACCCTTCTTCGAGGCACATCAGAAAATGCACACTGTCCAGCAGAAGTACATGCTCAAAGCCCGGTATGAGCGTAAGCGGAATGGGCCAACTCCTTTTCTCTTTTTGGTAAAGCAACGAGCCTTCGAGCAACTCGAAGCTGGAGCCGTCCCTGAAAGCGATTGTGGGAACTACCTTTTGGCCCTGCACCTCTCGCAGCACCAGACTTGAATCAAGGGTGAGGGCTGCTGTTGTCCACGACTGCCCCCCCGACATCACCCTGAGGTCAGCGTCCCTGCCTGAGAACCGTAGCCGATCCGCCAGTCCGCTGCTTTCTTTGAGGTTAAAGGTTTGCACCTTCTGCACCCGCTTCATGTCGGGGTGGAGGTCAATGGCCATGAGACCTTTGTAGGGACTGATACACCAGAGGCGTCCCTGGCTATCAAATTCCATTTCGCGGGTGGGGTCGCTGTATCCCGCTATTCTGTAGCCGAACTTCCAGGTGTTTCGCTCCCTGACGTGCATCACCAGGCCTGTATAGGTGCCTTGCAGCAGCAAATCTGGATGACCAGGCACCTCCCGGGTAACCCAGCCGCCAGTGATTGTTGATATTTGCGTTAGATTTCCATCAGGAGTAATCAGGAAAGTGCCTTCGTTGTGGCCGCAGATCAGCCCCTCCGGCGTGGCCCGCATTTCCCAAACCTGCCCTTGACTCCCGGGCACCAACTGAAAATCCTGTCCTGCTTCGCTGCCTTTTGTTCGGAAAAATATGCCCCGATTTGTACCTACAAACAGCTTTCCCAGAAAAACAGCCGCCGCGTACACCACGCCCATTTTTCCCCTCACATCGTAGAAAACTGTAAGCGGAGCAGGGATGGCAACACGGTCAATTCCTTTGTCCAGCCCCAACCAGAGGTTGCCCTGCAGGTCCTCGGCCATGCTGAGTACCGTATTATTTTGTAGGCCATTCTCCTCCTGAAGGTGCCAGATCAGCCTCCCGGCTTCGTTCAATATCACCACGCCCTGCAAAATGGTGCCCAGGGCAATCAGCCCGTTGGAGAGACGTACGCCCCGGTTAATGCGCCCTTCCAGCAAAATTTTTGCAGCATCGTTTTGCCAGGGTAGCAGCAATCCTGTACGGTGTTGGTACACCCACAAGCCATTTTGCTCGGTACCAATGAGCCATTCGTCATCGGTTAGTGGCAGAATTGCTTTCACGGTTTTATCAGCCAGGGAAGAGGTGCCGGGTAGTTGCCGAAAATTTCGCTGAAAATCGATCTCGACCAGTCCGCTTCCTATTTGCTGAAAAACCAAACGTCCCTTTATTTCTTCTACAAACATGAGGTTGCCGGGCGGCAGCATCGACTTCACCTGCTGGTAGTCGTAGCGAAACAGCATAGAAAAGGACTGTAGCCAAACCTCATTTTTCCGCACGTGTATGTGCCAGATCTCCTCCGGAGAATGCGCGGTATTATCAGGCGCTTCGGGCAAAGGGTGGTACTTAAAGCCGGCTTCTTTGTCCTTTTCCCAATAGCCGAAAGCAGTATATCCGCCCGTAAACACCCTTCCGGCATCATCTACGGCTACAGATCGCACCACTTGCCCACGGGGCAGGGAGAACTGACGCCAACGCGAACCGTCGAATACAAGCAATCCATTACCATTTCCGGCATAGATCCACCCGTCTTTTCCGGCTGCGATGGACCAGTTTTGGTGATGCCCCTGGTATTGGTGGCGGGTAAAGTGGGTAATCATGGGCACTGCCCCGAAAGGGTCCACTCCCTGTGCAAGCAATGCCGGAAAGAGGATTATTCCCAGCAGGAAAAAGGTGCAGTATTTCAGGCAGGATGAAAACATCGAAGCTTAATCTTGGATCATAGTGGGCTGGAGGTGCATCGTTTCAGGCAATTTATCAGAAACAACCCGTATCTCGATTGAAATCAATCATTATTATAGCCTTAGGTACTTTCCACGCTGAAATTTCCGCTAAAATGAAACCCTCGCCCCGATGGTTAATCGTGAAGGCAAGGGTTATATAAAATGGCGTCGCCGACTGGAAGTCAGGGCCAATTTACTTAGCCAACTCCAACACCAGCACGGTCTTAGCCGGAATATTCAGGTTCGGTGCTGAGAGGCTGTAGCTGGTGCCGGTCACCACATCTTTAGCCGAGCCAAATCCGCCCAATCTTTCCGCAAACCGAGCCAGCGCAACAGGCTTCGCCACCTCGTTGGTATTCACGGCTACCATCACGGTTTGGGTGCCGGTGTAGCGAAAATAAATGTAGGTGCCGTTTTCGGGGATGAACTGCATCAGTTTTCCTTTGCCAATTGCTTCGCTTTTTCCGCGAAACTGCGCCAGTTTCTGGAAGTAGTTAAAAGCATCTTTTTCCATCGGTGTACGGCCTTCGGGCTTGAATTTATCCACCTTGTCGCCCGGCCATCCGCCCGGAAATTCCTCACGCACTTTGTCGTGGTTGCTTCCGTCCCAGTAGTTTTTCATCAGAATTTCGGTGCCATAATACACCTGTGGAATGCCCCTGAGGGTAAAAAGCATGGCGATACCCATTTTCCAGCGGGCGAGGTCTTCGTTTACCGAAGAAAAATAACGGCCCACGTCGTGGTTGTCGAGGAAGGTTACGTGTTGGTATGGATCGGCGTAGAGGTAGTCCTGGCTGAGGGTCTGATACAGACGACCCAGGCCCTCGTCCCATCCTGCCGGCTTAGTTACGGCCTGGGTAATGGCATCGTAAAGCTGGAAATCGGTGCAGGCAGGCAGGCCGCTGTGTTCCTTTTGGGTAAAATATGACTGAATGCCCTGGCCCTGCACCCAGGTTTCCCCAAAGATCGAAAGCTGAGGATATTCGGCCAGCATGGCTTTGTTCCATTTGTCCATAAAACCCTGGTCGGGGTAGGGGTAGGTATCCACCCGATAGGCATCGATTCCAGCCTGCTCCACCCACCATATATTGTTCTGAATCATGTAATTAGCCAAAAGGGGGTCTTGCTGATTGAGGTCGGGCATGTGCGCGTCGAACCATCCGTTTTTCATGAGCATGAGGTCGCGCTCAGAGGCATAGGGGTCCATGAGCGCGGTGGAGCGGTAATTGGTGCGGGTGAGGGTGTCGAACTGATGCACCCAATTGGCCGAAGGCAGGTCTTTGTAAAACCAGGTTTCGTTTCCCACATGGTTGTGCACGATGTCGGTCACGAGTTTCATGCCCCGGCGGTGGAGTTCGTTGGCGAGGGTAGTGTACAGTGCATTATCGCCCAGGCGAGGGTCCACCCGGTAGAGGTCGGTAGCTGCATAACCATGATACGACTCCTTAGGCTGGTTATTTTCCCACACGGGGTTGAGCCAAAGCGCCGTCACGCCCAGTCCTTGCAGGTAGTCGAGGTGCTGAATAATGCCCTGCAGGTCGCCCCCGTGACGGGTGTACTGGCCGGTTCGCTTCGCGGTGGATTCGAGCATTTCAGGCACAAGGTCGTTGGCCTTGTCTCCGTTGGCAAAGCGGTCGGGCATAATGAGGTACACGAGGTCGTTTCCATCCAGGCCCTGAATGCGGTTGTTAAAGCCTTCGCGGTTTTTGAGTTCGTATTCGATGGTAATGCGTTGCCCGTCGCGGGTAAACACAATAGGCATAACCCCTGCCTTGGCTTCCGGGGCAATGATGAGGTTAAGAAAAAGGTAGTTGGGGTTTTCAGTAAGGACAATCTGCCCTACAGATACGCCGGGATAGCTGAGGCTTAGCCGGCTGTAGGCAATGTCGGGGCCATAAACCAGCACTTGCAGGTTGGGGTTTTTCATGCCCACCCACCAGTAGGGAGGGTCCACCCGTTGAATGTTCAGGTCTTGGGAAAAAGCGGCTCCGGTAATCAATAGGAGCAAATAAAACAGGAATGATTTTTTCATCTCGGGGAATTCTTTCTGTAAAAGTGTCGATAAAGTCCAATTACGGCAACAGATTTGGCTTCCGCATCCCGGTTTCGGAAAGTGGAACCCTAATGACCAGTGAAGAGTAAAATAAACAAGTCTGTAGTTCAACCCTGACTACAACTGGAAACGATCAAATATTTTCCTAATTTATGGGAAAAGGCCCCTGAGATTAAATTCAGCATTTGAACTATGTATAAAATGTAGAAATGGCTGATTTAAAGCTCGTTTCTTGAAATGTAGGGGGAATCCCGGGTTGAAATCTGGCTATTTTCAGCCGAAACGCTAATTATTAGAATTTCATTTTGCACGGAAATTGTAGTCACAAGCAGGAAAAAGAAAGAAAAATGGATGGCTGTTTTTACGAAAATGGTCGGGTTCTTTCCCCAACACAACCTAAATTTTACTTAGGTTTGTTGATCCGAATGCGGTGTTAAAGCCCTTAATTTGTCCCTCATAACCCATAGTTTAAGCTTTATGAATTTCACCTCGCGTATGCCTCGTTTCACTACAAATTACCCCTTGCCTTCTTTCCGCACCTTCGGCATTATGGTCATGGCTGTGGCGTTACTCGCCGTTTTGCCGGCCTGCAAAGGAAAAAAGAAGGCAACCGAAACCCCTAATCCTACCGAAACTGCTGCTTCGATGGCTGCCAGTGCTCAGATTGCAAAGATCAAGGCCGAGCTGGAAGCCATGCTGGTGGATAAAGTGACGCCGCTTGACGACAAGGAAAACCGCCTGAATGAAATCAAGGCGCTCAATATTCCAGATGCCGAAGTGCAGGTGCTTATCCGCAAAGTGGAATACGCCATCCAGCAGGAGCGGGAGCGTCTCCTTGCCCTTTCTAAGCAAGAACAAGCTTCCAAAGAAGCCTTTTCAGCCCAAAATCAACTCAATGGCTTGTTTCAATCCGTAGCTGCCGCTGGAAATACGGCTGACGCACAAGCAGCCATCAACCAGGCGCTTTCCCTCTTTTCCTCTGCCGAAGCTCCGGTACTGATTGTAATTCATCAAGCCAATGGCCAGAAAGATTACGACCGGCCCACCACCATCCGCAAGTACCTCGAGTACCTGAAGGATACCCATCAGAACATCAATGACATTGACCGTGTAGCTACCGACGCCAACGGCAAAATCACTGAATTAGAGCTGATTAAGCGCAAATAATTTCCCCATCCCTCAAGCTTTTCATTCGAATCCATATGTTCCGAAATACAGTTCTGTTCTCCTTGCTGGTTTTGTTTTCCGTTTCTCAAATGCACGCACAGGGCGATATTACCCCTGACCGCAAACGTGCCATTGACTCGCTGGCCATTGAAAAGGTACGCGACCTGAGCAAGTATATTACCATCATTGGAGACAAAAACACCCCTTTTTCAGAAGGAAACCGGGTGGTTGACCGTGCCGTGGAGCTTTTTTCTCCCGGAAGCCAGATTGGCGTTTCCAGCCTCTACCGCGAAGAAATTCAGTACTTCGAAGTGCGCCGTTATTTTGAACGGCTCATGGCGTTGAACTACGACAAGGTTAAAATTTCGTGGTACAACATCCAGTATATTTCCGACCTGGAGCTGCAGCCCGATGGCCGCTATGTGGGCGTGATTACCATTTTTCAAAAATTTGAAGGGATTACCAAAGAAGGACTGGCCTACAAGGATGTAACCAAAAAGGACATCACCGTATATGTGGAGAAGAAATCCACCCAGATCAGTGGCCGCCTGATAGATTTTTGGGATGTGCTGCTCGGTGATATCCGGGTGACCGAAACGATGCCATGAATTTGAAAACCTGTTTCCTGCTTTTATGTGCCTTTTGCTGGGTGTACGCTTCTGTGTATGCGCAGGGCAATGTGGTGATGGTGCCAGCCGAAGGCTACATGATTACCCAAACCAAGCAGGTAAACCAGTTTTTCAGAAGATTTAATGGGGAAGAAACCCCTGCAGGGCAACGGCTGTATCCGACAGACCGCCAGTTTCGCGACCCCAACCTGCGAAGGGGCTACTTGCCGGAGATGTTCGATTTGCAAAATCCTTCACTCAACGATCCGTTCCGTAGGCGATTCATGAACTACGTGGTTGAGGGGCATCCTCCTGCTTTCCTCGATTTTCATGGGGGAAAATGGTTCGCTGAAGTGCAAACCCGCTTTCTTTGGCAAGGGAGGGAAGAAACCCTCATTTTGTTCATGGAGCTGGAGGAAGAAACCATTGGCTCGAAATGGGTGATTTCACAGGCCTATTTTCCGCCATTCGATCCTTTGTTTCAGGCTACGCCAAGCGAAGATGCACCGGGGCTTTTTCTCCATCCCCTGAGCCACGAGCTGGATTTCATGAACCTGGCCAAAGCCCTGAAAAACCGCGAACAGGTGTCTGCTTATGCCGCAGATTCTTTCAAGCCCGACCACCTATCGCTGGTTCTTTACGAAATAAGAAAAGGAAACCTCACGTTTGTAACCGTAAACAACGTTAAGTTTCATATTTTTCAATTACCCGGCTGGTACATGGAGTTAAAACAATTTAACTACGACGGCACCAACCGAGGTTGGTTAATTTCGCAACTTACCGAGGTGCCTCCCGGCCAGGAGTCCACCATCCGCAATTTCATTTACCGCAGGTAGAGCCCGCCCGGCTGATAAACCGCAGTACACATGCCTTTCAATTTTCGATCTGCCCGCCTTCTGCTTCTGCTTATGGGAGCCCCGATTTTGGGGTTAGCCCAGAATCAACCTGATCCACAAGCACTCGAAGCCTACAAGAGTCAATGCCGACAGCTGGTCTCCTTCCTTCAGTTTACGTTCAATACCCTCGGCGACCCCAAATCGCCCGCCCGCGACAAGGAGACCATCATTAACCAGAGCTACCTCAAAGTCTTTCGCGACGGCAAGGTGCAGGTGGAGGACGACCTCGCGGAAAATCGCGCCACCATCACCAACAAGGATGTACAGGCCTACCTCAAAGACATCGATTTTTTCTTTACAACCGCTGTTTTTGATTTTCAGGTAGAGCAGGTTACCCACGAAATCGACGACCAGGGAAGGCTTTTCTTCATTATTTCCGTTAACCGAAACCTGCGAGCTCTCACGATAGAAGGCGACAGCATCAACAACAGCCAGCCCCGCTTCGTTGAGGTTAACCTCGATCCTGAGAAGCAGGACCTCAAAATTGTAAGCATCTACACCACCCGGATCAGCGAACGCGAGTCCCTGGCTGAGTGGTGGAATACCCTAACCCCGGACTGGAAAAAGTGGTTTGGGGGACAGGTGATGGCCGACGACACCACCTCCTTCGCCGACCTGCTGGCCGTAAGCGATTCTTTTCGGGTAGGCGATACCCTGAAGTGGATAGAGGCCATTCCCGCCAACGTTTCGCTCGACACCGCCGATTCTGGCTACCTCGAAGCCCTGCGCAAAGGTCTGGAGATGGGCGATTCGTTTTGGGTATACAGGGACCATGTACTGGCCCTCAATACAGATCGGATTTATGCCGACCTCCGCACGATCCTTTCCAAAGAATCTATCGACCTCACAGGTTTTCCGGGTACCCTCGACCTTACGCCGCTTTCGCAGATGACCCAGTTGCGACAGGTAAATTTGCAGGGCACCCGCACCCTTAACCTCACCCCTTTACGCAACCTCACCCGCCTCGAAATCCTCAACGCAGGTAATACCCTGGTGAGCGACCTCTCTCCGCTGCGGTTTGCCAGTTCGCTTCGCAGTCTCGACCTCCGGCAAAGCCCCATCCGCGACCTCAGCTCGCTGGCATTTTTCCCCAAACTACAGGACCTCAACCTCAGCGGTTGTCCCATATCCACCTTGGCGCCCATTCGCTTGCTCAATGCCGTGCGGGTCGCTGATTTTTCCTTTACCCAAATCTCTGACCTTTCGCCTGTTTCGGGTTGGAAAGACTTGCATCAGCTCACCCTTACTGCCACCCTGGTGTCGGACCTGAGCCCGATCAGCAACCTCTTTCAATTGGAAGTGCTGGAGATGAATCAAATGCCGGTGCAGGACCTGGGGCCCTTGCGCTCCCTGCAATCACTCCGTCTGTTGTTTTGCGAGGGCTCGCGGATATATTCGCTTTCGCCGCTTTCCGGTTTGCCCTCTTTGACCAAAGTCTATTGCGACAATACCGCCGTGCAGGCGGAAGAGGCCCGGCGATTTATGCAGGTAAACCCCAAAACCCTGGTGGTGTATGCTTCCGCTACCCGTAACCTGTGGTGGAGCCAGATGAGCCCAGCCTGGCAGCAGGTTTTCCGGCGCTATGTACCCCTCACGGGTACTCCCGGTAGGGAAGCGCTGCAGGAAATGGCCAATATTCCGGAGGTCGATATTACAGGCAGAAGAGACATTCTGGACCTCAATCCGCTGGTAGAACTTGTGGGATTAACTTCCCTGAAGGCCTCCTATACGGGCATCCGAGAGCTAAATCCAATCTCTGACCTTATGGACCTGAAGGAGCTGCGCATTGAAGGTACCCAGGTTTCGGACCTCGGCCCGATTGCCCGTTTACGTAAACTGGAAGTATTAGCCATCGGAGGCACCCCGGTTTCCTCGCTGCAACCCCTTTCGGGCATTGAAAGCCTTACCTCGGTGAATGCCGATTCGAGCCATGTGGATTCCCTCGTTTATCTGCGCGGACTCAGCCGGTTGCGGGAGGTTTATTGCGACGGATGTATGCTTACCGATAACCAGGCAAGGGACTTTTTGGTGGCCAATCCCGAGGCGCTGTTGGTTTACAAAACCGCAAAACTGAAAGACTGGTGGGAAGGGTTGCCCTCCGCCTGGCAGCTAGCACTCAATTCAAGGATAGCTCCCGGTGCCACTCCTTCGCGTGAGCAGCTTGCCAGCATTGTTCGCCTGAACGCCCTGAGCCTGGTCGATATACCGGACATTGTTACGTTGCTACCGTTACAAAACTGCCTGGTATTGAAGTACTTACAGATTTCCGGCACCAGTGCGGAAGACCTTTCGCCCTTGGCTTACCTGCAAACGCTGGAATCGTTGGAGATTACCCGCAACCCCGTGAAAGGACTCGAACCCGTGTCGATGCTTCCGGGCCTCAAGCGGCTGGTTTTGTCTCAAACGCCGGTGTCTGACATTACACCCCTCGGCTTATTGCCCCGGATCGAAGAGCTGATTCTGGCCGGAACGCAGGTAAAGAAAATTAAGACCATCGCCAATCTTCAGGGACTCAGAACGCTGGATATTTCAGGGTCAGATGTGAAATCGCTCAGCCCTTTGGACAATCTGTCCGAATTGACCCGCCTGCTTATTTTCAACACGCGGATTTCTTCCAAAAAAGTCCAGAAATTCAGGAACGATCACCCCAACTGTGAGGTCGTGTATTATTGAGGGAAAATGGAAAGCTTAAGCTTTTCTGAATCAGTTCACACAAACCAGCCCCGGTTGATTTGATTGAAATGCCGGATCTGCGCATGCGGGAAATCGGAGTAGTCGTCGTCGTTGCTGTTAACGATCAACACCTTGCGGGGATTTGCTCTTTCTGCTGCCTGTATCCCAAATACCGAATCTTCCAGAATCAATACCTCAGTGGGTTTCCTGCCGATTTGGTCAATTGCTAATTCGAATATTTGCGGATCAGGTTTGCTGCGCACCTCGCCGTTGTTGTACACCACGCGGTCGTAATTGAACCAACGGGCGAGTTTCAGGTGCTCGAAATAAAAGTCCACATTTTCCTTACCCGAAGCCGTAGCAATGGTAAACGGAATACCCTGCATTTGCAGAAAATCAAGGAAATCGATCGCTCCGGGCGCCAGGCTCATCGGATTTTGGAGGCAAAGTTGCTGGTAATGTCCTTCCTTCATCGCCACGTAAGCGGCTATTTCAGCATCTGTTAAGCCCTCACCGAACAAGTAGCGGAAAATCTGCTGGTTGTTTTTGCCGTGCAGGTTGCGCTTTTCCTCATCGGTCAACGCCTTTTTTTGCCCAGCCAAAAACATATCCCAGGCCTGGTTGTGCAAGGGCGTATCCCAAAAAAGGGTGCCGTTGAAATCGAAAATAACGCCGGAAAGGGTAGGACTTGCCATAGGTTTTGGTTTGATGCGAATATACCGCAAAGGCAGCTTAAGTGGGCGAAACCGGCTCGATCAGGTCCCAGAGATTGCCGTAGAGATCCGCGAAAACCGCTACGGTACCATAGGCTTCCCTGATGGGTTGCCGAACGATCGTCACACCCTGATCCAATAGGTTTTGGTAGTCGCGGTCGAAGTTGTCGGTATTGAGAAAAAGGAACACCCTACCGCCGGTTTGGTCGCCGATGCGGCTGGACTGATGTTCACTGGCGGCTTGGGCCAGCAGCAGGCAGCACCCGGTAGAGCCGGGAGGAGCTACCCGCACCCACCGCTTGGTATCGCTGAGGACGGTGTCTTCTTCGAGGGTAAAATGAAGTTTTTGGGTGTAGAAGGCGATGGCTTCGTCGTAGTCGGCCACCACAAGGGCGATGAGGGCAAGGTGCTGATTCATGGGGTAAATGTCATGAAATAGGACCAAAAAACGCCCATCTCCCCATCAGTAAGGGCGAGCTTCAGTCACACATCTTCAACTGCGTGCCGCCTTACCATATTCGGCGACTAAAGCTCGCCGCTACTACAGCGACTAAAGCGCACCGCTAGTATACCGGTAATGCCCGATAATCCGGAAATCGAACAAGCAATCGGCCAGCACCTGACCGCCGCCGATATTGTGCACCACCTGGTAGCGCTTTCCATCCTGCGATTTTTTGTTCACCACAATGCCGATATGCGTAATGCTGCCGCCGAGGTTCCAGCACACGAGGTCTCCGGGGCGGTAATCCGAAGCGGAAAGGCTGAGCGAAAGCGATTCTCCGTGCCGCTTAAAAAACGTCATGAGGTTGGGTACGCGGCGGTGGTCGATGTTTCTGTCGGTACGCTTCATGCCCCAGATTTTGGGATAGAGGCTGAAATGGGCGACCATGTCTTCGTGCACGAGTTGCTGGAGGTCGATGCCCAGCTTGCGGTAAGCGCGGATCACTACGTCGGTACACACGCCACGGCCTGCTGGCACGTCGCCGTTGGGGTAGGGCATGGCGTAGTAGGCCGGGTCGTAGATTACCTTTTGGTGGGTGAGGTCGAGGGCGGCTGTGGACAGGCGGTCGGCGAAGGAGGGCTGCGCCTGAAGCTGAGAGCTCACAAGCCAAATTCCGAGCAAAATGATGGTCTTTTTCATATCCTTCGATTTATCGGAAGAAAAGACAATTTCCGTGCCTGACTATCCTCTTACCCGCACCTACTTTTCAAATTCAATCCGATACTCCGACACATAAGTCCCCAGGTCCGAATACTTAAAGAAGAGCCTTGCCTGCTGTCCCAGGTGCAGGCTGGTGTGCTTGCTGGCAATGTCTTCGGGGGTGTTCATGGGTTGCAGGGAAGGATACCAAATGGTATGGCCTGGCTTTTCGACCAGCAGCTGGGGTTTGGTCCATGCCTGGGAGTTTACGCCGGAGCCGAGGTCTTTATTTTGATTGAATGAAATGTACACCCCGGACCCTTGCCAGGAATGCCCGGTGGCTTTGCCCATGAGCATCACCCAGCAATCGAGGTATTCGTTCCAGCTCACAGATGGGCCCCAATGAAA
Organism: Bacteroidia bacterium; assembly: GCA_041753595.1. Taxonomy (GTDB): domain Bacteria; phylum Bacteroidota; class Bacteroidia; order J057; family J057; genus JBGSTW01. The sequence goes on along the minus strand of JBGSTW010000031.1, from coordinate 60,482 downwards.
TCCGGCGTCCGGCGAAGAAGCAGGCCCACCACCCTGGCTGAGCGGTATTTGCAGGGACTTGACAGGTGATCCGATTCCGTTGGCCGGGGCATGAAAACCGGTGCCGTCCCACCGCCTGAGTTTTCCCTGAGGGGCATCAAGGTCGCTGATCAGGATACGGGCAACGCTCACACATTGACCCCGCCACTCCCGCTCAGCATCGTAGCTTTTGGTGTCAAAATCAGCGGGGTAGCCGTATTCGCCATAGAAGAGGTAGAGAAATTCGCCACTGGCCACGGCAGAAGGATCGCCCACCCCGCCGGCAAAGGTTCTGGAGCCGTTGTGGGGTTTGAGGATCATGCGGGGCTGCAGGTCTTCGATCACGATGCCTTTGTTCTCCCAGCTATGACCGCCATCGGTCGATTTCATGATGCCAATGCGGCAAACCGCGGCCGGGGTTTCAGGTCCGGTGAGGCCCTCGGGCCAGTTTTCGTTAATATAGCCCTCGCCCGTGGCGGGGTTGTAGGGGTAGTTTTGCGGGTAATTTTCGTTGTGGTAGATCGCATACAGGGTGCGGCCTGAGGCATCCTTCTGAGACTGATAGACCGTTTCAAACCATACGGCGCCGTGCAGCCCGGGTTGACCAATGGGCGCATTGGGCGGAAGGAGAGGTTCGATAAAGCCACTTTCCGGGGTCAAAAAGGCCTCGTCGGGGTTCAGGCCGTTGGCGAACTTCAGGTTGCGGGAGCTTCCCCAAAGGGTGTCTTCACCGTATTTGCCGGGAAAAATTCGGAAAGTGTCACCCACCCAGGCCTCGGCCATGTTGCAATCTACAAAGTTTTTGAAGTGGAAAGTGTCTGAAGCGATGAGCTGGAATTTCGGATTAAATGGCTGATCGTCAGCTTTTTGCTGAGTGGGCGTATTGCAAGCAAGCAAAAGCGGCAGCAGCAGGGCTGCTAAAACCAAGGGGCGGAATGTGGGGGTCATAAGGGGCGATTGTTTGGATGAAAATAAGCAATCGTTCGCATTTTACATAAAGCGAAAATTCCCGCCTTGACCGGGCGCATGCCGAAAATCAAACCTGCCGCAAGAGGGGTAGAAAAAGGAAAATGAACCCGAAAACAGCGCTGTTTCGTATCTTGAAAGTAAATTTGAAAGCCATGCCGATCACGGAGCTCAACCAGCTGGATTTTGGAAAAACCTATTCCTATGCCGACTACCTCACCTGGCAGGTAAAAGAGCGGCTGGAATTGCTGCGGGGCAAAATCCACCTCATGTCCCCGGCACCCAATATGCGGCATCAGCGCATTTCCGGCAATCTTCACGGCATACTTTGGGCAAATTTTAAAAACCACTCCTGTCAGGTGTTTTCGGCTCCCTTGGATGTGCGTCTGCCCCAGCAAGCACCTGACTCTCAGTCAGAAACTCAGATTTATACCGTGGTTCAGCCTGACCTCTGCGTGGTGTGCGATCTGGCCAAGCTGGATGAAAAAGGCTGCATTGGCGCACCCGACCTCATGGTAGAGATTACTTCACCAGGCAATACCCGCAAGGAATTAGGCGACAAATTCCGCCTTTACGAAGCTGCCGGTGTAAAAGAATATTGGATTGTCTCTCCGCAGGACCGGAATGTGATTCGCTACGTAAGAGACGATAAAGGGGCTTTTATAGGCATGCCCCCGCTTTCTGATATCGATGTCCTTGAAACCGCGCTTTTCCCGGGCTTATTCGTGGACCTCAGTGAGGTTTTTGGAGAATGACGGGAGGACCAGCGGTGCCATTTTTTATATAGGCTCCTGCTGCTGATCACACGGAATGAAGTCCTATAGGCTATTTATTATCATAAAGCAGTTTTTGCCACAACAGTAAACGCGCGTCGCTCTCCGATTCTTCTTTGGTCAATCCTTTCCAAAGCTGCAGGTATTTCTGGTCGCGGTACCCCATGGTGGCAAAAACTAAATAGTCGGCACTTTTTACTTTCAGGGGCGTTTCCAGGTCGGTCGCGTAGGGCCATGAGTCGGGGTTTTTCAGAAAAGGCACCATAAAACCGATACCTTTTTTCAGGGTGCCATTTTTGCTGGTGTACTGCCAAAGGTCCTCCTGATCAGATGAAGCTAAAACCGCAAAGGTCGCCCAGCCATCCAGGTTCATATTGCTGTACCCGAAGGGCTTAGTGCGGGCCAGTTCGTCGGGGAAGCTGCCATCGGCCGCCATCTGGATATTGAGCTGCGCTTTGAATTGCGTGCGGCTGGTGTCCAGCAAGTCTTTCCTTCCCGAGGCGAGGGAGTAAGCGGCCACCTGGGCGCCCCACCAGGTACTGTGGTTGTTGTTGTTATGTCGTTCGTCGATGCCGTAAGGATGGGTAACCAGCCAATCTCCGTACGCACTGAACCAATCTTTGACACCGGCCAGCGTCTCTTTCGGTAATACGCCTGCTTGCTCCAACAACCGGCAGCTGTTCGCTACATCGATCAGTTTTCGGGTATCAATGATGCCGATTCCCCGACCGGTGACGATGCCCGTGATGGCTTGCCCGTAAAGCAAATTGGGGTTCATACGGGTTTCCGGAGTGACAAACCAGGCCTGCAGATGGCTATTGGCGTGGCGGGCGTATTTTTCATCATAGGTGATCAGGTAGGCTGCCGTCAGGGTCGTTACCCAGTTGGTCAGATTGCCCATGGCTTTGATGTGCTTGTTGAAGTTTGCCGGGTTGCGTTTGCCATCTTTGCGGATGTAAGGGCCATCCGGGTTTTCAGAATCAGGCCACCAATAACTGCCTTCCGAAAAATAGTCGTGGATTCCTCCTGCACTTTTCTCCGCTTTATAGGCAGTAATGGTTACAGGTGCTTCTGCGAGAAATCGATCGGCATCCCGGATGATTTTAGCAGTGTCCAGTTCCATTTCTTTGAAAGAAACAGACTCCTTCTGAGCACAGCCCGAAAGACAAACCAACGACAGGAGCAACAGCAATAAGGTGGATTTTTGCTTAGCAGGACTTAATTCTAGTTCCTTCATTTCGGAATTTATTGCGCCAACCACTAACGGAGCTTGGGGGGGGTAAGGTCCGGAAAGCTACAATCAAAACTCCCCCATGGCATGTGCTAACTGTTGTCGGCGGGGAGTGAGGATGCTGCTTTCCAGGGCGCAGGCAATTAACTTATACCCCCGCAGCTTCGAGGGGGTAAAAGTCTTTTTATAGGGTATCTATCGTAAGCTCAATTTGAATACAGGCCATTCGGCTGCCTGATCCCGGTTTTAGATCAGAATGCCGAGTATTTTTGGGAGAAATTATCTTTTTGAATAAGCGAATACAGGACGCAATCGTAAACCTACAACCCCAAATAGACAGGGCTGGGTAAGAGATATTTTTCCTGAATTACTTAAGCCTGACCGGGGTTTTGGGGAAATGAGCACCGTAAAATCAAAAGTCGAAGTACTCCGGAAAGCTGATTTCTACGGGTTTTTCTAAAAACTGCGCGTAGATCGCCGAAGCAGCTGTAAGCCGGATTTTGGTTTCCTCGTCTGGTTTTTGAAAAAAGGTGGGCTCAATCAATACGCTGCCTTGCTTGTTGCTTTGCTTCCAGATACCGATGGTCTCGCCATTTAGCACCATGATGGGCCTGAAAATGCCATTGCTGGACACGGCTTTGTTTTGCGATTCCTGGGCAAGGGTAGCCCTGCGGTCTTTGTAGCTGATGAGAAATTCGTCGAAAGAGGGCAGGAAAAAGGCGGTTTCCGGATGGCTGGCAGGGAAAACGGTGTCGATGGCAAACCAGTATTCCTGTTCTTCAAATTCAAAGCTGCTCAAATCAAGCTTTACCGATTCGAGGGCTTCGCGGGTATCTGCCGCAGGCAAAGCCGACCACCAGGCAAAATCTGCCAAAGTAGCCGGGCCGTGGCTGGTAAAATACTTCTTCGCCAACCGCGCCAAAGCTTCTTCGCGGGTAAGTGTTTCGCGGCGGGGCACCCAATCTTCCAGCAAGGTATATGTCTGCTTATTGCCTTCCATGGGTCCGCTGCAAATAATGCCGTCAAGCTCTGCGCTCATCAGCAGGTGGGCTGCCCGGTTGTTGTCGAGCGCGATCTGCGCCTGTTGAAATTTAGCCACCAGCTCGTCGCGGGTGAGGTGCTTGCCTCCCTCCAGCGCCCTGGCAATCAGGTCGTTGGACCATGAAACCATTTCTTCGCTCAGCTGCAGCTCTTTGTGTCGGGCCCGCATCGTTCGCTTTATTTGCGGGGCCGTAAGCTCCAGCATCCAATAAACATCCGCTGCCGAAACCAAGTGCCAGGTAGGGCGCATGAGGTGGGTGCGGATCACTTCGCCCTCGTTGATGGCATTGGTCACCGCTTCATGTGTTCCTCCGGTGAAACGGCTGCCCAGCCCCCACATCACCATCCTGGGATCTTGCGCCTGCATGGCGCCCATCCAGGCCACCACTTCGGCGGGTGTTTTCAAGTTGCTGGCAAATAACTTTTGGGTGGAGAGACGAAGTTGGGATATGTCGCTGAGGGTCATGCAGAAAAAAAAAGGGGTCAATAAAAGGGGAGGAGCCGGCTGTGCAAATCTTGCAACCAGTCAGCTCCTCACAATGGTACGTTAGTTTCTTTATTTCTTTACAAAACTCACCGCTAAACCGCCACCGGGAGCCATTTTTACCGGTAATTTATCTCCTGCGGTCACTTCCATGCTGCTGATGGCAATAGAAGTCGGGTTGGTTTTGTAATCGGCATCCGGTCCGTCGGCATACACCGTAGCGGTATAGGTCGTGTTTGGGTCGAGGAAATCAAGCGCGACGTCAAAGCTTCTGGCGTTTTCATCGGTGAGGCTACCCAGGAACCAGCGGTCGCCCTTTTTTTCCTTGCGCACGATGGTCACAAAGTCGCCCGGTTCGCCATTCAGCACGCGGGTATCCTGCCAGTCGCAGGCCACGTCTTTGATAAACTGAAAGGCGGGTTGGTTAGCGTAGTGCTGCGGAAGGTCGGCAGCCATTTGCAGGGGGCCGTAGATCACCACATAGAGCGAAAGCTGCTGGGCCAGCGTGGTATTGATCTGGTTATTGGGCTTCCATTTGTGCAGGTCAATCTGGAAAATACCGGGGGTAAAGTCAATCGGGCCAGCAAGCATGCGGGTAAAAGCTACGATGCTCAGGTGCTCGGCAGGATTCCCTCCGTCAGAAGCCCACGCGTTAAATTCCTGTCCACGAAGCCCTTCCCGCGCCATGAAGTTTGGCCAGGTGCGGCGAATGCCCGTGGCTTTAATGGGTTCGTGGGCGTCGATGGATATCTGGTACTTAGCCGCTTTTTCCACCACCATCTGGTAATGGCGGACCATACGCTGGCCGTGGTGGTAATACCCTTTGCCCTGAAGCGGACCTACATAGCCTGTTTTCACGGCATGCACGCCCAGGCTCTGATACAGCTTGAATGCCGTGTCGACCTGCTCTTCGTATCCAGCCACGCAGGCCGATGTTTCGTGGTGACCAATGAGCTGAACGCCTTTGCTGCGGCCATAAGCGGTCACTTCCTGAATATTGAAATCGGGATAAGGCGTTATGAAATCGAAGGGTTTTTGCGGACGATTCGGCCCGATCCAGTTTTCCCAGCCGGTATTCCAGCCTTCCACAAGCACGCCACCAAAGCCATTTGCCGCTGCAAAATCTATGTAACGCTTAGTGTTGGCGGTGGTAGCTCCGTGTTTGCCACTCGGGCGCATCTCGCCGGGCTTGGTGTAGGAGGTCATGTCCTGGCTGCCAGCGTAGTCCCAGGTAGAAACGCCCATGTGCATTTCCCACCAGATACCCGCATACTTCATGGGCTTGATCCAATCGGGATTTCCGAGTTTGTTAGGTTCGTTCAGGTTGAGCACCAGCGTAGATTCGATGAGATCTCCGGCCTTTTCTCCTACGATGATCACCCGCCAAGGAGACTGGAAAGGAGCCATGCCGCGGTATTTTACGCCATCGGGCCATGCCACCAGGGCGCTGTGCAGGGTAGGGGTGTCGTCGTCGATATGGAGGGTCATGTCGGGATAATCGTACAGGGCAGCTTCGTGGATGGCGAGGTAGTAGCCCTCGTCCGATTTCATGGTGAGTGGGGTATTCACCGCACGACCGTCGGGGATATAGGTGCAGCCGAGGTCTTTGTGGTTGCGGCGGGCAGCTGCGTCAATTTTGCTCAGGCGATTGGTACCGTATAGGTGCTCGTATATGTCCCAGTCGCCGGGTGCCCACCAGGCCATGTGATCGCCGGTGAGGGAAAATTCAGTCAGTTCATCCTGAACAAATATGGAATCGGCAAAAGCGGGCTGTGCGGGCACTTCGTAGCGGAAGCCGAGGCCGTCGTTCAGCAATTTGAAGTGCAGGTTGAGCAGGCGACCGCTGCCGTCTTTGAGGTTTACCACGAGGTGGTTGCCGTTGTTGCGCACGCTTTTATATTCGCCCCAGGGCATGTCCCAGGTTTCGTCAAACGGGGTAACGGAGGAAGAAACAACCGAAAAGCCCTCTTTTAGTGCGGGTGCGCCTTTCAGTTCGTAGCCGAGGTAGGACGAATCGACGATCGTTTTATCGCCCATGCGCAGCAGGTAGCCGGGCTTTCCGGCATCGTTTACAAATACAGTGACCTCCAGTTTGCCATCGGGGGAGTCTGTGGAGGTGGAAAAGCTCTTGGTTGTCGTGCTACAAGACGATAATAATGCCAGTAGCACCAGGGGAAAAAGGGAATAAATCTTCATATAGGTAGTTTATTCAATATTTGGAAAAATTTCAGGCGAACACAAGAACTATCCCCTTTCATTTTCACGAAATCGATTTAGTTGTGCAGTATTATCAGGAAAAAGAAAAGGAAAAGCTGCCAGGCGCTTATCCTCTGCCTCCATCTTGCACGCCCGGCGATTCCTGTATAATTTGCGCCCCAAAATCGCTTAAAAATCATGGTAAGGACGCTGTTCGACAAGATCTGGGATGTACACGTGATTACCCAACCCGAAGGAGGCCCCGATGTGCTCTATATCGATTGCCACTTTATCCACGAAGTGACCAGTCCCCAGGCATTTGACGGGCTGCGCCAAAGGGGCATTCCGGTTTTTCGTCCTGAACAAACGGTTGCCACCGCCGACCACAACGTCCCTACCGAAAACCAGCACCTCCCCATCCGCGAGGAGCTTTCACGCATACAAGTGCAGACCCTGGTCGACAATTGCGCCGAATTTGGACTGGAGCTCTACGGCCTCGGTCACCCTTACCAGGGCATTGTGCATGTAATCGGCCCCGAACTGGGCGTTACCCAGCCCGGCATGACCATCGTTTGCGGCGACAGCCATACCTCTACCCACGGCGCCTTTGGAGCGGTAGCCTTCGGCATCGGAACCAGCGAAGTGGAGCAGACCCTCGCTACCCAGTGCGTGCTGAAAGAACGCCCCAAAACCATGCGTATCACGGTGGATGGCGAACTGGCCGACGGCGTTTTGGCCAAAGACATTATCCTGTACATCATTGCTAAGCTCACCGCTTCGGGCGGCACGGGCTACTTTGTGGAATACGCGGGCAGTGCCATCCGCAACCTCAGCATGGAAGGACGCATGACGGTCTGCAACATGAGCATCGAAATGGGCGCCCGGGGTGGCCTCATCGCCCCCGACCAAACAACCTTCGACTACGTGCAGGGCCGCGAATTTGCGCCCAAAGGAGAAGCCTGGGACAAAGCCCTGGCCTACTGGCAATCGCTCCCCACCGACGAAGGCGCTACTTTCGACCTCGAATACCATTTTAACGCCGCAGATATCGCCCCCATGGTTACCTACGGTACCAACCCCGGCATGGGCATTGGCATTGACACCCATATCCCCAACCTCGACGAAATGGACAGCGACAGCGACCGCAAATCGCTCGAAAAATCGCTCGCCTACATGGGCCTGCAGGCCGGAGCGCCTCTGCTCGGGCAGGCCGTTGACTACGTATTCATCGGCTCCTGCACCAATTCCCGCATCGAAGACCTGCGGCTGGTCGCCAATTTTGTAAAAGGAAAACAAAAGGCCCCCGGCGTATCGGTGATGGTGGTGCCCGGCTCGCGGCAGGTACGCGCCCAGGCCGAAGCCGAAGGGTTGGACAAGGTGCTTGCAGCAGCAGGTTTCTTTATGCGCGAACCCGGTTGCTCGGCCTGCTTAGGCATGAACGAAGACAAGGTACCCGCCGGCAAGTATTGCATCTCTACCTCTAACCGCAATTTCGAAGGCCGCCAGGGACCCGGCGCACGTACTTTCCTGGCTAGCCCGCTCATGGCAGCAGCTGCAGCGATAGCAGGGAAGATCGTGGATGTGCGGGAGTGGGTGTGAGGGGGTTAATCGCTCATAACAGTTCTGCCTGGATTCTGAGGCTTTTTTTTCTTTTCTCGAAGGCCATTTCGCCAATAATCAGCCCCAATTGATTGAGGGCAAAGGCCAGCGCGTGAATTTGATCAACAAAATAATCATTGCCCTTGACGCTGGTATAGGTGTAGCTGCTTTCCAGAAATTCACCCAAACTGGCAATCTGGTCCGCAGTAAGAATTTCAGCGGCGAGGGGCTCAGAAAGCCGTAATTTCAATTCCTCCTTCAATTCTGCCTCGTTGGACTGGATAAGATTTTCTGCCTGAACAAGCTCCTCGGTGCCGGCTGTTTCTCTCAGTAAAGGTAAAATGGCATTAAAAATCTCATCGTACTTATCCATTTTTTGGAGAAGTTCCTTTTCGCCAAAGTACATCTCCTGATAAGCGGCTATTAGTTTCGATTGATTTTCTTCCGAAATGCGGGAGAAAATATTCATAAAAGCCTCTTTATCCAGGGCTATGAGATTTTCTTTTGATTTTGCCAACTCCTCGGTCAATCTGGATACCAGGTTGGATGCCTCCGTATTGGGATAGCGCTTACCATCGAGGTCAAAGGTCGGGATAGAGATATGGCCTTCGGCGATGTGAGTAAGGACGTTAATGGCATCCTGGGTGCGCTGAATATGTGCCGGAATGGGGCCATTTTCAAGGAAAAACGACGCTACCGATTGGTCTGATACAGGATGATTACTTCCCGGCTCCGGCAAATCAAAGGTAGAAACCACCCGCTGATCGTAAAATCCTGCAAAGATTTCCGGCAGGTCATAACGGGTGATTTTCTTTTCCAGGGCTTCACGAACCTGCGTTTCATCCAGAAACACCCCTTTGTTTTCTACGGGCACTCCCTGATAAAGCAAATCAGTAAAATACTTTTCGAGTTCGGCCTGATTCTGAATCAATTCAATCGCGGGCATTTCATTTACCGGAGCCTCCAGGTTTAGTGCGTTCAGATTTGCCTCGCGGTCCTTCAGGCTCGGGTGCGAAGCCCACTGATCTTTATACATTACGCGTTGGCCCAAAAGCTGCTCCATCACCGGGCCATTTACTATAGGCAGGCCGTTTTCTACCGAAAGGCGATTAGACTTGGCTACCAGCTGCAAAGAATAGCGATGATCTACAAAGGCATTGCTGGCCTGTTCCTTCTTAGGCAACACCTGATTGTAATACTGAATGATATTCTGATAGGCAACATTGGCCACTTCGAGCCGCCTCAGGCTGGATACCAGGTTATTGCTCCCGCTCACGGAAGCTGCTACCGTATCCGCATGGAATTCCATTTCTCTTGAAAGGGCGAGATTCTGCTTATTGATCCAGCCGTGCATGTTTTGCATGATCTCGACAATAACCTTCACCACTTGCACCGTCATATTGGCCATAATTGCGAAAATTCCATGAGTATTGGCGAATGCCTGAAGCAATCCCTGGTAACCTTCGTTCTCATAGAGCAAGTTGTGAATCACCTGGTTAAACTGGTAGATATAGCTTCCCTGGCGCATGGTTTTTTGGGAAAAATGACCAAACTCATGGGCAATTACCGCTTTTAACTCGCTAATATTGAGCGACTGTACCAGACCAAGGCCGATGGCCAGATTTTTTTTGACCGGAAAAAACATGCTCCAAAACGAAGAGTCGTAAAATACAAATGCGTTTACGTCTGCCACGAAGTAGATTTTTTTTGGAAACTGAGTCTGTATTTCAGTAGCCAATTGCCGAACCATAGAAAACAGCTCGGGTTGCTCCTGTTCGGTAACCTCCAACATTTCCGATCGGTCTGTTTTCTTGTTTGCAAAAACAAATTTGATCAGGAAGAAAAACGTCAGAAGCCCAAATCCCACAAGCCCCAATCCTGCGATAAATACAATAATTCTTGGAATAGCATACACCAGAACTATTGCAGCAACTATGCATACAGCCACCAGCATCAGGGCTACCAGAATGAGCCCTAAATAGGCCATGACAAAAAGGACAATGGCATTCGTGGCCTTGGCGGCCTCTTCCGCATAAGATTTTGAGGGCTTGATTAATTCCGGATTTACGGACGGTGGACCCGCTGGGTAAGAGATAGACCGTGATGTCATTGATTTGTTATGTTTAAAATATTGAATAATGTTTCACAAGTTTATGCATATCATCTTTGATTTCTATGTAGTCTGCCATATTGGCAAAGAAAATATTTTGATTCAGCTCTTTCCAATTTCGCCTTAATGACGAGCATCTGTAATTAGGCTAATCTACTTTCTGTAATCTCCTTTCATTTCTTTTTCTTCCCCTTCGAAGCCTTCGCCCTCGGGTTAAATGCCAGCGCAAGGTCTATCCAGTAATCAAATTCCCGCTGGTTGCGTAGGCCCGAATCATCCACCAGCACATAGCCGATCATGGGTCGGTGGGTAAAATCCATGGTTCTGCATCCTTGCTTCTGGATGGCTTCGTCGTGAAAAGCCTTATCGATGCGGCACATAAGCTCGTCTTTGATAACGCCCACGCACATCTTGCCATGAAGCATAAAAGCAATGCCACCCATCATCGCCTTTTCTTCCACTTCGGGCAGATCCATGAAGCGCTCGCGTATGCGGTTGGCCAGGGTTTCGTTGTACGCCATGACCTGAATATAGGGTGTTTTAGAGAAAATGCGGCTGACAAATTGCCCCAAACCCACATTAACCGATCGTTTTCCACCTTTCCACGATTTCAAAAACCGCCGGACAAACCTCCGTATTGGCGAGGGTGAGGGGCAGTAGTTGCTGAAATTTTTTGCGATCGGTATGCGGGTATTCGCGGCAGGCCCTGGGGCGTACTTCGTAGATGGAGCAGTAGTTGTCGGCACCCAAAAAGGTACAGGGTGCCTGGTTAAGCACGTAGTCGCCATCGCTGTCGAGGTGGAGGTGGGTAGCCACCAGTTGCGACGGCTTCATGCGCAGGTGCCGCGCGATGCGGTCGATGTCGGCATCGAGAAAGCGGGGACTGGTCGTTTTGCAGCAATTGGCGCACAAGAGGCAGTCGGTTTCTTCGAATACTTCTTCATGAATAGCGTGCACGGTATCGTCCACTAACCGGGCGTTCTTGCGTTTTTGCTGGGCAAAAAAACGTTTGTTTTCCTCCTTTTTCTGGCGGGCGCGGGCTTGCGGCGGCGTATGGTCGATCATGCAACAAAGGTAGGTACCGCAAGGACAAACCCCAAGAGGGGCATTTTCTCCGAAAATCCTCCTTACATATCCCGCAGGGATTTTCTAATTTGCCGCGCAAAATCGCCCGATACACATGCAGGCTTTCAAACAAATTACTTCCCGCTGCGTGCCACTGCCCATTGAGCATGTGGACACCGACCAGATCATCCCCGCCCGCTACCTCAAAGCCACCACCCGCGAGGGCTTCGGCGACAACCTCTTCCGCGATTGGCGCTACCTGCCCGACGGCACCCCCAACCCCGATTTTGTGCTCAACAACCCGGCTTTTTCCGGCGGAATCCTGCTGGCAGGCAAAAATTTTGGTTGTGGCTCCAGCCGTGAGCACGCGGCCTGGGCCATTGCCGATGCGGGCTTTACGGTGGTTGTGTCCTCTTTCTTTGCCGATATTTTCAAGGGAAATGCCCTCAACAATGGCCTCCTGCCCGTGCAGGTAAGCCAGCACTTTCTCGATCTGGCGATGGACCAAGTGCTCGCCGATGCCACCACCACGGTAACGGTGAACCTCGAAGCACAAACGATCACCCTCGACGCCACCGACGATACCGAGTCGTTCGAAATCAATTCTTATAAAAAAACCTGCATGATCAACGGATACGACGACATCGACTTCCTGATCAGCCAACGTGCTAATATTGAGGCGTTTGAGTCTCAAAAGTCCTGATTTATTTATGGAAAAAATCATTGCCCTGCTTGCCGGAGACGGCATTGGACCCGAGGTCGTGCGCGAAGCCGTAAAGGTGCTGAACGCCATCGGCGAAAAATTTGGACACACGTTTCACTACCACCGTGCACTGGTGGGTGCTGCTGCTATCGACTCCACCGGCGACCCTTTCCCGCCCGAAACCCTGCACATTTGCCTCGACGCGGATGCCATCCTTTTCGGCGCTATCGGCGATCCCAAGTACGACAACGACCCTTCGGCCAAAGTACGCCCCGAGCAGGGACTGCTACGGATGCGTCAGGAGCTGGGTCTTTTTGCCAATATCCGCCCGGTGAAGGCCTGGGATTCCCTCGCCGATGCTTCGCCTCTCCGTCCGGAAAGGGTTATCGGCACCGACATGGTCATTATCCGTGAGCTCATCGGGGGTATCTATTTCGGCGAGCCTCGTGGCCGCAACGAAAAAGGCGACAAGGCTTTTGATACCTGCGTGTACGACCGCAGCAGCATCCTGCGCATTACCGAAACGGCTTTTCAGCATGCGTACCGCCGCCGCAAAAAAGTAACCCTCGTCGATAAAGCCAATGTGCTCGCTACTTCCCGACTGTGGCGCGAAGTCGTGACCGAATACGCCAAACACCACCCCGACATCGAACTGGAGTGCATGTTTGTGGACAATGCGGCCATGAAGCTCATTCAGCAGCCCGCCGCGTTTGATGTGATTTTGACCGAAAACATGTTTGGCGACATCCTCAGCGATGAAGCTTCTGTCATTACCGGTTCGCTGGGAACCCTTCCTTCGGCTTCGGTAGGGGAGAAAACCTCGGTGTACGAGCCCATCCACGGGTCTTACCCGCAGGCCGCCGGACAGGATCGCGCCAATCCTATCGCCACCGTGCTTTCGGCAGCCATGATGCTCGAAACCGAATTTGAGCTCATGGGCGAAGCAGCCCTTATCCGCGCAGCGGTAGATGCCGCCATTGAAGCCCACGCCACCACCGAAGACTTAGGTGGCCCCCTCGGTTGCCGGGCTGCCGGTGATTGGTTGGTTGATTTTATTCTAAAAGCGAAATAAAGACCACATCATGCAGAAGGGCCGGAAATTGACTTCCGGCCCTTCGCTATTTATCACCTGTTGAGAATGGCTCCTTATTTCTTCAGATACATTTTCCCGTAATACTCCGCCAGCATACGCCCAACAGAGAAAGAGTCTTTGGTCGAAAGAATGCTTTCGCGCATCATGCGCACCCATTGCTTGCGCTTGTGGTAATAGGTTGGCAGCACTTCGTGGAGCAATGAGCGGTAGAGGGCGTGGCCATCGTGGGCGTCCAGTTCTTCGAGGTCTTCGGAGGTAAAGCCGTCGCCAAATTGCCAGCCATTTTCGCCGTGCTGACAAGCCTCGGGCCACCAACCATCGAGGGTGCTGAAGTTGAGCACGCCATTCATGGCCGCTTTCATGCCTGAAGTACCGGAGGCTTCCTGTGGCCTGCGGGGGTTATTGAGCCAAATGTCGGCCCCACGGGTGAGTGCAGCCCCGATTTCCATGTCGTAGTTTTCCAGGAAAACGACCGAGTTGGGATACTTGCGGGTCATTTCCACAAGCCGGGTCACGATCTCTTTGCCGCCATCGTCGAGGGGGTGTGCCTTGCCGGAAAAAACGATCTGCACATCGCCCTTTTTGAGGAGCGGGCCAATGATTTTCTTTTTGGAGAAAATGAGGTCACTGCGCTTGTACGCCACCGCTCTGCGAGAAAAACCGATGATCAGTTTCTCTTCGTCGAGCTTTACGCCGTTGCGTTCTTTGATAAACCGGATCAGGCGGCGCTTATTTCGCATGTGGTTTTTCCACAAATCGCCATCCCCCTCAGCGGCATCCAGCATTTTGAGGTCCACCCAGGTGGGGACATGTATGCCATTGGTGATGGCAAGAATTTCAGATCGTTTATCTACGGGTGCCCACATTTCCTGGGCGGTTTCACCATGGAGTTGTGCCACTGCGTTCGAGATTCGCGAAAGGCGAAGCGCCCCCACGGTCATGTTAAAGGGTTCTCCTCCGAGGGCTTTGAGGTGTGCCTTGGTCATGCCGAGGTTGGCACCCATGTACATCAGGCGGTCGATTGGGTGCGATTCGTTGCCCTGAGGTACCGGCGTATGCGTGGTAAATACGATTTCTTCTTTGGTAGCAGCCGTAGCGGCTTCCCAATCCTGCCCGGCATCATGCTTCTCCCGGATCAATTCGAAACCTGCAAAAAGGGCGTGACCTTCGTTGAAATGATACACATCGACGTCGATTCCCAATTCACGCAAGGCTCTTACGCCGCCAATGCCGAGCACCATTTCCTGGGCAATGCGTTCTTCTCCAAACCAGCCATACAGCTGACCGGTGATCCAGGGATCGGGGGAGCCGGGTACATCGCAGTCGAGCAAATAGAGGGGCACATTGCCGAAAGCATCAAGCTTCCACACCTTGCAGGGTACTTCCCGCTTGCGGATATCGACCGTTACGACCACGCCGGTATCTTCCAGAAACTGGTCGTAAATGTAGTTGTGGTAGCTGTCGAAGGGGCGGCCATCCTCGCCGATGCGTTGATCGGTATAGCCCTGCTTCCATTTGATCCCGATTCCCACCACGGGGTAGCTGTGGTCTCGGGCACCTTTCAGGTAATCTCCGGCCAGGATGCCGAGGCCACCGGCGTAGGTTTTTAATCGGGTATCGAGGCCATATTCCATACAAAAATAGGCGACACGGGGCAATGCAACAGCCATAGGGTTAGTTTGTTATGCGTACAAATTACAAAATCTTTGCTACAGCCGCTTATTCGTTGCGCAAAGCCAATGCAGGATTGGCACGGGCGGTTTTCAGGGTTTGGTAGCTGGTAACGAGCAACACCACCGCCAGGGTAACGATCCACGAAGCGATAAACGGCCAGATGCTCAGTTCCATGTGAAATTCGAAGGTTTCGAGCCACTGGTTAAGGTACCAGATGCCCAGCGGCGCACCCATCAGAGCAGCAACCACCGCCATTACGAGGTAGTTGCGTGAAAGCAACCACCACAGCCCCTGCGTTTCAGCACCGAGCACTTTGCGTACCGCCATTTCTTTTTGGCGCTGAGCCAATACATAGGCCGCCAGTCCCAGCAGTCCCATCAGCCCGATCAAGAGAGCAAGGGTAGTAAAAGCCACAAAAATTCTCTCACGGATCTGGTCCTGGGCGTACTGCTCCTGAAAATTGTCATCGAGAAAGTTGTACACCAACGGCAACTCAGGAAAGGTGGCTTCCCAGGTTTTGCGGATGTGCTCAATAGCGGAAGCTTCTGCACCTTTTACCAGCTGGATATGCACAAATCTGCGGTTTACCCCTGGCAAAATCACCACCGGTTCATAAGCGTCGTAGAAACCCAACTGGTGAAAATCCTTCACCACCCCAATGATCTGGTAGGAGGGTCCGACCTTATTTTCGATAAAAATCTGCTTGCCAACGGGCTCTTTCCACCCGATCAGCCGAACCATGGCTTCGTTCACCAAAGCAGAGGCAAAGGAGTCGGTGCCCATTTCCGAAGAAAAAAACCGACCCTGGCTGAGTTGAAACTGCAGCATGGACAAAAAATCGAAGTCGATTTGGTAGTAGCTGGAGCTTTGTTCTTTTACCTGATGGTCGTCTGTTTCAAAAGGCATCATGGTGGTTTTGGTCAGCGGCTTACCAGGCGTGGCATCTGAGCTGGCTATTCCTATAATGTCTTTGTTGCTCTTTAAAGCTGCTTTCCACACCGGAAACCGGGCCCGCACCTGTGGCTCCGAAAGCTCTACCACCACGGTCTGCTCGTGCCGGAAGCCGAGGTCGCTGGTTTTGAGGTGATTCATTTGCTGATGAATAACCCAGGTGCACGAAATCATGAGAAACGAAACGGCCAGTTGGAGCGTTACCAGCGCCTGACGCAGCAAGGTGCTGCCGATCTTAACCCTTGCACCTTTGAGCACAGCGGCCGGTTGCAGTCGACTAAGGAAAAAAGCCGGATAAGCACTGCCGATGATGCTCAGCAAGACCATGCTGGCGAGCAAAAAGCCCCAACCGGAAACTGTACCGAAAATTTGGGCCACCTGCACTTCAGCCCCAAACCAGCCATTGAGCAAGGGTAAAAGCAAGAACAACAGCCCGATTCCGAAAGCGGTGGCTATGAACGTCAAAGCAAGGGTTTCCAGGAGGTACTGCGCCAGGATATTGCCGGGAGAGGCACCGGATGTTTTGCGAACGGCTACTTCTTTTATTCGGGTAAGCGATTTGGCAAGGGTAAGCAGCAGAAAATTGATTCCGGCAACCCCGATCAGCAACCAGGCCACCAACCCGAATACCCGCAGACTGCCTTTGTCGGTAGCAGTGGCAAACTCCCGTTCGTAGCTGCGGTCGAGGTGTATGTCGGTTACGGGTTGTGCAAATAGGGTGACTTTCGTGCCATAACCTTCAAACATCGGGTTGATGAACTTGTCGGTTATTTCTTTCAAATGCGACTCCAGGGCGGCCTGGACTGCACCGGGCTTCATTTTTACATAGGTATAGCACGAAAAAGCTGACCAGTTTTCGGCTTGCTCGTCGGCGATTCCGCTTTCAGAAATAATGCCTGTCGGGCGAAAGTGGCTGTTGGCGGGCACATCGGGATAAACACCTGTCACTTCGAGGTCGCGCTCCTGGTCATAGCGAACGATTTTGCCAATAGGGTCATTTTTTCCAAAAAGCTGATTGGCGAGCGTAGCGCTGATGACTAGTTTGTTCGGGCCATCCAGTAGCTTTTCGGGTGCATTCACGTCCAGGTTCAGGTCAAGTATTTTCAACAAATCAGCGGTGGCAAAATATATCTTATCCTCATAGATCCGTTGATTTTCAAATACCAGAAGGCTTCTGTCGGGAATTAACAAGCGTGCTGCGACTGCTACATCCGGGTAATCGGCCTTTAGCTCAGCGCCCAGCGGAATGGGGGATACTGCCCAACGATAGCCTCCTCCCGGCTCTTCTATCTGCATGGGCAACCGGTAAATCTGAGCAGCATCGGGGTGAAACTGGTCGTAGGAAGACTCCTGCCGCACGTACTGCCACAGAAAAAGGGCACCCGCGAGTCCGGAGCCTAAACCAAGCAGGTTGAGTGCGAACAAAAGAGGGTGCTTCCGGAAATTTTTCCAGGTGGCGCGAAAAGCAAATGAAAACATAGCAGCAAGGGTATTTAATCAGGCTTATCCGAAGACTAAGTAATTGAATAATGCTGATCTGACAAATTTATTGGCTCATTGTTCCGAAAAAAACTCATAATCAAGCAATAGACGCGTTAACATCGGTTCCCTGCCTGATTCAATTTCACCCACCCAAAACAGGATTCGCTCACGGGTCTGTGCTTCGTCGGGCGCCATGCGGTAGTAGCCCATGCCGGAAAACTGTTTTACTGACCAGTCAAGTTGTCTTTTTTGGGTTGCCGGATGAGCCAGAATATAGTCGAGTGCATAGGCACGTGCCTCCCAATGGGCGCGGAAAGGGGCGGGGAGGGGCAGCAGAAAAAACAAGCTACCCAGCGCCCACCAGCCGAGCCAGGGGGTTAACAATGCTCCGAGTGCCAGTATTTGAGGGAAAAGATACCCAAGGCTAAAAATTATGACACCCCTTTCCTGTATATCGGACAGGTGTACACATTCGTGCAGCAAGGCATTGATCGAACGGTCTTCATCGGCCATCAACCAGCTCAGGCTTGGAAAATAAATGGTTTTGCCAATGACGGTGATGTAAGAGGTCATAAATCCCGGGCAGTAAAGCCCCACAAATCCGGAAAGGAGGTGCATCCACCAGGTTTCGTCCTTGAAGGCAATGCTGTAGCCAAGCATAGGGCGGTAGTGGTTGTCTAATTGCTCAAATCTGAAAAAAGGGTGGGACATACCAAGAGGATAGAAATGGAGGAGATGTAACTCTTTTACGGAGCAAAAAAGCTAAAGGAAGTGTGGTACGTGCTAAAGCTGTGTATTTACCTGCATTTATCAATAAAATTCCTGTGCAATAACCAGCCTTTGCAATCATATAAGCCAAAAAAGGTATATTTGCAGGGATTAACAAATTCTTCAGCTTTGGATATATTCGAAAAAATTGATCGCCGAATGGCTACTGACCTGGGTCAGTATTCCAAAGTAGGCCATGGTTACCTCGCTTTCCCTAAACTTGAAGGCGAACTCGGTCCACACATGACATTCCGCGGAAACCGGGTACTCAACTGGTCCCTGAACAACTACCTGGGCCTCGCCAACCACCCCGACATTCGTAAAGTAGATGCTGAGGCTGCCGCCAATTGGGGCCTTGCTTACCCGATGGGTTCGCGTCTGCTTACCGGACAAACCGACTACCACGAGCAATTTGAGCGTGAAGTCGCTGATTTCATGCAGAAAGAGGATGCTTTCCTCATGAACTTCGGATACCAGGGCTGTGCTTCTATTGTACAAACCCTCACTGACCGCCACGACGTGATCGTTTACGACCACCTCTCACACGCCTGTATCATGGACGGTATGACCATGAGCCTTGCCAAACGCTTCATGTTCGCCCACAACGACATGACCCAGCTGGAGGACCGCCTCAACAAGGCCAAGCGCATTGTAGAAAAAACCGGTGGCGGTATTCTTATTATCACCGAAGGTGTTTTCGGCATGAAAGGCGACCTCGGCAACCTGGCCGAAATTGCTGTGCTGAAAGAGAAATTCGGTGCACGTCTTTTTGTGGATGATGCACACGGTTTCGGTGTGATGGGTGCTACCGGCATTGGTACCGGCGAACACTTCGGTGTTCAGGACAAGATCGACGTACTCTTCAATACTTTTGCAAAATCGATGGCCGGATTTGGTGCTTTCGTAGCAGGTGACAAAAAAGTTATCGACTACATGCGCTACAACCTCCGCAGCCAGATCTACGCCAAGGCCCTGTGTCTCCCGATGACCATCGGAGCCATCAAGCGCCTCGAAATGCTGCGTACCATGCCTGAGTTGCGTGAGCGCCTCTGGAGCATTGTAGGCAAGTTGCAGGCAGGTCTGCGTGCCCGTGGTTTTGAAATCGGCCCGACTGAGTCTCCGGTTACTCCGGTTTACATGAAAATTCCCGACAGTGCGGTAATCGCCCTCGTGATGGACCTTCGCGAAAACTACAAATTGTTCATGTCGGGTGTTACTTACCCCGTAGTTGAGCGTGGTGTCATTATCCTTCGGGTTATCCCCACAGCAGTGCATACCGAGGAGGATGTGGACTATACTTTGAACGTTTTAGAGGAGGTTCGCGCCAAAATCGAGTCTGGAGTATATAATAATGCACAAATTGCACTCCAAGGGCTTTGATTTTTGGGAAATGTGCGTTTTCTTTATTTAAATTGACCTCTAAACCCCAAAAGCAACTTAGCAATGGACAAATTTCACAAGCTTAAGGAACTGGTCCTCTCTATCGAAGATGATTTCAGCAAATTCTACGAGAAGGACAACAAGGCTGCAGGAACCCGCGTGCGCAAAGCAATGCAGGACCTGAAAGTGCTCGCTCAGGACATTCGTCTTGAAGTACAGAACAAGAAAACCGTCTGATAGATTGGTTTTTTATGTTTTTATGGTCGGTATGCATCAGCATACCGACCCTTTTTTTTGCCTTTTTTTCTGGGTTAGGGGTAAAAAAAATCTCCGGCGTAAACCGGAGACTATTTGTTTATCATCAGCATGTGGCTAGTGTCAGTGCGCCACCAACAACTGCTGCATCTCTGCTACCAGCGCTTCCGAGCCCATCATGAGAGGCATGCGTACGTCTCTTCCGCAGATGCCCAGCAGTTCCATCAGGGTTTTTACGCCAACAGGGTTTCCTTCAGCAAAATTGAGCCTGATCAGGGGCTGCATTTCGTAATGAAGGCTGCGTGCCAGCTCCCAATTGCCTGCCAGTGCTGCACGGGTCATGTCGGAAAAGGACCTGGCCAATGCGTTTGCTGATACCGAGATAATGCCTTTGGTACCCAGTGCAATCAGGGGCAGGGTAAGCAGGTCGTCTCCGCTCACCAGTTCAAAACCATCAGGTTTTTGGCGCAGGATGTCCATGCACTGGTCCATAGAGCCCGAAGCTTCCTTGGTTCCAATGATTTGAGAGAAATCGGTTGCCAGCCGGAGGGTTGTGTCCGGGGAAATATTGCTTGCAGTGCGAGGCGGTACGTTGTAGAGAATCAACGGCAGGTCCACCGAGTCAACGATCTGCTTGTAGTGCTGATAAATTCCTTCCTGAGAAGGCCGGTTGTAGTAGGGGCTTACGGAAAGTATAGCCGCAGCCGGGTAGCGATCCGACCATTCGCGTGCATTTCGGCAAACAGCGGTGGTATGGTTTCCGCCAATACCCAAAACAATGGGAGCCCGTCCTGAAGTTTCTTCGAAAATGGTATCCAGCACTTCCAGGCGCTCATCTGCTTCAAGAGTGGCTGTTTCGCCGGTGGTTCCCAGGGCAACGATATATTCCACTCCGCCATCCAGCACGTGTTTTATCGCCCGTTTTAATCCCTTAAAATCTACTTGGCCATTTGGAAGGAAGGGGGTAACGAGGGCGACGCCGGTGCCGGAAAGGGTGAATGTGTCCATGGGATTATTTTTCGATCATGCTTAAAAAGTACGTGTAGGTTTCGATTTTTTTAGGAATACCTACTGGATTTGATTCGTCGATCATGAGCTCATAACAAGACTCCAGCCCTTCGCGGTGGCGGCCCACCCGGGTACGTGCGCCCGATACGCTGCAAATATAGCGCGAGGTCATGCGGTCGGAGTTGTCGAGGTCAATGAGTACATCCACCGTTACATTTCGGAGGAGTGATTCTGTTTCATTGTTGGGGAAGTCCAGCCAGTTGAGCTTTGCGGGATTCAGGAAAATGCTTTCTACTGATTGCCTGAATTGAGGCTCAGACTTGGGGGTGAAATTGATCTCAAGAACGGTTACATGCTTGTTCTGGTGCTTGAGTTCATCGATGTAGTGCCGGAACGTGCGGAGCTCCTCGGTGGAACAATCGCCTACGTTGATGATGAGGCCAACCGTTTTTGCACGATCAATATCTACAAAATCGCGCAGGGTCCGGGTACTCCGTTCCACTTGAGCCAGTCTCCTGAGACTCAGTTTGTGTTTTATGGTTTCCAGCCAGTTCATGCGATCATTTGCCAAAAGGCTTCTTCAGTTAAAGTACTAACTCCGAGACTTTCGGCTTTAGTCAGCTTCGAGGGGCCTGCATTTTCACCGGCAACCAGGAAATTTGTTTTTGAGGAAAGGCTGCTTTTTACTTCTCCTCCCAGTTCTTCGATCAGCGCTTTGAGTTCGTCGCGTCCAATGCGTTCAAAAACGCCCGAAATAACGAAACTTTTTCCTTTCAATTTATCCTGTCCGGCGGATACTTCTCCTAAACTGGTCTGAACACCGGCCTTTTTCAGTCTTTCGAGGATCAGGCGGTAGTCGGGGTCAGCAAAATAAGCAAGCAGGCTGTCTGCAATACGCTCTCCCACGTCAGGAGTTGCCACGAGGGTTTCCCGGTCAGCATCCATAAGTGCTGTGAGGTTGCGGAAATTGCGGGCCAGTTTGCGGGCCACAGTTTCTCCTACATAACGAATCCCCAGGGCAAAAAGCACCCGGTCAAATGGCCGCTCTTTGCTTTTGGCTATGCCATCAAGCAGGTTACGAGCCGAAAGGTCAGCGAAGCGCTCCAGGGAAATGAGTTGCTCGTAGGTGAGGTCGAAAAGGTCAACGTAGGTATTGACCAGGCCTGCATCCACCAGCTGGTTCACGATTTCCTGCCCCAGTCCGTCGATGTCCATGGCTTTTCGCGAGGCAAAGTGGATAATGCGGCCCTTTACCTGGGTGGGGCAGCCCTTTTCGTTGGTGCAGTAATGGTTGGCATCACCGGGCACACGCACGAGTGGGGTTCCGCAATCCGGACATACCTCCGGAAAGGCGATGGGCCTGGAATTGGGATCGCGCTTTTCGAGCACCACCCCCATGATTTTCGGGATAATTTCCCCTCCCTTTTCCACTTTTACATAGTCACCTTCATGCAATTGCAGCCGTTCGATTTCGTCGGCATTGTGTATAGATGCGCGTCTGACGGTGGTGCCGGCCAGCAAAACAGGCTCCAGGTTGGCCACCGGGGTTACTTTCCCGGTTCTCCCTACCTGAAAACTCACCGATTGCAGGCGGGTAATGGCATCTGCTGCTTTGTATTTATAGGCTATGGCCCAGCGGGGCGCCTTGGCGGTAGATCCCAGCTCCTGACGCAGTTCCAGCTCGTTGACCTTTACTACGATGCCGTCGATGTCGTAATTCAGCTCAAACCTGCGGCCTTCCCATTCGTCGAGGTAGGCAAATACCTCGTCCAGACCAACGCAGACTTTGTCGAAGCCGCTGAGTTTGAAGCCCCATTGACGGAGCTGCTCCAGTTGTTCGGAGTCAGTCTGGATAGGTTGGCCATCGATGTAGAGGAAATAGGCGAAGAAAACGAGGTTTCGGCTCGCCACGATGGAGGAATCCTGGTTTTTGAGGGTGCCAGCCGTGGAGTTTCGGGGATTGGCAAAAAGGGCCAGGCCTTCTTTCTCCCGCTCCTCATTCATCGCCTGAAACATATCCAGCGGCATAAGTACTTCGCCGCGCACTTCAACGGTTGCCGGTGGCTCATGGGTTTGTAGCCGAAGGGGCACAGAACGAATGGTTCGCGCATTGGCCGTAATTTCGTCGCCTGTCACGCCGTCGCCCCTCGTAACGCCGTGTACCAGCACGCCATTCTCATAGTGAAGGCTGAGCGAAACGCCATCGAATTTATGCTCCAGCAGGTAGGTGTATGCTTTCCCTCCGGCGAGCTTGTTTACCTGGGCGTCAAATTCTGCAATTTCCTCCCTCGAATAGCTGTTGCCCAGGCTCATCATGGGGCGCAGGTGCCTGAATTCGGGAAAATTTTTGGTAATGGAGCCGCCTACCCGCTGGGTTGGGGAGTCTGCGGTGCGCAGTTCCGGGTGCTTTTGCTCCAGCGCTTCCAATTCCTTGAGCAACTGGTCAAATTCGTAGTCGGAAATAGTGGGCGTTGCCAGCACATAATACCGGTAGTTGTGCTGGTTCAATTCTTCGACCAACTGAGCGATGCGGGCCTTGGGCTCCATTGGCTGATTATTTTAATAAATGGAAGGGGAGGGTAAATTCGATTGCCATGAAGCAGCTATGCGGGGTTCTGCTTGCAATTTACTAAGGTCGCCCTGATTTTTCATCAGGTTTAGCCCTCCGGGTATTTGGAATCCGCAAACATAGGATGAAATTTGGCCCCAGAATGAATTGATGCGATGCTGAAAAAGCTGGCCGGGCAAACGGCAATCTACGGGGTAAGCAATATCCTCTCCCGGCTGCTGCATTTGCTGCTCACGCCGCTGTACACCAATCTCTTTGAGCCGAGCGTTTACGGCATTTACACGAACCTCTACGCCTATGTTGCATTCGTGCAGTTGCTGCTCACCTTCGGGATGGAGACCACCTTTTTTCGCTATATCCAGCGGGAAGAAGATACCGATGCCGTTTATGGCCGTGCTTTTGGCTGGGTAGCGCTGATTACCGGGGTGTTTATGCTTTTGTTTGGCTTGTTACATCGGCCCATTGCCCAGGGCATGGGCTATGCCGGGTCGGAGCACCTGGTGCTGCTCATGATCGGCATCATTTCGCTGGATGTACTCGCAGCCCTTCCGCTGGCGAATTTGCGTCAACAGGAAAAGGTGATGAAGTTTTCGGTCATTACCCTCGTTAATTCCCTTACCCTCATCGGGCTGAATGTGGTACTGGTTTTGGTGCTGAAATTAGGCATTACCTATGTTTTCGTCGCCAACCTCATCGCCTCTGCGGTTCGCCTGGGCTTAACCCTTTACGGCAACCTTCCCAAGAAAATTTCCCTCAATCCCGTAAAGCTTCGCCCGATGATAAGCTACGGCTACTACATCATGCTGGCAGGCTTTGCTGGCACCATGAATGAAACCCTCGACCGGGTGCTGATTCCCAAGCTCTGGACAGACGGCAACCCTCTCAATGGCGTATCCATGACGGGAGAAGCGCTGAACGGCATCTATGGCGCCAATTACAAGCTGGCCATGCTTATTGCACTGGCTGCGCAGGCGTTTCGCTATGCCGCCGAGCCTTTCTATTTTAAAGAAGCCGGAAAAAAGGAATCGCCTCAGGCTTTCGCTAAGGTGTTTCACTACGTGATGATGGCCGCCATGATTGGCTTTGTGCTGGTGGCTTCTTTTGCTTCCGAAATAGCGGCTTTTAACCTCTTCGGCCTTACCCGCCAAACGTTCATCGGCAGGCAGTACTGGAGCGGGCTTGAAGTGGTACCTATTCTGCTGATGGCCTACGTGTTCTCTACCGCGTACCAAAATTTTTCTATCTGGTTCAAACTCACCGATCAAACGCGGTATGCCATTCTGTTTACCGGAGTAGGGGCTGTTCTGACGATTGCTATCAATGTGGCCACGATCCCGACTATGGGATATATCGGTAGCGCATGGGCCACCCTCATTTCTTATGGGGTCATGGCCGTGATGTGTTATTACCTCGGGCAGCAGCGGTATCCTATTCCCTACAAAATCGGTCGTTTGCTGATTTACCTCAGCGTATGTGTAGTTGCTTTCTGGTTTAACCGCCAGATAGGGCCCACCGGCGATTTTTGGCTCGCGGCCGTGTTCAAGATGGGTATCGTGCTTGCCGCCGGAGTAGGCATTTTCGGCTGGGAAAGATGGCGGCCCGCAGTAGGGTAGGGCTGATCAGGCACCCACCAACCTTCTATGATAATTTACCTGACCCAGGTGGTAGCCAAGGTGGCTGAGCAGGTGCAGCAGCATATGCGTGGTCGAGATGGTTCGGCCATGTTTTTCTACGGGAAAATTCCGGGCAAAATCTTCTTCCTTCAAAGCTGAAATTGTAGCTGTTACCACAGCCCTGGCCTGGTCTATTTCTGCCAGCAAATCAACACGGGACACATCCCTGAGCGAAAATTCGGCGTCACGGTTTCGGACATAGCCGGTTTTTCCAAGTAGTGTACCCACAAAATGCTGCAGGTTTCCTGCAAGATGCAGGGCCAGCGTTCCTGCCGGGTTCAAAATGTCGCCTTCAATTTTCCAGATATCGGCTTCGTCGGCATAGAGGGAAAGCTCCTCTTTCAGCTTCAGGAGATCACGGTCAAACAATTCCAATAGGGTGGCTTTCATGGCGTTTTGTTTGAAAGGAAAGTTAGCCGGATTTTCAATCAATTACCCGAAAAACAAGCCTCACGCAGCAATTTCATGCGTGCCAACCCCTGGTTGCGTGCGTATTCGATGTTGCGGTCGGGAATTCCTTCGGGGTCGGGGTGCGCCAATATGGCCCGCTCCAGGCTTTCTTCCCTGAGCAAATGAAGCATGGGGTAAAGCGATCGGTTAGTATAATTGGCAGGGTCGTCGTCGTCCACTCCCTCGAAAAGATAATCGGGATGGAAAGTCGCCACCTGGTACACACCCTCGAAGCCCATGTCAACGATCAGGGCATCGGCATATTCCGAAAGGTCCAAAAATTCGTCAAAATCAGGGTACCCGTCCGGGAAGATCAACAGTGTGGTTTCTGTAGCTGTATCTACATCGAGATGGCGGCACTCGGCCAGAAAGGATTGCAAATCCACTTCCAACCCCCGAGAAGGGACAACGACATACCGAATACTTCCCCGGTTGTATTCTCTTGCAGCAAAAGGGCAGAAATTCGACCCGATCACCACTTGCATGAGCCAGGTTTTGGTTTGGGAGATGATCAGCTCATCAGATATCGTCATGGACGGACTTGTTGGTGTCAGGTATAGACTTAGGGGAATTTAAACCAGGTGAATGCCCGTGTCGGAAATGCGGATTTTGTGGTTGCGGTACAGCAATCCAATGGCCTTTTTGAACGATTTTTTGCTCATTTCAAAATGCCGGGCTATTTCGGCGGGTTCGCTTTTGTCGTGCAGCGGGAGAAAGCCTCCTGCTGCTTTCAGCTGCTCCATGATGGTTTCAGATCCTGGCTCCAGATGTGCCAGGCCTGATTTCTGCATCGCGATATCGAGCTTAAAGTCTTCGCGAACTTTTTTTACATAGGCTTTTTTTACCAGGCCGGGATACACCTCGGTAAACAATTCGCTGGCGTACACCAGCCCTTTATGTTGCTTATTCACTACCACATTCCAGCCCAGTTCGGTTGGCTCCCAAAAAATCACTTCCACTTCTTCGTCGGGCAGCAGGGCCGAGGGGTCGTGGTTAAGGAAGCGGTTGATGTGGGCCGAAGCCACCAGGCGGTCAGAACGCTCGTCGAGGTAAAGGTAAACGAGGTAGCGGTTGCCGGTAATCATTTTCGTGGGCATCTCACGAAACGGCACAAAGAGGTCTTTTTCCAGCCCCCAGTTGAGAAAAGCGCCGGTATTGTTTACGATTTGCACCTGCAAGCCGGCAAATTCATAGAGGGTAACCAATGGCTTGAGGGTGGTGGCAACCAACCGCTCTTCCGAATCTTTGTAGATAAAAACCTCCAGGTCATCGCCCACCTGGGTGCCTTCGGATACGTATTTTTTGGGAAGTAATACCCCATCTGTATCGGGAAGATCGAGGTAAAGGCCGATTTTGGTCTCCCGAAGTACGCGGAGGGTATGGTAGATTCCTATCTGTGTCATGGTGCTGAAAACGAACCGGAAGGTACTTCGTTTTTGGCAATATTTAAGGAGAAAAGCGGGACCTGCTCTCCGGAAGGATCGGTTAGCAGGTCCTGAAGCCGCTTTCAGGCCATGGAGTGCATGCCCACCCGGTTACCTTCTGTATCTGTAAAAAACGCCATGTAGCCGTTGTTGTCGCTGATCAGGGTCTTTCCCATCAGTACTTTGCCTCCGGCAGATTCTACTCTTCCAAGCGCATCGCTCATTTCGGGATTAGCGTTCAGATAAACAAGGGAGCCATCCATAGCGGGCTTGTGCATGTCGCTCTGGGCCAATGCACCACTTACGCGGCCTGACATGTTATCTCCTGGAAAGAAAGCCATCTGTGTATCCATCATTTCCATGGTTGGCATTTCGATTCCGAACACGGTTTCGTAGAAGGTTTTCGCACGGGCGATGTCCGAAACTGAGATTTCGAACCAGTTGAGGGCATTGGTTGAAGCGTCCATAGGTAAAGAGAGTTAGTGACTTGAGAAATACTGATGAAGACCCTAAGTTAATGAAAATTGCTAATTAAAAATGCATTTGCTAAAAATAATTGCATAAATTTTTATCATATGTAACCGCACTTAATCTACCCCTATTCATGCATTTTTTCAAAAAAAATGACCCCCAGGAAACCTGGAGGCCGTCTTTTGGATCTTACTGATATCAGCTCTCCGCCATAAACGGATAGGTGAAATCGTGCGGAGGAACAAAATTTTCTTTGAGGGTGCGTGGGCTGACCCAGCGCAACAAGTTTAGATATGAGCCGGCCTTATCGTTGGTGCCTGAGGCGCGGGCTCCTCCGAAAGGCTGCTGGCCAACCACGGCACCCGTAGGCTTGTCGTTGATATAGAAATTGCCTGCTGCCTGGTTTAGTCGCTGCGATACCGATTCGATTACGTAGCGATCCTGTGCAAAAAACGCACCCGTAAGCGCGTAAGGGCTGGTTGTGTTAACCAATTCTACGGTTTGATCGAATTCGGCGTCGTTGTACTTGAATACGGTAAGCACCGGGCCGAATATCTCTTCGGTCATCGTGAGCGAATGCGGATTGTCGGTTACCACCAGGGTTGGCTCAATGAAGTAGCCTTTGGACTTGTTGTAATTGCCTCCCGATAGGATTTTGCAAGCCGGATCTGCTTTTACCCTGTCGATGTAGCTGGCTATTTTATCGAATGCCCGCTCGTCGATCACAGCATTAATGAAATTGGTGAAATCGTCTGGAGCCCCCATTTTGAAAGCATCCATGTCTGCAACAACTTTTGTAATGACCTGATCAAAAATTGAGGCAGGCAAATACACGCGGGAAGCCGCAGAACACTTCTGGCCCTGAAATTCGAAAGCACCGCGGGCCATGCCTACCGCAACCGCCACCGGGTCGGCCGTAGGGTGCGCGAGGATAAAGTCTTTTCCTCCGGTTTCCCCTACGATGCGCGGGTAGCTTTTGTAGCGGTGTATATTTTGGCCAATGGTCTTCCACATTTGCTGAAAAACCCCCGTTGACCCGGTAAAATGCAGCCCGGCAAATTCGGGGTGTGCAAAAACAAGATCTCCCACGTCCGGGCCTTCGGCATAAATCAGGTTGATTACGCCGTCGGGGAGCC
This sequence comes from Bacteroidia bacterium, assembly GCA_041753595.1. Taxonomy (GTDB): domain Bacteria; phylum Bacteroidota; class Bacteroidia; order J057; family J057; genus JBGSTW01. Next base: position 31,962 of record JBGSTW010000031.1, on the reverse strand, counting down.
CGGCAGCCTTGAATATCTCCATGATCACCTGCGCAGAGTAAATCTGGCTATGGGCCGGTTTCCAGATAGCTACATTGCCCATCATGGCCGGGGCACTGGGCAGGTTGCCAGCGATGGAGGTAAAATTGAAAGGGGTGATCGCCAGTACAAAGCCTTCTAACGGGCGAAACTCAAGTCGATTCCAGGTGTTGGCCGGGGAAAAAGGCTGCTCCTTGTATATCTGCGTCATGTAATACGCATTGTACCTGAAAAAATCGGCGAGTTCGGCTACGGCATCGATCTCTGACTGGTAGATGTTTTTGGACTGAGCGAGCATCGTGGCTGCGTTCATTTTTGCCCGAAAAGGGCCCGCCAGCAGATCGGCTGCCTTCAAAAACACAGCCGCCCGTTGCTCCCAAGGGAGAGCTGCCCATTTCGGACGTGCAGCCAGCGCTGCATCTATCGCCGCCTGCACATGGGTTTTGTTGCCGTGTGCAAAATGACCGATGACATGACCGTGATTGTGCGGCGGGGAAAGCGGGCGCAGGTCGTCTGTCAGCACTTCTTTTCCGCCGATATACATCGGAATGGTGATGCTTTTTTGCTGGAGGTCGGCCAGCATTATTTTTACTTCAGCCCGCTCAGCAGAGCCGGGAGCGTAAGGTTTTACCGGCTCATTTACCGGAACAGGAACTTGAAAGAAGGAGTTATTGCTCAAGGGAATGATTTTTTGGTAATGATCAAAAATACCCCTTATCCCGCACGGTTCAAAATGGCTAACAACCTGTCAACGGGACGGGGACTTTCTGCCCAAAATGACAGCCGAAGCAGATAAATCTTGAAAAAACATTCGGAATTGGCGTTTAACATTTGGATAGTAATAAGATAGTTTTACTTTTGAAAGATAACACACAACATATCATGGAATCAGGCATACCACAAAATCCAACCCTTCAAATCAGAATTAATAGCGCTGTGTATCTGAAGGATCCCGAGAGCAGCAAGCTGGGTAAAAAGATTGTGGATGTAGGAACGCAGTTGATAGACGAGGTTGGATTTGAGCATTTCACCTTCAAAAAACTGGCCGAGAAGATCAACTCCACAGAGGCCAGCATCTACCGCTATTTCGAAAACAAGCACAAGTTCCTCATTTACCTCATTTCCTGGTACTGGACCTGGCAGGAGTATCAGCTCATCCTCAATACCCAAAACATTGCCGATCCCAAGGATCGACTTCGGGTAGCGATGAAGGTGATTGCATTGCCCAACCTGGATGAAATAAGCCTTTCGACGCTAAACAAAGAAGCCCTGCACCGTATCGTAATCGCCGAATCACCCAAAACCTACCTTATCAAAGAAGTGGACGACGACAACAAGCATGGTTTCTATTGGCCCTACAAAAGGCTTTGCAGCAAGATATCGGAGATTATCCAGGAGATCAACCCTGCCTATCTTTACCCCACAGCCTTTGTTTCTACCATTATAGAGTCGGCGCACCATCAATTATATTTTTCGAAACATTTACCCCGACTTACTGAAATTCAGCAATCAGATAGCCAGGATTTATTAAATTTTTTGATTGACCTGGCCATGAGGGTAACAATTTAATAATCGGGGAATATTGCAGTTTAACCCTTGAGTTCTATCTTCGTATTTTGAAATCGCCCTTCCCCGGGTTTTTGGACCTTCCATAAACTCAATTTTCTGATGAGCCCTAAAAAAACAAGTAAAAAATCTACCCCCAAACGTTCCGCATCCCTGCCCGAGTTGTTGGTTTATCCTTTTCAGGATTTCTTCAAGCAGGAGTCTTCAGGCGGCATAGTACTGATGATTGCCACGCTTTTTGCTTTGTTATGGGCAAATTCTCCCTGGTCGGATACCTATGTGGAGTTGTGGGAAACGCCTATCACCTTTGGTAATTTATCCAAGCCGCTGATTATCTGGATAAACGACGGCCTGATGGCGATTTTCTTCTTTGTAGTTGGCCTCGAAATCAAGCGCGAAATACAGACCGGCGAGCTCTCCTCCTGGCGAACCGCCTCCTTGCCAGTAATGGCCGCTTTGGGAGGGATGATTTTTCCGGCCCTGATATTCTTTTTTGTAAATAAAGGCCAACCCTGGGCGCATGGGTGGGGAATCCCAATGGCTACGGATATCGCATTTTCACTGGGCGTGCTTTCTCTGCTGGGAAAAAGGGTACCCCTGATTCTGAAAGTATTCCTTGCCGCCTTTGCCATCGCCGATGACCTCGGTGCCGTTCTGGTTATTGCTGTGTTCTACAGCCACGACTTGCACCTGAATATGCTTGCATTGGGTGGGGTATTTTTCCTGGTGGCTGTGGTTTTTAACTTCTTCTCCGTCAGGTCGCTTCCGCTTTATATTATCGTAGGCGCTGCTATGTGGTACTGCTTCCTCAAGTCAGGTGTTCACCCCACGGTAGCAGGTGTTTTGCTGGCGTTTACCATTCCTTCCAACCCTAAAATACGCATGGGGCAATTTGTGGAAGATGTAAAGTGTGGCTTGAAAGAATTTGTTGGCCGCGACATTGATACCCAGGCAAGCATGACCCCGGTGCAGCTGGCTTCGGTGGAGTTTATTCATGAAGCAACCAAAAAAATACAATCTCCCTCTCAGCGTGTTGAAAACGGCCTCCACAGCTGGGTTACTTGGTTTATCATGCCAATATTTGCTGTTGCAAACGCCGGGGTGGTGCTGGGGTCGGGATTTTCGGCAGCCATCGTTCACCCGCTCACGCTTTCGTTGGGTGCCAGCTTAATCTTTGGAAAGCTTTTCGGTATTACCCTCTTTATCTGGATTTCACTAAAAGTCGGGCTTTCGCCCATGCCGAAGGGGGTTAAGTTTATTCACTTTGTAGGACTTTCACTTTTGGGAGGGATTGGCTTTACCATGTCCCTGTTCATTACCAACCTTGCATTTGAGAACAATACCGGCTTCCAGATGGAGGCCAAAACAGGTATTCTGATCGCTTCGATTCTGGCCGGTATAATCGGTTATGTCCTCTTAAATCAAACCCTGAAGGAGGCCCCTGCCGCAGAAGAGGCAACTCCCTCAAGTAAACCTGAACCCGAAAGCGCCCAAGCCCTCGGTTAACACTAACTTTTACTCGGTAACCTTTACCCCTTTCCAGAAGGCGATATATCCTTTGATATTATCGGCTGCTGGTTTGGGAGAAGGGTAGTACCAGGCGGCATTAATATTTGCCGTGTCTCCTACCTGAACATGGTAGTAGGATGCGTTTCCTTTCCACGGACACACCGTTTGGTGGTCACTTTCGCGAAAGAAATCCTGCTTCACAGACGATGCAGGGAAGTAGTGGTTACCTTCGACTACGACGGTTTCGTCGCTTTCGGCAATCACTTCGTTATTCCAAATGGCTTTCATAAGAGTTAATTTGTTGAGTAAACTACAAAAGGGGTTGTCTGGTTTCGGTAAAGATAACCTACCCAGCCATTTTTCGTAATTTTGTCCATTACAAAACAATTGGGTATGGCGAGGGTAATCGTAGGTTTGTCGGGAGGGGTAGATTCGAGTGTTGCAGCCTATCTGTTGCAGCAGGAAGGGCACGAGGTGATTGGTCTGTTTATGAAAAACTGGCACGATGACTCTGTGGTTATTTCCCGAGAATGCCCTTGGCTGGACGACAGCAACGACGCACTGATGGTGGCCCAGAAGCTGGGAATTCCTTTCCAGACCGTGGACCTGAGTGCAGAATACAAAGAACGGATCGTGGATTATATGTTTCGGGAATACGAAGCTGGCCGCACCCCCAATCCGGATGTGCTTTGTAACCGCGAAATAAAATTTGATGTATTTCTGGACATTTGCCTCAAGCTCAAGGCTGATTATGTGGCCACCGGCCATTATGTACAGAAAGAGACCATTATTACGCCTAACGGGCCACAGCATCGCCTGTTAGCCGGTGCCGACCTGAATAAGGATCAAAGCTATTTTCTTTGCCAGCTCAATCAGGATCAATTGTCCAAAGCGTTGTTTCCCATTGGTCATTTGCAAAAGTCGGAAGTGCGTGCCATTGCCCGTGACCTCGACCTGGTAACTGCAGACAAAAAGGATTCGCAGGGGCTGTGCTTTATCGGCAAGGTGCGCTTACCCGAATTTTTGCAGCAGCAACTGGCACCCAAAGACGGCGATATCATCGAAATTGCCGCAGATGCGCCTGTTTTCCAAAGGCAAGCGGTAATGGTGGGCGTTCAGGGCGGGCAATCGCTCGCAGATGAAGCAGCTGCCGTAGTCTATACCCCGGCTGACGGAAAAGTAGTGGGCCAGCACCGCGGTGCTCATTTTCTTACCGTAGGCCAACGCAAAGGGCTGAATGTAGGCGGAAAAGCGGAGCCTTTGTTTGTGATTGGGACCGACACCCAAGCCAATGCGGTTTATGTGGGCATGGGTGAAGAACATCCCGGCCTCAACCGTCCGGCGTTATTCATTCCTGACGTGGATATTCATTGGGTGCGCGAAGACCACGAAATGAAAATGGGCGAAAGCCGCAATTATCTGGTACGTATCCGGTATCGCCAGGAACTGCAGCAGGCAACCCTTATCCGTGAATCCGAAGGGATGTACATCCGGTTTGATCAAATGCAAAGAGGCATTACCCCCGGGCAGTTTGCAGCCTGGTACGACGGCAATGAGCTGATGGGTAGCGGAGTGATCGCCTGATTACTACACCTTCCCTTCTTTCGGAAGGTTCGGCAATATTGAAGGATTGGGATTTTCTGAAATCGATTCTCAATCGCGATCAAACAAACTCCAAAGCAAACCAACCAGGACCACCGTACCGCAGCCGAATAGGTTATACCAAAGGAAGCCCACATCCAGCCAGGCGAGTGTTTCCGGAAACCTCGGCGGAAGCACAAAGCAGCCAATAACGACCAGTTCGCCCAACACTGCACCCACGAACACTGCAGTGCCTTTTACTCTTTTGAGGAAAAAGGCTGTGAGGAAAATGCCCAGCACGGTGCCATAGAACAGGGAACCGAGAATATTGACCGCTTGTATCAGGTTTTCGAACTGTCCGGCAACAAGGGCAAAGGAAATGGCCAAAAGACCCCACACGACGGTATAGATACGTGACCAGGCGACCTCTTGCGCGCCGGAAAGCTGCTTCTTGCCAAATCTTTTGTGAAAATCGATCATGGTAGTTCCACCCAGCGAATTCAATTCTGCGGAAGAGGAAGACATGGCGGCACTGAGGATAACAGCGATCAGCAGCCCGATCAGTCCATGAGGCAGGTGTTGCAAAATAAAAGTGAGGAATACCCGGTCCTGGTCGTTTACATTTACAGAACGGTCGGTCGTTTTGATCAAATCACGTGCTTCTTTTCCCAGAGATTTTAATGCCTGGTCGGCCTCAAGAAGCGCCGTTTCGTTGGCAGCATCTTTTTGCTCCAGCCACTTTGCTGCGGCTTCTTTTCTGGCCAAGAAAAGCTCCTCATGGCGGTCTTCGAGCGCAGAAAATTCGGTGGTTTGCGCCCGCATGGTGGTCGATACCCGTTCGTTAAAAAAGAGGGGAGGAGGAGTGAAGAGGTAAAATACATACAGGAGCACTCCGCAAAACAGGATCAGGAACTGCATGGGTACTTTCAGCAGGCCATTGAAAAGCAAGCCTATCCGGCTCTCTGTCAATGACTTACCACCCAGATAACGCTGCACCTGCGATTGATCGGTTCCGAAGTAGGCTAGTGCGAGAAAGGCACCGCCGATGATACCGGAATACAGGTTGTAGCGGTCTTTGAAGTCAAAATCACGGGCACTTGGTACGGTTACCGCATTGAGTTTGCCCAATTTTCCCGCCAGCTTGATTCCATCAAAAAAAGAAACGCCTTCGGGGAAAAGTCGCACCATCAGAATCGCTGCCAGCAGCATACCTCCCAGAATAACGAACATTTGCTGCTTTTGGGTTTGGCTCACCGCCTGGGTGCCCCCACTTACGGTATAAACCAGCACCAACAAACCAATGCCGATGCAGAGCAACTGCACATTCAACCCCAAAAGGGCCGAAAGAATGAGCGCAGGTGCATAGATCGTCATTCCGCCGCCCATCCCGCGCGAAACCAAAAACAAGCTGGCTGCGAGGGTTCTGGTCTTGAGGTCAAATCGCTGCTCCAGGTATTCGTAAGCGGTAAAAACCTTTAATCGCTGAAAAATAGGGATGAAAACCATGCTGATGATCACCATGGCAATGGGCACCCCAAAGTAAAACTGGATAAACCGCATGCCATCCTGAAACGCCTGTCCTGGGGTCGAAAGGAAAGTGATAGCACTTGCCTGTGTGGCCATAATCGAGAGGCCGATCATCCAGCCTTTGGTCGATTCGCTGTTAAGCAAATAAGAACGCGCATCCTTTTGGCCCCGGCTTTTCCAGATGCCATAAACCACAATGAACATGATGGTGCCTGCCAATACCAGCCAATCCAATGTGCTCATGCGAATGCCTTGCTAAATAGGTACAACAAACCGATGGTCAATACCAGCTCGCCCAGCACCCATAGGTACAACTGGTTCCAGCTTTTGGCCCAAGGCAATAGCTTTCTCAATTCGTCGTGTTCGTCCTGATGCTCCTGGTTCATTTTCCGGAAGAGACCTTGGTGCTGCTCAAAGAAAGGATATTAGCAAACAGGCGGTAGGCTCCCGGAACGCCCACGGGCAATTCACGGAACCACGAGATGCCGGTGTACACATAATGGCCTTTGCCGTATTCTGCCACCAACAAGGCGCCATCGGTTTCAGCCTCTGCCGGGTCATTCATGCCCAAAAGTGCCTGATACTGGTCATCCCATTTGTTGGGGTAGTACAAGCCACGCTCCTGTACCCATCCTTCAAAATCGTTTGCTTTGATCTTATTCGGGGTAGTGAAAACCGGGCTTTCCGGTTCCAGGATTTTGATTGGAGAGGCTTCGTCGGTTACCCGGTCACGGGAAAGGGTAAGCGGGTAGGGGCCAAACTGGTCGTATTTCAGGTCAAAGGTTGTATTGTACTGTACCACATAGGTTCCGCCTTGTTTTACATAATCCATCAATATCGGATGGATAAATGGCATACGGGCCCGCGTATTGTAGGCGCGGATACCGGCAATCACGGCGTCGAATTTTGTCAGATTTTCGAGGGTGATTTCCTCGTCTTTCAGCTCCGTTACCTCATAGCCTACTTCGCGCAGGCAGGCCGGAATTTCGTCACCGGAGCCCATCACGTAGCCAATTCGGGTGCCTGCTTTGGCCAGATCCACCTTAACCAATTGCGCCTCAGCCATGTCCATTACCACCTGGGTAGGGATGTGCTCATAAGCAATGGTATTGAAACTCCTGAGCATTTCGGGCAGGGGATAGCCATTTACCGGCATCGTGGTAGCTTCTACGGTGGGTGGACGGCTTATCAGGTCATTGCCTGGGCCTTCAAGGCCTATCAGTTCAAAACCAAGTTCGCCAGTGGCGGCGCCTTTGGGCGGGCTGATGGAGAGGACAACGGTCGTTTCGTTTTCGCGGCCTTTCAGGTCAACTGTAAATTCTTCGGGGCTGATTTTCCATCCCTTGGGGGCTGTTGGTCGAATGGTGGCATGCGCTTCGGGCCAAAAACTTTTCACGGTCACCTTTACCTCTTTGGCTTCCGTTCCGGCAAATACAAATGCTTTTCCGGTAAGGTTTACGGTAATTGGAGGCACAGATGCAAAAGGCCGGTACAACTCGCCACGGGAGCGGTCGATGTACTTGTAAATCACGGGCTCCGAAAAATTGAGGTGCTGACCGCCGATCACAAACTGCCATTCCACAGCGCGTACAGGGGCATTTTGGGGTAAACCAATCAATCGCTGGTCGTCCACCCTGGAGTAACCCTCGGTTCCTTTTTCCACCAACCAATAGGGCTGACTGGGAGGAACAAGGGGGAAAACATAAGGTTCGGCAAAAGTGATCGGAGCACCATTCAGTCCCAGGTTTTGATTTAAAATTTTGGTGGGCTCTCCCATGCCCATGTCCACGCCGGCAAGGGTTACCGGATAGTTGGAGCGCTTTAGTACCGAAAGGTTGAGCATGCTGGAATCTCCGGGAGCAGCTACTGCGCGATCAGAGGTAGCCTCAATCCAAACACCCGCACAGCGAAGGATGATTTCATCGAGTTGTTTTTGGCGAAAATCGAACCAATAGCCCTGCTTAGCTTGCATTTGGATGCGCACTGCGAGCATGGCATCGATACTGGCTTCCGGTTTTGCGGGGTTGAAGCTTTCGTAAATAGCTGCAAGTGCTTTGCCAATTTCAGGCGCACCCACCCGGTTCCAGGTGGCATCTATCCCTTCAAAAGGATCAGCCGTTGCTGGTTCTCCCAGTTCAAATTCGAGGTACTCCATCGTAGTGCCCCTCACAGGAGCTACGCCAAAGGCCTGGCAGCGGTGCATGCTTCGTGCGTCAGAGGCAATTTCGCCGTAGCTTTTGCCCAGCAGCGGATTATACACGCCTACATCAATGCCGAAAACGCCGGGTTCATTTTCACGTCCCCGCCACGAATTCCAGAACAGACGCTTGGGCTGCCAGGTATCTACATAGGCTAGTTGCTCGGGATAGGCTGTGGAATCAGCCGCTAGAAAAAATGCTTCTTTTGCCAGCATAGCCGAACCGGTGTGGTGGCCATGACCGCCACCGCCTTTTTCCGGACCAGGGAAACGGGTGATAATTACATCAGGCTTGAACTTGCGAATGGCCCATACCACATCGCCCAGAATCATTTCTTTGTCCCAGATGCGGAAGGTTTCCTCCGGCGTTTTGGAATAGCCAAAGTCGAAAGCGCGGGAGAACATCTGCTCGGCACCATCGATGCGCCGGGCGGCCAGCAATTCCTGGGTGCGCAAAATGCCCAGGTTGGTTTCTGTTTCCGATCCGATGAGGTTTTGTCCTCCGTCGCCACGGGTCAGGGCCAGGTATGCGGTACGGTAGCCCTTTTCACCGGCGAGGTAAGCAAGCAAGCGCGTGTTTTCGTCGTCGGGGTGAGCCGCTATATAAAGTACAGAACCAGTAACCTGCAAATGGCGGATATCCTGCATCACTTGACCACTGCTTTTGGCGGGAAAGGGATGCTGGGTAAGCATGGTTCCGGGGAAAAGCAGAAGGAGAAACCAGAGTTTACGCATATTATTTTTCAAAAAAGGTCAACCTCGGGGGAAGGCAAATATAAGGCTTATTCAAAGCGGGTTATGTAGAGATGGGGATATATTAGACCAAACATGTGTTTTATCAAACGAATGCTGATAAATAGGGCGGCAGGTCAGGGGCGATTGCTATTTGATTTAAATCAAAAAAAGCACACCGAAATCGATTGCAGAGGCCTACTTAAGGTACTTTCCATTCATTTCCTGGGAAAAAGGGATCAGTGCTGGCCATTATTTCGATTTTGTCCTCTAAATTGTCCTATCGACATAATCAAATAACTACACGTGGATAGAAGAGACCTGATCAAAAGCCTTGGATTGGCTGCCGGTGGCCTTGTGTTGCTGCCTTCTTTCAGTGCCTGGCTTACCTCCTGCCAAAGCGACCCCAAAGGTTACACCCCTAAGTACCTTACTCCGGAAGAGTTTGCTATTCTGGAAGTGGTTGCAAGCCGAATCATTCCAAAAACCGATACCCCCGGTGCTTTGGAAACGGGCGTTCCTGCATTTATCGATATTTATGTAGGTGAATGCTTTGAGCCGGATGAAGAATCGGAATTCAAAATGGGACTTCACCGCCTGGAAGAAGCAGCCAAGTCGATAAACCCCTCCGGGTACACGGCCCTGAAGCCCGAAGAGCAGGATAAGCTCCTCTCGGAGGCTGAACTTTTTGCCCAGCGCAGAAACGAAACAGGCGTTCGCAACCCACAATTTTTTACCATGGCCAAAGATTTGGTCATCCGGGGATATTTCACTTCTCAATATGGTGCCACCGAGTACCTGATCTGGGAAGATGTACCCGGCAAACTGCAGGGATGTATTCCTTATAGTCAGGTAGGCCGTTGCTGGGCCAATGTTTAACCCCTCTTTTTTCAACGAAACACATGAGCGATACCAATACATTTGATGCGATCGTAATCGGATCGGGCATCACCGGCGGCTTTGCCGCCAAAGAGTTAACCCAGGCAGGTCTCAAAACCCTGGTGCTGGAGCGTGGCCGCGACGTAAAACACGGAGATTACCCCACGGCCATGATGAACGCCTGGGAGTTTGAGCACCACTATGGACGCACCCGCAAAGACCGGGAGGACCATTATGTGCAAAGTACCGACGGGTCTTTCAATGAGGCCTCCAAACATTGGTTTGTAAACGACAAAGACAACCCCTATACCGTAGCCGAAGGCACCAAGTTCGCCTGGATCAGGGGCCACCACGTGGGCGGCCGGTCTCTCATGTGGGGGCGCCAATGCTACCGGTGGAGCGACCTCGATTTTGAAGCCAACCTCAAAGAAGGCATCGGGGTAGATTGGCCCATTCGCTACAAAGACATTGCCCCCTGGTACGACCACGTGGAGGATTTTGTAGGCATAAACGGCCAGGCAGAAGGGCTGCCTCAGCTCCCTGATGGCAAGTTCTTACCGCCCATGGAGCTGTTTTGTGCTGAGAAAAAACTGAAGTCTGGCATTGCCAAAAACTACAACGACCGGATGCTCACCATCGGTCGGAGCGCCAACCTTACCCAGCCTCACAATGGGCGGGGTGCCTGCCAATACCGCAACCGCTGTAACCGGGGTTGCCCTTATGGCGCATATTTTAGCAGCAATTCAGCTACCCTGCCTGCCGCCTACGCCACCGGAAACCTCACCCTCAGGCCCTGGTCGATCGTTCATTCGATCATTTACGACGAAAATAAAGACCGTGCCACCGGGGTGCGTATCATCGATGCACAAACCAACGAGGCCGTGGAGTTCTTTGCTAAAGTCATCTTTGTCTGTGCTTCGGCCCTGAGTTCGGTGCAGATTCTGATGCAATCTACTTCCTCCCGATATTCAGATGGATTGGGCAATGCTTCCGGTGCTTTGGGCAAAGGAATCATGGACCACCACTTCAAGGTTGGTGCTACGGGGACTATGCCTGGCATGGAGGACGAATACTATTCGGGTCGCCGTCCCAATGGCTTTTACATTCCTCGCTTCCGTAACGTAAAATCCAAGCACCCCGATTTTATCCGGGGCTATGGCTATCAGGGAAGCGGCTCGCGCCTGGGTGCCGACAGGGGCAACCAGCTGGAAGGCTTTGGAGCAGACCTGAAAAACGAGCTTCGAAATGCAGGTCCCTGGACCATTGGCATGACCGGATTTGGCGAGTGCCTGCCTTACGACGATAACTTTATCGAACTGAATCACGACCTCGTAGATAAGTGGGGACTTCCGACCCTCTCCATGCACGTGAAATTTCGTGAAAACGAAATGAAGATGCGCGAAGACATAAAGGTGCAGGCAGCAGAAATGCTCGAAGCCGCAGGTGCTGTGGATGTTAACATGTATGAAACCAACAACATTCCTGGCTTTGGTATCCACGAAATGGGCGGTGCCCGCATGGGAAAAGACCCCAAAACCTCCGTTTTGAACGAATGGAACCAGCTGCATGAAGTACCCAACGTATTCGTCACCGATGGTGCATGCATGACTTCAGCGTCTTGCGTCAACCCTTCGTTGACCTACATGGCACTTACCGCCCGTGCCGCGAACCACGCGGTTGAATTACTGAAACGAAACGAGATTTAAGATATACCCCCGACTTGTTTTTACCCCGCTCATTTGATGAGCGGGGATTTTTTTTGCGGGTAAATAAGGAAGGACCTTACAGCGGGAGACCTGCCTGCTTAGCGCCGGAGATTGCCCAGCTAGCCTGGTCCTGCACATAGCCAACCAAAGCGGCATTTTTGCGATTTACAGCAGTCGGAATCTGAATTTCAGTGGTGCCACGGCCTTCGGCTTTTTGCAGATCGAGGGTAACGAACTTGCGCACCACCTGGTCGTGGTGAAGGCTTCGTCCGCCATTTTCCCCACGTCCCACGGCTACATCGAGGCCTTTCTCTACGAGCGCCAATTGCAGTACCTGTCCTTTCAGGTCGCCGCTTACTTCCCAGGCAACGTTGATTGTTTGGTTATCTTCCGAGAAAGTAGTGCTGAAGGAAACGCTGTGTGTCCCGGGATGGTTGCGGGCAGCGGAAATTAGCGCAGAGACTTTGGTTCTGTCGGAGCCGACCGCCTCGGTTTTGCCATTCACCACCATTTGCGGGGTATAAACTCCGGAACCCAGCTTGCGGGCATAGGTGCGTTGACGCTCAGAAAATGCGCTGCTGCTGAAAGGATCTTTCCATCCGAGGGAATTCCAGTAATCTACATGGAAAGAGAGGGCGATGATCTCTTTGCCATAAGTGGCCGGATCAGTAATCAGGGCGCTGAGCAACTTATCGGCAGGCGGACAGCTGGAGCAGCCTTCGGAGGTGAAAAGCTCTACAATAACCGGAGATTGATCTGATAGGGCCTGAACTTCACCGAAACGAACGGTAGTTAAGGGTGTTTTGGTTGAGGACGCAAGCAATTTCCATCCTCCTAATCCCACAACTGAGATTCCGAGTACAATCCATAATGTTTTCATCGGACGCTGTAATTAAGTGTTTAGCAGCAATACGCCGCCCAAGCGCCCGGGTTAATGGCCTGTCTTTCAGCTTACAATTGGTCCTGGAGCATACGGTTGAGTAAATTTTCCTTCACATGGCTTTCCCACTCGGCTTTCAGGATGCTCAGCACAATGCTGTCTCTTCGGCCACTGCCATCGGGCTTTGGGGTATGGCTGCGCAAAACTCCTTCCACGGTGCAGCCGATCCCTTTCATGGCGGCTATGCTACGGGCATTGTTGTTATCTGCCCGAAACTCCACTCGTTCAAAGCCACATTGGTCGAAGGCAAACGCAAGCATCAGGTACTTGCAGTTGCGGTTGAGGCCCGTTCCCTGAAACTCTTTTCCGTACCAGGTATAGCCCAGCTGCAGGTATCCGCTGGTTGTTTCTATGTCATAAAACCGCGTGGAGCCAGCATAAGCCCCCTTGGATTTGTCCCAAACGATAAATGGATATTCCAGACCCAACTGACGAAATTTTACCGCCCGGTTGAGGTAGTTTTCCATGTTTTCTTTTCCCGAAGCCGGCATAAGGGAATACGTCCATAGTTCGGGTTCGTTTTCGGCGAAGGTAAGCAGGTGCGCAAGGTCATTGCTTTCCAAGGGGCGAAGCAGCACCCTTGCATTCTCCAGGGTGTAGTTTTGGGTGTTGTCGAGCTTGGGCTTGGTCATGGGGGGGCCTTTGATCGGAAAATTACGTACTAGAACCGATTACCCTCGTGTTTTAAGGCAAAGAAATGAAGGCGGAGCGCGCGCTGTTTTTGGCCGGAAATCACCCTTTCTGCAACTATCTGCGCGGTGAAGCGTTTTTCTGCTTTAATTTGTATTAAAAGAAGACTGATTGAGCGAAAGCAAAAACATCTTTAAGGTTCTGATAATCAGGATCAAATCTTTTCTCCGCAGGGCCACCTTGCCCGGATTTGAGCGGGTGAGCCTGTACGATGTTTTCCTTTTCTTTTTCAAAAGCCTGGAGAATCCCCGCTTCACGCTTTACGCCGCAGCGATGTCGTACAACTTCTTTTTTTCGCTTTTCCCGCTGCTGATTCTGCTTTTTATCATTCTGCCTACACTTCCGATCGGCAACCTGCATGGCCACATCCTGGCCTATATGGGCGAGCTTTCTCCGCTTGTTCCGCTGGACGTGCGCAACCTGGTTTCGGAAAATATGGCCAACTCTACCGCCGCCAGCGCCCTGCAGGGAGGCGATTTCTGGATCATTGCCCTGAACGGTTTTCTTGCCTTGTTTGGGGCCATCCGGGGCATCATCGCCATGATGAAGAGCTTTACCAAGGACCAACACGTGCGAATTTTCCGTCGCAGAAATATCCTTCAGCTGTACAGCACCGCTTTTATTATTTTCATCAGCCTGAGCCTGCTGGGTTTACTTTCGGTCAGTATTTTCGTGGCCGGAGACTTTGCCGTCAATTATTTACTGGATACCAACTTGATTTCCAAAGGGTTAGCGGTAATACTACTGCGCTCATTTACCTACCTGCTTACCCTGCTGGCTTTGTTCTGGAGCATATCTATGCTGTACTACATGGCTCCTCCTACGCATCAACGTTGGCGATTTATTTCTCCCGGAAGCATCGTAGCGGGGGTACTTACCCTGCTCACCTTTATTGGATTCAGCTTTTTCATCAACAGTGTACTTCGTCTCGACCGCTTCTATGGCAGCCTCGGAACCATCATCCTTTTGATGGTCTGGTTCTACTATTTCTCTATCGTATTGCTGGTGGGTTTTGAATTAAATGCAGCCATTTCCGTAGCCAGATCGATGCCGAACGGGACACGTACCCTCATACCAAAAAGGAAGCGTTACCGGAAAGTTCGCAAACGTAAAGTTCAAACTTCGGTACTTATTAAGGGGAAAAGACTGGAATTAACCGAAGTGCCGGATAAACCCAATCCTCAGGACTGACCAGCAGGAAACTGGTGCAACCCGCATTCGGTCTTGTTTTTACCAGCCCAGCGGCCTGCGCGACCTTCGCCCGGACGGGTGCAATGGTGGCAACCGATAGAACCGTAGCCCTTTTCCTCCAGTGGGTGCGGAGGCAGTTCGTAAATAATGCGGTAGTAATCCGCGTCCTGTGGAGAAAGATCAGCAAAAGGATAGAAACGGACGAGGTCACCGTCCATTTTGAAGATCGGCATCTCTTTGCGGGTATCGGCGCTTCCACCAAACATACCCGAAATCCACACCTTGTACTTGCTTTTCAGCTCGTCCATGGGTAGCACCTTGTTCACTTGGCAGCAGGAATCCGGCTCGTACAGCCACGTATGGTCCACTGCCGTAAAATCATGCTCATTCCGCTCCGGGGTGATTTTCACCAGGGTAAGGTTCCATTCATCGGTAACCTTTCGGGCGTAATCGTAGGTTTCGCGGAAGTGGTATCTGGTATCAATGAAATGGACTTCAGCACCAGGTTTTACCTCCTTGAGCATGTGCAGCAGTACGACTGCCGAAGTGCCGAAAGACGAGGTGACCAATACTTTTTCAAAGTCCTGATATATTTCCCGAATGCGCTCCTGAGGCGACAGGGATTTATATTTCTCGTTCAGGGAATTAAGATCCATAGAGAAAATAGCTTAAATCTGGACAACAGCACAAAGATACGGCTTTCTCCGGATTAAGTTTATTTCGCTCCCAGCAGCTGACCCTGAAGGGGGGCCGTGCCGGTTATCCGGAAGAACCACGAACGCGGGCTAATCATGCCATCTTCTACGGTTTCGACCATGTACTTGGAAAAAGCCAAATGGAGGGTGTCTCCTTCGGCGGTCGTAATAGCGGTTCGAAGTTGTGGAGAAAACTGATTTTCCAGCAAATCTGCCGGATACTCGGTTCTTTGAGCCACGCCGGTTAGGGCTGCGATTCCGCCGATGGCCTTATCCTGCGCCGCAAACACTTCCTCCACCGAATGGTATTTCACGCCCCAATCGAGGGATTGAACCTTTTCGGCCATTTCTCCGAAGGCCTGCATGAGGGCTTTGGCGTACTGCTTTTCGGCCAGAAGCGGCACCATGCGGGCATAGATTTCCTTCGAAAGGGAGTCGGGAATTTGCCATTCAAAGCCGTTTTCGCAGGTGATTTTTACCTGACGTTCAGCATCCGCTATCAGGATCATCGCTCCGTTTTGTACGCCGGGTTCGCCAACGGGTGTTTTTTTCAAGGTTTCGTCCACGACGGTTTCGATGTCCTTTCCCTGCAAGGAAGGCTCGAGGTAGGCCACGAAATGCAGGTTCTGTTCTTCATAACCGGCAAGCTGTGCCTCCAGCGATTGCGCATCCTTCGCTGGCAGCAGGCTGGCAGGATCTACGATATGGGCATACTCCGTACTTTGTTCGGCACAGCTGTAAAGGGTGAGCAACAAGGCAAGGCCGACGATCAGACGCATTTTCATCCTTCAATTAGCGAATAAACGAGCAAACCAGAACGCAGTTTGGGCTCAAACCAGGTTGATTTTGGGGGCATAACCATGCCTGCGTCTGCAACCGCCATCAGCTGCGCCATGCTGACCGGGTAGAGCGCAAAAGCGACGGCCATTTCGCCACTATCCACCCTTTTTTGCAATTCACCCAAGCCCCTGATACCGCCCACAAAGTCGATGCGCTTGTCGGTGCGTTGGTCCACAATGTTAAAAATGGGCTTCATGATCTGCTCCGAAAAAACCGTTACATCCAGGGCACCAATGGGGTTGGAGGCATCAAATGTGCCAGGTTTGGCATTGAGGGCATACCATTTTCCGTCGAGGTACATCGAAATCTGGTAAGGAACTTCGGGCCGAAACGGGCTGGTGCCTTTTTCTTCTACTTCAAAATCATGAGACAAAGCAGCCATCAAGTCCGCTTTGCTGTGGCCATTGAGGTCCTTTACTACCCGGTTGTAATCAAATATTTTCAGCTCATCGTCGGGGAAATGCACGGCCATGAAGTAATTGTAGGGCTCATCTCCGGTATGGTTGGGGTTGGCCAGCTCTTTTTCGCGACCCACCAAAGCAGCCGCAGCGGTGCGGTGGTGCCCATCAGCCACGTAGGTAAAGGGCACGTTTTCGGCAAACAAGCGGGTGATTTCGGCAATGGCCTCGGGGCTGTCGATTTTCCAGATGGTATGCTGGATGCCATCGTCGGCGAGGTGGTCAGAAACCGGCTCCGATTCCATGGTTTTGCTAATCGAGGCACCTACGCTTGGCTCGGTAGGGTAGGAGAAAAATACTGGTTCATAATTCAATCCGCTGAAACGCACATGGTTTTTGCGGTCTTCCTCTTTGTCGGGGCGGGTATATTCGTGGATTTTGATGGTGCCGTTGAAGTAATCGGCTACTGAAGCAGCAGCTACCAGTCCCGTTTGTGAGCGCCCGTCCATGATCAACCGGTAAACATAGAGACAAGGAGTGGCTTCGCGAATAAGCGTTCCTTCCTCCACGAGGTGGTCGAAATGCGTTTTTCCGGCAGCATAAATCTCCGGGGCATAAGGGTCGTGATCGGCTGAAAAAGCGATTTCCGGCTTTATGGAGTAGTAGAAGGAGTCAGGATTTCCGGCAGCTTCGGCCTTTGCTTCTGCGGCAGAGAGTACATCGTAAGGGCGGCAGGCAACAGCAGCGGCTTTTGCTGGCAGGGGGCGATACGCGCGGAAAGGTCTGATTTGGGCCATTTGATTAGGTATTTTTCAGGGGGCAAAGATAAGACTTGGCCCGAGGTACCAAGGAATAATGAAGGATTTTTAATGATTGAGGTTTATTTCTGCCAATCTGTAAAAATGAAGGTGAGGGGACGCTCGCTTTCAGCAGACAGCTGCTCTTTTTCGTGGGCGACTGAAGCTCGCCCCTACCGTTTTATTGCGTTTGCTTCCAGCAGGTCGTGCGCGACACCGACTGGAAGTCGGCGGTACGACCTCCCCAGTACCGGCGAGCTTCAGTCGCCGAACCCCGGCTCAGCTCTTTCCGCTGCTTTTTTTCTTGGGCGACTGAAGCTCGCCCGTACCGCTCTGTAACGCCTGATTCCAGCAAGTTGTCCGCGACACCGACTGGAAGTCGGCGATACAGCACCTCTTTTCCCATTTGTCGGAGAAACACCGGCATTCGTCCATAACTCAAGCGATAATTGCTGTAATTCCACCTCCTCGTGGTAATTTTCGCCTGCAAAATAGCTGAACCCTTTTATGAAAAATTCCCCCATTCGTTGGATTGCTATTGCGGCCATCGGACTGCTTATCGTTTTTTTTGTCTGGCAAAGATTTTCCTCTGCAGCTGATGCAAAAACGCTGGCAGAAAAACCTGCCACCGGAGGCACCGCCATTAAACCCCTTCCTGTGTCCGTGCAGATCATGGAATACATGACCCTGAATGACGAGCTTTCTACTTCAGGCACCCTTGAGGCCGACCAGGAGGTGGAAATCGCCAGTGAAATTTCGGGTAAAGTGGTGCAGATTTTCTTTCAGGAAGGAGCTAGTGTGAAGCAGGGTCAACTTTTGGTGAAAATCCGCGACGATGATCTACAGGCGCAGCTTAAAAAGCTTTCCCTGCAACTCGATCTCGCCCGCCAGCAGGAAAAACGCCGGAAGCAGTTGCTCGACATTGGAGGCGTGAGCCAGGAAGAATACGATCAGGTATTGACCACCCTCAACACCACCGAGGCCGAAGTGGAGCTGTTGAAAGTAAGCATAGCCAAAACCGAAATCAGGGCACCCTTTGCCGGAAAAATCGGCTTTCGCTACATCGCCGATGGGAGCTACCTCGCGCCGGGCACCCGGGTTGCCCAACTGGTAAAGCTCAACCCTATCAAGCTCAGCTTTTCGGTTCCGGAAAAATATGCAGCCTTGCTCAAAGAAGGAGGAACCGTTTCTTTTTCGGTGGACGGTCGCAGCGTTCCGGGGCAGGGCACCATTTTCGCCCGTGACCCCAAGATCGACCCCGCTACCCGCACCATGACCATCAAAGCCAAGGTGCCCAATGGCGACTTCGGCTGGGTTCCGGGAAGTTTTGCCCAGGTTCAGGTACCTCTTTCCTCCTACAAAAATACCCTTGTATTGACTTCTGAGGCGGTTGTTCCCGAATCCGGCGGTCAGTCGGTGTTTATTATGGAAAAAGGGCAGGCCAAATCCGTGCAAGTGGTTATCGGTATCCGGAAAGCCAATGCCGTGCAGGTGATCAAAGGCCTTTCTCCCGGCGATTCCGTGATTACCACAGGGGTACTTCAGCTGCGGAGTGGAACCGCCGTGAGTATGCTTAACCAAATTTCTACTCCCCGCTAATCGATAAATACCCCTTTTATGCGCATATCCTCTCTCAGTATCCAACGGCCCGTATTGGCCACGGTCATGTCGATCGTGGTATTGATTTTTGGGGGAATTGGCCTGGCGTTACTTGGCGTGCGGGAATTCCCCAGCGTGGATCCACCCATCGTGACCGTGTCCACTACCTATGTGGGCGCCAGTGCAGAAATCATTGAGTCACAGATCACCGAACCTCTAGAAGAAGAAATCAACGGGGTGGCGGGTATTCGCTCTATCACCAGCACCAGCCGCGATGGAAGGAGTACCATTGCGGTGGAATTTAACCTCGAAAAAGACCTGGACGTGGCCGCTTCGGATGTCCGCGACCGGGTATCCCGCGCTGTAGCTAATTTACCACCGGATGCAGATCCGCCCTCGGTTTCGAAAGCCGATGCAGACGCATTTCCCATCATATTTATTTCCATCAAAAGCGACCGGCGTTCCTTGTTGGAGCTTTCTGAAATTGCTGAAAAATCCTTTAAAGAAAGGTTGCAAACCATTGACGGGGTGAGCGATGTAGCTATTTGGGGAGAGAAACGCTATGCCATGCGCCTGTGGATGGACCCCGACAAACTCTCTGCTTATCAGCTTACGCCCCTGGATGTCGTTAATGCCCTGCGAAGGGAAAATGTTGAGTTGCCTTCCGGAAGTATTGAAGGGGTTTCTACCGAACTAACCGTTCGTACCCTGGGCCGCCTCAATACCCCTACCGATTTCAATGGCTTGATAATCAGAGACAACGGCTCTTCTAAGGTGCAGCTGAAAGACATCGGATATGCCGAATTAGGCCCCGAAAACATGCGCACCATTCTCCGCAGAGATGGGGTGCCTATGGTTGGAAATGCCCTAACGGTACGCCCGGGCTCGAACAGCCTCGACATTGCCGACGAAGCTTACCGGCGGTTGGAGCAGATTGAAAAAGATGTGCCAGACGATGTAAAGTGGGAAATCGGCTTCGACAATACCAAGTATATCAGCCAATCGGTAAATGAGGTAATCGAAACCATCCTGACCGCTTTTGCGCTCGTGGTACTCATTATTTTCCTCTTTCTCCGCGACTGGCGCACGACTTTGGTTCCTGTGCTAGCTATTCCGATTTCGCTGATCGGCTCCTTCTTTATTATGTGGATCGCCGGATTCACCATCAATGTGCTTACCCTTTTGGGCATTGTGCTGGCGATTGGGATCGTGGTCGATGATGCCATTGTGGTGCTGGAGAATATCTACTCGAAAATAGAAGCCGGAATGCCGCCCAAGGAAGCAGCGGTAAAGGGTTCTATTGAGATTTTCTTTGCCGTTATCGCCACGACGGTTGCCCTGGTTGCGGTATTTTTCCCGATTATCTTCCTGCAAGGGCTTACTGGTCGCCTGTTTCGGGAGTTTGGAATCACCATTGCAGGTAGCGTGATCATTTCCTCCTTCGTGGCCCTCACGCTTACCCCCATGCTGAGCTCCCGGTTGCTGCGCCATCAGGAAAAGCAAAACTGGCTCTATCGGGCAACCGAGCCTTTTTTCAAAGGATTGACCAATGGCTATGGTAGCTTGCTGGCCGGATTTATGCGCGCCCGCTGGATCGGAATCGTACTGATTCTGGCTTCCGTGGGCATTATGTATTTAGCCTACAATAATATCCCCTCCGAACTCGCTCCGCTTGAAGACCGGGGCATGATGCGGTTAAATGTTACCGGGCCTGAAGGTTCAACCTTCGAATACATGGATAATTACATGGGTAAACTCGGTGCTTTGGTTGCTAAAGAAGTGCCTGAAGCTGCCGGGGTAGTAACCATTACATCGCCCAGTTTCGGGGCT
The DNA here is from genome assembly GCA_041753595.1 of Bacteroidia bacterium. Lineage (GTDB taxonomy): Bacteria > Bacteroidota > Bacteroidia > J057 > J057 > JBGSTW01. Next base: position 11,267 of record JBGSTW010000031.1, on the reverse strand, counting down.
TCCTCTTCGGTAAATACGGGTTTTATTCGCCTGATTCTCAAGCCCGCCGAAGAACGGACACGCTCACAGCAGGAAATTGCCGACGACCTGAGCGCAAAGGTGGCGGGTCTGGCGGGTGCCAAAGTATTTGTGTCGCAGGAGCCAACCATTGGTGACCGCCGGAGCGGCTTGCCCGTTCAGTTTGTTATTCAAAACAGCGACGACGCTAAGCTCAGGGAGGTGCTCCCCGCCTTTCTCGAAAAAGCAAATGCCAATCCCGCTTTCAGTGTAGTGGATGTTAACCTGAAGTTCAATAAGCCCGAATTGAAGGTGGAAATCAACCGCGAAAAAGCCAAATCATTGGGCGTTTCGGTACAGGACGTGGCGCAGACTCTCCAGCTGGCGTTCAGCGGACAGCGTTTCGACTATTTTATCAGAGAAGGAAAGCAGTACTATGTGATCGGGCAAATGCTGCGGGAGTTTCGGGATGACCCTTCCGATCTCAAATCGCTCTACGTTCGAAGCAGCACAGGGCAGATGATTCAGCTCGACAACCTGGTTATTGTTTCTGAGCAAATAAATTCACCGCAGCGGTTTCGTTTTGATAGATACGGATCTGCCACCGTATCAGCCAACCTGGCCCCCGGTTTCTCGTTAGGGCAGGGCATTGCGGCCATGGAGGCCATCGGGGTTGAGGTGCTCGATCCCTCGTTTGTTACTTCGCTGGCTGGTTCCTCCCGCGATTTTCAGGACAGTTCATCGAGCCTGCTATTTGCCTTTTTGCTGGCCATATTGTTGATTTTCCTCGTGCTGGCTTCCCAGTTTGAGAGTTTTGTCGATCCGGTGATCATCATGCTTACGGTACCGCTGGCCCTTGCGGGTGCCCTGGGTTCGCTTTGGTTAACGGGTCAGACCATGAATATCTTCAGCCAGATCGGGATCATTATGCTCATCGGGTTGGTTTCGAAAAACGGGATTCTGATGGTAGAATTTGCCAATCAGCGCAAATCTGCCGGACTCAACCGCAACGAGGCCATTTACGAAGCTGCGGTATCGCGCTTTCGTCCGATCCTCATGACCAGCCTTTCGACCATCCTCGGAGTTTTGCCCATTGCCCTGGCCTTGGGAGCTGGTTCTGAAAGCCGGGTATCGATGGGCATTGCGGTGGTAGGGGGATTGATTTTCTCGACATTCCTTACCCTGTTTGTAGTGCCCGTGGTGTACTCGTATCTTTCCGGTAAACATGCCAACCTTGACGAGGAGGACATCGAAGCCTGGGAAAATGAAAAGCCCCTGGTTGGTGAAAATGCTTGAAACCCATGATCGAACGTGCATACTACGGAACCCTGCCCACAGGCGAATCTGTTGACCAGTACACCCTGACCAACAACAGCGGTGCCTTTATGAAGGTCATTACCTTCGGCGGTATTGTCACCAACCTCGTGGTGCCCGATATGCTGGGCAGGATGGGCGATGTGGTTTTGGGTTTCGATCACCTTGAAGCCTATGTGCAGGATATTACCTATCAGGGCGCATTGATCGGGCGTTTTGGAAACCGGATTGCGGGAGCAACCTTCGACCTTGAGGGCAAAACCTGGAATATCTCCCAAAACGAAGGTCCCAACCACCTGCACGGCGGTTTTCGTCCGTGGAGTAAAAAGGTGTGGCAGGCCATTCCTAAGGAAACATTTGAAGGTCCCAGCCTTATTTTGTCCCTGATCAGCCCCGATGGAGACGAAGGATTCCCCGGCCAAGTATCGGTAACGGTGGTGTACACCTGGACCCACGCCAATGAATTCAAGCTTTACTATACGGCGACCACCGACCAGCCTACGATCCTCAACCTTACGCACCACGCCTATTTTCACCTCGGAGGAGATGCCGGAGTAGAGGACCACTTCCTGCAACTGGCCGCCCGGAAATATGTAGCCTTAACTCCCGAGGGTATGCCTACCGGGGAGTTGGCGGCGGTATCCGGCACGCCCTTAGACTTTTCTACCACAAAACGGATAGGAGACGTCCTGAACGACGATTATCCTCCGATAGCAAACCGAAAGGGACTGGACCTGAACTGGGTTGTGGATCAGCCGGGCAATACGGATCGTCCGCAAGCGGTTTTATACGAGCCTCATACCGGAAGAAGGATGGACGTTTACACGACCGAGCCTGGCATACAGGTGTACACCTCTAATTTTCTGAATATTAACGGTAGGGAAGGGGTGTATTTCGGAAAACACAGCGCCATTTGCCTCGAAACACAGCATTTTCCCGATAGTCCAAACCATGCAGCCTTTCCATCGACCATTTTGCGGCCGGGAGAAACTTACCGCCAGCTAACCGGGTACAGGTTTGCGTCGGGAATGGAAGCAGGCTTCTGAACCATTTGAACGGGTGCATATTGCGTGCGGCCCATCAGGCGATCCAGCTCCATCCAGCAGGCCAAAGCGATCTGGCTATAGTTCTGTGAGGAGTTTTTGAAGTTGCCGTATTCCGTATGCCAGATGGTGCGAATGAGGTCCATGCCTCCACGGGTAGGCTGAATGGCTCCCATCACGCCACGTACATTGCCAGGCCCGGCATGGTACACGTGCATCACCAGTAACCGAAACCAGAGCTCATTTTCCTGATAAGGAATGCCATAGCTGTCGAGGATGGCTTTGGTGTGAGGAATACAGATACTTTGAATAAACCGGGCAGCCGCGCGGGCAGACTTACTGAGGTCGCCCCTTTCGTCCACGGTTTTGTTTACAACCAGTCCGTATTTATTGGCCACCGATTTCATGAGCTGAAAGCCTCCATAAGCACCCTTGTTCGACTGGCGGTTCATGCCGGGGCTTTCAATCAGCAATATGGCTTGTGCAAACCAGGGATCAACACCGACTTCCTGAAAAATGGGAACCGCGGTTTGAATAGCCGGAATGGTTTCTTTTAAAAGGTAAAAATGGCTCCTTCCGAAAGTGATATACAGCCGGGTTTCTGGTGCCAGGCCCATACTGAAGCGTACGCTGTCCTTAAATGCGTCTTTGCCTTCGGGTGAGAGTTTATCGTACCGGCTGGTCGGAAATATGCCCAATATCTGGCGCGAATCTGCAACACTGATGATGCTGGTATCCGGAGAAATACGAATCACCCGCTGCCAGAAACGGGGCTGACTGAGCATGCTCCAGCCTTCGTCGTACATACACGCATCGAAGAGTACCTCCTGCGGCGGATCAAGTGGGGAATTTTCCGGCCTGGGCGGCTGCGGCAAACGAAAAGAAGTGACCAATACCAATACCAGGGGAAGGAAAAACGGAAGCCACTTGATTTTCATTTGTTTATAACCTTATTTTTTGGTGCTGGAAACAGGAACAGTACGGGCAGTTGGAGGAGGCGTGCCGCATCCTCTTTTGCAGTTCTTGTAAATGTACGCATCCATTTCGATGATGCCCGCCAAAGCAATCTGAGAATAGTTTTGTGATTCGTTTCTGAAAGCCGCAGCTTCTGTTTGCCAGATCTTCTCCATCAATTCCATCCCTCCAACTTTTGGCTGAATACGTGCCATCACTGCGCGTACATTCCCCGCACCTGCATGATACGCATGCAACACGAGCAAACGAAACCAAATATCGTTCCGATCAAACTTGACATGGTAAGTATTTAGCATCTTCTCCACTTCGGGCACGCACACATTGTGGAGTAAGTGGGCAGCGGCACGTGCAGATTTTGAAAGGTACTTGCGCTCATCCACATTGGCGTTTACCACGAGGCCGTATTGACGGGCCACATCGGGCATGAGCTGGAAAGCACCGTATGCACCTGCACCTGAACGAAGGTTGCCGGAGGGGCTTTCGATCAGCAGAATGGCTTGGGCCAACCACGGATCTACGTCCTCAGCCACAAAAATATCGATCACCTGGTCAATCTGATCGAGCACATTTTCTACGCCATAAAAGCTGTCACGACCCTTGGTGGCGTATATTTCAGCATTGAGCGGGAGGTTTTTTTCTTTCAATAGCCGCTGATAAAGAGCGGTTTTGGTGGAAGCTCCCATCGCATTGAACGTGCGGGTATCAATGATTTGTAAAATTTGACGTGTATCTGCTACATTGATGACTGTGGAGTCCTCAGGCAGGTTCATAATCAGCCTCCAGAACCGGGGTTGGCTTAGTTGCTGCCAGCCTTCGTTGTAGAGCCTGGGGTCGTGAACCACCTCCTGACAAGCAGGTGCGCCGGGCCTTACGATCATGCGTACATCGCGCCGCAGGTCGTTGGCCTGCATTTGAGCGGAAAGAGAGAGTATGGAATGTGAAAACAACGTCCAAACAACAGCTAACAATACAGCCAATTTTCTCATGCGTATAACCCAGCTTAAGCGTCTTAATGTCTACGAGTATGATCGAGGGGTCTGCTAAAATAGGCCCATTTTTTTTCGAACTCAAAAATTAGGAGCAATAAAAATGCCGATTTCTTCGTTTTTGGTCTCAATTTGGGATAAAAAGGGATTTAGGCCTGGAAAAGAACGATTAAACAAGGAAAAAGGGACACCTCCTAACTGAAAGTGCCCCCTTTTATTAGAATTTCTAATGATAAACTTTCGGACTGAACAAATTCCTCAACCTTTTGGATAGTAAAAGATACGCCAGACCCTTCCTTTCTGCGAATCCACCACATAAATCGAACCATCAGGTCCCTGAGCCAGCCCGCATGGGCGGTAAGCTGCATCTCCGGGGCTTAATACAGGGTCAGGTCCGGCAAATCCACTGGCAAATACTTCGTACGGACCTGTGGGTTGACCGTCTTTCATGGGAACAAAAGCTACGAGGTAGCCAGCCTGGTTATTTTCCAATCGATTCCAGGAGCCGTGGAAGGCAATAAATGCCCCATTCTTATATCTCTCCGGAAACAGGCTGCCGGTATAAAACATCAGGTCGTTCGGTGCCCAGTGCCCGGGAAAACCCATGAGGGGCTTTTTGGCTGAATCGCAGCGCCCGGTCATCTTGCCATCGCCGCCATATTCGGGATTGAGCAGTTTTTGCTGGGTAAAAGGGTTGTAATAGCAATAAGGCCAGCCGAGGAAATCGCCTGCTTCCACCTCGAAAAACTCTTCAGCGGGCAATTCCACATTTTCCTCCACGGTGAACTTGTCGGGCCAATAGCGGTGCAGGTCGTCGCGGCCATGCTGCATGGTGTAGAGTTTGTCAGTGGCCTGGTTCCAGTCGATGCCCATGGCGTTTCTGTTACCAGAGGCGTAGCGCAGGGCCAGGGTTTGCTCCTGGTTGGGTTGATCGTCTTTGAATCGCCAGATACCGGCACGTGTTTCGAGTTCCACACAAGGGTCAGCGCCGGGAGAGTTGCCTGTGCGGTAGGGTTGCTCACAGCAATTGGAGTAAGAGCCCACGTTTACATATACAAAGCCCTTTTTATCAAAGGTAAAAGGCTTGTCCACGTGCCCTTCGTCGCCGCCCAGCAACCGCACGAGGGTATCTACTTTGGTTGTATCCGGGAGCAATTGGCCGGCATTCAGGGGCATGCGCAGCAGGCGGGTGGTATTGGAGAAGTAAAGGGATCCGTTATGGATCTCGATACCGGTTCCGTTTACCGCCGAAAAACTGGCAAATTCATCGGCTCTGCCGTCGCCATTGGTATCGCGCAGGCCCTTGATGGCACCGCCGTTGGTCCATTCGCGGAGGTGCACATATACATCGCCGTTGTCATTTACGGCCAGGTGACGGGCGGGTCCTATGCTGTCGGCAAATACAATGGCACCAAACCCATCGGGGAGGGTAATGCCGCCATTGAGCGGGTCAGGCTCCGGCAGGGTGCTCTTTTTTTCGCAACCTGAAGCAAAGAGCAGCAGGAGGGAAGGCAATAAAAAATAAATGAAAAAACGCATAGGGGTTAGTTAGGGATTGAGGGCTCGGGTAAAACTCCTTCAATTTCCTAAAATTTTTTTAGCAAACAGGTGTTGACATTTCACAAATTGTATAGATTTGACCAATCAGGTACCGCTTCAATAATTACAAAACTTGAAAGAAGAATTTTTTCGTTGGTATTCGCCCTACATTTCCAGGGATTTCCAAATGATGGTTTTCGGCCACGCAGGCTATCCCGTGGTACTTTTTCCTACTTCCAAAGGAAAATATTACGAAAACAAGGATTTTGGGCTCATTGAGTCCGCCCGCTGGTATATCGAGCAGGGATTGATTAGTATTTTTTGTCCGGACAGCATGGACGCCCAGAGTTGGTACAACCGAGGCATTCATCCTGCAGACCGGGTAAAAACCCACATGGCTTACGAAAATGTGATTTTGCACGACATCGTGGAGCGCGTTCGCTGGAATACGCCTGAAGGAAAGGTAATCATGGCTGGCTGTAGCTTCGGCGGTTACCATGCCACTAACTTTGCTTTCCGCCACCCGGGACTTGTCAGCTACTTATTTAACATGAGTGGGGCGTTTGACATCCGCGACCAACTGGATGGCTATTACGACGAGAACACTTACTTCAACAACCCGATAGATTTTATTTCCGAAGACCGCAACCCGGACCTCTGGAAAATGGGCATTGTGCTCGGTACCGGGGAGCACGATATATGCAAGGGAGCCAATTTTCAAATGGCGCACCTGCTTGGCTTGAAAGGTATTCCCCATTGGCTCGATGTACGCCCCGGCGCGAAGCACGACTGGCCTGTGTGGAGAGAAATGTTTCCGCATTACCTTTCTCAGGTAAAATACACTTGACCACAACTCCTTGACAACCAATCCTTTAGCATGAAAAAAATAGGCATCTTATTTGGACAGGAAAATACTTTCCCCTGGGCTTTTATCGATCGGGTAAATAGTAAGCAGATCGAGGGCGTAGTAGCAGAGCCCGTCTCTATCGACAAGGTGATGCAGGCCGAACCGACTGAATACGCCGTGATCATTGACCGTATTTCGCAGGATGTGCCTTTTTACCGGGGCTACCTCAAAAATGCGGCTATCAGTGGCACTGCAGTCATCAACAACCCTTTTTGGTGGAGTGCAGATGAAAAATTCTTTAACAATGCCCTCGCAGTTAAAGTAGGTGTACCCGTTCCTAAAACCGTGCTATTGCCTTCTTTTGAGCGCCCGGTGGACACCAACTCCAATTCTTTCCGCAACCTGAAAGCCCCACTCGACTGGGCTTCTATATTCAACTATGTCGGCTTTCCTGCTTTCATGAAGCCTTTTGCTGGTGGGGGATGGAAGAATGTGTACAAACTCCATAATCCGGAAGAGTTTTTCAGCGCACATAAAGAAACCCATACGCTGGTAATGATGCTACAGGAGGCCATCGACTTCGATGCCTACTATCGTTGCTACTACCTCGGCGGCGACCGGGTACACATTATGCCCTACGAGCCCCGCAACCCGCACCACCTGCGTTATGCGGCGTCTTTCGACCATGTGCCTCAGTCAACGCTGAATACCATCCACGACTACGTGCTTCGCCTGAATCATGCCCTGGGCTACGATTTCAATACCGTAGAATTTGCGATGCGTGATGGCGTGCCTATCGCCATCGACTTCTGCAATCCGGCGCCCGATGCCGATGTAAACTCTGTGGGTCAGGCAAATTTTGAGTGGATCGTAGAAAATGCTGCCAATATGGCCATCGAGCGCGCCCTCGCCCAGGTACCCGGTCAGGACAACCTCACCTGGGGAACTTTTATCCAAAACGCCATCAAACGATGATTCCTTAAGCATATGAGCAACTTAACCCTTGGTATTGAAGAGGAATTTCAAATCATTGACCCGGTAACCCGCGACCTGCGCTCCCATATGGAGAAGATTGTGGAAGGCGGCAGGGTAGTGCTTAAGGAACGGGTAAAGCACGAAATGCACCAGGCAGTGGTGGAGGTCGGCACCCACGTTTGTCAGGACATCAAGCAGGCCCGCGAAGAGGTGGTTTTTCTACGCAGAATGATCGCCGAATTTGCCGATAAGCAAAACCTCGTGATTGGTGCCGCAGGCACGCACCCTTTTTCCCGCTGGCAGGAGCAGGACATTACCAATGATCCGCGCTACGACCAGATTATCCAGGAATTTCAGGATACGGCCCGCTCCAACCTTATTTTCGGGCTACACGTGCACGTGGGCATCGACAACCGTGAAATAGGAATGCAAATCCTCAATTCCGCCCGGTATTTCCTGCCGCATATTTTTGCTTTGTCGGTAAACTCCCCTTTCTGGGAAGGCCGCAATACCGGTTTCCACTCTTACCGGACCAAGATTTTCGATAAATTTCCCCGTACCGGAATTCCCGATTATTTCGCCAACGTGAGCGAATACGACAGCTACATCAACATGCTGATCAAAACGGGCTGTATCGACAACGGGAAGAAAATCTGGTGGGACATTCGCCTGCATCCTTTTTACCAAACGATCGAGTTTCGCCAATGCGACGTGCCCATGCGCGCCGATGAGACCATAGCCCTTGCGGCAGTGATGCAGGCTTTGGTGTACAAACTGCGCTGGCTTATCAAGAAAAACCTCAATACCCGCACCTACCGCCGGGCCTTTATCAATGAAAACAAGTGGCGGGCTGCCCGTTATGGCATCACCGGCAAACTCATTGATTTTGGTATCGAAGAGGAAGTTGCTACCCGCGACCTGGTTTATGAATTGCTGGACTTTATCAAGGATGGCGTGGAAGAACTGGGCCTCGAAGAGGAAATTGCTTACATCCACACGATCCTTGAAAGGGGGACCGGAGCCGAGCGGCAATTAAAAGTATTTGAAGAAACAGGTGACCTCATAAAGGTTGTTGATTATATCGTTGAAGAAACCAAATTTGGGTTGTAGCGTTATTCTTTTGCATGATTTCTTCGATTTTACAAACCAGCCCATTTGTTGAGCAAGCCACCCCCAGCAGACCGGTGCGTGTGGCCCTGCTCAATATGTACAACCGCATTCCTAACCAGGGAATGCGGTGTATTCGCACCTTGCTCGACGAACAGCAGGCCTGGCTCGAATGGACCGAGTTTGACGTAAGGGCTGAGTATGCCCTGCCGGATTTGTCCTTTGATGTGTATTTATGCTCTGGCGGGCCCGGTAACCCGCTCGAAGGCGACGGGGTGTGGGATGTCAGGTTTTACGCTTTGTTGGACCAGCTTTGGGCCCATAACCAGGACATTACCCAAACCCGCAAAAAATACGGTTTCTTTATCTGCCATTCCTTTCAGATGGCCTGCCAGCATTTTGGGCTGGGGGAAATCGCCCGGAGGCGTACCACTTCTTTTGGCGTGATGCCCGTGCATAAAACCCAAGCCGGAAAATCAGAGCCTGTGCTCAGCGATTTGCCTGATCCTTTTTACGCGGTAGAGTCGCGTGACTGGCAGGTGATTCAGCCTCGCCTGGGCGTATTTGCTGAAAAAGGAGCGAAAATTGTGGCCTTGGAGAAAATCCGCGACCACGTAGCCGACGAGCGGGCCATTATGGCGGTGCGCTTTTCGCCTGAGTTTTTTGGCACCCAGTTTCACCCCGAAGCAGATGCCGATGGCATGCTCGTGTATTTTTCGCAGGACGACAAACGTGAACAGGTAATAGAACTGCACGGAGCAGAAAAGTACCAACAGATGATCGAGCGCCTACAAGATCCCGATAAGATCGAGCTTACCCAGAAGACCATTATCCCTAATTTCCTCTTGCAGGTGCGCGATGCCCTCCAAGGAACCCTCTGATTCTTTGGTATGATTGAATCCATCAGACAGGCCTTCAACAGCGCCTTTACGGTTGAGCAATACGCAGATTTTTTGAACGACCTCCATACGGAATTTGGCTACGTTATCCCTTTTCGGGTAGCTGAAACCCCTGTTTTTTTTCCGGAGACCCTCGCTCAGCGGCTTTTCGAAGCTTCAGCCGACATCGTGAAGGTGCTTACCCAGCCCGATTTTAAGGCGCTAAGTGCTGGTGCGGTCCCTCCTGCCTTCCATGTCCCTGGCGAAACAGATCATACCCTGTTCCTGGCCATTGATTTTGCGGTTTGCAAAGACGAAGCCGGGGAATTGACTCCGCAGCTAATCGAATTGCAGGGCTGCCCCTCGCTCTATTACTACCAACCTTGGCTGGCACAGAAATTCAAGCAGCATTACCCCCTGATTGACGATGCTTTTTCTGTTTTTCCGGGAGAAATGACCGAAGCCGCCTACTACGAATTGCTCAAAACGGAAGTCCTGGGCGATCACGAACCCGAAAACGTGATTATCCTGGAAATCGAGCCTGAAAAGCAAAATACCAACATTGATTTCCTCTGCACGGAGGCGAAAATCGACGTTAAGGCCATTTGTGTCAGCGCTGTTATTCCCGAGGGCGATAAGCTATACTACTTCCGGGAAGGCGTAAAAACGCAGATCAAGCGCATTTACAACCGCCTGATTTTTGACGAATACGCCCAACGAACCGATATCCGCGGACCCTGGGATCCTACAATGCCTGCCGACATTGAATGGGCGGGTCACCCCAACTGGTTTTTTCGCATCAGCAAGCATACCATGCCGCTGATCGATAGCCCGTTCGTGCCGAAAACCTGGTACCTCGACCAGCTGGAAACCATCCCCTCCGACCTCGAAAACTACGTGCTGAAGCCCTTGTTTTCCTTTTCTGGTGCGGGCGTCATGTTCAATGTGACCCGGGAGGATGTAGATGCCGTCGAAGACCGCAGTAATTATATCCTGCAGCGGAAGGTGCAGTACGCGCCGGTCATAGCTACGCCCGATGGACAGGCGAAATGCGAGGTGCGCCTCCTGTACGTATGGCCCGAGGCGGCTGCCGAACCCATTCCTGTGCTTAACCTCGTGCGCCTCTCGAAAGGGGACATGATCGGGGTGAAATACAATATGGAAAAAACCTGGGTGGGGGGTACGGTGGGCTTTTTCAGTAAATAAGGCCCTGGACGTTTGGGTGTGATTTTTTAGATGGCTTATGTGCCTGCGGCGCGCAATATCGATTGTTTCGATTGTTCTACCGATATGTACGGCTTGATAGGACGGACGCCCTGTGGGTGTGTGGCGGAGGTGTATGACGGTTCGTAGATTTGCGTTGGGCGGGCTTTTCAGCATAAATGTTCAATTGAAAACCCCACTTGAACCTTGTAGTTCACTGTCATTGAAGCACTGCCTGCACCCGTCATTTTGCAAAACCGATGTTTGAAATACCTCGGTTTGTTTAGACCACTTGGCGGTGTTTGTTAATGTGAATCAAGCGGCGATCCGATACTTTTCAACGGGCTTTTTACTGTCGATTCCCTGGTGGCATCGGTGATGATACCGTTGTAACCAACGATCT
>JBGSTW010000030.1:0-34552 GCA_041753595.1 Bacteroidia bacterium | reverse complement strand
TTGGCCAGTTCCGCCTGAGCCTCCGTCGAAGGTCCAGTTGTATGTGGCCGTGCTGCTTCCGCTGCCGTTGTACGAAAACTGGGCAGGGCTACCCGCACAAATCGTGGTGGGTCCGGTGAAGTTGGCCGTAGGAATGCCGCTCACCGTTATGTTGAACGATGCCGTATCCGAGGCGCATCCGCCTGCTGTCAGCCATACCCGCACCCGCTTTACACCCGGGGTGTTCCACACAATGTCGTGCGGACCAGGGCCCGTACCGAAGCCTACGGGCGTGCCGCCTGCAAAGTCCCAGCTGTAAATGGCGCCGTTGGGCTGAATACTGGAATAACTCACGGTCGCGGGAGTACCCACGCAAGTGGCGCCGGTACCCGTTAAAGAAACGGGCGGCTTAGGTGAGAAAGTCACGCGGAGCGTGTCCGTATCTACACAGCCATTTTCATTGGTAGCCCTTAACACATAAACTACCGGCAAAGGAATGGTTGAGGTATTGTTCAACCGGACCTGCGCCTGTGAAGTAGCCGGATTCGGGGAGCCCGCCCAGCCCAGGTTGGGGATGGCTGACCACTGATAAGTGTAACCTGCCACCGGAGCTGGGCCGATAGTTTGGGTTTCGCCGGGGCAAACTGCGATATCAGGACCCGCATTGATGGTAAAAGGATCCTGAATTTCGAGGGTTACGGTATCTATGGTCGTGCTGCCACAAAGCAAGCCGGTAAAAATCAATTGGAGGGTTTCGGTTCCTTCGGTAATGCCGTCGGCGATGATATTGATAGGCAGGGTTACGGAAGACTGACCTGCGGGAATGGTTACACTGTTCGGGATAGGGGAGTAATCAACACCCTCGGTAGCGGTTCCGGCTTTGGTATAGGTGATGGTGAGTGACTGAGTGGTGTCAGAGTTATTCACAAATTTGAAAAAGCCATCGACACATTCTTCTACCGCAACTGGATTTCCCGGATTGTTAGGGTTGCCAGCGATGACGCTGGGCGCAAGGTTTCCGGTACAGGCAATACCCCCGGCTTCCAGAAAAACAGCCGAATCAAACGCATCATCGCCAAAACCACCGCCATCGTCGGCAACTACCAGCTTGATGGAGTACAGCTGACAAGGTTGTACGACGGCTTTTGCGGTAAGTACTATGGTGTATGCGTCATAGACAATGCTGTTTCCAGTAGCATTGTCTATATAATAAGTAGTATTGGTAACGGCATTCACTGTAGAAATGCTTACCGGGATAGTAGTGCCCGGAAGCAGGGCAATGTTGGTATTGGGGGTAAAACCCGGACCCGTGATAAAGAAGGCAAACAGGTCATTGAATGTGCTGAAGTTCGGCGGCGCAAACTCGGGGTATTCTTCGGATGCGAAAACGTAACGAATGGAAATCGTATCGCAATACGGAATAAGGTTAAAGGTGATGGCGCAGGCATCGGTGGTGCCTGTTGCTCCGGGGAGCTGGTCCAGGTTTGCATCTCCGGGACGGGTTCTTTGTCCGGAAAGGAAGTTGAGCGAAGAACCACCCATGTTGCGGATTCCGCCAGAGGTCATAACGGTGCCCTGAAGCAAACCCAGGTTGGTGCCCGGAGTAGCACTAAAGCTTCCGAGCTGCGGGCCGATGGTATCCGCAAATCCAAAATTGAAAACAACGTTGTTGGTATCTGCAATGATATTGATGTTCGAAATATCAATGCCGGGACCAATGAGGCTCGTCACGTACTGACGAAAAGGCGTAGCGCCTGCGGTTACCAGCTGTGCTTGTGCCTGCATAGCCAGGATGCCAAGTACACAAAACAGGGTCAGGCGTTTCAGGGTGGGTAAATGTTTTGCCATAGGGTAGTAAAAAGGCTGGAAATAACAAGTGCAAGTGGTTTTTTTTATCAATTCAACTACCCGATTGTTTGAACCGGTAGCCAAGTTTGGTGAGGGTGATTTTTACTTTATCCATCAGGTCGCCTTGCAGGAGGATATAATCTTCTTTGGCCCCTCCTCCACAGGCACAAGCCTGTTTCAGTTGCCGGGACAGGGCCTCCATTTCATCGGCGCTGCCTTTAAATCCGGTAATCCGAACAGCTTTTTTATTGCCCTTTAGCCGATCGAGGTGCAGACGCAGGTCCTGTTGCGCAGGCGTGAGGGACTCCATATCATCCATTGAATCTTCGTCTCCGAAAAAATCCGGATTCGTTGAGTAAACAAATGGACTGTCTGACTTTTTATTCCGGGACATAGGAAGTTACATTCGGTGCCAACTTAATATTTTTCCGCTCAAAATTGGCTCTACTCGTCCATTTTACCGGTGACTTTCAGCACAAATCTCTGAAAAAGACCTATGGCCAAGGTAAGAAAGGGTAATAAATTTTGGCGTAATAATACGACCTGATGAGCCGTGGGTCGGTTCTTTGTTTGGCTTTTTTCTGGTGAAAAGGGGTGATTTTTTTCGAATGAAGCATGAAAAAAAAGTGCTTCCTTCCTTTACGCTAGCCCTCAATTCCTCCATTCGATTTTAGTTTTTCCAGGATTCGGGATAAAACGGGGGGATTGACCTCAAATCTTAGTCCTCTGTAAACCTGCACCTGCCTCAATCCCTGCACCACATTCGTGAGCAAAATGGCTTCTGCATCTTCCAAATCCCTGGCAGTAATTTCCTTTTCAACCGAAGTTAATCCAGCATCCAGGGCATTTTCCAGCAGCCAATTACGCATAACTCCGGCCAGGCACCCGCTCGAAAGAGGAGGGGTAAACAGCTGATGGCCTTTAAGCAAAAACACATTGCTCGCCGCTGCTTCTACCAGGCTTCCCTTATTCCAGAACAGTGTTTCGTCAAATCCAGCTCTTTTTGCATGGCGGGCAGCCAACACATAGGGCAGGGCATTGCAGAGTTTTAAGCCGGAAAACGGACCGGGAGAGAGGTCGAAATCAGGGAAATCTGTGAGGGAAATAGCCTGGGAATGGAGGTAAGTGTCTGCTTCCAATTCCTTCATTTCCACGATCCAATGCGTTTTGTCGGACTCCGGACGGTAGGCACCTTCTCCGATGCGGATTACCTCCAGTCGTAGGCGCGCATGGGGCAAAGGGGACGATTCCTGTAATATTTTTGATAACAGAAAGGTTGCTTTCTCTTTCCAGTTACCATGCTCGCCTTCAAAACCCAGCACCTGCATGGCCGCACACAGCCGGTTGAGGTGTGCTTCCAGAAAAAGTATTTTTCCGCCACGCACACGTAAAGTTTCGAAGCAGCCATCGCCAAAACGAAAAGCGCGGTTAAGCATCGGAAAGCCCGCCTCTGGCTTTGCTATCCATTCACCATCAAACAAAAAACGAACGGGTTCAGAGGCCATGCTGGTCGATGAGGTAGAGCAGCGCAGCAATTCCGGCGGCACCGAGTTCGAGTTCGCGCTCGTTTACATTTTCGAGCACATCGGTAGCGGCGTGGTGGTAGTCGAAATAGCGCTGAGAATCAGGAAAATAGCCAATGAGCAAGGCGCCTTGCCCTTTCAGGGGTTCGATGTCAGAGCCGCTACCACCTTCCTGCCACTCACTGAAGCCATAAGAGGCGAGCAGAGGGCTGTACACCCGAAAATGGGCGATTTGTTCTGGGGTAGTTTCAAAGGTAAATCCCCGGGGGGTAAATCCGCCCCTGTCCGATTCGATGGCTGCGAGGTGCTTTTCTTTCTTTGCCCGGGCCGAATCAGCATAGGCTTTTCCGCCCATCACGCCGTTTTCTTCATTCATAAACCACACCACCCGGATGGAGTTTTTGGGTTGGTAGCCCATGGCTTTCAGCAAGCGAATGGCTTCTATGGCCTGAGCAACGCCTGCTCCGTCGTCGTGCGCGCCTTCGGCGAGGTCCCAGCTGTCGAGGTGACCGCCGACGATGAGGTACGAATCGGGGTTTTCGGAGCCCTTCCATTCACCGACCACGTTCCAGGCGAGGGTATCGGGGCGCTGTTCGCAGTTTTGACGGAAAAAGAGCTGTACGTCTTTCTGTTTTGCAAGCAGATTTTGCAGGCGGTCGGCGTCCAGGGTGCTGATGGCGGCATTCGGAATAAAGGGCTGGGTGGTGTCGTAGCGCATGTTGCCCGTGTGAGGGTATTGGTCTTTTTTCAAAGTCATGGACCGCACAATCGAACCCACGGCACCGTAGCTGGCTGCCTGAGAAGCCCCTTGTGAGCGCTGGTTGACCGCTCCGCCGTATGCCCGAAAGGTTTGGAGGAGCGAAGCACGCATCCTGCGGTTATAAAAAACGATTTTGCCCTCTATGTTTTTGCGGCCTAGCGCATTGAGCTCTTCGAAGTCGTGCACTTCAATCACGGGTGCCATGATGCCACCAGTAGGCGTACCCACCGAGCTGCCCAGCGCGGTAACGGCCAGGTCAATGGCTCCTGAATCGGTCATTACCTGAAGCACTTCTTTGTCGCCGCGCACCCAGTGTGGCACCATCACGGGCTGAAGGTTCACGTCCAGTCCCAGGGATTTAAACAGGCTATCGCCATAAAAAATGGCTTTGTAGGCATTGGGGGAAGCGGTGAGCCGGGGGCCTATATTTTTGCAGAGGTAGGTGAGGTAGGTATAGCTCTGACCTTCGGAAAGGGCCACTTGAAACAGGCTGTCGATAAATACCTGGTCGTCATTTTTTGCCTCCCTGGTTTCGCAGGAAAAGGTAGAAAGTGCCAGCAGCGTGGCAGCCAGCAAGAAAATTCCGGGTGCTTTCATAAGGCCGAATATAGCAAAGTGGTTTGATGGATAAAAAACACGGGTCGAAGTAGATTTATTACCTGACTTGCTGCACGGAAAAAGACGAGTGAAAGCAGACTTGTGTAATTTTCGCTATCCAATTCAGATCTGGTGATTTTTGGCGGAAAACTTTTGATTGCTGATCAGGGATTGGGGTTCATTAAAACGGGAGTAATTCAATTTCAGAATGCATATTTATTCAGGTTCTTCAGTTGTCCAAAGGTCCTTGTCCCGCGTTTTGATGGTTTGCTTTTTGGGGCTGGGAGCTTCTAACATTGTCTTTTCGCAGCCCGAAAAGACCAGCCTTTGGCAAAAGCTGCTTTCCTCTACGGCCATAGATACTGTGGCTCCGGATGGCAGGGCCAAGCTCGTCGGGTACCCTACCTTGGCCTATTCGCCCGAAACGAGTTGGGAAATAGGTGTTTCTGCTGCCTTTTTATTTTATGCAAAACGCAACCCCCAGGAGAATCGTCTCAGCCGTATCGATCCCTTTTTTTTCTATACGCTCAAGGGGCAATACGGGCTCTGGCTCGATTACGACATCTATACCAACCACAACCAGTGGTACCTCGTGGGCCGCAGCCGCATCCAGGATTTTCCGCTGCAATATTATGGAATCGGCAACAAGAGTGCCCCCAGCGATGCGGTAACGGTGGAATCCAGCAGCCTGATTTTCCGGCAACGGGTCATGTATCAGTTTGCCCGCAACTGGTTCTTTGGGCCGGAGTTTGACCTCGAAATCCTGCGGAAGGTGCACTTTTTGCGGGGCGATACCCTGTTGCCCGACGAAGAATTGCCCATTGGAGGAAAAGGGGTAGCCAATATCGGCGCCGGATTGACGCTGGAATACGATACCCGCCAAAATCAGCTGAACGTGCGAGAGGGCCTTTTTGCGGGATTGAGTGTGCTTACGTACCAAAAAGCGCTGGGGAGCGACCAGAATTTCTGGAACATGATCTTCGATATGCGCTACTACGCCCATCCGTTTCACCCGAAGCAGGTGTGGGCCAGTCAGCTTTACAGCAACCTGGTATTTGGCGAGGCACCATTCAACCAGCTGGCCCTGATGGGAGGCGAGTCGTTGATGCGGGGCTATTATATGGGGCGGTATCGCGACAAGGCCTACGTCGCTGCGCAATCGGAGTATCGGTTTTTGCCCTTTCCTTTCAGCAAAAGGATAGGCGCATCGCTGTTTTTGTCGGCGGGAGCGGTCGCTGAAAGCCCGGGTAAACTGGCTCGCAGTACGCCGAGGCTAGCAGGAGGAGGCGGGCTGCGTTACCTCATTTTTCCGAAAGAGGACATTTTTGTGCGCCTCGATGTGGGCTTTACCGGCGAAGGCTCGGGATTTTATGTGTTTTTGGGGGAGGCATTTTAGCCCATAAAAACCTCACATAGGCGAAGAAAGCAGCTGAATCAGCGCCAGGTCGTCCTTTTTTACGGCCACGAAGTTGGGGCCGATAAAGTCCTCGTACTTAAAAGCATAAGGGCGAAAGGATACTTTTTTGGGGAAAATTTTGCCTACCTGGTAGCCGTGGGCCTCAAAAAAGCGGTAAAAATCGAGCAGCAGCGTTTTGGTGGTGATGTTGATGTAGCCGTATTCGAACTGCACCATGCGGATACGTCCGCCGCTGATGGCCTGCTTAAAACCCTGAAGGGCATCGAAATCAGCGCCTTCGAGGTCGAGTTTCAGAAAATCAATTTCCCCGATTCCTTCCTGTGCCAGAAAATCATCGCCCCGCACCAGTTCAATCTCTACGGAATCAGTGGAAGCATATGAAAGCCCCTGTATGTCGTAAATAGAGGCATGGGTGCTGGAGGAAAAGAGGTTGATCTGCTGGGTGGTATTTTCTTTGAAAAAGCCCTTCATCACCTGCTGAATCTGCGGAATATGCCGGGTAGCGGCGGTGAGCTGGTCAAAAGTGGCAGGCACGGGTTCGAAGGCAAGGATGCGCGCATCGGGGCAGGCACGGTGGATGGCGAGCGAGTAACCGCCGACATTGGCACCGCCATCAATGATTACACGCGGCGAGAAAGTCGATAATTTTTTCAGGAGGGTGAGCTCGCCATTGGTGTGGATGTCGTGGTTGCGGTTTTCGTAAAAACGATTGATCGACCGGCCTAATCCCGCCAAAACTTTGAATACGGGCGCATGTGAGCGCTGTTTAAAAAATGATTTGACCATATCTGTTGCCGAAGTAGGCCGTGAAGGTCGCGATTAGCTTTCAATTTCTAAAATGGGGGAGTGGTTGGGGTATATGTTGGGCTATATGGCCATATATAATGGCTTTACCATTTTTCAAATATTTCAATAAATAAATTGAATAAATAAATATTTTATTTCACAATTTTGTGAAAATTATTATTGAATAACCGTTTACAACAATAAAGCGATTGAGCGCTTGGAATGTTGAAGCCAGAAGTGTAGATTGAATCAAAATTATTTTATGAAATCTTTGTACAGTATTTCGCATTTCGCATTTCGCATTATTCCTGATTATCAACGCTTTGGTTGCTAACCTGCACGCCCAGACGCTGGTAAACCTGCAAAAGAGCAGCGCCACCGGCGCGCCTGACCCCAGCCTGAACTGGACGAAAACACTTCAAGGGTTAGGCGCAGGCTATCACATAACCAAAATCAAACACGAGACCCAACTGAATGATTTTACCTTAGAGACATCTCTGGTAGCAGCACAATTTGTTGAGGGTTCCCTTTCGAGCTATTATACCAGCACAGCTCCCGCACTTGGATCGTTAGCAACTCCAACTGTTTTATTGAGCAGTACACAGGCGGGGATGTATATCGGGGTGGATATCTACAAATACACGAGTACCTTTTCCATTTCAATCCCCGGAGGTAATGTGCTTGATTACTGGGTAAGAGGGAATACTACCAATGTGCTCGGTACTCCAGAAGCGATTCCTTCCACAAGCGCAATCCGTTTTTATGGAGATCCGCATTTTACCCTTACGGGAGTAACGAGTACCAGTGCAACGGTGGAAGGGTACGTATATCATATTTTAGGATCATCAGGGTCATGGTTTCCTTTTGATCCGAGTACAGAGAAAGGGGTTTTCGAATTTTCAGTGTATTCAGGGCCAGGAACTTCAGGTATCAAAGAAGAAGATAGTTTAGGAAAACTTTTGGTTTATCCGAACCCGGCAAATGATATGATCACCTGCCAAATATTTTCTGATGGTTTTTCGGGAAAGGGATCTTTGGAAATTATTGGTCTTTCAGGTCAAACCGTGTATCAAGTCGATGACTTAACTATTCTACCAGGTGAAAATTCGGTAACCATTGATTTAGCCCATTTTTCTCATGGATTATTTGTGATCAAGGCCACAGTGGATAAAAAACTCTTTGTTACCAAATTCCTAAAAAATTAAGGAATACTACAATTCTCAGTTTTCAAAACGATTTAATCCGATAATCATGAGAAAATTAATATTTTCAAGAAAATTATCTTTCAAATTTTTGGCATTGGGCTTCATGTTTCTTTCTTGCAGAAGAGAAGAATGGACAGTTCAAGAATGCAATGAGCTTATCGCAAGTAATAGTCCTTGGGTTGCCATAGATCCAATTGCTGTTAGTCCAAGCTGGCTGATTAACGGGTTCAATAGTGAAACCTCTATTGTTGTATTTCAAAGTGGAGTAAAAAATTCGGAAAGAGACAAAGCTGCTCAGGTAATGTATCAGATAGACGCCGAGGATGGGAAGCTGAAGAAATTAGGGAAAAGGGAAAATTTTGTGGGAGAGTTCGACTATTCTGATACAAACGGCTACTTGTTCCTTTCTGATAAAGGGATGGTTTGGCTGCCCAATAATTCAGATCAGGAAGTGGTAATACCCATGGTTGAGCCTGTAACTCAGGCGATTTGGTACGGAGATGAATTGATTCTGAATACCAACGAACAATCTTTGTTTTTCATGAATCAATCACAAATTAGTTGGGCCGATATCGAAGGCAATATCAAACAACAGTGGAGTTTCCCTTTTCGAGTTTTTGACTATTTAGTAAACAACAAAACACTCATACTTACTAGTCAAGACACGATCCACGCTTATTTTTTCCCTGAAATGTTAAAGATATGGTCGTTTTCAGTTAACAATGCTACAGATGAATTTGCCTCAGGCTATAAATTTTCAGATAATCAGTTAAGTATTGCTTCTCAAATCGGTGGAGTAAACAAGGACTTTGTAAATAAGCTTTACTTTTCCACGCCAAGTGCTATTTATCGATTGAACACGCAGCTTATGAACGTAGAAACCGTCTGGGTAAGGTCAAATTGTTATGTACTTGAAAAGTCACTTGATATTTCTGGAAACGGACGCTATTTATCATCCGCTATTTCTGAAGTTTACAATATTCAATCTAAGAAAACAGGTGTTCTGATACTTGATCTTCAAACAGGGGAAGAGAAAATCCTCTTTCCTTGATACTGTAGCTAATAATAAAAGCCTTATGTCAGCGACTGAAGCCCGCCGGTACAGGGAGTAGGGGCGAGCTTTAGTCGCCCACCCAAATCCGGGTGTGTATCAAACCCACCGTTATGGTTGCGAAGCCACTGGCGATAGCCGCCCAGGAACTCCTTCGCGGCAGGTTGGATACCTGCCCCAAAAAGGCAGTCGCCCACCCATAAGCGGCATGCGGCCGAGCCTTTTATCGGCGACTAAAGCTCGCCGGTACAGGTTAGTAGGGGCGAGCCTCAGTCGCCCGGTCATACCCGGGCGGGTATCAAATCCGCCGTTATGGATGCGGAGCCACTGGCAATAGCCGCCCAGGAACTCCTTCGCGGCAGGTTTGATACCTGCCCCGCCCCAAAAAGGCAGTCGGCGACTTTTCCGAAAGGCAGTATTCCGTACCTTTGCCTCCGAAACAACGCCCATATGCACATACAACTCAACCTTGCGCCCGATGCCAGCCATACCGTGGTTGCCGATGAGGCCGGAACCGAAGTGTCGATTTACCTTCCCGAAAGTGCCGGAGGCGCAGGCACGGGCATCAGGCCCATGCAGATGCTGATTATGGGGCTGGCCGGTTGCTCGGCCATTGATGTACTCATGATTTTGAAAAAACAGCGGCAGGAAGTGCGCGACTTCCGCATCGACATCGACGCGGAGCGCGAGCCCAACAAAGAACCTTCGCTGTGGCAGGAAGCCCAATTGGTTTTCCGTGTTTTTGGGGCAGTGGACGTAGAGAAAGCCGAAAAAGCGGTGGCCCTTTCTATGGAAAAATACTGCAGCGTAGCCGCTACCCTGGGTGCCGCCGGGGCAAACCTTACCTGGCGGGTGGAAGTGGAAGCCTAAGGGTAGTCTGACCCCCAGCCTTATTTTCTCTACTTGCTTTTCAACAAAGATTCCTATGTCCGATTCCGCCACGCCGGGTTTTGAGACCCAGGCCATCCGGCTACAAAACCGCCGCTCTATCGAAAAAGAGCATTCCACGGCCATGTTTCTCACCTCCAGCTTTGTCTATGATTCTGCCGAGGACATGGCTGCCGCCTTCTCCGACGAAACGCTCGATGTCAATATCTACAGCCGGTTTTCAAACCCCACCGTGGATGAATTTATCGACAAGGTATGTGCCCTGGAAGGCGCCGAAGCAGGTATTGCTACCGGCACCGGCATGGCGGCGATCTTTGCTACCTTCATGACCTTTTTGAAGCAGGGCGACCACCTCCTTTCGGCTTCGGCGGTTTTTGGCTCTACGCACACCCTGCTCACGAAATACCTGCCGAAATGGGGCATTCAGTCCACCTATTTCGACATGAATCACCCCGAAACCATCGAGGCGCTGATTCAGCCCAATACTCGGATGCTGTACCTCGAGTCGCCTTCCAATCCGGGCCTGAGCGTGATCGACCTCGCGCTCGTGGGCTATATCTGCAAAAAACACGGCATCCTGTACGTGGTGGACAATTGCTTTGCGACGCCAGCGGTACAGTTGCCGATGCATTTCGGTGCCGACCTGGTGGTGCATTCTGCCACCAAATTCATGGATGGACAAGGCCGTGTGCTCGGTGGAGTAGTGGTAGGGAATAAGGACCTCGTGCGTGAATTGTACCTCATGACCCGCAATACCGGCCCGGCCATGAGCCCTTTCAACGCCTGGGTGCTGAGCAAAAGCCTCGAAACCCTGCGTCTGCGCATGGATAAGCACGCCGAAAATGCCTTTGCCCTTGCCCGGAGCCTGCAGGGTCACCCCAAACTAAACTGGGTAAGGTATCCTTTCCTCGAAAGCCATCCGCAATACGAAATCGCCCGCAAGCAAATGCGCAATGGCGGCGGTATCCTCACGTTTGAGCTGAGCGGAGGGCTCGATGCCGGGCGTCGTTTTCTCAATAGCCTGAAAATGATCTCCCTGACCAATAACCTCGGAGACAGCCGCACCATTGCTTCGCACCCCGCTTCGACTACCCACTCCAAGCTGAGCGATGCCGAAAAAGCAGCCGTAGGGATCAGCAACGGCCTGGTTCGTATTTCGGTAGGGCTCGAAACGCTGGCAGATATCGAAGCAGATATTTTGCAGGCACTCGAGGCTTAGCAACAAAGGCGGTTGACCCGAACGAAAATGCTTTGCACAAAATGGAGAGGATTATCCTTTGGAAATCAAGGGTGTCAATCCTGGAAATCGCAGTAAATCTTGTTAAAAAAAGCCCAGCACGGTATTCCGTACTGGCCTAACAACAAGAAAAACAGCCTGATGAAGATGCAAAACGTACTATAAATAAACCCTGAGCGACGTACCCGTCAGTTCGGTGGTGTATTGTTGCAAAGGGGCATTGGTAGGTCCGCTGATGACCTTGCCCGTGGTAGAAAAATTAGCGCCGTGGCTGGGACAATGGAAGCGGTTGTTGGTGGAGTCGTAGGCGACATTGCTGCCTTCATGGGTGCAGTAAGCCGATACCGCTACATAATCCCCTGCTTTGGTTTTGGCCACGATTACGCCTTGGGTGATAACGTATTTGCCATTTTGCGTGAGCGTGGAATACGCCGACTTGGTGAGGTCGAGGGTGAAATCAACCTTGGCACTCGGAATGGCATTGTTGAGGTTGCAACCACCGAGGCAGGCAGTGAGGGCAAATGCACCGGCAGATACCCCAATCAGGTTAAGAAAAGCCTTTCTGTCCATAAAAAATGTGTGTTAGGAAAAGTGAGTAAGGACAGCTTGTTTGTTGAAGAAAGGCCTGATAATGAATGAAATACCGCCGGGGAAAACCCTATCCTGCGAGTCAAACTGATAATCTACCCATTAGTCAAAAGCAAAGCAGGCATCAGGTTCTCCCGGCGGTTCAACCACCCATTGAAACTTAATTGCGCACTTCGAGGAAGTTACCCGTGGCGTCGAATATGAGGATGGTACGGGCTCCGTTGTAAAGTAAACCCACGATGATTTTGTCGCTTCCTTTCTGGAAAGCCACTTTTATTTCAGCACCTGCATAATTGGCAGCAAGGTAGTCGGTGATGGGCTGAACCAGGTCCGCAATCGCTATGGGGGTGCCGTGATGGCCTTCACAGGCGTGCACGAGGTTAGCGGCTTCTACAAAGGTGCCTGAGGCATCGAAGATCAGGATTACGTGGCCGGTAATTTCCACCACATATTGGCCGTTGAGGTTGGTTTTGGCATGCTCGATGACGGCAGATTCACCGTAGATCGTGGTTACATAGGCCTGTATGTCTGCAGGAAGGGTATTTACCTCCAGCAAAGAATCCACACCGCCGCAGTTGCCCGTTGGGTGATCGCCGCCGGGGCCTCCGTGACCATGGCGACCGTGGTGGCCTCCCATGGAGTCACTGTGGCAAGTGGCCATAGAGTCGAGGCTGGTGCCTTCCAGATCAAAATAAAGCACATCCGCTGAGCCGAGGGTTACTTCGTAGCCCGCTTTATTGGCCTTGTCGGCTGAGGCGATATAGGTTTCGAAGTAGTTGGTGGCAACGTAGCGGGTAAGGTTCGCAGGCAATGCCGTAGGATCAACGGTCGTTTTGCTGGCAGCAGCAATTTCGCTGATCAGGCTCGAAGCATCATTTTTCTGAAAAATGTCAAGCTGGTTGCAGGATACCAAAGCTGCGAAAGCCAGGACGGGCAAAGAGATCAATAGCACTAAATTTTTCATGCTGAAACTATGGTTGGTGTTTAGGAAAGAAACAAAGAGGTGCCAGCACGCCGGAGCGTGAATGACAGGTGAAATGAAAATGAGGTAAGGCTTAAATCATCAGCAATGAAATGAAAGCGTGTGTTTGAACCGCTTACAAATACCTTGGTGTCTGGAAGGGGAAAAAGGTTGCAGTGGCGAAAAATATTTTCTAATAAATGGCTGGGGTAGTTGGAGTTTTGGTTTAAATTAAAAAATTAATAGGTTGATTGTCAGTGTTTTGCGGTTTTTTTTAATAGTACATGGAAAATTTTCTTTGTACGCACTGGCGGGTTGGTTACTTGCCTGGGGGGATGCAGACCTTTTAGTACCGGCGAGCTTCAGTGGCATACCTGTGGCACAGCCTTCGGCTGGCTTCAAGTCCTGGGCGATTGAAGATCGCCCGTACACACGTGGCGGGTCGGTTACCCGCCTGGGGAGGAAGCCGACTGGAAGTCGGCGGTACAGATGTGGCGGGTTGGTTACCCGCTAGAGGAGGATGCGGATTGGAAGTCGGCGGTAAACGCCCACCGACTCCAGCGGAGTCGAACCTTTGTAGCAATTAGGATAGAAGGGGAAATGACCTCAGAGATGTCGCACAGCACCTGCCGAACCCATGGGTTTGGGGCATAAAAAACAGGCATCCCCCCAATCATTCGGGAGGATGCCTGTTTGCTGAATGTCCTTATTTCAAAAATGGTAGTAAAGCGATACTTCTGCTCCTCCAAAAAGGCTGAAATCATGGAGTTCGCCGGGTTTTTCATAACGCTCGTTTTCCCCGATACTGCCATAGGTATAAGGCTCAAAGGCAAGCCCTACCCTTTGATTGATACGCCAGCTGGCCCCAACCCCCAGCAGGTAGCCCATGCCCAACTTGGGTTCATCCACGGGCCTGACCATCGGTATGTGGTCGCTGCTTACCGCAAAGTGCGTGTCGTTTGACACAACCGATTCGAGGCTGATCTTTTCCTGCAAAGCATATTGCAGCACCAACCCACCCCTGGCATGTAGCCTGAATCGGTTTTCGGGGGTGCTGACCCGCACCAACAGCGGCACCTGAAAACTTTGGTTATGCTCCCGGGTAACGATGCTGAGGTTCACCTTGGTGGAGTCGGCTACCTGGGTAGTAGGCACCACGGTCACGGTCACATCCGATTTGAAATGCGGGGTGTACAGCTGATAGGTGATGACATCATCCGGGTCTGGACCTCCGTTTGATCGGTAGTTAAACGCCGGGTCGTGGCTGGAAATTTCCACGCGGTCTTGCAGGTAAAGGCCCGTTTCGAAGGAAATTATTTTATCATTCCGCAAAATCAGGCCCAGGCCGGTGCGGTAATCGCTTTGGCTGAGGATATCTTTGGGAGAGAATGCTTCGTGCTCGTGATCATCGTCTTCTTTTTCTGGCATAGCCAGCCAGCGGGCCTGCGTTGAACCGGCAATTTTCAGCACTATGCCTGAACTAGCATGAAGGTCTTTGATCGGGGGTAAAACGGGGCCCTCGGTTGCATTTGTGGGTGCTAAAGGGAGCGCCGTTTGCAGCTGATATTTTTGAGGCGGAATATTTGCCAGGGAATTGCTTTTTTCCACTGGCAACACCACTACGGGCTTATTCGCTGCTGGCAGGTAAGGCGAAACGGGCGTTACTTTCTGCTTTTGAAGGAAAGAAGACGCCTCATTACCAGCCATTTGGGCATTTGCTGTTGAAGAAGCTGGCAATTTCAGAGGTGCGCCAGGTGCTTTAGGCGCGATAGACGCTTGCTGTTGCTTCGCAGACTGGTCTTTCGATTCGGCAACATCGGCAGGTTTGGCTTTCGACGACAAAGCAGGCGTGAGCGAAAGGGAATTTTCAGGCAAAACAGTCGCCGTATTCGCTGCATGGCCCTTATCCGTAGCAGCTCCGGGCTGGTCGTTGGCAAAGCCGTCGAGGCTATCAAACAGGGTTTCTTCCTGGCGGAGTTGTTCAATTTGGCGGTTGCGGTCGGCAACAGCGTTTTTCAGTGAGCGAATTTCCTGGTGCACATACAAAAACTGATACACCACCGTGCCGATAAGCAGGGTAGCAGCAACGCCAGCGGCCCATTTCCACGTCAGCGCCCGCGAATACCACGGCTGCATCGGTACGGGAGCCATGCCCTGAATCCCGGCATCAATCCCCTCCCAAACGGCGTCCGAGGGCGATTCGCCTTCGTAGCCTTCGAAGGAATTGACGAGGTAGGATTCGAGCCCGTCCTTATTATGTAGATTTTCTTCCATTCCTAAGAATTGAGTGTTTTTTCCAGCGATTTGCGGAGCATCTCTTTGGCGCGTGAAAGCTGCGATTTGGAGGTGTTGACGGATATCTGGAGTTGTTCAGCTATTTCTTTGTGGGAGTACCCTTCCAAAATGTATAAGTTGAGCACGGTGCGGTAACCTATGGGCAGGCCTTGCAACATGCGGATCAGTTCGCGGGCTTGTCCCCCTTCAAACTGCAGGATGAGCGGGTCGTCGTCACCCGCGCCCGAAGCCTGATCGATGTCGGTGGTAACCACCTGCCGCTGCTTTTTGCGGAGGTGTTGCAACGCGGTGTTCACGATCACCCTGCGCATCCATGCACCCACCGGGCCCTGACCGGAAAACTGATGCAAGTCCCTGTAAATTAGGATAAAACCTTCCTGCAGGATGTCTTCCGCCTCTTCCCGGTTGTCGGCGTATCGCATACACACAACGAACATCAACCGCTTGTACTTTTCGTACAATCCGCGCTGTGCTTGTCGGTTTCCCTTCAGGCATTCGGCTACCAGTGATGCATCGTCTTTCAGGCCAGAACTATTGTTGTTGTGTACTTGGTGCTAATTTGGGGCAAAGGGTTGCATGGGGGGAGGTTTTTTTGGAAGGGGAGATTTACCAGTCAAACGCTTCGGGAGCCAGGTCGAAAAGTTCTTTTAATTCAGGCAATCTGGCTTGCTGCCGTTTCATTTCTTTCCATACAAAGGGATGTTGCTCAGCGCGTAACCCGGCAATAATGTTATTCAAAACTTCAACGGGTTGATTTTCCTTTTTGGAACTGATGTACTCCTTTAGTCGGGCGCGGTAATTGCCAAATGCATTTTTCCTTTGCTTATCAAGTCCTCGCTGGTTGAGTTGTAAGGTGTCAATGCTGTATTCCGCCCGCTTGTATTCAAGTGTATCTTCCTCATCCTCAAAAGGTTCAAAGAAAAAAGTGTCACTTAAGTCGAGGAAAAGGAACGGCAACGGGTCTTCTTTTCTTGGATTGATCAAAACGGCCTTTCCTGTGGGTGCTTCTATAGGCCTGTTTTTGTCTAACCAGACCATCTCATCGGTTATGGGATCAAAAATGGCAAATTGGTTGCTCTTGGCACCATTACAAGGTCCGCAGGATAAGAGGTAGTTGTCCCACACAAATGCCTTGTCCGGATACAGGTCTTTGGGGTAAAAGTGCTCTATTTCGTCCGCTAAAGAGTCCTCACAGTAATGGCACCTGTTTGAGCAGGAAGACATTTGTGCTAAAACGTCCTTAATCTCTTTAAAAGCAGGATTGCGTTTTTTGAGTGGCCAAAGCCTTTTTGCCTCCTTTGATTGCTCTTCATAGGTTGGGAGGGTATCCACCTCTGACTGAAAGGAAACAAGTTTGTCCTTCGTCTGCTGGCTGATATCAATTTCGAGCAGCTGTACCATGGCCAGGGTTAATTTCCCGTCGGTAAAATGCTCCTCAATGAGTCAAGTGCTTGTTTTTCCTCGTCGGAAATAGTGCCTTTGAATGACTTTTTATTCAAACGGGCCAGTTCTTCGCGTTTTTCAAATCCAACTTCGGAGACGGTAACATTATCCCCAAATACTTCTGTGCCATAGGCATCCAGGATGTTGCCATAGATCAGCCTGTCATATTCCACGCCTGTAATCTGGCGGGATTCTTCCCCGCTACCGGGTGCCGCCAACTGCCAGATGGTCCCTTTCTCTGCCGACCGGCAGACAAGCGGGCTGTGGGTGGTTACGATAAATTGAATGCGGGGAAAATAAGTCGTTAGCCATTTGCCTATCTGGGTTTGCCAGCTTGGGTGAAGGTGGGCGTCCACTTCGTCGATCATGACCACGCCGGGAAGGTCAACGACCCATGGGCTTGCAGCATTTTCCTGAACAAAAAAATCCGGAAAGCCTTTTTCAGGAAGGAAGAAGATGGTTCGCATTTGACGAATTAATTCCAGCATAAGGCTCAACACAGAGCGATAACCATCACTCAATCCTGAGAGCGAAAGCGATTGACCCGTAGGAGATAGCATGGTAAGCCCATCTGAAGAAATGCTTTTGACCTTAAAATCGTTGGGGAGCATGCCCTCCTGATTTAGAAACCGAATAATCGATTCAGAAAAGGGTTGGTTATTCTTGGATTCTAATTCTTTGAATTTCAGGTCTTTCAGCCAATCTTCTACTTTTACAAAAGCGGCTTCCGGCTCGAACAAAGAAACATGTGCAGCTGCCCGATGATCCTCATCAAAGAGTTTATTCACGATAGAGTTTCCGCCTTCCAACCTTCGAAAAGGACCAAAAGAAGCCGAGAAATATTGCCGGGTCCCTTTCCAGATCGCTGAGTCGTGCCCGGCATTACCAAAGATTCCTTCCTGACCTTCCTTTAGATTTATGCTCAATGTTACCTTTCCATTGATATGTCTGGCAAAAAGTCTGGACTCGTCTTCCATATCCTGAAAAAACTGGACGGACACCGACCCTTCTTCACACCCTTTCCGGAGGAGTCTTTGCGCTCCAAAACGGAATGCCGGAAACCGCCCGGGACCGCATAGGCAAGCCGCAATCGCCTGGAGCAATCCTGTTTTTCCGGCACCGTTGTCGCCTATGACCACATGCCAGCCGCTGCCGGGCTCGGGAAAATCCATCCGAAAGTCCTGAATGGATTTGATATTTTGAATATGTACCGATTGAAGGTGCATGAAATCAGTAAACGGGTGAATGCAGAATGTGGTGCTCTAAATTACAAAATTGGGATTGTTTTAGCTATCTACTCCAATCCCGACTACAATTTCCCACCCAAATAGTGACCGTTTCAGCATTTGTGCGTAGCTTAATTACGCAGAATAACCCCTGTTACCCATTCCACAATCCCAAATTTCACCACCATGAGTCTTATTTTCTGGCTTTTAGTAGGCCTCGGAGCAGGCGCCATTGCCAAAATGCTTACCCCGCAGCAGGAAAGCGGCGGTTGGGTTTCTTCAATGATCATTGGGCTTGTCGGCTCAGTTATTGGTAAACTCCTGACTGGTATCCTCGGCATCGGCCACTTGCTGGGCCATAACCTGATCAATGACCTCGTCATTGCGGTAGGAGGTGCCTTTTTGGTGCTGTTTATCTACCACCGTTTTCTGGCCGATAAGCTTAAGCTTCCGCTGTAATTGCCTCTGAAAATCATTACTAAGCGCCTGAAAGGTCATTTCCTTTCGGGCGCTTTCCGTTTATTTTCGCAAAAAAAACATGAAAGTCTGCTTCGCCCTTTTGCTGCTCTTGCCACTTTCCCTGCTCGCCCAGTCGCCCGACTCCATCCGCTGCGGGCGTTCCGATATCCGCGACAGCTTTCAGCCCGACAACAAACGATACCACAACTACGAAGTACGTCACCTGCTGGGCGACCTCAATACCCATCCGCAGTGGAATGCCCGCTTTGTCTTTAATCAATTAATTGCCGACAAACACTGCGCCGCTCCGGCAGACCCCAAAATGACCGGCCCGGTCGTTCCCTGTGAACCCACCGAGGTGATCGTAGCTATTACCCGGCACAACCCGGTCATTACTTCGGTCGATACTGCCGCCTTTCGTATCGTGAACTACGCCCTGCCGGGCCATTTTCTCTATCCCGGAAAGGTGGAACGGCGCATCGTGGTGGAGGCCGACAGCGTGTGGATCGTCACCACCAGCGTGGGCTATGGTCGCCTGCCCAAGATTGATGAACGCAAATCGGAAAAAGTTTGGGGCAAGGTGGATGACTACCTGCGGGAGCGACTCATGGTCGTTTCCAGAGAAGAATAGGCTGTTTTCGGCCAAAAACGCGCATTACCTGCCCCCGTATTTTGCAACCTGCCCGGATGGGAGTAATTTGACTCAAACTCTCTTCTATGCTGCGGGTATTTTACAATCATAAGGGAAAAATCCTACGGGAAACCGATCCGGAAGCCCTCGCAGACCTGATGGAGGAGGACATCTTTTGGGTGGACCTGCACTACGCCAGCCCCGAAGAAAAGGCTATCGTGGAGAAATTGTTTACCGTCAGTTTCCAGACCGCCCAGCAAGCCGAAGAAATTGAGAGCAGTTCGCGCTATATCGAAACGGAGGACATGCTGATCGTAAACTCCAATTTCCTGACCCTCAGGGAAGAAGGCTATGGTAACCACCCCGTTTCGTTTATTCTGCACAACGACATCCTCTTCACTTCCCGCAGTGCCGATCTGCGCTCTTTTGCCGAAACGGTGCGGAAAATGAAAATTATCCCCCATCAGCACGATACGGGCATTAAGCAGCTGGTAGCTATTTTTGAAACCAGGGTGGACCTCGACGCGGACCTTATCGAGGCGGTGGCGCGCGATATTTCGTCCATTACCAAAACCCTCGGCTACGACAAAAACATAGACGAAGACGTGCTCCTGAAGATCACCCGCTTTCAGGAAACGACCATGCTGCTGCGCGAAAACATTGTGGACAAACAGCGGGTGGTGAGCGCCATGCTCCGCAGTCAGCACTTTCCGGCAGATAGCTACGAGCGGCTCCGCATCCTCATCAAGGACATCAACTCTATCCTCGAACATGCCAATTTCAGCTTCGAGCGCCTCGAATACCTCCAAAATACCTTCCTGGGTCTCGTCAATATCGAGCAGAACAAGATCATCAAAATATTTACGGTGGTGTCGGTGATCTTTATGCCGCCCACCCTCATTGCCAGTATCTACGGCATGAACTATGAGGTAATGCCCGAGCTGGGATTTACCTTCGGCTACCCCATGGCACTCGGCCTCATGGTGCTTTCGTCGCTGGTTACGCTCTGGTTGTTTCGCCGCAAAAGGTGGCTCTAGCGGAGGCTATCTGGCAAATTTGTACTTCAGGATGCAGTAAATCGCCCTTACGCCGTCTTTCCAGTTGATCTTTTTGCCTTCTTCGTAGGTGCGTCCGTAGTACGAAATGCCTACTTCGTAGATCCGCAGCCGCGATACCCGTGCGATGCGCGCCGTTACTTCCGGCTCAAAACCGAAGCGCTTTTCCTTCAGCGGCATGGCCTGGATCAGGTCGGTGCGGAAGAGCTTGTAGCAGGTTTCCATGTCGGTAAGGTTCAGGCCCGTCATCATGTTGGATAGCAGGGTGAGGAACTTGTTGCCGATGGAGTGCCAGAAAAAGAGGATGCGGTGCGGGTTGCCGCCAATAAACCGGGAGCCATACACCACGTCGGCAAAGCCGTCGATGATGGGTTTGAGGAGGTCGCCGTATTCGCGCGGGTCGTATTCGAGGTCGGCATCCTGAATGAGGAGGTATTCGCCGGTGGCGAGCTGGATGCCCGTGTGGAGTGCCGCGCCTTTGCCTTTGTTGACGTCGTGCGAAGTATATTGGATGGGCAGTCCGGGCGTATTTTCCAGAAAATGGCGGATGCTCCCGTCGGTATTGTCCGTGGAGCAATCGTTGACCACAATCAGCTCTTTCTCTATTCCCGCAGGCAAATCCACCGCCAATACCTTTTCGAGGATCATGGTAATGCTGCGCTCTTCGTTGTAAACTGGAATAATGATCGATAATTTCCGAAACGACATATGCTGGATTTGCCCGCAAAGATGGCACTTTTGGCCGATACTCCCAGTTTTGAACCCATCCTTGCTGAGTGGAGCATTCCGGCCTCGCAAATTTCCCCCTATCTTTCCGGCAGAATTGGCTTACCCATGACCCTTACTTCTGCCGCCCTGCTGCTTTTTCTGGTAATGGACCCGCTCGGGAACATCGCTTTTTTCCTGCCGGCCCTGCGTCCTGTGGCCCCGGAGCGCCGCAAAAAGGTGATCCTGCGCGAGCTGCTGATTGCCCTGGGGGTGATGGTCCTGTTTTTGTTTTCGGGCAAATACGTGCTGCAGCTCCTGCACGTGTCCGAGCCTGGACTCACGCTTTCGGGGGGCATTATCCTGCTGCTAATTGCGCTGCGCATGATTTTTCCGGATCATTCCAATTCGATGGAGGAAAAGGTCGATACTGAGCCGTTTATCGTGCCGCTGGCGATACCGTATGTGGCGGGCCCCTCGGCCCTGGCCACCGAGCTGCTGCTCATGAGCCGCGAACCCAACCGCTGGCCGGAATGGTTGCTTGCGCTGTTTTTGGCGTGGCTGGTATCCGGCGTTATTATTTACTTTTCCACCAATTTTGAAAAAGTGCTGGGCGAAAAGGGCCTCATCGCCATTGAAAGGCTCATGGGCATGATCCTCGTTACGGTTTCGGTGGAGATGGTGATGAAAGGGGTGACGACGTTTATGCAGGCGGGGTAAGGGGTGGGGCAGGAAAATGTGAATGGTAGAAAAATATATATGAAATTTTAGACCTGCGCGTCCAAATTGCGTATGAGTTGTTTTGTCATTATTTTAACAAACAAACAACATGGGCAGAAAATATCTGGAGGATGCTGGAATCCATTACCATGAGGCCAGTCTGGAAGGTGAGATTGGAGAAAAGTACCAGCGTCAAAGAGAAGTTTACGGATTCGATCAAAGCGAAACCTGGTCTTTAAAGCACACTTTTAAAGTCTGGCTTTTCGAAAGACTTTCTATGTATAACGAAGTTAATATTATCGATACCCGTTTTCATTTGCTTGAGTATAAAGGAGAAAAGCTCACTTTTCAGGATTGTATTGATCGGATGCTCAATGGATTGCGGTTGGAGTTAACCGGACAAGGCAATCCGGAAATGTCCGATGATGTATTGAAACTCTTCGTTTTGTGTTACCCTTATTTATGGTGGTAAACCCCATGCCTGTTTCCTCACAAAAAATAAAAAACACAATGCTCCACGCATTGCTGGGTTTTTGCGCATTCCTGGCTGGTAGCCTGTTGGGCAGTATCAATAGTTCGGCACACCTTGCGGGGATACTTGTGCTGTTTAGTGGGTGTGGGTATGCGCTGAGCAAAATCTCCGATACGTTTGTGGCAAATCTGCGTGGAAGCTGGGGCCTGATGTTGCCCATCCTGCTATTTTGGACTAATCCGCTGTGGCTCGAAGATACATCGGTATCCTTCCTGATCTGGGGACCAACTCCGGTTGTGGGTTGGGTCTTTGGGGGCATGTTTAAAACAGGCATCAGGAGCCGAAACCGTTCTCTTTCCGCAGGCTTCATGGCGCTCTTTCTCGGTTTTACTGCATTTGCCGCGCTTTGGGGGCAACCCCGTTGGGTAGTTTTTTCCAATAACCTCCATTTGGGGCCTGCTCCGCTGTCTGTAGCGTCATTGCAACTGTCACCACCGGAATCCAACACCGAATCTGGTCAAGAGTCCGGTCAATCCGTTGCTTTGAACACATTTACCGGTAAAATTCAGGTGTTCAATTTCTGGTCCTATTCGTGCGGGGGGTGCATAGCGGAATTTCCTTGGTGGGAAAAAGCAAAACAGCACTACGCCCATGACGCCAACATACAGTTCAATCTCGTGAGGTGGGAATCCGATTTCAAACGCGACAGCCTGGCGAAGGCCTCCAACTGGCATCCCGAGCGCAATACGACCCTGGTTCCTTATGTTATTTCCGATGCAGAGGCGCGTAAGCTGGGCATTGCGTGGGTTCCACACGTGTGGATCGTGGACGCGGCTGGTAAAACTATTTTCTGGGGAGGACTTCCCTACTGGGAGTCAGGTTTCCATCAAAAGCTGAGGCGGGTATTGCGTTCGGCGGGGAGTGGAGAGTGAGTGGTGATAGGTGGGTTGTCGGCTCACTGTTGGGCCACACGGTACAGATTCATGCTACTACCCTTTCTTAAAAGCTGTCTTTTTCGGCTCAGATGTTTTGGTATATTCTTTTGACTTAACTCTTTACAACTAGTTGGAATACCCGGGGATTGGCTTTCGGGATCTATGCTGCTGTATCGCTTGTAGGTCGGGGCCATGTAATTTTGGGAGAAACCTGCCTTGCTAGTAACCACGGCGCGGTATGATTCAGTTAATCCTCGCTGGTTTTGCCAGCTTGCGCGCTAAGGGGGGCCAGACTTTCGGCGGGAAGCGGGAAGCGCTGGAACAGCCAGTAATATAAATCAAAGTTTAAGGAGTAATCCTTATGAGGGTTTGAACACGAGCTACCAACAGAACCAAGCAGGACTACCACCAAATAAAAAGTCCATTTCCCCTACTGTCTAGCTTTAGTCGCTGCATATCCTTGCCCAAGCGTTGCACGATGGGTGCGGCTGAAGCCCGCCCCAACGGCTCTGGAGGAAGCGCAGGATTCGATTCCGGCAACCGTGGGGGGATGAGGATGATGCGCTTTTCCGGCAGGCAGCTGATTGCGATCTGCTGGATGGAAGGGGACGAAAGCGCCTGATACGATTCCGATGGCTGCGGAGCAGGTGGGAATCAAACCTGCTCTTTGAAGGGATTTCTTATGGTCAGACCTGGAAGTTTGTGGCCAGACTGGAAGTCTTCGCTGTACACCATGTTACAACGCGTTTCCAAGGCAGACGCAAGAATAAGGCTGTCGTAATAGGAATAGCCAGTATGTTCGGCCAGCAGGGTAGCGCGCTCGGCCGTATCTGCATCGACCGTATGGACCTGAAAATTCAGCCTTAGCTCAGCCATCACCCTCCGGATAGCCGGCCAATCCTGACTGAATTTCCGATAAAGCGTATTCGCCAACTCATGGATTACCTGTGTACTGATCCACGTATCCGGCCCGCTGCAAGCCTGAATAGCCAGCACGCGTTTTTCCGGTTCGGTAGCTGTATATAGGTATACCAGCACATTCGTATCGAGAAATACCCTATCGCTCATTGGCCAACTGGCGGTTAAACGAATAACCCCGGGTGTCAATGGTTATGGCTTCGAATTTGCGCTTAGGCAGGGCAATGTCCAAGGATGCCGAGGCAGGCTGCATACGAATCTTGTGGTCTGATTCGAGTTTACGAAGCAAGTCCAGTGCGCTCTGGTGCAGAATTTCGATGGTGACTGTCATACAAGCAGCTCTTTAAAGCAAAGTACGTAATTTCCCGGAAAAGGTGTACGGTATCGGCAAACGCCATATTCCGATCCGCTGATGGTTTTTTGGAAGAAAGTGGCGGATCAGATTCCGGAAGCGGGGTTACTTTCTGAAGGTATAATAGTCGCTGTAGCTCCACACATCGGCGGCGTAGCGGTCTATGAGGCCGTTGGTATGGTCGTCAAAGGCGCGCTTGCGGTCGGAAAGGGTGGCGAGTACAGCTCCCGACCGGGGCCCCTTAACCCCAGTCGGTCGCGGGTGGTTGGTGATCCCGTAGCGCACGCGCCCGCGGGTAAAGGCATACACGGTGGCGGGTGCCGCTGCGGGGTAGGGAATAGGTGTTGGCGTTAAACGTTTAGGGCTTAAAGGTGCCATCGAGGTTGTATCCAGGATTGGAGAAATAGCCATCCCCCCAAAATCACTTCACCCTCCCTAGCCGATAAAAAGCCATCCCCTTCCGCGACTTGGCCACAGTACCCTCCTCGGTAAATTTCCATTTATCGTGGAAGGGAGTAGCAGTCGATGGGCTTTGGAGCACGACCACGTCTTTGCGGGCTTCCCATTTTCCCTGAACGTCGATTTTCTTGTCCGGATTGGAAAAGTCCTGATACGTAAAGGTGCCATCGGGCATAATGCGGAGTTCGATCTGAGCCGGATCGCTTGCGCAAACGCCGTAGGTGCCGATAAAGGAATATTCAGCCGAAGGGCTAAAAGCCGTCAGTGTCCAGGCCAGCGAAACGAGGAGGAGGGTTCCAAAGCGCTTTTTCATGAGAAAGGAAGTTGATAGTTGGAAGATTACGACGGGTTGACGATCTTATTTGGGATAATATACCGAAACATGGCTTCCCGATCTTCCCTTCTGGTCATTTTATTCAAAGGGCGAAAAAAAAGAGACTGCCCTGGAAAGAGCAGCCTCGGTACATTCAGGGGAATAGGCGAAGCATTACTGCAAAATCACCTTTTGGGTCATTTGCTGGTTGTTCAGCATCACATGGAAAATATAGGTGCCGGGGCTCAGGCGGTCGGTCGGAAACTCGAAAGTGTCCTGGCCTTGGGTCATCGACTGGTTGCTTTGTTGAATCGCGCGGCCATCGATGGTCATTACCCGGATCAGCGCTGACCCTTCGGAGGCACCGGCAATGCGGATTTGAAGGGATTCGCCCTGGCGGACAGGATTGGGGAATACGGTGAGTGCCAGGTTGGCCGATCCTTCCATAGTCACCGATTTGATTTCTGTATAGGAAAAGGCGCCGCCGAAATCCACCTGCTTCAGTCGATAGTAGGCGGTTCCCCGGATGGGTTGCTGGTCCACGAAGCGGTAATTGAGGTTTTGCTGGCTATTGCCTGCGCCTTTTTGTTCACCAATGGCGCTAAACATTTTTCCATCGGTGGAGCGCTCGATATCGAAACGGTTGTTGTTGAGTTCGGTAGCGGTCGTCCTGGTCAGCTCCACTTTTTCGCCGATGGGGGTCGCTTCAAAGCCGGTCATTTCCACGGGCAAAAACGAACTCACCGAACCGAGGGTGATATTGTCGCCGGACTGAATGCTCACGTTGGAGAAGGTCATGGTGCCGGAGCCAGAGCTGTAGGTACCGGTGATGGGCGCAACTTCAATGGTTTGAAAATTATCGCCGTTTCTATCCACTATCAGCCGGAGGGTGGTAGGGTCGGTAACGGGGAAAGCGGTCACATCGAAGGTCAGGTTTACCGTGCCTGGGGTGCCATTTACCGAAAACATCCACGTCCGATCCAGGCGGCTTTCGATGCCTTCGTCGGTGTCCACATCGGAGGAGTTAGTTCCGCTCAGCGAGGCGCCGTTGTGGCCCCAGATAATCCCTTCGTTGGTGCTCAATGCCGAAGGGCCGTTGATGCGGAGGATGGCTGTTCCTTTCGCATCTACGTGGCTGGTACCATCGCTGGCCATCCATATACCGGCTACTTCGTGGCTGTAGCTGCCTTGATAAGCGTATTGGTCGTTGGCGATGTTGACGCCATATTTGGCCGCGAGGTAATGGTCCAGAATCAGCCTTTGGGCATCATTGAGTTTGGAACTGTAGCTGATAAATTCCATCATTTTCCCCTTAAAAAAGCGCGAAGTAGTGCTGGAAGAGATTGCTCCGGAGGCATCATAAGATCCTGCATTGATACCGCCTAAGCCAATCGCATCGCCGTGGGCAAATTGTTTCCCTACCCCGGTTACCGTGCCGATTGCTGTGCCGTTGAGGTAGCCCACCACGCGGTCGTTGTCGATATCAAAAGTGAGGGTTGCGAGGTAGCAGGTGTTGGTCGCAACCGCCGTATTGACCGAAACATAGCCCCAGGGTGTGGTGGCGCTGCCGTCGTCGTTGGCCTTATTATAGGCGCCGTAGTAGATGTTTCCGCTTTTGAGGTAGATATTCAGCCCCCTGGCGGTCCCTCCTTCTTCATACAAAAACTGCTGCGTGGTAATGTCGGTTCCGGTACAGAAAGCCACCGTGAGGGTACGCCCGACTTTTGATCCGCTGTAGCTGTTGATGCTGGTGGAGCTGGCAATCTTGAGCATGTCGTTTACCCCGTCAAAATTGGCTATGGCCCTTCCATTTACCCGGTCGTTGGCATTGTCCCTGAAGTTGGGGCGTGCGGTACTGGAAGAAGTTGCGGTGTTGTTATTGCCGGAAAAGTCGGTAACCGTCGAAATGTCGTTGGCATCTGAAAGGCTCAGCCGGGAGAAGTCGATCCAAAGGTTGTTTTCCGAGCTGTTGCCAATTCCACCAGGTCCGACATAACCGCTGGGTGAAGCAGACGTAAGGGCATTCGTTGTGAGTAAGATAGCCGCTACAACTACCAGGCCGGCGGCGCCAGCGATGATAATTCCGGTTTTGAGTAGGTTTTTGTTGGCAAGAGCAGGTACAAGCTGGGTTTTGCTAGGCATACGATTAGTTGAATAATTCGTGAGTGGCTAAAATTTTACCAAAGAAAGTATTTCACGACCGGGAGATATTATAGTAAACCCGCTATATCTAAGGAGGTAAGATTGCCCCCGTTTTTTAAGGATGCCAAGACATGTGTTTTGGATCAAAATGGCATTGGAGACGAATACCAGTCGGTCTTGCCCAAAATCGCTATGGACAAATACAGTGAGCCTGAGATTGTACCTGACTACAGGACGTAAGTATAAATCCCTTTTTCTGCTCAATCGGAAGAAAAGATTAGAATGGCATTAATCTCTAACAAACCCGCCTCATCGGGGGCAGCAGAATGATCCGTACCGCCAGTAACTTAGAATCAGTAAACCGAACAGGTTCAGGACGGTCGTCAAGGCAGGGTGTCTATTTTTCTGCCGGCAAAATACTCCTGTGGAAAGCCTCCGTGATAGGGTAGGTGAGCATGCAAAGAATCATGATTACCCCAAGGATCGGCGGGCCCACCTTTACCAGCAGGCCGAGCCTTTCGATGGTTACTGCAGATAGTTCTGCATGGGGGGCGTACCCGGCCCAGGTAAGCCCCCAGCCAGCGAGTGCGCCCCCTAATCCGAGCCCTGCCTTGAAGAAAAAGCCAAATACCCCGAAGAGCAGCCCTTCGTTTCGGTTGCCGTTTTTCCATGCTCCAAAATCAACCGTATCTGCCAGCATCGACCAGCTCGCGAGGGCTGCAGCTCCATTTCCGGCACCCACAATAGCCAGGCCCAGAAGCACACGCTGCATGGAGAGTTCGTTTCCCGTGGCCAGCAACGCAAAACCGGAGAGGTAGAGCACCAGTCCCATCAGCAGCCCTGTCTTTTTCCCCCAATGCTTAAATACCCACACCCACAGCAGAATCGATAGCCCGGTCATGCCCTGAAATGCAAGGAGACCTGTACCCACAGCCGACTCCTGGTGCAGGTAGTATTTGAAGAAAAAAGGCAGCAGTGTCAGCAGGAGGCTGAGGGCGGTAAATCCAGCAAAAAAGGTGGCAGTTACCAGCCAGAAGGGGCGGTTTTTCCACCAGTTGGCATAGGCAAACCGCGTAGGGGCCTGGTCGGTAACCACCTGTTCGCGAATGCCCGCAAAACAAGCCAGGAAAAACAGGCCCGCGCAGATGCCCAGTATCCATCCCAGGTGCAAAAACGCGGCTTGCCCGCCTCCCAGCCATTGAATGGCCTGTGGAAAAATCCAGCCGATGGCCATGGCACCGCCCACACCAAACACCAACCGGTAAGCCGTGAGCTTCGACCGCTCGTGGTAGTCGTGGGTGAGCACGGCCGTAAGCGCGCCGTAGGGCACGTTAACTACGGTGAATGCGGTAATGAAAAACAGATAGCCGAGGTACGCCCACAAAATGGCGTTGAAGGAGCTATTCGGAGGTCCACTGAAAAGAAAAGGCAAGCTCACCACGGCCGGAATGGCTCCCCACAGCAGCCAGGGCCGGAAACTGCCCCACCGGGTGCGGGTGTTTTGGGCGAGGTAACCCATCATGGGGTCACTCATCCCATCCCAGATTCGGGCCACGAGAAACATCAGCCCCATGGCTGCAGCGGGCAATCCCAGCACATCGGTATAGTACGCCAGCAGAAAGACCACCACCGGCTGAAAGAGGAAATTGGCGCCGAGGTCGCCAAGGCCATAGGCGAGGAAATGCCTGATTTGCAGCTTCATAGCGAAGGAGTTACCAATAGTCGCCCGGTAAGGGGATGGAGTCAAAGTCCGTGGAAAGCAATCCCGTTTCAGGCTGTTTTTGTGTAATCTCCGACACCAGCCGCCCCTCGTACCAGCGGTTGAGGGCCTGTTTTACCACGCGCGACATCTTTGCAGGGGGGTGCTCCGGGTCGATCCAGGTAATGTATTCAAACTTGTGGGGCTCCCGAATGCGGATCAGGCTTTGGTCGTAGTGATCGGCATCGACCATATAAAAAAGGTGAAGTAGGGTAAACTGCCGCCTTTCGACCACCATGTGGACCAGTTCGAGGTGTTTGCGTTTGAGCTTCAGCCCGATTTCTTCAAGGCATTCTCGCTGAAGGGCTTCTTCGATCGACTCGCCTTCCTCCACACCGCCGCCGGGCAGTCCATAGCCTTCCCCCAGGCGTTTGAGGGCCATGATCCGGCCTTTTTTCTTGAACAGTAGCCGGGTGGCTACGTATTGTTTTCCTTTTCCCATCACCCGAAGCTTCTTGGAAGTTCTTGGCAAAAATAGAAGTTCAAGCCATACCAACACCAGTAACCCGCCGCTTATTTCGCAGCCATTTATGACAATTGGCGCTGTCAATATGTCAGAAATGTCAGTTTATTCCGGTCATTCCAACAAAAAACAACCCCAATTCAGGCATTGGCACCAGGATTGAAAGCTATAGGAAAAACTACTGCTATGCAAAGCTGGAACCAGGGAGATGACATTTTCAGAAGCCTCAAAGAAGGGTTCAACGACCTTTCCGATAAGGTGAACAAGATGGTGGGTGAGATGTGGGAAGATAACTCCGGTGTACCCGGAAGTTTTATGCCCAAAGCCAATCTCTACCGCACCTCTGCTGAATATGTATGGGAAATCGAGCTTCCCGGCGTAAAAAAGGAAGCCGTTAAGCTCTCGATTCAGGAAGGTGCCCTTTGCCTGCGTGGCGAAAAATCAACTACCCCGGACCTCCGTCACGACATGATCCTCAATGAGCGTGGAGTAGGCCGGTTTGACCGCGACTTTGTACTGCCTGAAGATGTTCAGGTAGAAGGGCCCATCAAGGCCAAATATGAAGGAGGAATTCTGACGGTACGCCTACCCAGAACCGAGCCCGACGCCCCAGAGGCCGATGGCGGTTTTGAAGTACCGATCGAGTCCTGATTTTGATTTTCACTTTTACCCAACTTTTAACCTAAATATAGATGAGCAAAATTATTGGCATAGACCTCGGGACCACGAACTCCGTGGTATCGGTCATGGAAGGCAACGAGCCTGTTGTGATCATTAACTCAGAGGGCAAGCGTACCACCCCTTCCGTAGTTGCTTTTACCAAAGAAGGCGACCGCGTAGTGGGTGAGCAGGCCAAGCGTCAGGCCCTGGCCAATCCCGTTCGTACCATTCGTTCCATCAAGCGTTTCATGGGTCATACCTACGACGAAGCCCGCAAAGATACCGACCTCATTTCCTACGAAGTGGTTTCGGGTCGCAACGGCCTCGTGGTAGCCAAAGT
The DNA here is from genome assembly GCA_041753595.1 of Bacteroidia bacterium. Taxonomy (GTDB): domain Bacteria; phylum Bacteroidota; class Bacteroidia; order J057; family J057; genus JBGSTW01. The sequence continues at coordinate 4,365 of JBGSTW010000030.1, read as the reverse complement.
AGACGACCGCACCTTTACCCCGCAGGAAATTTCAGCCATGATTCTTCAGAAAATGAAGAAAACCGCTGAAGACTACCTCGGATACGAAGTGAAGGAAGCCGTTATCACCGTTCCGGCCTACTTCAACGATGCCCAGCGTAACGCCACCAAAGAAGCAGGCGAGATTGCCGGCCTTACTGTGCGCCGTATCATCAACGAACCTACCGCTGCTGCCCTGGCCTATGGCCTCGACAAGATGAACAAAAGCATGAAAATTGCGGTGTTCGACTTGGGTGGTGGTACCTTCGATATCTCAATCCTCGACCTCGGCGATGGCGTTTTTGAAGTGCTTTCCACCAATGGTGATACCCACCTCGGCGGAGATAACTTCGACAAAGTGATTATCGACTGGCTGGCCGAAGAATTTAAGAAAGACCACGGCGTGGACCTGCGCAAGGACCCCAAAGCCCTTCAGCGCCTCAAAGAAGCCGCTGAAACCGCTAAGGTGGAATTGTCTTCTACCAACCAGTCAGACATCAACCTGCCCTACCTGTCGATGGACGCCGATGGCCCCAAACACCTGGAGCGCACCCTGACCCGTGCAAAATTTGAATCCCTGGCAGACAATTTGTTCCAGCGCTGCCTTGGTCCTTGTAAGGATGCCCTGAAAGCTGCCAAGCTGTCGGTTGCTGACATCGACGAAGTGATCCTAGTAGGTGGTTCTACCCGTATCCCCAAAGTTCAGCAACTGGTGCAGGAATTGTTCAAGCGTGAGCCTAACCGCAGCGTAAACCCCGATGAAGTGGTGGCCGTAGGTGCTGCTATTCAGGGGGGAGTGCTCGCCGGTGACGTAAAAGGCGTACTCCTGCTTGACGTGACCCCACTCTCTCTGGGTATCGAAACCATGGGCGGTGTTTTCACAAAGCTGATCGAATCCAATACCACTATCCCGACCAAAAAATCGGAGGTGTTTTCTACCGCTGCCGACAACCAGACTTCGGTGGAGATCAATGTACTGCAAGGCGAACGCCCCATGGCTGCTGATAACCGCACCCTCGGTAAATTTCACCTCGACGGCATTCCTACCTCTCCCCGTGGCATTCCTCAGATCGAGGTGATGTTCGACATCGACGCCAACGGTATCCTGAACGTAAGTGCACGTGACAAGGCGACCGGCAAAGAGCAGAAAATCCGCATCGAAGCATCGACCGGTCTGTCGAAAGAAGAGATCGAGCGCATGAAGCACGATGCTGCTGAAAATGCCGAAGCCGATCAGCGTCGCAAAGAAGAGGTTGAAAAACTCAACGCTGCCGATGCCCTGGTGTTTTCGTCAGAGAAGCAGTTGAAAGACCTCGCCGATAAAATTCAGCCCGACCATAAAGCAACCATTGAGCAGGCATTGGAAGAGCTGAAAAAGGCCCATGCCGCTAAAGATTTCAGCGCAATCGAAGCTGCCAGCGCGGCCCTGAACGCAGCCTGGTCCACGGCTTCTACGGCCATGTACGCCGACGGTGGTGCAGGTGCCCCGGGTGCTGAACCCGAAACTGCCGCACCGGTAGACGATGTAACCGATGTAGAATTTGAAGAAGTGGACGGGAAGTAATTTTCCCTTCTGTAAATATAAAAGGCTTCCTCTCACCAGGCAGCCTTTTTTGTTTTTACGGCTTAGGGGTTGGAGCTACCCCTGGTTTTTCCGGGAAGAAGACGCAAGGGCCCCGACTTGTTTTTTAGGTCACAAATTCAAAAACTGACCTGGACGGCAGTTGGCGGCAAGGTTTTTTCTTTACGACAATCTCTCGAACTGAAAGAAAATCAACATCTTGCTTTCTGTTCATTGATTCGACTTTACGTAGTTTTTTGCTAACCCCCGACTTTATGCAGCCCCTGAAAGCAAAAGTGATCGAACGCAAATACCTGCTTCACTTTGTTCTGGTTACCGGCCTGTTTGCCCTTTGGGGCTTCGCCAACGACATCACCAACCCCATGGTGTCGGCATTCAAAACAGTGCTGGAAATCTCCAACACGCAAGCCTCGCTGATCCAGCTGGCTTTTTATGGCGGGTATTTCACCATGGCTATTCCCGCAGCGCTTTTTATCAAAAGGTTCTCCTACAAATCGGGCATCCTGATCGGTCTGGGGCTGTACTCGGTGGGCGCCCTGCTGTTTTTTCCCGCTGCGCAAACGGGCCAGTTTGTGTATTTTCTGCTTGCGCTGTATATCCTCACTTTCGGACTGGCCTTCCTCGAAACGACCGCCAACCCCTTTATTCTCTCGCTGGGCAGTGAATCTACGGCCACCCGCCGGCTGAACCTCGCGCAGTCGTTTAATCCCATGGGTTCGTTGCTGGGGATGTTTATCGCTTCAAACGTGATTCTCGTCGCCCTGCAATCCGACGATACCGACGCCGCCGGTAAAATGATTTACGGTACCCTCGGTGCGGGTGAAAAAGCCGTCATCCGTGCCCACGACCTGATGGTCATCCGCAATCCGTATGTGGCCTTAGGCTTGTTTGTATGTGTGCTGCTGGTGGTTTTTGCCCTGATCAAATTTCCGAATCAGGCCGATCAAGACCGTTCCATCGATTTCAAAGGTACCTTTCGGCGGCTGATCGCCAATGCCCGTTACCGCGAAGGGGTAATTGCGCAAACCTTTTATGTTGGGGCACAGATCATGTGCTGGACCTTCATTATCCAATACGCCGAAAACCTGGGCTACTCCAAAGCGGAGGCGCAAAACATGAACATCATCGCCATGATCGCCTTCCTGAGTAGCCGCTTTATCAGCACCTTTTTACTTCGATACATCGAGGGCGCCCGGCTGATGATGGTATTTGCCCTGCTGGGTTCGGCTACCTTGCTGGGGGCGGTGCTGATCCACGGCAACCTCGGCCTGTACAGCTTGATGGCCACTTCGGCTTTTCTCTCTCTCTTGTTTCCCACCATCTACGGCATTGCCCTCGACGGCCTGGGCGACGACGCCAAGCTCGGTTCAGCAGGCCTGATTCTGGCCATTGTGGGGGGCGCACTTACCCCGCCGCTTCAGGGTGCCATCCTCGACCTGGGCGGCCCCGGCTACAGCGATATTTCATTTTTAGGCGTGCCCGAAGTCAATCTTTCGTTCCTGCTGCCGCTGTTTTGTTTGTTGGTGGTGGGTTGGTATGGGTGGCGGTCGCGGAAGGGGTGAACGGGGAATGGTACTATTGGTGGCTAAGCCGGTTGCTTGTATATCATTAGGCGTTGTCGCTTAATGAGTCATTTGAGCATATTGTAAAGCTGCATTTGATAAACGCTGCTCAATGTTGCCTGCCAAAGAAGCCGGTTGGTCCACAATTACACTATCGGCATAGGAAAGAATCAACCTTTCCAGTTCATAATTGAGCATGACACTCAAGGTCACTTCCAGAGTTTCGCCATCCAGCCACTTAGACCGTTGTGATCCGTGGATGGGTTTTGTTACCATATACTTTGCGGTTTTTCCCAGAAAACGTAAAACAACCTTTTCTACTCTTCCATCTACAGGTTTTGTAACTCCAATGATATCTTCAAAATACTCCTCCCAGTCGATGAAGGAGTTAGTAATGTAATCGTCTTCCTGCGATTCATGAATAGTAACGATCCGATCAATGGCCAGATTCCAATCGTATTTCTCTTTTTCGGGGTTTAGCCCAAAGACAAACCAGCGATTGTTGTACTGTTTCAGAAAATAGGGATGAATAGTGAGGGTAAATGGGGTGTCATTTTCATAGGGCTGGTATTCAACTATAAGTACTTTGCGATAGTAAATCGCCTGATAGAGTTCTCCGAGGCGCTCAATACCCTTTAAGTAGGAGTTGTTGTCAAATTCAAATATGGCGTCTGGTCTTTCTTCGGAAGCAATACCCAGCTGGAGTTTAGGGATCAATTCATTAATCCATCCAAACTGGGGCATACCCTGAAACTGAGAAAGGATGTCAAAGGCAGATTTCAACTGATTGATCTCCATTTCATTCAGTGGCATGTTCGAAATGGAAAAAGAGGGATCGGCATAGCGGTAGTAAACTTTGCGCCCTTCCTTGTGCCTGTCAAGTTCGACTTGCCAACCTTCACCGCTCTCCATGAAGGCGATATCCTCAAATACCTGTCTGCGGCTGATCCCTTTCGAGTTTGGATCGATATCCAGTAATACCTTATCACATTCCGCAATCAGGTCATGAATAAAGTATCGTTTGCCTGTGTTGCGGAAGCAATTGTCCAGGATTTTGTATCTGATTGAAATACCTCGGTTTGTTTAGACCACTTGGCGGTGTTTGTTAATGTGAATCAAGCGGCGATCCGATACTTTTCAACGGGCTTTTTACTGTCGATTCCCTGGTGGCATCGGTGATGATACCGTTGTAACCAACGATCT
>JBGSTW010000029.1:0-459853 GCA_041753595.1 Bacteroidia bacterium | reverse complement strand
AGATCGTTGGTTACAACGGTATCATCACCGATGCCACCAGGGAATCGACAGTAAAAAGCCCGTTGAAAAGTATCGGATCGCCGCTTGATTCACATTAACAAACACCGCCAAGTGGTCTAAACAAACCGAGGTATTTCAGTTAATGCCTTTTCCGGAGGTGCCCTCAAAGCTTAGCAACTCGGCTGGAAGTACCGGGTTGGCGTTGGTACGGGTGAGCAGCATCGTAAAATCGCACTGGGAGCCCCGCACCCCGTCGACATATATGGTATAGTTGGTGCCTGTTGCTAAGGTCATAGGGCCAATCACCCTGTCAGGAGATGGGAAGGCGTAACTACGGATAACGTTCGCGTTAAAATTTAGCTTTGAGGCATCTCTGGAATTGGAGCAATTCATACCAGTTAAAATCAAAAGCTCCATAACATTTGGCCCTAGTGGGCAGTCCATATTCCCGATCTGTAAGTACCAGTTTGTGGTTGGTCCAGTAGATGGGATTTGGAAGTTGAAGAAAACCGAATTGTCTGTATAGGTTATCGGATTGGGGTCCCCAATGTAATAACCTATCGGGCGGTTATTAAAGCAACCAAACAGGGTAGTGAAAAAATTATCTTCGGTATTGGAACCAGAGCAACCATTTTGCATTCTTTGTTTGGTTGCGTAACGGATAGAACCCTGAATGCCGTTTGACCAAAGGCCGGAGCTTGCTGTGGCTGTGTTGGTATCGATGCCGTTACCAACTGTCATGGTAGCAGAGTTTGAGCAACGGTCATTGGCCGGAGGTAATCCGGTTATTACACTTTGTATGGATGCTGATATACTGGTAGCGGTGCCTGACATCTTCTCTATTACGATAAAGTAAGTGCCTGAACCATCAATGCCACCGACAAAGTCGGGCAACCAATGTGGCCCTCCGCCAACAGGTAATGAAAAGCAGCCGTCCCAACGTTCATTAGTAGGATTTCCTACAAAGGCACCTCCTGGAAACTGGCAGGGGCTCCCTGATCCGGAATCTTTAGTCTCAGAACTGAGGATATAGAATCTAAATACCCCGTCTGCTGTTCCTTGGAATTCTACCCGAATATCATGCTGAGTGCCGGGAGTACCTGGGTCAAATTGAAACCATGCCCAACCTGTGGGAGTTCCAGTTGAACAGCCTACTGGCGCAGAATTGAAGGAAAAGCCCGGAACTGAAAAGCTGGCCGTTCCAAAAGTCACCGTCGGATAGGTAGTAAACGGAATAGGAACTGCCGAGGTGCAGTCATTGGCCAGGGCAGGTGCCTGAAACAAAGCAAAACATGCGAAAAGCAAAGGGAGCCAATTCGACTTACGGGTAAGGAAAACCAACATGAAGCTAGGAATTAGGGAGGATAGAAACGGTTAGGGAAAGGCTTCTTGCTCCTTGAACGCGGGGTTCAACCAAGAGAAAACGAAGGTCGTGTCTTAAAAGTATGATTTTTCGTTAACTCTTTGACTATTTCTATAGCAAGGGTCACTTGTACCCCTGTGCCTGTAGGTAAAACAGCTCGCTGTAGAGCCCTTTCAGCTCCAGCAGTTCTTCGTGGCTGCCGAGTTCCATTTGCCGGCCTCCCTGCATCACGAGGATGCGGTCGGCCATGCGCACGGTAGAGAACCGGTGGGAAATGAGCACCGCCGTTTTGTTTTTGGTCAGCTCCGCAAATCTTTCAAAAACCTCAAACTCTGCCCGTGCATCCAGCGCTGCCGTGGGTTCGTCGAGAATCAGGAGCTGGGCTTCGCGCATGTACGCACGTCCGAGGGCTATTTTCTGCCACTCGCCCCCCGACAGGTCGATGCCTCCTTCGAAGCGCCGCCCGAGCACCTGGTTGTAGCCATCGGGCAGTTTGTCGATCACGGTATTGGCGAGACTTTGGTGGGCCGCCTGCTCGATGCGGGTCACATTGGCGCGGTCGTCTATCTGGCCAACCGCCAGGTTATCCGAAGCAGAAAAGTAGAACCGGACGAAATCCTGAAAAATAACGCCGATATGCGCCCGTAACTCCCCCGGATCGTATTCCGCAAGGTCAATGCCATCGAGGAGAATGCGCCCTTCGGAGGGTTCGTAGAGCCTGGCCAGCAGCTTCACGAGGGTCGTTTTGCCCGCGCCATTTTCGCCTACCAGGGCCAGTTTTTCTCCAGCTTTGAGCGAAAAATTGAGCCCGCGAACCGCATATTTTTCTGAATTGGGATACTGAAAGCCTACATTTTCGAATACAAAACCTTCCTTGATCGGGTTCGGCACCGGACGCGGCGAAACCGGGCGGTTGATGATGGGCTCCATGGCCAGAAAATCGAAGAAGTCCTGCAGGTAGAGCGCCGTTTGGGCCATGCTCGAAAACCGCAGCAAAATGGCTTGTATCAGCCCACGCAGGCGGGTGAAGGAACCCGAAAGAAAGGTAAGGTCACCCAGGGAGATAACCTTGGCGATCGTTTGCCCGATAATAACCACGTAGGCGGCGTAGTAGCCGAGGTCGCCCAGGCTATTGAACAAAAAGCCCCAGAAGGCCCGCCGGCTGCTGAGGCGGCTGTTTTCGTTGTATTGCTCGTAGGCCGTGGTGCGAAAGCGGTTGCTGAGGTAATCATTCAGCCCGAAAATCTTTACTTCTTTAGCGGTGCTGTCGCTTGCTCCCAAAAAACGCAGGTAATCCATGGCCCTTCTTTCGGCGGTCCAGCTCACCGTGAGGGAGTAACTGCGGCGGTTGAAGTACGATTCGCTCAAGAAGGCAGGAATAACCGCCAACGCCAGGAGCAAAATCAGCCAGGGGTTAAATACCACAAGGCCCGCGGCGAGCACAATTACCGAAACGACGTCCTGCACCTGCGTGAGCAATTGCCCGAGGAGGACGACCCGGGGCGTGGTTTGCTGTCGGGCACGCTCAAGTTTATCGTAGAAGGTAGGGTCCTCAAATTGCTGCAGGTCGAGCTTGGAGGCGTGGTCCATCAGGATGAGTGAAGATTCGATGGCGAAGCGGTCGCCCAGCAGCGCATCGAGCAACGACACAATCCGCCCGAGAAGCCCGCCTATCAGCACCAGGCCCGCCTCTATCGCTACCAATTGCCAGAGGAGCTCCACGGGTTCGTCGGTTCCCTGAATATGCAGGAGCACCTTGTCCACAATCAGCTTGCCCACATACAGGGTACCCAGCGGGATCCCCGACTGAAACAACCTCAGGATCAGGTTCGAGAGCGCCATGCCGGGGTGGGTTTGCCACACCATTTTCAAAAAAGGCGGTAAATGGCGCAGGGCGGCCAGGCTTTGCCGGAGGCCCGGGTTCTTTTCGGTATCGCTTTTCTCTTTGGGGATGCCCCAGATGCGGTCGCGCAGGTTTTGTTTACTCATCTTTTGGTTAGACCCCCGGGGGCTGATTTTGTGACAGAGAGTGGAAAATTGACCCCCCGGAGCTATTGCTTTCGGGGGACAAGGTACCTCCAATTCTTACCTGATCTATCCCAGGCGGGTGGTTTTCGTTTTCTTGCAGGCGAAAATGGTTTTCTTTCCGTTATTCAAATAAACTACCTCATGAACCGATTATTTACCCTTTTATGTTTTTTGCTCCTACCCTTTTTTGCGGTGGCACAATTTACCGACATGCTGGGCCAGGGGCCAATGTCGAACAGGCTCAAACTGGGCGTAAAAGGCGGAGCTAATTTTATTCTGCTGCCCAATGCCGCTACTTTCAAGGAAGCTGTGCAACCCCAACCCGGATACCAGGCCGGCCTTTATCTGCGGTTTAGCCCCATCAAACTGATAAGCCTGCAGGCCGAAGCCCTTTACAATGCCCAGGGCTGGGAAAATATCCAGACTACCCAGATTCAGGTAACCGACAACGGCCAAACCTACCAGGTGGAGCGGCGGGTAGAGCTGCAAACCATGAATGCCTACCTGTCATTTCCCCTCAATGCCTACTTCAACCTCAGCCCCAAATTCAGCCTGGCCCTGGGGATGGAGCCGGGTGTTTTGCTTAGCTCTATTGCGCAAGGAAAGGCATTTTATGACGAAATAAACGGCGGCAATTACTCCAGCGTGGAGGACGTAGCCTACGATTACCTCAAAGACCAGATAGGCGATCCCAACGGCGCCTATGCCACCTATGTCGATGCCAGCGGTAATCCCATTCCCCGCGAGGGCAACTATTACTCCAATTATTTGCTCAACAGCAACCTTACTTTTCGGTTTGGCTTTACGAAAAACCTCAATGCGGAGCTTCGCTTCAATTACCGCATCAATGACCTGATCAACGATTATTACGATACCAACGGCAACCTGCAGAACCTCAACAAGGTGATCAATTTCCAGGCGATGCTCGCCTATGAGTTTCCGCTACTTCACGCCCGGCCAAATAACGTGAGGAAAAAGTAGGGCAAAAAGTGAATCAGGTTCGTTAGCGGCTCCGATACTTCGGAGGATATTTCCTGCCTGTTTTTTTTGTTGAAAAAGGCGATACCCGGACTAACATGCGGGTATCGCCTTTACCTATAAATTCAATGTTGGAGTTATTCCCCGAATACCTCGCTCAGGTCCACCTTCAGGTCGGGAAAGAGGGTGGTTTCGAGTAGGTCGATGTCGGTGAGCGGTGGTTTGCCAACGAATAGCCCATTCTCACCGATCACAAATCGCAACACGTAGTGGTCTTGGGGAGAAATAACCCAGTACTCCTTCACCCCTGCGGCTTCGTAGAGGTGGTATTTGTCGCCCAATTCCTTGCGGGAATTGCCGGGGGGGCGTAATTTTCACTACCAGGTCAGGCGCGCCAAGGCAACCCTGTTCATCGAGTTTGGCGGGGTCGCACACCACACACAGGTCGGGCTGAACCACCGTGTATATCGGCGTTTCAGGCATGGGAGGCTGGTTATTTTGGGGCAATCGAACGTCAAACGGAGCGGTGAACACTTCGCACGTTTTATCCTTAAAGCCTGACCAAAGTATTCCTGAGAGATTTCTGGAAATACGCTGGTGCTTCATGCTGGGAGCAGGAGACATCAGGTGGATCTTGCCTTTCAGCAATTCGATCCTTTCCCGTACCTGCCACTGCAAGTAATCTGCGTAGGTATACGTTTGGCTAAGGTCGAGTTGGCTGAGGTCCGTGATCGGCAGGTTCTTACTCGGCATGGTCTTCACTTACATACACAAAATACGAAATTTTCGGGCCTTTTCGAGGTGCCAACACGGACAAGCCACGCGGGGCAGGTAGGTTCGGTTTTGCACCCATCGGGTGCACTGATCGGTACGCTGATCATTACTTCCTAAATGGCTGAAATAGGTGATGCTTTGCCCCCGTTGGGCGCACCTATCGGTAGAAAAAACGATTGCCCCCAAACAACGGCGCGCCCACGGGCGCGCGGTACAAACAGGATGATCGACCATGCTACCGATAGGCCGTCCCGATGCGACGGACGCCGAGCGCGTGATTCACGCGTATTAATTCCTAAATGGGCGGTGTTTTGCTCCCGTAGGGGAGCACATGTCGGTAGAAAAAACGATTGCCCCAAAACAAAAGCGCGCCCTCAGGCGCGCATAGTAATCGTTCTCGTTATTTTTCCCGACAAGGCAGTCCCTCAAGAGGGCAGCAGCCCTTTGCCCATCAGCACTTTTCCAGCACGGTCTTCCAGCTCAGGCGCTGGCGCAGGTATTCGGCTACTTCGGTGATCTTGATCCGCTCCTGGGCCATGGAGTCGCGCACACGAATGGTTACGGATTGGTCGTCCTTGGTGTCGTAATCGACCGTGATGCAGAAGGGCGTACCGATGGCATCCTGGCGGCGGTAGCGGCGGCCCACAGCGTCTTTTTCGTCGTACATCACGAGGTGCTCGAGCTTCAGCTCATCCACGATTTCGTTGGCGATTTCGGGCAGGCCGTCTTTTTTTACCAGCGGAAACACCGCCACTTTGTAAGGAGCCAATAGCGGGTGAAGGCGCAATACCGTACGGGTTTCGGTGCCGCCGTTGCCGGTGGCTACCTCCTCTTCGTCGTAGGCGTTGCACAGGTGCGCCAGGAAGGTGCGGTCCAGCCCCACGGAGGTTTCGATCACAAAGGGCACGTAGGATTCGTTGCGCTCGTGGTCGAAATAGGTAAGCTTTTTGCCGGCGAACTGCTGGTGCTGGCTCAGGTCAAAGTCGGTGCGGGAGTGGATGCCCTCCATTTCCTTGATACCAATGGGGAACTCAAACTGGATGTCCTCGGCGGCGTCGGCGTAGTGGGCGAGTTTTTCGTGGGTGTGAAAGTACAGGCGATCGGTGTTCAGGCCAAGCGCCCGGTGCCAGTTGCGACGTTTTTCTTTCCAATACTCAAACCACTCCTTTTGGGTGCCCGGAGCGATAAAAAACTGCATTTCCATTTGCTCAAATTCCCGCATCCGGAAAATGAACTGCCGGGCCACGATCTCGTTGCGGAAGGCTTTTCCGATTTGGGCTATGCCGAAAGGAATCTTCTGGCGGCTGGTTTTCTGTACGTTGAGGAAGTTGACGAAAATGCCCTGGGCGGTTTCCGGGCGCAGGTACAGGTCCATGGCACCTTCGGCGGTGGCACCTACCTGGGTTTTGAACATGAGGTTGAACTGGCGCACTTCCGACCAGTTTTTGGAGCCCGACTCCGGATCGGCAATTTCTTCGTCGATAATGAGCTGACGCAGGTTTTCGAGGTTCTCCGATTTCAGGGCAGCTTCGAATCTTTCGGCTATTTCCTTGGCTTTGAGGGCACTGCGGTTGCCGGTCAAGAACCGTTGGTAAGCCTCGTCTTCGGTGGACCAACCCTCTTTGGTGGCGCGCTTTTCGGCTTCCTTCAGGGCTTTCTGCCTGTATTTTTCGATATGGTCTTCGATCAGCACATCGGCGCGGTAGCGCTTTTTCGAGTCTTTGTTGTCGATGAGCGGGTCGTTAAACGCATCCACGTGGCCGGAGGCTTTCCACACCGTGGGGTGCATCAGGATCGCCGAATCGATGCCTACGATGTTGCCGTTCATCTGCACCATGGCTTTCCACCAGGCAGATTTGATGTTGTTTTTCAATTCAGCGCCCAACTGGCCGTAGTCGTACACAGCCCCCAGGCCGTCGTAGATTTCGCTGGAAGGGAAAATGAACCCGTATTCTTTGGCGTGAGAAACGATCTTCGGGAAGACCTCGTTGTAGTTCAGCATAAGTAGTGCAAATGGTGGGGCGAAATTAAACAAAATGCCCGCGTGGGCCGAAACTTGTACCCGTAAAAATCAGAAAAGGAAGGAGTTAGCGGCTCCTTCCTTTTCTTTTTGGCTCTAGTCAGGGGGTATTAGCGCATAATCACCATCTTTCCCCAGCCATTGTTGAAGTATTTGTCGACGCCTTCGTCACGCATCTCGAATTGCTGCCCTTGGTATTTGGTCACCACCCGGTAGAGGTACACCCCGTTGGCGAGGCGGTCGCCGTAGTCGTCGGTGCCGTCCCAGGCATAGTTGGTGATGTTTTTGCCCACCTTGGCCTCACCCAGCTCGAGCAGGTCTATCACTTTCACCATTTTTCCGGAGATGGTATAGATATGAATCTGAAACAGCTCAGGCGTTTCGGCACCGGTGAGGGTGTACACAAACCGCGTGGAAGTAGAAAATGGATTCGGGTAGTTCAGCACCTGGGTAACGGTACTTTTGCTTACCACTTCGAAGTTGATTTCGTAGTAAGCCTCTGTTTTAGCCGCTGTATTGCCTACCTGGTCGCGGCCCTGCACCCGCAAAGTGTAGTTGCCATCGGTCAGCGGGGTGATTTTTCCGGGGAAGAAAAAGAGCTGTGCCTTGTTTTCGGGCAATTGTCCCGGCACGATTTGTACCCGAGGATCGCTGGAGACAAATATCCTTTCGAAAGAGGTAGCCGGACTCAGCCCTTTGCGCAGGTATAGCTCAAAAGCGCCGGTGTCGTCCAGTGCCACAAACGAGTTCTCGTCATTCACTTCCACCAAAATCTCCGGTTGAGGAGATACGATATCGCCCGTGATGATGTGCTTGCCATCGAAGGTAACATCGAGCACGGGGTTGATTTTATCCACCACCACAAAGAAATCCTGCTCATATAAGTTGTTGAACGCATACAGTTCGGGCTGGTCTTTATTGGCGTTAATTTCTACAATGAGCGTGGTCAGCCCGTTCAGGTCTTTTCCTTTGGAGGGGAATGAAAATTCAAAAGGAACGGTATTACCATCACCAGGCAGGGGAGCAAAACGCTTTTGATCTACCACCACCCGCGACCGGTCAGATTTTACGAGAGTAAACTGCACCAGCAGGCTGTCCATGGGTACTTCTGTAATGTTGAAGGAGCCCATTTTGATCGAAATTTCCTGCCCGTCAAAAATGGTATCGCTCCTAAATTCATAGGCAGTTACCGGGTCCACAATTGCCTCAGGCACAGGGTCATACAGCAAGTGCCAGTGGCGAAGCTGGGGCGGAGTACGCAGCACGGAATCGGTAAAGGTGGCCTCCATGCGTGCATATGGGAATGCCTTGGCATCGAGCGAGTCGAGGCTGGTGAGGCCGGTTATCTTCGTGTCCATGATCAGGCTATCTGTATCATCGGCACGGATGCCGTACAATTTGATGCGAATAGACTCATCGCCAGGGTTCAGGTCGGGGCTTTTCCAGGTCCAGTAAAGTTCATCCCATCGCAGGGCAGGGCCAATACGCGGCGATTTTACGGTAGCCTGCGGGTAGTTTGAAAAGAGGATTTTGGTGATCTGGATCTTACCATTAGAGCCAATAGAGTAATTTTCTGTAGCGGAACCCGGATAACCTTTCCGGCCAATGATGAGGAAGGGTTGATTGCTTCCCAATTGATGAAAGGCTTCTGAAACTCCGATCTGGGTAAGCGCGTCCAGTACATCCTGTGGCCAGAGCTGAACGTTGGGGTTTCTGTTCGAACCAAGGATGATATAATCTCCCTGCTTGGCGGCGGCAATGGCATCTTTCAGGCGATAAAGCTCGGAAGGTGCTGCGGCAACGCCCAAAGGTCCCCATTCCGAGTTGTAGGTATTATCGAGGGTGTATTGGTCAATGACCAGAAAACCTATTCCGTCGGCATAGTAACCATTGAGGCCGAGGTTGGCTTCAAATGCACCGTTTACGCTATAGGAAAAATAGTTACCCGGACCCGACGATATCTCGTACTCCTTTCCGAACTGCTCGGCTACCCACTTGTTCTGGAGGGTATTGGGGGTTACCCGGTTATTTTCATCAAAAGCAAACTGGGCCATTTTTGCCTGTCCCCAGCCCGTACGGTTCTGGATATAGCGGAAAGAGGCCGACTGCCAGGAATTGGGTGCTACATCGGCCAGGCGTACCCGCCAGTAGTACACCATGCTGTCTTGCAGCGAAAAAGGAACTTCCCACGCTACGTGAACGGCCTTCCCCCGAATTACTCCTGAGTTGATTTTGAAGGTTGACTCAAAAGTAGATGTGGAATCAATTTCGAACACATAGCCGATGTTTTCCTCCTGCGACATGAAGAAGGACGATGCTTGCAGCTTGGTATTGGCTTTGCCCACCACCGCAAAATCGTAGGGATAGAGAATGGCGGGAATATTACCCGGAATCACGCGGTTAACCAATACCTGGTTGTTGTCTTCGCGGTATTCATCAAGCTCGTTGGCAGGGTCGAGCGTAATTTCAAATACATTCAATCCCGTTAGCTGATTGCCGAGGGTATTGATGATATTGAAGGAAAAGGTGTCCTTGTATGCGACCATTGGCAGGGTAGTCAGGGGCATGTCTATCCAGTTTCCTCCCGAAGGCGGGCGTTGGCGGATGGAGATAGAAAAGCTGTCTGCCGTAGCCAGGCCCTTGTTCTGCACGATCACATTCAGGGTGAAAGAGTCGGCCTGTGAGGTAAAGTCAGTTGGGGTAAAAAACACACTGGCAGCGGTTACTTCCAGGTCGGGCTTTTTGGGGGTGTGGGGAATAACAGCCGGGTCGCCCTGCAGGTTGAGCTGGCGGCCGTGGTTAACGTGGTAAATATCCGTGAGCGAATCGGTGTACTTGGTGATCGTATATTTCATGATATCGCCCAGAGATTGACCAAAGGTGGGTCCTTTCCTGAAGGCATAGTAGAAAATGCCGAAGTCGCGCAGTGGGTTAAGATAGCCTGCACTGGAGTTAGCGATATAGCAGATAGAGCCCTTATTGGGGGTCTTTACCCACCTTTCTCCAAAGCTTTCTTCCCCTGCAAAGTCACCGCCGTAGCAACCCATCGCGATCATGACCGGATAGCGGCCCACGTTGTAGTACTCGTAGGCCTCGCGGATATTGATGTCCTGGATATTGCTGGTAGAGTGGCCGAAAAAGTGCAATTGTGATACCCCTTTCGAAATTTCATCGTGGTAGGTAGCGGTGGTAGGGTCTATGGTGTTGGAGGAGCTTTTCTGGTAATAATATACCCCGCCGCCGGTTGGAGGAGCAGCAAAGTCTGTAACCATCTGCGAAAATCCTGCTTCAATGGCTGATTGCTCGCCTGCAGTAGCACCTCCGCCCAAAAATACCCCTTCCTTCATCCATACATCCCAAGGCTGGTGCTCGTATTCGTTTACCTTATTGAGGAAAGCGAGGCCCTCGGTATCGTTGTAGATATTGAGGCGGCCAATGGCAGCTTCGGGGCTCAGGCTAATACTGGTAGGGTCAAAGTGGCCGACAAATTCGTAGTCGGTAGCCGGATAGCCGTAAGTCGGCACCACTGGATAATCGGCCCTGCGGGTGTCATAGGTGCCTTTTCCCCAAAGCATGAAGTATTTAGGCGCCACTTGGTAGTTGTCGATGGCATATTTGCAAAAGCGCTTGATGGCCCAGGGGGTGATGGACCCATAGCCAAACTCGTCGTAGATCTCATCGGTGTACACCACTTTTACGGTCACGTCGTTCACAGTAGCGGTGTCGCGGTATTGTGCAAAAGCCAGGGCTGAAGCAGCAAGGTCGCGGTGGGTGATGATGATATAATCAGCGGTATTGTTTACGTCGAAGAGGCGGTTAAGCTTTGCTTCTGCAATGATTGGTTTCTTGATGGCTTTGTCCGAAGCAAAATATACGTCACGGGTATCGTTGGAGCCAATGAGTACCATGTTGGCCGTGCGGGTAGCGCCTGTGCCGGTTATCAGGCCCTTGTGACGGATACGGTTGGTGAAGTCGTAGGCAAATAGGGTGTCCTGACCACGCATATTGTTGAAGCGGAAATAGGCTTCGGTGGTTTTGTCCCAATCGCGGATCCAAACGATAGAGTCACCGGCGAGGTCAGGCTGACGGTCGTAGCGAATTTCACTCCAGCAAACGTTGTTGTTGTCGGTGGTTTCGCGTTTGGCACTAAAGGTAAGCAGGGTGTTGGCGGTCAGGTTTGAGCCAACGGTGTAGTTTCGCGTAAAGGTTTTGATATAAACCCCCGAGGTGGTGGCAGTATCCAGAACCAGGTTGCTGGTATTGCCATTGACGGCTACCTGCAGAATATGGGCGGTATTGGAACGGCCAAAAACCCGGGTGCGAACCTGAATAGGGTTGCCCGTGCTGGCCGCCAGGGGCGTGGGAATCGTTACGGTTACCGGCTCGCCAATACCAAAATATCCGCCATTGGCCGAGCGGTTTCCTACATAGCCTTCGCCGGTAACATAGTCAGAGTTCAGGGTATAGTTGGGGTCGTAGGTGCCGCCGCCGCCTACTATGTATTCTGTGCCAGCCTGGTTCGGCTTGTACTCCTTGCGTGCAACATAGGGAAAGCTCGTTTCAGCTGTAAATTGGCCGTAAGCGGGGTTGAAAACGGAAAAAAGCCTTTGGCCCGGCTGGGTGCCCCAAGTGAGGAAATACGCCGATTCATCGGTGAAAAGGCTTATTTCTTTGCTCGGCTGAAGATCGCCCTCGTGTGCGCCCGTTAGCGGATGCCGGTACATGACAGAGTCAACCCGGCCGTCATTTTTTTTCCCGAAAAATTCAAAATAAACCAGGCTGGTACCGGTTCTTGATACAAAAATCGGCACTTCTTCTCCCCGGTAAAATAACCGCAACCGGGTAGCATCTACGCTTGAGAGGTCATGGCCGGCTGCAAAGAGGTCCTGAAGGCTAACCCGGTAAATGCCATCTTCCTTTACTACCAGTTTAACGTAGCTGGCATTGGGGTTCGATTTATACCAGGCATTGCCATATTCGAAATTTTGTGCAAAAGTGCGGCCCGTCAATCCAATGAGGAGCAGCAGGAGCAGGTAACGGTAAGTACTCAATTTCATGTGCTGATTTGATGAATAGGTATTGCAGGAAGAAAAACCCTATTGGATGTGAAATTTGAGGGAAACAACGTGAGAGTGCAGGTTTTGCGAAAAGTTGCCAATGTTGGCCAGGGCGTAGTCGATGGTGAAGTTGCGCACCACAAAGCCTACCCCCGCAGTAGGGAACACGCCGGTCACGTCTGCGCCATTTTCATCTACCACGTTTTGAAGGTTATAAAATCCACCTCGGAGAAAAGCTACTTTCCGGAGTTGAGAGTTGAGATAAGCCAGTTCTACGCCTGCTTTGGGGTCGATGCTGATGGTATTATTGCCGATAATAGCCCCGGCACGGCGACCGTCGAAGTACATATCTGCGTCAATTCCCACGAGCAGCTTCATGCGGGTAGCAAGCGAAAAGTCTTGCGCAATGCCCGTACGCACGGCTGGGCGCGTTACTTCTACCGAGTTCAGGATCACGGCATTGCCCGTTTTGATGAAGTCAGCGGCAAAGGTTTCGGTATTGAAGGTATAGGCGTTGTAGGTGTTGGTAGCGTCGGTTACGGCCAGACCTGCCATAAAGCCTTTGTGCTGGTAGCGGGCGCCTACATCGAGGCCAAAGCCCCATCCGTTGCCAAAAGGACCAATTCCATGGTAAATGACTTTGAGGTTGGCTCCGAGCGACAAGCCGGGAACCGATTTTACCCGCCAGGCATAAGACAGCAGGGCCGCCATCTGCGAATAAGAAAACGACCGCACGGCGTCGTAGTTGATGGAGCCGTCTTCCTCTACCAGTTTGAGGGTGTTCGGAATATCATCTACCCCCAAGCGAATAAAGGTAACCCCAAACCTGCGGTTGCCTTCGTTGTCGAGCGGCATAGCAAATCCGATGTAGTTATAGTTCGCAATATTGGCAAAGTAGGCCGCGTGCATGGCCGACACCTCAGGGTAAGCGATGGCGTCCTGGCTGGCAAGCCCTGCCGGGTTCCAATAGCCGGAGGTAACATCGCTTGCAATAGCCACCTGGGTGTTTCCCATGCCCAGTGCACGGGCTCCCACCCCTATTTTGAGAAAATCGTTGCTGTACTTGCGGGCTTCGGCTGTGTTTTGTGCCTGCATCAGGCCGGTGTAGCCCACACCCAGCAAACATACTAATATAAATTTTTTCATTTTTCCCCGCTCTGTATCCGTTGCTGTTCAGGGTTTTAACCGGGATTAGTGGTTGACGCAAACCCTCATAAGACCAAATTTAGAGGTCCCTTGTACCATTTCCAATCCCATTAATCATACACCTTACACGGCTCGTGTAAAAGAACGCTTTACAAAGGCTTCAATTGTCCTGCAAGCGTCAATAGCTCAGCTTCTGCCCGGGGTGCAAGGTCGGCTTCGTAGGCCTCCAGCAATTCGCGGAAGGCCAGGTTGTGGCGAATAAATTCACCGGGCAGGCGCACCCCTTCCACTATTTTGGAAAGGATAAAGAGCGTACGCTCCCATTCCTGATAGTGATAAAGCGATTTTCTGGCTACAAATGATTTCAGAAAATTAGGGTAGCCATCGAGTTTGCGACCCATGGCCCTTTCGGTAAGCCGTGCGGTAACTTCGGGATTTACCGCTAAAAAATGGCCGTAGTAGTTGGGGATCAGATCAGCGTGATGGCTGATCAGGATGCGGTCCAGAATCAGCTCCAGGGCAATATGGGCAATAAATGAGGGTCGGCTTTTGCCGGAATCGGGTATCGTTTCCCGTATGCGCTGGCTGATGTCGTGCGTTTCTTTGAAAAAGAAATCGCAGCTGTGGAAGAGGGCATCTGCCTCAAAATGCCTTGAAACACCCTGGTGAAAGCTATGCATCAGGGGGTCTTCTTCCCGTGAAGGAGCAGGAGGAAGCATATGTGGGCGGATACGGCAATCACGCCGGAAAAGGGAGGCCAGGTCAGGAGTAGAAACCCCCAGGAAGAACAGGCTGTCTTCGTATGTACGGTCTATGTAGTAATGGGACAAAAAATTCATGCAGCCGGACTTTCCTCGGTGCAAATATCGGAAAATCAGCCGCTTCAGCACCTTCGATTTCAGTTGTCAGCGAATTTTCTCTGGTTTTTTCGATGCCGGACCAGCACCAAGCCTGATTTGCCAAATAGATTTTTCAGATTAGTTTTACAAAACGGGACTTTCCACTTACTCAATTATTCGATTACCTATGAGCCAAACTTCCAGCAAACACCCCAAGGGGCTTACCATGCTGTTCCTTACTGAAATGTGGGAGCGCTTCGGCTATTACCTGCTGCTGGGTATCCTGTTTTTGTACATGACCGACTCCCTGGCCCTCGGCCCTGGTGAAAAACCCGGCCAGACAGGCCTCGGTCTTAATGGCAAAACCGCCAACGATATCTATGGCACTTACCTCGCTCTGGTGTACCTCACGCCTTTTATCGGTGGATTGTTCGCCGACCGCATTATGGGTTATCGACGCACCATCGTTATCGGTGGTACCCTCATGGGCCTGGGGTATATGCTCATGGCTGTTCCCGGCCAAACTTCCTTTTTCATTGCGCTGGGGCTTATCATTATTGGCAACGGATTTTTTAAGCCGAATATCTCTACCCTGCTCGGCAATCTGTACAACAAGCCGGAGTACAAGGACCTAAAGGACCGGGGCTACAATATCTTCTACATGGGCATCAACGTAGGCGCGTTTGTCTGCAATTTCGTGGCTGCCTGGTTGCGCAATAGCTACGGCTGGGGATGGGCCTTTGCGGCGGCAGGTGTGGGTATGTTTATCGGTCTGGCCATTTTCCTTTCCAACCAAAAACTGGTGAAAGAAGTGGATGTGGTCAAGCCTACCAATCCCGAGGACATGTCGATGCAGCAAATTATGCTCACCATCTTTGTGCCGGCTATTTTCGCTGCGCTGATCGGTTACTTCGTTCCCAGCTTGATTATGGGTTCTGGCAGCAATATTTTCGGATCAGCCACTACCGACGCTTTCCTCTTCGCCTGTCTGCCGGTTACCTATTACTACCTCCGTACCTACCTCAATGCGTCTGCCGAGGACAAAAAGCCGATCGGGACCCTACTGTACATATTTGCTGTGGTCATTATCTTCTGGGCTATTTTTCACCAAAATGGAAATGTCCTCACCTCCTGGGCCGAAGAAAATACCACACGCCAGGTGTCGGTTATTGAGGGTGACCAATCCAACAACCTCGGATTTTTTCAGGATGTAGCTGCACCTGCTCCTGGCGAAAAGCCCGATGCCTACCTCGAAAACCTGCCCCCAGAGCAATGGCCACAGGGTAACCAGCGCCTTCGCCTCGTTTCTACCGAGCTGTTTCAGTCGTTGAACCCCTTCTTTGTGGTACTGCTCACCTTTGTGGTTGTGGGCTTTTTCAGCTTTTTGCGTACCAAAGGAAAAGAGCCCTCCACCCCTGCCAAAATCGCGTGGGGATTGCTCATTACGGGTTTTTCGACCTTGGTCATGCTGGGCGCGGTGTATGTTAGCAGCAACGGTGCCCACAAGGTATCACCCGGCTGGCTGTTCGCTACCTATGGCGTCATCACCATCGGAGAGCTTTGCCTCAGTCCGATGGGCCTTTCGCTCGTGAGCAAGCTTAGTCCGCCCCGCCTCACAGCCCTCATGATGGGTGGTTGGTTTCTCTCCACCTCCATCGGCAACAAAATGTCGGGGGTGCTGGGCGTGGTTTCTACCCTGGAAAATAAATACGTGGTGTTCCTCATCAACTTTGCAGGAGCTACCCTCGCGGCAGTATTACTTTTCATTATGGTAAAGCAGTTTCGCCAGGTAATGATCGACAGGACCGGAGACAAATAAGCACTCCGCGTGTATGAATTAAAAAAGGCCGTCCTGTTTTAGGGCGGCCTTTTTCGTTGCTATACTTTCACCCAATGCAGCTTTTCAGGGTTCATGCGCTTCAGGTGCCGGAGCATTTCTATCTGAAACTCCTCTTCGGTAGCGTTCGGGAATCGGGCCCTTACGCCCGACTGCATGAGGCGGCTGCCATCTTCCATCATTTGCAGCCCGATTTTGAAGCGCTCTTCATTGCTCAGCGCCATCAGCATATCAAACTGCATGCGGTACACCTTTTCACTGCAATCTCTCGGCGGAATCAAAGGAGGCCGTATGAATTCAGGTTCAGGGTAGTTTTCCATGTTTGAATATAGTCCGGGTAGTTGGCCCGAAGTTTTTTCGGAAATCGTTATTTCTTGGCATTTGCATACCGCCACAGAATAAAGCCCAGCAGCACAAACATGAGCATTCCGGTGAGGTCGCCCAGCGCGCCCATCGACTCTCCCAGCCCGGTATTGCAATACGACATGAGGCTTTTTTCGCCAACAGTAGTCCCTACAAAAATGGCGATAATGATGCCCGTAATGGCGCCACCGGCAATGAGGCCCGAGCTGAAAAGGGCACCAGGGCCGATTTCACTTTCCTCTTCTTTGTTCGTTTGTTTCCGCTCTATCAGCCATTTCACCAGGCCACCGGCATAGATAGGCGTAGTGGACGAAAGCGGCAGGTAGGCACCCACGGCAAATGCCAGCGAGCTCACCCCGCACAATTCCATCACCAGCGAAATACCCATGCCAATGAGCACCAGGCCCCAGGGAAGATTTTGGCTTAGCAGGCCCTTGATCACGGTCGCCATCAGCGTAGCCTGAGGAGCAGGAAGCGGGTTGGGGTGCTCGGCGGTAACTTCGCCTATGCCCAGGGTTTTTTCCAGCAGCAGCAGCGTGAAACCGATCGCAATCACCGATACCAATACCCCGATTAGGAGTCCCAGCTGTTGTTTGAAAGGGGTGGCACCCACCAGGTAGCCGGTTTTTAGGTCCTGAGAAGTAGCGCCCGCATTGGCAGAAGCAATACAAACGATGGAGCCGACCACCAGCGCAATGGGTTGATAGGCATCACCCGTCCAGCCTATTCCCACAAAAATAAGCGAAGTAGCCATCAGGGTGGCGATGGTCATGCCCGAAATGGGGTTGGAGGAGGAGCCGATCAGGCCTACAATGCGCGACGATACCGTGACGAAGAAAAAGCCGAACACCACGATCATTAGCGCCGAAAGGAAATTGACCGGAACGTTTGGGATCAGGGTGATGAACAAAACGAGCACCACGCTGCCCACCAGCACCCATACCAGCGGAATGTCGCGCTCGGTGCGGGGTACTTCCACGCCACTGGCTTTGTTGGCGGCATTGGCGCGTAGGTCATTAAACGAATCGGCAAACGCACGCACGATGGTCGGCATGGTTTTGATCAATGTCATGATGCCGCCAAACGTCACCGCACCGGCACCGATGTAGCGGATGTACTTGTTCCAAATCTCAAAAGGCGACATTTCAGAAATAAGCTTTTCTCCGGGAGGAAAAACAGTGAGGAGGTTGTCGCCAAGCAGGGTAATGAGCGGGATAAGCACGATCCAGCTGAGCACGCCACCCGCAACCATGATGCCCGAAATGCGGGGTCCGATGATGTAGCCAACACCCAGGAGCTCCGGGGTGATTTCGCCGCTCAGGGTAGCGTTGGGGAGGGCTGATCCCCGCTTGAAAATATAGGTTGGCACGTCTTTCCACAAGCCGATGATCGACATCAGCAATTTGTAGAGAAAAGCGATTCCCAATCCGTAATATACCTTTTGGGCCAGATTTCCCCCTTTTTCGCCCGCCACCAGCACATCGGCACAGGCGGTTCCTTCGGGGTAGGGCAGATTTTCATGCTCTTTCACAATCAGCGAGCGGCGCAGCGGAATCATAAACAGGGTGCCCAGAATACCGCCTGCCAGGGCCAGCACAAAGATCTGGAAGTACTGAAAGTAGTCGCGCCCGCCCGAAAGAAAGAGCAGCGCAGGAATGGTGAAAACCACACCAGCAGCCACTGATTCGCCCGCTGAGCCTATCGTCTGCACAATATTGCTCTCCAGGATGGTGGCATTTCCCATTTTTTTGAAAACAGAAATAGCCAGTACCGCAATCGGGATGGAAGCACTTACGGTAAGTCCTACTTTCAGGCCCAGGTACACGGTTGCGGCTCCGAACACAATCCCGAAGATCGAGCCGAGGATTACCGCTCGTAGCGTAAATTCAGGAATGAAGTCCTTTGCCGAAATGTAGGGCTGGAAAGTTTTTTTGGTGGTTGTGGGTTCTTGCGCCATGGGTTATTTAGGGTAATTAATTCTAATATAAACAGGGTTGTCGGTTTTTAAGAAAAATTTGAAGACGGCCTTATTTCCGGGTCAATTGCATTTTATCACAATTAACATTGCGGACACAGATTTTTCATAAATCATAACCATCTTGCTTGCCGAACCCTGATATGATTAAGCTTTGTGGCGCCCCCCGCCTCATGGCAATGTTTTAAGTAGTTTATACCATGAATATCAGATTTGCTCTTGGATTAATGCTGATATGCTTTGTATCCACCAGTAGCCTGATGGCCCAGCAGGTCATGGCAGCAGGAGCACTTAAAGTCTCCGTTTGCCTCAAATCATCTGAGCCTTGCGCGGTTTCATCCAAAGTTGGGGCCTTGTTGACGCAGGCAAGCGAATTACCCAAGACTAATTCTCCTGAATTTGTGCCTCCTAAGGAGGGTTTTCCTGAAAACCGATCTGCTTACAAGCCGGCCTTTAATCCTCAAGGGCAGAAAACCTTTGTGCTTCCTCATCCGGCACTTCCGATGATTTCAGACAAGTAATGCCGTAGCTTTTACGTATTCGAACTACCGATTGCGCATGAGATAAAATAGGCAAAGTGCTTACAAGAGCGGCTATTTCTTTGGAAATTTAATTCAAAGTTCGTTGTTTTCGAATAATGAACAAAATAACACTCTTTCTACCTACGCTTTCCCTTTTTTCCATGCTTTCCGCCCAAACCATTGAGCGTTCCGTTATTGGATCTGCAGGAGGTGTGGGCTCCTTTGCCGGAGGAGAGGTCTCCTTCACCGTAGGCGAAGCCGTTACTGCTACGGTAAGTGCCGGTAGTTTTTTGCTCACGCAAGGATTTCAGCAGCCGTCAGCCAACACCAATGTTTCAAGCGAAAAGCTGATCGAGGTATCCTGGCAGGCTTACCCCAACCCGACCAAAGACCAAGTGGAAATTAAGCTTACCAGCGACCGTAAAGCGGTTTTGCAAGCATCTGTGTTTGACCTTGCAGGAAGAAATACGGGTATTGCTACTCAGCAAGCGCAACTGCCCGGCCAGGTTATCCTTCGGTTCGATCTCAGTGCACAGCCCAATGGCGTCTACCTCGTACGGTTAATGGATGAAGCGGGCAAAGAAGCGCAAGCTATTCGCGTACAGAAAATCGACTGACCTTAGGGCTTACCCGTGAGGTAGGTCTCTTTTATAAATGCCAGCAGGTCCTCACACGAGCGGTCCAGCATGTCGTACACGTCATAGAAGCCATTTTTGCCGCCATAATACGGGTCCGGAACATCGGCTTCAGGTGCCTGGATATCGAAATGGCGCATTTTATACAGGGCGGCTTTGGGCGAATATACCTTTTTCATCTCCCGTTGAAGGTCGAGGAGGTTGCTGTCGTCCATGGCGATGATCAGGTCAAATTCGCTGAAATCAGCCGTTTCCAGCTGTCTCGCACGCGAAGGCAGCACCACCTGATGTTCACGGGCTACTTCGCGGCTGCGCGGATCGGGCAACTCTCCGATATGCCAGCCTCCCGTGCCGCAGGAGTCGGCGGCGATATGGTCAGCTAACCCTGCTTTGGCTACTTTGTCCAGAAAAATACCCTCTGCCAGGGGAGAGCGGCAAATATTACCCAGGCAAACAAACAGCACTTTTACCATTTTCGAAATTTCGGGAAAGATCACGGGGTCTGCAAGCGTGCTTTCAGTTGCTGGCTGGTAGCACCGTCAAAAACTCCCGTTACAGCTAAGCCCACCTCTTCCTGAAAAGCGCGGATGGCCGATTCGGTCATCCCCCCGAAAATACCATCGCTGGTTCCGGGGCGATATCCCGCCAGCTTGAGGGCATCCTGCAAATCGGCAACATCGGGCCCCCGGTCGCCTTTGCGAAGTAAGGTGGCCGTTACGGGTTGATTGGCCGCATTGAGTTCAATTCCATCTACGGGGCGGAGGCGGCGAAAGCCCACGAGGGTGTCTGCCCTGAAAGCCGTAATATTTACAGCATCCGACTGATTGCCTCCCAGCAGGTAAATGCGCGATTTATCGTTGCTGTATCCCATAAAAATACCCACATGGGTAATGTTTTGAGCGCCGGAGGTAGGGGCAAACATGCCGATATCGCCCGGCTCAGGATCGGTAATGCCGATACCGATTGTTGTCCAGGAGGCGGCTCGGGCATCGTGGCTGCGCTCCAGCCCGGCTTCTTCTGTTGCCCAGTTGAGAAACACACTGCACCAGGGCGTTTCGTCTGAATTGTACCAATCGAGGCCCGCTTTTACGGCATAGGCGCGGATACGGGGATTGATGTCAGGGCCGGGCGTTTCGCGTACGTTGGTCTCCGCAGTGGCGATTTTGATCAGGTCTTTCATGGTTGGGTAGGTTTTTAGGAAGAATTACGCAATTCTACCTGTATTCGCCAACGAGGCAGGAAAATAGTTTTGAGGGGAATGGCTGACAGGACTGATCCTGAGTTGAGATTTGTCAAATAGCACAGGAATGGGCGTTCAGGATGATTTTACTGCTTCCACCTGCCCTAAATTTTCCTAATTTGAATCCGAAATCCATTACCCTCAATAACCCCCATGAATAGAAAAATGCGAATGGGCATGGTTGGCGGCGGAAGAGGCGCGTTTATTGGCGCTGTTCACCGCATGGCTGCCGCCCTCGATGGCGAAATAGAACTCGTTTGCGGAGCATTCAGTTCTGATCCCGAAAAATCACGTCTCTCTGGTCAGGATTTCTTCCTCCCCG
Source organism: Bacteroidia bacterium (assembly GCA_041753595.1). GTDB lineage: Bacteria > Bacteroidota > Bacteroidia > J057 > J057 > JBGSTW01. The sequence goes on along the minus strand of JBGSTW010000029.1, from coordinate 438,755 downwards.
AAAACCGCTGCTATGGCTCCTTCAGCGAAATGATTCTTGCTGAAAAAGAGCTCCCCGTGGGCGAACGCATGGATTTTGTATCCATCGTTACCCCCAACCACATGCACTTTCCTCCGGCAAAAATGGCTCTGGAGCATGGCTTTCCGGTCATTTGTGATAAGCCGCTTTCATTTTCGATGGAAGAAGCCCTTGCCTTGCAGGAGCTGGTTGCAGCTAGGGGCCTCACCTTTGGCCTTACCCACAACTACACCGGCTACCCCATGGTGAAGGAGGCCCGGCACATGGTGCGCACGGGTGTCATTGGCCATATCCGCAAAGTGGTGGTCGAATATCCTCAGGGATGGCTTTCTACCCTCGTGGAGGCCACGGGTTCGAAGCAAGCAGGATGGCGCACCGACCCCAGCCGCTCGGGCATCGCCGGAGCCATGGGAGATATTGGTACCCATGCCGAAAACCTCGCCGAATACATCACCGGCCTGAAAATAACCGGTATGTGTGCTGACCTGACCGCTTTTGTACCTGGCCGCCAACTCGACGACGACGGCAGTGTGCTCCTGCGTTTTGACAATGGCGCCAAAGGCATTCTGTTCGCCAGCCAGATTTGCCACGGCGAAGAAAACAACCTGAATATCCGCATATATGGCGACAACGGCGGTTTGGAATGGCATCAGATGGAGCCCAATACCCTCTTACACAAGCACCAGGAAAATGGCGTTCGTGTGATCAGAACCGGGGGAAGCAACCTGAGCGAATCTTCACGGGCGCATACCCGCATCCCGGCCGGTCATCCCGAAGGATACCTTGAGGCTTTTGCCAGCATCTACCGCAATTTCTCCCGCACCGTACGCAAACGCCTCAATGGCGAAGCGCCCAATGAGTTTGACCTCGATTTCCCGACTGTGGAAGACGGCGTTCGTGGCATGGAATTCATTCAGGCGGTGGTCGATTCCAGCAAAACAGAACATAAGTGGCACCATTTTTCCTGATTTCTCCCCCTTTCACCCGCTATTTCATTTCTCTTTATGAAACCCATCAAAGGCCCCGCTATTTTCCTCGCCCAGTTTCTCGGTGATGAGGCCCCTTTCAATAAATTCGAATCCATTTGCCAATGGGCAGCCGACTACGACTACGTAGGGGTTCAGGTGCCTACCTGGGACTTGCGCCTCATGGACCTGAAACTCGCCGCTGAAAGCAAAGACTACTGCGACGAGCTGAAAGGTGCTGCCGAGGATGCAGGGGTAGAGATCACCGAGCTTTCCACCCACCTGCAGGCCCAGCTCATTGCGGTGCACCCTGCCTACAACGAGCTGTTCGATGGTTTTGCCCCCAAATCGGTGCATGGCAACCCTAAGGCCCGCCAGGAATGGGCGACCCAGCAGCTCATGTATGCGGCGAAAGCCAGCCAGCACTTGGGCCTGAATGCTCACGTTACTTTTTCGGGAGCCCTTGCCTGGCCCTACATGTACCCCTGGCCCCAACGTCCGGCGGGCATGGTTGAGACAGCATTTGAAGAACTCGCCAGGCGCTGGACCCCGATCCTGAATGCTTTTGACGAAGCAGGCGTGGATGTTTGCTACGAACTGCACCCCGGAGAAGACCTCCATGATGGCGTTACCTTCGAGCGTTTCCTCGCTGCCACGGGCAATCATCCCCGCTGCCACATCAACTACGATCCGAGCCACTTTGTGCTTCAGCAGATGGATTACCTCGCCTTTATCGATATCTACCACGAAAGGATCAAAGCCTTCCACGTGAAAGATGCTGAATTTCTCTCCAGTGGGCGCTCCGGCGTGTACGGAGGATACCAGAGCTGGGTCGATCGCCCCGGCAGGTTCCGTTCACTGGGCGATGGCGAGGTCGATTTCGGTGCTATTTTCTCCAAGCTCACCCAATACGGTTACGGAAGTTGGGCGGTGCTGGAGTGGGAGTGCTGTATCAAGGATTCGGAGCAGGGAGCAGCTGAAGGTGCCCCTTTTATCGAAAGCCATATCATCGAAGTAGCTTCCCGTGCATTCGATGATTTTGCCGGAAGCGGTGCCGATGAGGCAACCAATCGGCGGATTTTGGGATTATAATCAAAGAAAGTGAAGCCCCGTCATGGTTCGTTTGGGCTGTGGCGGGGTTTTTCATTGGTTCCGCTTTGTTTACTACCACAATTCCCATCAATTTTGGGCAAAACACGATCCATGAATAAGTTTAGGCCTGGAGCTACCCTGATTGCTTTGTTTTTTATTACTAGTCTGGGTTTTGCCCAAACAGAGACTGCCAGTAATTATCCGTTTTTGATTCCAAAGCTCGATCGCAAGCCAGCCTGGATCGGCTTTGCTTTGCACCTCGATATGTTTTTGGCCTACGATACCACTTCCTGCCAGCTCGTTACTGCTTGGGCACCCGATCTGTTACCACCCGCAATGGTAGGATATCCTTACCTGGACAAAGAAGTATCCCTTGCTCAATGGAAAATTTACCACAACGGGACCCCTGAGGCCGCAGCTTCGGTGAAATGGCTGGGTTATCAATTGATTAACCCCGATGCGGTAGTGCTCTCTTATCAGGTGCAGCCCCTCAACGGGCAACTATTTACCGTAAAGGAAATAGCGAGCGTGATTACGGAGAAAATGCCCAATCGCCCGGGGCTTCAGCGCACATTTGAGGTAACAGGTGGGCAGCCAGACATGGTGCTTGTTTTGCCAGTAAACGTTAACTCACTGCTCAGCGGGGGCGACCTCAAGGCTTCCGGGAAGTTTCTTGAGTCAAAAAAGATAAAGAAAATATACGAATGGGGCGATTTATACGACTTTAGGGGAGATCTGGGCTTGTCCACAGAACAGCAAACGACCCTCACCCTCTATTTCCCCATTGACCCTGAGCACATTGTCAAATCAGTCAATGCGGTAGATCCTATTTCAGGAAAGCCATTGAAGCCAACGAAGCCTGAGAAGGAAAAACTCCTAAGGAAGGCAAAAAGAAGAAAGACCAATAGTCGTTAATCTTCCGTAAGCTGACGAACAAGTTCTGCACTGGTCGGATAAACCGGGGTAGTTGGCTTCAGTTCGGCTGAAACTTTCTGACGCTGCATGGTGCGTAAGCGTTGGTTTTTGAATTTCTCGCTCGCATTGCGAACAGCGGGTTGATACTTTGGCATAGGTTTATATTAAGTTTCGTAATATACGAAAATATTGGGTGCGTTATGTGAATGTGTGAGGAAAATGGGATTGAATATTAACATATCGAAAAATATAGATGATAAAATTTCTGGTTGTTTAAAAAAAAGAGCCACTCCGAAGAATGGCTCTTTACGCGTAGTAGTCAAACCTTAATTCATTCGCTCGAAAACACCCGCTACGCCTTGCCCACCACCCACACAGGCGGTCACCATGCCGTAGCGCTCGTTTCTAGCGGTAAGTTCGTTCATCAGCTGCACCGTAAGCTTGGTGCCGGAGCAGCCAAGGGGGTGGCCCAGAGCAATGGCTCCTCCGTTCAGGTTTACCCTGGCCGGGTCCAGGCCCAGCTCGCGGATCACCGCCAACGATTGTGAAGCAAAGGCTTCATTCAGCTCAATCTGATTAATGTCCTGTACCGAAAGCCCTGTTTGCTTCAGTACTTTGGGTACAGCAGCGATAGGTCCCATGCCCATGATGCGCGGATCAACCCCTTCGGTGGCATAACCAGCCATCCGCAGTTGAGGGGTAAGGTTCAGCTCTTTCATCATGCGCTCCGACATCACGATCACGAAAGCTGCACCGTCGGAGGTTTGGCTGGAGTTGCCGGCTGTTACGGTTCCGTTGTTTCGAAAAACAGGCTTCAGCTTTGCCAGCGCTTCCATGCTGGTATCCTTGCGCGGACCTTCATCGGTTTCGACCACAAAGTTTTTGGTCGCACGTTTATTTTTTTCATTTACAAATATCTCCTCTACCTGCACGGGCACAATCTGGTCTTTGAACCTGCCGCTCTCGATAGCGGCAAGGGCTTTGCGGTGTGAGTGGTAGGAAAATTCGTCCATGTCCTCCCGGGTAATGCTGTAGTCCTTGGCTACTTCTTCGGCAGTAAGGCCCATGCCGAGGTACCAGTCAGGGTGCTGAGAAGCTATCCGGTAGTTGAGCGCCGTTTTGTGGCCCATAATCGGCACCATCGACATGCTTTCGGTGCCACCTGCAATAATGCAATCGGCCATGCCTGCTTTGATTTTTGCTACTGCAATCGCAATGGTTTCTAATCCTGAACCGCAATAGCGGTTTACGATCATGCCCGATACATTTTGCGGCAGAGAAAGCAAGGAAATCAGCCGTCCCATCTGCATGCCTTGTTCGGCCTCGGGCACAGCGCAACCCACAATCAGGTCATCGACCCGCGAGGGGTCCAGCGCTGGTACACTGGCTACGAGGTGCTTGATTACATCGGCGGCGAGGTCGTCGGAGCGGTAGTTACGAAAGCCCCCGCGGCCCGATTTGCCTACGGCAGAGCGAAATCCAGTAATGATATATGCTTCCATGAGAAGTTTATTGTTGAATGAGGGGCTTAGTTGCGGAGGGGTTTACCGGTTTTGAGGGTGTGCTGAATGCGTTCCAAGGTTTTGCGTTCGCCCAACAAACTGAGGAATGCTTCCCTTTCGAGGTCAAGCAGGTACTGCTCTGACACGTAATTTTCTTCTCCGGAGAGGTCGCCACCACACATAACATAAGCCACTTTGCCGGCAATGAGGGCATCGTGTTTCGAGGCATAATAGCCATACTGCATGCCTGCAATCCCTGCCATGAAGGTTCCCAGGGCGTTGCGGCCCAGTACCTTGATGGATTTGCGCGGAGCAACAGGCGTATATCCGGCTTCGGCCAGCTCCAACACAGCCTGGCGGGCATCGCGGATGCGGCGCTCCAGGTTGATCGACACCCGGTCGGTGTTGCGCAGGATGCCCATTTTGCGGGCTTCTTCGGCGGAGGTAGCTACTTTCGCAGTAGCAATGTGCATCAGCGATTCCATCAGGAGCGTTTGCCCGATGTGGCCCTGGTGTGCGTATTGGTCCGCGGCGCGTAAGGCAAGTTCTTTGGTGCCGCCACCTCCCGGAATAAGGCCAACGCCTACTTCCACGAGGCCGATATAGGTTTCGGCAGCGACTACTGCCATGTCGGAGTGCATGGTAAATTCACATCCACCACCGAGTGTGCGGCCCTGTGGAGCAACGACTACAGGTACGCTTGAGGTGCGGATACGCATGGAGGTTTGCTGGAAAAAGCGTACTGCCATGTCCAGCTCTTCCCACTCCTGCTCCATCGCCATCATGGAAATAAGCAGCAGGTTGGCACCAACCGAAAAGTCGGGAGCATCGTTGGCGATTACCACGCCGTTGTAGCCTTCCTTTTCGGCGATTTCGATGCCTTTGTGGATGCCCCGTAGCACACCTTCGCCCAGGGTATTCATTTTGGAACGAAACTCTATATTGAGCACGCCCTCTCCGATGTCAATGACTCCGCAGTCGCTGTTGCTCCACACCACTTTGTCCTGGTGATGCGAGAGTACCACAAAATTTTCAACTCCGGGAATGGGCAAATAAGTGCCGCTTGCTGCATCGAAATATTGGCGAACAGCCCCTTCTATTCGATAGAATGATTTATTGCCGGCGGCCAGCATTTCGGCTACCCAGGCTGCAGGTTTCAGTCCTTCAGCTTCGAACAAATCCATGGTTTTAGCCGCGCCGATCAGGTCCCAGTTTTCAAAAGGTCCCATGTCCCAGCCAAAGCCAGCCTTGATCGCATCGTCTATCTGATAAAGGGCATCGGCAATTTCGGGAATGCGGTTCGACACATAGGAAAAGAGGCCCAGCATCGAACGGCGGGTAAATTCACCTCCTTTGTCTTTGGCATTAAACAGGTATCGTAGGCGTTCTTTGAGGCCACCGAGGTTTTTGGCGTCTTTGAGGCTGGGCAGGTCCGCGCGGATCTGTGCGCGGTACTCCATGGTTTTGAGGTCCAGCGAAAGGATCTCGGTTTGACCGTCGGCGGCTTTGGTTTTTTTGTAAAAACCCTGCCCGGTTTTATCGCCGAGCCATTTCTTTTCCATCAGGGCCTGCACATAAGCAGGGGGCAAAAACATGTCGCGGGCTTCGTCGGTAGGGCAATTGTCGCGGATGCCTTTTAATACGTGTACAGTGGTATCGAGGCCCACGAGGTCGCTGAGGCGGAAAATACCCGATTTAGGACGACCCACAGCTGAGCCTGTCAGTTGATCTACTTCTTCGATGGTGAGATTCAGCTCATCTACGAGTTTGAATACATTGGCCATGGCATAGATGCCTACCCGATTGGCGATAAAAGCCGGGGTGTCTTTGCAGAGCACGGTCTTTTTGCCCAAAAACAAATCACCGTAGTGCATCAGAAATGCCACTACCTCCGGATCGGTGTCCGGACCGGGAATCACTTCCAGCAGGCGCAGGTAGCGGGGCGGATTGAAGAAGTGTGTACCGCAAAAATGGCGGCGAAAATCTTCGCTGCGTCCAGCCGACATGAGGTGGATCGGAATGCCGGAAGTATTCGAGGTAATGAGCGTACCGGGCTTGCGGAAGGCTTCTACTTTTTCAAATACCTGCTGCTTGATATCCAGCCGTTCCACCACAACCTCAATGATCCAGTCGGCTTCTGCGACCAGCGCTAGGTTGTCGTCGAAGTTGCCTGTCCGTATTTTGGAGGCATTGGCGGCATCGTAGAGCGGGGCAGGATTGCTTTTGAGGGCAGATTGCAGCGATTGATTAACAATGCGGTTGCGCACGGCGGGGTGCTCCAGGGTGAGGCCTTTGGCTGATTCTTCAGGCAAAAGCTCGCGGGGTACAATGTCGAGGAGGGTTACCTCCAGACCAATGTTGGCGAAATGGCAGGCAATGCGGGAGCCCATAACACCAGAACCCAATACCGCTATTTTCCGGATAGACCGGTGCGTAGCTGTGGGGTTAGTCTTCAAATTGGTAGCTGCGGTCAGCATCGGGGGATGATTTGATGATTGTGTGAATTTTGTCGAGTACAGTAAAGAAGGTGTCCAGGTCAACCCTGGAGATTTCGTTGTATAGCTTTTTATTAAAACCAATGACGACTTCTTTGGATTTCTGCTTTTTTCTGCGGCCTTCTTCCGTCAGAAAAATGCGCACCATGCGGCCGTCTTTGAGATCCGGCACGCGATGGATAAACTTCCGCTCTTCCAGCTTGGCCAGCATACGGGTAAGGCTGCGGCTTTCCATGCCCATGAGCGGGGCTATTTTGGTGGCAGGGGTGCCCAGTACCTCGTCGATGTGCAGCAGCACAAACCCGATATTGGTGGTAATGTCTTCTTTTACGGCCTGCGCGTTGTACATCCGCGAAATAGCCAGCCAGGCAGTTTTGATGTCGAAACAGATTGCTCGCCGGGTGATTTTTTTATCAAGAACTTCTACTGCCATGAGAAAAAGGGAAGGAGGTGAAAAATGTTATGCAAGCATACAATTTTAAGGAAGCTTACGGATAAAAGCAAACTGCGTTTGCCTGTGTAGGCTACGGGGAAAAGGTTATTTTTGACCCATGTTCAGGTTTTTTTTCTCTCCCATTCCTTATAAAGCGGCGATCATCCTGATGGCCTGCTTCCTGCATTTGACGCTCAGCCATGCAGACAGTACCGATATGGCCCCCCGGCCGTGGACCTTCGAGGCTGTAAGCTGGAAAGATGAGGGAGGCAAGGTGTGGGAGGTGCCGTTTACTTTGCCACAAATGGAATGGCATACCTATACTTCAGAGGTAATCTTTCCTGACACGTTACAGGACTCCTTATATATAGTGTTTGAAGGAATTGCCTGGAAATCGGAGTTGATTGTCAACGGGCATTACCTCGGCTTTTGGGAAGACCCGTTTAAATCCTGGGTAGTGTCGCTGCCTGAGGGGGTGGTTAGGCCGGGTAAAAACCAGGTGGTGGTGAAGCTTAGCTATGGCCCCCGTCGTAACTGGTACCCGACTACTTTCTGCGGTATCCACCGCCCCGTGACCTGCATGGATGCCGAAGCCTACGCCAACTGGAGAAAACCAATCATGGACGAAGTGCTACTGGCTGATACCGTGGCCCTGGTTGCACCCTGGTTTCGCGCAAAAGGATATAAGTTTGACCAGATAGAGGCGGCCCTCATTTTTCGGCCGGTAATGGACATGCGTATCCGCACCGTTTATTTTCTCTTCGAACCCGGAAAAGAGCTGGAGCAATGGTGTAAAGAGATGGGTTTCAGGCGGATACGGAAAATACCTCCCTACGCCAGGGCCTCCTGGATCAACGCCTACCCCTACGAAGCGGATCAGGTTGGCTTTACCCCTCCTTTCAGCCTCGACCTTAAAGGGCGCCGAACCAGCACCTATGGCAATATCTATCTGCCCGACGAGGTAAGCGATTCTGCCAGCACTTCGCCCATATCCTGGTCACTTTCTCTGATCATCCTGTTTCCTATACTAACGGTTTTGCTCCTCAAGCTGCTCAATCCCGGCTTTTTTTCTTCGCTTAAGTCCATGTTGTTTAACCCCCGCATCTTCATCGACAACCTGGCCGAGATCTCGCTTGGCGGGGGCGGAATGCCTTTCTTGCTGGTGCTGGTACGCTGGCTGGCCGGAGGGCTGGCCTTGGGGGTCACCTTATACTATATAGCAGATCATCACCTTTGGTCCTGGCTGAAACCTTTTGGGCGATCGGGGCTGCTTTTTCAATGGATTTACCCGGGAAATGAGCTCGGAACCATCGTGCTGCGTTCATTGGTGATCAGCGGGGGGGTGATCGTTTTCAAAATGCTGGCACGCGTGGTATTAAGCTTGGGTTTTGGAGAAAGGAAACTAAACGAAAACGGACTCAACCTCGATGCCATCGGGGTGCTGCCTTTGCAGTTGTTGCTCATCCTTCCTGCGGCGCTTTTGCTGTTCTCAAAACCCGCGTACGAAAGCTGGCTTTTGGCTGGGGGAGTGGTGTTGGAAGGGGGGTTTATTGTAAGGCAAATTTATGTTACCTATCTCGGATTGAATCGGATGTTCGCTTTTTCCACAGCACTGAATTTTTTGTATATTTGCGGCCTGATTGCGCTCCCGTATTGTATTTGGTTTTAGCGCAAAAGGACCCCTCCTTCCGATGCAGCTGATTTTAGGCACCCGAGGCAGTAAACTCGCATTATGGCAAACAGCATGGGTAAAAAACATGCTGGTAAATAGTGGATGGGAATCCACGGTGTCTGTTATTGAGTCAGAGGGAGACAAAATACAGGACAAGCCCCTGTACGAACTTCAAACGGTGGGCGTATTTACCAAGGCACTCGATACTGCGCTGCGTGCCCAAAAGGCCGACTTAGCCGTTCATAGCTGCAAAGACCTCCCGGCAACCCTTGACGATGACCTCGAAATTATCGCCTACCTCGAACGGGAAGACCCCCGCGATGCCTGGCTTGCCCTTTCGCCCGACATCCACCCCGAAAATTTCTCGCGCGAAATAACCGTAGGAACCTCAGCCCTTCGCCGGCAGGCGCTGCTCACGCACTTTTGCCCGCAGGTACGCATCGCGCCTCTTCGGGGAAATGTAGATACCCGCCTAGCCAAACTCGAATCCGGGGCGTACGATGCCATTATCCTTGCTTACGCCGGTGTGAAGCGCATGGGGCTACAACAACACGTGGTAAAAATATTGTCCGGAGCGGTATTTACCCCCGCCGCCGGCCAGGGAACGGTGGCCGTAGTTGCCCGCAAAGATGCTCCCTGGAAAGAAGAGGTCCGAAAGGTGCTCAATCATCCTTCCACCGAAATAGCCGTGAAAGCCGAACGCGCTTTCCTTAAAGGCATTGAAGGTGGATGCAAAACTCCGGTTTTTGCCCTGGCTACCCTGGTAGCTGATAGCCTGACCCTCACAGCAGGAGTAGCAGCTGTAGATGGAAGCGGGGTTTTTCGACAAACAGCTACTGATCATGCTGAGAATGGATTGATCCTCGGAGAAACCCTTGCCCAGGAAGTTCTTTCTCAGGTTTCCTCATCATCGTCAACCATCAGGCTTCTATGAGTACGGCAAAGCCCATACACACCATGCTCGTTTCCCAGCCGGCGCCAGCGGATGCCAGCTCGCCTTACCTGTCACTTTCTGAGAAATATGGAATCAGGGTGGAATTCAGGAAATTCATTCAGATCGAAGGAACAACCGTAAATGAATTCCGCAAGCAAGGGATTAACCCCCTCGATTTTACCGCCATTCTGTTTACCAGCAAAATTGCCGTAGATCACTTCTTTAAGCTCATGACCGACATGCGCCTGGAGTTCCCTGCTGAGACCAAATATTTTTGTGTAGGGGAATCTACCTCTAAGTACCTCCAGAAGTACATTCAGCTCCGCAAAAGAAAGCTCTTTATCGGAGACCGCACGGCCATGGACCTGTTGCCTTTGGTCGCCAAACACAAGAATGAGAAGTTTCTTTTCCCTTGCAGCCATGGCCATCGCACAGAGCTCATCTACGCCATGAAGGAAAAAGGAATGGATGTTACTGAGTCAGTGATCTACCATACGGTAGAAAGCGATCTGTCCGATATCAACGTAAAGGACTACGACCTGCTGTGCTTTTTCAGCCCTTCAGGCGTACAGGCACTGCATACCAATTTCCCTCAGTTCGTGCAGGGCGATACCCGTATCGCCGTATTCGGACCAACCACTGCCGAAGAAGCCCGAAACAGCGGATTGAACGTGGACATTGAGGCTCCCTCGCCAAATATGCCTTCCATGACTGCCGCCATTGAAGCTTATGTCAAATCCATCGGACAATCCAGAATTTAAGGCGTTCGTCCCAAAAATGGCCTAAAACGCCCAATAGAATGTGTGCAACTACCCCCTGCCTTGGTAAATTAGAAATTAATCAAGATATTGAGCGGGCTAGAATACCCCAGCTTTTACCTTCCTAATAATATGCGGAAACTTCTCCTCATCCTCGTTTTTGCTGCTGCTTTGCCAGCCAGTGCCCAGGTATTTGTTCAAAATACCATGTACAACTACACCCGTGTTCTGTACAACCCCGCAGCTGCCGGTATGCAGCAACCTGCTTCCACTACAGATGGTGTGAATGTAACTATGCTGGGCCGGTTGCAGTGGCTGGGTATTGAAGGTGCTCCCCAAACTTCCGCGATCCTCATCAATGCAAAAGCCGACAGGCTGGGCGGCGGTATAGGAGGATATGTGCTTGCCGATAAACTCGGACCCTTCTCGAGGGTGGGTGCAAGCCTAGCTTATTCCTATCACCTCAGCCTTGGGGATAACGGTAAATTAGGAACTCTCCAGATTGGTGCTTCTGCAGGCTTTATGCAGCAAACCCTGAATGGTAACTGGCGGTATGACCTGGCTAACGGTCCGGATCCCGTTGTTCCACAGGCACCACTCTCCGGTACTGTGCCTTCGCTGTCCGCAGGGCTTGTCTATCGTGGCTTAAATGACCGACTTACTGTAGGTATTTCTGGTCAGGACCTGCTGGAGCCTTCCATCGAAAATTTATTGGCCAGTAATACAGACGGTATTGAGTCAAGAATACCACGGAGCTTCTACTTCAATGCCTCTTACACATTTGACCTTTCAAACGAAAGTCACCTGACTCCTACCGTGTTCGCACGTACCGAAGGTATCCTTGCTCCGCAGCTGGACGCGAGCCTCTATTGGGACTACAAATCCATTGTTTTCGGCGGTTCGTACCGTTTTTTCAACGATTCTTTCTCTGCAATTCTGGGTTTCAATGTTAACGACAGGACCTTTTTGGCTTATAGTTACGACTATACGCTCAATGCGTTGAACGCCACAGGAGATGTTGCGACACACGAAATAATCGTTTCTTATACATTTCCGGGTTCTGCAGGGCCTCGTCGTGAAATCAAGCAAGTCAGGGACATCCCAAATAATGGTTCGCTCTGAAATAAAGTTTGGCACGAAACGTGTTAAAAATCACAGTGAATTACCTTTACCGAACTCAATAATCTGAGTAAACTCGCGTATTATAATTCGAATCACTCACAAGGACCTCACTTATTGAAGCAATTCTCCCCTCTACAGACTAAGCCAAACGTCTATTTTTCTTGAAATTCAGCGCAGATATGAAGAAGCCATTGTTTTTGCTGACCGCCCTGGCTTCCCTTGTTTACGGTTGCGGCCTGTTCGGGGGCAAAGGGACCGGTCATCACGGGGAAGTTACTGGCGTTATTGATCGCCCACAGTGGGATCAATACCAACCACTGGGTATGGTGTATATCCCACCCGGAAGTTTCCACATGGGTCAAAACGACCAGGATGTTCCCTATTCTCAAATTGCACATAACAGGCAGATTACGATCAGCGCCTACTTTATGGACGAAACTGAGATTACCAACAACGAGTACCGTCAGTTCCTTTATGGGCCATCTACTAATGAAACCAGTGCATTCCAACAAAACGGGGTACTGGACACCATTGACCCTGTTCTGGCAGAAGTTGTAATGCCCGATACCAATGTCTGGATTCGCGACATGGTTTTCTCCTACAATGAGCCACTCATGGAGAACTATTTCTGGCATCCGGCTTTCGACAACTATCCGGTTGTAGGAGTGAACTGGTACGCTGCTGCAGAATTCTGCAAGTGGAGGACCGCTTTGCTGAACTCCTTCCGCGAAGAGCGCGAACTGGCCCCTATGCCACGTTTCCGCCTGCCTACAGAAGCAGAATGGGAATACGGCGCACGCGGTGGCTATGAGCACAAACTCTATCCTTGGGAAGGTCCTTACCTCCGCAACTCTAAAGGATGTTTCCTCGCCAACTTCAAGCCAGGCCGTGGCGATTATATCGCTGACAACTTCGAATACACCGCTCCGGTTGATTCCTATTTTCCTAACGATTATGGCCTTTACAACATGCCCGGCAACGTGGCTGAGTGGTGTGAAGACGATTTCGAAGAAACAGGTTACTCTTATGCACACGACCTCAACCCCGTGTACTACGATCCAAAAATTAAGAAGGATGACCGTTACCCCGGAAGCGTAAAGCTTCGCAAAGTGAACCGTGGAGGTTCATGGAAAGACATCGGTTATTTCCTCTCCTGCGGCTCTCGTAACTACGAGTACGCCGATACCGCAAAATCTTTTATCGGTTTCCGCTGCGTAGTTACGGTCATTGGCCGTTCAGGCGCTGCCGGCGGATTCTAAGCCACTGCGCTAAAGACTTATTCAGGAAGCAGGTGTGTTGATCCTTATCACACCTCTTCCTGACTATACTCCAAACCATTTTTTTTTCAACAGGCACAATTATCAGGCAAACAAAAAGGTTCACCCTCAACGATTTTACTAATGGCAAAGAAAAAAGGCTTTTTGAAATCTACGGCTGGCAAAAACATCATGAACTTCGTTTATGGTTTTGCAGCAGCTATCGTTATTGTTGGAGCGCTCTTCAAAATCCTCCACTGGGAATTTGCAAATGAGATGCTTCAGATCGGAATGTTTACTGAGGCAGCTGTGTTCCTCATCTCCGCTATCGACTTTCCTGCTGAGGATTACGAATGGGAGCGTGTGTATCCGGCACTGGCTGATCCTACCTTCGAAAGTTCAGCTGCTCCGGCAATTGATACTTCATGGACCAATTCTCTCAGCAAAATCAATGGCTCTGTTTTCGAAGAGCTATCTTCTACCCTGAAAGGATTGAATGACGATGTAGCTAAACTGAGCTCAGTTACCGATGCAGCCGGAGCTACCAACGAGTACGCAGCCCGTATCAAAGAAGCAAGTGGAAAAATCTCTACCCTGAACCAAAGCTATGAAGTAGCTGTTCACTCCATGGGATCTTTCGCTACTGCGGCTACCGATGCCCAGGCTTACCACGAGCAGGTTCAAACGATCACCAAAAACCTGGGATCCTTGAACTCTATCTACGAACTCGAACTTCAGGATGCCAAAACCCACCTGAAATCTCTCAACCAGTTCTACGGATCTATGTCAGAGGCTATGTCCAGCATGGTAGAAGCCAGCAAAGATGCTGAATCCTACAAGCAAGGAATGAGTACCCTGAACAAAAATCTACAGAAACTGAACGGTGTTTACGGCAATATGCTTTCCGCTATGGCTGGTGGTGCCCAATAAGGCCCCCTACTTTTCTGAATTTTACAACCTCTAACAGAAAGTATTACCATGGCAGGTGGAAAAATGAGCCCAAGGCAGAAGATGATCAACATGATGTACCTCGTGTTGCTTGCACTGCTGGCTATGAACGTAAGTGCAGAGATTCTGAACGCGTTCGAAACAATTGAAAAGAAGCTGAAAGCTTCAGGTGACACAGCTAAGACAGCCTCGATGGCTTTTATGGATAACATGAAAGCTGAAATTGACGAAGAAGTCAAAAACGAAGGTAAAACATCCAATGTTGGATTGAAGGATACCCTGAATCAGATCAAAGACCGGACCGATAAAATGATTGGTTTGCTTAATGGTCATGTTTCCTATATCCGCGATTCGATTATTAAAGTTGACCCCGAAACAGGTGAACTCGAGAACAAGGCCGAAACGGAGAAAAACCTCCAGTATTGGCTTGGACGTGGCGAAGCCCAGGAGAGAAACGGTGGCAGGGGCGATGGCAAAGCGTATGCGCTTCACCAAGCGTTCGATGAGTACGGTAAGTACATTGCTTCCATTTATAACTCTCAGGTAAAAGATCCATCCAAGAAACAGCAACCGGTTCTGATCTTGGACCCGGAAAACACCCAGGATGGGGAAAAGAAAAAGTGGGAATTTTACACGTTTGAAGGTCCTGCAATTGCCAACATGGCTACCCTCCAGGCACTCAAGCAGGATGTATATGAGCAGGAAAAAACTTTGCTCAACCTTCTTAACGAACGACTCGGGGTGGCTACTTTCAAAGCTGACAAGGTAATCGCTATTGATGCTCCTATGGCCTCTATGGTGCCTGCCGGATTGACTTTCCAGACTCGTCTTTTCGTGTCGATGTCTTCCAGCCAGATTACCCCCAAGTTTTCCAGTGGCTCAGGTAGCATTAAGCTGGAAGAAGGAGGAAGCATGGCAATTCTGAGTATTCCTGCCAGTGGGGGCGTGATTCCTAACGGTAAGAACGAAGGAAAGCAAAGTTATTCTGCCTCGATTCAGGTACCTAAAGCTACCGGTGGTTTCGAAACACTGGCTGTGTCTGGCGACTTCGTGGTACGCAAGCCTGGAATCGTTATCACCTCTGCTGCTGTTCAAAACCTGTATCGCAGCTGTGCCAACGACATCAACATCGACGTGCCAGCGCTGGGCGACCAGTACAATCCACAGGTATCAGCTTCTGATGCCAATGTTATCAAGAGCCAGCAGTCGAAAACCAAGTTCCGTATTGTTCCTACCGGTAAAACCTGTGACGTGACGGTTAACTCCCTCACCAACGGGCAAAATGTAAAAATCGGTACAGTAGCTTACAAAGTTATTGAGCCTCCTAAGCCAGGTATCGACATGGCAGTAAACGGACAGCGCTACAACGGAGCCTCTATGGTTCCTAACACCAGCCGGGTAGCTGTAAAGCTAAATCCAGATGCTGACTTCGCTGCTAACCTGCCTGCAGATGCACGTTACACCATCGGCTCTATTGACGTTCTCGCCCAGCTTTCACTCGGACCACCCACCAAGGTGAACTCTGTGAACTGCCAGGGTCGTGATGCCACCAAGCCGATTGAAGTTTCACTTGGAACTGAAGTGCGTCAGTCGCGCCCAGGGACCAAGGTATTTATTCAGATCAACAAGATTTATCGTATCAACTTCGAAAACAAAACCATCGAAGATTCACGATTCTCTTTGGTTGAGCAAACATTATCGCTTACAGTTAAGTAATTCTTTCATTTCCATGAAAAAACTCGCTTTAGCCGGCCTCTTACTGGCACTGGGTACTTCAGAAGTCCTGGCACAGAATCCCCCTCGCATCGAAGATCATTTTTGGCGTAGAAAGGTGGTCAATCGCATTGACCTCACCGAGAAAATAAATGCTCCACTTACTCGTCGGGAGAATCCTTTTTACTTGGATAAGTCCCAATTCAGCGAGAAAGAAGGATTGGTGATGGCGTTGTTTCATGGATTGAAAGAAGGAAAATACGTAGCGTATCATCCTGATAGCCTTACCAAGCCCATGAGCTATGAGGACGTGTTGAAGCGCGTTCAGGAACTGGATCTTGCCCTTACGGGTGGAAGTTCACTGGATGATGCTGAAGCCGGACTCGGTGATGGCGGCGGTTTTGATGCCGGTGGTGACGAAGGTGGATTCGACTCCTTTGGTGGAGACGACTGGGGATTTGGTGGCGATGAAGCCACCCCCACTGCTGACGCATCTGATGATCTTTCCACGGGTGCAGCTCCGGTTGCCGGAGGGGGTACCAATGGAGGCGATTTCGATCCGGCACCTTATGAGAGTGTTATCCAATTTGTTGAAGACCGTATCTTTGACAAAACACGTTCAGACATGGTGTATGACATTCAGTTTGTTGAACTCATCTGGACTGATCCGGGCGAAACCCTTCCAGAAAAATCACTTTGTGTATTTGCGTACAAGGATATCACCGAAACACTTGAGAATGTCCAGTGGAAAAACCGCTTCAACGATGCTGAATACAAGAATATGCGTGAAGTTTTCGAACTGCGTATGTTCCACAGCTTCGTAACCAATATCTCAGGCGAGGGTATGCGTACCCTGCAGGAGTCAGAATGGCACCGTCAGAAACTCGTAGAGTTTGAGCACCACTTGTGGAGCTATTGATCAGGTGATTGCATGAATTTAACGGGGCTACCTTCGGGTCAGTCCCGTTTTTTTTGATATTCGATATAGAAAAATAAAGATGAGCTTTCCAATCAAAAATATCGCCATTGCCGGAGGAGGAACCATGGGACGAGGTATTGCCCTGGTCGCTGCCAAATCCGGTTACCGGGTTTTTGTTCGTGAGCTGAATCCGGAAGTAATGAACCTGCTCCAGCCAGAGTCAGAAAAGTATTTCAGGAGAGAAATTGACAAAGAGAGAATGACGCCTGAGCAGGGGCAGCAAGCACTTGAGAATCTTGCAACCGGGCCCGATTTTGGAGATTTTCAGGCCGATTTATTTATCGAAGCGGTACCTGAAAACCTACCTTTGAAAATTTCGGTAATGCAGGAAGCCCTTGACCGTTTTCCCAACCTGCAACTTGCCGCCACCAATACCTCCACCTTGCCCGTAACACGTATAGCTGCGGGCCTTTCTACGCCGGAAATAGTAATAGGCATCCATTTCTTCAATCCTGCAACCCTGATGTCGCTCGTGGAGGTTATTCCTGCTAATCAAACAGATAGCTCCTTAGGGGCTGTTGCCCGGGCCTGGATCGAAAGCCTGGGGAAAACAGCGGTAACGGTAAGAGATACCCCTGGGTTTGTGGTAAACCGGGCAGCGCGCTTCTTCTACCTGGAAAGCCTGCGGCTTGTTGAAGATAAAGCTGTCAGTATCGAAGATATGGATAAACTCATGCGGGCAACGGGCTTTCGCATGGGGCCGTTTGAGTTGATGGATTTAATAGGTGTCGATACCAACCACTCGGTTAGCCAGACCTTGTACCAGTCCTTTTTTCAGGACCCACGCTATCGGCCCAGCTGGCTGCAGCAGGAAATGGTGGATGCGGGGCGCATCGGCAAAAAAGCGGGCAAGGGGTTTTATGATAACAAGTCGAGCGGCTGATTCCAGATTTTCCAGGCTGCTTCCGCCTGCAATACCAGCATTTCGTAGCCATTCCTCACTTTTGCTCCCCGGGCTTTTGCCGCTGCGAGGAGCGCCGTTTCTGTCGGGTTATATACCAGGTCGAATACATGGTGCTGCTGGCCAATAGCCTCTATTGGGATTTCGGGCATTGACAACACATCCGGGTACATGCCCAGAGGGGTCGAATTGACGATCAGGTGGACATTTGAGACAACCTTGGAATCAAGGGCTGCATAGGTGATGTCTCCTTTTCCGGGTTCACGCGAAACGACCTGAAAATCGATTTGCAATTGATTCAGCACGTATTTGATCGCCTGGGAGGCTCCGCCGCTCCCTAATATCAGGGCATTTTTAGGAATATTACCCTGAAGAAGTTCCAGCAGCGACTCTCGAAAACCAATGATATCAGTATTGTAGCCTATCAGCCTGCCGTTTACAAAGCGGATGGTATTTACTGCCCCGGCATCTGCTGCTTCCGGCGATAGCGCGTCCAGGAAGGCAATTACGGCCTGTTTGTAGGGGATGGTGACGTTAAGCCCCAACAGCCCTTTCTCACGGGCAATTAGCGCAGGAAACTCACTTATATCGGCTAATTCGAACAAGTGATAGCTTGCATCGGTTCCCAGCTGTTCAAACTTTTGGGTAAAGTAATTGCGGGAAAAGCTGTGGCTGAGCTTTTTGCCGATAAGGCCGTAGCGCTTATGCATGGTGAGGCTTTTTTACAAAAATAAAAATGCCTGCTTGCGGTTGGGCAAGCAGGCAACTTATTTTCTCGCTTACAAGGCTTAGTTGTAAGGTTGGAAATTGTAATTGAGTGAGAAACGCAGGGTGTTCTGCAGCGGGTTACCGGTACGGAAGGGTACCAGATACGAGAAGTCAAACCCAAACACGTTGTACTTGATACCGGCGCCGATGGTGATAAACTTCCGGTCACCTTTGGCGGGGTCTTCGTAGAAATAACCCAAACGGGCGGCGAAGAGGTCGCGGTACCAGTACTCCATACCAATGCTGGTATTGATTTCGCTGATTTCTTCACCGAAAACTCCGGTTCCGAGGGGTACGCCGTTTTCATCGGTTTTACCTACTGCATCGGTAAAGCTACCGAATACGCCATCGAGCAGGGGCTTGTCGGAACGTCCGCCTTCGGAAGGCACCAGCAACTTATTGAAGTCGTTGGTCAGCGTAAGGCTGTTGTACTCATCAAGCATAAACTTGAATGCATAACCCACCCGCAGGTTAATGGGGATAAAGTCCTGGTTAGCGGTAGCGCTGGTGTAGGAAACTTTTGGGCCAATGTTGGAGATGTTTACCCCGGAGCTAAACTGAACCGGAATATCCTGGCCCTGGCTGCGCATTTTGAAATCCTTCTTGTACATGAAGGCAATGTCGCCACAAGCCGAGTTTACGGGTTTTGCATCACCGGTTACTCCTCCTGCAGAGGAAAGCCGGCTGCTAAAATACCTCAGGGTAATAGCGGCCGAAAGCACATCAGATACTTTCAGGGCATAGCCCATGTCGAAAGCAAATTCGCTCGGCTTTTCGTTGCCGATAACGGTACCATCGATACTGGTGTACTGGATATCTCCCAAAGAGAAATACCGGAGAGAAGACCCGATAACCCCTTTGCCGGTATTGTAATAGCCGGAGAGGTACATCAGGTTGATGTCGGGAATACCCAAGGACCGAAGCCAAGGGGAATACGACATGGCAAAGCCCATCTTGTTATCAAGAAAAGCCATGGCCGAAGGGTTCCAGTACATGGCATTGGCATCGTGAGATACGGCCACGCCAGCTTCACCCATGGAGCCGCCACGAGAGTCGGGGGCTATCAAAAGGAAGGGCACAGCGGTGGTAATCACACGTGTACCATCCTGGCCAGCAGTTGTTTGCTGGGCGAAAGTAGTATTCGCAGAAAAAATAAGACAGAGCGCGAGTCCTACGGTAAGCGTGAGCTTCCTCATACAGGTTGCATTAGTGTTAAGAGTCAAAACAGAAAGTAGCCTTCACTTCATAGGCTCGACCGGGAATAATGAGTAAAAATATACTAAGCAGACAACCTGTGGAAATCAAAGGATTGGTAATCCTTACCTTTTTAATTGGGACAAATATAAGCTTTTCGGATTAATTCGGCTTGGTGCAAGTGTGGAATGGGGAAAAATGCCAGATTTCGAAATTAACGGATGATGACAAGTTTGCTGGAGGCGGATTGTACGCGGTTGGTGTCCTTTTCCCGGACGGTAACCCGATAGAAATAAATCCCCGCAGAAACAGGGGTTCCCATTGCGGTCTTTCCGTCCCATTCGAGGTCCCGGATCACGCTTCCACTTTCCGAAAACTCGCCATCGAGTGTGATCACACTTGAACCATCGGCGGCCACGATCTCGACAGAAACGGCCAGGTCTTTCCCGGGCTGATTGTGGTTGATCAGGAAGTTCGTGTTATCAGAAAAGGGATTGGGGTAGTTGAGCACCTGTGCAATGGCCATTTTCGCATCGTCCACCACAAAAAAGGTTGTGCTGTCCTCTGCCGGGTTATTGGCTACGTCCCATACCCTTATCCGCAGGGTGTGCCTACCTACCGCGAGGTCCTGAATGGGATAGCGTACCGTGCCGGCCTGATAGCTGTCGTTCTGGGCAGTGTAGTAGTTGTTGAGGATCAGGATGTTGCTTTCGTCGTTGTCGAGTACGGCCGTAATTTCATGGCCGATACCGTTGCCAGTGGTATTGATGCCGCTGATGTCGAATACTTTGGCAAAAAGGTCGGGATCGGGTCCAGTGGTAGCATTGTCCACCCAAGCGTCGTTGTCGAGGAAGAGTTCCACTTTGGGACCTTCGGCATCAATTGCTGCTGTTTCGTCCGTTCCGCCGATGAAAAACCGGTTATAGCAGCCGTTTCCATCTATTTCTGAATTTGAGAAGTAAGCGGCAAATTTTCCCAAACCCTGCTCGTAGGAAATGTCGATCGGAACCACGAAGGAGACATCGAAAGTACCATTGGTTACTGCCACCTTACCATTGAAAAGGCGGTTTTTCTGCCAGTAGAAAACATAATTCGAAAGCAGGGTGGTGAATTTGGCGGGTTTGTCAAACAAGGTAGCATCCAGCGTTCCGGAATAATCGGATACCAGATTTCCGGCCGGGTCAGTGATCACTCCTGAGAGCGTAATCTGACTCAGCGAACGAAGCGAGTCCTGATCTGTCTGGCCGATGGGTTGGCCATTAATGGTAGCAACCTGTGCCCGGTATTTGGGAAGTGCAAGCGTAAGGCCGGGATCACCCAAGAGAGTAAAATTGCGTGAATTGAGGTTGGTAAGCGATGAAACGGGAAAGCTGGCATTTTTGGTCCGCATCATGGTTTCCCCTGTGGTCAGGTACCTGCCGAGCGATTGATCGTAGGTGAAAATATTGTCGTAGAGCTTGTCATTTAGGGTTTTGTTGGGGCTGGAGTACACGAGGCGAACGGTAGTAAACATCGTGATAGCGCCTGCTGTGGGGTTCATAATCAATGCCTCTCCCCCGGACTGCATATCCGCCAGGTCAAACCTGCCGAACTCGCAGGTAGCGGTGATCACAGCGGGCAGGCGGTCGAAGTTCTGCATCCGTTCGATGTCCGGATTTTCCATGATGTACGAATTCGAAAGTGCCTGTTCTCCTCCATGGCCGGTATAGTTGATCAGGAGTGCACCTTCATCCCAGGTGCGTAACAAGGCTTTTTTCGCTTCAGGGAAAAGAGTCCTGCCGGCCGTTTTTTCTACGGGGTAGTTGTCAAGGTAAATTTTATCGATGTTCAGGCAAGGAGCCGATTGGTTTATACGGTTGGTATAGCTGTCCACCTGGCTGATGTGCAGGCTGCCTTCATTTTCTTTGTAATCCCCAACGAGCACGACCCTGTTCCTCCAGGTACCAAAGCCTTTGCCTTGGGCATCTGTGGCGTAGCGGGTAGTTTTCTTTACCACATCGAGGGCTTCCTGCAAAGATTGCGCTGGAAGGCGACCAATGGCCACGTCCAGGGTATTGAGTTCGAGTACTTTGTCAAATGAAAGGCCCGAGTTTTCACCCCAAAAACCTTCGTTCGGTTCAAGTAACACGAAGAAGTCGTCGCTGGTGTACGAGTCCACAGGATCCCACGAATCGCGGCTCTGGTAGGTAGGCACCAGGTTTTTCCCCCTTGTCAACGGGTTAATGCCCTTGTAGTCGTAGGTACCATCACCGAGCAAAACCACCCAGTGAGGGGCTACTCCGCCCGAGTTTTGGTACATGTTCCGGATAAAATCGCGGATAGCCGCTACGTCCTGTTTGCCACCGGAATACTCGTGATAGATTTCAGCCGGGGTTACGATGGCCGTAGAGCGCTGGTTAAACTGCTGATGGAAAGCGGCCAGCGAATCGGCTGCCTGCCTGAGTGAAGCATGGGTAATGATCAGGTAATCAACCGGGTCCATCGACCGCAGGTTTTGGTTTGCCACTTTTCCCTTGGCCTGCGGCGTCAGGTAAGGTGCCTGATGAAGCCAGAGCCGCACAGGTGCATCAGCTGAAACGGCGGCTGTGGCGTTTCCGCCTTGCACGGCAGTAGCGAGAGCTTTCGGATTGCGGGGGGAGCTGATGTTCCAAAGGGCCTGCCCAGCAGTAGCACCTGTAATGGAAAAACCAGCCACAGCACCAGCCGTGGTACCTTCCAGCAGGTTAAATTCCTGTTGTTTTCCGGTGGATTTAAACGCCTGGTCGTATTCTACTTCGATAAAATCCAGCCAACCCTGCGCACGGGAGTAGGTCCCTTTGTTGTAAACGAGTGTCAGGTTAAGGGAGTCGTTGCTCATTACCTGAGCAGCATCCAGGGTGTAGTTTACCTCTACTATTTGGTAATAGCGCGCATCGGGATTGGTTACGTCCACGGCGGGCAAAGAAAAATTACCCACGGTCTGGTTACCGGCCCGGAGCTGAAAAGAGTTAGCTGCTGAAGAGCGGGAGTTAACCCTCACGGTTACCCTGATTTGGCCCGTTTTGTCGGCATCGGGGAGCAGAATGGGGAAAGTTTGCTGAAGGGTACCGTCAAACAGTTCGCCCAGCCAGTAGCGGCCGCTGTGGATGGGGTTGTCGGTTTCTACTTCGTGGTAAGTCAGTCCTTCGGATTGGGAAGGTGTATAGGTTGGTGTGACAGCCGGAGCTTCGGTGATCCGGAGACCCGTTCCGCGGTCCACGGTGAGGTAGTAAAAGTTGGTGTCGGCGTAGAGGTGCAGCTCATGGTTATATTGGCCGAGGCTCTGGTTGTATTTCCACACATGGGGCGATTCAGCAAAGAAAAGCACGTAGTCGTCGGGTCCAAACTGGCCGTCTGATTCGCCCACTACCTGAATCGATACTTCCTGCAACCCTTCTGGGCGGGGGGCGTTATTGGCTTGTGGAAGCATACCGCTTACACCGGTGAAGAGGCGTATATTTCTGGGGTCGAAAGAGGCTGGGGTAATTCCGAGGTTGGAAAGGAAGGTACGGTCAAGCCTATGTACTCCGGTTTGGGTTACAGCTATTTTGTACCAGTTACCTTCTTTGAGCCAGGAATCGGTAATTGTTGTTTGTGAAAAAGCAATTAAAGGCAAGCAACCTATCAGGCTTATCATCAGCTTTATACTCCGCATCATCCTTTTATTTTTTTCGTTTGCTGTTAAAACAAAGATAACCATTATCTCCCTACTGATTAGGGGTAAAAATATGCCCCTGAATATCAGAATGTCTGTTGACAGACCAAACCCAAAAACATTTACTAAATTCCCCTGTCGTTTTCCGGCAACCTTAATTTTCCGATTCCTTTATGTCTTCTGAAGCCATTAACCCCGAGGTAGAGTCAAAATCTCCCGTGATCGTGCCTGAATGGGTACTCGAAATCAAGCGCAAATACCTCTCCCAGAATATTTCTCAGTTCATTATTCACGGCAATATCCATGATTTTGTGCGGGTAGTGCGTGAGGAGAAGTCTTCTTACTATTCCTTACGCAATTTCCTGAACCAGGAGATGTTCAAGTACAAGGACATGCTGGTGTACTTCGACCGCGCTGCCGGCCTCAAATTCATGGATGACCGCATCTACGGCGGCCAGAGTCAGATGCGCGAAGAGTTTCTCTCTACCCTGGAAATGTTCGATGAGCTTTCGGGCAACTCATTTGCCAACCTTACCCGCGATCCGGCCAAGTCGTTTTTTGCCCTTGATACGTACTTCAACCTCACGCTTAATCAGGATTTTATACGCTTTCTGATCAAGCATATTGAGAAAAAATTGAGCGGAAAGCCCGCCAATGACCGCGGACAGGACAAGCGCGAAGACGAACTAATCGACCGCTTCATTAAGCGTAACCTGCCCGAATTTGACGGAGGAGAAACCACCGTTAGCCAAAGCAAATTGCGCAAGCAGATCGAAGCACTCAAGCAATCCCTTCGCCAGCCCAAGCGCATCGCCCTGGTACTGGAGTATGCCGAAAATCTCGTACCTGTGCAGGATGCTGCCCGCGCCAACGAGCAGATGCTGCTCATTTTTCTGCAAAAGTGGGCCAAGGAAGAAAAGTTCCTCCATGCCGACCTCACCATCATTCTTCTTACCGAGAACGTGGCAGATATCAGCCCGCAGTATGTGCGCAACCCCTATACCCACGAGGTAAACCTGCCTTACCCTACTGAACAGGAAAGGCTTGGATTTATTCAGAATTTCTTTGAAAAGCAGCCCGATGCCTCCGCCCGGTTCGAAATGCCGATGGAGATTCTGGCTAAAAATACGGCCGGTCTGGGCCTCGTGCACCTCAATATCATCATGAGCGAAGTGGCGCGTAACCAGCTCACCTTTACCAATGCCGAGCTCAACCGCCAGAAAAAAGAAATGATCGAATCCGAAGCCGGAGGGCTTCTGGAGTTTGTCGAAACGCGTTTTTCGCTCAAAGACGTTGCCGGCCATGCCTTCGCTAAAAAGCACCTGCAGGATGCCGCACGCTCCCTCAAAGCTGGCCGAAACGATGTAATGCCCATGGGCTACCTCGTGTCTGGGCCGGTAGGTACCGGTAAAACCTTCCTCATCACCGCTTTCGCCAACGACATTGGCGTACCCATGGTGGTGCTTAAAAACTTCAGGGGAATGTACGTGGGGCAGTCGGAAGGTAACCTCGAAAAGGTGCTCAAGATCCTGAAAGCGATGGCTCCTGTAGCCGTAATGATCGATGAGGCAGATGCCTACCTCGGCTCGCGCTCCGACGAAGGGGGAAGCGGGGTCAATAGCCGGATTTTTTCCATGATCGCCAGCTTCATGAGCGACACCGACAACCGGGGTCGCGTGGTGTGGTTCCTCGTTACGGCACGCCCTGACCTGATGCCTGTGGACTTTAAGCGGCAAGGGCGTGCGGAAGAGCATATCGCCTTGTTCTATCCCGAAACCCTCGAGGAGAAAAAAGAATTGATGCAGGTGATGCTCCACAAAACCAAACTGAGCTACATCGGCATGGAAGAATTTGACGAAACTTTCTTTGAAGATATTCCGATCCGCAGTGGTGCCGACATGGAGGCTGCCCTCACCCGGGCCAAATTCAAAGCTGCAAGCCTCGGGCTGGATCAGGTGACGATCGACATCATCGCCAAAACCTTCAACGACTTCCTGCCGCCTACCTATCCGGAAGAAATCGAGCTGATGAACTATGCTGCGGTGCTGGAGTGTACCTCCAAGGAGTTGCTGCCGCCGAGTTTCCGCGATCTTTCCCGCGAGGATATCATGGACCGCATCCAGGAGTTAAAAATGAAAAGGCGCTAACCGCAGCGTTTCCTGACCTGAAGATAAGCCCGCCATCGTGCGGGTTTTTTTTATGGCTTCGCCAACAAGTGGGGCAATACCTGCTCCAGTTTCATGCCGCGCGAGCCTTTGATGACCACCAGGGCGGAGCCTTGCAGCAGCGTACCCAAGTGTGGCAAAGCGGCCTCTCCGTCGGGGAACCACGCTGTGTTGCCCGTGATGGCTGCTACGAGGTGCTTCATCCTCGGGCCAATGCCGATAACGAGGTGCGGGTTGGCGGTGTTGATCCACTCGCCCATTTCGCGGTGGATATCGTTCTCCGCCTCGCCGAGCTCCAGCATATCGCCCAGGATCAGCGTAACGCCCGATTTTTCTATCCGCAGGGCATGCTCCACCGATGCGCGCATCGAAGAAGGGTTGGCATTATAGGCGTCGAGCCAGATGCGGAAAGCCCCGGCGTCGATGAGCTGGCTGCGCTGATTTTCAGGCAGATAATTAAAAATGCCTTGTCGGATGCCTGCGCGGCTGATGCCAAAATGGTCGCCCACTGCAATGGCTACAAGGATATTCAGGGCGTTGTAGGCACCTCCCAACCGGCTGGTGAATATTTCTTTTTCAGGCCAGTGGCGGGCCGTTACCTCCAGGGTCATGCCTTCGAGGCTTTCGCTCAGGAGTTTACATTGAAAAGTAGCTGCGTCGGTACCGTAGGTTACCACGGGCGCCATGCCTTCTGCGGTTTGGGCTACGCGGTGATCGGCCAGATTAACGAAAGCGGTGCCTCCATTTGCCCGTAAAAAGTCGAACAGAGCCCCTTTTGTGATACGCACTCCTTCGAGGGACAGGAGTTTTTCGAGGTGGGCAGCCCCTACATTGGTAATGAGGCCATGGGAAGGTTCAGCGATAGCGGCCAGTTCTGCAATGTCGCCGGGCTGGTTGGCACCCATTTCTACCACCGCAATTTCTGTTTGGCGGGGCATGGCCAATAAGGTGAGTGGAACACCAATGTGGTTGTTGAAATTACCAGCGGTGGCGTGGGTGATTTTTTCGGTGGAAAGTACCGCCGCAATCAGCTCTTTGGTCGTGGTTTTGCCGTTACTGCCCGTTAATCCGAACACAGGTACCGTAAAAGTCTGCCTGTAAGCGGTGGCGAGTTGCTGCAACGCCAGCAGGGTATCTGGTACCAGCAGGTAACGTTCGTCGCCGGGTACGGCCACATCCGGGTTGTCGATCACGGCGTAGGCAGCACCTTTGGAAAGCGCCTCCGCAGCGTATAGGTTGCCATCAAACCGATCGCCTTTGAGGGCGAAAAACAAATCACCCGCCGATACTTTGCGGGTATCGGTATTTACCCGGGGATGTTTTTCCCGGATATTCAACAACTGATCAATGGTTATCATGAAAAGGCTACTCCTTGGTGGCTTCTACCTTGTACACGAAGTATTTGGTATCTCCGAGCATTCCTATCCGGATGAATTTTTCTTTGTAGTAAAGGCGCACTTTTGATCCTTTTTCCATGGAACCATAAATGGCCTCCTGCACGCCTTCGCTGCCGGGATACACCGAGAAGCTCCATACATTCGGGGCAATGTCTCCTTCTCCATCTTTTGCGAAGCCGCCTACATTGAGCTGGCCTTCCCAGGTTTTGATCAGAATACCTTTGTGGCTAAACTTCACCACTTGGCCTACCCGTTGCCCATCTGAGTAGTTTCCGAAAATGGTAACAGACAAAATGATCAGCCCCACAAGCACGATGGAAAGCAGGGAAATAATGGCGATTCGCTTTACTTTTTGCATGGTCGGAATTTTCCTCAAAAATAAGGGAATTCCCTTCATTGCAGCCTTTTTCCTGAAACTAACCCCGATTAGCGCACCAGGGTAACATTTCCGGTAAGCGGTTTGTCGCCGATCATCACCACGTAGTAGTACACGCCGTTGGGTGCAGCAGCTCCGTTGCTGGTAAGGCCGTTCCAGGAGTTTTGAGCCACAGAAATGCCTTCATACATGAGCCTTCCCCAGCGGTCAAATACCTTCATGGCGAAGGTTTCCTTCCCGGTATATTTCACCGTAAACCCGTCGTTGATGCCGTCGTCGTTAGGAGAAAAAACGTTGGGGATAAACAAGTCGGGGTTAATGATCACAACCGGGAAATGAATGGCGGTGTCAATACAGCCCCCTTCGTCGGTGATTACGAGCTTCACAGTGTATTCGCCTGCTGCCTGATACACGTGGGTAGGGTTCGGTTCGGTAGAAGAATTTTCATCGCCAAAATCCCAGAAATAACGGATGGCTCCCTGGCTTTCGTCAATGAATAATACCCTGGCATTGGGCAATACCACGGGTACGCCTATGGCCGGATCGGTACGGAAAGCGGCCTGTCCGAAAGGCGTAACCACCACAGTTTGTTCATAGCGCGTTTCGCAACCGCCGGGCCCCGTGGCTATCAGGCGCACAGGGTAGCTGCCCGGAAGGTCAAAGGTGTGGGCAGGCGAGCCTTCGTTTGATAACGCCGATCCGTCGCCAAAGTCCCAGATCCAGGATGCCTGTGTCGCTACATTTTCCTGAAAAAATACGGTAAACGGCGCACAACCCGCTAGCGCAGAAGCCTGGTAATCGGCCACAGGAGTGGGGTTTACCGCTATGCGTAAACTGGCGGTATCAGAGCAGATATTTTCTGAAACAGTAACAATAAACGTGGTGGTGGTACCCGGCGAAGCATAGACCACGCCCGCCCGTGGATTGTCCACCGAGGCAGCGGGCGACCATTGATAGGAAGCACTCCCCAGGCCGCCGAGGGCCTGCAACCTTACGGAGTCACCCGCGCAGATGCGGTTGGTGTCTGCTACAATCGACGCCGACACGGGTTCGGCTACGGTAATAAGTGCGTTGTCGAAGCTGCTGCAAGCACCGGAGGATATCTCCAGGCGGTAGTTGGTTGTTTGGCTGGGGCTGGCAGAAGGAGTAGGGATAAATGGATTGCTTAGGCCGTCGAAAGGCGTCCAGCGATAGAAAATCGGCTCCGTCGCCACACCGCCCCGAACCACGTGGTTTCCGAATAAGAGCACTGTATCGCCCCGGCAAATGGCGGTATCTCTGCCTGCATCGGCGATAGGCGTAGGCCGTACCACCACAGGCACAAATGCTTTTTCACTTTTGCAGCCAAAATTGGATACTACATTGAGGCCATAGAGGGTGCTGAGGTCCGGGCTGGCCATGGGCTGCGCAGCATTGCTGTCGCTAAGCCCCCGCGAAGGCGACCAGAGGTAATTGTAGGTAGCGGTGGAATCGCCTCCGGCAATGGCTGTGAGGCGCACGCTGTCGCCGTAGCAGGTTTCGAAAGCACCGCTGAGCGAAATGGTCGGAATTGTATGCACCTGGATCGTTACCTGATCGGCACGGCTGGGGCATCCGTTTGACCACGCCACGAGGGAGTAGGTGGTCGTAAAAGGCGGACTGGCTTTGGTTGTTGCCTTGGTCGAATCTACCAATCCATGGGCGGGTGTCCAGCGGAAGGTATAATTCGGGCCCGCTTTAATCGCAAATCCCTGCATCTGGGTGGTATCTCCGAGGCAAATGTCCTGGTCTTTGCCTGCTTCTACTTCGGGGCTTTCTTTTACAAAAACCGTAAGTGTACTGAGCGGGTCAATGGACGTGAAATCGCTGCTACAGCCCAGGTTGTCGGTTACGACCACCCGGTAGATCGTGGTCGTGTCGGGGTTGGCAATGGGCGTGGGCGAATGCGGATCATTGAGGCCCAGGGCCGGCGTCCACGTGTAAGTATAGGGGCCGGGAGCTTCCAGGGGGTTGAGAATGATGCACTTAAGCTTTACGCCTGCACCACCCGAGCAAATGTACTGGTCAGGTCCTGCGTCCACCCTCGGCAATTTAGAGGGCACAACGCGCAGGTTGCCCCATTCGCTGGTACAGCCGTTGGCATCGGTTACCTGCACAAAGTAGTAGTTGGTGTCGGTCGGATTGACTACGGGGTTGGAGATATAGGTCGAGCTCAGGCCACATCCGCCGTTGGTGGTATCGGAGCACCACCAAGAGTAGTAGTAAGGTGCCGTGCCGCCAATAGGGGTCACCTGAAGCTGTACGCCGCCGGTGCCTTCGCAGAAGAAGGTATCGCGCCCGGCATAGGAGAGAAAGTCTGTATTTACTTTCAGGTAAACGGTATCCGAAGCCGCGTCATAAGGCGGGCAAACGGCTTCGTCGCGGGCGGAGAGGATCAGGCGATAGTAGCTGCCGCCATTGGAGCAGTCGCTTTCGAAGCAAACCCTGCCAATAAGGGAGTCATTTCGCTGAACAGTAGAAACAATTGCACCGCCAATGTTGAGACCGCCGAGGGTTTGCACCTCGTAGGTATATACCACGCCGGTGGAGGGGGTGAGGTCCTTTACAAAGAAGTCGTAGCAGAAGTCGTCGTTGATCTCAATGAAAATAGAATCGCCCTGAATGTTCGGCAGCCCGGATATGTCCTGTCCTATAATCGGCGCAATGGTCAGCGGGTCATTGACTTTGATATAAAGGGTGTCGTAAGTAGTAAAATTGTTGTCGCAGGCGGCATTGTCCACCACACCCACAATAATCTCAATGATGGCTCCTTCCTGGCTGCAATCCGGCACAAAACACACCTGTCCGGAAACAGGGTTTATGCCAGTGAAAGTAACGGTAGCCGGGTTAGTTGCCTGAAAAATTGGCCCCAGAATGGGCGTGAGGGTGTCGATCGCGTTCGGGTCAGAAAGCACCAGCGAGTAGCAGACATTCTGGAGCGCATCTACATAAACGGTATCGCCATTAAAAGTGAGGTTGCCGAGGTTGCGTGTAATGACCGGCGGCAGGTTGGGCGGGGTTGTAACGTCAATGTAAATCGTTTTTTGCACGGAAAGCTGCCCATCGCAAGAGCCATTATCCGAAGCAGAAAAGGTGAGCGGAATGACTTGCCCCACTCTATCGCAACCAGGCGTCCAGCAAACCTGGCCGGTTACCGGGTTGGTACCACCGAAGGTAAGGGTCGGGCCGTTAGGGGTATTAAAAAGGGGCGAGTTCGGCGTGAAGGTGATAACCGTCCCAGGATCAGCATCGGCTACCTCAAAGGTATAGCAGAAGCCTTGGAGGGCCTTCACCTTGATGGTATCTCCGGAAACCGTATTACCGGCCAGGTTCACGGTAATGACGGGCGGGGCGTTGGGGGGAGGCAGAATGCGAATATATACCGTGTCAAAAACCACCACAGGGTTGTTGCAGGGGCCGGCATCGTTGCCCCGGATAATAAAGGGGATTACCTGCCCGGCATAAGTACAGGCCGGGGTCCAGCATACCTGACCGATTACCGGATTGGTGCCCGAAGCCGTCAGCACGGGTGCCCCCGGACCCGCCGGAATGCTCCAGAGGCCCTGATAGGTGAGGTTTGTGCCCGGGTCGGGGTCGGTAATGCGGAAATTGAAGCAAGCCTGGCTGAGCGCCGAAACGAGGATCGTATCCTGGTTGGTGGTATTGCCTGAGAGGTCAAACGTAATAACAGGAGGGGTATTCACCGGAGGAATGACCTTCACATACACCACTTTTTGTACACTGCCATTGAGGTTACAAACACCGTTGTCCTTAGCCCTTAATACCAGCGGAACTACTTGCCCGGCATAGCTACAGCCCGGCGTCCAGCATACCTGGCCATTCACGGGGTTTTGGCCGGAGAAGGTAACCGTAGGCGCCCCGGGCCCTGTGAAAACGGTACCAATCGGGGTAATGGTGACGATGTCCCCGGCATTGGGGTCGCTGGCGGTAAAAGGAAAGCAGAAGTTCGAATTGGCCGTAACAATCACTGTGTCGCCCGAAGTCTGTAGCCCCGAGAGGTCGGTGGATAGCATGGGCAGGGCATTGGGCGGAGCGGTGATACTCACCCACACCGTATCAAAAACGCCGTTGATATTCTGGCAGCCGTTGGGGTCACGCGCTCCGATAATGAGCGGAATGAGCCGGTTGTTGTACACGCAGGAAGGGGTCCAGCAGATTTGTCCGGTAATAGGATTGGTGCCGGAGAAGGAATAGGTGGCAAGGGGAGGCGCAAAAGTACCGTTGCCGAAGGGGGCATTAACGGTGTAGGTTTGGATGGCGCTGTTGGGGTTGGTAGTGGTGACGCTTACCGGGTAGCAGAAAGGCTGTGCTGCCGACACGAAGATGGTATCATTGCTGGAGTTGAGGGCGCTCAGGTCGTGGGTAATGGTCGGAGGCACACCAGGCGGCAGGCAGTTGATCACATGAATCTGCAGGTCGCGTTTGTTTTCGCTGAGGAGAACGCCGTTTCGGTATTCGAAAACCGAGATCGCCAACACGAAGATGCCCGTTTGGGTAGGGGTAACGGTAATAAATCCCGTTTGTGGGTCGAGGTTAAAGTTGCCCGAGCCAAAGGGGTCGGTAAAGGTATAGCCCGCGTTAAAATTTACATTCTGATAAGGAGGAGGGCCCATGGGGTTGGTGAAAGGGTCCACAATGGGAGAAGGATTGGCTGGATTCACCTGGTTGTTGGCAGCGCCTAATCCCTGATTGTTGAGGCCGGTATATGGATCGGAGAGGGCGTAAACCAGCGAGTCTCCATCCACATCTATGGCGGCGTGGCTAAAGGTAAAAAGCTGATTGGCGCACAAAAAGGTAGGCGGGCGCTGGGTAAACTGGGGCATGCTGTTGCAGGTAGCCAACCCCGGGTCCGGAATATGGGCCAGGAAAGAAACGCCGGCCTCGAGCGGAAGCGCCAGGTTGGTAATCGTTCCGTTGCGGCAGCACCTGGCCCAGCCAATGTCGTACCCACCCGTAAGCGGCGGCAGGGTAATGACGGTGGTGTAGATGGCTTCTTCTACACAAATATTGGGCACCGTCGATACACAATTACCCCAGGTAGTAGGCTGAATCTGTGGGGTACTCGCAGGTTTCTGGATAGAAACGGTTTGTACCCGATTACCCGTTAGGCCATTGAAAATAAATACATCGATAAAGTTGTCGTATTGCGCCTGTCCCGTTAGGCAGTCACGGTACATTTTCAGGGTCAGACGATAGGAATAGGTATTGGGATTCAGGCATTCGTAATATAACTCTGCCCCCACAATGTGGGTAGCCTGACTATTGAAGGGTATTGCTACCAGCAGGCCGAGTGCCCATACCAGTCGCCTCAGGAGTTTGGTCATCGTATATTGGCGTTTATAAATGCTGACTTACCCAACTGTAACGCACAAAGCTGAATTTTTGCTGCAAATACAAAAATGGGTATGTCCATTCATGAATGTACAAGGTAGCTATTTTCCCCTACTCAAGTTCTTGATAAACTAACTGAAACAGGTAAGAGTTTAATCGCGGACTTCACTTATTTTTACATCCAATATGGCCATACGCCTTTCAGAAATACAAACGCCCATAGCCGAGGAGCTGGATTACTTCGAACGGTACTTCAGTTCGGCCATGCGCGCCAATGCCTCCCTGCTCGACCGGGTAACCCGGTATATCCTCAAGCGAAAAGGCAAGCAGATTCGTCCCATGCTCGTTTTGTTCTCTGCCCAGTTAAGTGGAGGAATCCAGGCTTCTACCTATCGTGGTGCTGCCTTGATCGAGCTATTGCATACGGCTACCCTCATTCACGACGATGTGGTCGATGACTCCGACGAGCGACGGGGCTTTTTCTCCATCAATGCGCTTTGGAAAAACAAACTGGCTGTGCTGGTCGGCGACTTTCTGCTTTCACGCGGTATGCTCATGGCCCTGGAGCACGGCGATTATGAGCTGCTGCGGCTCGTTTCTCAGGCAGTAAAAATGATGAGCGAAGGCGAGCTCCTCCAAATGGAAAAATCGCGGAAGCTCAACATCGACGAGGCGGTTTACTTTGAAATTATCCGCCAAAAAACGGCTTCGCTTTTTGCGGCCTGCTGCCAGGTAGGGGCTACTTCGGCGGGTGCTACCCCCGAGCAGGTGGAAGAAATGCGCCTTTTTGGAGAAAAAATAGGCATTGCCTTTCAAATAAAAGACGACCTCTTCGACTACGGTACCGACGATATCGGCAAGCCCAAAGCCATTGATATTCAGGAGCGGAAAATGACCTTGCCCCTGATTCATGTGCTCAACAAATCCTCCTGGCCCGAGCGCAGACGCCTGATCAATATTGTGAAAAACCACAACACCAGCCCTAAGCACGTGCAGTCACTGATTGATACCGTGAAAGCTGAAGGAGGGATGGACTACGCCATTGAGGTCATGCACCAATATGCCAACGAAGCCGCCGCTCACCTCCATACCTTTCCGGATGGCGAGGTGCGCACCGCCATGACAGCCCTGATGGATTACGTGATAGAGCGGAAACGCTAGGAAAAAAGCGAGCCTAGTTTCATGGCTACACCCATGTCGCCATCGAGCTTTATTTTTCCGGTAAAAAATGCCGTCATCGGGTTAAGGGAGCCGCCGAGGAGGTCCGTAAAATCGTCCATGGAGATTTTTACAATACAATCTGCCTCCTTGTCCTCGTTAGTAACCACATTGGCATCGCCGTTGCCATCCAAAAAAATAACCCCTTCGCCGCTGGTAAATGCAAATTTGATGGAAGAGCCGATTGCTTGTCCTTTGTCAGCAAGGGCTTTTACTTTTTCAGTTGTTAGGTCCAGATTCATATATTCTTTGAGGGGTTAAAATTAGCTTTTTAGGTTGCCGCTACGGAGGCTCATGCCCCAGGGGATTTGCGCCCAAGGGCCTTTGGTATCTTTCAAAAACCGCTCCACGGCCTTTTTGAGTGCTGGTCCTTCGCGGCGCATTTCCACCACAGACCAAAACTCCATGCCCAGCAGATAGTTGCGGTAAAGTTCATCCCAGCTGTCGAACCGGGCCTGTAATACCTGCGAAGCGGTGTACATGCGGTCTTGTGCTTCGGCGTCGGACATGTATCCGGCCAGAAACCCCCAGCGACTCAGCTCCAGAAAACGGATCAGGTCCCAGGCCATAAAGCCCTGCTGGTTTACCTGGCCTTGGTTGTTGCGGATCATTTCCACGCGGTGAGCCATTTCTTCTATTTCCTGCTTGTCGGTAATGCCTTCCTGGCCTGCGTGGAGGCTTTCGAGGAAATGGTCGGTTTCCTCTTCGCCCATGCGGGAAATGCGGTCAACCAAGCCATGAAATTCCGTACGGTGGCCGGTTTCGAAGAGCCAGTCCAGCAAATCGGTAAATGCCTCCTGGTTGGGTGCTTCCCATTCGCGTGCCAGGCGGCGTTTGGCCATGTTGCGGTTATAGTCATTGACAGAAACGCCCGCCAGGGTATGAAAATCCTGCCCGTTTACCTGCGCAACAGGACCCACAGCCGCCAGGGGCCAGGCATCACCGGCAATTCGGTTGATCTTTCGGGGGCTGCTGAGGCGAACGTCAAGGTAGTTCTTAAACTGGCTGCGCCACTTTCGGATACGGTACAGCACAAAAGCCACCAGTACCAATCCTGCAATGACAAAAGCCAGCCCCGCGAACCCGTACTGGTTATAAAAGAGCAGGGTGGAGAGTGTAAGCAGCAACATGCCCAACACAATGTAAAGGGTGGTGCGCAGGTAGTAGCCCAGGTTGCGGGTGGTACGCACGTTGCCTTTCGAGTCGTAAACTTCTCGTTTCAGGATGCTGCGGTAGCCGATAATCAGGAAGAAAAACCCGACCACAACGGCAACAAAAGGGGCATAAGGGGGAAACGCCATACTCTCCGATTAACTGCCTTGAAAGTACCTGCTTTTCCCTTATTTACCTAAAATCAGGGCTTAGGGGAGGTAGTTTACCTTAAAATAATCGACCTCCATGGCACTCAGGGAGCCAATGTAGAAGCCTACTTTGTTGCCAAAGAAGGGCTCGTAGCCAAATACCGTTACGTATTTTTCATTGACATACAGGTAATAAAAATCGCCTGAGTGCCAGAGCGTTACCTTTGTATAATTGCGCGGATCAAAGGAGCTGGAGCGGATCAGGTCGGCACCTACACTCCAGTTGCCGGCCAGCACCACCGAGTCGCTGGAGAAGCCCAGGTAGTAGAAGTCGGAAGGGGTGTTTCCTCCCCATTGGATCAGGGCCGGAGCATTTCCCGTCGGAATGCGGATCGCTGTTTCGATCACAAAATTGCGGGTGGTATCGATGTCGAGGGTTCTAGCAGTGTAAAAAGCATTGCCCTCCACTTTCGACTCAAAATAATAGGCGCTATTGGCAATGCGGGCAATGACCTGGGTACTCACCCCTACATTCCATTGGTTTTGATTGTTGTTAAATTCCTCGATCAGCAAAGGCGTTTTGGACAGGCCAGTGAGCTGCGCATAGCTTGGGATGGTGGTTGCCCATACCGGCGAAGGTTGTGCGCTGTTGAAAAGTTCGTCGAGGTAATAGGCGCGCTTCATTTTCCAGAGGGCCTCGCCGTATATCTGATCACCGGCTCCCCGCATGAGGCTCACATACTCGCCATTGGGCAGTACATCCTCACGGTGGCGGCGGTTGAGCAGGCAATGGCCCAACTCGTGAAATACCAGTTGCTCCCGTGAGGAGAGGTTATTTTGCCAGTTATTGGAGGTGGTGTCGAGCCGTACATGGCCCGGAGCATCGGTCGTAGCAAAGGTACAGGTGCCCGCAGCTTCATTTCCCAGCAGGTTTCCTTCAAAGGTTACTACCAACGAGCTTACGTCCACCGTTACCCCACGGGCCTGAGCTTCGGCCACGAAGCTGTCGATGTAGGGCTGAATGGATGCGGGCACATCGTAGATAAAAGGATCGTCTTTTTTACAGGCTGACAAGGTCAGGGCCAATACGATTGCGGCTGCCAGCCGGGGGGTGCTCCTCCAATTCATGGTATCTATAAATGATTTTGGTGAAAATTAAGGAAGTCTGTTGAACCTCAGATTTGTTTAATGGCGAGAATATTACATTTTCGTCCGGTCTTTACCCCACTGCCCCAGCCGGAAAAATGGATACGCCGAATATTCAATGGTTTACTGCCCAATGGGAAAGCTTCGACTTTTCCATTAACGGCCTGTTGCCGGAGTTAATTATAGCGGGTTGGTTGCTGGTGTTGATACTGGCCATCGTACTACGTTCGGGACCCTGGATCGTTGACCTGACTATTGGCGCATTAGCGTTGTTTGGGGCTGGTTTGCTTGCCGTGTTGGTTCACCCGGGCGCGGACGTTCAATCAGGCATGGTTACCGCCACCCCTTTTGGCCGATACTTGCAGGGACTGATGGTGCTGGCAACTGCCTGGAGCCTTTTGCAGTTCAGGCTGGAGGCACGCGGCGAAACAGGCGAATCACAAATATTGCCGTCGGTGTGGATGATTACTGCCCTGCTGGGCGGTTTTTTGCTGGTCCATGCCCGCCATTTCATGCTTTTGTTTCTCGCACTGGAGCTCATCAGCATTCCCTCTTACCTGCTCGTGAGCCGCCGAAAAGGCGATGTACGCGCTGCCGAAGCGGGGCTGAAGTACCTCCTTTACGGCGTTTTTGCCTCGGCCATCATGCTCTACGGCATCTCGTGGGTCTATGGGTGGAACCACTCGCTCGGCTTTGCTGCGGGCAATCTGGCCACGGCCCCTCAGTTTGTGCAAATAGTGCTCGTGATGCTTATCCTGGTCGGTTTTGCCTTTAAAGCCGGTTTTTTCCCTTTCCAGCTCTGGCTGCCCGATACCTACCAGGGAGCAACTTACTATACCGCCACGTTTCTTTCGCTGGTACCCAAAATCGCTGCTTTCGGGGCGCTCTGGCATTTTTCGTCTTTCTGGAACGACCTTCCTGCCGCCCCCATGATCCGGCTGTTGCTGCTTGGCCTGGCCATGTTAACCATGCTGGCAGGTAACCTCGGTGCACTTTGGCAGGACCATTTTCGAAGGCTGATGGCCTTTAGTGGTATTTCTCATGTGGGCTTTTTACTCATGGCGGTTGCCGTAGGTGAGCGGGCCGGCGGGGTAGCCTTGGGTTTTTACCTCGGTATCTACACGCTGATGAATGCGGGAGGATTCATGGGCGGATTTTTGGCGGAGCAAAAATCGGGCAGTGCGCTTATCAGCGGTTGGAGCGGGCTGGGCAAATCGGCCAGTGGATGGTCGGCAGCATGGGCAGTATGTCTCGTGTCGTTGGCGGGATTGCCGCCCACGAGTGGGTTCATCGCCAAGTGGCTGGTGTTTGCTGCTACCTGGGAAAGACTCGGCAGTACCGTGGGTTGGATATGGGGAGTAGCCATTGCCTGGGCGGCACTCAATGCGGTGCTCTCGTTGTACTACTACCTCAAGGTGCCGGCAGAATTGTATTTTCATGCAAAAAATGAGCAGGCAGCACCCCAACGCTACAGCTGGGGAGATCTGTGGATGCTGTTGGTGGCTATTCCGGTGCTGCTGTTGGGGTTCATCGGTTTTGACCGGTTTATTGAATTTATTTCACAGATCGTGTGGAATTTTTAACAAACGAGTATCTATCGTATAGTTATGTGTGAACAAATGAAAGGTGAAAGGCGTTTCTTATGGAGAGTGAATAGCTTAATCACCTGCGGATGTGGAATGCTTCTGCTTATGTCGCTGGTTTTTTCCTGCGAAAAAGAAAAAGGACAAACATCCGAAGTCGTTAAAAACGATTCTGTTCCTGTCACCACCGCGTTTGGGGGTGACGATGGTTCTTTGAAAGGTACGACTACGATTGTTGCCGACGAATCGCTGCGAGCACTGGTAGAAGCAGAGCGCAAAAATTTCGAAGCTATCTATCAGCGGGCGCACATACGGGTCATTTATTTGCCCGGCGAGTCGGCGGTGGATACCCTGCTAAATCAGGATTCGATATCACTGGCTATCCTTACCCGGCAGCTTTCGAAGGAAGAAACAGCTTATCTGGAGTCGAAATCGCTGCGGGTGCGCAACGCTCAGCTGGCCTACGAAGGCATTGCCGTTATTGCCAACCCGGGTAACCCCGACACCCTGCTCTCTCGTTCGGAGATTACAGGAATATTGTCAGGTAAAATACATTCCTGGAAGCAGCTCAACCCGGCGAGTCCTTTGGGAGAAATTCTGCTGGTGACCGATCATCCGACCTCCGGCATCATACCTTTTTTGCGCGACAGCGTGATAAAGGGAGCCATCAAGGGGAAGTTTTTTTCGGCAGATTCGGCCACAGGCGTCATCGATTATGTGCGAAATAATCCCAGCGCGCTTGGTTTTATCGGCAACAGCCTCATTAGCGACCGGGACGACCCCAGGGTACGTGCTTTGCGGAAGGGAATCGTACTGGCAGCCCTTCAGAAGCCTGAAACAGCCGATTGCGCCATTGATGGTGACTTTTTTCAGCCCTATCAGTCTTATTTACTCACGGGTTGTTATCCCTGGAGACGCCCGGTTTACTCCGTTCTTTGTGAAACCAGATTTGGACTTGCCACGGGGTTTGTGGCCTATATGGACAGCGACCCCGGACAACGCATCATCCATAAGTTGGGGCTTGCCCCCTTCCACTCTATTCCCAGGCTCGTGAAATTTCCCGATACGGGCCGGGGTACGGATATTGTGCCGTAAGGGTGGACGAGACACGACCTTTTTTTATATTTACCCCGAAACACGTTTATTTACCTTCACCCCAACCTCGCGACCCATCCCTTTCTTTACCAAATATTTTTTGCCATGACCAAACAACACGGTTCTTTCTTTTTGTTCTTCCTGCTAATGCTCATTTCTTCTACCTCCCTCTTCGCCCAGGCTGACCTGAGTGCCGTAAAGGATAAAATCATTGGGGAGGAATTTGAAGAAGCTAAAAAAGAGCTGACTGCCATGCTTGCCACGGACCCCAAGAATGTGGATGAAGTGTACTACTGGCTGGGTAAGCTGGAATACGACGAGGACGACTATGCTTCGGCAAAGTCCTATTTCGAAAAAGGATTAGCTGTTCGCAGCAAATCTGCCCTTTGTACCGCCGGGCTTGGCCTGGTTACTGCCCGCGAAGGCAAAACCGACGAAGCCAAAGCGATGCTCGAAAGTGCTTTTGCCATTTCAAAAGGCAAAGACCCCGATGTACTGCTTGCCATTGCCGACGGATACCTCGTATGTGGTGGAGCCAACATCGCTACTGCCAAAACTTACCTCTACAAGCTCCGCGACGACTACCCCAACGACCCCCGCGCGTTTATCGCTTTGGGTAAATACTACAAAGCCCAGAATGTGCCTGAACTGGCCCAGGAAGAATTTGAGCGCGCACTGAAACTGCAGCCCGATTACGTGCCCGCCCTCGTGGCCATGGCCGAACTGAAGTACGAAGCCGGCCGCGAAGCCGCTAAAAAAGGCGAAAGCTCAGCTTCTTTCTACCAGACGGGATTCGAGTTTGCCAACAAAGCCGTACAACTTCGTCCGGAATTTGCACCTGCTTACAAAATCCGTGGTGAACTCCTCCTCCTCGCCAAAGAGATCACCCGTGCACGTGACGACTACCAGAAGTATGTGCAGCTGACCCAAAACGACGTAAACGCCCGTATTCGCTACGCTTCGTTCCTTTTCCTGGCCGAAAACTACGACCAGGCCCTGGCTGAACTGAAGAAACTCGAAAGCGAAGGCGTTTCCAATAACCTCATGCTGCGCCTCGAAGGTCTGGCTTTGCTGAAAACAGGCAAAGTAGAAGAAGCCAAAACTGCCATGGAGAGATACTTCGACAAAGTGAAACCCGAGTACCGCATCAACGAGGACTATGAAGCCTATGGCGACATCCTCCGCGAAGAAGGCAGCCTGGACGAGGCCGACAAAAACTACGACAAAGCCATTGAGTTGAACCCTTTCCGCAACGCCAAATGGGAAGAAATAGCCAATGAGTACGGAAACATGGCCAAAGAAGCTGTAAAAGCGAAAGCCGATGCCGACTCCATCTCCAACTTGTATGGACTCCAGGCACGTTACCTGAAGAAATTCATCGGTTCTAAAGAAGGAGAGGCTTTGAAAGACTACTACCTGCTGGGCCAGGCTCAATACTACTCCAAGAGCTTCGAAGATGCTTATGCAGCATTCTCTAAAGTTATCGAGTTGAAAGACGACTTCGTTACCGGTTACCTGTGGCAATTGCGCGCCGGTGACCAGATCGAGAAAGCCGATTCTACCCAGAAGTTCAAGTACACCGTTCCTACAGCACAGAACATCGTGCGGGTAGCGGAAGCTGCCAGTATCGACAAATCGAACAAGAGCGCATACGTTACTTCGCTCGTGATCCTGGCCTACAACGAGTACCTGCTTTCGCCTACCGACGCAGCCATGGGTTGCCAGAAAGCAAAGCCTTATATCGAGAAGCTGGTCGCCGTTGACCCTGAAAATGCTGAAATCAAAAACCTCTCAGAGGCTTGTGCCCAGTATAAGTAAGCGATATACCAGCATCGTTTATTCACAAACAGCCGCCCCTTGCCGGGCGGCTGTTTCATTTTTGTTAGGAGCTGTTTCCGCTTTTGATGAACTTCGTTGTATGATTAGCCCCGAAAATACCCTGCTTCGGCCCACCTTCACCCGGCGGGTATGGCAGCGCCTGCAAGCCGGTGAATGCCTTCGGCTGGTAGGGGCAGAAGCGCAGGGGCGTGGGCGGCTGGTGGAGGACCTTCGACTACTGGTGCCCCCTGGCACAGGTTTCGTAGCGGTTGACCTCGCCCTTTTTTTTCACGACTATGCCCTGCTCATGCAGGGGCTTGCTGCGGCCATTGGCTCCCGGATAGTGCCTGCTGACCTTGGCGAGTGGGTGGAGGCTATCCGCCTGCACGCCGGAAGCTGGGTGCTGGCTTTTGACCATTTCGAAGCCGTAGAATCCCCGGGAGCAGATCCTCTGTACGACGAATCTTTTTTTACCACCCTGCAACTTCTCGCGCTTGATGCCCGGGTATCGCTGCTGTGTGTTTCTGACCGAGCGCCGAAGGTTTCCCTGGCCGACATCGAAGCTTTTGAGCGGTCGTTTGACCTGGAGCTGGAAGTGGTGACGCTGCCCCCGCTGAGCCTGCGCAGGCTCGAAGAAGAAGCGGAGCGGCTGTTGGGCGCTGCTGATTTTCCCTCCGCCGAACTGGCTCATGCTGCCTTTAGTCATCCGATAACGTACCCTTTTTTGCAGTACCTTGCTGCCGAGGCTTCCAAGGTGTCCGCCGCAGCTAAGCAGCCATCCAAGCCACTCATCGACAAATGGCGGGAATTATTTGATGCGCAACAGGGACTTCCACCGATAGCCAAAAAAGAAACCAGGTCATGGTGGAACCAACTCTTAAGCCGTATTTTTTCTTCTGAATAAATTTCCCCGAATAGTTAATGCCGTTTCCTTCCGGATTCAGCTTTTTTTTCATTTTCCGAACGTACCCTTCCCCCATGTCAACCGATTATTACCAGCTTTCCCTCGAATTGCACGAAAAGCTCAAGGGAAAAATATCCGTCGAGTCCCGGATGGAAATTACCTCCGCACACGACCTTTCGCTCGCGTATTCGCCAGGTGTAGCTGAGCCTTGCCTGCGCATAGCAGCCGAACCGGAAGATGTGTGGAAATACACCATGAAAGGCAATACCGTGGCTATCGTAACCGATGGCTCAGCTGTTTTGGGTCTCGGTAATATCGGTGCAGCAGCATCGATTCCCGTAATGGAAGGCAAAGCTATGCTCTTCAAGCAATTTGCCGGAATCAACGCCTTTCCCATTTGCCTCGATACGCAGAACACCGACGAAATTGTAGAAACGGTGCGCCGCATTGCGCCTGTTTTCGGCGGAGTAAATCTCGAAGACATCTCCGCTCCGCGTAGTTTCGAAGTAGAAGAACGCTTGCAGGACCTGGGAATCCCCGTTTTTCACGACGACCAGCACGGCACGGCGGTAGTAGCACTTGCGGGCCTGATCAATGCCGCACACGTGGTGGGCAAGCACTTTGCCGACCTTAAAGTGGTGATTAACGGTTCGGGTGCTGCGGGAATCGCCATTGCGAAGCTGCTCAAATGTGTAGATACCGACGCCAACCTGTGTATTGCGGTAAAAGAAGTGATCATGGTAGACCGTGGGGGTATTATTCACAAAGACCGCACGGACCTCAATCCTTTTAAGCAGGAAATGCTGGCCTATACCAACCGCTTCGACCGCAAGGGTACCCTCCGCGATGCCCTGCACGATGCCGACGTATTTATCGGGGTAAGTGCCGGCAACCTCCTTACCGCCGACGACATTCGCCTCATGAACAAAGATTCCATCATCTTTGCCCTGGCCAATCCCACCCCGGAGATTATGCCCGATGAGGCGTACAAAGGCGGAGCAGCTGTAGTAGGCACCGGCCGGTCAGATTTGCCTAATCAGGTG
This sequence comes from Bacteroidia bacterium, assembly GCA_041753595.1. Taxonomy (GTDB): domain Bacteria; phylum Bacteroidota; class Bacteroidia; order J057; family J057; genus JBGSTW01. Next base: position 396,001 of record JBGSTW010000029.1, on the reverse strand, counting down.
AACAATGTGCTGGGTTTTCCGGGTATATTCCGCGGCGCGCTCGATGCCCGTGCCCCGCGTATCACCAACAGCATGAAACTCGCTGCAGCTCACGCCATTGCCAATTGTGTAGAAAATCCCACGAGGAAAGAAGTGATACCCGCCCCGCTTGACCTGCGGGTGGCACCTGCAGTAGCAGCTGCGGTGCGCGAAATGGCCGAAAGAGAATTTCTGGTGAAAGGATAAATCTGCTTTCGTGCTTGCAACTCCCAAGGCTTACTGCGAAATTTCCCCCACAAAGCTCGTTACATGGCCATCCAAGTCGGAAGGTGGGATTGCCCCACCTGTGGGAAAAAAGGGAACCTGGGTCCACAAACCCAATGCGCTTCCTGTGGCTCTCCCCGACCTAAAAATGTAGTTTTTTACCTCCCCAAGGATGCAAAAGACGTAACCGACGACCGTGCCCTGCGTGAAGCCCGGGCAGGGGCCGACTGGGTGTGTGGCCATTGCGAAGCACACAACAAGGCCAGTGCCAAAGATTGTAAGTCGTGCGGTAACCCCCGCGATGCCGAATCGGATGACCTGGTCGTAAAAACCCGCGAATACGCCTCAGCCGAGGTACCGAACCAAACCCCTGAAAAGGAAAGACCCCTCCACCCCGACGAGCAACCCAAAGCCAAATCGCGGCCCAAAGGCTGGCGCGGGCTGCTTTATACCCTATTAGTTGCCGTGGCTGGCTGGTTTGGGTTAACGGTGGCACCCAAAACAGTAGATGTACAGGTGACTGGCTTTGGCTGGGAGCGCACCGTGCAGATGATGCACTTCGAGCCTGTGCAGCACGAGGAATGGTCCACCCCTGCGGGAGCTTACAACATCCGCTCCTTCCGTGCCATACACCACTACAACCAGGTGCTGCGTGGCTACGAAACCCGTACCCGCGATGTGGAGGTGCAGGTCGGCAGCGAAGATTACAAATGTGGTAGCCGCGACATGGGCAACGGCTATTTTGAAGATGTGTACTGCAGTCGTCCCATTTACGAAACCCGCCAGGAAACTTACCAGGAACCTATTTACGACCAGGTGCCGGTGTACCAAACCAAGTACAGCTATACCCTCAAAGAGTGGGTGGCCCATCCGCAAAACCTGCTCAAGGCATCGGCTGGTGACCAAAAGCCCCATTGGCCGGAGGCATCGGGAAAAACAGATCCGGAAACGTGGCGCGAAGGAGCGAAAACCGAGGAATACACCGTGAAGGTGACCGACGACAAAGGGGAGGTTTTTACCGAAAAAATACCGATCAGCCGCTGGCAAAACCTGAAGCAGGGCCAGACCATTCAGGGCAAAAAGGTGCGGATACTAGGGACCTGGAAAGGTTTGGTTGAATAATTCTTCATCCGCAGGTTTTTTGCGCCATTTTTTCTCCCAGTGCACCAGTAAAGGGTGGGCGGCTACCGTAGCCAGAATAATGAGCGTACCTGCATAAAAGCCCAGGCTCAGGTCTTTGTATTCTTTGAAAAAAAATGCCGCCATGGCCATGCCGTAAACCGGCTCCAGGTTTACCGCCAGCGACGCCGTAAACGCCGTGAGGTGGTGTAGCGACCTGATCCAGAGCGTATAGGCAAAAGTGGTACACACCCCTGCCAGGATCAGGATATAGCCCATATCGGTCCAGGTTGGGATAAGCGATTGTTCGGGAAGGGCCAGGTGATAAAAAGGCATCAGAACGGTGAGAAATACCCACCCTCCGAAAAACTGCACAAACATCATCACTGAGTTTTCGTGCCGTGAGACCACTACCTTGTTCAGCACCCCCACCAGCGCTACCACCACCGCCGAAAATAAAGCAATGAGCATACCTGTGAGGTATTTTCCGGCCGAAAAACCAAAGATGAAAAGGAAGCCGAAAACGACCACCAGCCCCAGGATGGCTTCGGTCAGGCTTATTTTTTTACGAAAAAAAATCGGCTCGATCAGGGAGGTGAAAAAACTGGCGGAAGCCAGCACGCTCAGGGTGATGGAAGCATTGGCAAATTTGATGGCTTCATAAAAAGTAACCCAGTGCAGGATGAGCAGCACCCCGATGCCGAGCAGCTTCAGCAATTCTTTCCGGCTGGTTTTGCGCAGGTTCGTGAGCATCCCCGGAAAAAAAAGCAGGGTAACCAAGGTAATCATCAGCCGGTACCACACCAGCACCGTGCCGGAAACCGATATCACGGTACCCAGAATGGCCGTAAACCCGAAGAGGAATACCGCAATGTGCAGCATCAGGTAGGCAGAGGACGGGGCGTGCTGGTTTGATTTCATGGATGGGAAAAAGAAACGCAAAGCTACAGAATCCGGCATTGCGCCGGTTGGTCGCCGCCCGGAACTTGCAGGAATATACTGTAGGAAAAAAGGGCAGCGCATTTATACCTTCCGGGTAGAATTGCCGCCATTTTTCCCCGAAAAAGTAAGTATTTAGCTCCCCCATGCGCAACAAAGGTAATTTCACTTGGCAAGGCTTATTTACCCTCGCAGCAGCTATCCTGCTGGCGGTGGGGGTGCACCTTTCGGGCTATGTAAACCCTGCCTGGATGGAGGCCTTCAAACACTGGAAAGCACCTGCTTCGGTAACCGGTGAAGCAAGCCTGGATAGCCTCGTTGCTGCAACTGCCGCGCTCGATACCCTCGACATAGTGACCGACACCTTTCCGGTTACCCCCGCTTCGATGGGCGAATTGCCCCGGTTTGCGGCGGCTCTCAGGCGGCTGCAAGCCAATAAAGGCAAAGTGCGTATCGCGTATTTCGGCGACTCCATGATCGAGGGCGACCTCGTCACCCAAACCATCCGCCACCTGCTGCAGCAGCGCTTTGGCGGCGAGGGCGTAGGCTGGGTAGGCATGGCTCCCCGTGAGCCCGGTTTTCGTCGATCTATAAGGCAAACCTACACCCCCAACTGGAAAAGCTATTCCATCCTCCGCCCCTCCAAAACACAGGCAGCCGCTATCTCAGGGCAGTCGTTTCGTACCGGAAATGCCCCGGTCTGGACCCGCCTCCAGGGCAGCAACGAGTTTGCCGAAACCAAAAGTCTCAACCGGATACGCGTATTCTATGGCCCAGCCCGCGTCGATTCTTTCGAAGAAACGATTTGGATAGAGCAGGGAGAAGCGATCGATACCCTTGATTTTTCAGGCAATAACCGCCTCAACGAATGGTCCACCACGGCTACGGGCAGCCCTTTCACCCTGCACATTGAGGGCAACGCGGGCCGCACCTGGTATGGCATGAGCGTAGAAGACTGGACGGGCGTGTACCTCGATAATTTTTCGCTGCGGGGCAATACCGGCCTGCAAATGATCTATTTACCTGATACCCTGCTGCAGGATTTTCAGGGAATGCTCGGCTACGACCTCGTGGTGCTGCAATATGGCCTCAACCTCGTAGATGCCGGAAGGACCGATTTTACCGGCTATGAACAAGCCCTGGCCCGCGTGGTGAATTATCTCCGCAGGGGGCTGCCGGGTGCCGATTTTCTCATTATCGGGGCCAGCGACAAAGCCACCAAACTGGCCGGACGCATGCAAACCGACCCCAGCATTCCGTATATTCTGGCTGCCCAGGAAAAAGTGGCCAGGCAAACGGGCTGCGCCTATTTCAACCTCTTCGAGGCCATGGGCGGTGAGGGCACGATGATCAATTGGGCAGATAAAAAGCCCGTTTTAGCCAATAAAGACTATACCCACCCCAATTTTCAGGGTGCAGAAAAACTCGGCCATATCCTTTACAACTTTCTGCTGGAAGCCTGCCGGCTATCGCCCGACAGCGTAACACCCCCCGGCCCCCCGGCATCTGCTCCTTCACTTCCGCAACCTTAATGCGGGTTTCCGGTTATCCCTTTGTGAACAATACCTATCAGGAACGCATTCAGGAAGAATTGGAGCGATTCGTCGCTTTCGGCACGGTGCTCGACCACCGCTCGCGGCAATATCTGGCCGAATACCTGCTGCAAAAGCTCGACCCCCGGCACCCGGCACCGCCCGATTTGTCGTCGGTGTACTACCGCTATTTTTGCCAGGTGCTGGACCGCATCTTTGCCTCGGAACCCCTGCTGGAACTGATCCGTAGCCGCCCCGTGCTCTCTGCCGAAATCACCACCGAGATCCTGCACTGGGTGCGGCGGTCGAACCGGCGGGTGCAGGAGAAAAATCCTTTTTTCGAAGAATTTCAGAAACTGGAGGCCCTTTCCGTATTGCCCGCCCGGCAGCTGGTGGCCCGCTGGCACGTGTACACCGATTACCTCACCTACGCCTATCCCGACCACGAGCTGCCCGCCAAATTTTACGAATCGAAATACCTCACCCTCATCCGCAAGCGCCCCCTGGAGGAGCTGTCGGTGGAGGAAGTCGCGGCGGTAGAAGCCCTCACGGCTGATCTGCTCGCGCAATGGGATGCCCTCCTGCAAGGCAAGCGGCTGGCCTATGAATTGAAGAAAATGGAAGAAGAGGAAGAGTCCCCTTTTGTGGAACGCCTCGAAGCCATGGCGCAGGAATACCAGCGTCTGTTCGACCTTATTTCCCCCTTTGCCGATTCGGTGGGGCGTTATTGGGACATGTCGAGGGGCCTGTGGGAAGATGCCGGATTTGATATTTTGGAGAAATACCGCGACCTGCTGGAAGACGAGCACTCGCTCAGGGAACTGGCCGATATGCTCGGCAAAATGCGCGAAGCAGCCCTCATTACCGAGGAGGAAACGATCGAAAACGTGATTGTGCGGCAGGAGTGGCTGCAGGACGACCACCAGCGCGCCGAGATCACCGGCGTACACGAAAGCGACGACCTCAACCATGTGCTTTCCAGCGAAATAGGCCTGCTCGGAGATCCGCTTACCGAGACCGTTTTCTTTAAAAAATTTGCCGAAAAAGAACTCCAGACCTTTCGGTTTGAGCACCGCAGGCTGGAGCCGCACCCCGAAAAATTTACCGAAGTGAGCCGCAAAGTGCGTAAGCGCGAAAAAGGCCCTTTCATCCTCTGTGTGGACACGAGCGACTCCATGTCCGGCGACCCCGAGCGCATTGCCAAGGTGCTGTGCTTCGCCATTTTGAAAATGGCCGCCCAGGACAACCGCCGCGCTTTCCTGATCAATTTTTCGGTAGGCGTAAAAACGATCGACCTCTACGACCTTTCCCGCTCGCTCGACGACCTGATCGCCTTTTTGCGGATGTCGTTTCACAGTGGTACCGACATGACCCTGGCCCTGCACGAAGTATTTCGCCAGCTGGAATCGGAATCTTACCGCGACGCCGACGTGCTCGTGATCTCAGACTTTATCCTCTATCGCTTCGAAGCAGCCCAGCAGGCACGTATCCGCCACCACCAGCAGCAGCGGGGCACCCAGTTTCACAGCCTGGTACTTTCGGAGCGGCCCAACGAAGAAGTGATCGCCTGCTTCGACACCAACTGGCAGTACGATCCCCGGCAAAAGGGCGTGGTGCGTGCACTTTCCAATGACCTCGCCAGCCTTCGCCAGTCCTGAGCCTCAGGGCTTACTGGCTACATACTCCTTCACCGCTTGCAGGTATGCCCGCGCCACGGCTTCGAGCCGCGACGAAGCCTGTATCCCATGCACCTCCATGTCGGGCCGGGCGAGCTGCAGGTATTCGGCTTTATTTTCCTGAATAAGCGACTCCCCGTAGCAAATGGCCCCTCCTACCAAGCGGGCGAGTTGCAGGTTGCGGGCGTATACCCCGGTCGCGGTGTCGGGCAGGCTGTATTTGCGGAGGTAATAAAAGGCGTCGGGGTTGTCGATGGGCGGTACGCCCGTTTCGCGGGTGGATGCGCGTACAAAGGCCGCCGTCAGGTCGCGGGAGTCGGCGAGGTCGCGGGTGCCGATGAGGCGGAGCAGGGCGGCGCGGTCTTCGGGATTCGCTAATTCGGACAAAAGAAACGACCCGGGAATAAAGCCCATGCAGTAATTGGCGTCGGTGAAATGCAGGCAATCGTTTTTGTCCTGTTGGGTAAGGTGGGGCTCATGCACGTTGTAGTGAATAATGAGCGTAATGTGCGGCTCAAATGCCTGGAGCACAGCGGCGCGGTGGCGGAGGTCGTCGGCGTTGTACACCCGCTGAAACAATTCCTGTGGAATGGCCTTGGTGCGGAAGTATTCGGCCTTTTCCGGAGTCATTCTATTGGCGGCTATTTCTTCCTGAAAAAAAGACTCCATGCGGTACGTACGCCAGGCGTCGAAGTCCATGCCGTTTACCCTGCCTGGGCCCGTGCGGGTCATGAGCACGGTAGCACCGAGGGCTTCGAGCGAGTCGTGCAGCATCCAGGCGGTAGCGAGGGTGAGATTAGCTTCGAAAACAGGGCTGAGGCGCAGACGAGCAGCGACCAGGTCGGGTTGCTGGATGCACACAAATTTTCCCTCCATGCGGGCCGTTTCGAGGTCTCCGGCCATGTGGCCGGGGTCTATGGCAATCCGCCAGCCCGCCAGGGGTTTTTCAGGATCGGGCAGCAGCATGTGCGGCCGGGCATCGTAGAGGCGGCGGTAGGTAGCCACGTTCGGCTGCAGAAACCACGGCGAGAGGCTGTCGGGCGGTGCATAGCGCAGGCGATGGGCGAGCTCCATGGCATCGAGCCAGCCGAGGGCTTTCTGCACGGCCTGCTCACCGGTGACGGAGTCGGGGGGAGCCAGGAAAATAAGCGAATCGGCGGTCCAGCGCACCACCGAAGCGAGGGGAGCATTTTTGACCAGAAGATGGGTGTCCACCGGAAAAGTCCACGCACGGAGGGGCGGGGAACCAGCCGTTTGTGCCATAAGCCCGGAGGCGGAGGCAGTAAGGAGAAAAGTAAAAAGAGCGCTACACTTGCGCCAAAGGGTTAGTTCCATGTCCACCAGGGTTTAGGCATGCCGATAAAGAGCAGGTTACCCTCTTTTTTGAGGGGGTAGGTATCCACAAAGCAGCCGCCGCCTGATCCGTTGCCGGTAGCGGGGTCAAAAGCGATGCGGTGCCAGGGGCAAACGACCCAGCCATTTTCGTTAAAAAAACCAGCGGCCAACGGCCCTCCGGCGTGTGGGCACCTGCCCCCGATAGCAAACAGCTCGTCGTTGCGGTCGATGAGGCAAATGGTTTTCCCTTTCAGGCGTAGCTCCGCCAGCTTGCCGGAGGCAGGGGTTTGCCTCCACTGCGGATTGATTCGGACCCAGGAATATTTCGATTTTTTCATGGAAGCCAGCGCTACTCAGAGAGTTTTGTAAATTTGGGTAGATTTGAGTTAATGACCATCCGACACCGGACTCCTAACCGGCAGTTTTCTTTTATTACGTCAAAATTCCGCCCGCTACCGGGAGGGCTGCCCGCTATTTTCCTGCTGGTAAGCCTGATTTTGCTGGATATCGTGATGTGGACCTCGCTGCTGCTGATGCATGTAAGCGATGCCATGCCCGGCAATATAGGTTATACGGAGCCTTCGGTAGGCACTTTCACCTATCGGCTGGTATTGGCTGGTTTCTTTGTGGCTCAAACGCTCCTTTGGGGGCGGATATTCACGCGCAATGAAAAATTTGAGGTAGTAGAGCGGCTATGGAAGCTGTTTTTTGTGGGCATGATGGCCGTTGTTGGCGTGCTCATCGTGCTGTTTTTGCTTCGGCTGACGAATGGCCTCACCCTTATGACCTACTTTCCCGGAGCCCTGTTTTGCTTCGGGTTGTTTTTCTACTCCCTGTTTTTGGTAGGGGCGGTGTTTACGTTTCAGCGGTTCATTCTTTACCCCCGCACCAAACGAAAGCTCTGGTTCTGGAACGCCTACCTGGTATTACTGGCTTTTTCGGTATTGCTGTTGTTTGATCAGCACCTGGGCGAAATTACCCGTTTCCGTTACTGGATATATGGCCCGATGGTGGCAGTGGTTATCTACCTGGTGGTGCAGGTGAAGTGGGTTTCTTACTTGAATTTTACCCAAAAACTACGCGCCCTGGGCCTGATTTTTCTGATTCTGGTGATTCAGATTGTGCTGCTGACGGCGGCGTGGCGCTATGTGCCCGACGCGTTGGGAGATCCGTGGAAAGAGGGCGTGAGTTTAGAGTTTCTGAATTTTTTGGTGAGCCTTTCTCTGGGGTATAGTCTTTCCTCGTTGCTGGTGCTGTTTTTTACCCTGCCAACCACCTCTTTGTTTGAGCAGAAGTCCTTCGAAATCGCTTCTTTCAACAAAATCAACCACGCCATACAGTCGAAGCTCGATTTTTCCGACATCATCGACACCCTGCTCAATGTATGCCTTTACACCAGCGATGCCCGTGCATGGTTTGAGATATGGGACCCTGAAAAGAAAGCCGGCGTAGTAAAAGTAGCCAAGCGATTGACCTTGGCCGATATTGCCGAGATCAAGGGGGAAAGCCATTATACGGCCAAGGTGATGGAGGAACGCAAGTACCACCTGATCCGCAACATGCGGCGGGGTATTTTGCCGGGACGGTCACCCATGGTAAAATACCGCAGCCTGCTCGTGGTGCCGGTTTTTTCGGGAAGTGAATTTTACGGAGCCATTCACCTCGCTGCTGAGCCTGTAAATGCCTTCGAAGAGTTCAATATTCAGTCGGTGCTTTCGTATGCCGAGCAAACGGGCATTGCGCTGGAGAATGCCAAGTTGGTGAAGGAATCGATCGAGAACGAACGCTTTCGTGAGCAATTCAAGATTGCAAAAGAGATTCAGCAGGGACTGCTTCCCAGCACGCTGCCGCAGTCGCCCAAGGTCGATTTTGCAGGATTTGCGCAGAGTGCCTACGAGGTGGGCGGCGATTACTACGATATCTTCCAGCGCAGCCCCAGCCTGTACCGCATAGCCATCGGCGACGTGTCGGGCAAGGGGACCAAGGCTGCTTTTCACATGGCGGAGGTAAAAGGGATATTTCAGGCGCTGAGCCAGCTCAATATCAGCGTGCGCGACTTTATCCTCAACACCAACAGGGCCCTGGCTGCCTGCCTCCAGAAGGGGTCATTCCTCACGCTTACGTACCTCGAGCTCGATACCGACAAACGCTCGGTGGAATTGCTGCGTGCAGGCCATTGCCCCACCCTTTGGTACCGCCGCAAAAACCAGTGCGTGGAAATGCTCAGCGAAGGTACCCTGGGCCTCGGCATTATCCGCGACGACTCCTTTGAATCGTACCTCGGCGAGCCTACCCGGCTGGAGTATGAGCCGGGCGATATGCTGGTATTGTTTACCGACGGTATCCCCGAAACCCGCAACGAGCAAAACGAAGAGTTTGGTTTTCAACGAATTGAGCAACTGGTAAAGACCTACGGCCACGAGTCGGCCCTGGCTTTGATTCAACGATTGGTGCTTTCTGTGCAGGATTTTGCCAGCAAAGACCTCGACGATGACGTTACCATGCTGGTTATCAAACTTAAAGATTAACCCTGAACGCTGAATAAGCGTAATACCACAGTCTATGGAAATTTCGAGAACAAACGGCCCTTCATTTATCACCCTGCGCCTCTCTGGCGACCTGGATGCTAACTCTTCGGCCTTTCTGGATGCAGAAATCAGCAGCCTGTTAGCCTCAGGGTCTTATAACCTGCACGTGAGCCTGGCCGATGTCGCCTATATTTCCAGCGCGGGCCTGGGTGTGTTTATTTCCTACCTCGAAGACATAAAATCGCACGGCGGCAGCCTGGTGCTCTCAGGGCTTCAGCCCGGGGTATTGCATGTGTTTCAGCTGCTGGGGCTCGATAAGCTCGTTTCTATCGTTTCTACCGAGGAGGCCGCCTCCCAAATGTTTTCGATACAATGAGCGCCCGGATTCGCGTAAGCTGCCATAAGTCGAATCTCGCCCTCATCCGCGAGTTTGTCAGGGGGTGTCTCCTCGATTTTCGGGTTCAGACAGATATCTCTAACCAGATCGTGCTGGCGGTGGATGAGGCCTGTGCCAATTGCATGATCCACCAGCACCAATGCGACGGTTCGGCCACCATTGAAGTGAATTTATACCGGGAAGCAGACGTTGTTTTTGCCGAAATAAAAGATACCGGAGAAGCCTTTCCCATGGACCAGTACGAAACCGGGAAAGAACTCAATCAGCTCATCTCCGATCGCGCCAAAGGCGGCCTGGGCCTCACAATCATCCGCTCTATCATGGATGAAATAAAGATTGAGCAGAATCAGGACCATTTCATTTATAAATTGGCCAAGAAAATGCCCCCGCCGTTTAACGGGGCAAAGTAACCCCGGCTCGCTTAGGCCCTTTTTATGATGTTTAGTCGTAATTCTAAAACCAGCCTGAACTTTCGTTTGGGAAAAATCCCGGTCAGCATTCAGCTGGATTTTTTGCTCCTGGGCCTCCTCCTCTATGTCAATGCCAATCTTTCTCCCGGCGCCGCGCTGGAGGTGCTCTTCTGGATCGGCATATCGGTACTGGTACACGAGCTCGGCCATGCGGCCATAATCAGCTACTACGGCCTTCAGCCCAGCATTCGCCTTATTTTCCTCGGTGGCGTCACCATCTGGGCACCCGATCCCGACCGCGAACTCAAGCCCGGTCAGCAAATTGCCATCGCTCTGGCAGGTCCTATTGCAGGTTTTATCCTCGGCGGATTGGTGTGGATCGTGCAAACAACCGTAGGCTGGTGGCCCGCCATTTTTGTAGCGCCCGACATCCTGCTGGTGTACCTGTTGCTGATCAACCTTTTTTGGGGGGCGGTGAACCTGCTGCCTATTTATCCCATGGATGGCGGACAGGTGCTGAACCATTTGCTGCGCCTGCAAAAACGGCTCGACCCGGAGGCCACGGCTTCGTGGGTGGCCATTGTATTCATTGCGGGGCTGCTGTGCTATACCATTTGGATGAAGGAACCGTGGCTAAGCCTGATTTTGATATGGATGGGCTACTCCAATGTGACCCGCCTCCTGCGCCTGCGCGACGAATCGCTGCTTCCTGACCTTCAGGCGGCCAACAGTTCCCTCGACTACGCTCCTCAAAGTGCCTACGAAACGGCCATGGAGCTGTATCCGCGCCTGAAAAGCCGCTCTATGCGCAACCACGCCCTCGCCATTGCTGCTTATGGATTGCTGCGTATGGGCGATAAAGAAAAACTCCTGGCTTTCACCGAAGAGCACCCCGGCTATGCCTCATATGCCCCCGGCGTAAAAATCAGCCTGCTAAATGCTACCGAAGGGCCCGAAGCCGCATTTTTATTTGCCAAAAGTACCTTTGCCCAGCACCCGCAGCTCTACCTCGGCGAGCGGCTGATCGACCTCATGCTGCTCACCAACCGCATCAAAGAGGTACAAGCCCAAATAAAGCTCATTTCCGGCCACGACTTTCACCAAGACCTTGCCATTTATGCCGCCCATGCGCTGCACGAATCAGGGCGTACGCCCGAGGGCTATCAGGTAGCGGCCAGTGCCTTTTCGTCCCGGCCGTCGGCGCTGCTCGCCTACCATGCGGGGGCTTTGCAGGCCCTGATGGGGGAGGAATCTGCTGCGCTGGATTGGTTTCGCAAAGTGAAAACCATGGACGCAGAGCTACTGCCAGAGCTGGATGAGTTTGAAGGGTTGGCAAAATTTATCGAAGGAGAAGCCTTTCAGGCCCTGCTGCGCGACAGCTAAATAACCTCCAGGCGATGGTGGATATGCCTGCCAATCTGCCCGTTTACCTTTACCCATCCGCGAATTTCTACCCAGCTACCGCCGGTATGCAGGGTGTTGAATATTTCTTTGAGCAGTGGTCGAGGCGGCCGGGCGTTTCCCCAGTGCAGGTGGAGGTGCCAGGGTTGTGGATTGTCAGTCGAAAATACCCCTGATGAGCGGCCCAGTAGGCGAATATCGCCGGCCAGTTCGCGGTGGAGCCATGCGGCCACTTCCCATTTACCGGCGGGGAGCGTTTCAGCTTCGCTTGTCCATTGGCCCGTAACCGAATCGAAAAAAGGGCGGAGGGTTTCCTGTGCCAGGCTCAGCTGTATTTCCATGGCCGGGTCAGAATAGGAGATCGGGAAAATTAGCCACGAGGGGCACCTGGTTATCGGCGGGCTCCATGCGGGGGTCGAGGTGGTAGGCAAACAGGTCCAGGTACGGAATGTGGAGTTTTGCCTGCAAATCGCGGTAGTGCGCGTGTACGCCTTCGGTAGCTTCGAAGGCCATGTCGTGGAATACGCGGATTTTTTTTCCGGCATAAGGCGCCAGCTGCGAAAACAGAAAATCGGGGTCGCCCATGTCGCCGGAATAGAGCAGGACTTCGTGCTCCTCCTCAAACAGGTAGGCATAGCTGCGCATACCCGGCACATGACGGTCAGTGGTCGGGATTACCCGCAGCTTATCCGACACTTCCGATGCTTGCACAAACGTAACGAAGTGCTCAGGCGTGGTCATGCCGATGGCGAGGTAGCGGTATAGTTCATCTTCAAAAGCTGGCTCAGGCACCACAATGCGGGTTTTCTGGTCGTGCTTTAATACAAAATTGCGGTAGAGCACATAGGAGCAAAGGCTGCCTACGTGGTCGTCGTGCAGGTGTGTGATGAAGACATAATCTTCTTTTCCGGCGAGTTCGAGGGTGCGTAAACGCGAAAAAATTGTGCTTCCACAATCAATCAGTATCTCCAGTCCCTGCCAATTGACCCAGGCAGACGCGTTGCCCAATTCGTAGTCAAAGGCGCCCCCTGTTCCCAGGAATCTAATCTGTATGGCGGTATCCATCAAATGCGATCTGAGGCTAAAAAGTAGTTAATATGAAAATTCATGGGAAAATACTTCATTTTGTCCATCCCCTTCAGGAATTTTAACCCGCCAATTAATTTTTTGGCCATAAGCAGGTAAGTATGATAGAATCAATGACGGGATTTGGCTCAGCGGTGAAGCGCTCCGAGCATTTCGAAGTAACCGTAGAGCTGAGGTCGCTGAACAGTAAATTTCTGGAGCTGATCCTGAAACTCCCGCGCAGCTATTCTCTGTACGAAGGACCTGTGCGTAACCTCTTGGCTTCCAGGTTGTTGAGGGGCAAAATCAATGCCAGCATTACGGTGGAGGCAACCAGTACGGCCACGCAAACCCTTTTTATCAATAAGCCCCTGGCGGCTCAGTACCTGAAAGAGCTGCAGGACCTGGCCGTTGAGCTGGGCATTGCGCCGGATATCCGCATGGAGTTTTTGCTCGGTTTGCCCGAAGTAATCCCTACCGATGCCGGAGAGTCAAACCCCGAAACCTGGGGCCTGATCGAGTCGGCCATCAAGGAAGCCTGCGACCGCATGTCGGACAACCGCCGCGAAGAAGGCAAAGCCCTCGACGATGACCTCGCCCGCAGCTGCAACAATATCTCGCAGCGGCTCAAGGAAATCACGGAGCTGGCCCCTGTGCGCATCCAGTCGATCCGCGACCGCCTCACGCAGTCGTTCGAAGAGTTTCGCAACAAACTTGGCGAAGCCGACCGCAACCGCTTCGAGCAGGAGTTGCTGTATTACATGGAAAAGGTGGACATCAACGAAGAAATTGTGCGCCTCACCCAGCACGTTACCTATTTCAACCAGGTGCGCCAGTCGCCAGAGAGTACCGGCAAGCAGCTCAACTTTATTTCTCAGGAAATGGGCCGCGAGATCAACACCATTGGCTCCAAAGCAAACCATGCCCAGATCCAGCGCCTCGTCATTCAGATGAAAGACGACCTCGAAAAAATCAAGGAGCAGGTGTTGAATATCGTATAAGGCTCAGAGCATAAAGCCTATCTGCCACAAAATTTGCCGAAACAGCCGGTCGCCTGTTACCACTGCCTGGTTTCCGGTGAAGGGGTCCCAGGTATTGTAGCGGATAAATGCCTTTTGCTGCTGAAAACCAGCCGCCACGTATAGCTCTGCCCCCCTGAAGCTGCGGAAAATAAACCCTCCGCCTCCCTGAAAGTAGGTGCCGCCACGAAATACTTCTACATTCCACCCCTGCGAAATAGGGGTGCCGTAGCCGCCTTGCCCGAAATAATGGATGGATGCTTTGCCGGGGCCGATGCTGCCGCGTACCTCCCCGAAAGCCTGAAACATGCCTCCAAATGGCGCAAAACCACCTAGGCCGGCCCCTGCGCCTACGGCTATTTCTTTCGTGAGGCGAATGCCCGAGCTGCCCTGAATCACCGGCCGTGCCGATATCCCGTTCCAGTTGTTCGACGAAAAGGCAAGCCCGCCCATGGTGTTGAAATACAGGCCCTGCTTGTGTACCCGGTAGGTCTGCACCTGGTCCACGGGGGCGTCCTGCACCTTCACCAGCGAAAATGAATCTGCTAAGCCCAGGGTGTCAATCTCTGTTTTATCGAAACGAAGCAATGCACCGCCTTGCAACCGCAGCAAAACAGGGTTGCTGGCAGAGTCGCTTTCCAGCTTACCGCGGACCACGGTGCCATTTTTCAGCTTGAGGGCGTATTCGCCGGATTGGGCAACTCCGGCTACGGCCAGCAGCAGACAGGTGAGCAATAGCAGCAACGGGCGGAAGATATTCGGCATGGGAAATGGGGATAGGGCAAAAATTTTGGTCTGGATTCGTGCGATAAATTTCGTAAAATGCATATAAATACCCTGCGGTTTTATCACATCCATTACTATACGTTAAAAAAACAAAGCCATGAAGCACAACATGTTACTTCTGCTGGCCGGGGCCGCCTTGCTGATTATTCAGTCGGGCTGTGTGTCGGACAAATGCAACAACACCATCACGTACGCACGGTTTTCGCCGGTGTACATGACCGAAACAGAATTTGAGCAAGCGGTGCAGGTAGAGCCCGCACGTGTCATCAGCCAGGCCGGAAAAATTTACCTCAAAGACAGCTACCTCTTTGTAAACGAAGTGGCCCAGGGGGTACACATTATCGACAACAAAGACCCGCAAAACCCGCAGGCGCTTTCTTTTCTACGCGTGCCCGGTAACTACGACATCGCCGTTCACTGCGGGTACCTCTACCTCGACAGCAGCAAAGACCTGCTCGTGTTCGACCTCGCCGACCCCGCCAATCCAACGCTGGTTAGCCGCGTAACCAATACCCTGCCCCACATTACCCAATACCGGGGCTACAGCGCCGATCCCGCCAAAGGTGTGGTCGTAGGCTGGATACAAGAGTTTATTACGGCTGAGATTGGCTGCGACGAAACCGTGCCCGCCGCCTGGTTAGCCAACGAAGTGCAGACTGGTTCTTTCAGCCCGAACGACAATGGCCGCACCATCAACCCCGCTACCCCCGGAAAAGCAGGTTCTATGTCCCGCTTTGCTGTTTCTGACAACAACCTCTACGTAGTTACCGAAAGTGAAATCAGGGTGTTTGACGCCACTTCCTGCACGCAGCCTGTAGCTACTGCTACCGTATCAACGAGCCGCGGCGGTGCAGAAACCATCTTCCTCGGCGATAAAAACCGCGTACTTGTGGGTACCAGCACCGGTATGCTCATTTATGAAGAGAATGCCATCGGTGGCCTGCAACTTAAAGGCGAATATAGCCACATGACCAGCTGCGACCCCGTTGTTTCTGATGGCGATCTGGCCTATGTTACCCTCCGCAATGGCGACGACAACCCTTGTGGCGATGGTTTTGCCAATCAGTTGGATGTTGTAGATATCTCCAATCCGCAGTGGCCTCAGTTGATTGCTTCTTTCCCCATGACCAACCCCCACGGATTGGCTGTGGATGGCGACAAGCTATTCCTGGCCGATGGCCGCGATGGCCTCAAGGCATTTGACAATGTAAATCCACAGCGGGTAGGCAGCCGCTTGCTGGCCCGTGCGACCGACAAGTTTGGCTATGACGTGATCGTGGATGGCGACGTGGTGATCATGACCGGCAAAGACGGAATTGCCCAGTACCGCTTCACCGACAATAAGTTTACCCTCCTGAGCCTGATTCCGATCCTGCTCTGATAGGCGATATTTTTCAGATAAGAAAAGCCCTGCCCTCACCGGCAGGGTTTTTTGTTTAGAGAAATAGAAAAAATAAAAGTCGCACAAAACTTATTTTTAGTATAATCTAAATTTATATCTTTGCTTGCTAAAAATAATAATTATGCAGGCTATAAAACAATGGATAGGACTTTGGTTGTGTTTACCGGTATATGGTTTTGCCCAAACAGGGCAGATAACGGGCACTGTAACTGGTGGCGGAAGATCCCTGCAATGGGTGCAGGTGAAGGCGATACATGCTGCAAAGGGAACGCTGACCGATAGCATGGGGCATTTTACGCTGGCAGGGCTGGCCCTGGGCGAACACGAAATAGCGGTGCGGATGCTGGGGTTTGAGGCGCAAAGCCAAAAAGTGGTGCTTGATGCCGCACAACCCACTGCTGAAATAGCCTTTGATTTGCAGGAATCCGACGTGTCGCTGGACGAAGTGGTGATTACGGGCACGATGAAAGAGGTGAGTAAACTCGATAGCCCGGTGCCCGTGGAGGTGTATAACGCCTGTTTTTTTCGGGCCAATCCTGCGCCTTCGGTGTTTGAGTCGTTGCAGCAGGTAAATGGTGTGCGTCCTCAGCTGAACTGCAATATCTGCAGCACGGGCGATATCCATATCAACGGCCTCGAAGGCCCCTACACCATGGTGCTGATCGACGGCATGCCCATCGTGAGCGGACTCTCTACGGTATATGGCCTCACGGGCATTCCCCAGAGCCTCATAGAGCGGGTGGAGGTCGTAAAGGGGCCTGCATCCACCCTCTATGGTTCCGAAGCCGTAGGCGGGTTGATCAACATCATTACCAAAAAAACAGAGCACGCACCGCTGGTTTCCACCGACGTATTCGGCACCTCGTGGGGCGAACTGAATGCGGACGTAGGCGTGAAATATGCCGCAGGCAGCAAGGCGCAGGGGTTGGTGGGCATTAATTATTTCAACTATCAATTGCCCAAAGACAACAACGGCGACGGCTTCACCGACCTTACCCTCCAGCACCGGGTGTCGGTATTCAACAAGTGGAGCTTTAGCCGAAAGCAGGGGCGCATTTTTTCGCTGGCAGGGCGCTACGTGGCCGAAGATCGCTGGGGAGGCGAAATGGACTGGACGCCGGCCTTTCGCGGGGGCGACAGTATCTACGGCGAAAGCATCGGCACCCGTCGCTGGGAGTTGTTTGGGGTGTATCAATTGCCGGTAAAGGAGCTGATAAAGCTGCAGTTCAGTGCCAATGGCCATCTTCAGGATGCGGCCTACGGCAACGTGCCCTATGTAGCACAGCAGTATGTGGTTTTTGGGCAAATGACCTGGAACAAATCCCTCGGGCACCACCACGACCTGCTGCTGGGCACGGCCCTCCGCTACACGTTTTACGACGACAACACCCCCGCCACCGCCAGCAGCGACGGGCTAAGGAATGCGCCTTCGGCTACGTACCTGCCGGGGCTCTTTTTCCAGGATGAAATCGCCCTCAATGCCCGCAATACCCTGCTGATAGGTGGCCGCTACGACTACAACAGCGTACACGGCCATATTTTCACACCGAGGCTCAACTACCGGCTCAGTTCGGCTGATAAGCAGCGGGTGCTGCGCCTCAGTGCGGGCAATGGCTACCGGGTGGCGAATGTCTTTACCGAAGACCACGCCGCGCTCACAGGGGCCCGGCAGGTAGTGTTTACCGAGGCGCTGCGGCCCGAAACCTCCTGGAACGCAAACGCCAATTTTGTTGCGAGGATATTTACCCGAAAAAATGGCTTTATCGGCTTCGATGCCAGCACCTGGTACACCTATTTTACCAACCGCATCGTGCCCGACTACGAAACGAACCCCAACCAGATTATCTACAGCAACCTCGACGGGTATTCGGTTTCCAAAGGCATATCGCTGAATGTGGATATCGTATGGAAAGACCTGCGGATCATCGCCGGAGGTACCCTGATGGACGTAACCCTCACGGAACAGGGCCAGCGCGTGCGGCAGCTCTTCACCGAGCGTATAACGGGCACCTGGAGCATCGGATACCAGTTTCCGCGACTGGCCTTGAGCCTCGACTACACCGGCAATGTGTACGGCCCCATGCGCCTGCCGCTGCTGAGCGCGCTGGACAACCGCCCTGCGTATTCGCCATGGTTCAGCGTGCAAAACCTGCAGGTAACCCGGCGCTTTGCGGGAGGTTGGGAGGTATATGGCGGCGTGAAAAACCTGCTGAATTTTACCCCTGTGGCCAATGCCATTGCCCGGCCTTTCGACCCCTTCGACCGGCAGGTGCAGTTCGGTGCCGACGGGCAAGTGGTGCCTACCGCTGGCAATCCTTACGCGCTCACCTTCGACCCCACCTACGTGTACACCTCTAACCAGGGCATGCGTGGCTTTTTGGGCGTGCGGTACCTTTTGCGTCAAAAATAAATGAAGCGGGATATGGGTCGGGAAGCGGTCTATTTCTGATTAAGACATCAGGTAAATAGAGATAGCCGACAGCACACCGAGCAGGATGGTAGAGATGAGAAAACGCACCGACCAGGCGATATCGATGAATTTTTTCTCGGCGATGCCCGATAATACCTTTACCTGAAAAGCAATCTCCCGGGCCAGTGCATCTTCCTCGGCCAGGATCTCGTTTGTTTTTTCCCAGAAATCAGGAAACAGCGAATAGCCCTGCGAAATGTGGCGGAAATAAATCGGACTTAGGTTTTTGATCGGCGCAAACCGCGGACTCACGCACTTAAAACTGAAGTAGATGGAAGCCAGCCCGGAAAGAATGGTGGCGATTACGATAAACGACACGGTCGTATGCTTCTGGATTTGCTCGAAGTAATGACTCAGGTATGTGAAAAAAAAGATGATGGCCGCCCCGAAGATGGTGATAACTGCAAGTGCCTTTGTATCCGAAAATTTAATAACCTCGTTCAGGTGGTCGTGCAGCTTCCAGAAGTGCGCTTCTCTTCTTGTTAGCATTTCTTTACCAGACATTTCGTGCAAAACAGATCGTTTTAGCATTTCATAGTCTGCGGTATATGAATTTCTCATGTATTGGGCTTCTGGAATACGAATTAGCTACTATTCGGTGATATTTTTTGATAGATATAAAAATATTTTCCCGAATCGCAAACACTCAGGGGTTTGTCCATGCTTTTCCTCTTCCTGCGATCCAAAATGAGCAAAAACGGGCTTTAGGGCAAGTATCATGCGTTATTTAGCGATATATGTCGATGTGTGCGTGTGAGCAAGGAGCCAATTACTCCTGACCGGAAGACCTGATCGCGCATCATTTTTGCTAATTTCTTCAGTAATTATACTATTTGAAAACTAAAATAGTTAGTATTGCAGGGTCTTTACTTTAACGCGTGTGAACATGTCAGTACTTATTTCCGGGCAACTTACGGTTGTCCTTCCCGAGACTTTGCTCCAGCTGGAGCGCCCCCTTTTCCTCTCTCCCGTATCTGCGGGCTTTCCTTCGCCTGCCGAAGACAGTGCCGAGCAGTACCTGGACCTCAATACCTTTTTGATCCGAAACAAAAGCGCTACGTTTTTTTG
This sequence comes from Bacteroidia bacterium, assembly GCA_041753595.1. Taxonomy (GTDB): domain Bacteria; phylum Bacteroidota; class Bacteroidia; order J057; family J057; genus JBGSTW01. The sequence goes on along the minus strand of JBGSTW010000029.1, from coordinate 376,611 downwards.
CCGGGTAAAGGGTGACTCCATGAAGGACGTAGCTATCAACGACGGCGATATCCTGATCGTGGACCGCTCCATCGAGCCCGTGCCAGGCCAGATTGTGGTAGCCATCCTCGACGGCGACTTCACGGTTAAGCGCATGGTGCGCAAGGGTACCCGGTGGGAACTGCACGCCGAAAACGACCAGTATCCGCCCATTGCGATCAGCGAAAATATGGACTTCAAGGTATGGGGAGTAGTGACCTACACGATTCACCGGCCCTGAATCCGGCAGGCGGGGCGTATGCGCTCATCGACTGCAACAACTTCTATGCTTCGTGCGAGCGGGTGTTTAACCCAAGGCTGGAGGGCGTACCCGTGGTGGTGCTGTCCAACAACGACGGCTGCGTGGTGGCCCGCTCTGCCGAAGCCAAAGCCGTAGGGGTGAAGATGGGTGTGCCCTTGTTTCAGATCCGCGACCTCGTGCGAAGCCAGGGAATTCGGGTGTTTTCGAGCAACTATGCCCTCTATCAGGACATGTCGAACCGGGTGATGGACATCCTGCGGAAGTTTTCGCCTGAGGTGGAGACCTACTCCATCGACGAAGCCTTTATCAGCCTCAAAGGCACTCTGGGCGACCTCACTGCCCTGGGCGTTGATATCCGGCATACCATCCACCGCTGGACGGGGCTGCCCGTGTCGGTGGGCATTGCAGCGACCAAGGCCCTGACCAAGGTGGCCATGCACCTCGCCAAAACCTCGCCCAAGGTAGCCACCGGGGTGCTGAGCCTGTACCAGTCGCCTTATGTGGAGCAGGCCCTGGCCCGCACCGATATAGGCGAAGTATGGGGCATCGGGCGGCAGTACGAGACCTTTTTGCGCATGCAGGGCATCAAAACTGCGCTGGAGTTTACCCGGTGCAAAGATGCCTGGATCAAGGAGCACATGACCGTGCAGGGCTTGCGGCTGGCCTACGAGCTGCGGGGTATTTCGTGCATGTCGCTGGAGGATATTCGCCCCAAAAAACAGACGATTACCCATGCGCGCTCGTTTGGTAAGGCCCTGACAGATGGCGGTAAAATGCGCGAATCGGTGGCCTTTTACGCGGCCCGCTGCGCCGAAAAGCTCCGTGCCGAAGGCATGATGGCGCGGTCGGTGACGGTATTTGTGCGCACCTCGCCCTTCGCTGTGGAGCCCTGCTACTCCAATGCCCGCACCCTGCATTTGTCTGTCGCCACCGACTACACCGGCGACCTCATTCGCCATGCCTGGAGCTGCCTGGAGCGTATTTACCTGCCGGGCCTCAAATACCAGAAGGCGGGGGTCATGCTTTCGGAATTTACGCCCAGGGCCAGCCGCCAACTCTCGCTGTTTGATGAGCATATTCGCGAGCGCAACTACCAGATGACCCGGGCCATGGACCGCATCAACCAGCGCTATGGCCGGGGCGTGGTGGGCACCGCCGCAGAGGGCATTCAGCAGAGCTGGAAAGCCCAGGCCACCATGAAATCGGCGCACTACACCACCCAGTGGGAGGATATCCTCAAGGTGGGGAAAGAGACCGCAAAACCGGGGCGTAAAAGCGGCATTACGACCTTGATTTAACCGAAAAACTGCTTCTGAACGCCCTTGCGGAAAAGCTCGTCGCCCACTTGCAGGCGTTGCTGGTAGGCAGCCTTGGCGTCGGCACCGGCCAGGTAGCGGAGCTGATCTTTGCCATCGGTAGCGGCTTCGTACACGACTTCGGCGATCTGCCCGGAGGTAGATCGGTGGGCATCGCGGGCTGGGTTAGCAAAAGCCGCCATCACCTTTTGTCCGAGTTCGGCATAGGCTTCGTGCTGGGAAAGTACGAGGGAGCGGCCCATGAAGTCGGTTTTGATGCCGCCGGGCGAAATGGTTTTGATGCCGATGCCGAAAGGGTTGAGTTCAAAGGCCATGCTTTCGCTCCAGCCTTCGAGCGCCCATTTGGTGGCGTGGTAAACGGAGTTGAAAGGGAAAGTGACGAGGCCGCCAATGGAGGTGGTGGTGAGGAAGAGGCCGCTTCTTTTTTCGCGGAAATGCGGCAAAAATGCCTGGGTGACGCGAATAACGCCCAGCAGGTTGGTATTGATCTGGTGGGTGAGCTGGTCGTCGGTAACGCCTTCGAGCGGGCCTGCCAGGCCGTATCCGGCATTGTTAAACACCACATCTATCGGGCCGAGGGCAATGGCGGCGGCAGCTGTGGCTTTGATTTGTTCGGGATCGGTAACGTCCAGCGGAAGCAGCGTGATGTTTTCGTGTAGGTGCAGATCGGTATCGTTTTCAGGTTTGCGCATGGTGGCGATTACCTTCCAGCCTTTTTCGGCAAATAGCAGGGCGGTGGTTTTTCCCAGGCCGGTAGAGGCGCCGGTGATAAAGATGGTTTGGGGCATAACAGGTAATTGAATGATGTTTTATCAAAAGTAAACGTCACATTTGTAGCCCACAACCATGAAGTATGGTTGATGGTTAAAAAAAATCGCAAATGTCGCTAAGGTTAATCGGCCAGTTGGCCAAAGAGGTGGAGATGCCGGTGGCCACGATCCGGTTTTATGAAAATCGCGGCCTGATTGAGGGGCAGGCGGACCCGGAAGTGACTTCCAATAACTACAAGTACTACGACGACGTGGTGGTGAAAAAGCTGAAGCTGATCCGCGCCGCCAAGGAAATCGGGTTTACGCTGACTGAAATCAAAAGCGTGCTCGAAAGCTGGTACAACAAATCACTCTCTCAGGAAGAACGGAAGGCCATTTTATACCGGAAAATCGAAGAGGTAGAGCAGAAAATCCAGCAACTGCAGGGGATGAAGGTGCTGATTCAGCAGCGGATTCAGGAAGTGGAAGAGAAGAATATTTGATTCCAGGATGATTTTCAAAAGGGACGTTTCGGAGAGGGGTCTGCTTCGGGCAAACTTGTCTAATTTGGGGTTCTTCCGCTTTCGGTTTGTACCCGATAGTTGTCCATTTTTCAAAAAACCACCCCATGCATTTTTTGCTACGCACCCTGACTACCCTCGCCACCAGCCTGGCTCTGCTGCTGCTATTGGCCGCATTTTCTCCCAAAAATCCCTGGACCAACCTCCTCGACCGGGACCTCTCCCAATGGGAGAAATACCTCAGCTACGCCCATACCGAAGGCTACAACGGCGATCAACCCCTCGATGCCGCCGGAAACCCCATGGCGCCCATCGGCTACAACCGCGATGAAACAGGCGTTTTTACGGTGGAAGAAATCAAGGGAGAACCCGTGCTGCACGTGAGCGGCGAGTTCTACGGCTGCATTTTTACCAAACAATCCTACCGAAACTACCACCTGCGGATGAAGGTGCGCTGGGGCACGAAAAAGTGGATTCCCCGCACCGACAAGCTCCGCGATTCGGGGGTGCTCTACCACTCCGTCGGCGACTGCGGCGTGGATTACTGGCGCGCCTTGATGCTTTCGCAGGAATTTCAGGTGATGGAGGGCCACATGGGCGACTACTGGAACATCGCCAATTCGGCCATCGACATCCGCGCCTACCTGCCTGAGGGCATGATGAACCCCGTCGCCAACGAAAAACAGCCGTTGTTGTCGGTCGGTGCAGGTACCGGCCTCGACGGGTTTTGTCTGAGGAAAGAAAACCGCGAAAGTCCGCCCGGAGAATGGACCACGCTGGAGCTCATCTGCTTCGAAGGCAAAAGCGTCCACATCGTCAACGGCGGCGGAGTGATGGCCCTCCAAAACTCCCGCTACCTCGAAAACGGCCAATACGTGCCCCTCGACCACGGCAAAATCCAGATCCAGAGCGAAGCCGCCGAGGTGTTCTTCAAGGATATTCAGATCCGGGAGCTGGAGGAGCTGCCGAAGGAGTGGGCCGGGTATTTTTGAGGGGGGCTTACTGCGTGGCTTTTTGCCACATGAGCCGATTACACTTGCTAATCGGCTCAAATAAGTGATGATATGTGAGCCGATTAGAGGTGCTCAGGGGATTTTTGCCGGAAAGGGGCGAGGTGCGGCGAGCGATAAGTAAGGGCAGAAAAATTTTGGGGTGTGGGTGGATACTAACGAGAAAAGCCCCGGGCAAGGGTATTGGCTATTTGCCGGGTGTATTCCAAGGTGCCGCCAAACTGGCCGGACCAGATTTGGGCGAAGGGGTTTGGAATCGACTGATTTTGCGTTAACCCGGGTAAGCTGGATATTTTTGATACCAGCTCTTTGGATTCGCGGGCAATATCTTTGGCATGACGGCCCAACAATTCTGCGCCGATGAGTATCCAATCCGGTTCGCTATCCTGTGGAATCAGGTCAGGGTGATTGGTTAATATTTCCTGGAAATGCAGATCGGAATAGTGCAGTATTATCTTGTAAATATCGCCAAGGTCCTGGCTGCGGTGGGTAGGGCGGTCGCTCCAAGCCAGCAGCTTGAGGATGGTAAGCCCCGCAAGGCTTGGCATGCGCAGGATAAAATCTGAATAGTTGATTTCAACCGGAGTACCTAAAACTTCTAAAAAGCCCAAAACGGATAATTCTTCCTGGCTTCCGGGAAGGTAAATGCGCCTCTCCTTTTCCAGTTTTCCGAATGGAATAAGGTCAATGTGAATCTGGAATTCTGGCATGGTGAATGCCAATGATTTTTTCACAGGAGAAAACCCAACCTCTAACAACTTGGCGGATAGCAGAGCAAAAGCCTCCGCCGATTCTGTTTCAACCGCAAAATCTATATCGCGTGTAGTGCGAATAGGCCGGAGCTGCGCCTGTTCCAGTGCGAGACTAAGCGCCTGGGCGCCGATCAGGTAGTAGTTATTGCAGCCATGCGCATCACCGCATCTATGCGCATAAGCGCCTCACGTACACCCGGGGTGGTCAACCATTCAGACATGCTTCAGTAGATAGGTATCCATTATCTGACCCGCCACAGCGGAATTTCGGCCATCCCCTGAAATGACGAGATCGGCGTACACGACCAACGGAGGGCGTTTGGGTTCCAGACGCCTTGAGCGCCATTCAGCCAGTAAGCAGAAAGGTGTGCCTCGGTTGCGGACATGTTCACAAGCGTAGTTCGTTCACCGAGAGTGAACAATAGCAAAATGTGAACAAAATCCATTTCTTCCCCCACCCAATTCCAGCCTTTTTGAATCCCTCCCCCTCCAATCAGGCAATTTTAGGCACAGAAAGTACAAAGCGGGAGCCTTTGCCCAGTTCGCTGATGACGGCGATGCTGCCCAGGTTGCGCTCAATAAGTTCCTTACACAGCAGCAAACCCAGTCCGGAGCCTTTTTCCCCGGCGGTGCCCTGGCTGCTTTTGCGCTCAACCGAGAAAATCTGAGGCAGTTTTTCAGCGCTGATACCCACGCCTGTATCGTTTACTTCCAGGTTAATCCTTCCGGCGCTTTCAGCAGCGCTCAGGCGAACTTCTCCTCCCGCTCCTGTAAATTTCAGGGCATTGCCGACCAGGTTGCGGAGGATGGTTTGGAGGGCGCTTTCATCGGCAAATACCTCCATATCGGGTGCAATGTCCTGCTGCAGCACTACGCCCTTGGCCTCGGCCATGGGGGTATAAAGTGCGATAACCTCCTGGGCAATGGGGTGCAACCGGGTTGAAACGGGGTTGTAGGGAATCGCGCCCATCTGCAACAACGCCCAGCTCAGCAGGTTGTCGAGCAGGCCGGAGAGTTGTTTGGCCGTACTGTCCACCCTGCCGGCCAGCCGCCGGAGTTTCGCCTCGTCGTTTTTAGCGAGAAAATAGGTCATTTGCTCGCCCACGCCTTCCAGGGCTGAGATGGGGTTGCGGATGTCGTGGGCGATGATGCCGAAAAATTTGTCTTTTGTGGCATTCAGTTCACGGAGCTGTTGGTTTTGGGCCTGTAGCTGTTTGCGCGTGGCAAAAAGTTTCCGGTACAGCACCCCCCCGATGAGCAGCACCGCCAGCAAACCGAGGGCCACAGCCCCGTAAAGCAGGTTGCGCGAAGCAAGCAGGTCTGACTGCAATTCTGCCTCTCTCCTGGCGCGCTGTTCCCCTTCCAGGTTCAGCCGCACGCTTTCCAGTCCCATCGCCTCGTTGAGCCGCTGGTTGTACATGCTGTCGTGATACACCACATACTGCTCATAATAGGCAAGCGCCTCCTGGGGATCGCCCTGCTTTTTCGCTAGCTGGTACAACTGCTCGCAGGCCGAAGCGATCAGTGGCATAGAGGCGCTTTCTTTTCCTTTGGTCAGCATTTGCTGAAAGTAATGGCGGGCAGAGTCGGCGTTGCCCATGCGGTCGTAGATAATGCCCCGCTGCCGCCAGGCGGAGGCCAGGGCTTCGGACATGTTTGTATGCTGAATAAACTGGACGAACTCGTCGGAGTGGCGAAGGGCCTGGTCGTAGTCCCCGGAGCTGCAATAGTAGGATGCCAGGTACACGTGCAGGTACTTTTTTACCAGTTCATTTTCAGAGCTTTCCAGTAAAACACGGGCCTCGTCCAGGGCTGCTTTGCCCTGCTTCAGTTCGCCCGGTGTGGCATCTCCGGCATCTATCGTGAGTCCGCCCCGGTACATGAGGGCTACTGCCAGCATAAAAGTATCCTGCTGCTTTCGGGCGACGGCTATGGCTTCGTCGTATAAGCGGGCGGCCTCTTCACCGGCTTCTGAATTGGAAAAAACAATGCCCAGGTTGATACAGGTTTGCTCCGTCAGACCCGGATCATCGAGGGTCCGGATAAGGTCCAGCGCCTTTCGGGAGTAGAGAATCGCCTCCTCTTTACGCCCAAAATCGGACAGGGTCGTGCTGATCTGCACATAGCAGGCGGAGAGCGATTGGGGGTTCTTCTGTTTTTCGAACAGCCGGGCGGCCTCCTGAAAATAGGACAGCGCCTTGTTTTTTTCGGCGTACATCGTTTCGGAGCCCAGGTTGAGCAAGGCACGGGCCAGGGTGAGCGAATCCTTGCTCTGGTATAAATAGGGCAGGGCTGCCTGGTAGTACCTGACCGCATTTGCCTGCGCTTCGGGGCTGCCATCGGTGTTTTTCTGCGCATACCAGGCCGCTCCCAGCAGGGCCAGGTAGGTGCCTGCTGTTTCAGGCGCTAGTTGGGTGAAATCGGCTGGTTTTTCCTGCTCCAGCCAGGTAATGGCTTCGGCATAGTTGGGTGGATCGGCGTCGAGCCATGCTTTCGCCTGCTGGCTCACGAGGCTCATCCGCTTTGCACGATCCGGGGATTTGCGGAGTTGGGCCGTCAGGTTACCGGTTGCTTCCTGTGCCTGCACCAGGTGGGTTAGGAGCAGGGAAAGGAGCGAAATCAGCAGGCTTTTTTTCATGGAAGTAATATAGGAATTTGGGATAAATCTGAAGCGTAGCCGCGGGTCTGTACCAACCAGCCACGGCTTTTTTTCCTGCTCCCATCCCCCGGCCAAAACCAGACCAGGTTCCATCCATGCCCAATTTCCCCCCATTTCATGTCTTGCTGCCGGTCGCTCGTGACCTAAGTCAGATACGACGCCGGTTGCTGTGCTAGTTTAGGGTATTCTTTTACAAAAAAACAAAATACACGGGCTGTTCCGTTTCTGCGTGGCGGTCCGTGTGCTTCTGGCCCTTGTTGACAAACCCAGTAATCAGATTCTGAACCTCCCCAAAGAAACCTCTTTAAGAAATCACCCAATCAAACCAATTTCCTATGAATTTTCTCCCCGCTAAATTGACCTTGCTCCTGCGCACCTGGATGGTGGTGAGCGCCTTTTTCCTGGCCAGCACGATGGCTTTTTCCCAAAACATCCAAAATGTATGGAGAAGCTCCTATCTCACCAACCAAAACGGATTCCCCGGCCTCGCTGCGCGGGATGCCAACAGCGAGTGGGTAATGGAAACGATTCCCGGCAGTACGGAAGTGCGGATCAAGCACGTCAGGAGCGGCCTGTACCTTCACTCCGAGACCGATGCGACCACACCGGTACTGGGGCCCATCCAGCCCGGCTGGTGGAGCGCCATGTGGATCATGGAGCCCGTGGAAGGACAGTATGAACAGTTCAGGCTGAAAAACAAATACCGCGGAACCTATCTCCATGCGGAAACCACCACCATCCAAACCGGTGAAGTCCAGCCCGGTTGGCTGAGCGCCCGCTGGAACATCTCCCGTGAGCGGCTGGCCAATGATTATGTCCGCCATTCCATTGCCTCCACGATCACCGTTGCCAACCGCTCGGGCTACTCGGCAGTTGTTACCATCAGCTATATCCTGCCTGCCAACGAGCCGGATGAACAGGGAAGTAAATACCATGAAGCCAGATCTTTTGTGATGACCAAACAAATTGCTTTGGCCGAAGATGCCTATGTGTCCTTGCCTAAAACTGCGGTGGATATCCATATCACTGCCGATGGCATTGCCTGCACCGACCCCCTCGACCTCGTGGCCAGTTTCGCCAATACCGCTGCCATAGGAGGTAATAAGTGCTACAAATTGTGGGGTACGCTCTTTGGCACAGAATGGGCCGATGTGGATTGCAGCGAGGTGACCCAGGGTAATACGGGAGATGCTGCCTTTGATAACTTCTTTATTGGGGAGGCTAAAAAAGCAGGCTTAACCGGAGGATATGTCTCTGTGTTTAACCAGTCGGGGTATGTAGCAAAAATATCTGCCGTATATACCCTGCCCGCAGGTGCTGCCGATGAATCCGGCCAGCTCTCCACACAGCCCCGCAGCGTGACCAAAAATGAAAACATTGCCCTCGGCAGTACCTGGAAAATGAGTGTACCTTCTGCCGCCATTGGCATCGTGGTCACTGTCGAAGGAGTTGCCTGCATAGACCCGCTCAACATGACCCTGGCCTTCGGCACTGCGAAAGAGGCCAACAAATGTTACAAACTCTGGGGCACCGTTTTCAGCACCGAATGGGGCAACATCAGCTGTAATTGAGGAAAATTCTTCCGATAAAAAAACTACTCCCGGACAGGTTCCGGGGGTAGTTTTTGGTTTTATACCTGATCCAGCCGGGCCAGCAAATCGTCCCGGTGGCTTTTACTCAGCGGAATGGTCTGGCCGCCCACCAGCACGGTCATTTCCTGCAGGTCAAGCTGTTGCAGGCAGCTCAGGTTAACGACATAGCTGCGGTGGCTTTGGGCAAATTGCTTGCCGGGGAGCTTGGCCAGCATTTCGGTGAGGGAGATGCGGATGGCATATTTGCGCCCGGCCAGGGTGTGCACCATCGCGTAGCGCCCGTCGGCTTCGATGTACAGAATCTCGCCGAGGGGTACTTTTTCCAGCTTGCTCCGCACTTTGATAAACAGGCAATCGGGCAATACCAGGTCGTATTGGCTAAATGGCTCGGGTGCAGGCTGTGGATCTGCCTCCAATTGGCTGACCGCCAGCTCAATGGCCCGCTGGAGCTGGAGCGTATCAAAGGGCTTGAGGATAAATGCTACCGGACGTAAGCTGCGGGCCCGGGCAAAGGTTTCGTTGTCGGTAAGCGAGGTAACAAACACCACCGGCACAGGCCGGTTTTGGTTGATGCGGGTAGCCAATTCAATGCCGTCCACCTCCCCCGACAAGTGAATATCGAGCAAAAGCAGGTCCGGAGGTTGGGTATAAAAACCGTTCAGCGCATCGAATGCGTTGTCAAAAACTCCCGATACTTCATAGCCCATTTGTTCCGCCAGCATTTCGAAGCGGTCCGCATGGAGCGGTTCATTTTCGGCAATCAGGATGCGCATATATGCCCGGAGTCTGTATGTTCAGGTCGAAATATAGGGTTATTTATGGGGCGTAAACGGCTGTGAACCATTTCTCACCGCCGCCTCTCCTCCATATCCCGACCTCTGCGCCGTGCAACGCCCTGCCTTGCGTATGTTTGAAAAAAATAAACCCCATGGACGCCCCCCGGATCGTTGAAATGGAGCCCCGGCTGTTGATCGGCCTGCGGATCGCTACCACCCTGGCTAAAAACCAGACCGCCGCCTTGTGGCAGCGATTTCAGCCCCGCCGCAAAGAAATTGCCCACCAGTTGCCCGGAGCGCTGTACTCTGTGGAGGTGTACGACGAGGCCTTTACCCGGGGCGAATTTTCGCCTGTCACCCGCTTCGAAAAGTGGGCCGCCGTGGCCGTAAGCGAAACATCAGCCGTACCGGAGGGCATGGAGGTGCTCGTGCTTCCCGCCGGGAAGTACGCCGTATTTACCCACAAAGGGCTGCATAGCGCGGCGCTGGAGGCGTTTGCGTATATTTTCAGGGAGTGGCTGCCGGCCTCCGGTTATCGCCTCGACCCGCGCCCGCATGTCGAGGTCATGGGCGAAAAATACCACGGACCCCACGACCCCTACTCCGAAGAGGATTTTTGGATTCCGATTCAATAACGCCCTTATACCCGAAGGAAAGGACGCTGCGAAACATCCTGAAGATAATCCTTTGGAAATCAAGGGCATCAATCCTGCAAATCATAAAAATCCTGCTTTACCTTTACCCGCATGAACCCCGAAAACCTCAACGTAATCGTAACCGGCTCCACTGGCATGGTAGGCGAAGGCGTATTGCACGGCTGCCTCCAGGACCCCAACGTCACCTCCGTGCTGGTGATCAACCGCAAGCCTGGCGGCGTTTCGCACCCCAAGCTCAAAGAGATACTCCACACCGACTTTTTCGACCTCTCGGCCATCGAGCACGAACTGGCGGGGTACAACGCCTGCTTTTTCTGTCTGGGCGTTTCTTCGGTAGGCATGAAGGAGCCCGAATACCACCACGTCACCTATACCCTCACCCTGCACGTGGCCGAAACGCTCAGCCGCCTCAATCCCGGCATGACCTTTTGCTATGTGTCCGGGGCGGGTACCGACAGCAGCGAGGCGGGGCGCAGCATGTGGGCACGCGTAAAGGGCAAAACCGAAAACGACCTCATGAAGCTGCCCTTTCGGCAGGTATTCGCCTTTCGGCCGGGCTTTATTCGTCCCCTGCCGGGCATGTCGTACACCCTGCCCTATTACAAGTATGTCAACTGGTTGTTTCCCATCGGGCGGGCCCTGTACCCCGCAGGATTTTGCAAGCTGAGCGAACTATCAGCGGCCATGATCCATTGCGCACGGCTGGGCTACGAGCGACAGGTGATCGAAGGGGAGGACATTATCAGGCTGGGAAAAGGCTGAGCGGTCGGTTGGGGTAAATTCAGAAAACCAGACAATATCGCCGCGGCAACCCGGCTTGCACGGCGTACCAACGTTACCTGACTGGGGATTGTCAGCTTGTTTCGGTATATTGGGTCAACCCACACCACCTAATCAAGACCTCCATGCCTGACAAATCACATTTTCGCCCCGCGCTCGCGCCTTGGCTTTCGGTTAATAACGGACCCGCAGCCGTTGCTTTTTACCAGGCAGCCTTCGGTGCCGTAGAAGTCTATCGGCTGGAGTCGCCAGACGGAGGCCTGGTCGTGCGCCTGGCTATAGGCGGAGCCGAGTTCTGGGTCAGTGGCGGATCGCCGGAAGGAGAGCCCGTACCCGAGGCCGTAGGCGGCGACACCGTGCGTATGGTGCTTACCGTTGTCAATCCCGATGTCATGTTTCGTCAGGCCCTCGCAGCTGGAGCCAAAGAAGTGTTTCCGGTATCAGAAGATCACGGCTGGCGGCTGGGGCGGCTTGTGGACCCCTTTGGGCTGCACTGGGAAGTTGGGCGGATGCTGGAGGAGCTATAAGCGAAGGCGCTGTGTCCCGCATCCTTCGGCTGGAAGAGATTGCTTGCAGCCCCCAAAACAAAAAAAGCCTCCATACGGAAGCTTCTTTGTGCCCAGGAGGAGATTCGAACTCCTACATCCTTACGGACACTACCCCCTCAAAGTAGCGCGTCTACCAGTTTCGCCACCTGGGCAGGGAAAAAAAACCCTGGAGCTAACCAGGGTGGTGATTCGGCTGGGATTCGAACCCAGGACCCTCTCATTAAAAGTGAGATGCTCTACCAGCTGAGCTACCGAATCTGACTCCCATTTCACAGTCATTTCTGTCAAATGTGGCGGCAAAGATACGACTATTGAGGCCACATCCAAAACATCGGTAGAAAAAAAGAGTATAATTTTCATAAAAGCCCCTTCATCGCAATGAATCAGCCTTCATGCAGGTTTTCCCCGCTTCCATTCCCGGATACTTGCTATATTACCCCCCGGTTGAGTACCTTCAACCCCAGCAGTCTTTTTTCGTTATTGCAAGAAACCCTTTCGAACTAATTTTCCGAAACATTCAGCCTTATGTGGAAACGTTTTGTCCGGGCAATGAAAGCCCTGTTTGGTGGTTTGGTCAGCTCCATCGAGGATCCTAAGCTCATCCTCGAGCAAAATATCCGGGAACTCAACGACCAGATTCCTAAAATGAACGAGAACATCGCTACCGTAAAGGCCAGTGTGATGCTCCTCGAAAAGGAAATGAATCGCTACAAAGCCGAGTACGCCGACCTCGTTTCTAAAATGAAGGCCGCTATCCAGGCTAACCGCGACGATATCGCCCAAAACTATGCCGTGCGCCTCGAAAGCACCAAGTCGCACATGCTCGAAACCAAAGAGCAGTACGAGGCATCAAAAAAGGCCTATGAGAAATCGCTGGAGGTGAAAAAAGTGTTCATGAAAGAACGTGAACGCAAAATCGCCGAAGCCCGCGAAGCCCTCCGTGCCCACGAACGCGCCAAGTGGCAGGCCAAAATTGCCGATACCCTTGAGTCATTCGAAGTGGCAGGCGTAGATGCTACCCACGATGAAATGGTGCAGCGCGTAAACGAGCAGACCGCCAAAAACGAAGCACGCATGGAAATGGCCCTCGACTCGGTAGATACCGACCGCTTCAAGCTCGAAGAAGAAGCCGAGAAAATCCGCGCACAAAGCCTTGTCGATCAGTTCAAGCGCGAAATGGGCATGGTGTCTGACACCCCAGACCTCGAAGATTTCGACATCGAAAAAGGCATCAAGCAAAAAGAATAGGCGATTACCGCCCTTCGATATACAGGGAAGCCATGGGCTTCCCCTTTTTTTCTGACTCCAAATTTTTTTAATAAGCCATGACAGGAGAAGAAAAACGCAGGTTGCTGAAAGAACAGTACAAGCGCGACCTGCAGCTGCGCCAGCAGTTTCTGGAAAAGGTGCAGAACATGAAGAAAATGGGCAGCGTAAACAAAGCCCTCAGCGACATGGCCGGTGCCTTTGACGACGATACCGACGAGTGGATCAACCAGCTCAACCAGGGTTCTGCCCTTTCCGAGGCCAAGATGGATATGGCCTACGACCAGGCCCTCGAAGCCAACAAGCGCCTCGAGTCGCTGGCCCAGCAGGCCGAAATGGAAAAACTCGCTGCCGCTAACCTCGTGAAGCAAATGAAGCAGCAAATGGGCCTAGCGCCGGAAGAAGAGGAGGAAGTGCTGACGGAAACCCCCGATACCGAAGCAACATCCGAAACTCCGGAAACCAAGGAAAGTCCGACTCCCCCTCCGGGCAAAACCCTCGGCGATTTTTGATCTGGCACGAAATTTTCTGCAATCCGGTAACCTTACCTTGCAACTCAATCCGGCGGCATGAAATCATCCCTCAAATTCTTTTTAGCCGGCTGTTGGATGCCGGCTTTTTTATTTCCGATGCTGGCCATCGCCCAGCCCCTCCGCGAGTTTACCCGGCTGCCGGCTGAGCTTACCGGCGGCGCAGAGGTCTATGCCTTCTCCGACGCACAGGGAGCCACCCTGCTCATGAAAGAAGGCCGCTCCGCCCACCTCTGGGTGCTCGATGCCAATGGAGGCGTAGCCTTTACCCAGGACCTCACCGACCTACCCCTGGCCACAGACATGGCCCTTGTCGGGTTCACCAATGCGCCCGACCAATTACAGATCTGCTACCGGGGCGTAAGCGATGGTGCTTTCTACCGCTATTCCGTTGGAAAAAATGGCACCATAGCGGCTCCGCGTACTTCCGCCACAGCGCGCCTCGCCCAAATCTCAGAAGCCGATGGCTACGGAGCTTATTGGGGAGAATTTACCTACCAGGGCGTGCTTCACGTGGTGCGCCTGCCCCGGAGGAGCCATACTGTTCGCCTGTGCCGCTTCGAACCCAACGGCGTATTTACCACCCGCGAGTTTGAGCTCGACCGCACCGATTTTTTCGAAAGGGTCAATTACCAGCTTACCCCCATCGCTCAGGACGAAACCCTCACCGCCGGCGATTGCTACCAGCCGGGCAAAATGTACACCCTCGGTTCGCGCCTCCTGCTTACCCTCGACGTGGGCGATACCACCCACATCGTGGACCTCGACCTCAACAGCATGGAAAAATCGGAACGGGAGCTGTTTCACCGCGGTTTTGGGCACGACGTGCGCGGCCTCAGGCCTGATTACCGGGGAATTTCTTTTATCAAGAATGACCAGCTCTTTTACTTGGCAGCTACTGCCGACTCCCTGCGGCTACGCGTTACCGATCTGCCCTCCCGAGCCGAGCGCATGGACTGGCGTTTTGGAAAAAGCAGTATCCCTTTTTGGTCCGGCATTCAGTATGTGGAGCAAATAGGAGACAGTGTAACCAACAACCAGCTGTCGCCCGACGAATTTTGGTATGGGTCTGCGGCTCCTTTAATGGGGTTGGCAGTAAATACCCTCGAAGACGGCATGCTGGAAATATCCGGCGGATTTGTGCAGCCCAACCAGGAAACCGGCATCACCGGCATGGTTATCAGCGAGCGCAACATGGGCATCCTTTTCCGGTCAGCCTTCGATCCGTACAACTTCCAGCCCGCAGCCTTGACCCCAATCTTTGCCGGAAGCAGGCGCGTACGCCCCACGCCCCCTTTGCCCACCCGGTTTTTATTGGCCGGCAAGCCCTGTCGGGGATATTTCGACCCCCGAACCCGCCAGTACGTCATCGTTGCGGAAAGCCGCTAGCCCTGCTTCGTTTGCCGAACCGTACTGTCCATCAATGGAAATGAGCCACCCCGATCATTCGGAATGGCTCATATTTTTTATCTAAAACGCCCAACCCACGCCCTAGCGCAGTGAGTAATTCGGAGCCTCTTTGATGATCTGCACATCGTGCGGATGGCTTTCGCGGAGGCCGGCGTTGGTGATGCGGATAAACTGGCAATCCTGAAGTGCCGGCACGGTAGCGGCACCGCAGTACCCCATACCGGCGCGAAGTCCGCCTTCCATCTGATAAAGAGCCTCTGTGGCCTTGCCTTTGTATGCCACCCGGCCTACAATTCCTTCGGGAACCAATTTCTTGATATCGTCCTCAGCATCCTGGAAATAGCGGTCCTTGCTGCCCTGCTTCATGGCTTCGATAGAACCCATGCCACGGTAGAGCTTGAATTTGCGTCCTTCAAACAGCTCGGTGTCGCCAGGGCTTTCGTCGGTGCCCGCCAGCAGGCTACCCACCATGATGGAGGAGGCACCTGCTCCGAGGGCCTTCACAAAGTCGCCCGAGTACTTGATGCCGCCATCAGCGATAATTGGTACACCGGCAGCCTTGCCTGCACGCACAGCCTCCATGACGGCCGATAATTGTGGTACCCCAATCCCTGCAATCACACGTGTGGTGCAAATGGATCCGGGGCCTACGCCTACTTTCACGCCGTCTACCCCTGCATCGATCAGGGCCTGTGCGCCCGACTGGGTGGCCACATTGCCACCAATGAGCTGGATATAAGGGAACCGCTTACGGATGGCTGCAATCTGGTCGAGCACCCCCTTGGAGTGGCCATGGGCGGTATCGATGGTGATCACGTCAACCCCGGCCTTGTCCAGTGCCTCTATGCGGTCAAAAGTTTCGGGAGCTACGCCCACGGCTGCCCCTACACGCAAGCGGCCGTAGTGGTCCTTGCAGGCATTGGGGAAGGTTTGTTTTTTGATAATGTCGCGGTAGGTGATCAGGCCTACCAGCTTGCCGTGTTCGTCGATCACGGGCAGTTTTTCTACCTTGTGGCGGCGGATAATTTCCTCGGCCTGCTTCAGGGTGGTGCCCTGAGGGGCGGTAATGAGGTTTTCGGTGGTCATCACCGCGGTGACCTTGCGTTCGTCGGCGACTTCGAATCGCATGTCACGGTTGGTGATAATGCCCACGAGCTTACGGTCTTTGTCCACCACGGGAATACCGCCAATGCGGTTTTCCTGCATGATGTAGTCGGCCGTGGCGAGGGTGTCGTCGATCGTGAGGGTGATCGGGTCCACGATCAGCCCGCTTTCGGAGCGCTTTACTTTGCGCACCTCCTCTGCATGGTGATCAATAGACATGTTTTTGTGAATGATGCCAATACCGCCACTGGCCGCCATCGCGATCGCCATTTTGTGTTCGGTAACGGTATCCATCGCCGCACTCACAATGGGCAGGTTGATGGAAATTTCACGTGTGAGCATCGAAGCGATGTTTACATCGCGCGGCAGCACTTCGGAATAAGCAGGGAGAAGAAGGACGTCGTCGTAGGTGAGTCCTTCAAAAGCGAATTTAGGCAGGTCGGCCATAAGCAAATATCAGGTTTGACATTTGCCGGACAAAGGTAAAGAGAAAAACGATGCCCGAAATGATTAGCGAATTAAATTTTATACGAAATGTTCTACCATCAACCGAAACCCTTTCCCATGCACATTGTCGATGCGGATGGCAGGTACCGATGCAAAGCGTTTACGCAGCCGGCTGATAAAGACATCCATCGACCGGGCGTTGAAATAATTGTCGTCGCCCCACAGTTGTTTCAGCGCTTCATCGCGGGTAAGCAGGTCGTTTTGGTGCAGGCATAGCAGGCGAAGCAGCTCCGATTCCTTGGGCGAAAGGCGTTGCTCTTCACCCGCATGCGTGATGAGGTGAAATTTACTGTTGAAAATAAAAGGGCCGATGGGGAACGTCTCCTGCGTGGGCGGGGTGAGCGAAGTCGGCACAGGTTGACTCCGACGCAGCACGGCCTGTATCCGAAGCAGCAACTCTTCGGAGTGGAAGGGCTTGGTGATGTAGTCGTCGGCACCCAGCTTCAGGCCGCGCACCACATCTTCGGGCAGGTTGCGGGCCGTGAGGTAAATAATTGGCATCGACGGAAACCGGGCTTTGATCTCTCTGCCAAGTGTAAATCCATCTTTGCGGGGCATCATCACATCGAGAATACAGAGGTCGAACGGTTCCGCCATGACCGCCTCCCAGCCAGCATGGCCGTCGTTACGGAGCAATACCGAAAAGCCGTGCATGGTCAGAAAATCGCGGAGCACCATGCCAAAATTGGCTTCGTCTTCTACCAAAAGGATGCGGTCGCTCATGCCTGCGGAGATGATTGCGGAAGCAAAGGTAGCCGTACGGTGAATATACTGCCGCTTCCGGGTGTACTTTCTACGGTGATTTCGCCCCCGTGTGCCTGCACCACTTCACGCACATAGCTGAGCCCGAGGCCAAAGCCTTTTACCTCATGGCGGTCGCCGGTCGATACCCGGAAAAAAGGCGAAAAGATGCGCGTATGGTCCGCTTTGGCGATGCCAATTCCCTGATCTGTTACCGAAAGCAACAAATCAGTTCCCTGTCGGACAGCCGCCAGACGGATATGGGGGATCTCCGGGCTGTATTTGTTGGCATTGTCGAGGAGGTTAAAAACCATGTTGGTGAGGTGGTCCGCATCTCCCTGTACCACCAAAGCGCCTTCGTCCACCGCCATTTCCAGTACCCCGGTGCGCTGCTGCACCTGCAGGCGAAAAGCCTCTGCCACCCTCCCCAGCAAGGGGGCCATGTCGGTCTCGGCCATTTGCCAGCCGACCTCGTGCCGCTCAAACCGGGCCGCTTCGAGCACCCGCGCTACCTGGTGGTGCATGCGTTGGTTTTCTTCCTTGATCACTGTCAAATAGCGTTTCACTTGCTCGGGCTGATCTTCGGTGTGGTAGGCCAGGGCATCCGCCGCCAGAGAAATAGTGGCTATGGGCGTTTTGAGTTCGTGGGTCATGTTGTTGATAAAATCTGACTTAACCTCACTCAGTTTTTTCTGGCGGAGGGCCGTTCTTACCGTGAAGAAAAAGCTGAAAAGCAGCACCATCGACAGGCCCAGCGATGCCGCAGCCTGCTGCCATACCCGCGAAAGGGCGAAGGAATTCTGTCCCGGAAAGGCTACCTCCAGCATGAGGCGTTCGGGGATACGGCGCAGGGGAAATAGCTCTTCGCGGTGTATTTTTTCAGGAAAAACAACCCCCGCAGCCAATCTGGAGCCCATGAGCGGTTGCTGGTCAGGCAGGGTGAGTACCCGGAAAAAGTAAGTTGAAGGGAGGTTTGCCTGTACAATGGCGTGGTGAAGGAGGGTATCGACGAGGTCGGGCCTGATCCAGTCGGCGGGCGGAGGGCCCGTGGGTGACAGGTCGTCGAAGGTGGCGGAAAGTACACGGGCCATGTTGGGGCTACCGCGGAAGCGAATGATATTTTCCACCATAGAATCCGCAGGAGAATCTGGCTTTGCGGCATTGAGCTGGATGGTAACCCTTTTGGAGCGGGTGGTAATGGTGCCGGAAGGGTGCTGGCGCACCACCTGGTCTTCTTCATTGGTAATCCACACCATGCTTTCCTGCCGCACATCCACGTTCATGTCCGACGATACCGCCAGCACGCGCCTTTCCTGGTCTATCTTTTCGAGCTGAAGGGCTACCCCGGTCAGGGCCTTGTTTACCTGTGCCCCGAATTGCTGCTGGCTGAGCTTCACGGCTTTCACCAATTGCACGACCTGTATGGTCATGAGGGTGGCCAAAGCAAGGGCCGCTACGCCAATCAATACATTGAATCGCCGCATATCCATACCCAAATTTACGGCTTGCTTTCCTTGCTTGTTCAACCTTAACGTTTCCTTAACGCTTTTAACATCCCGTTCATACTTTACTTGTACCCGCAGCTATACTTTTGTGTATCAGCCGGTTGGAAATTTCTTCAGCCGGAAATTTACCCTCCGAATTCATTGCCATGAAAACATCTTACTTTTTAGCTGTGGCCTTTGGCCTTACGGCATCGCTGGGTGCTTTTGCCCAGGAAACGGCCAGTAAACCCGCTCTGAAACAAGTGCACGTCAAAATTGTGAAGGACATTAACGGCGTTCAAACCACGATCGACACCACGCTCTCGGTAGAAGGATCAGCGGTTTTTCTCCGTGAAAATGCACCCGAAGGCTTGCACGAGCAGGAAAAGAAAATAATGTTCATCGGCACCGATGGCACCACGCAGGAAATTTCGGGCGGAAAAACCTTCGACATTGAAGTGACGGCCACCCCTGGTCAGGACCGCGTGGTCTTTATCAACGGCGACAGCCTCAAAGTTACCGTGAACGGCGCAGAAGGCAGTGACGTGCACCGCATTCGCATCGTTCAAAAAGCAGGCGAAGGAAGCGATTTGCAGGAATTTAACTGGGAAGGGTCTTCGGAGGAAATGCCTGCCGACCTGACTCCTGAAATGCGGGCCAGGATCGAGAAAATGCGCGCAGAGCGGGCAGCCAACGGAGACGGCCCCCAAATCATCATGATCGAAAGGAACCAGGAAGGCGATGCCGAGCTTACCGAGAAGGTGATTCGCTGGAATACCGAAGGCGGAACTTTGCCCGAAGACATGGACCCCAAAATGAAGGAAATGATCGAAAATGCGCGCAAAGAAGCTGCCGAAACGGGCGGTACTCCCGGCAAGCGCATCTTGATCATTGAGCAGGAGTCCGCCGACGGCTTGCCCAACAAAACCCTCGGCACCTGGACCGATGAAAACGGCCATACCTACCAGGCCGGCGACCGCATGGAAGTGCGCATCATTCACTTCACCTGCAATGTGTTCGAAGTGAACGACGAAGATGCTGCTACCCTGAAGCAGGCGGGAGTGAAAAAGGCCAATAAGCCTACGCTCGAAGTTACCGATCTGCAGTTTTTCCCCAATCCCAGCAATGGCCTTTTTACCCTGAAATTTACCTCTGCCGAGCAGGGTGCCGCTAACCTCCTGGTGCGCGACCTCACGGGCAAGGTGGTGCTGGAGCAGGCGATTCCGGAAGTTCAGGGCTCGGTGGAGAAAGAAATCGACCTTACCAGCCAGGCAAGGGGCACCTATTTCCTCTCCATTACCCAGGGAAATCGCCAGCTGACGAAGAAGGTTGTACTGGAATAGCCCACGATAAGAGCGAGCATTATTCGCCACCAAAACTTAGTTTTTGTATGGAGTTGAACAGAGAAAGGGGTTGCCGCAAGGGCCCCTTTTCTTTTTTGCATAAAAAAAGCCCCGTATCGCTACAGGGCTTTTTTTGAAAAAGAAACACTCAATTAACCAGTTCGCTGCTATGCGTTTGTGTGAGGCTTGCCTGGAGTTCGGAAGGCACCTGGGCGTATTCCAAAAACCGGCGGTTGAACGTGGCGCGGCCCTGGGTGAAAGAGCTGAGGGCGGTGGCATAGCGGCCCATTTCGGCGAGGGGCAACCGGGCAACAATGCGCTGGTAGTCGCCAAATTCGTTTTCAAAGCCCTCTACCACAGCCCTGCGGCCAGTAAGGTCGGTCATTACATCGCCCGTAAACTCCGTAGGCGTAAGCACTTCCAGTTTGTAAATCGGCTCCATGAGCTTGGGCCGTGATTCGAGGAAAGCTTGCTTGAAGGCAGCTGTACCGGCGATTTTGAAGGAAATTTCATTCGAATCTACGGGGTGCATTTTGCCATCAAATACATATACGGCCACGTCGCGCACGTAGGAGCCGGTGAGCGGGCCTTCTTCCAAGTTTTCCATCACCCCTTTGAGGATGGCGGGCAAAAAGCGGTTGTCTATGGCGCCGCCTACGATGCAGTTGCAGAAAAGCAGGTGACCGCCCCAAGGCAATTCGATTAGCTCTTTTTCTTTCACTTTCAACTCGGCAGGGTGCTTGTGATCGGCGGTATAAGCCATCACGCGCATGTGCACCTCTCCGAACTGGCCGGAGCCGCCCGATTGTTTTTTGTGGCGATAGGAGGAAATGGCCCCGCTTTGGATGGTTTCGCGGTAAGAGATTCTGGGGTCCTGGTATTCGATTTCCACGCCGTAGTCGTGTTCCATCTGCCACTTGATCATGGTCAGATGCAGCTCGCCCTGTGAGTGGAGGATGGTCTGGCGCAGCTCTTTGGCGTATTCTACCAGGAGGGTAGGGTCGGTTTCGGAAAGGCGGTGGAGGCCCTGGCTCATCTTTTCCTCTTCTCCCTGCTTTTTGGCACTCACGGCTACCTGTATTTTGGAATCAGGAAAAACGATGGGGTCCACAATCACGCCGTCGTCATCTGGCCGGAGGGTTTGATTGATGAAAGTATCTTTGAATTTGACGGTGGCACCGATGTCGCCCGCGTGGAGGAGCTCAATCGGGTTGCGGTTTTTGCCATCAACGGAATATAGCTGGTTCATTTTGCCCCGGCTGCGGCTGGAGTTGTTGTAAAATTCATCGCCTGCCCGTACGGTGCCTGAGCAAACCTTGAAGAAACTCATGGAACCGGCGTGTTTTTCATGCGAAGACTTGAATACAAAGAGGGTAGTCGCTTTGTCTGAAACCTTGATTTCGTTGCCTTCGGTTGTGTGCTCAGGGCCCATGTCCTCTGCAGTAGGGGCTACGTTGCCAATGAAGCCCATGAGTCGGCCACTGCCCATGTTTTTGCGGGAGGCCACGCAGAAAAGGGGAAACAGGTCGCGCTTCAGCATGCCGATACGGATGCCTTTGCGCATTTCGTCTTCGTCCAGTTCTCCTTTTTCAAAATAGAGTTCCATCAGGTTCTCGTCGTTTTCGGCAGCAGCTTCCACGAGGCGGTTGTGCAATTCGTCGGCGCGGGCACGTTCACTGGCGGGAATAGGTTTCTTTTCGGGTTTTCCTCCGGCAGGTGGAAATTCGTACATGACCATTTTGAGCAGGTCAATGATGGCATTAAACCCTTCTCCGGGGTTGTAGGGGTATTGTACGGCGATGACCTTGGAGCCAAAACGGCGCTGGGCCATTTCTAAAGTGCTTTGAAAATCGGCTTTTGGGTGGTCAACCTGGTTAACAACAAAAAGGGAAGGTTTATGGTATTTTTCGAGGTAACGCCAGATGATTTCGGTGCCTACTTCCACCCCGTTTTGGGCGTTGAGTACCACCAGGGCGGTATCAGCTACCCGAAGCGAGGGCACGGTTTCGCCGATAAAATCGTCGAGGCCCGGCGTGTCGATGATGTTGATTTTTGATCCACGCCATTCGGTGTGGAGCACCGAACTGAAGATGGAATTCTGGCGTTCCTGTTCAATCTCATGGTAATCTGAGACCGTGTTGCGGTCTTCTACTTTGCCCATCCGGGAGATCACACCGCCTTCGAACATCATGCATTCGGCGAGGGTAGTCTTCCCGGATTTCGAGGATCCCACGAGGACAATGTTTTTAATGTCTTTTGATTGATACTCTTTCATAATCCGCGAGAATTAGTGTAAGGGGAAGGTAAAAAAATCTGGTAGAAATTAAAAGCAGCATCCGCCCCCGCGAAATGATAAAAGTTAGTATTTGAGAAGACCCTTGTACAACTTTGTCTTGCCATGGCTGAAATTGAAGCACCCCCGAAGCGCCGGATCCTGTTTGTTTGTGTGCGCATGCCCTACCCCGCGCGCGATGGAGGCAGTATTGCTATGTGGAACATGATCAGCGGGTTTTACCATGCGGGCTGGGAAGTAACCGTGATGGCGATGAATACCGTCAAGCATTTTGTGGTATTGAAAAACCTGCCCGAGGAGATACGCCGAATGGCCGAATTTCACTCGGTGGAGGTAGATACCGAACCCCGCCTGCCCGAAATGCTGGGTAACCTGCTTTTCTCCATCAAGTCATACCACGTACAGCGCTTTCACCAGGCCGCATTTGAGCATGCCCTCACCGACCTGCTGAAACGCGAAAAATTCGACATCATCCAGTGCGAAACCCTCTACATGTCGGCCTATGTGCCTGCCATGCGGAAGTACAGCCAGGCCAAAATCTCTCTGCGTGCGCACAATATCGAGCACGAGATATGGGAGCGGCGCATGAAGAATGAAACCAACCCCGTGAAGGAGCTCTACCTCGACGTGACCACCCGAAGGATCAAAAAATACGAAGAGGGCGTGTATGGCTCGGCCCTATACGATGTGCTGGTGCCCATTACCTCCCGCGACGCTACCCGGATCGAGAAAATGGGCTGGAAAGGGAAATCCTCGGTTTGCCCCAGTGGGTTTCATTTCGGGGAAAAAGACACTGAAGGAGCGGCAGAGCGGCCCAGCATTTTCTACCTCGGGGCCCTCGATTGGGAGCCTAACCGCGAGGGGGTCCGCTGGTTTTTGAAAGAAGTGTGGCCGGGCTTGCAGAAAGCATACCCTGCGGTAAAATTTTACCTGGCGGGGCGGAGCATGCCAGCTGACCTGCTGAAGTGGAAAGCGCCGGGCGTGGTGGTGGTCGGCGAAGTGGACGACGCCCAGGAGTTTATGGCTTCGAAGGATATACTGATTTCGCCCATATTTTCGGGGTCGGGTATGCGCGTAAAACTGGTCGAAGCCATGGCTGCCGGTAAGCCCATTGTGGCTACGCCCATCGCCGTAGAAGGACTGGGGGTAACCCATGGCGAGCACCTTTTTCTGGCGGAGGAGCCACGTATTTTTGCACAAAGTATTGCTACCCTCATTGAGCGCCCCGAGCTCGCCGACCATCTCGGAAAACAGGCTCAGGCCTATTGCAGGGCCAAATTTGACAACCTTTCGCTGGTTAAAAAGCTGGCAGAATTTTACGATACCCTGCTCGAACCCGCCCAATGATCATAAGCAAATTCAGCTGTTCAAACCTTTGTTTTGATTTGTCAGGGTTATCCACGTAATTTGCCGCTCGATTTTTTTGCCTTTACGCTGTAAAATTTAACACTCTATGTCCATCCTCAGCAGGATTCGAGACAATATCGGTCTGGTCGCGATCATCATCTTTATTGCCTTATTGGCGTTCATTCTCACTGACTTCGTTTCGGGGGTTTCTTCCATTTTTGGCGGCCCGCCTTCGGTAGGCTCTGTCAATGGAACCACCATCTCCGCCAAGGAGTTTAATGACAGTTACACCAACGCTATGAACAACTATAGCGCTCAAGGTGCAGTTACCGACGAACTCCGCTACCAGGTCATGGACCAGGTATGGACCCAGTTGGTAAGCCAGTCGCTCTACGATCAGGAATTTAAAAAAGTAGGACTTCAGGTTTCGGGTGCAGAAGTGTACGACATGTTCACCGGCACCAACATCAACCCCATCGTGCGCCAGTACCTGATGCGCCCTGACGAGGTATTTGATGCCAATGAAATGAAGCGTCGCCTGGAGCAAATCTCCAACGACCCTGAATTGCGTCCTCAGCTGGCCGAACTGGAAAAATTCCTCGTGCAAAACCGCGGCATTGAGCAGTACCAGAAAATGATTCAGTCTGGCTATTTAAGCTCTTTGGCTATGGCCCGCCACCAATACCAGGACCAGAACACCAAGGCCAGCATCGAATGGATGGTTATTCCATTTAGCTCCATTCCTGATTCACTGGTAAAAATCACCGATAACGACCTTAAGGCATATATCAACAGCCACGAGGCACGTTTTGAGCAAAAAGACGACGAGGTGGTATTGCGTTATGTGCGTTTCCCCATCAAGCCATCTCCTGGTGACTCCACCCGTACGCTAGCCTCCATTGAGAAGCTTCGTGCTCCTTTTGCCAAAACAGAGGACGACTCAGCATTTGTCGCCGGACGTAGCCGCTCTCCCTTTGTTAACGACTACCAGCCACTCAACACTTTCAGTGAACTGATCCGCGACAGCCTCCGTGCTGCTACTGCCGGACAGGTGATCGGCCCGGTACGTGATGGAGGTTATTACCAGATGTACAAACTCATTGGTACATCTTCGCTGGAAACCCCTGCGGTGAAAATCAACCATATCCTGATCAGCTTCAAAGGGAATACCCCAGCCGACAGCGCCGAAGCCAAGGCCAAAGCCGCCGAAGTTAAGGGTAAAGCCAATAGTGGAAACTTCGCTACCCTGGCTGTCGAAAACTCCGACGATTTCGCCAGCAAAAGCAACGGCGGAGAGCTCGGCTGGACCGACCTGGCCCAGTTTGGAGAATCATTTGAAAAGACAGTTTCCAGCGCTTCCGCAGGTAGCATTGTAGGTCCGGTACTCGGACGTGGCGGTTACCACGTGGTGCAGATCACCGACAAAACCACTACCGGCTACAAAGTAGCCCTCGCTGAGCAGGAGATTTTCTTTGGCAGCGAAACCGAAAAAAGCGTTTACCGCACCGCAAACCAGTTTGCTGCTAAAGCACAGGATGCCGGAAATATCAACGACGCGGCTGCTACTGCAGGTATGGTTGCCCTTGAATCTAATCCTTTGCTGCCTAACTCCAAGACCATCAATGGCTTACAGTCTGCTCGCCAGCTCATCCTGTGGGGAGTAGGTGCAGAAGTAGGTGCTTTCTCTGAGGTAATGTCTATCGGCGAAACCTACGTAGTTGCTCAGGTAACCCGCCGCCGCAACGCCGGTATCCGCGACCTCGAAGATGTGCGTGACGAAGTTACCGTACGTGTTTCGAACGAGAAGAAAGCTGACATGATTCTCGAAAAATTGAAATCTATCAGTGGAAGTGACCTCGTAAGTATGCAAAAAGCATATGGACAAGGAGCCAACCTCGGCAACGCAAATGATATCACTTTTGAAATGAACTCCGTGCCTGGTTTGGGTGCTGAGCCAAAAGTAATCGGACGCACATTCGGCATGAAGCAGGGTGAAACCAGCGCACCGATCGAAGGCAACTCAGGTGTTTTTGTGGTAAAAGTTACCGCCAAAACCGATGCGCCTCAGGCCGATGAAGCTACCCTCGCTAACCTGCGTGACAACGACCGTGCTTCCGGACGCAACCTCTTTATGCAACGTCTGGAGCCTGCCATGGAAGAAATTGGCAAGGTAAAAGACGAGCGCTACAAAGCTGGGTATTGATTTTCTGCCCTTTTGGTTTCTCTTCGCCCACGAGTTGTTGGTATGGTCTTTGTAGGCTAAGCACTTGATTGAGAATCAAATGGAACAGAAACATACACCTCAGTACAGAAATCCGCTACCCGTGGTGCTGCTTATCCAGCCGGTAGAAGGAGGCGTACTGCTCATCAGAAGAAAAGGAAGTAAGCGGCCGGGTATGCTGGCTTTGCCGGGCGGGTACCTCGAAGTAGGGGAAACCTGGCAGGAAGGAGCCGCCCGCGAACTGTTCGAAGAGTCAGGCGTACGGATAGATGTCAAAAACATCAGCCTTTACGACCTCAAGAGCAGCGAAGACGGCGAGTTACTGCTGGTATTTGGTTTGGCAAAGCCCATCAAAACCGTGGACCTCTCTGCCTTTCAACATAACTTCGAAACGAGCGAGCGGGTGATCGTAAACCAACCGGTAGAACTGGCGTTTCCTCTGCATACAGCAGCCCTGAAGCGTTACTTCGAATCGGAACTGGTTGCACTCCGCTACTGATCAAGCGCTTTTCGGCGGGCTTCGGCGGTAAATGCGCCTGTGATTGCCCCACCTAATAACAACACACCCAATAGGGCGAATTCTCCGGGATTCGCCCATTTTTTTTGCCCTAACGTCCGTACCGCCCGAGCGGCAATCTGCGCGTTGAGCACCCAGGCCAGTACGAGGTATCCGTGGAAAAAGAGCCATACAGGCACTTCCCATATCTCCGCCCCGAACACCAGCCCCAGTACCGTTTGGAGGCAAACGTAGATGCGGATAAACCAGCAGCTGCGCCAAAAACGGGCTTCCGGCAAACGGTTGGGCAACGGCATTCGGCTGAATGCATTTCGGCCCAAAGCGGACAGCCATTCATTTTGTACTCCGAGCAACAAGAGCCCGCCGATAACCCAGGCAGCTACCAGGTCGTTTGGCAAAAAATACCGCCCAAGTCCATAGCCTGCCAACAGCGCAAGCAGCGAAACCCGAAACCAGCTGAGGTGTTTTTTCATAGAGATGAAGCTATCCCGTATGGACGGAGTCCAAGATAAGTCGTGTACACAGCTTTTCGGTAAAAAGAAAATGCAAAATTGCAGAGGAATAGAGCGGGTAAGCGGTCCCACATGTTGCCGAAGGATACATTTTCATATCGTTGGTTGATTTTGCCCCTGCTGGTTGCCAGTCTGGTACTCTATTCCTGGATGTTATTTGCGGTTCCCCGCACGGAAGCGACATCCTTGATCGGGATTTTTAGCGGCCTGTTTATATTGTATGGGGCGCTGCTTTGGATCACAAAAACAGATGACTCCCTAGGCTGGGGTAGTCAAATTATTATCGCAGCTGTCGTTTTCAGGGTAATTGCCTGGGTCGCCTTTCCGAGCCTTTCCGATGATTGTTACCGGTTTGTGTGGGACGGGCGAATGTGGATACACGGGGTCAACCCTTTCAGCGATTCGCCAAGGGCCTTTCTTCAGCTACATCCCGATCTGGCTCGTGCGTGTGGACTGGATGAGGCACTACTTCACAAACTCAACTCCCCCGATTTCTTCACGGTATATCCCGCCGTGATGCAGGGGATTTTTGCTTTGGGTGCAGGCATTTTTCCCAAAAGTATCGTGGGATCGGTTTTGGTTATCAAGTTTTTTTTGCTGGTGACTGACCTGCTCAATATGTGGTTCATCAGTCGATTGCTTAAGGAAACGGGCAAACCGGTTTCCCGCCTTGCCTGGTATGCCCTCAACCCCCTGGTGATCGTGGAGTTGGTCGGCAATGCGCATTTCGAATCGCTGATGCTGACAGGCATGCTCGGGGCCTGGTATTTATTAAGAAAAGAAAAAACCGGATGGGCTGGTATTTCGTTTGCCGTAGCCATCGCCACCAAGCTTGTTCCCTTGATTTTTTTGCCTGCTTTGCTTCGCAGGCTGCGTGGAAAGCATTTTTGGATCTTTTACCTCGTAACCGGATGCGTAAGCCTGGGCAGTTTTTTTCTGATATTAAATGTGGAAATAGTTTCGCACCTCCTGGAGAGCGTGTACCTGTATTACCACAACTTTGAGTTCAATGCCAGCCTGTGGTACCTCATCCGCGAAGGAGCGAAGCATTTTTCGCAGGACAACCTCGTAGAAACCGTAGGCAAAGGATTGGCGGTTTGCACCCTTCTCAGTATCCTACTTTTTGTGGCACGGGAAAAGCAAATTACCCTGGACCGGTTTCCCCATGCCGTGATGGCGATTTACCTCCTGTTCTTCTTATTTGCACAGGCTGTACACCCTTGGTATGTGGCACCCTTGGTCGCATGGACGTTGTTTTCTGGCCGGAAGTTTGTCCTGATCTGGACCGCCCTGCTTCCATTTACCTACCTTACTTACCAGGTATTTCCCTATCAGGAGCCGCTTTGGGTTGCTGGAGGGGAGTACGGATTGATGCTGTTTGTGATGGCTATAGAAGAAATTGCTATCCGAAGGAAAAACAGAATGCACCTTACAGTGGTTAATTGAAAAACCGATCCGGTAAGACCGATTATTTCCAGGCTCATGTCCGTATTTATTCCGCTATTCCCTTTAGGCCTGGTTGTATTCCCCGAGGAGCACCTCAAGCTCCATATTTTCGAAATGCGGTACCGCCAACTCACCCATGAGTGCATCGAGGAAGCAAAGACATTTGGTATATCACCCGTGATAGAAGGGGCCATGCCGGGCCTGGGTACCGAAATGCGGATCGTATCGATCGACAAAACCTACCCCTCAGGAGAGATGGACATTACCACACAAGGGGTGGGTATATTTAAAGTAGAGCGTTTTTTTCAGGAAGCACCTGGCAAAATGTACCCGGGTGGCAGGGTAGTGATGCTTGAAGATGTGCCTGCCTCCGATCCGGTGCTTCAGCAGGCGGTGCTACAGTTGCTGATGCAGTTTGATGAGGTGCTGGGCATACACCGCACCTACGTTGATCAATTTACAGAGATATCGTCGTGGAGGATTGCCCACTATGTAGGGCTGAATATCCGGCAGGAATACGAAATGATTGGCTTGCCGGGAGAAAAGGACCGACTACGCTACCTCCGCGATCACCTGGAGCAGGTGATTCCTGTGGCCATCGAAACAGAGCGGGCGAAATCACGGGCGAAACTGAACGGGCACTTTAAGAATGTGCTGCCCCCCAATTACTGAACAGCGGCAAATGACCTAATGTTCCAGAATCTCTTCTGACTCAAACTTATGGTTGAGCTCGCTTACGCTGTTGATCAGGGTCAAAAACCCGGGCTCCTTCAAAAAGTAATAAATATGCTTTCCCATACGGTTAGCCCCTAACACACCACGGTCTTTCATGATGCTCAGGTGATGTGAAACTGCCGATTGGTCAATGTCGAGCCGTGTGTAGATCTCGGTTACCGTCATTTGCTTTTGGTGTTCGAGCATATCAATGATCGATAGCCTCACCGGGTGCGCAATGGCTTTTAAGGTTCGAGAAACACTTTCAATCTGGTCTCCTGACCAATTCGAATTAATGGATACGGGCATGGGAAGGATTTTGCAAATTGAAACTGTAAGTGTTAACCTGAGAATGAAACTTTAGTTTAAGTTGTTTAACTTTTTTTGCAGAATTTTAAACAAAATAAGTGAACCATCCATCATTTCCAAGCCGTTGAGGCACAAATGATTAAAACACCGGATTGGGTGCTAACTTTGCCCTACACCCCGATTGATTTTCCATGAATCCACGTTGTATTTCATCTATGGGAAAATACGGTTTCGGCCTGATGATTGGCCTGTTGGTCACTGCCTGTGCCCCCCCTCCGGGAAGCCAGCCCGGCAGCAGTAATGCTCCTGCACAGCCCTCTGGTCAGCAGGTTATTCAGCAGATATCCGACGGGGTGGGCGAAATGTCCACCGAGTATCGTGAAATGTCGCGCCCGGGCAAAGTGCAGGCCTGGGTCGATAACCTCATCGTGAAGGAGCAGCCCGGCAAAGAAATGCCCCAGGTGGCGATCATGAAGGAAGGCGAAATGGCCGAGTACCTTTACCAGCGCACCATCCGCAAAACCGAAATCAACCTGCGCAGTCAGCGATTTTATGAGCCATGGATTTTGATTCGTACCCAGGCTGGCGTCATGGGTTGGGTGCACGAAGGCGGCGTAAAATTTGTCAGCCCCGGCATGGATGCCCTCATCGGCACCAACAATACCGATCCCAATGCGCGCACCCGTTCTATGCCCGGTACCCCTTCGGCCGGCGACATGGCCCGCGATTTCCTCATCGTTCCTGGCAAAAGATTGGGTGCCATTACCCTGACTACTTCCGAAACCGACCTTATCAACCTCTATGGTGCCGACAATGTGGGGCGCTCTGTGGTCATGTCGGCAGGTAATAAAAAGGAGGATTGTACCGTGGTCTTTGCCCAGGCGCGCGAAGAACTGCGCATTACCTGGACAGATGCCAACCGAATCAAAATCAAGGCCATTTATCTCCTGTACCCTAACTCCAAATGGGTGACCGCCCAGGGTATGCAGGTAGGGATTTCGCTCAGCGAACTCGTTAAAATCAACCACGCGCCCATCGCCTTTTATGGCTTTAACTGGGATTACAGCGGCACCATCGTGTCGTGGAAAGCAGGAGCCTTGTTCAAATATGAGAAGCACTTTTACGCCGTAGTGGCTCCGCGCAAACCGCAGAATGTGGCTACCCTGCTCGAAAAATTCAAGGGCAACAAGGAATTTACCTCCAATACCGAAGGCGTGGAAAACCTCGACCTCTACGTGGAGCGGATTGTGGTGTACATGGATTGAGGGGTAATCACGACCCGGTAGACTGATTAAACCCAGAGGGCAACAGCAAATTTTCGGCTAACGACGCCGAATCGATTCCCTTAGGTAGGAATATTGAGCTTCAGCGGCATTACCATAACGACCTCAGTACCAATCACTTTCCCTTCGTCGTCGGTTAATTCATGAATATCCACCCGGTGTTCCTTTTGGGTCATGCGGGCAAATAGCGAAAGCCGGTCCAGCGTGATCTGCATCCCTCGGGATACGTGGTCGTTGGGTCGGTTTTCTTTCATTTTTTTGCTGGCTTCCAATCCGATACCGTTGTCGCGGATCACGCATTCGAGGTATTCGTCGTCGCGGAGGCGGAGCCCCACATAGATATGCCCGTTGGCTTCCAGGGGCATGATGCCGTGGCGGATAGAGTTTTCGACAAAGGGCTGCAATATCATGGGCAAAAGCAGGGTCCGGTGATCGTCTATTTCGGGGTCAACTTCTACCGTGAAGGTGAATTTTTCCTGAAAACGCATCTTCTCCAGCGAAAGGTATAGCTGCAGCCGCTCCACTTCCTCCGAGAGCGGGATAAACTCGGACTGGGTGCTTTCCAGGTTTTTGCGCACGAGCTTGGCGAAGCTGGACAAGAATTTATTGGCCTGGATTTTATCCTGCTTGTGAATAAAAAACTGGATGGATTGCAGCGCATTGAAGGTAAAATGCGGGTTCATCATGGCATAAAGCGCCTGTTGTTCCAGCTGTAATTTCTCGGCCCGGTCGCGCAGGTTCCGCGCTTCGGTTTCTCGCCTACGTTCAAGGGTGATGTTGCGGTAAATGGCCCAGCCGGAGATAGCTACTACGGCAATAGCCAGCAAAATAAACCACCAACGGCTGTAGAAGGGCTTCAGAATCCGGAAATTAAAAGTAGCTACGCGGTCGTAATCCCAGTTTTGGGACTCGTTGCGGGCCGTAACCAAAAAGGAATAATCGCCGGCGCGCAGGTTGCTGTACGAGACCGAAGTTTCACGGGTAGGGGCCGACCAGCCTTCGTCCAGGCCTTTCAGTTTGTAGCGGTACTCCACCTGTTGGGAGCTTTTGTAGGTAATGGCAATGAAATCGAAGCCCAGGCGGTTTTGCGCATGCGAAAGCTCCAGGTCAACGGGGAGGCCCGTGAGCAAATCTGTAGGTACACCCAGCTCTTCCCACATCACATCGTTTGCGGGTCGCACCCGCGTAATGTGCAGCATGGGTGGGGGCACGCTGTCGGCCTGTTCAGCACCGGGCGGGCGGCGGATGGCGCCTTCAGAGGTGCCAAACCAGATATTGCCGTGGCTGTCGAGGTAGGCGGCGTTGCCGTTACATTCCAGGCTGGGCAGGCCGTCTTTTTGGGTAAAATGATCGAAATGTAGCTCTGTATCCGAACGGAGTTGATCAAAATGAAGTCGATAAATGCCGTTTTCCGTTCCTACCCAAAGGTAGTCGGGGTCCTGCACCAGCGACACCACCGCACTGGCACCTGGCGTGCTGCTCAGGTTTATTTGCCTGAAGGTATCTTGCTCAAATTCATACAAGCCATTGCCTGTACCGAACCAAAGACGTTGCTGGCGGTCTTCGAGGATGCTGATTACTGTACCTCCTACCTCTTTGGGTGCGGTATAAATATGCCAATTGAGCGGAGCAACAGCCGAAACCGGGGCGGCTTCAAGCCTGCATACGCCTGATCCGGTTCCGACCCAGATACGGCCCTGGCTGTCGAGCCTGATCTGGTAAACAGCCTCACCCAGCAGTCCATCTTTTGGGGTAATGACCCGGGTGATCTTTTTGCCATCAAATACCGAGATGCCCCCCTGGCCGCCGATCCACCAGGTGTCGGGACCTACCTGCTCCACACAGAAAATGGCATTGCTCAGCAAGCCGTATTCCTGACGGAGGACATGAAATTTTTGCCCGTCGTAGCGGGAGATGCCGCCATCGTAGCTGCAAAACCAAAGGTTCCCTTGCCGGTCGCGGTAGCTGTAGCTGATGTCTTTGTCGCCCAGTCCGTTTTTTTCGGTGATATAGCCTACGAATCGTTCATTTTGAAAAAGCGTAATGCCCTGATCGAGGGTGCTGATCCATAAACGACCTTGGGCATCTTCGAGAAAAGATTTGGCCAGGTTGCTGCTAAGGCCGGTTTCCATGTTGTATTTTTTGAAAATACCCTGGCTTATTTTTCGGATACCGCCCCCCTCGGTGCCAAACCAAAGGTTGCCTTCCCTATCCACACAGGCAGAGCGTATCTGGTAGTCGAGTGAGCGGTCGCCCTGGCGAAGGGCCTCGAATGCCTGCGATGTCCAGTGGGCAATACCGTTTCCGGTTCCCGCCCAAACCACTCCATCGTGGTCCTGCACGAGGCAATAGACCGTGGCATTGGGGAGTCCCTGCCGGGTGTTAATCAATTGCCAGCCCGAAGACGTCCGGTAGGATACCCCCAAAGTGGTACCTACCCAGAGGTGGCCGTCGCTGTCTTGTAAAATGCTCAGAATTTCACCTTTTAGCTCCGGAGGCAAATTTCGGGGGCGGATAATTTGCTTGCCATCGAATACAAAAAGACCTGCGTCGGTGCCTAGCCACACCGTGTCTTTCATGCCGGTGGTAAGCTCCTCTACGCTTCGGTTGGGGTCGCCTTCCCAGGGAAAAGGTTGAATGGCAAAGGTCTCCTTGTCATAAAGGGTGACGCCTCCGGTGCTTTTCCCGATCCAGATGCGGTTGTTGTTGTCGAGGCACATCGACAGTACATTCACTTCTCCGAGTTGCCGGGCGGAGGTGTAATTGGTTATTTTTTTTCGGTCGTAAACGCTGAGTCCGTTTTCAGAAGCCATCCAGATACGGCCCAGCTGGTCTTCGCACAGGGCTGTGAGAAAATTACCGGCGAGGTTATCCTTTTGTGGGGTCAATGCCTGAAACTGGCGGCTGTCAAAGCGACTTACCCCGCGGTGGGTGCCAAACCACAGGTAGCCCTGGCTGTCCTGCAAAATGGTGCGCACCTGCGATTGAATCAGCCCGTCTTCGGTAGAGTAGCGGGTGACATTGTAAACCTGTGCCGGCATCAACCGGAACAATAACAGGAGCAGAGCAAGGCAGCTGGCTGAGCGAATGAACACGTAGGTTTGGGAATTAAGAAAGAATTTTGACCTCCTTGGGGTGTTTACGTACGTAGCCTTTAAGGATACGTGCCACATCCGGAATGTCTTCCACGGGCGAAAGCATCTGGATTACCTCGTGCAGGTCGCTGGAGTCGAGGGTGTCGTCGAGGTAGCCGTAGCCCTTCAGGCTTCCCTGGTGCACCCACACCACCGACCGTTCGCCGGCTGACCGGCCTTCGCCTACTACGAGGTAGCTTTCTTTGCCATTGGAAGAAGAGAAATGGTTGATGGCTGTTTCTACCCGGTCGTTATAGGATTCGGGAGCCTCAGCGCCTTCGCAGGCTCCTTCGCAGAGGTGTATTTGCCGGTAAAAACAGCGACCACGACCCGGTTCTAACCCGCAGAGTTTCAGGCAGAGGTGAAATTCGTGGGCTTTGCGCTTGATGGCACTTTCGGCATGGGCCTTGGAGTTGAACCCCGCCGAAGGGTTTTTGTCGAGGTGAAACGACCCCACCCGCAGGCGAAGGTAGCCCTGCTCATCGGGTTCGGAGTAGATGCCGTATTTATACTTGGTGCGGAGCTGGAGGCGGTTGTAGAGGGGCTGCAGGCGCTTGATCTCCACATTTTCGCGGAGCATGGCCACCAGTTCGCTGCCTGTTATTTCAAAATTGACATCGGCAATGTCTTCCAGCATCTGGATGGTGTACGAAGAGTTGTAGGCCCCCTGAAAGTGCGACATGACCCGCTTGCGGATATTGTTGCTTTTGCCCACATAAATCACCTCCTGCCTGCGGTTCAGAAAGTAGTAAATGCCCGTTTCGTCGGGGAGCTCGTCCACTACCTTGGCAGGTAGCTGTGGGGGAAGCTTGATTTGGGCGAGCGACTGGCGGGTGAGGGAGTCGGCAATGTGTCTGGGGTCGGTGTTAATGAGCTTTTGAAAAAGCGTAACCGTGGCACTGGCATCGCCCCAGGCGCGGTGGCTGGCATCGTTGGTAATGCCGAGCTGAATGCAGAGGTTTTTGAGGCTGTAGGAAGGAAAGCCGGGCAGAATTTTGCGGCTGAGCTTCACGGTACACAGCTGCCGGCGGGAAAAGGTATAGCCGAGGCTGCGAAATTCTTTTTGAAAAAAGCTGTAGTCAAACCGCACATTATGGGCGACAAAAACAGCTCCTTCGGTCATTTCCACGATGCGCTTCGCGATTTCAAAAAAACGGGGAGCGTCGCGCACCATGTCATTGTCGATGCCCGTGATGCGGGTAATAAATTCCGGAATGGGCACCAGCGGGTTGACCAGGGAAGTGAAGCTATCGATCACTTTTTCCCCATCAAAAATATAGATGGCGACTTCCGTCATGCGGTCACGGGCGGGATTTCCCCCGGTCGTTTCCACATCTATAATGGCATATCGAATTTCTTTATCCAAGGCAGGTTGTTCAGACCGCCTAAGATAAGAAATTTAGCAAAGCTTATGCAGACTTTGCTTTTTTAGAAAATTTCGATGTCGGAAAAAAAGTATCCGGCTTCGCGGAGGGCGTTCTCGTCAGAGTCGGAGCCGTGGATGGCATTTTTCTCGATGGACTCAGCAAATTGCTTGCGGATGGTACCGTCGGCTGCGTTGGCAGGGTTGGTGGCACCGATGAAGGTACGGAAGCTTTCTACTGCGTTTTCTTTTTCAAGCACCATAGGCACACAAGGGCCGCTGGTCATAAAACGTACGAGGTCGCCGAAGAAAGGGCGCTCGCGGTGTACGTCGTAAAAGCCACCGGCTACGCGCTCATCGAGGTAGACCATTTTCATGGCCTTGATGGTATATCCGGCGCCAATGATCTGGTCAATAATTTTTCCTGAAAAACCCTTGGCAACTGCGTCGGGCTTAATAATGGTGAAAGTGATGTTACCGCTCATGGTCAATTTTCGTAAAGGTTGAATAGAATTCGGCGCAAAACTAGAAAGTGGTTTGGCAATCACCAACTTACCGTTCGAAATTAGCGGTCTGCTTTTCACGAATAAATTAATCTTCCTCCTCCAATGGAGCAATTGTCTGCCATAGCTGCTTTACTGCGCACCCCCCGCCGCATTACCATCACCACCCACCAGCGCCCTGATGGGGACGCCATGGGCTCTGCTTTGGGGCTTTTTCATTTTTTACACGCCCTCGGCCACAAATGCCAGGTGGTTACGCCTACCGACTATCCCGATTTTTTTCGCTGGATGCCAGGCTGCGATGCTGTGATGGTAGGGCCCGACGATCCTGATCGTGCCAACTGGGCTTTTGAAGGAGCTGACCTCATTTTTCTCCTCGACCTCAATGTACCCGAGCGTATTGCCGAATTTGCCCCGGCAATGCTGCGTAGTTCGGCTACCCGCATCATGATCGACCACCACCTCGACCCGCAGGATTTTGTGGACCATCAATATGTGGACAATACGGCTTCTTCCACTGCTGAACTGGTTTACCGCCTGATTCAGCACATGGGTGAAGATGAAAAAATCAACGGTGACATCGCTCAGTGCCTCTACACCGGCTTGATGACCGATACGGGTTCGTTCCGCTTTTCAAGCACCACCCCAGCCGTGCACCAGATGGCGGGCCGCATGATCGCGGCCGGAATCGATGTTCCTGCTATTCACGATGCCATTTTTGCAACCAGTACCCCCGAGCGACTCCGTTTTATCGGCTATGCATTGTCCAATTGTCTGCATCACCTGCCGGAGCTTCGCACGGCCTATATCAAGCTCGACAAGGCTGTTTTCAGGCAGTTCAATGTAAAATCAGGCGATACCGAAGGATTGGTGGGCTACGCCATGAGTATTATCGGGGTGGAGCTGGCCATAGTAATGACGGAGCAGGACGGTATCATCAAGCTCAGCATTCGTAGCCGGAATGGGGTATCCTCCTCCGCGCTGGCCGGCGAGTTTAGCGGAGGCGGGCATTTTTATGCTTCCGGCGGGCGTTCTTCGCAGTCGATGGAAGATACTGAAAAGCGCCTGCTGGAGCGGCTGGTTACCTACATGGCACCTTCTGCCACATCCTGAAGCTATCGATAGCCGATCCCTGAAAAATCCCGTATATTTTCCCAAATACCCTGAATCATGAAGGCTCGCTTATCCCCGATTTTACTTCGCTTGATTTCTGTTTCCTTGGTTTGGAGTGTAGTTGCTACCGGGCAGGCGCAGGAAAAGGCTGTTTCAGGGGGCATTGCGCTTCACCTTGGTATGACCCAGCGCGGCGGCGGGGCAGGGGTAGATGTGCTTTTTGGAAAAGAACAACGACCCTGGCAGGCAAGCATGGATTTGTATTATCTCAAAGATGCCCGTGAAGGACCTACCACATCGTTTTTTGGGGCCGACCAGGGGAAAAATTATGTGTTCGGTAAGCTGAACCACCTGATAGTGTTAAGTCCTACTTTCGGTGCCCAAATGCCCATATTCAAAGGCCAGGGTTTTAATTTCATGGAAATATCGGGCGGAGTTTCGGTGGGTCCTGCCTTGGGCCTTACTTCTCCCTACTTCCTCGAAATTTTCGACCCTTCCCCCAGCAATCCTCAGCTTGGAAACAGGGCATTGGCCGCTTACAACCCCGCCGACCATCCCTATACCCGCATTATCGGCAGGGCTACCCTGATCGACACCAAATGGAAGATTGCTGTACAGCCCGGGCTGAGCCTGAGGGCATTTACCTGGATCGACTTTAACCGGGAAATACAGCAGATTTCCGGAATCAGGCTGGGAATTCATGGCGACTGGTTTTTTAACGCACCTCCGCTTTGGGCAGAAGAAGTGCTGGAAATCACCAACCGCAAAGCCTATCTTTCTATTTCGGCGGCCCTGATATTTGGAAACCGCTGGTAAGAAAACAGGTTTCCTGTTTCAGCAGTTGTTAACTTTATGGCTGCATTTATTTCGCTTATGTCAACATTAACGATAGACCACCTCACAGCGCAGAACCTGCCAGGCGATGGACCGAGACCTAAATGGCTTCGGGTGAAATTGCCCTACGGGAATACCTATACCTCGGTGCGGGAGACCATTGACTCTCACAAGTTGCATACCGTGTGCGAAAGCGCCCGCTGCCCCAACATGGGAGAATGCTGGGGAGCCGGTACTGCTACTTTCATGATCCTGGGCAATACCTGCACCCGCTCCTGCTCATTTTGTGCAGTGGCTACGGGCCGGCCCGATACCCTCGACCAGGACGAGCCCTACCGGGTAGCCGAAGCCGCCCGCCTCATGGGCATCCGTCACGCCGTAATTACTTCTGTAAACCGCGACGAGCAGGCCGACAGGGGCATGGAAATATGGGCTGAAACGGTAAGACAGGTTCGGATTCAGTGCCCCGGTGTAACGATGGAAACGCTTATTCCGGATGTGAAATCAAATTGGGATGCCCTGAAGCTGATGTTGGACGAGAAGCCCGATGTGATTTCGCACAATATGGAAACCGTAAAACGCTTGTACCGACGGGTGCGCCCGCAGGCAAAGTATGAGCGTAGCCTGGAGCAAATTCAGCGAACCAAAGCCGCCGGTATCCGCACCAAGTCAGGTTTTATGGTGGGCTTGGGCGAAACCGTAGAAGAGGTTTACGAATTGATGCAGGACCTGTACAACCATGGCTGTGATGTGCTTACCATTGGCCAATACCTGCAGCCTACCAAAATGCACCTGCCTGTGCACGAGTTTATTCATCCCGAACTTTTTGCACATTACCAGGAAGTGGGATTGCAAATGGGCTTGAAATATGTAGAAAGTGGCCCGCTCGTTCGCTCCAGCTATCATTCTGAAAGACATTTGTAGAAAAAAAATAAAAGGAGGCCTTCGGTTTTTTTTAAGAAGGAGCTTTATTTTTTTCAAAATCTGTAGTGTAAAAGGCGTTTTCAGTCACGGGCTGGCCCAAAGCAGGGGGCCTTGCTTGTATGCATGAATTTTTCCTGCTTATTTTACGAAGATGCAATTACTGAAGTCTTAGTATGAAAAGAACCCTACTCATTGGTTGGTTAATGGTACTGGCCGGCATTATTAGTGCGCAAAGCGCCCTGAATTGGGAAAATCTGGGCCCGGACAACCTCGGAAGCCCTACCCGTGCCATGGCCTATTTGGCCGATGGTCGTTTATTGGCTGGCTCTCAGGGCGGCGGCCTGTGGTACACCAGCAACGAAGGCGGAAGTTGGAAACGGTTAGAAACCTACAATGGTAACCCCAACGTTTCGTCTATTGTGGTCAGTGGCCAAACGATTTATGTCGCCACCGGAGCTACTGGTTTTAACCCTTCGCCTTATTCCTTAACCAATTCCAACTACGATTTTCGTAATCAGCCCGAAGGCTATACGGGATATCTGAAATCCCTGCCGGGTTCCGGTGTATGGATTTCGAAAGATGGAGGGGTTACCTGGTCTAACAGCAACGCCACCACGCAGCCGGTGTTTGGCACCCTGAATTACAAAGGGCCTTTCGTCAGCATCCAGAAAATTCAAAAAGTGGGTAACCGTATATTTATCGGCACCCTCGAAGGACTTTACTACTCGGATGATGACCTTGCCAGCGTACAAAAATCTCAGGGATCTGCTCGTTTCCTTTCTTCGATTGTTTATGACGTGGAATCTTCCGGAAGTGTAATATTTGCCGGAACGAACGTTGACTCCCTCTACATTTCTAATGACAACGGAAGCACTTTCAGCGCGGCGCTTAACAGCGTTTTCTTCGACAATGGCCGTTTTAACGATCAAAGGGTTGAAATTGCCATCGCACCGTCTGATGACCAAGTAGTTTATGTAGGAACTGTAGCTCCCAGTGGGTCACTCAAAGGACTCTACCGGTCAGATGACCGCGGTACGAGCTGGAGAACCTACGCGCCTCCCGGAGCTTCGGGTTTTCTGCCGTTGGTAACTTCAGGCCGTGAAGCATTTGTTATCGCCGTTTTTCCTGATAATGCCGATGAGATTATCCTTGCCGGAGATGCCTGGTACACCTATACCAACACCCGTGGATGGACACAAACCGCCCAGCATAGCAGCACAGGAAGCCGTACTTATATCCCTACCCGGATTTATACGGTGCTTTTCACTCCGGGAAGCAGCACCTCATTTTGGATAGGTACTGAGCGCCAGCCTACCAGATCCATCGACAGAGGGGCCACTTTCAGCCGCCACGCGAAAGGCTATGCCGCTACCTTGACTTATTCGGTAGCCTCTTACAAAAATTCCGATCGGGATGCTGTTGTTGCCGGAACCCCTGCCAACGGTATTATCTATAACGGACATTTCTCTGATCCTAACTCCTTGGTTCGTCAGGGTTTCGGAGCTATCTCTACCCGCAACTCCAGCGAGCTGCAGGTTTCGTTTATCCGCCCCGGGGGAATGATTGCACAAGGAACTGACGGCGGTCCCCGCCGTTCTCTTAACGGAGGAGAAGTACTGGAAACTTTTTACGGATTTCCGATCCTGCCTCAGGTGCGCAACCTGGGTCCTGTTACCCGCGACACCATCATTGACCGCGACCGGGAAGGACTTGAAGGGTCAGGCCTGCTCAATCAGGTAGGGGTTTCCGGACCACGTATTCTGCCAGCCGTGCTTGACGAGTACATTCCGGATGAGATTATCAACAACCCTAATCTCACTCCCGACCAGATAGAAGCTGCTACCAAGTCCTATCTTTTCTTTGCCTCAGCTAACTATGTCTGGATCACCAACAATACCTTCGGCGACCTGTTGGACATTAAAATGAACCGCGTTTCCCGCCAGCTGGTAACCGCTCCGGAGTACATTACTGCCCTTGCGGTATCAGGAGATACCAACCACATTGTGTGGGTGGGCACCAGTGCCGGTAAGCTTTATCGTTTGAATAACCCTACCCGGTTGTCAGGTTTCGATGCGCTCAACGACATGACCCAGGTGAATACCCTCCCTAGTTCTAATCTGCTGGGAATGACCGGACGCTGGATTTCTTCGATTGCAGTAGATCCGCTAAACCCAAATAACCTGGCTATTACCTACGCCGGTTATGGAGGGAATATCAACGCTACTCAATCGTTTGTCTGGTACTCAGCTAACGCCATGGCTTCGGCACCTTCATTTGGAGTGCTGAGTGGTGCGCCCAAAGAGCCCATGTACGCTACCCGGTTTGTGGTTGACCCTGCAGTTTCGAGTTCTGTTTTGCTCGTAGGATCAGAGTCAGGACTTTTCCTGGTAAAAGACATTGCTGCTGTAGGTCCTGGTGTGCCGCTGTTCCTTTCTACATGGA
Source organism: Bacteroidia bacterium (assembly GCA_041753595.1). Taxonomy (GTDB): domain Bacteria; phylum Bacteroidota; class Bacteroidia; order J057; family J057; genus JBGSTW01. The sequence goes on along the minus strand of JBGSTW010000029.1, from coordinate 335,632 downwards.
ACAACGAACTTGGGTCGCAGATGGGAAAAATTCCGGTGTATGATATCTTCGTTCGCAGGTTTTCTTCCATCGTTATTGACGCGGAAACACGCGCTTATCAGATTAAGCCCGATAACACCGTGTTTGTCGCAACCCACGGAAACGGCATCTGGTCTACCAGTTCGCTCACTTACCCAAGGCTCCCGGGAGAAGAACTGGTCGGTTTACCCGAAGCTTTCCATGCGTTTGTTGCTCCTAACCCAACCCAACCCGAAAACTTTGGAATCGGTCTGGACCTTCCAGAGGCCGCTCAGGTTTCTTATGACTTGGTAGGCATGGACGGAAGGGTAGTAGCCCGTGGAGTGATTGCAAAAGACCCCGGATTCCATCGGTTGATGGTTGAAGGAAATTTTGCTCCCGGATTATACCTGGTACACCTTTCGGTGGTAGGGGATTCAAAAACCTATACTCAAACCCTTAAAGCAGTAGTTAACCCCTGATAAGGGGGCCGCATTGCTACTTTCGGTGCAAATAAGCTGGGAGGCATTGAGAAAAAGTTGCACATTTGCCCAACTTGAAGGTATAAGTGTAAATAAAACGCTTCATTCTTTATGAAGACGCTGGTCCTTTGTCGCCACGCAAAATCTGATTGGCCATCAGGCATTCCCGACCTCAGCCGTCCGCTGAAGCCCCGGGGAGAAGAAGACGCCAAATACATTGGTGGATTGTTGGCTAATCAGGGTTTTCTCCCTGATCGCATACTTACGTCTCCAGCCGTTCGCGCACAACGAACGGCTGAGATTATTTCACGCAGAATTCGCTACAAAGGCGAAATCGACATTCAGCCTTCCATTTACCACAAAGACGAAGACGGTCTGCTCGAATTGATCAGGCTTTTGCCTCCCATGCTGGAATCGATCATGGTTTTCGGGCATAATCCTACCCTTGAAAATACTGTCCGTCATCTCATGCAGTGCCAGGCCGCTTTCACGATGCCTACCTGTGGCATGGCCTGTTTTGAGACCTATGCCGACGACTGGTCGGGCCTGAGTTTCAGAAATACGACCCTCCGTTGGTACCTCGTTCCCCGGTTGAAGCGCGCAAGCGAATAATTAGAACTGACAACAAAACAGCAGGCTTCAGCGTTTTTTTTTAAGAATTTTTCAAAACCTCCAAACTTCGACCATGAAAAAATATGCCGGATTGCTGGGTGTCCTGTTTTTGGGATTTGCCCTGATGCAGGGATGTGCCGATAGCTGCGATAATGTGCAGGATGATCCGGTAGGAGGAGAGTACTTTACAGTCGAATACCTGACCCCAACAGGCGACAATTACCTGCAAACCAAATATAATGCTGCGAATGTGGTGGTTTACCTCGATAGCACCGGCGGTAATAATGCTTCCAATCTGAAATTGATTTTTCCGGGGTATGCCGACGGTAAATTTGGCCCTTTTGCGTATACCGAAAAATACATCAACGGCGCTACCGGACAGGTCAATAGCCTGCGTTTGGTCGGCAAGCCTTATTCTTACAAATATTATATCAAAAAAGATACCTTTGGGCAGGATACCCTTAGCGTAGATTTTTTACTGTCGGTAGATGAATGCCACGAATATTGGGCATATATCCGCTACTCGCTCAATGGATCCCCGCTCCCGCAATACGACGGTCAGCGACAAGCAAACATTGTTGTCGTAGAGTAACCCGGCAGCCTGACTATTCCTTACGGAGCAACTGCCAATGCCGGTTTTCACCTTGCTCAATCAGCAACCAGTACAAATTGGGGCTTAATGACTGGAAGGATAGCTCTACCTGTGACTCACTGCCGTTAAGCTGAAGCAGCTGCTGGTAATGCTGCGTGCCGAATTGGTCGAATAGTGCGATTCGGAGCCTGCCGCTAACGAATGTGCCCGAAAGGCTGATATGTTGCTGAAAAGGATTGGGCCAAACCTGGACCGAGAGCGACTGCGGTGTAAGCTGTTCTTCGGGTTGTTGTTCTGCATTTATCTGTGCGGGAGCAACGGGTTGCAGGGTTTGGGGAGCATCGGGCTCCTGATCTGCCTGCACAGAAATACTCAATTGAGAAGCTGGCCCCTGACCTGATGCGGGTGATGTTTCGCTATTGGAAGCAGGGAGCGGATCGTAAACCAGGAAGTGGATGCGTACCGAGTCGGAAGGCTGAAAAAAGCCCGTGCGCATGGGCCATACGATAATATCGTGGGTAATGCCTCCGCCACCTGCTACCAGATTGCTCAGAGGCAAGGTGGGCAGGTCGAATAGGAAGCTATCGCCAGGAGCAAGTGGCAGACCCGGGCTAAGTTGACTGGCAACCAGAAACGGCGACTGACCGTCGATGGACATCAGGAAAGAAACGGGCAAAAACAAGGTACCTGCCGGGTCGTCATTGATGGCTGAAAAAGCAAGGTTGAGGCTGGCCTGTGTGCCAAGGGTGTCTGGAATGGCTACGCGCAGGTTGAGGCCAATCCACTGGCTGGGTTGTCCCTGGGGAAAAACGAGGGTTATCGGCGATTTGTCGGAGGAGAAGCACTCACTGTTGCCGGAGGTTACGCACCAAAAAGATTCACGCGGACCCGGGCCGGGAAAATCAGCGAGGCCGAGTGAAATCTGACCAGAAAGAAAAATACTATCACCAGGCGCAAGCGGAGTGGAAAGGTTCCAGGTTCCGAGGCTGTGGCTACGTTCTTCAATGCGGAAATTAACAGATACAGGCAGGTTGAAACTACGCTGGGTATCGGTATTTTTTACCCAGATACCCCAATTGTGGTTGCTGCCATTTTGTACAGATGCAGGGAGCGGCGTGCCGACCCTGGTTTGTAAAGAAACAGTCTGACCTTGTGCCAGGCCAGCCCAGATCAAAAAGATAAATAAACCCAAGCGAACTTTCATGCCCATGATTTAAAAACAGCTACTTCCAATCGCCGACATTCTTTGATTGTAAAGATAAGCATTAACATGCGTTTTCGTAAGCTACGGAGATTCAACTAACTTTACAATCTCCCCCAAACTAAACCCTCGATATGAGCCAATCGTTAATCCAACATCTTCAGCAGGAGCTTTCCGCTATCCGTGAGGCCGGATTGTATAAATCTGAGCGTATTATTGCCAGCCCTCAGGGCCCTGAAATCACCCTCGAATCAGGGCAGAAAGTGCTTAATTTTTGTGCGAATAACTACCTTGGCCTTTCGGCACACCCCCGGGTGATCGAAGCAGCCCATGCGGCCATCGATACCCACGGCTTTGGCCTTTCTTCCGTGCGGTTTATTTGCGGCACGCAGGATATTCACAAAACCCTGGAGGAAAAAATTGCACAGTTTTTACATACCGAGGACACCATCCTGTATGCAGCTGCTTTTGATGCCAACGGCGGGGTGTTTGAGCCCCTGCTGGGCGAGCAGGATGCCATCATCTCTGATGAGCTCAACCATGCCAGTATCATCGATGGCGTGCGCCTGTGCAAGGCTCAGCGGTTTAGGTACAAAAACAACGACATGGCCAGCCTCGAAGCCATTTTAAAGGAAACGGCTGGCAATCGCTTCCGCATGATCGTTACCGACGGGGTGTTTTCCATGGACGGAACCATCGCCCGCCTCGATGAAATATGCGACCTCGCCGATAAATACGATGCCCTGGTGATGGTGGATGAATGTCATGCAACAGGGTTTTTAGGGGCTACAGGAAGGGGAACTGTAGAATACCGCCAGGTGCTCGGAAGGGTAGATATCATCACCGGCACGCTGGGAAAAGCGCTGGGCGGTGCTTCAGGCGGATTTACGACGGGTAAAAAGGAAATTATCGAAATCCTGCGTCAGCGCTCACGGCCATATTTGTTCAGCAATACCCTCGCCCCCAGCATTGTGGGTGCCAGCATTGCGGTGCTGGATATGTTGTCAGAAACGACCGAACTACGCGATACCCTGGAGGCGAATACGGCTTATTTTCGCGAAAAAGTGACCACAGCCGGATTCGATATCAAGCCCGGTACCCACGCCATTGTGCCCATCATGCTCTACGATGCGCCACTCGCTCAGGAGTTTGCCAGCCAGTTACTGAAAGAAGGGGTTTATGTCATCGGTTTCTTTTACCCGGTGGTTCCAAAGGGGCAGGCGCGTATCCGGGTGCAGATATCTGCGGCGCATACCCGCGAACACCTCGACCGTGCCATTGCCGCGTTTACCCGTATCGGTACCAGCCTGGGGGTTATCCAGCCCGCTGTGAATGGGTGAGTATCCTATTGCTGACTATGGCATACCGCCAATATCAGCCAAATAATATGCAGATGGACAAGAATAGCCCCGGCCATTGGCTGGTTTTTGAAGCAGAAACGAATAACCTTACCTGGAGCCCTGATCAGGCCAATTTACCTCGACTGATCAGGCTCTCCTGGGTCATAGCCGACGGAAATGGGCAAATCCAAAAGTCTGAGACTCGGCTTATTCGCCCCGAGGGGTTCCGGATTGCACGCAGTATTCAGCTGTTTATGGGCCTGGACGAAGGGCAGTGGCAATCAGAGGGAAAACCGGTATCGCTGGTTGTGCAGGAATTTGTGGCAGATATCAACCACTCAGGGGCATTGTTTTGCCAAAATCCAAACTTGGAATGGGCGGTTATTCAGGCCGAAGCAGCAAAGGACGGACTCGAATTTCCGGCAAACCTCGCTGTGTGGTCCCTGCCTGCTTTCATTTCGGCAGCCATGCCCAAATATACCGGAAGTACGCTTTCGCAGGATTTCTTTCGTTTCTTGTACGGAAAGCCACCGGAGGGAAATTTTCTGCCCATTAACCGGGTAAAGACCCTGGCGGCCCTCCTGCCTTCCCTTCCGGATAGTTGATTTGGCTCTACACTATGCAAAATATTTGATCCGATAAACAACTACCTTGGTTTTGAGTTAAGATATTGAATTTGTTTCTGATTCATGAAACTATCCGTCCAGAGCTATTGCCATGCGCAAATACAATTCGCGTAATCTCAAGAAAGTATATGACCTGGGGCAGTACGCGCCGCTCTACAAGAGTACTATACTCACCCCGCTGAAGTCTCAGGTATTTACCCGTGACAGCAAAGGCCCCATCGTGCTGAATTTCGGGCCGGTTATTTTTCTGGTAGCACGTCACTTTGGGTTTTGCAAAGGCGTAGAAAATGCCATCGAAGTAGCTTACGAAACCCTGCTCCATCACCCTGGAAAGCAGGTGTACATGATCAGCGAACTGATCCATAATTCTTTTGTGAATGAGGACCTCCAGGCACGTGGGCTTCGCTTTATCAAAAAAGCCGATGGTACACAGCTGATCCCCTGGACAGAAATTCAGGCAGGCGACATCGTTATCACCCCCGCATTTGGCGCCACGCTGGAAGACCGCCAGGCGCTCGAAAATCAGGGCGTGGATATCCGCAGCTTCGATGCTACCTGTAGGTTTGTGGAAAACGTGTGGTTCCGCGCAAAAGAACTTGGTGAGCAGGGCTATACGGTTGTGATCCACGGCAAATTCCGCCACGAAGAAACCCAGGCCACCCTTTCACACAGCAAATCATTCACCCCCACCGTGGTAGTAAAAGACTTGGAGGAAGCGGTTATTTTGGGGGAAATTATTGCCGGAAAACGGAATGCCGATGAGTTTTATACCTTGTTTAAAGGAAAGTACTCGGAAGGTTTTGAGGTTGCCCGCGACCTGGAGCGCATCGCTGTGGTGAACCAGACAACCATGCTGGCGACCGAAACCACTGAAATTGCAGAGCATTTTAAGTCGGTACTGGTCAATCGATTTGGCAGTGAAAATGAAGATTATTACATAGCCAATACCCGCGACACCCTCTGCTACGCCACCAAAAACAACCAGGGCGCGACCATGGACCTGCTTACCTATCCAGCAGATCTGGCCATTGTGATCGGCGGACGTAACAGCTCCAATACCTCTCACCTCGTAGAGCTCTGCGAGCAACGCCTGCCCACGTATTTTATCTCCTCTGAGCGCGATATCCTCGATTGTAACCGCATTGAGCACTACGATTTTCGCTTGCATCGCTCACAAATCGTTTCTCCGTTTATGCCTGAGAGCATTCCGGTGCGCATTCTGCTTACCAGTGGCGCCTCTTGCCCCGATGCCATCGTAGAGCGGGTGCTCGAAAAACTGAAGGCTTGCTTCCCTGATTCGCTGGATACCGAAGCCGTGATGCTGAGAGTTTCAGACGAAAGAAAATAAGCCCGGAACCTTTCGATTCCGGACTTATTCCACTTCAACTACTTCAAACCTATAGTTCTATCAGGTCGCGGGCTGTAACAGGCTCGTTGTCCGCTTGTATTTCGTTGTCCCAATTTAACCTCACCACCACTTCATCACTGATTTCTTCGGCAGATTCGGGAAGTGCTTCCAGGGCAAAGAGCGACATCGTGATGGGCACCAGGTAGCCAAGGGCCGGCCACGAAAAGGGTGTCTCTTTCCAGATAAAGCACATCAGGCCTACCATCAGGGCGATATTGTACACAATGGTTCCCAACCACATAATCCGTAGATCGGTTACCTTATTGGGCTTCATCCACGCTTTCCAGTACCATATCAGCAAGGCTATGCCCGGAATAACGATCGGGATAGTGAATATCCACACGACTCCAAAAAGGGCCAGCGGGATATTGACCATACAGAAAATTCCGAGGATGATTTGGTAAGATTTTGGGAGAGATTTGGTGCTTATCATGGCTGTTGTTTTTGTAATGATTGGTTTACGGAGGGAAGAATTGTATTGTTTCAGAACTTTCAATTTATTTTGAAAATAATGAAACTAACCGAAATTCATAAACAATCGACTTGCATCGGTGCCGAAGCTTCATCCAGCTCATATCTGTTCCCTGCCACACTTTGCGGTGCTCCAGGTGGACCAGGAGTACGGCTCCTTCCAGCGCCAAATGCGCATACACACGCGCCAGGAAGCGCATCAGCCGATTTTGTTTACCCAGAAAATGCGCGATGGCAGCCTGCTGAAAGCGCAAATGGCGGGCTTCGTCTTTCAGTATTTTTTTGCAAACTGCTTTCAGGTAGGGATCACTGGTAAGCTGCATCACGGCGCGGTAGTAGGGCACGGCGAGTATTTCGGCGGTGCACAGCGTAATAAGGCTCAGCTCCAGCCCGAACAAGTGCCGGAGGGCCCTGAAAAAATGATCGGTAGGATGGCTCTTCAGCCGCAGGAAATGGTGCCTGTCCAGCCATTTGCCGAGCCAGGCGGCATGCTGCTGCTCCTCTTTGATAAACAGCTGGAGGGTCTCCAGGTAATCCCAGTCGCCGGTGTCCATCACCCGCCGAAAACCCTGTCGCTTGAGGGTACGGCCTTCGGAGCTTTCGCCGAGCTGGAAAATAGCCACCGATGCCGCCAGTTCTGCTTCGCTGGCCGATGGATCGCACACGGGCGGTTCCGGAAAGTCGGGCAGCCATTCGCTACGCTGCTCATAGTCGTTCAGGAAGCGGGCGAAGTGTGTTTGACGGGTAATCCAGTGATTGGCTACCGCCACTTTTTTTCCTGTTTTTTGAGAGATTACCGAGAGATTTGTTTTCATGGAAAGTACTTTTAAATTCAAAGTGAAAGGCCAAATTTTTTTACTCCGCCGTTTTTTCAGTTGCAAAAAACAGCCCCTGGTTCTGCGAAAGCAGCAAAAGGTGGAGCAGCAGCCCGAAAGCGACCGTAAAAGCCGCCATAGAAAGAGCAACCCGAGGCTGGCTTACGGCATCTAAAAAGCTAACAGCCATGCTGCCGGGGCTCGTCACCAGCTCCCAGGAATTGAAGCGTAAAAAACGACCGAGGTACACGCCAAGTGCGCTCACGAACGGAAGCGTAAACACCCCGAGGCGATAGGAAAACCGGCTGAGCCTCGGTTTCCAAAAGGCGCTTACCTGCATCCAGGAAAGGAGACCAATTTGCCAACCCGCCATGGCTGCCAATAAAAGCAGGATAAGGTCCATCCACAGGGGAGCCCCCGGACGTGAATGCAGGTGGATGAGGTCGGTGAACAGGTAAGGAGCGTTGGGGAAAAAAGCCAGCCAGCCCAGGGTTTGAAATACAGCGGATAAGCGGCTGACCGGGCGGTCTTGGTTAAGGCCCAGCGAAATAACCCAGGGTGCCCAGGCCAGGAATAGGTTCCAGATCAGGAAAAGATAGGCATGGTGGCCTGTCCATATCCATCGGCAGGCGATGAAGGCTACGGTGGCAAAGGAGAGCAGGAAAGCACTTTTTAAAGGCGTACGCATGGTTATTCAAGTGATTTTAATAGCGCTTCAAGGGCTTCGAGGTGTTTCATAAAAGCCTCGCGGCCTTCTGGGGTAATGGTGTAGGAGGTCAGGGGCTTTCGGTTGGCGAACTTTTTTTCTTCGTTTACATAGCCTGCTTGCAGCAAGGTGCGCATATGGGTGGCCAGGTTGCCGTCGGTAAGATCGAGTTGCTGCTTGAGCTCGGTATAGGGCATGTCGTCTTGTATGGCCAGCAGAGACATAATTCCCAGCCGCACCCGGTGCTCAAAAGCTTTGTCGAGTTTGTCGAATAGTCCTTTCACCTTTCGTAGCGCACATACATGTAAAGGCCATAGGCGATGTGCAGTACCCCAAAGCCCACAACCCAAAAGAGCAATCCATTGCCGGGCCAGAAACCCGCCAGCAGGCCGAGCGCAATTTCACTCAGGCCCAGCAGCCGCACTTCCCGCAGGGTATATTTGCCCGCATTCACCAGCGCCAATCCATAAAAAAGCAGCGTGGCAGGCGCTATCATGATCAATTCACCGGCCATTTTTAGTTGCAGGCAGAAAATGCCTCCCGCTGCCAGGGGCACCATCAGGTTGATGACCATGCGCTGACCAGCTCGTGTCCAGATATTTTTGCCCTGCTTGCGGGTGTTTCTGATGGTGAAAAATGCCGCAACCAGGATAGCCGCTGCCAAAATACTCAGGGCGATCCCGACCAGGGTGTACCATTCTTTTTCGGTCAGGGAAACGGGTTCGTACGAATTCCGCATGGTCCACCACGCCATTTGATTCAGGTACTGGTAGCCAATGGCAGCGCCAATTAGCGCCGTAACCCCTACGCCTACTCCCGACAACCCGCTGAGCGATACAAACCGCGTGGACTCTTCCATCAGCGAGCGCACATGGGCAAGGTCTTCTATCCGCTTCTTTATTTCCGACATAAAAAGCACTTTGTTTTTCAAAGTTAATGAAAATTCTGTTCCGGCAAGTGCGCTGCTTATTTTTTTTCTGAAAAAGTGAAAGTGAGGAAGCGTCTAAGGGCCCCCCCGGACAGCGTGGTTTGTCGGAAATGATACCTAAATGAAAATGGTCTGTGAAAAAATTGAAAATGAAGGAGGTAAATACTCAAAACTCCGCCAGGCTTATTCATCCGGGTATGGAAAATGATCCTGCAAAGAAGGCGCACGAGCTGAGTCGCCTCGAAGGGTTTGCGTTTGAGATCCATGTTTGCCAGCGTACCGTACGTTCGGGTAAGTAACCCGCACTTGCAGGCAGTCAGATGCCCCTTAACCGGAGCAGAATCCCTATCTTTGAACCATGGGCATTCAGTTACATCCAGAAGAAATCAACCGGTTGTTTTCGGGTTTTATCTATGTATTGGATAAAAGCGACTCTCCGGCCCCTGTGATAGCCAAGGCAGCAGCACCGGAACCCGTGCAGCAACAACCTGTGGTGGAAAAACCCGTGATGAGCGAACTGCTACCGGAATCTGTATCTGTACCAGTAATTGAATCTGTACCTGAATCTGTACCTGTAGCCGAGCCACCCAAGCCTGAGGTGGTTGCGGCGAAGGAAGTGCCACCGGTGGTGACGCCTCCCCAACCCCCTGTAACGGCAGGAATACCCATTGACTGGAAGCTGAAGCCCGGGGCCAAGGTCGTATTTGTGATGCAGGAGCAGGAGTTTAAGGACCGGGAACTGACCGGGTTTTTGAAGGACCAGGTGCAGGCTACCCAGCTGGACACGAGCCACGTGGGGTTTGGGGTAGCAGCCCAAGGTACTCCCGACTGGTCAGGATTGCCTACGCCTTATGGGGTAGGTTTTGGGGTAGAAACTCCGGCAGGGGCCACGCATCTCTTTTCCGTTCCCTCGCTTCACGAAGCGCGTACCCGGCCAGAAGCCCATGCGAGGCTCATTCTGGTATTGGCAGATTTGCGGATTAAGCTGAGCCGGAGCTAATTTGCACCATGGAAACCCTCTTATTCGGTACCAACAACGCCCATAAACTCCGCGAAATCCGGCAGATACTGGAACGTGATTATCGCATTTTCAGTCTTGCAGATCAGGGGATTGATATGGATGTGGAAGAAACCGGCCACACCCTCGAAGACAATGCCAAGCTCAAAGCCATGGCCTATTTTGACGTTTCGGGTATTCGCTGCTTCAGCGACGACACCGGCCTCGAAGTAGAATCCCTTGACGGCGCACCCGGTGTGTACTCCGCCCGCTATGCAGGACCCCAATGCTCTTTTGAAGACAATGTGCGGAAAATGCTCGCCGAAATGGAAAGTAAAACCAACCGAAAGGCTGTTTTTCGTACCGTAATCGCCCTTTTTGACGGAACCACCCTGCACTTGTTTGAGGGAAAAGTAGCCGGAACAATTACCGCCGAAAGACGGGGTACCAGCGGGTTTGGCTACGACCCCATCTTTTTGCCTGACGGGGCTACGCGTACTTTTGCCGAAATGACCGACGAAGAAAAGAACGCCATTTCGCACCGGGGCGAAGCCGTCAATGCCCTTTGTCAATTTCTTTTAAGCGAAAAACAAAACTGATACATGTCTTCAGAATCTGTGCAGGCGCCCTACCTGGTGGGTATTTGCGGGGGAAGCGCTTCCGGCAAAACCTTTTTGCTTAACCAGCTGCTTACCCAATTGCCCGCTTCCGACATCTCCCTCATTTCGATGGACAACTACTACAAGCCCATGGAGGAGCAAAAGGTAGACGAAGAAGGGCTCGTTAATTTCGACCATCCCGACTCCGTTGACCTCGACCGCATGCTGGCAGACGTGCGCAAATTACTGGCGGGGCAAACCCTCCATATCGAAGAATACACCTTCAACAACCCCCGCATCGTGCCAGCCATGCTGGAAATAAAGCCAGCCAGGGTCATTATCCTCGAAGGAATTTTTGTTTTTTATCGCCCCGAATTGGCCCAACTCATTGACCTCAAGGTGTTTGTAGAGGCAGATGAACACATAAAACTTAGCCGCAGGCTGAGGCGCGACCACACCGACCGGGGGTACACCATCGATTCTATTTTGAAGGATTATGAAAAATATGTGGCACCCATGTACCAGCGCTTTGTTGTGCCAGCCAAGCAGATTTGCGATATCATTGTGGTCAATAACCGGCGTATGTACAAAGCCATTCAGGTGTTGGTTCACCACCTTGAATCTGTTTTGAAGGAAAAAAAACAGCCCAGAAACGCCCCTTCAGCCGAATAATCGGGTAGTTGGAACATTTTCTTCTACCGGGGTACTTCCTTTTCCTTAGTTTGTAGTCAGGAAAAATTCCATGACATTTACTTTCCCTCAAAATGGATTCTGGTGGCTCCTTATTCCGGCGCTGGCAGGATTACTTTACTTGGTTTACCGGCGAATGGAAGGCATTATTGCCACCTGGTTTGGGCCAGGGGAATACTCCTGGAGTTTACCCGGATTAAAGGCCGGCTTACGCCTCAGCTCGGCATTTTTCCTATTGATAGCCATGCTTGGGCCAACGTGGGGAGAAAAAGAAAAGGAAACCCAGGAGCTGGGACGAGAGATTTACTTCCTGCTCGATGTTTCGGCCAGCATGAATGTGGAGGATGTACCCCCTAACAGACTGGCCTTGGCCAAGGACTACCTCGCCCGCCTCGCCGACGACCTCAAAGGCGACCGCATGGGCCTGATTATTTTTACCGACCAGCCCTTTGTGCAATGCCCGCTCACCCAGGACGTAGATGCGTTTAAACTTTTTTTGGAGTTGGCTCAAACGGGGGAGTTTTCCATGACAGGAACCCAATTCAGAGGCGCACTTACGGTGGCCCTTGACCGCTTTCACAATATCGAAGTACGCCCCGACCAGCCTACCCGTTGTGTGGTTTTGATTACCGACGGAGAAGACTTTGGAGATACCTATGCCTCGTTGTTGGAAAGGCTCAAGATCGAAGGAATCCTCATTTTTCCGGTAGGAGTGGGTACCGTTGCAGGTGGCCCTGTGCCTAATTTTGAGAATGGTCGCCCCAGCGGATTTAAGCGTACTCCGGATAACCAAACGGCTTTTTCCCGTTTGGTAGAAAAAGACCTCAAGGAGCTTGCAAAGTTTTTTGATACTAAATATGTGCAATGGGATGGCAGCGCCCGCGGGCTCGAAGAACTGAAATCGCAGCTCATGCAAGTGCGCGCCTCTCCGCTCACCGTGAGAAAAGAGCTGGTAGAACGGAACCATTTTGTGTGGTTCACAGCCATTGCCTTGATTTGCCTGATGGTTTCCCTCTTCCTTATGCCCGTTCGGAAATCCTGATCCATGAAGAAATTTCTCCTGATACTGCTGCTTTGGTCTGGGGGGGATAGTGCCCCCGGCCCCCTGTCGCAGGCGGGCAAAGCCGTGCTGGATGAAAATTATGAAGAAGCTATTACCGCCTATGAGCTTGCCTTGGATCTTTATCCGGAGCGAGCGGTAGAAATATCTTTTAACCTGGGTATTCTTTACGCCCGCCTTGATTCTCCTGCAAAGGCAGCAGCTGCATTTCGGTTGTGCTTGGGTAAGGAAGAAGTAAACCCCTTGCTCGCTTCAGAGGCTTCCAATAACTATGGGGTGGCGTTGGTGGAAATCAACCAGCCCATTCAGGCATTGGAGTTGTTTCGGAAAGCCATGCGGCTGAATCCCAATAACCAGGTCGCGCGCATGAACTACGAATTGCTTTCGCGCCTGCTGCCGCCTCCCAAAAGCAATACGGCTCCCCCCGCCTCCGAACCCGAGCAAAACGATTCTACGCCGCCGCCTGTATCGGAAGAAGGCGCGGGCAACATCGACGAAGAATACATCCAGCGAATCGAGGAAAGGCTTAGGCGTTGGCGGAAATTTGTGGGTACTTCTGATGCTTCCCGCACGGAGCCTTATGAGCAAATTAGCCTGGAGCAGGCTCAGCGCATCCTCGAAGAAATGCGATCGAACGAAGCCCGCTTTTTGCAGCAGCTTCGCAAGTCTCCTTCAACCATTGCTCCGGCATCTGAAAGGCCCGATTGGTAGCCTTCAGACTTGTTTCAGCCGGCGGGCCGCTTCGGTCAGGGTCGCTTCTGATTTCGCAAAACAAAACCGAACCACACGGTTATCTACCCCATTTTCATAAAAAGATGAAACCGGAATAGCGGCTACCCCGGCCGTTTGCGTCAGCCACGTAGCAAATTCCCTGTCTGGCAAATTGCTGATCGCATCATAGCGCATAAGCTGAAAATAGGAGCCAGCGGAAGTAATCGGCACGAATCGGCTCCCCGCCATCAGTTCAAGAAACCGGTCCCTTTTTTCCTGGTAAAATGCACTTAGACCTGCAATGGAAGCAGGATTGGAGGCAAGGTGATCGGCTAACGCCCATTGAAAGGGGGTAGAAGTAGAAAAAGTAACATACTGGTGCACCTTTCTTATTTCGTGTGTAAGCTGTGGAGGCGCCAGCAGGTAGCCAATTTTCCAGCCCGTGGCATGAAAGGTTTTGCCAAAAGAGCTGATAATCACCGTGCGGGGAAGGAGCTCGGGGTAGCGTGCGATGCTCAGGTGAGACTTTCCGTCAAAAACCATGTGCTCATATACTTCATCGCTGATGAGCAGCAGATCAGTACCTTTTACCAGAGAATGGAGGGCATCCAGGTCCTCGGGTGCCCAGATTGCCCCCGAAGGATTGTTGGGCGAATTGAGCAAAATGGCTTTGGTCGCCGGGGTAATGCACCTGCCCACCGCCTCCCAATCCACGTTATAGTAAGGAAAAGTACGCTCAATGATTACCGCCTTGCCCCCGGCAAGGGAGATGGCCGGCAAATAGCAATCGTAGGCTGGCTCAATCACAATTACCTCGTCGCCCGGATGAATAAGCGCAGCAATGGTAGAAAAAATAGCCTCGGTAGCCCCGCTGGTAACCGTCACTTCAGCTACCGGATCAAAAGCATGGCCGTACCAAAGCTGCATGTTGCGGGCGATTTCGTGCCGGAGGGCAGGCAGGCCGGGCATAGGGGCGTATTGATTGTGGCCCGACTCCAGGTGATGCGTAACCCGGTTGCGCAACTCGGGATCTACCTCAAAGTCAGGAAAACCCTGCGACAGGTTGATTGCCTGGTGTTGCTCTGCCAGGGCCGACATCACCGTGAAAATGGTTGTGCCTACTAGCGGCAGTTTGGATGGGGGATACCGGAGGTTCATATTCAAAGGTAGGTAACCCGCGTTATTTTTCACGGAAACCGCTATTTGGTTGTTTTAACAGCAAACAAGAAATCGGAAATGTTGGCAAAGGGTAATATTCTGATATTGTCGGATGTAATTGGCACATAATAAAAAATGATTAGTTTTGCTAACAACCCATATTCAACTTAATCCTAGCTCCATGCTTACCAGATTGTCTTTATTAATAGTTACAGCCTTAGGGGTAGGTCTTGTGATGACCTCCTGTAAGCCCGAAGGCTATATCAATACGGTGAAGTACGATGGCAAAAAGGTGGTGAACACCTGTACCAGTTTTTCCGAAGAGGCCAGTCGTGTGATTGAAGGCAACCGGAATGGCGATCAGCTGGTCGTCGCCCGGGGCGACAATTCTGACAGGGATTATTACTTTCTGGAGAAAGGTCAGTTTGAAGTAAAAAACGACTCTTTGCTGTTCCGTCTCAACCGTGACTTTGAATTTCGCAACTACCTCGACAAAGGTGTTGCCATCCATGCAAATGTGGCTTACCAGACTCCTGAAGCCATTCGTGACCTCGAAGCCTCAGTCGAAGGTTCGCTAGGTACCATTGTGGTAACCCGGGAATTTTATGTAGCAAACAATAAGCCCGAGTTTATTTACAAGCTCCCCCTCAATGGACAGCCTATCGCCGGAAAGCAGATATTGCTCTCATTTGCCATTGCCAAATATACCGGTGCCGGCGCTTTGAAAAAATATTTCTGCGAAACAGAATCTGCTCCCATCGGGGTTGCATCGCCCGCATGCTGCACAGCCACACCCTGGACCGAAGTTAAGCTGCAATCGATCTACGACTATCCAAAGCTGATGGTCGAAGACGAATCCTACAAGTACAAAGGATTTGTAGGTACGCTCGATGTGCTTTTCCCGGAGAGCTCCTTCTCCATCCCTGATACGATCATGGCCCCCCTGATGATTCAGGCTTTCGTGGATAAATTCAAGAAGTTCGGCTATGATATCAACACCATCGACCTCACGGGTTATGCCTCACCCGGCGGTAAAGAGCCTTACAACAACAAACTTTCCGAAGAACGTGCACAGGCTATCCTGAAGCGTTTGGAGTTTTTGAAAGCAGAATACCCGGCCCTGACCATCACAGCAGTAGGTAAAGGCGAAGACTGGGACCGGGTAAAAGCTTATACCAAGGCATCTTCTCTCACCGCAGAGCAAAAGGCCGAAGTGCTGGCTATTGCTTCTGAGCCTATCAACAACGATGAGAAAGAAGCTAAACTGCGGAAAGTAACTTTTTGGCCCACGCTCGTTGAAGAGGTGCTGATCAAAGCCCGACATACTTACACCGTACACGATTATGGTTACTCAGGCCAGGAAGCCACCATTGATCGGTATGCCGAAAGCTTGCCCCTCCACTCCCGCCAGTTGGAGCAAATAGCCGGTTCTACCATCAAGGTATCAGCCTATAAGCCTGGCATCAATGTATCGGAGCAAACTACCCGCATCAACGACCTGCTTACCCGCAAGGCTACTTCGAACCTGTATGCCATGCGTGCTTCTTACTTTATTGCCCAGAACAACCTGGACAAAGCCGAAGCCGACCTCGAAAGTGCCCAGAAAATTTCGAATAAAGGCGATGATTACTATACCCGCGTAGCCCGAGGCATTCGCCTGGAGCGCCTCGACTCTTACAGCATCGAGCAGCGCAAAGACCTCTACCGCGACTATTCGGAGCTTACCCGCAACAACCCCGGTGACCGGGCTCTGTTTTACAACAGGGTTGTTATTCTGGAAAAAACCGGAGCTTTGTCTTCTACCCTGAAGGAATACGATGCCCTCATGGAAGGTACTACCCCGGAAGCCGCACAGCTCAACAACCGCGGAGTTGCTCACCTGGAAGCCAATATGGTTACTGCTGCCATTGCTGATTTTCAGGCAGCAGTACTGAAAAATCCTACCGTGGCTGAAGCGCACTACAACCTGGCAGTAGCCTACGCATGGAAAGGACTTAGCCGCATGGCTGTTACGTCTCTTGAAAATGCAGTAAAGCTCAAGCCCGAACTCAAAGCAGCAGCGATGGTAAACCCGGCTTTTTCAGTAATAGCCACAACCCCGCTTTTCGATACATTCAGGAACTAAGTCCTGATTATCAGCGATATTTTGACCCGGCGGAAGGAATTCCGTCGGGTTTATTTTTGGAGTATAAGAAAATAATGGGTTACCTTTACGGTCGCTCAGTAAAGCTGGGCAGAAAGGAGATCATTATTTCATGACTGAAGAAGAAAAAAAACGAAACAACGAACTTGAAGAAACCCCGATCGAGCTAGAGGAGGACACTCTTGTGCTTGATGAAGAGGAGGAGGACGAAGTCCTTTCCATCGATGATTCCGAAGAGGAATCCCTTGACTCCGATGAGGAGGCAGAGGAGTTTAGTATCCAGTTCAGCGACGATGACGACGCTGATGACGACACCTGGTGGAGAGAAGGCGGAAGCTACTCCCAGGAAGATCGTAAACAAATGGAGGACCTCTATTTGGGAACCATGCAGCCTTTCGGCGAAACCGAAAACGAAATTGTTATGGGTTCCGTCGTCAGCATTGGCGAAAAAGAGGTAGTAATAAACATCGGCTTCAAATCGGAGGGAGTAATCTCTGTTTCCGAATTTCGTGATAGACCCAACCTGAAGCCCGGCGATCAGGTAGAGGTGTTTATCGAAACCCTGGAAGACCAAAATGGTCAGCTGGCTATCTCTCACCGCCGCGCCAAAAGCCTGCGTTCATGGGAGAAAATCAATGCCTCTCTCGACAAAGACCTCATCATCATCGGTACGGTTATGCGCCGCACCAAAGGTGGTTTTGTGGTGGATATCGAAGGTATCGAAGCCTTCCTTCCAGGTTCTCAGATCGATGTTAAGCCCGTACGCGATTTTGACGTGTACGTGAACAAAGTGATGGAATTTAAAGTGGTGAAGATCAACGAAGCCTACGAAAACGTAGTTGTTTCGCACAAGATCCTCATCGAAGCCAAACTCGACGAGCAGCGCCAGCTTATTCTGGCTAACCTTGAAAAAGGTCAGGTGCTTGAGGGTACGGTTAAAAACATGACCAGCTTCGGGGTATTTATCGACCTCGGTGGCGTAGATGGTCTGTTGCACATCACCGATATCTCATGGGGACGCATCAACCATCCTGAGGAAGTACTCGAGCTTGACCAGAAAGTCAACGTGGTAGTACTCGACTTCGACGAAGCCAAAAAACGCATCAGCCTCGGCATGAAGCAACTGACCGCCCACCCATGGGAGTCACTGCCTGCCGAAATCACTGAAGGCGCCAAAGCCGTTGGTAAGATCGTTACCGTTACCGATTACGGTATCTTTGTTGAAATCATCCCCGGCGTTGAAGGTCTGGTACACACCAGCGAAATGTCGTGGTCTCAGCATGCCAAGCCTGATCTCGATCAGTTCCGCGTAGGCAACGAAGTGGAAACTGTCGTGCTCAACATCGACCGCGAAGAGCGCAAGATGTCCCTTGGTCTGAAGCAGCTGAAGTCCGATCCATGGTCCGATATCGAAACCAAATATCCGGTAGATAGCCGTCACTCCGGTCTGGTACGTAACCTCACCAACTATGGTCTCTTCGTAGAACTCGAAGAAGGCGTAGAAGGTCTGGTTCACATCTCTGACCTGAGCTGGACCAAGAAGTTCAACCATCCTTCTGAATTTGTAAAGCAGGATGAGAAACTGGATGTAGTGGTGCTCGAAATCGACAAAGAAAACCGTCGTTTGAGCCTGGGTCACAAACAACTCACCGAAGATGTTTGGGATACCTTTGCAACGATCTTCACCGTTGGATCTACCCACTCGGGTACCATCAAGAAAATCGACGCTAAAAACGCTACCGTTGAACTCGAATACGGTCTTGAAGGACTTTGCCCAATCAAGCAATTGAAGGCAGATGACGGAAAACCTGAACTGAAAGTGGACGACGCGGCTGACTTTATGGTGATTGAGTTCAACAAGGACTCCAAGCGCCTCACCCTGTCGCACATCCGCACCTGGAAAGTAGAGGCCAAGCCTGAAAAGCGCGAAACCTCCAATACTTCTTCAGGCGGTGGAAATAGCTCACAACAGCCTGCTAAGCCAGGTGGAACTACCCTCGGTGATTTCGACGCACTTGCCCGCCTTAAGGAGCAAATGGAAGAAAACGAGCGTAAGCCCAAGGCGAAAAAGGCTGCCAAGAAAGTAGAAGATACCGAAGTTGAGGAAGAAGTTGATGTGGTAGAAGCAGTGGTAGAAGCTATGGAAGTAGCTGAAGCTCCTGAAGTAGCCGAAGCTCCTGAGGTGGTAGAAACGCCTGAAGTAGTGGAAGCTACTGAAGAAGTTGAAGCCTCTGAAGTTGCTGAAACTCCTGAGTCCGACGACAAAGCATAACTCTGCTTTTGAATTATGATAAAGGGCTGTCCATACGGGCAGCCCTTTATTTATTTTCAGGAAGAGACTGATCTGATCGCCTGCCTTTGTTTTTCCTGATCAGGGAATTGAAGAGATTAGGAGGAATTAGCAATGTGAACGATGGGGTTCCGAAATATTTCCTGCAGTTGGGGCTTCCTGTTTGCGATAATCCTTTCACCCTATCATTGTTTTCGACACCAGTGAAATTAGCCGTTGGCAGGCAAAGCGCGACCCCAGCGGAGTCGAACCATGGTAGCCCCACAGGATGATAAAGGAAAATCGACCTTGGCGAGGTCGCACCTCGCTGGCAAATACTTATTGGAGAAAAAAAAGAGCCACCCCAAACTTGAGGTGACTCATGCTAAATCAAGCGAGGTTTATTCAGACTTCTTAAGGCTTGCTTCCCACCAATCCGAAATAGAGGATATAGGCATAGCAAATCATGGGCAATACAAATGACGTGTGCAGCCCGATGGGGCTATCAGCCAGCAATCCTTGAATCGGCGGGATCAATGCACCACCCAGGATCATCATCACCAGCAGCGAAGATCCCTGGCTCTTGTACTTGCCAAGGCGGTCGATAGCCAGCGTGAAAATATTTGACCACATGATGGAGTTGAACAAGCCAATACCAATCACAGACCAGAAAGCGACCGGACCGTTGGTAAGTACGGTTACAGCCAGCAGGGCAATGCTAATACCGGCAAACACAGCCAGCGTTCTTCCCGCCATCGATCTGCCGATAAGGAATCCGACGAGGTTCAGCACCAGGAAGAACATAAATGGTACTACCTGACTAAACTCAAGCGCGCCCTGGCTCTTGGTGTATGCGGCAAGGTAGATTAAGCCGAAAGCGGCGAGGGAAACAGCCGCCATGAGCAACCATTTTTTTACCGACTGCTTTTCACTACTCAGGGCAATGGCACCCAGAAAGCGGCCGATCATGGCACCGCCCCAGTAAAAGGAAAGGAACACGTCACCTTCTTTATTCTCCAGACCCATGATGTTATCAAGTTGGAAGAAGTTGATCAACGTACTTCCAATAGCAACTTCAGCGCCTACATAGGCAAAAATAGCCCCCATGCCAAACAGCAGGTGGCGGTATTTCAGCGCGCCTGCACCCGGCTCAATAGACTCGGCTTCAAAATGGGGCAGTTTGATAAGGGCAAAAAAGATGGCCACAGCCACAAAGATGGCCGCAAAAATTGGGTAGAGTGCCTGCAAGGCGGCGGGGGTAGGTTTGCCGGCAGCGTCAGCAAAAAATTCGAAAACGAAGTAACCGCCAATCAGCGGAGCGATGGTTGTGCCAAAAGAGTTAAACGCCTGGGCGAGGTTAAGCCGGCTGGGAGCGGTTGATTCCGGGCCAAGAATAGCCACGTAGGGGTTAGCTGCAATCTGAAGCAGGGTAAAACCGATACCCAGCAGAAACAGCGCACCCAGAAAAAAGCCATACACCTGGTAGTGCGCCGCCGGGTAAAACAACATACAGGCTACTGCTGAAATCAACAGGCCCGCCACAATGCCATTTTTATAACCGAATTTCTGAATGGGGTCTCCGGCAGTAATTGAAATGAAGAAATAAAGCAGCGATCCGAGGAAATAAGCGCCAAAAAAGGCGAACTGCACCAGAAATGCTTCAAAGTAGGAAAGTTGAAACATCTCCTTGAAGGTGGGAATCAGGATATCGTTCATGCAAGTGATGAACCCCCACATAAAAAACAAGGAGGTGAGGATAGCCAGGGGCCCCGAATAATTTTTGTTTGTTTCTTCTGAGCTGAGCTTAGAAGAGGAGGGTGTGAAAGTAGCCATGAAACAGGTTGGGGATGAATGTGAAAAAAGCCTTCTCCATGCCGAACGGCGCAGAAAAGGCTAATTTATCTATAAAGCGATATTTATCTTCAAAAGTCGAAAAATTATCCGTTTTTAATTAAGGACAAGTTCACGACAAAAGTTTTGGTTATTCAGCGGGCACGAGTTCCCAGCTAATAAGGGTGTCGGAGGTGGCAAGCCACATCTCCTTCAGGGTAAGGCGATTAATGGTGTAGGCAGTGGCTTCTTGTCCGAAAATGATCTGAAGCCCTTTTTTCTTGTTGATCAGGTTCCAGCGACCAATCCTGCATCCCCCATCCGAACCACATATTTTTACGGTATCCGTTTCCGTAAAGGTGATGGTGGAATCGGAAAGAATGCCTGTGAGGTTGGAGCCATCTTCGTAAGCGTATGCCCACCTCCAGGTATTGACTACCCGTTCTTTTACCGGAAAGAAAGAGATATCGGGCCCATCTGCATACCGCGCATTACAACCAACCATCAACATCAAAATGCCCGTCAGGCATATCCACATCACAATTCTTTTTTCCAACATAATTTTCCCTTACTGAAATTGCGTCCCCGGAAAGCCCTCCAGAACTAGAGTGCTTCCAATTTGAGCTGAACATTTCCGATCAGCAGCCAAAGTTCTTTTTGGGTAAATTTCTGAATTTCATACACTTCCTGGTATTCATCCCGGTACGTGACTGATCCGTTGAAAGGATCGTTGAATTCAAAAGCATAAAAAACCTCCAGGCCGGCAGTGCCTTCCACAAATGACCAAAATCCCGTGGCGATCTTAGGGCCGACTGAATTTTGGGTATAGGGAGGAATGGAAATAGACTTGTTTACGTCGGTATGCGACAGAGATCCATCCTCGTTGAATGTCCAGAGGTCGTCCACATAATTGGTGGTAACAGCTGCTCCGTTTTCGCTCGCTGCAACTACCCTCCAGGTGCGAATCAGCTTGACATCTGCTGATTTTCCGTTTATCGCGGGGCCGTCTTGATAACCTGTACAGGCCGAAACAGCAGCCAGGGTTACCACCAAAAAGAATAGTCGGGTAAAGAAATGAGCCATAAAAGGTGTAGCTAAGGATGAAGGCGAAAAATCGAAAAAAAATCGGCCATAGCCAAATGTACCGTTAACAGTTCGTTGCTTTGGCAACCATGTGTTTCGTTTGTTTTCCAGAATAGCCGCCGCCAGCTAAGGACTTATCAGTCCGGTAAAGTAAAAAGCCAACGCTATATCTTTCCATTCAGAGAGCCTGGCAAAAATACCGGTATTCGATCCTGAGCGGAAGGATGGTTTGTAACCTATATATCATTTCTCCCTCAGCGAAAGTATTACCTTTGCGATATGGGTCTTGAGGAGCAAATCCAGCGCCTTTCATCGGAGCATTATTTACAGGTCATCGGATACCGGCATCACCTGCATGCCCATCCCGAGCTTTCTTTTCAGGAAAAGGAAACATCGGCTTTTGTAAGTCGTCAATTGCACGCCCTCAGCATCCCCCACCAAACGGATATTGCCGGACATGGTATCGTGGCTTTGCTCCAGGGCACAGCCGGTGAGTCTGACCATGTAGTTGCCCTGCGCGCCGACATGGATGCCTTGCCTATACAGGAAGCCAACGAGGTAACCTATAAGTCCACCTCCCCCGGCGTAATGCATGCCTGCGGACATGACGTGCATACGGCTTCTTTGCTCGGCGTGGCGCATATTCTTAAGCAGGTGCAGCACCTGTTTGCAGGAACGGTAAAATTTATTTTTCAGCCCGCAGAAGAAAAAAATCCCGGAGGTGCTTCGCTTATGATACAAGCGGGAGCTTTGGAGCAGCCCAGGGTACAAAGTATCTATGGCCAGCATGTACAGCCCTTTCTGGAAACGGGTAAAATTGGCGTAAAGGCAGGCCAATACATGGCTTCTGCGGATGAGATTTATATAAAAATCATTGGCAAAGGCGGCCATGGAGCATTGCCACACCTGTTTATCGACCCCATTGCTATTGGTGCCCAGGTGATCACGGCCCTTCAGCAGGTCGTCAGCCGCTCTGATCCGCGTATACCGACCATCCTTTCCTTCGGGAAAATGATTGCAGACGGAGCCACCAATATTATTCCCGGCGTAGCCTATATCGAAGGCACCATGCGCACCTTTAACGAACCCTGGCGCGAACAGGCCCTCGAAAAAATAACCCGCATGGTACACGGAATCTCCGAAGCCATGGGTGCAAAGGCCGAAGTGGACATCAGCCGGGGATACCCCGTTTTGTTTAACGATGAAAAACTGACCGCACGTACCCGTCTGTGGATGGAACAATACGTGGGTAAAGAGAATGTAGTAGATTTGGAGTTGTGGATGGCCGCCGAGGATTTCGCGTGGTACACCCATCAGGTTCCCGGCTGCTTTTACCGGCTCGGCACCCGCAACGAAGCAAGGGGCATTGTGCACGGCGTACATACCCCCCAGTTCGATATCGACGAAGAGGCGCTGCGCCTCGGGCCCGGCCTCATGGCCTGGCTGGCTATTCAGGAATTGTCTTACCAGGATTAATCAACAATATGAAGTTCGGAGTCATCACTTTCCCCGGTTCCAATTGCGATGAAGACCTCATCTATGCCCTGCGCCACAACCTCGGCCAGGAAGTAGTAAACCTCTGGCACAAAGACCACGACCTGCAAGGTTGCGATTTTGTGCTCCTGCCCGGGGGCTTTTCTTACGGCGATTACCTACGTTCAGGTGCCATTGCCCGCTTTTCGCCCATCATGGACGAAGTGCAGAAGCATGCCCAGCGGGGGGGATATGTCATGGGTATTTGCAACGGATTTCAGATGCTGACGGAGGCTGGCCTGGTTCCCGGTGCCTTGCTGCACAACAATACCACGAATTTCATTTGCAAAAATATCTACCTCTGGCCTGAGAGCCAGAGCGCTCTGCCTACCGCCGGACTGGAGCGCCGTGCCTACAAAGTGCCCATTGCCCATGGCGAAGGAAACTACTTTTGTTCGCCCGACGTACTAAAGCAGCTTCAGGATCAGGATCAGATCTTGTTCCGTTATTGCGATGCGGACGGTAATTTCACGGAGGAAGCGAATCCCAACGGCTCGCTTTACCACATTGCCGGAGTGACCAACGACCGCAAAAATGTTTTTGGCATGATGCCTCACCCCGAACGCGCCGCCGATGCCCTGCTCGGAAACCTTGACGGCAAGGCGCTGCTCGATACCCTGCTTACCCTTTGATCGTACTCAGATAATCGCTATGAATCGAATCGTCCGCTTTGGGATCGCTTTTTTACCCGCTTTTTTCCTGGTAGCCTTTGCCAGCGCACAGTTTGGCGGGGATAATTTTGATAAAGCTGTAAAATTTAAAGCTTCTGTGGTGCCCGGAAATACCGTTTCGGTAGGGGACGTGGTTACTATCCAAATCGAAGCTACCATCCAGCCCGGTTACCACATGTATTCTGCCCGCCAAACGGACAAAATGGAAATGTTGGCTGCGCTTTTTGAACTCGACGATGCCGGCAATCAGGATGTGGCTCTAGTGGGTAAGCTCGACGACAAGGGCCATCGCGAAACGGCTTTTGACGATATCTTTGGCGATGACATCAGCTTATACCACGAAAAAGTAACCTACCTCCAAAAGGTTAAAATCACGGGCCCCAACCCTAAAATCACGGGCTTTCTTCGATACCAGGTCTGCGATGATTCGCGTTGTATTCCCGGCAGCTACGATGTTAACCAGGTATTTAAGGTGGTGGAAAAAGCTCCTGAGGCAGCCAAAGACCCCGCCACAGGGGCCATTAAGCAACAACCTGGTACTCCCGCTTCTGCCAATGACCTCCCGCAGCAGGCCGTAACCCCTACGCCTGAGCCCGGAAAAGTACTCGATTCCGATACCGGCATTATTCAGACAGAAGCGCCTGTAGTGATTGCCGCTGTAGAAACAGTACCAATCGAAACCCAGGAGCCCGAAAAGACCAGTCTGTGGGTGATGTTGTTGAAAGGTATGCTCTTTGGCCTTGGCTCGGTGCTAACGCCTTGTGTGTTTCCGATGATCCCGCTCACGGTCAGCATCTTCACCAAGTTGAGCAGCAAGCCCGGCTCCGCCATGCGCAATGGCTTGCTCTATGGCGGCTCTATCGTATTTATCTACACTGTGCTCGGGCTGGCGATCAGCATGATTTTCGGGGCGGATATCCTGCGACAAGTGGCGGTGAGCCCGGTCGCGAACACGATTATTTTTGCGGCCATTTTTATTTTCGCGCTCTCCTTCCTCGGTTGGTTCGAGATTACCCTGCCTGCCTCATGGAGTACTTCCCTGAGTCAGAAAAGCCAGCGGGGAGGCATTTTGGGCATTTTCCTCATGGCCCTCACCCTCGTTATCGTTTCCTTTTCGTGCACTGGCCCGCTGGTAGGTACCGCTTTGTTCGAAGCCGCCTCCGGCAATTCGGTGATCGGCCCCACGGTTTCCATGTTCGGATTTTCCCTGGCTTTGGCAATTCCCTTCGTGCTGTTTTCGATATTCCCTCAATGGCTGCAGTCGATGCGGTCGGGTAGCTGGCTGAACGAAGTGAAGGTAACCCTCGGCTTTCTGGAGCTTGCCCTCGCCTTGATTTATCTTAGCCGCGCCGATTTGGTGATGAACTGGGGCATCCTCGACCGGGAGATCATGCTGGGTGCCTGGGTGGTGATTTTTGCCATGCTGGGTTTTTACCTGCTCGGCAAGATTCGCATGAAGTCCGACTCGCCTGTGGATCGCATTGGCGTAGGGCGTCTGATGCTGGCCGTCAGCTCCTTTTGGTTTACCCTCTACCTCATTCCCGGCCTGTGGGGGGCTCCGCTCAACATGCTGAGCGGGTATCTTCCTACCTCTAACAATGAAATGGGCGTATTGCTCGTGGAGTCGCTGAATCTACCCCAGGCGGGTAATGCGTCAGCGGAAGTTTCGGAAATCTGCGCTTTTCCTGATAAAATTTCCGGTCACCTGAGCGAGCATACCCCCAAAGGTTTTTGCGCATTTTATGACCTGGAGCAAGGTATGGCTTATGCCAAAAAGGTAAACAAACCCGTTTTCCTCGATTTTACGGGCCATACCTGCGCCAACTGCCGCTACCTCGAAAAAAACATGTGGATTGATCCCGAGATCATGCGCATGATAGCGCAGGATTACGTGCTCATCTCGCTCTATACCGATGACCGTGTGAAGCTGCCACAAATGGAAGTGCTGCCAGACGGGACCAAGCTCCGCACCGTAGGCGACAAGTGGATCAGCTACGAGCAATCGACCTTCCAGCAAAATGCCCAGCCCTATTATGTGCTGCTTGGCCACGACGGCAAACCCCTGGTTGCTCCTACGGGCTTCAATCCACCCCTTGACCTCGTGTTTTTCCGAGATTACTTTTCCAGGGGCCTTAAATCTTTCAAAGCGCAGACTTCTGCTCCGCAGGTAAATTGAGGTCTTCAGGATTGCTTGTATGGCTATTTGCGGCTGATCTAAGCCTCAGGCCGTTTGATTTTTTCGGGCGGCAGGCTTAATATCGGCAATGGAGAAGATGCGCAAAGCACTGGAGGCTGTATCTCCCCTTTCGGATGCCGATTGGGAGTCAACGATTTCCCTCATTTCAAAAAAACAACTGGCAAAAGGAGAAATGCTTTTGTCGGAAGAAGAGGTATGCGATAAGGTATATTTTATAGAAGAAGGTCTGCTCAGGCTGTATTACCTCAAGGATGGGCAGGAGTACATCCGGCAGTTTTTTTTCGAAAATGGATTTGTAACCGACCTGGCCAGCTGCCTTACCGGCGCCCCTTCGCGCATGTACATCGATGCTATTGAGCCTTCAAAACTTTATGTGCTAGATTATCCTGCATTGGCACGTGCCTATGATACCTCTATGAGCCTGCAAAAAATGGGGCGTAAAATAGTAGAATGGAATTTTATGGGATTGGCTAACCGCATGACGTCGCTGTTCCTGCTTAGCCCCGAAGCGCGATACGAAGACCTCGTTGCGTCCCGGCCCAAAGTAATAGAGCGCATTCCGCAGTACATGATTGCCGCCTACCTCGGGGTGACCCCGGAGGGCCTCAGCCGCATCCGCAAAAGAATTTCGCGTCAGGGCCGATCTTAACCCAGATCAATGTACAGCCTCATGCAGAACCGGAATTTTGTGAACATCAATTCACTTTTAACTGGTTCTTATGAGACACTTAGCAGTTTTTATCGCTTGCTTTCTCGCCTGGGCGGCAAATGCCCAGGTAATGGTTGACCTGCAAACAGGTACTTCCAAGTCAGACTATTCTTTTGGTACCCTGGGGCTTTCCTGGCAGGCAACAGACGCCTGGCGGTTTGGGGTTTCCTTGCAAAATTCCGATTACCGCTACCGGTTCATCGATGCGCGCAAAGTCAGCAATGGCTATGCAGGTACCTATTCGCTGCTTGCTGCTGGCAGGATCGCCGAAAACGACGTGTTCCGTTTCGATTTCTTCTTCAAACCCGGCATTCGCATCATGTCTTCGCCGGACGAAGATCCAGAAAAACCCTTTCTCTATGATTTTAAACCCAGCACGGCCCTCGTTCTCGATCCGGGCTTTCTGGTAACAATGAAATACTGGAATCGCCTTTGGTTGCACACGGGCATCAACTTACACACTGTTGCCCAAATAAAGCCTACAGCCTTGCTGGAGCAATATCCTTCCAGCTTTCTGATGGCAGGAGCGAGCTATCAGGCAGGAAAACATTGGACGATCCTGGCTCAAGCCATGGCCGGGCCCGCATCGGGTGCAGGTGGAGATACCGAAAAATTCTTCTGGCAGACCTCCGTCGGGCTTCGCTATACCCTCAAAGGGAATACAACCGCAAGTTTGCTCTCAGGCTATTGATTTTCAACCCATTAAATTTCAAACTCATGAAAAAGTACAGCTTATTTCTACTGCTTTCCGCATGCTTTCTTGTTGGTTTCTCACAAGAGGAAAACGCGGTTTCCCCGAAAGTAAAATGGTTTTTTGCACCTGAGGCAAGTGGCATGGTCCACAGCGATCACCTGGGCCGGACTTTGGGTTTTCAGGTGGGAGCAAAGGTTGCCCGTGAGCGCCTGATGCTGGCCTTCTTTTATTATGGCAGAAGTGGTCCTATCAATCCGCATACTCAAACGGTTGCTTTCCCGGAGGGGGTTACCTACAAGGGGCAATCGGGTATCGACGTCAGGGCCGATCACGCTGCTTTTGGGGTGATGGTTGCTCCCCAGTTTCCTTTGGCAGGGGGCAGATTAACCCTGGATATTCCGGTTTCTTTCGGCCAGATAGGCGCAGGCTTTTACCTTACGGGCGAAGACCGCGATACCCCCGATGGAAGAACGGTAAGTGCCTGGGAAAATGATTTGTTCAACCAGGCCGACGCTTCCTTTGGCTATCTGCTGGAGGGGGGCCTCAGATTAAGAACGACCCTTTCTCCTGCTTCAGGCATCGAGGCGGGCATCGGGGTTCACTATAGCCGGGTTTTGGGCTGGGACACCTATGTGGGCGGGACCGACTACTACAATCTGCCCCGGATCTCCCTGTTCTTGCTTTTTGGGAATTGAATAAATCATGCCTGAGGGGGTCTGAGCGTGGGTTATTCACTGATTGCTGGTAGCTTGAAAGCGAATTGCGGTTTTTACTGTTGGGATAATAGCACTATCGTCGTATCTTTGCCCCGATTTTTTGGACCCTCTCCAGATCCCATAAACATGAACATTACTGCAAAAGACGTAAATCACTTGCGCCAGCTGACCGGTGCCGGTATGATGGATTGCAAAAAAGCCCTGACCGAAGCCGAGGGTGATATTGAAAAAGCCATCGACTTTCTCCGTAAAAAGGGACAGAAAGTATCTGCCAACCGTTCTGACCGTGAAGCCACCGAAGGTGCTGTATTCATCGGTTCAGCCAACGGAGGAGCAGAAGCTGTATTGATCCAGCTTAACTGCGAAACCGACTTCGTAGCCCGTAACCAGGACTTTATGGACCTGGGACAAGCGATCCTTAGTCTGGCCATTGATCACAACCCTGCTGATCTGGCGGCCTTGAACGCACTTCCCCTCAATGGTAACACGGTTGCTGCTGAGCTGGAGACCGCCATGGGCAAAATCGGCGAAAAAATCGACGTAGGAACCTACGAGCGTATTGTTGGTGAGCAAGTGATTACTTACCTGCACCCGGGAGCACGTATCGGCGTTGCAGTTGCATTTGTAGGCACCAACGGCAAAGATGCTGCTGAAGTAGGCCGCGATGTAGCTATGCAGATTGCTGCAATGAACCCTGTGGCTGTTGACAAAGACGGCGTTTCGCAGGAAAATATCCAGCGTGAGATCGAAATTGGTATGGAGCAGGCTCGTCAGGAAGGTAAGCCAGAAGCCATGCTTGAGAAAATTGCCATGGGCAAACTCAACAAGTTCTACAAAGACAATACTCTCGTAAACCAGGACTTTGTAAAAGATCCTTCCGTTACGGTAGGGCAGTACATCAAAAATGCCCTCGGGGCAGATGCCAAGGTTCCCGCTTTCAAGCGCGTTCAACTGGGTGCATGATTATATGAAAAGAGGGTTGGTTTCAACCCTCTTTTTTTCTTTACTTCCGGCCATAATTACTAATCACCTCCCACCATGAGCGAGCCTACCATAAAATACAAGCGCATCCTGTTAAAACTCAGCGGAGAAGCCCTTATGGGTGAAAGCTCCTACGGAATTGAAGCCGAAACCCTTCACGCTTACGCCAAGCAAATCATTGGCCTGAAAGAATTAGGGGTACAGATTGCCATTGTGGTAGGTGGAGGTAATATCTTCCGGGGAATTAAAGGAGTTGGAGAAGGCATGGGGCGTGCCCACGCCGACTATATGGGCATGCTGGCTACAGTAATCAATGGCATGGCCCTCCAGGATGCTTTGGAGCAGCACGGTGCCCAGGTTCGCCTGCAATCGGCCATTGCCATGGACCGTATCTGTGAGCCTTATATCCGTCGCAGGGCCGTAAGGCACCTCGAAAAAGGCCGTATCGTGATCTTCGGTGCAGGAACCGGTAATCCCTTCTTTACTACCGATACCGCTGCCAGCTTGCGTGCAATTGAGATCGAAGCCGATGTGGTCATGAAAGGTACCCGAGTGGATGGTGTTTATACCGCCGACCCCAACAAGGATCCAAGCGCCATGAAATTCGATACCATCTCTTTTGCCGATGTGCTCAGTAATCGCCTCAATGTGATGGACATGACCGCATTTACCCTTTGCCAGGAGAACAAACTACCCATCGTGGTATTCAATATCAACGAGCCCAGCAACCTGCGCCGCATCGTCTTGGGCGAAGCTGTAGGTACTTTGGTTAGCTGATTTTCAGGAAAATATTTTAAAAGCCGCTCTTTACCGGGCGGCTTTTTTATTTTCGAAACATCGGTCGTAAATCGGAGTTAAATCATTATAAACTAACCTCATGAGAATTACCCTAGTGCTTTCAGCCCTCCTTAGTTTGTTTGCCTGTCAATCAAAGGCCCAAACAGAAACCTCTGCAACAACTGAAGGTAAGTCGATCTACGACTTTACCATGACGACCCTCGAAGGCGAAGAAAAACCCCTCGCCGACTACAAAGGAAAAGTGATCCTGGTAGTGAACGTAGCCAGCAAATGCGGCAACACCCCTCAATATGCCGACCTTGAGGCCATGTACGAAGCCAACAAAGACAACGGCCTCGTTATCCTAGGCTTCCCTGCTAATAATTTTATGAAGCAGGAGCCCGGTTCCAATGAGGAAATTGCCGAGTTCTGCCAGAAAAACTATGGGGTTACTTTCCCTATGTTTAGTAAGATTTCGGTAAAAGGGGACGATATGGACCCGCTTTACCAGTACCTCACCACTGCGGCAGGTGAAGAGGTTTCCTGGAATTTTCAAAAATTCCTCATCGACCGCGAAGGCAATGTCGTGCGTTCTATCGCCCCACGCACCAAGGTAGATGAAGCTGAAATTCAGCAGCAGATACTCGGATTACTTTAAATTAAACGTTTAGCTAAGCACCCTCTTCGTATTATCGGAGGGGGTGCTTATTTTTTTGTGCAGAGAAAGGCCATTTCTTTTCCCTGAAACAGGGTACAGATTAGAAAGTCGCTTCCCCCTTCCTTCAGGTTCAGTCGTTTGCGGATTTCCTCTACTTTCAGCGGAAAATTTCGCTTTGATACGTTTATCTGAGCTATACCGAGTTGTTTGAGCACCTTCTTCAATGCAGAAGGCGCATACGCAAAAGCCATTTTTATTTCAAAAACACGGCCAGGGAAACCCATTTCGGGTAGCGACTCAGCAAAAAAGTATCCGCCTGTGTGATCATTTTCCAAATGGACTTTTCCTTCAAAATGCCTTAGGAGTGCCTCGGTCGTTCTGGAATGATAAAATCCCGGGTCGGGCTCCAGGATAAATTGGGGAGAAGCGGAGATAATGCCTTTAGGTGCATTTTCCCAGAAATTAAAGAGGTATTCATGTTTGACCCCGCTTTGGGAAAGAAGTACCCTGCGTTTGAGGGGGCCTGCGTGCGCTTCTCCGCCTTGTATCCATACTTCGCGGCATTCTCTGTCAATAGAAACGGTGGTGAGCAGGTGCGCTTCTGGAAAAAGCCTTGCAGCCTCGGTGAGGTCGGTGAGTGGGGAGGTTTTTATCCACCAGTTATTACAGTTTTTGCGGATGAAGGGAAACAGGTCAACTACATTCGGAGCAAACTGAGTCATATTCACCAGCCGCTTTTCGGTGGCATTCCGCCTATCTGGGTCGGCGTAAATCAGGTCAAAAGGAGGGCCATCGTAGGTACGGAGAAAAGATTCTGCATCTATGTGATGAACGGTGAGATTGGAAATTCCCATTTGTGCCAGGTTCCATCGCCCAATTTTGACCAGCGATGCGTTCGGCTCCAGTGCGACAACTTCCTCAAATTGCCCGGCCCAGTTCGCACTGTCAACGCCTAATCCAAAGGTGAGGTCGAGGCATCGCATTCCCCGCATTTTTTTTAGCGAAGCACTTAATTCGCTGCTGGCTTGTTCGTAGGCCCTGGGCGGAAGAATGCAACCGGCGTTTGTCCAGGAAGGTAATTTCTGGTAAGCTTTTTGCAAGGTTTTGATCTGGGAAGCTACCAGCCTGGCCGGCAGCCCACCTCCGGGGTATTGAAAAGCAACTTTAGCCGGATCCATGGCCATGTTAGCCCTGATCCATTCCCGGGTTTCTTCGGCTGTTAGAATTGCTAATTCTTCCGTCTCCATAAATCGGGGAATGGTTGTAATTTCGGCAACAAAGGTCTTAACTTATTCGTTTATTAGCCACCCAGATTTCAAACAAAGCACCATGAAATTTATCAAGCGTATTGCCCTTCCGTTTTTGCTGCTCTTTGTTCTTGGAACCGTTGCTTCAGGCTGCATGACTCATGTATGTCAGGCTCAAAAAGTGGGTAACCACCGCACTAACTAAGTCTTTCCTGCAGTATGAATGGTTGGAACACCCTGAACGATTTGGAGATGATCGAAACGCTAAGGGAGAAATCCTTTGAGCGCCCACAACTGATTTTCAAACACAGTATCTCTTGTGGAATTTCGGCACACATTTATGATGTTCTCCACGACGCTACCCCTGAATTATCCGGGGAGCTTGATTTGAATTACCTGGACCTGATCAACCATCGGCAGGTATCCAATCAGGTTGCGGATAGCTTCGAGGTTCGGCATCAGTCACCTCAGGTTATTGTGCTGGCTAAGGGGAAGGCCATTTACCAGGCGAGTCATTACAGCATCGACCCTTCAAAATTGTTGGGCCAGGTTGCTGCCGGTAATTGATTCACCTTATTCGTAAATGAACCGCACACTGACTGCAATGTCTGTGTGCAGACTTTTCACGACCGGGCAATTCATGGCTGCGTTTTCCACCATCTGGCGCTCCTTAAGCGAAAGTTCATTACCCGTGAAGGTCAAAGTTGTTTGAAGCGCGCTTACCCTTCGGGGACTTTCGGCCATGAATTTATTTACGGTACCTGTAACCTGGCCAAGTGCCAGGTTTTTTGATTCGGCCAATATGCCTACAATCGTAACCATGCAGGCTATCAAAGCTCCCGAGAGCAGGTCAGTTGGAGAAAAGGCTTCTCCCTTTCCATGATTGTCAACGGGTGCGTCCGTAAATATTTCCTGGCCGGATTTTTCGTGTTGCAGGCGGGTGCGCAACCCTCCCATGTAAGTAAGCGAAGCTGTGGGCATACAAATAATTAGTTCCAGCGCCAGGAGCATTCCAGGGTAAAAGGTGGAATTTCGGCAGCAAATAAAAAGTTTTCCCGAAGCTTGTTCAGGTTATAAAATCCATACATCTGGCCAATTTCTGTTCTCAGCTGTACGCCACTGGTATAGCGGTAGCTCTCGCCCGGAATGATGATCGGCTGCTGTCCTACTACCCCTTCACCTTTCACAATCTGATGATGGCGGTCAGCATGTATGATATGCCATTCTCTGGAGAGCAGCTGGATAGTGGTATCGGACTCGTTCACGATCTCAATTTCATAAGCAAACACATACCGATGGTTAACCGGTTGAGAGTGCTCCGGAACGAAGGATGACCTGACATTTACCCTGACCCCGGCTGTTACACGGGAATAGACCCTAGGGTGCATAGGATTTCGACTTTCGATCAAAATACACATTCCCGGGGAATCACCCAAGGCGGTTAATACATTTGAGAAGCCAACATCACCAGGGTGCATGCTTCCAGGGCATCCACCCCGGCTGACTTCAGGTCCTGCATGAGCGTTTCATTTTCAGTTCCGGGATTAAATATTACCCGCTTGGGCAAGGCTTTCAATAGCCAAGAACTGATTTCCTCCTGATTTTCAGGGGCAAGGTAAAGGGTAACCGTGTCAAAATCCCCTAGCAGGGGTTCTGGCAGTTCCTTTTCCAGGGCAACATCAAGTATACTTCCGGGCGTACGTCCTACTGCAGTTACCGGATGCCCGGCCTGGCGAAGACGTGCTACCGCAGAGCCTGAGATCCTTCCGGGTTTGGTGGAAGCTCCTACAACGAGGGTGTTTTTTTTCATAAATGAAAAAGTACAGGTGAAAAAAACCGGAGCAACCCTGCTGAGTTACTCCGGTTCGTATTATTTTCCTGAGTTATTCCTCCGGAGAATGGTCTTTGGCTTCCTCTACCTTGCTGGCGTCTTTGCCTGGGGTAACGGTGACAAAAATCTTATCGGTCTCTTTGTTGAAGTCAACCAATAGCTCGTCGCCGGGCATAGCACTGGCATCGAGGATGGTATCGGCAACCGGGTCTTCGAGGTATTTCTGGAGGGCACGCTGCAAAGGACGAGCACCAAACTGCCTATCAAATCCTTTTTCGGCGATAAACTCTTTGGCCGGATCTGATATGGTAATGATGTATCCCTTTTCCTCAATCCGTGAAAATACGGAGCGAAGTTGCAGCTCAATGATGCGCATGATGTGCTCTTTGTCCAGCTCGTTGAAGATGATTACTTCGTCGATCCTGTTCAAAAATTCAGGGCGGAAGATTTTCTTCATCGCACCTTCAATGGTGGAGCGCATCAGGTCATCGGTTTGCTTCTCCCTTGATTCGGTGGTAAAGCCGACTCCGGTACCAAAGCTTTTCAACTCACGTACCCCAACGTTCGATGTCATGATGATGACCGTGTTTTTAAAGTCGATCCTACGACCAAGGCCGTCTGTCAGGATGCCGTCGTCGAGCACCTGGAGGAGGATATTGAAAATATCCGGGTGTGCTTTTTCGATTTCATCAAGCAAAACAACCGAATACGGACGGCGGCGAACCTTCTCAGTAAGCTGTCCTCCTTCTTCGTAACCCACGTATCCTGGAGGGGCCCCTACGAGACGGGATACCGTGAATTTTTCCATGTATTCGCTCATGTCGAGGCGAATAAGGGCTTCATCAGTATCGAACATGTAGCGTGCAAGCGATTTTGCCAGTTCGGTTTTACCTACACCGGTTTGTCCGAGGAAGATAAATGATCCGATAGGCTTCCCAGGATCTTTCAATCCTAGACGAGAACGCTTGATTGCTTTTACCAGTTTCTCGATAGCGTCGTCCTGGCCGATGATGGCACCTTTCAGGTCTTCACCCATCGACTTGAGGCGGGCGATTTCGGCTGCAGCTACCTTGGTCACGGGTACACCCGTCATCATCGATACCACAGCAGCTACGTCCTCTTCGTTTACGGTATAGCGCTGGCTTTTGGTTTCTTCTTCCCAAATAGCCTTGGCCTGCTCGAGTTCTTCGGAGAAACGTTTTTCCTGATCGCGAAGCTGTGCAGCTTCTTCGTATTTCTGGCTGCGAACTACCTTGTTCTTCAGCTCCTTGATCTCTTCGATTTTGGCTTCGAGGTCGAGGATGTTCTGCGGAACGTGGATATTGGTGATGTGAACCCGGCTACCGGCTTCGTCCAATACGTCGATCGCTTTGTCCGGGAAGTACCGGTCAGAAATGTAGCGGTCGCTGAGGCCCACACAAGCTTCGATGGCTTCCTGGGTATAGATCACGTTGTGGTGATCTTCATACTTGGATTTGATGTTGTTCAGGATAATAACCGTTTCGGCTGCAGAAGTAGGCTCTACGATTACTTTCTGAAATCGACGCTCCAGAGCTCCGTCCTTTTCGATGTACTGGCGGTATTCGTCAAGGGTGGTAGCACCGATGCACTGTATTTCGCCACGGGCAAGAGCTGGCTTGAAAATGTTTGACGCATCAAGCGAGCCGGAAGCCCCCCCAGCACCCACAATGGTGTGCAACTCATCGATGAAGAGAATCACATCAGGAGATTTCTCGAGCTCGGCCATAACGGCCTTCATACGCTCTTCAAACTGGCCACGGTACTTGGTACCTGCTACCAGTGAAGCAATGTCGAGGGTAACCACCCTTTTGTTGTACAGCACACGGCTAACCTTGCGCTGAATAATACGGAGGGCAAGCCCTTCTGCGATAGCAGTTTTACCCACACCGGGCTCACCGATCAGTACAGGGTTGTTTTTCTTACGGCGGCTGAGGATTTGGGCCACGCGTTCGATTTCGCGTTCACGACCTACGATAGGATCGAGCTTGCCATCTTCAGCGGCTTTGGTCAGGTCACGTCCAAAATTGTCAAGAACAGGGGTTTTGGACTTGGTTTGTTTCCGCGGGCGTTCTCCACTCCCGGATTCGGCGGATTCTGAGGGTTCTGTAGCCATAGACATTCGGGGGTTGCTGTCCTCTTTGGGATCGAGTTCAGCACGTACCATTTCGTAAGTAACATTAGCTGCTGCGAGTGTTTGAGCAGCCACATTGTTTTCTTCTCTGAGGATAGAAAGCAGGAGGTGTTCTGTACCGATTATCGAGCTTTTGAGGAGCTTTGCCTCAAGTCGGGTAATTTTCAGCACCTTTTCTGCCTGCCGGGTAAGGGGAAGGTTGGTAAGGTTCATGGTGGTAACAGTTCCTTTCACGGCGCTTTCAATTCTACTTTTGAGCTTTGAAAGATCAACTGAGAGGGTTATCAGTATTTTAATTGCTAAACCCTCCCCCTCTTTGATCATGCCCAAGAGCAGGTGTTCGGGGCCAATGTAATCGTGTCCCAGTCGGATTGCTTCTTCCCGGCTCAGCGAAATCACATCTTTTACCCTGTCTGAAAAATTAGATTCCATAAATACTCCTTTCGTGTTCCAACTTCTGCCGGAATCGTGCCAGCTGCTTGTGAGCGGACAGGATGTCAGTTTGTATAAATATACAAAAACGAACAGACCCGTTGAAGGTTTCAACTACAGAAACTTTGCCCGGGTTAAAAAAGTGATTAAGCGGTAGCCATTACATAGATGGCAGCGCCCAGAGCAACGAGCAGCAAATTGATCAGGGAAGCGGGTAGTAGCTGCTTCCAACCCAGATCCATCAGTTGATTGTATTTAAACCGGGGAAGAGTCCAGCGCACCCACATGAATACAAATACAAAGAAAATTGTTTTTGACAGGAACCATCCCAGCCCCCAAAGCATCTGAACCCACTCGGGCCAGGTAGCTACGCCAAAAAATCCTTCGAATGGCCCGAGATAACCACCTGCAAACAGGGTGGATATGATGGCGGAAGACACGATAATGTGCAGGTATTCAGCCAGGAAAAACAAAGCAAATTTCATGGAGGAGTACTCCGTATGAAAACCACCCACAAGCTCTTGCTCTGCTTCTACGAGGTCAAAAGGGGCACGGTTGGCTTCTGCAAAGGCACAGGTAACAAAGATCAGGAACCCAACAGGGTTGAGGAATAGGTTCCATACATGGCGCTGACCTTCTACAATACTTTCCGGACGTAGCGACTCGCCTTCGAAACCTTGGGTGATATTGGTAAGCAGGATTACACTCACTACGGAAAGACCCATGGCCAATTCGTAGGAAATCATTTGGGCCGAAGAGCGGAGCCCGCCCAGTAGGGAATACTTGCTGTTGGATGACCATCCTGCAAGCGTGATTCCGTAAACAGAAATAGAGGTTACGGCCAGAATATACAGGATTCCTACGTTAACATTGGCGATAACCAGGGCATCTCCTACTTCAGGAGTCATGGGATTCGCACCTGAAAAGGGAACGACGGCCATGGTAATCAACGCGATAGAAACCGCAATAACCGGGGCAATGAAGTGGGTGAATTTGTCGGCTGAAGAAGGAATAATGTCTTCCTTGATAAGAAGCTTGAGCACATCGGCCAGTGGCTGAAGCAGACCAAGGGGCCCAACCCGGTTAGGGCCAATCCTTTGCTGGATGGCAGCGGCAACTTTGCGCTCAAAATATACCGCATAGGCCGCCATGAAGATGAGCATGCCCAGCGCGATGAGGGAGAGAATTAGGCTGTTAATGACAGATTCCATTGTCCAAAGCTACTATTCAGGGTTGTGAAAACAAATCTCTTTGCAGGGTGCCGGACAGGAAAAATGTGGTTTTTCCTTCAGGCTTTGGTCGTTTTGTCGGGAGAAACAACGTACCAGGCTGCGGTGGTGATAAAGTCGCGGAGAAAAGGAAGAGATGAAACCCATTTGGCCTGATTTACGGGCTTCCACCCAAACTTATAGCTGTAAATGGGATTGAGCAAAAAATGCAGGCGCTGATCTACTTTGAGGCCTGAGAGTGCACAAATTTTTTCAAATCTCTTGATCGAAAGCCCGGTATCGACCAGCTCCAGCAGTTCTTCTATCCCTACTTCCGGCTCTTTCCCCCACTTCAGGAGTTGATGATAAAGCGACTTAGGCAACAGGTGAACCCAGGGCCAGAAAGCAAGCCATTTGGACTTACATACCTGCTGGTGTCCGCCAAATGGCATCCTCCAGGGCGGAAATCCAAAAAACATTTTCCCTCCGGGCTTTAGAAAAACCGCCAGGTGCGGAATCATCTGCTCCTGGTTGGGTATATGCTCAATGGTATCTTTTAATACTACCCAGTCAAAATGTCCGCTATAGGCTGCAATAAAGGCAGGGTCGTACACATTCTGAACTACAAAATCGAGTTGTTGAAGGGCAATTTCTTCGGAAAGGAAGCCCTGCGCCTGCTCAATCCGGTATTCGCTCAGGTCAACGCCTAAGCCGATAAGGCCTTCGGCTGCAAAGGCTTTTAATACGCCGCCTTCTCCACATCCTACCTCCAGCACCCTTTGACCGGGAGACACGGGCATCGCCTTTCGTAAAAAAGGAATGAGGTAAGTGGAAGCGTTATCCACTTGTTGCTTAAACCGGGCAGGAAGGGAGCTGTGTTGGACCAGTGCCATGAAAAAAAATTATCCTGGGTATTCGAAGGTACCGTTTTCGGTATGGAGGGTGAGCTTGTTTTCGTCCGATGCCAGGCAGTAACCTACAATCCGCGCATCGACCCCCTGAGAGGCTGCTATTGAAAGGATTTGCGTGGCGGTGTCCGCATCTGTATAAATTTCCAACCGATGGCCCATGTTAAATACCTGGTACATCTCGCGCCAGTCGATGGAGCCGGAATCCTGAATCATCTGAAACAAAGGAGGTACCGAAAACAGGTTGTCTTTTACGATGTGAAGCTTGTCCACAAACTTGAGGCACTTGGTTTGACCACCGCCCGTGCAGTGAATCAGCCCATGGACTTGTGCATGGTATTTGCCGAGCACCTCGCGCATCACCGGCAGGTAGGTGCGGGTTGGGCTGAGCAGTGCCTGGCCAATGTTCACGGATGTACCGGGCAGGGGATCGGTCAGCTGGTGTTTTCCAGTGTAAACTACATCGGTATCCAGCGAGGGGTCGTAAGTCTCTGCGCCAAAGGTCCGGTAGTGGGGAGCAAGCACCGCATGGCGAGCCAGGGTAAGGCCGTTTGAGCCCATGCCGGCATTGTATCTGTCTTCGTAATGTGCCTGGCCAAAGGAAGCCAGTCCTACGATTACATCTCCTGCCTGTATTTTTTCATTGGTAATGACCGCTTTCCGGGGCAAACGCACGCAGGCGGTGGCATCAAAAATAAGAGTACGCACCAGGTCGCCCACATCAGCTGTCTCTCCGCCTGTATTGAGGGCTTTTACCCCAAATTTCGCCAGGAGCTGAAATACATCCTCCATGCCTGCCAAAATCTCGGCCAGCACCTCTTTGGGAATCAGAAACTTATTGCGGCCGATGGTATTGGAAAACAGCATGTCGTGAACGGCACCAGCACACAGCAGGTCGTCGGTATTCATAACGATGCCGTCCTGGGCAATGCCCCGCCAAACAGAGAGGTCGCCTGTTTCTTTCCAATACAAATAGGCAAGGGAAGTTTTGGTGCCGGCGCCGTCTGCGTGCATCATCATGCAGTAGTCCGGGTCGCCGGCCAGGAGGTCGGGAATTACTTTGCAGAAAGCCTTAGGGTACAAGCCTGCATCTAGTTGGCTGATGGCGAAGTGCACATCTTCTTTTCCTGCAGAAACACCCCTGCGGGCGTAGTGGTCGCTCATGGCTGGGAATTGAGGCTGCAATTTACCGACAGAAAAGCTATAAAAACAGCATCGCCGGAGGGAATGCCTCCGGCGATAGCCATCAAATGTTACGTAAAGCCGAATTAGATGCCGAAATCGATCGAAATGATCTTGAATTCGGTGCGGCGGTTAAGCTGCTCGTCTTCGTCAGAAACCTCCGGGTAGATAAGTAACTTGCCTTCTCCCCAACCTTTCCAGTTAAGGCGGCGGGGATCTATACCGTTTTCAACGAGGTAGCGGATAGCTGCTTTGGCACGGTTGTCAGAAAGCACCTGGTTGTAATCTTCGGTTCCGTTGCTATCGGTATGAGAGTCCAGTTCAATGATGATGTTGGAGTTTTGACGGAGGGTTTTCAGCAATCCGGAAAGCTCCAGCACGGCGTCTTCGCGTAGGTAGTACTCGTCGAAGTCATAGTAGATATTGTTGAGGCGGATTTCTTTGTCAATAACGATTGGCTCCAGCTCAATGTCGATGTTGCGCTCCAACTCGGTACTTTCGGTAACCTCCTTGGTCGAAACCTCTACTTCGTTTGCGAGGTATTCAGGCGCGTTGCCGAGTACTTTATACACCAGTCCGGTTTCAAGCGGAAACTCATAACGAGCAGATTGATCGGTGTTGAACGTGTCGAGCGCCAGGATAGAGCCATCGTCCTGGTATTTGTACAGGATAGCGGTGGCAAATTCCACGGGCTGCTTGGTTACTTTGTCGCGAATCACCCCTTTCACCGCAATTTCGAGCTTGGGAGGAGAAACATAGATCTTCCTGGCCCAGTAAATATCATCGCTACCCGCGCCGCCGGGGCGGTTGGTGGTAAAGAGAAGCGTGGTATCGTTCAGCAAAAGCATGCCGAAGTCATTGTAAGGTGAGTTTACGGGAGCCTGGAGGTTGGTAGGCGTGCTCCATTCTCCGATATTGCCTTTGGCTTCATACAAATCGTATCCACCAAATCCACCTAAGCCATTAGAGGCAAAAAACAGTTTGGTTCCGTCCTGAGAAAGGGCCGGGGTGATTTCATTGAAAGCGGTGTTAACTTCAGCACCTGCGTTTACAGGAGGTGACCAACCTGCTCCCACCCGGCGTGAATACCAGATGTCGAGTGCGCCTTCTCCGCCATCACGATCAGAGATGAAGAACATGGTA
The DNA here is from genome assembly GCA_041753595.1 of Bacteroidia bacterium. Lineage (GTDB taxonomy): Bacteria > Bacteroidota > Bacteroidia > J057 > J057 > JBGSTW01. The sequence goes on along the minus strand of JBGSTW010000029.1, from coordinate 294,875 downwards.
CGACCATCACGGGTCATAAATGGCTGGCGATCATCCGTAGGAACCTTTTTGGTCTTTCCGCGGGAGTTGATGATCATGTCCTTGGTTCCGGCCAGGCTCTCAACGAATACGGGTTTTCCCCATACTTTCCTCACCGGGTCGTAGCGGGATTCGAAGATGCTACAGCCGTTTTTGTTTTTCTTGCTGTTGCAAATGGTGTAGTACATCGTGAGACCATCAGCAGAGAAGGTTGCAGCTCCGTCGTTTCCACGGGTATTGATCGGTACTTCAAACCTAACAGGCTCGGTAAAGGTGGAATCATTTTCCATCACTACCTGATACAGGTCAGAGTCTTTAGGCTGACCTGTTACCAGGTCATTTTTTACTTTCCGGGAAGGCAGCGGCCTGTGAGAAGTAAAGACAATGAACTTATCTTCCTGGCGCTGATCGAGGTAATTAGGGTACTGATCAGCTGCGGTAGAATTAAAGGAAGTAGGCTTGATTCGGTATGCAGGATCCTGAGCAGCAGATGCTTCGAGCATATCACAACCCTTGATTTCCCGTTCAGCACGCACATAATAAGCGTCACGTGTTTTGTGGCGGTTCATGAACTCTGTAAATGCTTCCCGCGCTTTTCTACAGTTTTCGAGCCGCTTGTAAGTCAAACCGATTTGCAAGTAAACCGTGTCGTTTTTGGCAGGGTCAATCTCACTTGCTTTGAGAAACCACCTGAGTGCTTCACGATAATCGTCCTGATAAGCGTTGATAAATCCTAGACGGTAAGCTGCGTCGTAGCAGTTAGGGTCTATGCTCAATGCTTCCTGGTAAAGGGCTTCAGCCGTTACCAAATCGAAGGAGGTGAAATAAACTGCGGCTTTGTTTAGGGTCTTATCCAGCTTTGACTGGGCTTGACTCCAAGACGGAATAGCCAACAGCAGCACAGTCAGGACGGTAATGGCTGGCAGCCGGAACTGTCTGAAATCCATATGGTTAGAGGAGTTATTTTCAGGAAATCGTAATTTTCTGAGCAAGGTGTCACTAGTGTCAACAAACTTAGAAAAATTCTGGGTATCCCTCAATGATTAGAACAAAATTATCCACAGCAGAAAATCACCACAGAGGATACCAATGGCCGAATAGACGAATGCGGTGATGGTTGCTCTACCCAGCCCTTTCGCCCCTCCTTGCGTTCCAAAGCCCTTATAGCAGCCAATCCAGCCGATTAAAAGCCCAAAAAGCGCACTTTTTATCAGCCCTCCCAGCAAGTCAGGGAGCGTAAAGAAATCGCGTACCGACTGAAAAAATACCTGGGAAGTGAGGCCCAGGAAGTAGTGCGACACGAAAAAAGCCCCGAAAACCGAGATCAGGTTTGCGAACAAAGTCAAAATGGGCATCATCACGAAGAGACCCAGAAAGCGGGGCATCCCTACATAGCGCACCGGATTAAGCGAGAGGGTACGGAGCGCATCGAGCTGTTCTGAGATTTTCATCGCACCTATTTCAGCGGCCATCGATGCCCCAATCCTTCCACTGATGACCAGTGCCGTAAGCACCGGGGCCATTTCCATCATCACCACGCGTGTCACCTGCCCGCCCAACACAGTCATTGATACCATGCCCCGAAACTGATAGGCTGCTTGCCAGGCGATGATTGCCCCGGCAAATATTCCGATGAGTAAGACGAGGGGAAGCGATTGTACCCCAATTAGCTCCAACTGCTCAATGAATCGCTTGCGGTCGCGCCAGGCAAAGCGCGATTGCTTTACCAGTTGAAGCAACAGATAACCGAATTCGCCGAGAGAAACCAGGGTAGGCGGAAGACGGTTCATGGTAGTATATTGGTGAAAAATTGGCGATGAAACTCCAGGTGGTGGTGGATAAAGTTACACCACGAATCGAATATGCTTTTGAAATTTTGCTCAGAACGATTCTGAAGTGGGAGTATGAGTTGGTGCTGAGCGAGGCGATCGCAGCACAGCCTGGTTGCGCTTACCTTTGCTATGCAGAACACCCGCTGCCGGATGCGGCCCATATTATGCCTTGCGGGCTGCTTACCGAAACCGGTATCCGAAAAGAGGCACCCATAACCGCAACCATGCCTGAGCTATCAGGAGCTACCAGCCTTTTTCCTTCATCGGCGGGTCAGTCAGACTGGGTGGCCGGGGCTTTTTTTCTGGCTTCAGATTACGAAAAATACCAGCAAACGCATTTCGATGCACATGGCAGGTACGAAGAATCTGCATATCCTTCGGCTTCGTGGGGCATATGGGCGTATCCGCTCGTGCATGTATATGCCTGGGAAATCGCCGCGTTGATGGAGCGCCAATACCCGCAGGGTGTTTGGGCGCGACCTTCCGCTTCGCCTGCTTTGGTAACGATGGACGTAGATTTTCCCTGGAAATACCTCCGAAAGCCCCTGTGGATTCAGCTGGGAGGAGCTGTCAAAAACCTGAAAGAGGGAAATTTCATGGAATTAAAAGAGCGGACTTGGACCCTCCTTTCCCGAAAAGACCCTTATTATACCTTTCCCTTTTTACAAACCCTGCTCCCAAAAGACCGAACCCGGACCTTTTTTCTGCTCGAGCGCGGACACGAACACGACAGCCGGTTTACCTGGGAAAACCAGAAATACCGCCAATTGATCCGCCAGTGGCAAGCGGCGGGATATACCTGCGGGATTCACCCTTCTTACCTTTCTTCTGAAAAAGAAGGGCAGATTACGGCTGAAAGGGCGTACCTGGTGGAAATACTGGGCGAAAACGTCCCTCTTTCCCGGCAGCATTTTTTGAAGTACCGCCTGCCGCAAACTTTTCGGGAGCTGCTGGCTGCGGGCGTATCCGAAGATTATTCTTTGGGAACGATCAGCCGACCGGGCTTTCGGTGTGGGATGGCAGTACCGTTTCGGTGGTATGATCTGGAGCGGGAAATAACGACCGATCTCACGCTTGTGCCTTGCCAGGTGATGGACCGTACGCTGCTGAGCTACCTGCACCTGAATCCGGAGCAGGCGATGTTTTTGTTGGGAAAAATTCACACCACTACCCGGCAATGGGGTGGCCAGTTTGTGCTGCTGCTGCACAACGATGCGTTCAGCGGGAGCGAACCCTGGGAGGGCTGGAGAGGGCCGATAGTAGAAATGGTGAAGCGGGTACTGGAAGCATAAAAAAACGGCCACCTGTTGAGGTAGCCGTTAAGTTTTAGGATTTCTTTTGTACGAATTACTTCAGAATTTCGAGCAGCTCGATTTCGAAAGTAAGGGTAGCAAAAGGAGGAATATCGCCATACCCTTGTGGACCGTAGCCCAGGTCGTAAGGGATAAACACTTCCCATTTGTCGCCAGGCTTCATCATTTGAAGGATCTGGGTCCAACCTGGAATAACCTGATTTACTTTAAATTCAGCAGGTTCGCCACGGTCAACGGAGCTGTCAAATACCTCACCGGAGATGAATTTACCCACGTAGTGTACGCGTACGGTGTTGGTGTCAAGTGGCGAAGCACCGGTTCCGGATTTCAGCACTTTGTACTGAAGGCCGTTTTCAAGCACTTTTACTCCTTCTTTAGCCTTGTTGGCTTCGAGGAATTTGGCACCAGCTTCGCGGTTAGGACCACTGGCAGCTTCGGCAGTTTCCTGTTGTTTTTTAAACATGGCCTCACGCACGGAGAGGAAAAGGGCTTGCTTTTCTTCTTCGGTGAAAGCAACTTCTGAAGAGTCGGCAGCATCCATCATACCACGTGCCAGCAGGCCGTAGTTGATCTCAATACCTTGCATCTGACCACCGTACATGGTTCCGATAAAGTATGAAATGCTGTCGGTTTGGTTCTTAAAAGAAGGTTTTGAAGGGATTTGGTCCCCGCAAGAGGTAAGGAGCGCTACAGTGAGAGCGATCAATGCCCAACGTGAAATAGAAAGCGAGATTTGCATGATGAGTCAGATACTTAAAATCGGGGCAAAGGTATAGGAAAGGAATGAGAAATTTTTATTTTAAGGAGGGGAGGATGGGAGATAGCAAGTTTTTTTTTCAAATTCATGCCTATACTGACTTTTTTCCCGAACAAAGGACTAATAATTCGCAGCAAAATTGCTTATGTTTATCAATTAATTGCCCGGATAATATGGTTTTTGTGGACATTTCAACCGAGCTCATCAGCCGGGCCAAAGAATACGCCGACACCCTTCTGCGCGAACAACTCCCTGCGGGTTTTTCTTATCATACCTTTGGCCACACGGAGCAGGTAGTTGCAGCAGCAACTGAAATCGGTACCAAAAGCGGCTTATCCGTTCCCCAGATCAAACTCCTGCAACTTACGGCATGGCTACATGACCTGGGTTACGTTAAAAAATACATGGGCCATGAAGAGGCCTCACAGGAAATTTCGGAAGAATTCTTGTCCAAATACGGGGTCGATTCAGAAATAAAACATGCGGTATATGAGCTGATTGCTTCCACTAAGTTGGATCAGCCCGCACGCAACCTCATGGAAATGGTGCTCAAGGACGCAGACCTTTACAACCTGGCATTGCCCGAGGCCCTCGAAAACTCCGAAAACATACGCGAAGAATGGCGGATTTTCTGCAACCAGCAGTACACCGACGAAGAGTGGGACCAGTTTAACTTCAGGTTTTTCAATAAGCACGAATACCTTACCGAGTACGGTAAAACGGTGTTGGGCCCCATGAAGTCCAAAAACACCAAAAAGCTAAAGAAAACCATCAAAAAACGTGAATTGGCCACCGAATATGACGACAATGTCGAAGGTCACCCAGCATTTCAGGGCCAGGCTGATCAGATGTCGGAAATCCAGAAGCTGAAGAAGGCCCTTAAGAAAATCAAAAAAGACCGGCCTGACCGCGGCATCGAAACGATGTTTCGTACCACTTACCGCACCCACATCAACCTTAGCTCTATTGCCGACAACAAGGCAAACATCCTGCTCTCGATCAATGCCATTATTATTTCCATCATTTTCACTTCGGTGATCAAGGAATATGACCCCGACAGCCCTTACCTTTGGCCGAGTTTCGGTATCCTTACAGTGTGTATGACTACCATTGTGTTTGCCATTCTGGCTACCCGGCCCAAAATCAACTCTGGGCGATTTACCCGTGAAGACATCCTGGAAAAACGTACCAACCTCCTGTTTTTTGGCAATTTTTACCGCATGGAGCTCAACGACTACATGTGGGGAATTCAGGAAATGATGGAGGACGCCGACTTTCTGTATGGCAGTCTGGCGAAGGATTTGTTTTTTCTGGGCAAAGTGCTGGCCAAGAAGTTTTTCCTCCTCCGGATGGCCTACAATATTTTCATGTACGGCATGGCGGTTGCGATCATCGTTTTTGGCCTCGTGCTACTGGACTTCAAAAGCTAAAAATCACCTTCGAACCGGAAGGGCATCAGGCTTTGCGCTACTCCCTCGAGGCGCAGAACAGGCCCAACCGCCCCTTGAAACAGCACCACCCAGGGGCTGCCTCCTGCTTTTTCGTACTCGACCATTACCTGACGGCACCCCCCGCACGACATGGGCGGCTGTGTAATCGTCATGCGGTCGCTGAAAGCCCGGATGGCTATTTTACGAACCAGCCCCGCTTTTCCTGCCGAACCCGCTGTAAACAGCGCAATGCGCTCGGCACATAGCCCAGAAGGAAAAGCGGCATTCTCCTGGTTGTTTCCCTGAATTATTTCACCATCGGCAAGCAACAGCGCACATCCTACCCGAAACTGGGAGTAGGGCGCATGCGCCAGCAGGGTAGCTTCTGCGGCTGATTCGAGCAAACCTGATTCGTCTTCGGGGAGCTCTTCAGCTAAGTCAAACCAGGTATAGGGAATGGTATGTGAATGCGGGTGTCGGGCCATTCGCGGGGCTGAGAATTAAAGAATGTACTGGCTGATGTCTTTTTTGCCGGCCAGGTGACGCAGCTTGGTATCCACCATTTCGCGGGTGACCAAAAAATCCTTCTGCTCGTTGAGGTCGGGCACTTCGAAGAGAATGTCGTGCAGGATATTGCTCAGAATGGTGTGCAGTCTCCGTGCGCCGATATTTTCCACTTCCTGATTCACATAAAAAGCAATTTCTGCCAGGGCCAGGATCGCGTCAGCTTCAAACTCGAGTTTCACGCCTTCGCTTTCCATCAAAGCCTGGTACTGCTTGATGAGTGCATTGCGGGGCTGGGTGAGGATTTTTACAAAATCTTCTTCGGTCAAAGGCGTTAGCTCTACCCGAATCGGGAAGCGACCTTGTAGCTCCGGAATGAGGTCGGAAGGTTTGGAAAGATGAAAAGCACCTGCAGCCACAAACAGGATATGGTCGGTTCGCACCATGCCGTACTTGGTATTGACATTGGAGCCCTCCACAATTGGCAGCAGGTCGCGCTGCACACCCTGGCGGGAAACCTCTGCTCCCCCCTGCGAAGTACCCGAACTGGCCACCTTGTCTATCTCATCGATAAAGATAATGCCGCTGTTTTCGGCGCGCTCAAGGGCATCTTTGGTCACAGCATCCATGTCGATGAGGCGGGCAGCTTCTTCTTCTGTAAAATATTCGCGGGCCTCGGCCACGGTCAGCTTGCGCTTTTTCTTCTTTTTCGGAATCATGCCGCTGAGCAGATCCTGCAGACCATCCATACCTTCCATGCCCATAGGGCCTACTACCTGCACATTGGAGGAGGGAACGGTTACTTCTACCTCTATTTTGCGGTCTTCAAGGTCGCCCCGGCGGAGTTTTTCGCGGAATTTGTCACGGGTGCGCTCATTGAGCTCTTCGTCGGAGAGGTTTCCTTCGAACTGGTAGCCGACCACGGGAGTTTCATCAAAGCCTTCGGGAAGGAGGGCCGTGGTGGGTTTGCGCTGGCGGGTAACGGGTGGTAGCAGGATATCTAGGATCAATTCATTGGCACTTTCGCGGGCTTGTTCGCGGATGCGCTCCTTTTGTTCGGCACGCACGAGGTTTACCGATTGTTCCACGAGGTCGCGAACCATGCTTTCCACATCGCGGCCTACGTAACCGACTTCTGTAAACTTCGATGCTTCCACTTTGATAAAAGGGGCATCGGCGAGCTGGGCCAGGCGGCGGGCGATTTCGGTTTTGCCGACCCCTGTTGGCCCAATCATCATGATATTGTTCGGGATGATTTCGCTGCGAAATTCCGGCGCGACATTCAGCCGCCGCCAGCGATTACGCAAAGCAATGGCCACAGCTTTCTTGGCGTCTGCCTGACCGATGATGTATTTATCCAGCTCCTGTACGATGCGGGCCGGAGTAAGAGATTGTTCGAGCATGAAATAAGGCCTGAAATTTCACCTGAGAAATACCAAAATAATAAATACGTGGTTTTCTGAGGGGTGTTATTCTAAATAGAGGGTTTAAACCCGAAAGGGGAGGGTTTTAGTCGTCCCCGGACGTTTCGATGGAAAGCCGGCGCAGGAACTCGGATTTTTTGCGGGCAGAGACTTCCACCATGGTGCCATCGGTCAATTCTACCTGGCCTCCCCGTCCCCGAATGTAGTTTTTGAGGAAGGTAAGGTTGATGAGGTGCGACTGATGGATGCGGAAGAAATTGTATTCGGTGAGCATCTCTTCGTATTCCTTGATGGTTCTCGAAACGAGGATCCGGCGTTTATCTGCCAGGAAAATAAAGGTATAGTTGCGGTCGGACTCGCAGCGGATGATGTCGTCGGGGTTAACGACGGTAAAGCCATTGGAAGTAGGCAAAACAATCCGGCGCAGGGGCTGATGGCTGTTACGGATATTTTGCAGCAGGGCATCTATTTTGTCCTTGTTGTCCTGAGGCTGAGCCACACTTTGTTTTTCTACCACACGGGCTACAGCCGCCTGCAGTTCCTCGATGTCAATGGGCTTAAGGAGGTAGTCCGTCGCCGAAAATTTGAATGCGCGGAGGGCGTACTGGTTGAAAGCAGTGGTGAAAATGATGTCGAAATCGACCTTTTCCGCCTTTTCCAGCACCTGAAAGCCGTCGCCGTCGGGCAGCTCAATGTCGAGGAAAATAAGCTTGGGGCGGAGCTCTTTGATTTTGGTGAGCGCTTCGGCCACAGATCCGGCAACCCCGACCACCTTCACGCCGGTGGTAAATTCTTCAATCAGGGACTTCAGCAGTTCCTGGCTGTTTTTTTCGTCTTCAATGAGTAAGGCTTCTATCATGATGCAGATTCGGAGGGAGAAGGGTTGGCAGTAAGTTTACGAAAGGTGTCTTCGAGTGTAAGTGCCTCGCGCTGAAGCAGCAAAATGGGGTTGTCGGTAGTAGCACAGAGGCGGAATATCGCCGGACGCAGGTCGGCATCGCCGGCAGTACGGATTTCGAATGCGGTTAGGGACACTTCCAGCACCTTCAGCACCCCTTCCATTTGGAGCAGGGTGGCGGAATTCAGGCCGGAGTTCATTACTTCAAGGTGGATGCGGTATTCCTCCTGGGGTTCCAGGTGCTGCTTGTCGTTGGCCTGGTCGGCCACGAGTTTGCCCTGGTTAATGATAATCACCCGGTCGGCAATGGCTTCTACTTCAGAAAGGATGTGAGAGGAAAAAATCACCGTTTTGTCTTTGCCCAAATCCCGGATCAGGCTGCGGATTTCCACAATCTGGTTAGGGTCAAGGCCGGTGGTAGGTTCATCGAGGATCAATACCTGCGGGTCGTGGATCAAGGCCTGGGCCAGGCCTACACGCTGGCGGTAGCCTTTGGAGAGCATGCCTATTTTCTTGTGTTGCTCACGACCGAGGCCGGTTTGATCAATCACCCACTGGATGCGCTTGCGTGCTTCGGGGCCCCTGAAACCGTAGATACGCGCCGCAAAGTCCAGAAACTCGTGCACATACATGTCGAGGTAGAGCGGATTGTGCTCGGGCAGGTAGCCGATTTGCCGCCGAACCTCCATGGGGTGGTCAAAAATATTGTATTCGTCGAGCGTAACTGTGCCGCTGGTGGGGGCCAGGTAGCACGAAATAATTTTCATCGTCGTCGTTTTCCCTGCACCGTTAGGCCCGAGAAAACCCAGGATTTCGCCCCGGTTTACCTCGAAGGAAAGACGGTCGATGGCACGTTGCTCGCCGTATATTTTTGTAAGCTCTTTAACCGAAATCGGCATGAAACGAAAAATTAGCCCAAAACGACTGCCTGAATGGACCCTACAGCCGATTTGAAAGTTGCATTAAGGCGAATCTACATACTTTAAACTGAGTGGACAATTGATTTTCGGGTTGGTGCTGGCAAATGGATTGATTAACATTGAGGAAGCAAAATCAACCTTTATGCATATGCGATCCCTTGTTCTTGCCTTCCTTTCAGCGGTTCTGATAGGCTTTTCCGGCTGTAAACCCGAACCCCAGGCACCTTACTCGCTGGTGGTTCACTGGGTAGGTGATCCCTCCGATCTGCACCCCACCAATCGTCGTACCGCCAATGCAGGCGAGGTCCTGGGCCTAACCCACCAAACCCTGATGGAAATTGACGGCGAAACCAACGACCTGAGTCCGGTTCTCGCAGAATCGTTCACCCAGTCGCCAGACGGAAAGGTGTTTACCTACTTGCTCCGCGAAGAAGCCGCCTGGCCTGATGGTACCCCTCTCCGGGCTTCGGATGTGGTTTTTTCTTATAAAGCCATGATCTGTCCTTTGACCAATAACGAAAATCAAAAGGACTACCTCGAATACGTGACCAGCGTAGAGGCCGACCCCAAAAACGACCGCATCGTGATTATCCGGACCAGCGAGTATTACTTCAACAACCCATACCTCTCCACGCTGGCCCTGATCCTTGACCCCCGCAGGTACGATCCTACGAAGGTGCTTTCCCGATACAGCTATTCCGACCTGGTTTTGCATGGAAAGGTAGCCGAAAACGACCCCGGAGTCATCGCCTGGGCTGAAGCTTTCAACAGCGACAAAAACGGCCACGACCCCGAAGCACTCGATGGCGGAACCGGCCCGTATAAGCTCATTTCGTGGGTGCCTGACGACCGCCTAACCTTGCAGAAAAAGGAAAATTACTGGGCTGCTGACCTGAAAGAGGAAACCCTGCTTCAGGGTCCGGAGACCATTTATTTCAAAATTGTAAAAGAAGAAAAGGCCGTAGAGTTGCAGTTATTGTCCGGAGAAATCGACCTTTCTACCAACCTTTCTACCGACACCTACCTCAGCTTATTGGCGCAGGACTCGTCCACAAACCCGCTGACACTGAAGTCGTTTCCGCGCAATACCGTGGCCATGGTGGGCTTGAATAACCGCCCCGACGGCGTAAAGCACAAGGCGTTGTTTGACGATGCCAGGGTTCGCCGGGCAATCTCTTTGGCCAGTCCGGTGGATTCTATTGTTGCGAAGGTGAATAAAAAGCAGGCCTTTCGCTCGGCTTCTCCCGTGCCGCCCAATCACCCCGACTACAACAAACAGCTGCAATTGCTGCCCAATGACATCGACGCTGCCCGCGCCCTGCTCGACGCCGCAGGCTGGGTGGATACCGATGGAAATGGAATCCGCGACAAGGTGATCAACGGGAAAAAGCAGCAATTCAGCTTTAGCCTGAAATACCCAGGCGGACAAAAAGCCATGGAGCTGCTGGTGAATATTTTGCAGGATGCCTATAAAAGCATCGGCCTGGAGTGCAAGCCGGAGGCTAACCCCAATATCTCGGCTGATTTGCGCGCGCATAATTTCGACGCCATCCTCACCGCCTTTGGTGCGCCGTCCACGCCTTACGATTTTAAGCAGATATGGCACTCCACCAACTGGCCCGAAGGCGATAATTTTTTCGGCTACTATAACCCTAAAGCCGATTCGCTGATTGACCTCGCCCGGAACGTAACAGATAACGCCGTTCGCCGGAAGCTGGTAGATGAAATTCAGGTGTTGATTTACGAAGATCAGCCCGCCGTTTTCTTCTCTTCGCCTACCGAAAAACTGGCCTTTAACAAGCGCTTTGCCGGTACGACCGTGCACAATTCCCGGCCCTACATTTACCTGAACGCCGTGGAGGAAAAGCCCGCCAGGCCCTGAACCGGTTTTTAAACATAAAAAAAAGCCCTTGCCGTTAAGCAGGGGCTTTTTTTATGCAAAAGGGTTATTTCCTCAAGCGTTTATTTTTTCAGAAAAAGGCAGCAAGGCTTTCTTCAGCGCCGCCAAAATGGCTGGTATTTCTTCGTGGGTCACCGTCCCTACCGACAGCCTGAACCAGGGGCTTTGGTCATCCAGCCCAAAGGCGTAGAAAGGCACAATGGCAAAACCTGCATGTTCGAGTACGTAGCTGTACACCTCGCGGGCCGTAGGCATCAGGGTACCGTCGGGAGTATGTTTGCCGAGCAGGTCCATTTTCACCGAAAGGTAGAGCGCACCCTGGGGCTGCACGGCATCTACGGGCAATCCTTCGGCTTTCAGGAGCTGAATGCCTTCATAAAATCCGTTGAGGCGATCGCTGAGTTCGGTGCGGATTTGGGTCAGGTAGCCATCCACGGCGAGGCGGTTGCGAAGGAAATGGGTGGTGCCGGTCTGCTCGGGGCGTGCGGCCCAGGCGCCCACATGCGAAAGGATGGCCCGCATTTTTTTGATCACGCCTTCGGGACCAAATGCCCAGCCTACGCGTACGCCGGTGGCGGCAAAAGCTTTGGTCATACCGTCGATGAACACCGTAAAAGGGCGCATTTCGGGGCGGAGGGTTACGGGGTCCACATGTTGGGTGTCGCCGTAAGTAAGGGCGTTGTATATCTGGTCGTAGATCAGGTAGAGGGGTTTTGCTCCGGGAGCCCTGCGGTTATTTTCTTCGAGGATGAGGTCGCAGATGTCGGCCAGTTGTTCGGGGGCAAATGCGGTACCGGTGGGGTTGAGCGGGGAGCAAAGGGTGATGAGGCTGGCGCCCTGCACGTGGGGGCGAAGCTCATCGGCAGTGGGCAAAAAGCCGTTTTCTACGGTTGTGAAAATGGGCACTTTTTCGCCGCTCACGAGGTGAATGTAGTGGTTGTTGTTCCACGAAGGAGCGGGGTAGATCACCTTTTCATCTGAATCAACCAATGCCATGAAAGCGCCGAAAATAAGCGGACGGGCACCCGAAGAAATCAGGATAGATTCGGCGTCATAAGCCAAACCCTGCTGCGCCATGAGATGGGCCGAAACGGCCTGGCGTAGTTCCAGGAGGCCCGCTGCGGGCGGATAATTGGTGGCGTGGTCGGTGTATGCCTGCTGGATGGCTGCGGTCAGCTCTTCTGGCAGGGGAAAAAGTTTCGGGTCAAAATCGCCCACGGTCAGGTTATGTACTTCTTCCCCCTGGGCCTTTTTGGCGCGTATTTCATCAGAAAGTTTCAGGATTTCAGAGCCTTGGAGGGTATTGGCGAGGTGAGAGTAGCTCATAATTCGGGGGATTATTTTCGTGCAAAGGTCGGAAAATTAGTTGTTATAGCAACAACTACGGACTTCGGTATTGAATAACTCTTACGAAAGTTTTTAACTTTCGTGAAGCTTACTTTTCCCCAGGTTGCCTTTCTCCGCACAAGAAACCCCATGAATACCCAAACCATTCCCCGCACCCCCACCGGCACCACCCTCACCTGCAAAGGCTGGCAGCAGGAAGCCGCCTACCGCATGTTGCTCAACAACCTCGACCCTAACGTGGCCGAGCGGCCCGATGACCTGATTGTGTATGGAGGTTTGGGGAAAGCTGCCCGCAACCACGAGTCGCTGCATCGTATCCTGGCTTCGCTGCGCGACCTCAACGACGACGAAACCCTGCTCGTGCAAAGCGGCAAACCCGTGGGCATCGTGCCTACCCACCCCGATGCGCCCCGCGTGCTCATTGCCAACGGCAACCTCGTGCCCCGCTGGGCCAATTGGGACCATTTTCATGAACTCGACCGCAAGGGCCTGATGATGTACGGGCAAATGACCGCCGGGTCGTGGATATATATCGGCACCCAGGGCATTGTGCAGGGCACGTATGAAACCTACGCCGAGCTTGCCCGCCAGCATTTTGGCGGCACCCTCAAAGGTACCCTGAACGTAACCGCTGGTCTGGGGGGAATGGGGGGCGCACAGCCCCTGGCCATTTCCATGAACGAAGGCGTGGCCCTGATAGCCGAAGCAGAGCCTTGGCGCATTGAGCGTCGCCTCACCACGCACTACCTCGACCGCCAGTTCAGCGACATGGACGAGGCCATCGACTTCGCCGTTTCTGCCAAAAAACAAGGATTGGCCCTCTCTATTGGGGTTTCCGCCAATATCATCGACCTCCTTGAACGGCTGCTGGCCCGGGGCATTGAGGTGGATACCCTCACCGACCAGACCTCGGCCCACGACCCGCTGAACGGCTATTTTCCCCAGCACCTCGACCTGCAGGCCGCCAAAATCCTCCGCGAAAACGACCCCGTTTCCTATGTGGAGCGTTCGCTTGATTCCATGGCCCGCCACGTAGAGCTGATGCTCACCTTTCACCGCCACGGGTCCATTGTGTTTGATTATGGCAATAACCTCCGCGGGCAGGCTTTCGACCGCCGGAACGTGAAAAATGCCTTCGATTTCCCGGGTTTTGTGCCCGCGTATATCCGCCCGCTGTTTTGTCAGGGCAAAGGTCCCTTTCGCTGGGCGGCCCTCAGCGGCGATCCGGCAGATATTCACCGCACCGACAAGCTCATCCTGGAGATGTTTCCGCAGGACGAAGCCCTGGCCCGCTGGATTCGCCTGGCGCAGGAGAAAATCGCTTTTCAGGGCTTACCCGCGCGTATCTGCTGGCTGGGCATGGGCGCCCGCGAAGAAGCAGGCGTGGCCTTTAACGACCTCGTGAAACGCGGCGAAGTAAAAGCCCCCCTCGTGATTGGCCGCGACCACCTCGATACCGGCAGCGTGGCCTCGCCCAACCGCGAAACCGAAGCCATGCTCGACGGATCCGATGCAGTGGCCGACTGGCCGATCCTCAATGCGCTGATGAACACAGCCTCGGGCGCTACCTGGGTCTCCTTCCATCACGGCGGCGGCGTGGGCATGGGCTACTCGCTCCACGCCGGGCAGGTAACCGTGGCCGACGGCACCCCCGAAGCAGGCCGCAAGCTCTGGCGCGTGCTGCACAACGATCCCGCCCTGGGCGTTATCCGCCACGCCGATGCGGGTTACGAAATCGCTAAGGAGACGGCGAACGAACATGGGCTGGATCTGGAGGGGAGGATTGGGTGATTATTCTGGATTTTCCTGTTCTAAGCGGCTGTTCTTTTTCCGGAGCTTAATAAAGAACAGCGCGTCGAATTTGAAAGAATGGATAAATAAAGAAGGCAACAGGTGAAAGGAACGCTTTTATCTGTTGCTCCTTTTGCATTATATATTGATCCACTTCGAATGATGGATTCCAAAATGCTATATATCGCTTCGACGGCCTACGCGCGCCAGGCAGTTTGGCGACGGGAGGAAGAGACCGATTGGGAGTGGAGGTACATCGGAAATGATCCGCAACGAGCAGTCGCTTTGATCCACGAGATGTTTTCAGAAGAATCAAGCCTTATCCTGATCACAGACCGCTCTCATTCTCTGCTCGTTTCCCGGAAGTTGATTTTAGAAAGGATCAGCCCTTTACTTGAGCAAGCCGATTTTTTGGTTTGGATCCGATGTTTCAAAAAGTAGTGGAGTTCAATAAAATCGGGGTCTATCGGGTTGGGGAGCGAGGGAGATTAGGTAATATTTTGCCCACTAGCCCTTGACCGATTGAACATCAATCCTCCCCCCAAATCGCTTCCATCGCTGCCGCCAGGTACACCATCGGCGCGTTCCAGTTAATGGCGATTTCGTTGGAGGCGTAAGAGCAGGAGGCGTCCACAAAACTAGCGTCTGGCAGGCTGGAAGGATAGCCTTCGCAGTGGTCCTGTTGGCCGGGGTTTGGTCCGCCGGAGAGGAGGCCAGGCACGGGTTGGGCTACCTGATCCCCTTCCGAAGGGCGGTGGTGCGGGTGCATCACTTGTTTGGAGCCAAAGCCGGTGAGGAAACAATAACCCGTTGCATTGCGGCCGAGGAGGTAATCGAGGTTGGACAGGGCTCCTTCTGCATAGCGTGCCTCTCTGCTCAGGAGCCATGCCTGGATGAGCAGGATACCCTGATTGGCTGCAACGGCATTGCTGCCCCAAACAAAATCGGTGGCGGCACCCATGACCGTTCCGGACGAGCGGCGGGAAGCGGCTTGCAGCATGGAATCGGCCACCGACAGGAGTTGCTGCCGCAGCCGGGGAAGGTCTTTTTTGCCCTCAGGGCCGAGCTTTTCTCCTTGACGCAGGAGGGAATAATATCCCAGCAGCCTTACCATGCTCCACGAAGGCAATGGCATGGCATTATCCGGAATCATGGGCCTGGCCAGGTAGAATGATTTTTCGCCGGAGGTAATATACAGTTCCGCCGCAGCCCAAATCCACTCGTCCTGCAGATTGCCGTCACCGTAGCCACCCGTATTCACGTCGGGGTCAAATGTGGCGTTGAGGGCATCCTGATTGTACAGAACATCCGGATGGAGGCTTGCCCAGTCCCAGGCTTTACGGGCAGCTTTCATGCAGCTATCTGCCACACCGGGCATCCAGGGGCGGTACACCCGGCTGGCCTGTGCCATAACGGCGGCAAAATCGAGCGTGGCTGCCGTGCTTTTTTGTACTACGAAGCGTGTGCCGACCGCATCAGCCGGGGACTGAGCCAAGGGCCCGAATTCCGGATTGGTCAATTTGTGGTACACCCCACCGTCCTCAGGGTCTTGCATGGTAAGCATCCAGCGGAGGTTCCAAAGGGTTTCGTCCAGCAGATCGGGGAGGTGGTTATCGGCTTCGGGAATACCGGGTTTGAGGCCGGAGGCCGTTTCGGGAAAATCTTCGGCCAGAGAGAGCAGCGTGCCCATGGTAATACCGCTGTTGACGATGTATTTGTTGTAATCGCCGGCATCGTACCAGCCGCCGGGGGAGGAAATAACGGTGCCCGCCGGGCGGCTGGAGGTAGCCGCAGAGGGATGAATCAGGACCTGCGTATCCGGATGACCGGCTGCACGGCTCCACGCACCCGCATACACAGGCGGCAGATCTGTGGATGCTCTTTGGTAGTAAAAGCCCTTCAAAGCACCGTTGGCTACGGACGAGAATACTTGCGGCTGAATATCGAAGGGGAAGGAAACGCCCGTTTCCGGAACGCAAAGCACATAGCGGCCTGGCAGTTTTAATGCCGAAAAATCAGCAATGCGCAAGGATTCTCCCGAAAATTCACCCTTGCGGAGCGGGGCCAGTTCGCCACGAAAGACGGTATCACGACCAGCTTCCGTGCAGATAGTGAAGGAGCGGGATTCAGCCGAGGCCACCACCGCAACTTTTGGACCGCTGGGGTAAAATCCGATCTGGTTGATTCGGATGAGATTCGGATGGGGTTGAGCGGCTGCCTGGCCGAGGAGGAGGAGACCGATGGCCAGTCCACGTACTATCGCGTTCATAAACTTTTCTTTTGACCTGTCAGGGGAAGGTGGGTGGGGTATAATCAACTAACCATTTTTTGGGGAGAATTTCGGTGCTGTATCTGTGATTTTTTCAAAAGTATACGGTAAGAGAACGTTTTTCCTTCAGGAGAAATACAACCGTAGCTACGCTCCATAACAGTAGTTTCACAGCGTGAGGAATAAAAAAAGGCCGCCCAAACCGGACGGCCTCCATTGCACCATTTCACCAATAAAAAAGACTCAGGCCAGATCGAATCGATCGAGCATCATTACTTTGTTCCAGGCAGCTACGAAGTCCTTTACAAACTTAGCGTTGCCGTCGGCGCAACCATACACCTCTGCGATGGCGCGCAATTCGGAGTTGGATCCAAAGATGAGATCGACACGGGTGCCGGTCCATTTTAGCGTACCGGTTTTGCGGTCACGGCCTTCAAACACGTCCTGAGAATCGGAGTTCGCTTTCCAGGTCGTGCTCATGTCAAGCAGATTGACGAAGAAATCGTTGGTGAGTGCTCCGGGGTTGTAGGTGAATACCCCGTGGTTGGAGCCATCGAAGTTGGCACCCAATACCCGCATACCCCCCAGGAGGGCCGTCATTTCGGGAGCGGTCAGGGTCATCAGCTGGGCTTTGTCCACGAGCATTTCCTCAGCTGAGACGGTGTATTTGCGCTTCATGTAGTTGCGGAAACCATCGGCTACCGGCTCAAGTACGGCGAAAGCTTCAACGTCGGTCTGTGCCTGTGTAGCGTCGGTGCGGCCGGGGGTAAATGGAACCGTTACTGCATGTCCGGCTACTTTGGCGGCTTGCTCCACGGCAGAGCAACCACCCAGCACGATCAGGTCGGCCATGGATACAGGCTTAGAGAATCCTGCACGGATGCCTTCCAGTTTGTCCAGCACGGTCGCCAATTGAGCAGGGTTGTTTGCCTGCCAGTATTTCTGCGGAGCCAAACGAATACGGCCTCCGTTGGCACCGCCGCGGTTGTCGGAACCACGGTAGATAGAGGCGGAAGCCCAAGCGGTAGAAACCAGCTGAGCAACGGTTAATCCGGAAGCCAGGATCTCTGCCTTCAGCGCAGCTACATCGCTGTCGTTAATCAGTTCGTGGTTCAGGGCGGGAACAGGGTCTTGCCAGATCAATTCTTCTGTAGGCACTTCCGGACCAAGGTAGCGGACTATTGGCCCCATGTCGCGGTGGGTGAGCTTAAACCAGGCGCGGGCAAATGCATCTGCGAACGCCTCAGGGTTTTCGAAGAAATGGCGGGAAACTTTCTCATAGGCGGGGTCCATGCGCAGCGCGATGTCGCTGGTGAGCATGAAGGGCGCGTGGCGGATGGCGGGGTCGTGTGCATCGGGCACCAGACCTGCACCAGCATCCCCTTTGGGTTTCCACTGGTGGGCACCTGCGGGGCTTTTGGTCAGTTCCCATTCGTAGCCGAATAGGTTTTCGAAGTAGTTATTGCTCCACTGGGTAGGGGTGGTGGACCAGGCACCTTCGAGTCCGGAGGTGATGGTGTGTACGCCAGCGCCGCTGCCAAAGGTATTTTTCCATCCGAGGTTTTGGGCTTCGATACCAGCGGCTGCGGGTTCGCGGCCTACATATTTTGAGGGATCGGCGGCGCCGTGGGTTTTGCCAAAGGTGTGGCCACCGGCGATGAGGGCCACGGTTTCTTCGTCGTTCATGGCCATGCGGCCAAAGGTTTCGCGGATGTCGCGGGCGGAAGCAATCGGGTCAGGGTTGCTGTTGGGGCCTTCAGGGTTCACGTAGATGAGGCCCATTTGCACGGCTGCGAGCGGATTTTCCAGTTCGCGGTCGCCTTCATAGCGCTTGTCGCCGAGCCATTCGGTTTCAGCTCCCCAGTAGATATCCTGCTCGGGCTCCCAGATGTCTTCGCGGCCACCACCGAAGCCAAAGGTTTTGAAGCCCATAGATTCGAGGGCGCAGTTGCCTACCAGCACCATGAGGTCGGCCCAGGAGAGGCTTTTGCCGTACTTCTGCTTCACGGGCCAAAGGAGGAGGCGGGCTTTGTCGAGGTTGGCGTTGTCAGGCCAGCTATTGAGCGGGGCAAAACGCTGTGAGCCGGAACCTGCTCCCCCACGTCCGTCGGCGATGCGGTAAGTACCCGCGCTGTGCCAGGCCAGGCGTATAAAAAAGGGACCGTAATGGCCGTAGTCGGCGGGCCACCAATCCTGAGAGTCGGTCATGAGCGCAAAAAGGTCTTTTTTTACTTCGGCCAGGTCAAGGCTTTTGAAGGCTTCGGCGTAGTTAAAGTCTTCGCCCATCGGGTTGGAGAGGGCGGAGTTTTGACGCAGAATGCCCAGATTCAACTGATTGGGCCACCAGTCGCGGTTGGCGGTGCCGCCGCCAGCTACTTTTTTAACGATTTCGCTGTGAAAGGGACATTTGCTGATGTCGCCGTTCATGTGGTTATGATCCATGGTAATAAATTAGGTCGAGGGTTTATTCGATTTCCTTTCTGCAAGCTGGTTAAATGAATTCTATCATTCAAATCAATAATTGTTATACTTTTATAACTTGTAGTTATGAGGTGGCGGCAGAAATGGGCCTGGCTTTGGTATTCGGGCGGGAATAAAACCCGCTGCTATGGAATGCCTCACAGGTTGTTAGCTGTCAGCTTCCTGAACATACCTTTTCCCTAAAAATCGCCTCCTATGACCCTGCAACAACTGGAATACATCGTGGCCCTCGACAACCACCGCCATTTCGTGAAGGCGTCGGAGCATTGCTTTGTGTCGCAGCCTAATCTTACGATGCAGGTAAAAAAGCTGGAGGACGAGATCGGCGTGCGCATTTTCGACCGCGACAAAAAGCCCATCCAGCCCACCGAAATCGGCCGGGAGATCATTATCCGCGCCCGGCAAATTCTGCGGGAGACGCGCCAGCTCGTGGAGTTTGTGCAGTATGAAAAGGAGTCGATAGAAGGGGAATTTAAAATTGGCATTATCCCCACGCTGGCGCCTTACCTGATGCCGAAGTTTTTGCCGGCCTTTATCCGCGCCAATCCGCAGGTGCACCTCAAAATACAGGAGCTGCAAACGGCCCAGATTGTGTCGCACATCGAAAGCGGCATCCTCGACCTGGGGCTGCTCGTGACGCCGCTCAAGGAGGCGGCCATCCGCGAGATTCCGGTGTTTTACGAACCCTTTTTGCTGTACCTGCCTGAAAATCACCGTTTTCTGGAAGAAAAGCTCCTCCTGGCCGACGACCTCGACCCCAGCGAGGTACTGGTGCTCGACGAAGGCCATTGTTTCCGTGAACAGGCCCTGTCTATTTGCAAGCGCATCGGGAAGGAATCCTCCATCGGGTTCGATTACCAGAGTGGCTCCATCGAAGCCCTCAAAAACCTCGTGCGCAACGGCGTAGGCTATACCCTCGTGCCCGAACTATCCGTACTCGACGAACCCGACGACGCCCACGTCCGCCGGTTTACCCATCCCGAACCCGTGCGGGAGGTCAGCATCGTGGTGCACAACAGCTTTATCAAAGAGTCGATCATTAACCGCATCCAGGAAGCAATCCGGGCAGTGGTGCCGGAGCGGTTGCTGGATAAGGGGCGGGTGGTGTCGGTCGGGGTGTGAGGTTTTTGGTGGAGGCGTTATCGGCTTCATCCGTATGGAGCAGGCCAACAGGAGTTTTCCCTTGCACTCCATACCCAGCTGTGCCGCCCTAATCGGAAACCTTCGTCCCGGAGCTACAGCGAAACAACCGTCAATCATGAAATTGCGGCATCTTTCTTGCGTAAAAGAGGAATATTCATGAGTTTAAAATGATTTTGTGCATTCAGAAATGCAGCTGTCGGAAGTATTGGCATCAAACAAAAAAACAAACCCATCCATGGCAAACATGAAAAACACAAACCCAATCGCACGCAGAAATTTTATCAAATCGGCTGCGCTCTTTACTTCCGGAACCATCGGACTGGCTATCCTTCCCAATACAAGCTCTGCAGCAGCATTGCCAGCCGATGAACGACCAAATGTTATCGGACCCAGAGAAGGATTCTCTCCCCAGGTGGGCACATTGCTTTCGATGATGACCTGGATGAGAAATACCATGCTCATGCCCGTGCAAGACATGACCACGGAACAGCTGGATTATCTTCACGATGAAAACTCCAACTCCATTGGCTCTATGTTGCTTCACCTCGCAGCTACTGAGAGATTTTATCAAATCCATACTTTTGAAGGAAAAGAATGGGGCGATTGGAGTAAAAAAGATAAAGCCAGGTTTGACACCGCCATGAATCTTGGAGAAGAGGCCCGGAAAACTATAAAGGGTAACAACCTTGATTTCTACCTGAGCACTTTGCGTGAAGTAAGAGAAAACACGATCAAAGAATTTAAAAACAGGGATGACGAATGGCTGCTATCGGTCGATGAGAAATGGTTTTGGGGTCCGACCAACAATTACTGCAAATGGTTTCATGTTTGTGAGCACGAGTCAAACCACAATGGACAGATTAAATATATCAAAAGCCGCCTGCCAGAAGTTAAGGCAGACAAAGACTAATGGGTAATGAGAGGGGAGGTTTTAAGCGCGGAGAGGTGATTCTTCGATGAGGGTTTGGACGCATTAAGCTCCCTGATTGGGTGATTAAGTATCCTTCATTCCCACCTTTTCATTCCTGCACGTGCCAGCCAAGGGAAGCCTGCGAGCATGCAAGAGGTCCGCTATGGGTGTAATGCCGGAGCAATTCATGGAAAGGGGGATTGGTTGTTGCTCACAAGTCTCTGAAAAGCATAGTGAGCAGATGTGGATGCTTGCAGGTAGCCCTGATTTGGAGAGGTATGCGCTATTCGCTTGACAAAGCACGGGAAATAGCTATTTTTAACAGGCTTTTGGGGGCATATATGCAATTGGGTATATGTTGGTATTATGGGCAATATTAAAGAGTATTTTCAAAGCCATCAAGAAACAATGAAACAAGTCTCGACCTACAAAGTGATTTTATTTTTGTTTCCGTTTCTTTATTCATGCGAGGAACGAAATATTGTAAAATATGATGTAATGAAAATTGAAGACAATTATGATGGTAATAATATTTTGCTGTCTGGAATTCCAGATAACTATTTCTCAGGAAGGGATAGGAATGAAAAAATGATCATATTTTCAGATACAATTGATTTTGGCGAAGTCTATATAGAGCATACAGGTGAAATATGGGCAGATAAAGCTCAATTGTATGAAGGATCATCTTACATACAAATCGATTTCCCAAAATCACTACGCGTATTTTCTAAAGATTGGCCACAACCTGCACTTTCTTCTGATTGGCCACAATCTCCAACTTTTTCGGATAAGTCTTTTGGAGGTATGGTTTCCACAAGTATCGCCTCAGAGATAGAAAATGAAAACTTCAAGTCTCCAGTAATAATAGAAATCACTCATAACTTCCGAAACCCAAGATCAATAAAGCGTATTGAAGGAAAAACGACATTTGTTACTGGATTTGGAATCGGATATGAAAACGATGGAGAAACAATTTATTGTTCTATGATATTTCATTGTATAGCAGACTTGAAGTTGAAAGGTAAATTTTTGAAAAACTAAAGAAAAGATTCTTGGAATTAGCTTGCGTTACATTCTCTTAGCACAAAATTCGATACCCCTCCCCTCCCAAAATCGAAGCCTGGAACAAAGCCCATAGCCTCCCCATCGTATTATCGAGGAGAAACCCTAACTGCTACGTAACCTAAGTCACCCCAAGGGCTAAGCAGAATGCATACTTTGGCCGAAACGGATAGTTAACGCCATGACGAAGCAATTAATAGCCTGGATCGGACTGATTGTATTTGGGATTTCGGTACATGCCCAAACGGCCCCTTTCGATATATACCTCGAACCCCTGAACATCACCGGCCTCGGCGGGCTGCAGGCTTTCGCCTTTGGTCAACACGACGGTAAGTGGCTCATCGTCGGCGGGCGGCTCGACGGACTCCACCGCCGGCAACCTTTTGCTTCTTTTGATGTGGCAGGAAACAACAACCAGATCCTCGTCATTGACCCGGTAACCCAACAAAAATGGTCGGCGCCCATCACCTCCCTCTCCGTGGCCTTGCAGGAGCAGCTGAGTTCCACCAATATGGAGTTTCACCAAGAAGGAAATTACCTCTACCTCGTGGGAGGATATGGCTACCACACCGCCACCGCTTCCCGAAAAACCTTCGATAACCTGACCGCCATTGAAGTACCTGCCGTCATACAAGCGGTAATGACAGGCGATTCATTCACGGGTTTTTTCAGGCAAATCAGCGATCCGGCCTTTGCCGTCACCGGGGGGCACCTCAAAAAAATCAACCATACGTTTTACCTCGTAGCGGGCAATAAATTTGACGGAAACTACAACCCCATGGGCGGCCCTACCTATACGCAGGTATATACGGAGGCCATCCGCAAGTTCAATTTAGCCGACGACGGCACCACGATTTCCGTTACGCATTTGCCCACGATTACCGATGCCGCCAACCTGCACCGCAGAGACTACAACGCCGTGCCCCAGATATTGCCCGATGGCGCCGAAGGGATTACTGTATTTTCGGGGGTGTTTCAGCCCACGGTTGACCTGCCTTTTTTGAATTGTGTGAATATCGACAGCGTGGACTATGCCGTAAATGATTCCTTCCAGCAATACCTCAACCACTATCATTGTGCCGTTGTGCCCCTGTATTCGGTGTCGGAGAATGAAATGCACAGCGTGTTCTTCGGGGGCATTGCTCAATACTATTATAACGCCGGGGTGCTGGTGCAAGACAACAGTGTGCCCTTTGTAAAAACCATTGCCCGCGTGACCCGAAGTGCCGATGGCGCCATGGCCGAATATGTACTCCCCGCCGAAATGCCGGGTTTCCTCGGTGCAGGTGCTGAGTTTATCCCCCTGACTAACGTTCCCAGCTATAAAAATGAAGTGATTAAATTAGATGATCTGACCGCCGACAGCACGTTGGTTGGCTACCTATATGGAGGCATCAGCAGCACCGCTGAAAATATTTTTTTCACCAATGACGGCACCCAGAGCAGCGCCAGCAGCCAATTGTTCAAGGTTTATGTGATTAAAAATTCAAAAACGGGCCTGCATATGCTAAATGAACAAAGCATCGGAACCCTAAAAATGCAGGTTTTCCCCAATCCCAATGGAGGCGAATTCAAGGTGAAATTCAACTTAACCCAGCTCGAAACCACCAAAATCTCTATTTATGCCCTCGACGGCAAGAAAATAGAAGAAAGCGTTCTAAGCAATCTGACGATGGGTGAAAACGTATTTCAACGCAAACTCAAGCACCTCGTCGCAGGCGGCACCTATATCGTGACCCTGGAAACAACGCATGAAAAGGCAACGCAGAAAATAGTGATTGAGTGAGGGGTGCTTTTCTCCATCTCTTTGCCCGGTTTATCCCAAACGAACCTATATTCACGGGTTGACCAACCTCCTGCATGAACCCGGATTTAGCGCTGATCCCACATTACCTCTCCAAAAAAATAGCCGACCTCGCCGCCAGCGATCCCGAAATCGTGAACCTGAGCATCGGGGAGCCGTTTTTTGGCCCGCCCCGGCAACTCGAACAGCGTTTTGCCGATTACCTCCGCCACCAGGCCGAAGCGGGTCATTTGCCCAACAAATACGCTTCCTCCCGAGGCGATACCAGCTTGCGAAGGGCCATCTCCGGGCGCTACCAACGGCTGTACGGCTTTGGCCCCGACCCCGAAAAGCAGGTACTCGTTACCCACGGTGCGGCAGAGGCTATCTGGCTGGCGGTGCTCTGCCTTACCCAGGCCGGCGACGAGGTGCTCATTCCCGACCCCTCGTACATGCTCTACGAAACCGTGGTGCGGCTGCTCAACCGCGTGCCCGTGCGCGTACCCACCACCCCGGAAAACGGCTTTGTGCTCGATCCGGAGGCCGTAAAGCCCTTTTTGAGTCCCCGCACCCGGCTGATGTTTATCAATTCTCCCGAAAACCCCACGGGGGCGGTGTATTCCCGCGAAACCTTTTTGGCCCTGGGCGCCCTGGCCGAAGCATCGGCATTTTATCTGGTGCATGACGAAGTGTACGACAGTTTTTTGTTTGATAAGCCCCATTATAACCTCCTGCGCGAAGGCCACTGGCCGCCGTACCTGGTGCTGATCAACAGCTTTTCGAAGCGCTATGCCATGATGGGCTGGCGGCTGGGCTGGCTTGCCGCCGCCGAAGCGGTGGTCGATGCGGCTATCAAGGTACACACCAACCTTACCCTCAACCTCGGCAGCTTTCACCAGGAAATAGCGGGCACCCTCCTCAACGATCCCGAAGCGGAAACCGGGCTCGCCGGACATACCCGGCAGATTCAGGCTCAATTGGAGCAACTCTGGCTGGTGTTGGGGGCGCACAAGGGATTTCGGCTGCCGCCGCAGGGGCCTCAGGGCGGCTTTTTCCTTTTCCCCAACATTGCTACGTTGCATGCCATTCTTCCCGAATCGTGGAAAACAGGCCATGCCACCCCGGGTGAATCGGTCGCTGCTTATTTGCTCGCGGAGCATAAATTAGCAGTGGTTCCCGGCTACGTATATGGCCCCGCAGGCAACGACCATGTGCGCATCGTGGGGGCCGTTACCGCCGAAGACCTCGCACGTGCCTGCGCCCGTATCCCCGCCATTCCCCAACCTGCATGATCCGCCGATTCCTCTCCTTGATTCCTGCGCCCGTTCGCCGTGCCGCAAAGATTCAGCAGCGCCTGATCGCGGATATCCAGCGGGGATACACAGGTAAATTTGTTACTAAAAAAGGGGCCAGGGATAATTTTCCGGTGCAAAAGGAGCTTACACAGCGCATATCCCCGGGCGCTACGTTGGAGGCGAAGCTGCACAACATGCGCAAGGCCATCGCGCTGCTGCACGGGCTGACAATCGCTCCCGGTCAGATCCTTTCGTTTTGGGAAGTGGTGGGCAATCCGGGAAAGCGGCAGGGCTTTTTGCCCGGCAGAAATATCGTCAACGGTCAGTTAGTGGAAGACTACGGCGGGGGCCTCTGCCAGTTAACGGCCGCGATGTATGAGCTGGCCCTCCGCGCTGGATTGCACGTGGTAGAGCGACACGCGCATAGCACCAACGTTTACACCCCCGAAACATCCTATACCTCCCTCGGCCTCGATGCCACGCTGGCCTTTGGCTACAAAGACCTTCGGATCAGCAATACCCTTGATTTTCCCCTCCATTTCAGCTTTGCGCTCTCAACTGAGCAGATCCGGGTGGGGCTATGTGCCGAAGCGAGCCTGCCTGAAATTCCCATTCGGGTCGTGCACCAAACCTCCGAAAAGGGGTTAGTCGCTCAGGTTTTTCAAGGGGAAGCGGGAGAAGAAAGGGAAATCAGCAAAGATTTTTACCGGGCCTGGAAGGGGTGAGTGGGGTTGGGTTGCGACTGAGATAAATCCTCAATAAGGGTGCTTTAATGGCTTTTCATGCTACTTTACCTGATCCGAGGAGGATTTCGGGAAAGCAGATATCAATTTTGAATGGAAAAATATAAAGAGGGTGATGACTTTGGGAGAAAGTATATTTTCAAGAGAGAAGTGATCAACTGACTTGACCCTTTGTAAAAGAAATTACAACTTCTTGTTTGATATATTGGTTAAAAATTACCAAATTGTTTATCATATTGAACAAGTATGAAAAAAGCTGTTCTGTTGCCGAAAGAGGAAAAGTTGCTTATTCAACTGGGCGAAAATATCCGCTTGGCCCGTCTTAGACGAAAGCTTACCACCGAAATGGTAGCCGAACGAGCCAATATTGGCCGTACTACACTCTGGAGCCTGGAAAAAGGAGACGCTAATGTAAGCCTGACAACGCTCCTTCGGGTTTTAGGAGTATTGGGCATGGCGGACGAGTTGGGGCGAATCGCTGAAAATGACAACCTGGGCCGAAGACTCTAGGACATTGAACTTTTGCGGAAAACGTAAAATCTACTTAAGGTTTAGCCATGAAGGAGTTTTTGGTTGTCGCGGATTGGGTTGGATTGCCTGGTGCAACTCAAATGGGCGTTCTCAGGGCAGAGCGAATAAGAGGAAAAGAGGTGTTCTCGTTTTAATTGCGACTCTTTTAGCCACCCATCCACATTTCTCCAACCTTCCTTGCAACGCCCCTCAATCCTGCTGAAATTCACCCCATGAACCTCCCTCCTCAAGCGCTGGTGCTCGACGCTGGCAATACCCGCACGAAAGCCGGTTGGTTTGTCGATGGGCAGTTGCAGGAAGTGTGGGCCTTTGAAACCGAAGGCTGGAAAGCCGCTTTGCAACACTGGTCGCAGGACCCCGCCCATCGCCCGGAGGTTATCGCCTGGATGAATGTGGGCCATTTACCCGATTTGGCCGCAGCGGGTGCGGCGGATATCTGGCCTGATGCTCCCCGTTTGTTTCCCATCACCGCCCTCACTCCCGTGCCTGTGGGCAACGCCTACCGCACACCAGCCACCCTGGGCCCCGATCGCCTGGCAGGAATTGTAGCCGGGGTGAAAAAATTTCCGCGAGAAAAAATCCTCGTCATCGATGCCGGATCGGCCATTACCTACGACTATGCCGACGCTTCGGGCACCTACCTGGGCGGTGCTATTTCGCCCGGATTGCAGATGCGTTACCAGGCCCTGCACACCTTTACGGCAAAGCTTCCGTTAATAGGGCACCAACAGGAAATTCCCGATCTGCTGGGCCAGTCCACCGAGGACTGCATCCGTTCGGGGGTAGTTCAGGGTTTTTTGTCAGAAGTAAAAGGAATGATAGCAGCCTTCACGCACAGATTTGGGACGGATATGCAGGTGCTTGTCACCGGCGGAGACGCTTATCTCTTGCAAAACGGCCTGAAAACCATCACCTTTGCGGACCAAAACCTGATCCTGAAAGGGATTTTCGAAATATTGATTTTCAACCCGCAAATATGACAGGCATTCGCGTGCGCGCCCTGCTGGCCGCTTTTCTTATCTCCGGAGCGGCTTATGCGCAGGAACTGACCCTGAGCCCGTATTCCCGCTACGCCGTGGGAGACTTGTTCAGCAACACCTCTACCCGAAATGCAGCCATGGGCGGTCTTTCAGTGGCCTCCGACAGCTATTTCTCCATCAATACCGGCAACCCTGCCAGTTTTGCCGATCTGCTGCTTACTACCTTCGAGTTTTCAGGTTTTGGACAGGTCAGTAACCTTAAGGCACAGACCCAATCCGAAAACCAGGTAACCGCCGGTTTCCAAAATGGATCCTACGGTTTTGCCAACAAGCGCGTAAACCTCGCTTTTGGTTTCTCACCTTTTTCGGCAGTAGGCTACAACATCAACCATTATCGCCCCGTATCGATCGAGGATTCTGCCCTCATCGAAAAAACAGAATACAAAGGTTCCGGCGGACTCAACTCCGCGTTTATCGGAGCCGGAACCCGCCTTTTCAAGCAGCGTCTCCGTGTAGGGGCCAGCTACTCCTATCTTTTTGGCGATACCAATTATGGTTGGAGAGCCAGTGTGCTCAGCCGAGATTCGTTTGAAATTACCAACTTCCGCGCGGTTACCGGCATCGAAGATGTGTACATTCGTGGGGGCGTGGTACAGTATGGGGCCATTTTTCAGGATACAATCAACCAGGAAAAAGGAACCATGTGGCGTATTGGCTTTACAGGTTTGCAAAGTCTTAACCTCAAAGCCGATCGCTACAGCTTCTACACGGCAGGGTCTGTTACCGATACCCTCAAGCAGCTCGAATCCGGAAAAGTACGTCTGCCTTCCCGCTTTGGTGTTGGGATCAACTACGCCCGCTACGCGCATTGGTCCATCGGTGCCGATTTTGTTTACCAGGACTGGAACACCTTTCAGTATTTTAGCGACTCCCTTAGCCTGGGCCGCGAATGGCGGCTTTCCTTTGGGGCTGAAATCGCCCCTGATCCGGAGTCGTACAAGCTGTTCAGCCGCATCGAATACCGTTTTGGAGCTTATGTAAAGAACTCCTACCTCACCTTCAGCGACGCCAGTGTACAGGACATGGGGCTTACTTTTGGGGTGGGCATTCCAGCCGCGCGCAAGGGCGGTGGCCGCAACGATCCGGGTCGCCTTACCTCCCGTGTAAACCTCTCCGTAGAAGCCGGCCGCAGGGGCAACCTCAACGCTGGTCTTCCGCTCGAAGAGTACTACGTGCGCCTGCGCGTCGGTGCCAGCCTGAACGACCTCTGGTTTATTCGCCGGGTGGTGGATTGATTTTCTACCTGCAAAAAAAATACCCCCAACCAGGTGCTTGCCAGGTTGGGGGTTTCTTTTTAGCAAAAATCAATTCAGAGGCCTTATTTCTTTTTCCCTTTGGTGGTAATGATGATCACACCTGCTCCACTGCCCTGAAGGCCCGTCTGCAAGGCTGTTTCCCCTTTCAGCACGTTGATAGAATAAATACTCGAAGGATTGAGCTTTTCTACATCTTCTGCTGTGGAGGGTTTTCCATCAATAATAATCAGCTGCTCACCTGAAATCTGGTTGTTAGTCAGTGGGGAGGCATCAGAGCTGATGACAGCAGTGCGCTGAAGCCAATCGTCGGAAGTGATTTCGCTCCTTTCCTCCACATCGTTGTCCATGCGTACGTCGGACCGAGTGATAGCAAGTGCCGCAACCGGAGCTGCATTAGCCGGAGCCGAAACATGTGCCAATGGAGCAGTAGCCGCTGTGGGGCTGGTTGCAGATACCCTCAAGGGCGCAGAAGCAGGTGCCGGGCTGCTTGTAACCTTAGCGGTTGGTGCTACATCCGCTGCAGGGGGAGCAGGATTAGACGTAGCATCAGCCGAACCAGGTTTTTTTTGGTCCTGGGTGAGCACAATTAGCACAACCCCGTTTTTTGCGCGTTCTCCATAAGCTTTAGTCGCGCTCTCTCCTTTCAGCACATTTACTGACTCAATGGTGTTGGGGTTCAGCTGATCTACGACCGACTTACTTACCTCAATGCCATTGATTAAGTAGAGCGGTTCTCCTTCTGTAGGGAACTGAACCACGACGGGTTTTTCGGTTGCTGGAGCCAGGTTTCGGCTACTTTCCTGCGGGTGTGCCCAGGCAGGCAGGCTTTGGCTCAGCAACGTGGCCATACAGGCCAGGGCCAGCAGGGCAGCCATCCGGGGGTGCACGCGGTTTTGGCGGGGAGCAAACAGGCGTTGAATGCGGTCAGTAAAACCGCCGTTTTTTGCAGATAAAGGCATGGTTAATGCAATTTGATTTGTGAAACGAAAGCGTTGCAGGCGGATCAGCGTTTCGGCGTACCCGAAGGTATCGCCACTGGCTGATACGGCCAGGTCATCGCAGCAGGCCTCCCGTTCACGCTGGATTTCTCCAGACAGCCACCAGACCACCGGATGGTAGAAAAACAAGATCTCCACCCAGGACTGGAACAAGTTCACCAGGTAATCGGCCCGTTTGATATGGGCAAGCTCATGCAGCAGGATGGCCTCCCACTGCTGCGGGGTCAGTCCGCTGGCCAGGCTCAGCGGTATCAGGATCATCGGACGGAAAAAGCCCAAAGTGAGGGGACTTGTCACGCGTTGGCTGAAATACAGCTCCACGCGGGGGTGTATGCGCAGGCGTTGTCTGGCCTTTTCGAGCAAGGTAATCAGCTCATTATCAGGCGCTATCTGCCCTTTTTTTCGCAAAACCTGCACCTGGTAATAGCTCATGCTCCATTTGAGGATCAAAAAACCAACCCCCAAAAACCAGCCCATGCCCAGTACCGGACTCAGCTGTAGCAAGCGATCGCTCCAGGTCGTATTTCCCAGCAAGGCATAAAGCGCTTGAGGGCTCAGGGCGGTTGCGTCTACATCAGGAAAAGCAAACATCGGCTGTGGCCAAAGGGCAAGCAGGGTGCTCACCTGCCACACGAGTAGCCCCGCCAACGTAATGACCCCGAGCAAATAGCGGCTTTGCGCCGATTGATGTTTGAGCATGCGCCGGGCGGCGGCGTATAATGCACCGAGCAGGGCTCCTTGCCACAGGCTGTGGAGCAGCGTAAGCCCCAGGGTTTGTATCCAAGTGGATGCGATCATGGTCTTAGGTTTTTTTTGCGTGCTTCGAGCCAGGCTTCCAGGTCATTCAGTTCTTCGGGCGAAGGCTCTGCTTTGCCCAGTGCGTGCAGCACCAGGTCCATGGGCGAACCCTGAAAAGCAGTATCCACCAGTTTCTGAAACAGGTTTCCTTTTACCTGATTTTCCTTAATCACTGCCGTAAACTCGTGCGACTTCCCGGTCCGGTGCTGCACGATCAAGCCCTTTTCGGTCATGCGCTGCATCTGCTTCAGGGTGGTGGTATAGCCTACCTCCTTTTTCAGACTGAGCTGCTCGTGCACAAACCGCACGGTGGCGGGCTGGTGCTCCCACAGTATTTGCAGGATTTCGATTTCGGCTTCGGAGGGTTCTGGTGTTTGCATGGAAAAGGGAAAATGGGAGAGGGAGGGCCTAAGCAGCCAACTCCCCCGCCTGCTAAGATGACGGTACAAACATAAACGACAGATGTCGTAGATGCAAATTTATTTACGACAAATGTCGTTTATGGGTTCGTGTTTTTCCCAGCATAGCAAAGCAAGCCTTATCAGATCAACCCCCGTGCCTTGAGCTCGAGGTATTTGTTGAGGGCGCTAACGGTGAGGTTTTCGGGCGGGGTAAGCACCACATGGATGCCGTGGCGCTCCATTTCGAGCACAATGCGCCTTTTTTCGAAGCCAAATTGCTCCCCTATCCCTTTGATATAGATGTCCTCAATGTCCTCGTCGTCGCGGGTGGTAAGGGTGCGGAGTTCGGTATTTTCGAAGAAAATAACCACCAACAAGTGCTGTTTTGCCAGCCTCGCCAGCGCGGGCCATTGACGCTCCATGCCGGAGAGGGTCTCGAAGTTGGTAAACAGCACCAACATGCATCGGTGCGAGAGTGTGCGCCGCAGATACGTGTACAGCTTTTCGTAGTCCGACTCCATGAAGCGCGAAGTCTGGTTGTAGAGTGTTTCCAAAATGAGCCGCATCTGAGCGGGGGTACGCTGGGCCGGCACAAACTGATGGATTTGCTCCGCAAAGGTGCAGATACCGGCCTTGTCGTGCTTGAGCAGGGCGGTGTTGGAGAGCACGAGCGTGGCGTTGATGGCGTAGTCGAGCAGGGTCATTCCTTCGAAAGGCATGATCATGCTGCGGCTTTTATCGATCAGGCAGTAGATATTCTGGGCGCGCTCATCGCGAAACTGATTCACCATCAGGTGGCCTTTGCGGCCAGTGGCTTTCCAGTTCACGGTGCGGTAGTCGTCGCCCTGCACGTATTCTTTTATTTGCTCAAATTCACTTGTATGCCCCAATCGCCGCGTTTTGCGCATGCCTATCTCCGCAAAGCGGTTGGCGACGGTCATGAGCTGGTATTTCCGCATTTGAATAAAAGACGGATACACTGGCACGGTAACTGGATTTTTGCAGGAAAACCTCCGCGCCAGCAACCGCAAGGGGCCCCGCACCAGCACCTGCACATGACCAAATTGATATTCGCCCCTTTCTACCGGACGAATGCTGTACCCCAGCTCCACGGTCTGCCCGGGAAGCAGGGTGGTATCTATTTTGAAATCGCGTTTCTGAAAAGCAAAGGGCATTTCGTCGTACACTTCGGCATGCAAAGCCACACGGTAATCGCTGTGTACGGTAAGGCCAATGGGGTTTTCGTCGCCATTCGACAGCCGCTCGGGGCATTGCCTGCTGGCAGTTACCTTTCCCGTAAAAAACAGCACATATGCCTCAATACCCGCCAGTGTAACCAGCAAACCCACATACAGGAACGAAGGTATCCGCAAAAACTCCACGAAAAAGGAGACCAGAAACAGCACGACTCCTCCGCCAATCCAGTAAGGATAGTTGCGGTCGAGGTAGATATGGGAGAAAAAGGATTTCAACGGCGATAGGTTAGCGGGGAACTTCGGTTTGCTCTACGATGCGGCGGATAACGCCTTCGGCTGTGCCGCCTTCCATTTCTTTTTCAGGCGTGAGGATAATCCGGTGTTGCAGCACGGGTCCGGCCATGGCCTTGATGTCTTCGGGCACCACAAAATGCCTTCCGGCCAGCGCGGCATAGGCCTTAGCGGCGTGCAGCAGGTTGATAGAGGCGCGGGGCGAGGCACCGAGGTAGATCTCGCGGTCCTGGCGGGTGGCCTGCACGATCTTTACCACATAAGAAAGCAGGTTTGGCTCCACATAGGTTTGGCGTACCCATTGCTGCATAGACATGATCTCCTGCGGGCTCAGTACGCCCATGATTTGTCGGATATCGCTGATGCCTTTGCGCTCTTGCAAATCGGCCAGCATACGTATTTCGTCCTGCTCGGCGGGGTAGCCTACTTCTATTTTAAACAAAAAGCGGTCGAGCTGGGCCTCCGGCAGGCGGTAGGTGCCTTCTTGCTCAATGGGGTTTTGGGTGGCCACCACCAAAAAAGGCTTCTCCATCACATAGGTAAAGCCATCGAGGGTAATCTGCCGCTCTTCCATTACCTCAAACAAGGCCGCCTGGGTTTTGGCCGGGGAGCGGTTGATTTCGTCAATCAGCACCACCTGCCCGAAAATGGGCCCAGGCTTGAACTCAAATTCGCTGGTTTTGACATTGAAAACCGAGGTACCCAGCACATCCGAAGGCATGAGGTCGGGGGTGAACTGTATCCGGCTGAAAGGAATAGAAAGCGTGCGGGCCAATAGCTTGGCACTCAGGGTTTTGGCTACGCCGGGTACGCCTTCAATAAGCACGTGCCCGTCGGCAATAAGGGCCGTGAGCAACAGGGTTACCAGGTTGTTTTGGCCCACGAGCAGCTTGCGCATTTCTGCCTTTACGCGCTCGAGTTGTTCTTGCAGGGCAATCAGCTCCTGGGGTGGCTCAGGCAGCTGGTTGGAGGGAAGAAGCGGTGAATCTTGGGTGTCCATATATAAAAAAGTAGGAGAATCAGGCTTTTTGGCCGGTCATCGTTTGTGCGTAGAATAAATCAAGTTCCTGTGAAATCTGAACGAGGGTCGCTTCGTCCACGGTGAGTTGTTTTTGGAGAAAGCGGTTGTAGCGAAGGATATCGGCCACGGTAGCTTCATCGGCGCCGGTTTTGAGGGCGACCAACTGCTGAAATTTATCATCCAGGGGACTATTGGCGGGTATCCGGTATTTGTTTCGGAGATGATCAAACCAAACCCTCATGCGTTTAAGGGCGAGATTACGGTGATCTGCCTCGCGGAAATACAGCCTGCCGATGGTTTCAGCAAATTCCAGCGAAGTATTTTTTCGGGGTAAAATAATGGGAATGAGCCTTTGCACACGTCTCGAACCCAGCAACAGGTAAATCGCCAGGCCCACCAGCGCCAGCCAGAAGGCCCCGCTGAGGCCGGGTTGGGAGAGGATGTAGTCGAGAAACGAAGTCTCGGGCGGGGCAGAAGGGCGATTAGATTGGCTGCGGGGCAAGCGGTAGTATTCGTCCCAATAGATCACGTCGGGGGCATCCAGTTCCGCCAACAGCTGCGGCATCAGATCCTGGGCTTCGCGCATCAGCAGAAAATAGTTGGAGGCGTATTCGGGGCGGGTGATTACGTAGCAAGTTCCTTCTCCCACATGAAATTTCACGCCAATGCTCCAGTTGCGATTGTCCTTCAGGAAAATCTCCTGCCCGGTGGTGTCTTTGCTTTTCATGTAGCTATTCGACTTAAGGGGCAGGTGCCATGCAGGTGTTTTGGTATCGCCCAGCCATACCTGCACCGTGTCTTTATTTACTTCGGTAAAAGGAATATATTCCCCTTCAAAAGTGAAATTACCCAGCTTTTCCAATACCGGGCTGGCATTTCGGGTAAAAATAAGCACCTGATTCCCTTTCGAAATCCAGTGTTTCAGGGCTACTCCATCCAGGCTGTCGATACTTAGGGAGGGAGCCACGATTACATACAGACCGTTTTGCTGGTGGTCGTAGATCAGGCGGTTAAAAGCCGATTCCTTCACCACTTCGGGCTTTTCGGTTTCGAAAAAATCGGGCAGGGCCTTGAAAAACAGCTGGGTGCCGTAGGGGGTGGTGGAGGTGTAGGCAAAGGATTCTTTCCAGTCCACGCTGGTCATTTTGCGATAAATTACCCAGCCCAGCCCCAGAACAAAGACTGCGATCAGGAGATAGATCCAGAGGGATGTTTTTTTTCCGGAACTCATGAACGGGTTTTCATCGACTGCTGAAATTGGAGGAAAGTAGCCTCAAGCTGCTGATACGAAGCTTCGGAGACCTGCATATTGCCGTACCAGGCGTATTCAAACTGCCAGGTAAGCCAACGGAAGGTATCTCGAAAGTCAGGGCGGTGAATCTCTGAGGCATAGTCGAGGTTGGTTTTGCCGGGTTCCCAGCGCACCCAGCCCACGAGGTCCATGAGTTTGAGGGTATTGAGAAAGAGGTACCGCACGGCCAGGCGGTATTCACCCGCTTTTACCGCCGATTCCCACCGCAGGCGCAGTTCATCGGCAGAAAGCGACTCTTCTGCAAGGTCATATGATTGGGATGCGGGGGCTGTAATCTTGTTTGCAGGAGCGACAATGAGCCGCCTCACAATCAGGTATAGGAGGCCCGCCGCCAGCAAAAACAGCAAGCCGTATACTATCCAGCGGACAAAAGGGCTCAGTGAGTTAAGAAATAGGGAAAACCAGCCGGGCTTCCATTCCTCCATGATAGGCTCCTTGCCATAGCGGTAGCTTCCGGTTTCCCGGAGGGAATCGAGGCTGGGTGCTGAAAATACGTCCTGGGATAAACCAGTGCCTTGCTCCTGTGCCGGTAAATAATTACCACAGCACAGAAGCAGGGCCGCAGTCAGGAAATTAAAAAGGGTTGTTCGGAGAGTTCGTAAAGTCATCTGCGCCAATTTCGTCGATCAGGCTATCGGTATTGTTCTCAGGGGATATATCTGTCAGGCTGCAATACTGAATGCTCACGCTAATGAGCGTTAATCCCTGTAAAGCCCCGGTTATGATGGTGATAATGCCCATGGTAAAAAGCATAACCGGATAATTGGGCAATTCAGAACGAATGCTGCTAAAGGTAAACATAGAGGTAAACGGCAGCCGAATAATAGCCGAAACGATCCCAACCATGATGCTAATTACGATCACCAGGCCGAGGGTTTGCCACCAATGGCCCCTGATAAGCTTGAATGAGCGGCCCATGGCCTCGGATACCCCGATAGATTCAAACTTCATGACGGCATAAACCAAGGACAAGGCTACACCGACATATATGCCCGGAAGAATAAACAACAAGGTAGCGGCGAAAGCAATTAAGCCAATGAGCAAAGAGGCTCCTATGTTTTTGCCCAGGTCGCGCATAGCCGCAGCACCAATCTCCTGGTAGCTGAGGTTTTCAACCCCTTTTTCCTGGTATTGTATCAGGAAATTGTTGACCACACCCACCAAAGAGGAGGTACCCAGCATGGCACCGGCGATCAATAGCAATACCGTCAGCCCCAAAGATGAAAGCAAGGCGATGATGGAATTGATATCTTCAAAGGGATTGGCACCGGAAACATTTTGGGTGAATTTGAGAATTTCGTAGGTGTACATTCCGGTAGCCAGTCCCTGAAGCAACAAAAAAGGACCAGCATACACGAGAATAGCCATCCCCAGCACCTTGATGTTCTGTATGTAGATGGTAAAACTGTCGGAGATCAGGTCCCCGAAACTGCGGTTTTTAAAGAGTTTGATTTGATCCATGGTGGTTGTGTTTAGATTAGGAGAGGGAATATAGGTCAAAACTTAAATACCCTAGGATTTGGTTGAGGTTTGATTTTGTACCTGAATAGGCAGCAAAAAATAATACCACACAATGAATAGCATCGATACCCCTATAATCCCCAGCTTCAGGAAGAGCGGCATTTCGGTATGCCGGGTAACATACGACTCCAGCGTAGCCGCAATGATAAACACGGGCACCAGCCCCACCAGTATTTTCATGCCATCGCGCGAAGCCTTTTTCAGCGCATCTAATCGCGAAAAGGTACCTGGAAAAAGAAATTTCTGACCCATGAGCAGGCCCGCAGCTCCGGCGATCACGATGGCACTGATTTCGAGCGTGCCGTGAATGAAGATCACCGGCCAGGATTCGAGGGTGAGGCTTCTTTCGTAGAAAAAACCCATAAATGCCCCCAGCATGATGCCATTGTTCAGCAGCACATACAGCGTTCCCACCGAAAAAAGCAGGCCCATGGCAAAGGCATAGAAGGCTACCTTGATATTGTTGAGGGCAATTCGGAGAAACATCGGAAACTCATCGCTGCCCTTGTACACCGCCATAGGGTCGCCCTCCTCTATGTTTTGGATGGTCATGTCCACATAGTCATTGCCGAGGACCATGCGCACAAAATCTTCGTTTTGGACAGTGGCTACCCAACCGATGCTAAAGAAGAAACCAAACCACATGAGGGCCAGGTACAGGTATTTTTTGTTGACAAACAGGATCAGGGGCAGCTCGGTGGTCCAGAAAGTGAGGAAGCGCTTGTTGTCTTCGCGCTTGTTTTTGTAGATCAGTAGGTGCGTACGGGCTGCCAGACCATTGAGATAGCCCACTACTTTGCTCCTCGGATAAAAGGTGCGGGCGTAGGCTAAGTCGTTGATTAGCTGGGTGTACAGGTCGGCGAGGCGGTCAGGATCGGGGTGATCTTGCGCATTGCCGAAAACGGAATGTTCGTACTCCAGCCATTTGTCTTTATTTTGGTGCAAAAATGCAGGCTCCCGCATCACGGTTGTATATGCCCTAAATATAGCAAAATGAACACCATCAAGATACCAACCACCCAGTTTATTGAGCTCGAATATCCCATAGCGGGCACTGGCAACCGCTTGCTGGCGGGCCTGATCGATCTGGTCGTGCTGCTGCTGTATTTTCTGGCCATCTTATTTTTGCTCTATGGGGGCAATTTTCCGGAAGAGGAAGGGTTCGTCGTGTTTTTATTCCTGCAGATCCCGGCGATGGTGTATTCACTCGTGTGCGAGGTTTTTGCGCAGGGGCAAACGCTGGGCAAGTGGCTGCTAAAGCTGCGCACCATCAGGCTGGATGGCACCCCGCCTACGGTAGGAGATTACCTCCTCCGCTGGATTCTGCGACTGGTAGATGTGTGGCTAAGTGCCGGGTTTGCAATGCCTGGTGCCATTGGGCTGATCAGCATTGGGGTTACCAAAAACGGGCAGCGCCTCGGCGACCTTGCAGCTGGTACTTCGGTGGTGCGGCTGCAGCTGGTCACCACCTTTGCCGACACCATTTTTCGCGAAACAGACGAAACTTATCGCGTTACCTTTCCTGAAATAACCCGCCTCTCCGACCGCGATCTAACCATTATCAAAGAGGTGATGGATCATGCCAAAAAGTCGAAAGACGAGCAACTGCTCTCCAGGCTGGCTTTTAAGATCAAAACGGTTTCCGGGATAGAAACGGAATTCAGCGATTCTAAATTTCTGGAAATAGTTTTCAACGATTACAACCACATTTTCTCCGAAAGCAAACGGTAGAATGTTTGATTTTTTTTGCAAAAATTTGAAAAGTATTTATCCGGTAATTAAATTGGTGCCAACCTAATCGCCTCACCCTCAAACAGTTAAATCCATCATTTGCCAAAATGCTGGTGTCTGGTCCCAAATCTTCACGATTCGGGTAGTTCTTTCTTTTTTCCTGGCAAACCTGTTAATGTCCTTGCTCATGCGATTAATCTTTACCTGTCTCTTCATTGTTCTGACCCAGTTTTCTTACGCACAGCTTTTCCAGCCCGAAGACTGGTTACTGGCTTACCCCAGGCTGGATACCGCTTTTGTAAAAAAGCACAATATCAAATCCATGCAGCTGGTGCCCGAACCTACCCGGGTGGCTGCCGATCCTTCGCGTACCATCCTGCATTACGACAATGCCGGAAACCTGGTACGGATGGAGCGTGTGCGCCAGGCAGATACCCTCATGGTTCATTCCTTTTGCTACTCACCGGATAAGCTGCTCGTGTGGGAAATGATAAACGACCGCGAATGGAACCGGGAGTACAAGCTGGTTTATCGATTCAATGCCGATGGCAGTCTCTTTCAGGTGAAAGAGTACGAAATGCTGAAAAATGGCGACGCGCTGGCTGTGTTTAACAAGCAATATGTTTACGAGAAAGAGAATGGGAATAAGCCCCATTCCATCCGAACCTACGAAGGGGGCACTCTGATGCATACCCAGGTTTTTACTTACGATGCAAAGGGGCGGAAAACGACCGAAACAAAGGTTGATCCACAAGGCAAACAACTCGGCGAAACCCGCTACACCTACAATGCCTCAGGTCTTTTGGTGCAGGTATTGAAGAGTGGAAATGTGCAGGAATCCTTTCAGTTTACCTACCGGGAAGATGGCAAACTCCTCCGAACCGAGCGCTATGAAAACAAGGAACTCCGTGGTTTTCAGAGCTACGAATACGATGCCAAAGGCTTACTGCTGGCTGTTTCGCGGGTAGTGAAGACCTACTCCGGCGAAGTTGCCCGCAGGCAGTTGGTCGAATATCAGGCTTTTTAAGCCAAAAAAGCCTTGCTCTCCCGCTGAAGTTTTCTTGTTGCGAGGAGGTTATCCTTTGAAAAACACACGCTTCAGGCGTTGTGACTCACGAAGTACCCGCTTCCAGATAGCGCGCATCAACCCGCCATCGGCTGCCAGCTTGCGGCTGCTGGTATAGGCCATGCAGTCGGTGGAGGAGCAAGAAGTAATCAATCCATGTTTTCCCAGAAGGACGGCCATATGGCCGTCTTCGCTGCTGCCGGGGGGGTAGTCATAGCTGCCCCACATGCGGCCGTCCCTGGTGCGCAACGCAGAGTTAAATCCATGCACGTTGATATGCGCAACATGCTGCCTACTGCTTTTGAGCAAGCGCACCGTGTCGCCCAGCAGCTCGTGCAGGAAAAGCGCAGTGCGCGAGAGCCCCGGCATGGGCAAAAAAGCATGCGAACCATAGACGATGGCGTGCTCGGGTTGCTGCAAAAGTTCGAGAAATCGTTTGCCCCAGCCAGGTGGGTAAAGGGTGTCGGCATCAGCCTGGAAGAGGAAGGTGCCTCTGGCGGCATCAAGGCCCGATTGGCGGGCGTGCTGGCGACCCAGGTTTTGCGGATGGTGAATAGCGTGTATATCGAGGCCCTCGAGTAGCTGACGGGTGCCGTCGGTACTGCCATCATTTACCACGATAAGCTCCATCGAAACAGCATGAGCCAGCTTCAGGTCGGCTAAGGATGAGAGGGTAGCGGCCAGGTTATGGGCTTCGTTGAAAGCCGGAATAACAATGGATATCAGCGGTTTTTCTGTGCGATAAATAGCTAATTTTTCAGATAATTGATTGATTTTGAGGGGATTTGCGTTAAATGACCCGCCTAGCCACAGCATATGTTGTTGTGTCCATTTGGGTAATAACCATCTTCTCATTCTCAAATAGTTTGATTCGTCAAAATAATATGCACACAATATTCTGTATTTTATCAGGAAAAGCGCCTATAATTTTCATTGGGGGCCTCATTTACCCTTGTCTGATATTTGTATGATAAGAAACATGTCTGTTTTATTACTTGAAGCAGGGAAATACCTAATTTTCAGGCGGAAAACGTATGCACATACTTCGTTTTATTTATCTGTAACCATTTCAATCGCTCTCATGTCTATTCGCTTGTTTCTTGCCCTGATGCTTATAGGGTCATCCTCTGTATTCGGCCAAATCAAACCCACTGACTACGTTACCCGGATGCGCAGTGAGCGCATGGACGATCCCACGAAAGAGGCCAGGGTTCAGCAGTTGCTCAAGTCTATGACCCTACAGGAGAAGGCCGGACAAATGACCCAACTTACACATACCGTATGGGTGGATGAAGGAGTACCCTTTTTGTCAAACGGCGATCCGGGTCAGGTCTTTTCGCTCGATACCAACAAATTTATTCCCCTGGTGCGCGACTACCATATCGGTAGCTTCCTCAATGGGATTGCCGTTCCGCCCGACCGCTGGTACGAATACATCACCACCCTGCAGCGCATTACCCTTCGCTACGACCGCCACAAGATCCCAATGATCTATGGCATGGACCACATGCACGGGGCAAACTATATCGAAGGGGGTACCGTATTCCCGCACAACATCAACATTGCCGCTACTTTCGACCCCCGGTTTGCGCATACAGTTGGCGAAGTTACCGCCTTAGAATCGGCTGATGTAGGCCACCACTGGGTGTTTTCTCCGGTATTTGACCTGGGCCGGAACCCGCGTTTCCCCCGCTTTTACGAAACCTTTGGCGAAGATCCCCTGCTGGGCAGTATCATGGGTGCAGCCGTGGTGGATGGTATCCAAAACAACGGTTTAACCGCGCCTTATCGACAGGCGGCCTGCGCCAAGCATTTCCTCGGCTACTCCGATCCCGAAACCGGCTGGGACCGCAGCCCTGCCGACTACTCCATGCAGTATTTCTACGAGTACATGGTACCTCCCTTTGCTGCAGGTATCAAGGCAGGGGTTAAAACCGTGATGATCAACTCCGGCGAAGTGAACGGCGAACCTGTACATGGTTCCTACCGCCTCCTTACCCAACTCCTGCGCGATGAACTTGGTTTTAAAGGCGTGACTGTATCCGATTGGCAGGACGTTATTCGCCTTTTTTCGGCTCAGCATGTAGCTGCTACCGAAAAAGAAGCCGCCTATGTGGCCCTCATGGCCGGCCTCGACATGAGCATGACCCCATACACCACCGAGTTTCCCCGCCACGTGGTAGAGCTGGTTAATGAAGGCCGCATTCCGATGTCGCGTATCGACCTTTCGGTTGCCCGCATTCTGCGCCTGAAAATGGACCTCGGCCTTTTCGAAAATCCTTATCCCCGCAACGACCGTTTCGACCGCATAGGTAGACCGGAGCACAAAACAAAGGCCGCCGAAGCTGCAGCAGAGTCGATTGTTTTGCTGAAAAATGAGGGAATTTTGCCGCTGGAGCTTAGCAAAGTGAAGAAAATTGTGGTTGCCGGCCCCACTGCCGATACCAAACGCGACCTCGCCGGCGGCTGGAGCCTCCGCTGAATACCGACTGACGATCGCCTCTTTCCGGCCGAAATGCCCACCTTCCTCGATGCGATGAAGCTTACTTATGGAGCCGATAAGATTTCATTCTCCCAAAAAGGCCAGCTCCTCGAAAAATCGCAAGGTGCCGATGCCATCGTGGTAGCTGTAGGCGAATTGCCTTATTCCGAAGGATCGGGCAACCTATACGACCTCACCCTCGACAAAGACCAGCTCGACCTCATTCGTGAAGCACAGGCCACTGGCAAGCCCGTGGTCGTGGTCATGATTGCTGGCAGGCCCCGTATTGTGCGCGAAGTGTACCCAGCCACCAAAGCCTTTGTATGGGCCGGGCTTCCCGGTTTTGAAGGGGCTAATGCCATCGCAGGTGTTATCAGCGGTACCATTAACCCCAGCGGAAAACTGCCTTTCTCCTATCCCAACTGGCCCGGCATGTACTACGCCTATGACCACAAGTACTTCGACCTCGACATTTTCCGCAATTTCAAAGACAACAAAACCATGATGGCTTTTCTCGGCGACGGAATGAGCTACACCACTTTTGAGTATTCAAATCTGCAGATCAGCAGCCCCAGCTTTTCCTCTGCACAAACTGCAACCGCTACGGTAACAGTGAAAAACACGGGCAACCGCGCGGGTAAAGAGTCTGTGCTCTGGTACATCACCGACGAAGTGGCTACCATTACCCGCCCCATGAAACAGCTGAAACACTTCGAAAAGATATTGCTGAACCCCGGCGAGAGCAAAGAGGTCACTTTTGAGATCGTTCCGGCCAGAGACTTGTCGTACCCCCGCGAGGGCAAACCGCAACTGGAACCAGGCTACTTCGGCGTGTCCGTAGGGGGCAAGGCACAAAGATTTCAGCTGCTGAAATAACCAGCACACGAAAGAAAATCGGAGATATGTGCCATCCGGTTTGTCTAATTAGTCGATATTCCGAAATTTGTACTACTTATTGTGCTCATTTTCAGGTAAATACAAATTGATTGCCTGAGGATGAGCACATTGGGTTCTGGTTAGAAATGGAGCACAGGACATTTGGAACGCCCTTGATTAATTATTCTTTTTGATTTCGAAAGATTCGAAAACGAATTAATTAATCAATCATGAAAATTCAGGTAACCCAAGCACATGTTCTTGCCGCTCGCAACAGTTTCGTTCACACCAACCCGGTAGAAGTTGCCGTGCAGGAGCTCAATACCTTCGAATCCGTAGCTACCCGTAGGAGCCGTGCGCATGGATATGTGCTGGAGGTGGACAACCGCAAAATCAAGCTTGCTCCCCAGGCTAAGCAGGCCATTGAGTTGTTTGAAGCAGGAAAAGAAGTAAGCCCCTTTTCTTTTATACTCCCGGTAAGCACCTCTGCCCCGCGCCAGGATGTGATGCTGCGCGAAATGATGGAAATCGATTTTGATGGTGGAATGGGCTGGTAATTCAGCGCGAACCAAATATGGCCGATCCGATACGGACCAGCGTAGCCCCTTCGGCTATGGCCAGGTCAAAATCGCCGGACATGCCCATCGACAGTTCTTTCATGGTTACTGACGGATAATCCGCTGCCGCAAAAGTATCGCGGGCCACGCGCAGTCGCCGGAATTGGGCGCGAACCCGTTCATGGTCGTCGGTAAAAGCCGCCATGCCCATCAGCCCGGTGATTTTTACATGTGGGTATTTGGGTGCAACTTCCAGCAACAAGGCCGCCCCCGCTTCGTCGATGCCCGATTTGCTGTCTTCTTCCGAAATATTGAGCTGCAGCAGGATCTCGATGGTTCTTTGGTACTTTTCCGCCTGGCGGTTGATTTCTTCCATCAGCTTTTCGGAATCCACCGAATGAATCAGGTGTACAAACGGCGCAATGTATTTTACCTTGTTGCGCTGCAAAGGGCCTATCTGGTGCCAGCGGGCAAGGGGTAGGTCGGGCTGTTTGGCTGCCATTTCCTGCACCCGATTTTCGCCAAAATCCACCTGTCCGGCTTCGAATGCCTCCCGGATAGGTGCTATGGGGTAGGTTTTTGAAACCGCCACCAGTTTTACTTCTTCCGGAGACCTGCCGGCAGCAATTGCAGATGCAGCTATTTCTGCGAGAATAGAGCGGAGGTTATCAGAAACAGAAGCAGACATAGGCTTAGTATTGGCGGTGCAAAGGTAGAAAAACCCGCGCCAGGGTATTTGTTTTGATCAGGAAGAATAAATTTTGAGTTGTTTTGCAGCATCTCAGCCACAGGCTCCGTCTTAGGAGAAATGCACAATCAACCATGAAAAAATTTTCCAACCTGCTGTTGCTGGCCGTACTGGCCCTCGGCGCTTCGATGCAAGGCTGTATTGAAGACAAATGTACCCAGGAAGTAACCTGGACTGAGTTTCAGCCTGTGTACATGTCGTACGAGGCATTTCGTGCCGCCGTTCAGGTACAGGCTCCCCGCGACCTGAAAAACACCGGTAAGCTCTATTTCTACGACCGCTACATCCTCGTCAATGAGCTGGGTGAAGGTATCCACATCATCGACAATACCACTCCTTCTTCCCCTCAAAACATCGCCTTTATCAATATTCCCGGCAATTACGACATGGCCGTGAAGGGCAGCATGCTCTATGCTGATAGCAAAATAGACCTCGTAACGATTGATATTTCCGATCCCATGCAGGCGCACGAAGTTTCCCGCCAGCAGGAGGTTTTTCCTTACGGGCTTGATTTTCAGGGGCTTTGGGCCGATCCTAGCCAGGGAGTTGTGATCCGTTTTGATGCCGTAGAACACACGGATAAATACGATTGCACAACCGGCTTTAACGGTTGCCCCAATTGCTTCTTTATGGGAACCAAGGAGTTTGACCTTGCGCTCTCCTCGGCCAGTGGACCTCAATCGGCACCTTCCAATACTTCAGGTGGCGAAACCCAGACCGGCGTAGGTGGGTCGATGGCTCGCTTTACCCTTTCAGGTGATTACCTCTATGTGGTATCGACTTCCACCCTCTTCAGCTACAGCATCAGCGACCTCGCCAACCCGGTCAAAGCCAATGAAATAAACATCGGTTGGAATGTGGAAACGATTTTTCCTTTCAAAAATCACCTCCTCATCGGTTCACAAACGGGCATGTTTATTTACAATATCGACGCTCCCGCCACACCTGCTTATGTGTCTGAATTTCAACACGTAAGAACCTGCGACCCGGT
Source organism: Bacteroidia bacterium (assembly GCA_041753595.1). Lineage (GTDB taxonomy): Bacteria > Bacteroidota > Bacteroidia > J057 > J057 > JBGSTW01. The sequence continues at coordinate 250,239 of JBGSTW010000029.1, read as the reverse complement.
AGTGGCAGAAGGAAATTATGCCTACGTTACTCTCCGCAGCGGCAATACCTGCGACGGATTTACCAATGAGCTGGATGTGCTGGACATCTCGACCGTAACCAATCCTGTGCTCAAGGCTGCTTTCCCCATGACCAACCCTCATGGACTCGGCATCCGCGACAACGTGCTTTTTATCTGCGACGGAGATGCTGGTCTGAAGGTATTCGATGCCACCAACCCTCTCATTGTGGGCAATGCCCCGCTGGCTACTTTCCCCAATATTCAGGCATTTGATGTGATTCCGCTTTCTCAAATTCTGCTGATGATTGGCGAAGACGGCCTGTATCAGTACGATTACAGCGATCTTCAGAATATCCACCAGATCAGCTTTATTCCGGTGGTGCAATAAGCTGCCATCGACAAAGGTTTCCGCAGACCGGCCCGGGAGTTCTCTCGGGCCGGTTTATTTTTTTACTTTGCGGGTAAATTTGTCTGTTCAGGCACTTATTCTGTAAAAATGAAAAACCTCGCACCCTGGATCTGTTCGCTGGTACTGATTGCCGTAGCATGTCAGCCCAAAGAAAAAGCGCCTGCCGCCCAGCCTTACGATGCAGCCAAAGATACCCTCCGCTATCCGCAGGAGCTGCACCTGAAAAATGTGCAACAGCTTACTTTTGGCGGCGACAATGCCGAAGCCTACTTCAGTTTTGACGACCAATACCTTACCCTCCAGCGCGCCGATGAAGCAGCGGGCATTCCCTGTGATCAGATTTTCTGGGGAAAAATACCCGCAAACGCAGGCGATCCTTTCGAGCTAAACCCCGTCAGCAACGGCAAAGGGCGCACCACCTGCTCCTATTTTTATCCGGATGGGGAGAAAATCATTTTCGCTTCCACTTACCTGAGCGCCGACTCCTGCCCGCCTGCACCCGATATGCGCAAAGCAGGCCGCTATGTATGGGCAGTGTATCCTCAGTTTGAAATATTTCTGGCCGATAAGCAGGGCAAGGTGCTGAAGCAGCTCACCGACAACGATGCCTACGATGCCGAAGCCACCCTATCGCCCGATGGCACCCAGATCGTATTTACTTCTGACCGCGACGGCGACCTCGACCTCTACCTCATGGACCTCGACGGTGGCCAGGTCCACCGCATTACCGATAGCCTCGGCTACGATGGAGGCGCATTTTTTACCCCGGACAATAAGCACCTTATTTTCCGCGCTTCCCGCCCACAAACTCCCGAAGAACAGGCCGATTACAAAAACCTGCTTTCTCAGGGATTGGTAGCTCCTACGGCCATGGAGCTGTACATGGTGGACCTGGATGGCAGCAACCTGCGTCAGATCACTCACCTCTCCGGTGCCAACTGGGCCCCGTTTATGCACCCCTCCGGTAAAAAGGTCATTTTCTCCTCGAACCATGCGGCTACTGGCGGGCGCTACTTTAACCTGTACATGATCAACCTCGATGGCACCGGGCTGGAGCAAATTACCTTCGACAAGCAGTTTGACGCTTTTCCCATGTTCTCGCACGACGGCAAGCGCATCGTGTTCTCATCTAACCGCAACAATGGCGGCACCCGCAGCACCAACGTTTTCATTGCTGATTGGGTAGATTGAGTACAGTAGTTTTTTTGGAGGAAATAGAACTTCACGCAGCCCCGTTGCTAATTGCCCGACCTAGGATCGAACCGGTTGCGGAAAAACTCGCTGATGTGGTTGCAGGACAGTACCGTGAAAAAGATGCAGAGGCAGGGGAAAACGCCTACCCACCAAAGGGAGATGATTTCCTGGCCACTGATGGAGCCGAAGATGCTTCCCCAGCTGTTGCCTGAATTAACCAAGCCCAAAAACGCCAGTGACGACTCGGCCGTAATGGCACTGCCGATGCCCATGGCCAGGGCCACCCAAGCCGTATTGAGCGCATTGGGCAGGGCGTGCCAGAATAGCAGCCGCCAACCCCCGAAGCCCATTACTTCGCCCGCTTCCATATAGGCACTCTCCCGCGCCCGCAACACATCTGCGCGCACCAGCCTGGCCACACCCACCCACGATACGCAACCCAGCATCAGCATCATGATCCACAGGTTACGGCCCGAAATAGCCCCCACCGTGAGGATCAGTACCAACGATGGAATCGATTGGAGCACTTCCATCATCTTTTGCACGAGGCTGTCGAGCGGAAGGGCTGTATTTTTTCCAAAAAAAGCACCTGGCATTTTCCCGAAGGCCCAACCCAGGCCGCCTGTGAATGCCAGCGTAGCCAAGAGCCTGAATAGCAATTCGCCCAACAGCCACCAGGCTTGTTCATTTTCGAGGGCATCGAACCTGAGGTAGAAGAAGTAATACCACGAGAGGAATAGCCCAAGACCGTATCCGATAACTTCGCCCCGCGAAATCCGCAGCCTGTCGTTTCCGAAAAAACCGGCAATTCCCCCAAAACCTACCCCCAGGGATACGGTAAGCAATGCCGTAAACACCCCTACCAGCAGCGAAACACGTGTGCCGTAGATGAGCATGGTTAACAGGTCCTGGCTGCTGCGGGTGGTGCCCAGTAAGTGCAGGCGGTTGGCGCTGTTTCGGCTAAGGGGCGGCTGATCTTGCTGGTTGCCTGCGTCGTACGATTTGTTGCCAAAGGGCAAAAGTGGCCACAGCTTTGAGGCACATGGGGCTTTTTGCCAGTCAATATCACGCGAAGGGCGGCTGGCTTCGTTTGCGATGGTGATCGCTTTGTTGGGTGAAAAGGCAGGAAAATACCAGGTCTCGCCACAATGGCACGCCAGGGGTTGATCGTTGGAGAGCACCGGTGCCAGAATCGCCACCACCACCAACAGCGAAAGCCAACTTAAACTTCCGGCTATGGGACGCAGGTTATGGAGAGAGGTGATCATGCTTCGTTTCGGGTAGGAAGGAGGCGAATGCGCGGATCGACCATGACGTAGAGCAAATCAGCGACCAGGTAGCCCACCGCCGTAAGGAAAGCTGTAAGGGTGAGCGAAGCCAAAAGAAAAGAGGTATCAGCGTTGGCGGACGCTTTTTCGAGGCCTTCGCCTATGCCATGAATCGTAAACAAATGCTCGATAATAATAGAGCCGCCCACTAATGCGGGGATCAGCCCGGCCACGATGGTAGCCAGGGTAACCCACGCCTGCCGGAACGCGTGTTTCCACACCACGGCCTGGGTGGAAAGGCCCTTGGCCCGGGCGGTGCGCACAAAGTCCTGATTGAGGGCTTCGAGCACCTGCAACCGGATGAGGCGGGTAACGATGGCAATGCCTCCGTAGCTATAGACAACCAGCGGAAGTACCCACCGCAAGATGTTTTCCCCGGGGTGGGTGCGGATATTGTCGAACCCAATCGGGAAAATGTGGAGGCCCTTGGGGTTGGCCAGCAGCACCAGCAGCAAGATACCCGCCCAAAACACCGGCACGGCGTCGAGCGCGAACACTCCGGCAGTGGAAATGCGATCGAAGGCTGAACCCGCCCTGCGTGCCGAAGCTACGCCCAGCCAGGTACCCAGCACCACCGCTATAAGCAGCCCGAGGCAAACCACCGGTGCCGAATTACCTACCATGCGCATGATCTCCGACCTTACTGGCAGGTGGTTGAGGGTGGTGCCCCAATCGCCCTTAGCCATCCGGGATATCCATTGGTGGTAGCGGCATGAGGTGCCGTGCCATATAATGCGCGGTACGTAGGTGCGCCAGCCCTGGCGGGTGTTCAGCAGCACTTTGCCCTGCTCGCAGGTATTGGCCATGAGGCTGGAAAGAGAGTTGGGGATGTCCGGCCCGTGGCTGAGCTCGATTACCCGGAGGCGGTATGCTTCAAAGTCCTGCGCATGGAGACTGCTTTCCCAGGTTTGGATCGCACCCAGCAGGGTTTGGTAGGCTGGGTTGGGTTCAGACGTACGCAAGGCCTGTCGGGCTGCGGAAAGGGACAGGTGCCATTGCTGCACCGCCTCCCAATTGCCGGAGCGGAGGGCATGGCGGCGAAGGACCTTTCGCAGCGAAAAAGGATACACCTTATATAGGGTGTCTGGCTCGGCCAATGAGGCGATTTCGAAATAGAACAGCGGGCGGTCAAACCCCAGCTCGGCGACGAGCTTGTCAATACATTTTTGTTCGTTTTGGTTATCGCCAAACTCGTTGTGGCACTTGTCGAAAGCGAGGGTTTCGGGAGGATAAGCAGTAAGCGCGAAACCCACCAGCGAAACCAGCAACAGGGTTATCAGGAGGCTGATCAGGCGCTTGCGCAGAAACTTTCCCATGCGGCAAGAAACGAAGAACCTGTGGAAGGAAAAACCGTAAGAAATAGTCGGTTTTTTACTGAGATATTTTTTTGGTGAATTAAACCCTTTGTTTACCTTTGTGCCCCACGGTGAGGTGGGTGAGCGGCTGAAACCAGCAGTTTGCTAAACTGCCGTACTCGAACAGGGTACCGAGGGTTCGAATCCCTCCCTCACCGCAACAAAATCCAGCGCCGGCTGGGCTTTGTGTTTGAGAGAAAATAGTTCGGGGTGTAGCGCAGTCCGGTTAGCGCACCTGCTTTGGGAGCAGGGGGTCGAGAGTTCGAATCCCTCCACCCCGACAAGTTAACCACTTGAAAACGAGGCACTTACAGAGTTTAATCTTTGTAGGTGCCTTTTTTCTTGCATACAATTTGTACACAATAGCCCTTCTCACTCCCCCTTTTTTCTCTTAAGCGTCAATAGCTTTCCTTCGTGGAATTACCGTATCAGTTTTCCCGAAGAACTCTCCGGGCTGGTGGCGCGCACTGTACGGTACTCTTTAAGCTGCTAAGTAGTTCCTGGCCTTGTCGATGATTCTTCCGATTTACTCAATGTCTTGTTCCGGGCCACTTTCTGTACATGGCATCGCCCCGCATTAAGTGTTTAACGATGGCAGGGGAGTCCCCATTTTCAAAAAAGGGAAATTATCTGATTCCGGTGTAAATCGGTCCCCTCCTGGGTTGAAAATAGCGGAAAGCTCACCGAAGGCGAAATTTCCGGTGCGGTTCCCTTTTAACTAACCCAAAAGGAGGCCGACGAGGAGTGGCTATCAACTTTTAGCGCCCGCTTTAGCTGTGTATATAAAGCAAGTTGACGCCCGGACAGATCTAAGAGACGGTCTGAGGTGGCATAGACCGAACACAAGTATACCCAGTAAGCCTTTTGTCTGCCCCAAATACCCTTAAAAGTGTTTACCTCAGTATTTGCTGATATGAGACTTGTTAACCCTTGTTGGTTAATTATAGGCAAGGAGTTTATTCTATCGTAAATACTATTGTGCAACTGGTACAGGAAATTGGATTGAGTATGAGCAATGAATATTATATTTGTAGAGATTGATTCCTGACGAGGATTATACAAAGATCAGAATTGCTGGCCGAAAATATCCTCAAAAGTATTTAAGACTGTGTATGCTGATATGAGGCTTGTCAACTCTTGTCGGTTACTTATAGGTAAGAATTTTATACTATCGTACATAATATTGTTCAACTGGTGTATAAAATTGGAATGGCTATGAGCAATGATTATTATATTTGAAGAAGGTAAATTTTGATGAGGATTGCACTAAGATCAGAATTACTGGCCGAACTTCGGCATGACAAGGAAGTGAGGCGTATAATGCCCCCCACCCCAGGAGAAAGCTGGATCGTACGCATACTGGTGGCCTTGGGCGTATTAGCCATGACTTTGTTTATATGGTGGTTTGTTGACCCTGAACACGTAGGATCTCAACCTTTATATTTCTTACTCACATTCGCCCTTGGTTTCAGGTTTCTTCGCCTGTTGCATGAGTGGTACCACTACCTGGGCATATCAGTACCAGAAATGCCGGTTTCTACCCGGGATTGGAAGGTGGATATGATCACGACGTTTTGTCCCGGCGAACCCTATGAGATGATCATCGAAACCCTGAAGGCGATGAAGGCTGTTACCTACCCGCACGAAACCTATCTCTGCGACGAAGGAAATGACCCTTACATGATTCAGGTATGTCAGGAGCTCGGGGTGCACTATGTTTACCGGGGTCCGGATAAAAAGAACGCCAAAGCTGGGAATGTAAACTATTGCCTCGAACACCACGCGAGGGGTGAGATTGTGGTAGTGATGGACCCCGACCATTTGCCTGTGCCGGAGTTTTTGGATCGCGAGCTGCCTTACTTCGAAGATCCCCGGATCGGATTCGTACAATGCATACAGGCATACTACAACCGCGATGAAAGTTTCATTGCCAAGGCTGCGGCGGAGCAGACTTACCATTTTTATGGACCGATGATGATGTCCATGAACAACTATGGTACTGCGCAGGCAATCGGTGCTAATTGCTCCTTTCGCAGGGCAGCGCTGGACTCGATCGGAGGTCATGCAGCGGGTTTGTCAGAGGATATGCACACGGCTATGCAATTGCATGCCAAGGGGTGGAAATCACTGTATGTGCCGGAGGCACTGTCCCGCGGGCTGGTACCAGCGAGCCTCTCAGGTTTTTATAAACAACAGCTCAAATGGACCCGTGGCTCGCTTGATTTGCTGATAAAAGTAGTACCGGGCTTGTTCCGCAAACTTACCTGGCGCCAAAGCCTTCATTACCTCACGATCCCCCTTTATTTTTTGTACGGGCTCATTGCCGTCATCGATCTGGGGGTACCACTTGCTGCCCTGCTAAAGGCGGAGGCCCCCTGGCAGGTAGAGCTGGCGGAACTGATGCTATATGCGGCACCACTTATTTGTTTGACACTCATTATCCGCCAGTTCAGCCAACGTTGGCTGCTAGAAGAACATGAGCGCGGTTTTCACCTATTTGGTGGGGCGATGCTGATTGGTACGTGGTGGATTTTTCTAACTGGTTTTTTTCTCACTCTCCTGAATATCAAGGTGCTATACATCCCGACACCAAAGGATGATAAACCCGCCAATGAGTGGAAACTGAGCTTGCCCAATATTTTTATGATCGGCATTTCGGTAGCCATCATCATTTATGGGCTTACGCTCGATTGGAGCCCGTATAGTCTGCTCATGGCGTCATTTGCTGGGATAAACGTATTTTTCCTGGTAATGGTGGTTATTATGAGCCAGCGGAAAATGATACAGGGCTTATACAAGCAGTTGTATGGGGGCACCCTGGACCGTTTCCGGGTGATGTGGTTTTTTCTGCTTCACAAGATCATTTACCGACCCTTGCGCAACGTGTTGGTCTCCAGCAGTCTGGTGCTGTTGGTTTTTATCCTGATGGCATTTTTTCTTTCCCGTTCTTACCGTTTTAACTCCAATGACCTCGAATTTCCTGAGGTGATTCCCAGTGAAGGGTTTTATATTGGTCTCTGGCAACCTGTTGATAACCGTGACACTCAGCAAACAGACCTGGCCGGTACTGACTGGTCCTGGAGTCGTACAGCAGATGGGAGGTTTCCTTCGGAATTAGCTGGAGACTGGGAAAAGAAGGGGGTACTGCCATTTTTGGTGTGGCAACTGTGCGACAGTGTGGTCATGCAGGAAGTGCTGGCAGGGAAATGGGATGATTATCTTCAAGCGTCAGCAGAAGCCGCTTTGGCCCACCGGGGAGCATTGCTCCTGGCACTACCTGTTCCGGAATCAGAAAGCATGGGCACGCTCTACGGCCAGGCCTTTGAGTACACAGCCAGGTATTTCCAACGGGAAGGAGTGGCCAATGTAAGCTGGGTATGGTACCTGCGGCACGACCTTCCTAAGCCACTGAATGCTTTTCCGCCAAATGAAAAGGCAAGATACATAGCCTTGCAGGCGCCTGACGCGATCAAGGAATCTGCCTCGTGGTACCGGGCACAGCTCAAGAACCTGCCAACCCAGCTGCCCGTTTTGCTGGTCGGGGAGGTGGATCCGGGTGCATTCAAGTCCCTGCTGTCAGATTATTGCATGATTCAGGGCTGGATGGCTGCTGCAGATTCCCCCCATAGGATAGAGGCTGAGAACAAAATCCGATCCTTGGGCAAGGGCTACGAAAAGCCGGTTTTCCTCCCATCCGCCAACAATTCTGAAGGCCCCTCAAAAAAAACAACTCCCTACTTTGGTAAAAACCCTGATGCGGGATACACCTGGATGATTCATGGCAAACCTTTTTACGTACGGGGAGTCGCCTACAACCCGGGGCATGACTGGCATGATGGAGGAAGTCCTCTGGTTCAGTCGGTGCTGGAGCGTGACATGGTTGCAGTAAAGGCCATGGGGGCGAATACGATCCGGCGGTATTCACCCGGCATCTACGATTACAATATCCTGAAAGAAGCGCAGCAGCACGACTTGAAAGTGATCTATGGATTCTGGTTTGACCCTAAGGTAGATTACTACCGGGACACCCTGGCGGTGAAGGCTTACCGAAAAGAAGTGATCGAGCAAATAAAAAATTTAGCTGACAACCCCGCAGTAATTGCCTGGGGAGTGGGCAACGAAACCTGGGGTATCCTCAAGCATTACCATAGACCCGCCTACCTCGTGAAGGTGCGTCAGGCCTACCTGAGCATGCTGGAGGACATGGCCCGCGATATCCGAAAACTGGATGGTACAAGGCCGGTGTTTACCGCCATGGAGCATAGCCGTGACCTGAGCGGCGAATTACGGGCAGTGCGCAGCTCCGCACCCTCACTTGATTTTGTGGGGGTAAACTCATACTTCGAAATGCAGATCCGGCAGCTCGACTCGCTGTGCACCCGCTTTTATCCCGGGAAGCCCTATCTCGTTTCTGAATTCGGGCCAGAGGGGTATTGGGATGAAGACTACACAGAAATCGATGATTTTGGTCACCCCAAAGAGCCGGGTGATTTTGCGAAGGCACGTAACTACATACATCACTGGCGAAACTATGTTCAGGGGAATCAGGAGCATAACCTCGGAGGGATTGCCTTCTGCTGGAAAGACCGAATGGAACAGACGGTGACGTGGTTTGGGTTAACGGATCACAAAAACAGGAGAAAACCCTCTTATTTCGCCCTTCAGTCCGAATGGATGGGTGTGCCCTTCGCGTTTCCGATGGCAGAAATTTATCTCTCCCACCCGTGGCAAATTTCCGGGGAGGTAGATATCAGGATGATCTCGGCCATGCTCGATACCCTTCCGCCCACTCTCACCTATGAATGGAGCATCCGTGAAGACGATGTGCTCCGGCCTATCAAAGGGTTCGAAGTACTGAGTGGCGGAAAAAAAATAAGAATAGATTTATCTGAACTCCGGGCAGGGCGTGATTACCGGGCTTATTTACACCTGTATAACGACAGAAATCAAGTGGTAACCGCCACAGTTCCGTTACTCGTCAATTCTTCCTATCATGAGTAAAACGAGAAAAAAAAGGGCGGCTTATGGGTTGGTTGCCCTTTGTGTGCTGAGCCTCGTGGTCGGTATGGGTTGCGGAAGGAAAGGCAACTCCGGTCAGGTAGCAAGTCAGGGCAATTTTACTCCCCAAGTATTCATTGAGCATCAGGGAGGAACGTTCAGGATTATCCGGAATGGTGCTCCGTGGTATGTGCAGGGAGCCGCGGGCGATGGCCAATACCTCGAAAACCTGGCTGATGCCGGAGGCAATACCCTTCGGCTGTACTGGCAGGAAGATGCAGACAGCCTGCTCGAAAAAGCTCACCAACTGGGCCTGGCCGTTATCATGGACCTCCCGATTCCTCAGATACGATCGGGCTTTGACTACGGAAATGCGCAAAAAGTAGATAGCTTAATTCAACATTTAGTACAGATCGTAAGCCGCCTGGATACCTTCCCGGCATTATTAATGTGGTGTGCTGGCAATGAATTTGACTTACAGCGTGAGGAATCTTTAGTTTCCTGGCGAAAGTTGAATAAAATAGTAGCCTCTATACAACAGGCGGACCCTGACCACCCGGTCATGACGGCTACACAGGCCGGATCGCTCCTTCGATATGCAAAAATCATGAGCCTGGCACCTGCACTGGATGTTCTTGGAATTAACCTGTTTAAGGAAATTGCCAGTGTGCGTACAGACTGGGAGTCCTTGCCGGAAATGGGGAAAAAGCCTTATCTACTTACCGAGTGGGCCCCGTTAGGTACCTGGCAAGCAAACCAGACGGCATGGGAAGCGCCTATAGAGCCCAATAGCCAGCAAAAATCGGAACTTTACCGCCTTGTTTATGAAAATGAGATTCTTGCAGACTCGATCAATTGCCTAGGTAGTTGTGCCTTTTACTGGGGCCAAAAACAAGAGCGGACCCATACCTGGTATAGCCTGTTTACGGAGTCGGGTGAAAAAACGAGCATGGTCGATATACTCGCCAATGTATGGAAAGGAAAGCAACCGGCCAACCTTGCCCCGGATATGCAAGCTATTAGTATTAAGGGGTTTGCCTCCGATAGTATCGCCTATTTAATGGCGGGTAAGGAATATACCGCCTGGATGTACTATCGTGATGCGGAAGGGGATACCTTGAGCCAGGGGTGGGAAATTGTTCCTGAAGGAAGCTACCGACAGCGGTTTGGCGGAGAAAAAGAACGCCGGCCACAACCGATGAATCATCTCACCCTCGATGCTCAGGGCGACTGGTTCCATTTCAGGGCTCCGGCTACTTCAGGCGCTTTCAGGCTCTTTGCGTATGTAAAAGACCCAAACGGTGGAACAGGAAGTGCCAATTTGCCCTTTTTTGTTGTGTATCCGTCGCCCACACCGGGCCTTTCAGATAAATAATTTTATGAAAGACGTGTATACTCGGTTCAGAGACTTGTCATCTGCGTTGGATACCTGTGCAATAAGTAAGAATAAGCGGGGATGGTGATATTCGTCCTTAGAATCTAGTAAAGGGCGTTTGTTCCACGGTCAGACGCTTTAGTGTAGGCAAACCAGCCCGGCGAAAAGAAGGACTCCATCACCCGTCGGTACACCCGAAATCGCTTGGATTTGCCGGTGACTTCTACTAGGAGCGGAGATCCGACAAAGCCAAAAGAGGCCTTCGGGTAGGGCGCCAATAACGCTATCAGGAGATTGAGGCAGGTTCGGATAATGGGTTGGGGGATGCCCAGCCGATCATAGCCTTTCTATATTGGGTGTCGGCGTAATTCGAAAGACAAATGTTTCTCGGAAAACTCTTTGCAGAATATGTCAGTTGTCGGGACTCTAAATTTATCCCAAACTTGGATCTTTCCTGTGGCAAGAATCCTCTTTTCCGAGAATGTCGGGTCTTTCATGAATTCCTCCCATCCAAGTATTTCCATATTGTCGGCGGCAAATCCAAAGCCCAGAAAGAATATCTGGTCAGCGGATTGAAACAGGTGTCTATATGTTGGAGTCGTTGTTGTTCGCTCTCGGATCAGGTTAATCGACTTGGCGCTTTGTACGTGTAAAGGGGGTTGATCATGATTTTCTCCGAATCGCACATGTCCTTCTAGAGGATTTTCATCCCTGGGGATAAATTTTCCAAGGGACCCATAAACATGGTGGATGTGTTTTTCGATGAAGCTTTTCCCAGCAAAATCACCTGATGGTAACGCTTCTCCATCCCGGTATTTTTCTTGTACAAATTGATGTATCATTTGCTCTACCGTACGATCATAATTAAAAGTGATGATGTCCAAATTTTGAGCAATTTCAACCCATACATGCTGAGCATTTTTCAGAAATGCACTGAGCCATATGTCCTTATCCTTAATCCTTTCATTGGCGGCATGCTCCCTCCCCTGAAGAATATAAGCAATGGCATATTTTGCTATAAGCCGCCTCGCCTCTGATTCTTCTTCAGACCAAAAACTTCTAAAGTTGATTAGATAATGATCTATGGAATCATCCCTATCAGGCCTATCTCCTCTAACTTTGTACCACTCGCTGTCCTCAAAGTCCTTCCAGATTCTTGCCCGAAGCTTTTTCAGGTGTTCAAGTCGCTGCCGCCTATCACCTATTTCTTTCAAATGGTGCTTATTTTGAGGGGGGATATTATCCTTCTCCCTTCCCACGATTTGGTTAACCAAGTCGGACAAATATTGACGTTCTTCTCGCCTGGACTTCTCGTCTTCGGTATCATTTTCTTGCGGACAAAGTTTGTGAAGAATAAGTCTGAGCAATTCATCCCCTATCGGAAACCCCAAATCTGCGCTGGCCCCTGCGCCCAATACCAAAACCGTCTTTTTCATAGTCGAATTTACCCAAAGTCTCTAAACCATTGCCTCAACGGTATGTGATTTGGCAAAGGGAAATTGCCGAAAAAACACATCCTTCCAGTTATTGAACTGGAAGGATGTGCCATTATAATCTACTATTTATTGATTTACCGCTCAGCTTTTTACCCGTCTTGCCGGGTTTATCCAGCTACGAGCAGGCACTTCTACCCCGTGGTAAGTGAGGCTAGAAAGGAATACAACCAGCGCTATGAAAACCAGGCAGATTAACCAACTCTGAAGCATGCCAGGCGGCTGAGGTGGGCCTGCTGCAGGCGTTCCGGGGCCAACCGGCTGGAAGTAGGTATTTATTTTTCCGATCATAAACATTATCGGTTCATGGATCAGGTAAATGGAAAAGGACCAATCGCCAATTTTCTGGAGGGGTTTGGTGGAAAATAGCCGGTTGATCCGGGGGCTGCCATAAGCCGCAGACAGCAGAATAAAGGGATAACACATGACGGTAAACACATCGGGTACCCCGAAATGAAGGCAAATAAAGAGGCCCATAGCTGCCAGCCCCAGAATATAACCATTTCCCAGCCAGGATTTACCCCAATTTTCCTCAAATCCTTTGTACAGTGCCATGCCCAATACGAAACCAAACAGGCAACGCAGAAATCCATACTGATACGCAACGTTGATGCTTAACTGGGCAGGGTCCAGCCGAACAAAGGGTATTTCGGGAGGTATGGTTACGATCGGTACGATCCAGAGAATAATGACAACATAACCCAGGAAACACAGCCCTGCGACCAATACCCTGGCTGGTGTACGCAACCTGCTGAAGGGCACCACCAGGAAAGGAAACAACATGTACATCCACCATTCAGTGCTGATAGACCAGGAGGCGTGTACCCAGGTGAACCACGTGTGGAGGTTCATCGATTGCAGCAAAAACAGGTTGGTGAATACCGAGAAAATATCGTTTTCGACCTGGACAATCGGGTCGGAGGGAATTCCGAACGCGGAAGCTACGGCAAACATGGCTATGGTAAACACCAGCATGACCAGGTGCAGGGGGTACACCCGCGCAAATCGCGCCACGGTAAATTGCCGGAAACTGTCAAGGCTTACGCCATCGGCAAACAGCTTTCCATACACATGCAACATGACGAAGCCACTCAGCACAAAGAAAAAATCGACCATGAGGTATAGCCGGTTGATGAAGGAGGAATCTGCATGCCTCAGCAACGAGCCCATGCCCGCTCCCAGCATCAGGTCCACATGAAAAACAACGGTAAGTAGTGCCGCAATACCCCGCAGCGGGGTGAGATTGGATAGGTAGGTGGTGGGTTTCATGGTTGTGTGAAATAAAACCGGGCAGGTCGTTGGCCTGCCCGGTTTGTTCATCGACTTAATTTTTTTTCATCATTTGCTGCTGGGTTGCCGTGAGTTCCTCCGGACTCATCACCCGCGTACCCTGGCCAGATACAAAATACCAGCGGCCTTTTATTTTGATATAGGTTTCGGTTCGTACTACCCGGATATTCATGTCGCCACCGGGAGTATCAAAAACCACATCCAGCATCACGTTTCTCACGGCTGCATCGCCATTGTACACCCGCAGTACGTGGGTGCCAGGCACAGGGGTAACGGACTTAAACGTAGCTCCTACATCGGTAAAGCCTTTTTTTCCAAGCCTCAATCCCATAGGATACACGACCTTCCGGCCCTACTGCGATGTAATCGTCGTTGTAATGCTGATCCATCTCAGACCGACTGCTGATCTCATCTATGGCTTTGCGGTCTTTGGGGTAATTGGTGGTGTTGTACTTGCCCTCAGGAGCGATTTCCTGGGCGCTCAAACTTTGGAGGCTCAATAGGATCAGAGCCATGCAAACGAAGGATAATTTGGTGAAAAACATGCGTGTGGACATTTTGAAAGTGCTAAAAATTTAGAAACGAGAAAAGGAAACCTCACGGTTTGTAGAGATGTGCCGACATGCCGGTGAGGTACCACGATCCTGCACTTTTTTCTAGGATTCTGATCTCATGGGAGTAGGTTTGGGTGCCGTCTTTGGCGGTGGTGACCTGGTCAAAATTGGCCCAGGCCGAAGTTCCGCTTACGTGCATCAGGTAGTTGCTATTTACAAATGTGGTGGAGCCATCGCCGGTAAGCTGGCGGTCAGGCGAGCGCATGTCACTGGGGCTGAGGGCCATGTGGGTACCATCGGCCAGTGAAATCAGCGCCCGGGAGTAGGGCTGAATTTGCCAGCAGGCATCGAAGGCTTTGATATCGCCCGCATGCCAGGCACGGGTTTCGGTTTCGATCACAGCTTTGATAGCGGCTTCGTCGGTGCTGGTTTGGCCGTAAACAAAGACTGTTGCAAGCATCAACAAAAGCGGGGTGATCAGGATATTTTTCATTATAAGAGAATCAAGTGGGTTAAATAAGTTTTGTCGGTGGGCGGCATCATCGCCATCAAAGCGATTACCGGTTGCCAAATAAAATGAGAGTCGGCTTGGTAGAGGGCCTGTATTTCCACCAAAAACCCTGGGTGCACCCTCCCGGGTTGGGGAAGGTTAATATCATAGCGCCATGCCGGGGAACACTGGCGCCCAGGAAACCGTTTTCTTCAATCTGTGCATAGCTACAAGCGGTAGCAGCTACTTCAATCCGCATGGAAGATTCAGTTATTTGCTCTCCTTGGAAAGTGACAATGTGATCTTTGTAGTAATTCACTTCCACCTCGATCACCTCCTGGTCATTTTTCACGGCCATGCGCATCCGGGCTTTGATATTTTCGCCCTCATTCCACCCCGTCCATAGGCCTAGCTCCTGGTAATTGCTGTATTGCCACCAGAAGCCATTGCTGCAAAGCCCCGGATTAGGAAAGGATAATTTTACCGGCTTATTGGGGAGGAGCCGTACAGATTGTGCCCCCTGCGAAAAGCCATCGTCGCAGGCAGAAGCCTGTATGTCGCACTGAACATAGGCCGTACTCTGGACTTCTACCTCCAGTGTATGGGTGAGTCGGCGTTGGCGTACCTGCAACCCGGGTGTATTCGATGCAGGAATCCATGCCGACCAATCGACAAGCAGAGCTTTGGCCGTTACGGGGCGGGTGGTCGCCGGGCTCGGGGCGGTCATGGGCCGTACGGTGGTTTGCCTAACGCTGGGCACCTGGGCCTGGGCGCCGGAATAAGTCAGGCAAGCTATCGCCATCCATAAAAGGCTAACGGAGAATCGGAGGTTGTTCATGATCAAATAGCGTTTTAGGTGAAAAACGGGGGAGGGGGATTATTGAGCGAAGTAGAAAAAGCCACCTTCATCGAGGCTGAAGATGTCGATCAATACATGACCGGGCGGATAATGGCCATTGTCAGTGGAGTGCACCTTCCATGCTCCTGCTTCTTTGTGCATGGTGTAGTGGCTGCCTGAGTGTAAAAACTGAATCGAAAACCACGACGCTTCAGCGGAAGCCTCCACTACCCCATAGTAAATTTTACCGTCCCCAAACATGATCCCGACGTACAACGGCAAAGTTCCATCGGTAGAATGAAGGGATTCGCTGTAGTAGATGCTTTCTTTTTTGGGATCGATATCTATCAGGTTCACCCGCTCACCTGCTTTGTATTTGCCGGTGCTGCTGAGGATATATCCCTGATTATCGAACTCGTACCGGGAGCCTGAATGGAGAAACTCAACCTGAACGGTGGTTTCGGTGCGGCTCAACAGGTTGGCGAAATAAGCACTCCCATCCTGAAAGCCGACGGTAACCAGGGCTGGAACCTGTGCCCATGACACAATGGGTAGGCTTAAAAGGGCAAGCAGGAGCAGTAGCCCATGAACTGTTTTTTTCATGATCTGAGATTTAATTGAAAATGGAATCAGAAGTTATTGTGCAACCACACAGTTCACAGAACCAGTCACACTGGTGAAGGAGTCGCCTCCTTCGTCGGTGAAGGTGTCTTCAAAAATCTTTTGGCTATTTTGGCCCGGAGCAAGCTCATCCAGGTAGATCAGGCGGCAGAAATAGTTGAGGCCATTCTGGTTGTACCGGATTTCCCTGCCGTTTCTCATGGAAAGAAAGTCGTTTCCACTTCCGCTGTCGTAATCGTTGAGCCAATACCAGATCAGCATCACCGCTCCGGGCTGGATAGATGCGGGTAGGCGAAAGGTCACTTCCAGCTCTGGAGAATACCCTCCTACCCCTTCCTGGGCACTCAGGTGATTCTCTTCGTTGATGGCCATGAGCCTGTCATTGCCGTATTGAGAGCCGATTTCGTTTCCCTGCGCATCAAATACCTGTGTCCAGATCTGGCCGTAAATCTCCCAATCGTCGTCGTCTTCTCCTCTGGAAACTCTCCAGAGTTTGGTGGAGTAAATGCGGTCTGGTTTCGATTCCACAGGTTCTTTGGGGGTGCAACTCCTTGAAATGAAATAATCGGTCAGGCTCTGTGAGATCACCAGCTCGCCCTTCATGTTCCTGAAGTTGTATTTGATAGGCTGGGCCGAAGCATAGGTGCCGTGCTGGAAAATGCCCTGAATAACCTGGATAAGTTCGGCTTGGTTAAATGCCGGGTATACCCCTTGTTGTGGTCCACCGATGACATACATCTTCACGGTAGTATTGGATCCTAATTCGCGCATATAAGCGTCCAGACTCACGCTCCCTCCCGCCACCAGGCCGTCGTAGGCTGCATCGAATTTGTGAGAAATTTCACTGCTACTAATCACTGTTTCAATACTCGCCAGCACCCGTACGCCATAAGTAACGGACCCTACATACATCATGTCGCTCGCAAGTGGCCTGGGTGAGGCAAAAAAGCCTCCTGACGGAACCTCTGTGTCGAGAATGAACAATTCCTGCGTGCAGTCCACCAAAAAGAATTTTTTCTTTTCGCTGGTGGTAAAATTAAATAAGTAAGAAGCCGAAGCCCCAAATCCATACCCTGAGGCACCTAATTTTAGGTTAGCGTCTGCGAGGCTTAATACTTCGGTAGCCTCCATTTTGAAGGCACCGTTTGACAGGTCTGCCGGGTCGTTTGGAAAACGGTTGGTGAGCGTATTGACGCCCGCCCTGATTGTGTTTTTATCGGGCTGATCTACGATGACATAAGATTCGCCTTCTACCCTGCGTGTAGGTGTGGAAAGGGTTATAGGATTCCTATCTCCCGTTTCCGCCAGCCAGCTTCCATTCACATAATTGGAAAAACGGTAAATGGCTCCGGGATAAATATTGGCCGATTGAGCCAGGTTATCCACGGTCAGGTAGTCGCTATTACTGAGCGTAATGCGGGTTTCTTTGGTTACACAATCCCAGGAATCGTCCGACGCAGCTTGGGCATTGCGGTCCTCAACTTTGATTTTACGTTCCTGCGCGCTTGGATCAAGGGGTACTACTGCAATATTTTTTTCGATGGTAAATTTCGAAGTGACCTTGGTTCCATCCTGTAGCGTCCAGTTCTGGGAATGAATCCCTGATGTCGCATTGGAGGCCGGAGCCATAATGGGCTGGGATGCTGGACGCGTAGGCGTGGTAACAGGAACCGTTGTTGTGGGAGCGGGCGTAGAACTCCCTACCCTGGGAGCCCTGACGGGTTGACTGAATGCAGCCATACCTGCGAATACAAACAGGGTCAGCAGAAAGATTTTGGGGACGGGTCTCATTTTCAGTGCTTTTATGGGTGATTGTTACCCTTTATTGCACCGGCCCAACCAGAAGTAAGCGGGGGATAAAAAAAAATTCAGCTTTGGGAAATATTTTTTCTCTCCTACTCCACCAGCACAAATCCCGCCCAAAGAAACGGGCTGTGGTAACGCTCCCGCATCGCAGCCTGTGCCGACCGAAATGCCTCCGGAATCGGCATATTGTCCTCCAGCCAGCGGCTGTAGAAGGTGGTTATCAGCTCCTGTGTATGAAAGTCGGGCACTTGCCACAGCGACATGATGAGGTACTTTGCCCCGGCAATTTTGAAGGCCCGCTGCAAGCCATACACGCCTTCGTTACCCTGAATATCGCCCAAGCCGGTTTCGCAGGCAGATAGCACTACGAGTTCAGTGCTGCGGAGGTCCATCTGGCTTATTTCGTAAGCCGTCAGGATGCCGTCCTCCAGGTCGGGGCGAAAGGGTTTGCCCGTTTGCCAGGCATAATTCCCCCCTGCCAGCACCAGCCCGGAGCGAATCATGGGGTTTTCAGCCACCTTAAATACCGGCTCCCTGCCATGGGTGGAGGTCGATGGAGGATCCGGGAAAAAATAGCCGTGGGTAGCCAGGTGAATGATGCGTGGTGAAGTAGCCGATAATTGCTTGAAGGACTCCTCGGTAGCGGTGTAGCCCATGCGCGTCACCGGATACTGGCCTTTGTCGCTAAGGATGCTCTCCGAGGTATTGATTTCCACCTCGGTCCATTTCAGGTAGTCCCAGGCATCTCCACGCGAAGTGGAGTCGGAATAGCCGAAATTTATCCCCCTACCCATGTCAGCGATTTGGGCTTTCAGGCCGGCATTGGCAGTAGAGATGGCCGTGCTGTCCATTTTGTATTGAATACCCCCATAGAGCAAGGCTCCCTGTCCGCTGTTTGCACCAGCGAAAGGAATGACCAATTGACGGGTACTACCGAGTTGAGAAAAACGGTAGCGGTCGGAAAGGGTGGCACCGGTTGGCTCTTGTCCCGGCAGCACAGGCGTGGCCATAGCTCCGGGGTTGATGCGGTGCAACAGGCCCGAAAGGGAAAAATACACCTGCGTTATGCCTTCCAAAGCGGGCTCCAAAGGCTGCCAGATAAGCTCATACAGACGCGGATGGGTGTACAGCCCGTTCACAAATTCGTTTTTGGGCAGGCCCTGAGACTGGAGCAGGGAATCAAGTTGCTTTTCTTCGAATAAAGGCACAAAAGCAGGGCTATTCCCATCGGGTGTAAGGACGAGGGCGGCGTATTGGATGCTGTCGGTTAGGTTGGGGTTTACGAATCGGTAGTGTACAAACTCGATGGCGGCTTCGCCGGGCTTCAACTGCTGCTGCACTTCCTGCCAGGTCACCTGCCGGATGGCATTGCCAAAGCCTGCTACACTGCGGGTAAGGTCTTTTTCGAGGGTATTGGCTTTTTCTTCCAGCTCAGCCACGTTCTTTTGGTCAGCCGTGGGCTTGGCGTACTCCACCGAAAGGCGGCGGCGGT
The DNA here is from genome assembly GCA_041753595.1 of Bacteroidia bacterium. Classification (GTDB taxonomy): domain Bacteria; phylum Bacteroidota; class Bacteroidia; order J057; family J057; genus JBGSTW01. The sequence goes on along the minus strand of JBGSTW010000029.1, from coordinate 230,996 downwards.
ACGATTTGAGCTGGTTGTATTTTTCAGTAGTCAGCGAATCGTTCAGGGCCAGGTTATTTACCTGCGATACAGCGTTGAGGAGAAAGCCTTTGTAGAAGAGGGCGTTGTCGTAGGCGGTACCGGAGATTTCGGGTTGTATTTGTGCGAATGAAAATTCGCTCTGCTGGTTTTTATTAAATTTAAAAATGTAGCCCGCCAGTTCCTCCTCTGAAAAATAACTGCAAGATTGAATCAAAAGCTTTTTCTCGATTTTGGCAGACTGGGCCAGGTAATTTTGCGCAGCAGCCAGGTTGCCCGATGCCCAATAAGATAGCGCGAGGTTGTGCTGGGTCCAGAGATAAGCCTGATGCTCCTTGCCCTTTAATTGCCCGATATGGTCGAGGGATTCCAGAAACAGGGGTTCGGCCTGCGCATATTTTCCCATTTCCCGGTACAGGATGGCAAGATTTACCTGGTTCCACCAATAGTTGGGATTCCCTTTGAGGCCAAATGCCTCAAGGATGCCCTTGTTTTCAAGAAATAAGGTTTCCCCCTGTGCGAAATCTCCCAGAAGCCTGTAGATATTGCCCAGGTTGCCTAAGCTGGTTGCGTATTCCATATTGGATTTACCGAGCACTTTTTCCCTGATCTCACGGGCTTCGAGGTGAAAATTGAGGGATTTTTCATACTCTCCTTTATTCATGTAAAGGAGCCCCAGGTTGCTCAGGCTGAGGGCATACATTTGGTGTTCTTTTCCTAATACTTCTTCACGTATTACTTTTGATTTTAATAGCATGGCCTCGGCTTGCTCGTAGTCTCCTGTTTCGATATAGAGCGTTCCGAGGTTATTAAGGCAGGTCGCATAAATGGTATGCTTGGGTCCCAATACCCTTTCGTAAATATCCCGTGCTTGCAAATAATAATTTTCCGATTTTTCAAAGTAACCATTGTTTTTAAACAGGATGCCCAGGTTATTCAGGCTGGAAGCATATTGCTGGCTTTCTTTTCCAAATAGCTGCTCCCTGATTGACAATGCTTGAAGATGACACTGCTCCGATTCCTCGTATTTCGTCATTGCCTGGTAGAGGTTTCCTAAGTCGTTCAACGTGGAAGCGTATTCTTTGCTGGGAACCATTTTTGCCTGAATGTCTTTCGCTACCAGGTACCATTTTTCAGCTTCCAGGTAATCCCCCTTCAGATAATATCCTCTGCCCCTGTTATAGGCTGCATTTGCATATTTGACCGATTCCTTCCCGAATTTCGCTATCGCAAGAGCCTCTGCGGCCTCATTTACGGCTACGGCCTGCTCAAAGTCCCTCCTTTCAGCCAAGCCTTTCGACACCTTTATCAAGCTATCCACCTGCTTCCAGGCCACTGAGTCAACCTCTTGGCTAAAAGTGACCATTGGGCAAATAAGCAGGACGATAACGATTAACTTCCACATGTCTGGATTTTGAGAGGTTTGGCAAAAGAAAAATCCGGTTGTTTTTTTACTTCAGCAGCAACTGCACTGCCCGCTCACTTTCCTTGCGGTACGGGTGCTTAGATTGGCCTGCAATCTCTTTAAATAAAACCAGGGCTTTTGCCCTTTCTCCTGCCAGCAGCGTACCCAATCCCCTGTACCATTCCAGTTGATCGGCCCATTCGGGGTGGCGCTGTTCCAGGCCCTGGTAGTAGGTCAGGGCTTCGGCACCTTCGCCCAGTTCTATCAGGCAATAGCCTTTCAGGTAGCGCAGGGTATCGTTTTCTGCTAGGGTTTTTTCCAGTTTCTGCAGGCGTACATACGCTTTGGTAAAGTCTCTGCTGACAAGCAACTGGTGGGTTTCGGTCCATTTATCCTCCAGGATTAACCCCGTCGGCGGGTAATCGGTGTACCAGACTTTATCGAGTAACTGCGTCCACGCTTCGTTTTCGCTGCCCTGACCGCGTACATTCGGGGCGGGATACAAGGGAGGCAATAAGGTTGAAGGCTTATTCTCGGCAATTAACTCCTTGTGTTTTTGAACTTTTGAATCAGCTGTATCAGAGGCCAGCAATTCCTTTTCCTCAGGCGAAGGCGTGGGTACTACCGGCAAAGCAGGCAGGTCGTGCGTCAGGGGCGTTTTTTCGTTTTTCACAATAAAGAAAACGGACAAACTAGCTACCAGCAATACCACACAAGCGGCGAGCAGATACGGCCACGGGTTGATCCGGGTAGTCTTGTTGCGGGCTTCGGCCACTGCTGCCACCTTTTTTTCGAGCATGAGCTGGCGTAAGCCCCGGCGCACCAGCAGTTCGGCTTCCAGTTCGGGGTTGTTTTTCAGGTTGGCTTCGAATGCTGTGCGTTCCTCGCCTTCCATCTTTCCGCTCAGATAGCTGTCGATGTCTTCCATTGTTGGGCAAGGGTTACGAGTTTTTTCATGCAGTCGCTTCGCTTCATTTTCAGGCTGTTGACCGTCGAATAGCGGGTGAGTTGTTGGTCAATTACCTCCTCATCGGAGTATCCGTCCACATGGTGCAGGCGGACGACAGTCTTACAAGGGTCCCCCAGCTTATCGAGCAGCAGCGTTACCGTTTCGGAGGCTTCCTGATGATCGGCCATCATTTCTGCATCCGGGTCAGCCGCTTCGGCCACCTCGTCCAGCGGAATCAGGGTGCCTTTACGTGTACGGGTAGCCATGTGGGCCTGCCGTTTTACAATTTCGAAGAAATAGGTGGAAGGGGCGTGCCCCTGAAACACATAGGCCCCTGAGCCGATTTTTTGGAGAAATATAAGGGTCGAGGTGTTCAATATTTCTTCTGCCTTTTCGTCCGGTAACCTGAATCCGGATACTATTTTTCTCACCATGGCCAACGACTTTTCCTGCAGAAATAGAATGGCCGCATTATCCAGGTCTCGCAATCCCTCAAACAAGAGTTGATTGGTTGAAAATCGCTTGTATGGATCACCTGAGGAAATCCACTTGACAATACCCATGAGATCGAGACGTCCGTTGATTGCAGAATGCAACAAAAAGGTAAGTAGAAGTTGCCATTTTCTTTATACACGCCTAAACTTTCTTTACAGATCGGCGAAAGGGCGCTTTTCTTTGAAAAAATGGCATTTTGAGGGAATATACCCTCAGTTCCTGTCGCCGATTCCGTCAATACCCCTTTCAAAATTAATTGCAACTACCAGCAAGGCTTTGGTCTTTCGGAAATCATAATCGACAAAGGAGGCAGGAAAAAAAAGGGTATCGGGGATGTACGTATGGATTACCAAACAAAACCCTAAACCAATGCGGCCATGTTCTCTTAAAAGCCGTCCGTGGAGCTAACAGCACTCCCATCGTATGTACCGCCATTTATGCTCCAAGGCTTTAAGCATACCTGGTCGTTCATTTCCCTGCAAACCACCATTCACAGCCCTCCCTCCCCTAAAAATCCTGCATCTTTCCCCAACTTGGCCTAATTTTAGTCCTTTCCTCCGGGTATGCAGGATGTCCTTCACATTTTTAAGCGGCGGCTGACCAACCTCAGCCAACGCAACCGCTCCCTCAAGCTGGCGCGCCTCAGCCCCCGCCGCGATGTGGACTGGAAATCGCTGGCTTTTCTCGACGATGCTTCCGCCGAAGACCTGCTGGCAAGGCTCCTTTCCGGCAAGGAGGTGAAGCTCCTCTCCCGCCTCGATCCGCGCTTCGAACCCGCCAACCTCATGGACCGCCGCCTCAACCAGGTGTTTCGTACCGTGGAGGCTTTGTTTGAAGAAACCGGCTCCTACGACCTGGCCGTGGGCTACCCCATGGTGGAGGGCAAATTTGCCGATGGTTCCTCCGTCCGGTGCCCGGTGGTGCTCTTTCCTGTGCGCCTGGTGCGCCAGCTCAACGCCCGCCCCCGCTGGAAGCTCGAACCCCTGGAAAACGAGCCCGTTACCCTCAATCCTACTTTTTTTCTCGCTTACGAGCAGTTTCAGCAATCGCGGCTCAAGCCTGAGTTTTGGGAAACGGAGCTGGACCCGCAGGAAGACTGGCTGGCCTGGCTGCAACAGCTGTATCAACTGCTGAAGGCGCACGAGGTAGAAGTCAATTTCAACTCCGACCTCTTCGACCGCCAGCTCGAAACCTTCGCGGATTACCAGCCCATTGTTTTTGAGCAGTTCAAAACCGGCACCCTCAAGTTTCGCTCACAGGCCGTGCTTGGCATTTTTCCGCAGTCGGACTCGGCCCTGCTTCAGGACTACGACGACATCCTCCACCACCCCACGCACATGGGGCTGGAAAATTGGCTGGGCAAAAAACCGGTTAGCTCCGAGGCGGACCGCACCGCGCAACCGGAGGCGTATATCCGCGAGGAAAACCGCTTCTTCGTTACGCCCGTGGACCAAAGCCAGGAAGACGCCCTGCTGCACATCAAACAAGGAGGCTCGCTGCTGATTTATGGCCCGCCCGGCACCGGCAAATCGCAGGTGATTGTGAACATTATCGCCGATGCCCTGGCCCACGGCAAGCGGGTGCTGATGGTGTCGCAGAAACGGGCCGCCCTCGACGTGGTGTATAAACGCCTCGCCGCGCTGGGCCTCGACCGCTTTTCGATGCTGGTGCACGACCACCGCCTCGACCGTACGGCACTTTTTTCCAAACTGGCGCACACGATCGACGACATTCCGGCTTTTAAAACGGAGCTCGCCGACCTCAACCTCACCCGCTGGGACCACGAGTTTAAGCGGCTCTCCCGCGAAGCCGATCAGCTGCACCGCGAATTTGAGGAGCTGCACCAGGCGCTGAACGACCGCAGCGTGTGCGGGGTGCGTATCCACGACCTCTACCAACAGCAGGACAATACCCGCACGCTCCTCCCCCTGCGGGAAATAGCCGCTTCGCTGGACCACGAGCGCCTCGATCGCTTTTTGTCGCGCATGGCGCAGGTGATCGACTACCGCGAATTTTTCGAAGCAAACTACCCCTGGCGACACCGGCTTTCGCTGCACCTCCACGGCCCCGAAGCCCGGCAACGGCTCACCGACCTGCTCTATACGCTGCCCGACACCTGCCGTACCTTTCGTGCTTCGCGCCTGGCGCTCCATCCTGCGCTGCAACCGATCTCCCTGGACCTCGATGCCAGTGAAAAATGGCTCCATACCGTGGCTCAGGTGCAGGGCCTGTTGTCGGTAGATGCTATCCGCCTCGATGTGGAAGCGCTGTTGCAGATGCGGTCCAAGCCTGCCACGGTGCGCAAAAACCTGGATAAGGCGAGCCAGATTCTGGAAAAAATGGCAGAACTGACCTTGCTGAAGGCCTTTCCCTGGTCATTGTTTGACACGGGCAAGGAACACCTGGCGACGTTGAAAGCCATGGGCAACAAACCGGGACGCTGGCTGTCGCTGCCGTTTTGGCGGGCGCGTTGGTTTTGGGGAAAATGGCTGCAGCCGCTGAACCTCAAGCTGGAAGATGCGGTGCTGGCGAAGCTCAGGAAAGAGTTTGCGTTTTTGGAAAGGTGGCACGCACTTTACCTTTCGCTGTACGAGCAGCCGTTTTTTGTGGATTTCCCCCTCATGGAAAGCCTGGCCGATCAGGAGCTTTGGCTTACGACCAAGGGCAACCACCTCCTCGCTTTTGAAACCATAATGGCCTTTACGAGCGATCCGCTGGGCCCCAAATTTCCGGACCAGGTGCTGGATCGGGCGAACTGGATAGCCACTACCGAAGCTGCGCAGGCGCTCCACCTCTTCCGCAAGGCGTGGGTGGGCGTGAAGCAAAACTGGCAGTTGCAGCTGCATGCTTCCCAGATTGCCCGGCTCGAAATGGCCATCGAACAGCCGGAGGCGGATGCTTTTCCGCAGGCGCTGATCGACAGCTTCGCCAAAGATTTTTTTGAACTGCAGGCACTCGACGGGCTCCTCGCGCAGTTTCCGGCGCTGGAGCTGCAGGCGCTGGAGGCGCTCATGCCCCGTCTGGAAAGCTATGCCTGGGCGCTGGATTTGCTCGACGATATCCGCCAAAGCATCTGGTATTTCTGGATAGAAAAAATAGAGGCCCGGTTCCCCGTTTTGCAGCAGGTGACGACGCGGGGCTGGCCCAGAAAAAGCGAAGAATACGCCGAAAAAATTCAGAAGCGCCAGGCGATGGCGGCTGAGTTGGTTCGTCACCGCATCCGCGAGCAGGTGGTAGCTCAGCTGCAATACAACCGCCTGGGCAACCCCGTTACCTACCGCGAACTCTACCACCAAACCACCAAAAAGCGGAAAATATGGCCCGTGCGGAAGCTGGTGCAGCAGTTTTGGGGGGAGGGGCTGGAACGATTGGCTCCCTGCTGGATGGCGAGTCCGGAGTCGGTGGCGGCGATTTTTCCGATGCAGGAGAATTTTTTCGATGTGGTGATTTTTGACGAGGCTTCGCAATGCTTTGTCGAAAGGGCTATTCCGGTTTCGCTGCGCGGCAGACAAACGATTATCGCCGGCGATGACAAGCAGCTGCAACCACTCGACCTCTATCGCCTCAAGTACGACGACAGCGACCTGACCGACAACGCTGCGGCCCCCGAAGCCCTCGAAACGGAGAGTATCCTCGACCTTGCCCGCATCCATTTGCCGGAGCACCGCCTTTCGTGGCACTACCGCTCCGAATCTGAGGCCCTCATTCAGTTTTCAAACCAGCACTTTTATGAAGGGAAGCTGGCCATGATTCCGCCGGTGGCGGTGCCTGTGGAGAATCAGCCGCCGATTGCATGGGTGGCCGTGCCGGGCATTTGGGAAAATAACCGCAACCGCATCGAGGCTGAGGCGGTGGTAGACCTGCTGCTGGATTTGCTGAAGCGCCCCGATCGTCCGTCGATTGGCATCGTTACTTTCAATTTTTTTCAGCAGGAACTGATCCGTGACCTGATCGACGCCAAGCTGGAGGCCCTCGCCAATGAGGATCCGGAGGTGTTTGAGCGGCTTTCGGCGGCGATGAACCAGGTGGAGGACGGCGAGTTTGTGGGGCTGTTTGTGAAAAATATCGAAAACGTTCAGGGTGACGAACGCGACATCATCGTGTTTTCGATTGGCTACGGACCTGATACCAAGGGGAAGGTCTCTGTTCAATTTGGCTTGCTGAACCAGGCCGGTGGCGAAAACCGCCTCAATGTGGCTGTGACCCGTGCCCGCAAAAAGGTGTATGTGGTGGCGTCGCTTACGCCGGATCAGCTTTCGGTGGAAGGGGCTTTGCACCCAGGTCCGCGGTTGTTTAAGGCATATCTGACGTATGCGCGGATGGTGTCGTCGTCGTGGAAGCCTACGGCGGTTGCTTCGGAGGCAGGGGCGGGTGATCTTTCAGCGATGGGTGCCTGGCTGATGGATAAGCTACGGGCAGATGGCTGGGTGGTGTATCCGGATCTGGGGAGTACGAGTTATCGTTTGGGTCTGGCGGTGGCGCGGGGTGCTGCGCCGGATGTGCCGTTTATGGGCATTGAGCTGGAGGGTGCGCATTATTTCCGGGGATTAACGCCGAAGGACCGTGAGGTGTACCGGCCGGGGATGCTGAGGCGGAAGGGCTGGCGGGTGTTTCGGGTGTGGGGAAGGGCTTTTTGGCAGGACAGGGAACGGATGTGGGAGGCTTTGAGGGCGGCGTTGGGGGAGGGTGTCGAGTAGGTTTTTTGGGGCAGAGGGCTTTGGGGTGGCTTTTTTTCACGCAGAGGGCGCAGTGGCTTCGCCGAGATCGCAGAGAAAGCCCCTTTGTGTTGGGCGTTTTTCAAGCTGAGAACGACCTTTGCTTCCTTTGCGTTTAGTCACACTTTGCCAAGGCTTTTTTTCACACAGAGAACGCAGTGGCTTCGCAGAGAAAGTCCCTTTGTCTATGGCTTTTTCACGCAGAGGACGCGGAGGTTTCGCAAAGAACGCAGAGGGCTTTGCAGAGGGAGGGCGCGGATGTGCCGTTGAGGAATGGCCACAGCGGTGCGGCGCGGGACCTTTATACTTCGCGGGTGTGCAGGGCGCCGACTGCGCCGAGGCGATCGAGGATTTCGCGGCGGAGTTGGAGGAGGTGCATGAAGATGCGGAGGTATTGATCTTCGCTTTCGCTGTCGCTGTTTTTGGAGGCTTCTTTTATTTTATCCTGACTTTCTGATATGAGCTTATCTACCCGCTTGCGTTTGTAGTGCAGGAGGGGTGCTTCCACGGATTTGTATACGTTGTGGTCGTAATCGACTACGAAGGCATCGAAATTTTTCCAGCCGGGGCTGAGGTCGTAGGGGATGGTGAGCAGCTCACTCACGAGGCTGGATACGCCTGCGTCGCCGTGGGTGAGGTAGTCGTGTACCCGGAAGGGCTGTTGCTGGTCGAAGGCACCGAGGATCTCGCCTTTTATTTTTTCGTACACGCCGTTTTCAAAGGGCATGCCTTCGAGCTCGTTGAGGAAGTAGTCGGCGAGGGGTACTTTGGGGTACTCGATGAGGTTGCCCTGGGGGTCTTCTTTGGGGCCGTTGGCGAGGATAATTTCCTGGTCGTAGAAATTGATCAGGACGCGCAGCAGCTCCCTTTCCTGGGTGGCAAATTCGTTTTGATCAAATCCCTTGAGCTCCTTTACTTCGGCCTGCTGGGGATTGACGGAGGCTTCGCGGCGTTTTTCGCGGGCATCGAGGTTGAGCCTTTCGCCATAGGCCTCGCCTACCGCAGCCGCCATCAGGGTTTCGGAAACACCGAGCTTGGCGGCGGCATATTTTACAAAGGTCTCCCGCTCTACGAGGTCGCTGAGGTTGGCGAGCGTTTCGGCTACGCTCTTGATGAGCTTTGCTTCGGCGTGGGGGCCTTCGGGGAGCTGTTCCTTTTCGGTCTTTATTTTAAAGTCGATGCCCTCCATGCCGTTCTTTTCCAGAAAATCGAGAAAGGCGGCCGGACCCACTGCCCGCACGTAGGAGTCGGGGTCGTGGTTGTCGGGGAGGACGGCCACCCGTGCCGACAGGCCCTCGTGCATGAGAATGTCGAGCCCGCGGAGGGCTGCTTTTACGCCCGGGGCGTCGCCGTCGTAGATCATCAGCACGTTGCGGGTGAACCTGCGGATGAGGCGGCACTGGTCGGGGGTGAGGGCGGTGCCACTGGAGGCCACCACGTGTTTGATGCCGTTTTGGTGGAGGAGTACGGTATCGAGGTAGCCCTCGGTGAGGATGCAGAGGTCTTTTTCGCGGAGGGCTTTTTTGGCCTGAAACAAGCCATAGAGCACCTTTCCTTTGTGGTAAATCTCAGATTCGGGCGAGTTGATGTACTTGGCGATGTCCTTGCGGCTGCCGAGGATACGCCCGCCGAAACCGAGCACTTTGCCCATTTCGTTGGAGATCGGAAACATGACCCTGCCCCGAAACCGGTCGATGAGGTTGCCCGTTTTTTCGCTTTTGCTGGACAGCCCCAGCTCCACGAGGTAGTCGGGGTTGTACTGCTGGCGGATGGCTTCCTGCGAAAATTCTTCCCACTGGTCGGGGGCGTAGCCGAGGGTAAATGCCTCGATGGAAGCCTGGTTTACGCCCCGCTCTTTGAAATAAGCCAACCCGATTTCTTTGCCTTCGGGCTTTTCGAGCATGTGGGTGTGGAAGAATTTTGCGGCAAATTCATTGACCACGAACAGGCTCTGGCGACGATCGGCTTCCTGCTGGTAATCGGCCTCCGACACTTGGTCTTCCTCGATCTCGATGCCGTATTTTTTGGCGAGGTAGCGCAGGGCCTCAAGGTAGGTGAGCCCCTCCACATCCATGAGAAAGGTGACGGCATTGCCGCCTTTTCCGGTACTGAAATCCTTGAAAATACCCTTTACGGGGCTTACGGCGAAGGAGGGAGTTTTCTCGTTGGAGAAGGGCGAGAGTGCCCAAAAGTTGGCTCCCCTTTTTTTGAGGGGCATGTACTCGGATATCACCTCCACGATGTCGGACACCTGGTAGATCTGGTCAACGATATGTGAAGGTATGCGGCCCATGAAGGACAAATATACTGAAAAGCGGGCGGGAGACATCGGAATACCCTTTCCTTTCCTGCTTCCAGGTTGCTAACCGTGAAGTAAAAAAACAAAAACACGGAGCCGCCCGGAGTTGTGATCGAGCGTTTCCGTGCATTACACAATTGGAATAATACCCTGAAATTTACTTTACGCGGGTCCACACATTGGAGCGGCCCATCCAGCGCATGCCCATGATGTATCCCTTCATGAACAAGGTGCCATCGGCCTGAAGTTTCAGGTAGCCACTGTAGGTAGAGCCGCTTTTGGAGTCGTACACAAAGCCGTTGTTGTACTCTTTGGCAGAGGCGCTGTAATCGAAGTTGCTGAGGATCATGGTACCCATGAGCGGGTTTTTGCGCTTGGCTTCGTCGGGATTGTTGATGTCCAGCCGGGGAGAACCGCTTTCGGTATTGGGAATCTCCAGCCAGGCAATTTTACCGTAGTATTTGCCATTGGAGCCTTTGAATACCTGGATATGCGCATCGCCATCCTGCGTTTTCCAAACGCCGACAATGGCTTCAGCACCTGTTTGGGCAAGGGCTGGGGCGGCTGACAGGCTAATGGCTGCCAAAAAAAAGAAAAACAACAAACGGGGGGCAAAGGAGGGGGCTTTCATTTTTGCTTGGGTTAAATGGGAAGAGAGAAAATCAGATGATGGAGTAATAACGACAGGATCGGGCCAAGGGTATGACACCTTGTCGGGCTTCACCTGCCAATGTTTCAATTTAGCAGAAATCGCAGCATTTTTGCTAGGCCTAAAGTCAAATAAGTCTAAAACCAACTCCCCATGGAAAGAGGAAACATAACGGTCAATACCGAAAACATTTTCCCCATTATTAAGAAGTCGCTTTACTCCGACCACGAGATTTTTCTTCGTGAGCTGGTCTCTAACGCTACCGACGCCACCCACAAGGTAAAGCACCTGTCCACTTCGGGTGAATTTGTAGGCGAGCTCGGCGACCTGAAAGTAGAGGTACGCATTGATGCGGAAGCTAAAACCCTGACCATCAGCGACCACGGCTTAGGCATGACGGGCGAGGAGGTGAAAAAATACCTCAACCAGGTGGCCTTTTCCGGGGCGGAGGAGTTTCTGAAAAAATACCAGGATTCGGGTGCTACCGGCGACATCATCGGTAAATTCGGCCTCGGCTTTTATTCCGCCTTCATGGTTGCCGGTACCGTAGAGGTGCTCACCCAATCGTGGCAGGAAGGCGCCCAGGCCGTTCGCTGGACCTGCGATGGCTCTACTTCCTTTACCCTCGAAAACGCCGAAAAGGAGCACCGCGGCACCGACATTATCCTCCACATCTCCGACAATGACCAGGAGTTTTTGGAGCCCGCCCGTATCCGCAACATCCTCGAAAAGTACTGCAAATTCCTCCCTTACGAGGTTATTTTCGAAGGAGAAGCGATCAATGATACCGATCCGCTCTGGAAAAAGAACCCCACCGAACTCACCGACGAGGACTACCAGGGCTTTTTCCAAAAGCTGTTTCCCTACGAAGCCGAGCCCCTGTTCTGGATTCACCTGAACGTGGACTACCCCTTCAACCTCACGGGGGTGCTGTACTTTCCGAAGATCCGCCCCGACGTGGATCCGCGCAAAAACCGCATCCAGCTCTACTCCCGCCAGGTGTTTATCACCGACGAAGTGAGCCAGATCGTGCCCGATTACCTCACGTTGCTGCAAGGCGTGATCGACTCGCCGGACATTCCGCTCAACGTGTCGCGCAGCTACCTGCAGGCCGACTCCAACGTGAAGAAGATCAGCGGCTACATCACCCGCAAGGTGGCCGATAAGCTATATGAGATTTTTCAGGACAAGCGCGAGCAGTTTGAGGAAAAATGGGATGGCATCTCCGTTTTTGTGAAATACGGCATGATCTCCGACGATAAGTTTTATGAGAAAGCCGAGAAATTTGCCCTCGTGAAAAACACCGCCGGGGAGTACTTCACCCTCGAAGGCTACCGCGAGCACATTGCCGCCAACCAGACCGACAAGGACGGCAAGGTGGTGATCCTCTACGCCAACCACGCCACGCAGCAAGACCTGTATGTGCAGGCCGCCAAAAACAAGGGCTACGATGTGCTCCTCCTCGACGGCGTGCTCGACAGCCACTTTATCGGTGCCGCCGAGCGCAAAATGGAAAATGCCACCTGGGTGCGGGTCGATTCCGAAACACCCGACAAGCTGATTCAAAAGGAAGATACGACAGCGGAAGACGACGCCAACGCCCTCAGCCAAGAGGAATCAGATCAGGTAAAGGCCATTTTTGACGAGCTGGCCAAGTCGCACGAGTCGCTGAAAGGGATGTCGGTTTCAACGGCTAAGCTCAGCGCCACCGATGCACCCCTGCTGATCACCCGCCCCGAGTTTATGCGCCGCATGAAGGAAATGTCAGCCTTGGGAGGCGGATTTGGCGATTTCCCCGATTCGATTAACCTCGTGGTCAATACCGCTCACCCGCTGATACAGCAGGTAGCTCACGACAACAACCAGGAGATTGGCCACCAGCTGCTCGACCTGGCCCTGCTTTCGCAAAGCATGCTCGAAGGCCCACGGTTGACCGCATTTATTCAGCGCAGCCTGGACATGATGCAGGGAAACTGAGGGAAATATTGATTAAATAAAAAGCCCTCTCCGTGGTGGAGGAGGCTTTTTTTCTGCGTAGCCAAATTGGCCCGAGCAGCCATTCGATTTACTCCTGAATTTCGAGAATCATGGGCGTAAGGGCGGGGATGGTCAGGGTGTTTTCTACGGATAATTCGGCACCGGAAACGATGTCGGTTGCTTTAAATTTACCGGGCACCATTTGCACATAGCGGTGGAGGTCGAGCGTAACCGCCTCCTTGTTTTTGTTGAGGAGCACCATCACTTTTTGCTGGCTGGTGTAGCGAAAATACACGTACACATCATCTTTTAGGGGCACGTAGTGCATGAATTTTCCGGTTGCAATCGCCGGACTGTTTTTCCGCCAATTGAGCAATTTGGAAAAATAGGCTTGTGCCGCTAATTCGGCTTCAGACATGCCCTGGCCGGTAACGGCATTTTTGGCGTCATTTTCCCATCCGCCATAAAAATCGCTTCGCCTTTGGCCGTCGTTTCCTGACAGGTCGTTGGTCATCAGTACCTCCGTGCCGTAAAAAAACTGGGGAATCCCCCGCATGGTCATGTACATCGCTATGCCCAGCTTCCAGCGGTCGTAGTCTTTGTTAAGCCTTGAGTAAAAGCGGTCGAGGTCGTGGTTGTCGGGAAAAATCAACTGATTTTCGGGGTGTGGGTATTGGTAGTCTTCGGCTATGCCCTGGTAGGTGACGCGCCAGGTAGAAAACCAGCCGTCGGGGCCTGTTAAGCTGGAAACGATGTTGTCATTCAATAAAAAATCCATCAGCGTGGGCAAATAGCAGGTGTAGCCGTCGGCATTCTTCTTGTCAATTTGCCAATAGGAAGTTTGTGCCACGATCCTCGACATTTCTTCGCCTGTAATGTTCAGGTTAGGGTATTCGTCGAGGATGGTTTTGGTCCAGACGGATAAGAAGTCTTTGTCGGAATAGGAAAAGGTATCCTCACGCAAGCCAGAAAGTCCGGCGTATTCGATCCACCAGATGGTATTTTGAATCAGGAACCGGGCCACCAGCGGATTGCGTTGGTTTAAGTCGGCCATTTGCCCATCAAACCAGCCGTCGGTGTATTCCAGTTTGTCAATTTCGGCGGCGTAGATGTCGTTGATGGTCGATTTCATGTGATTCGTCCGGGTTCTGGTATCGGTAAAATTGACCCAGTCTTTGGCCGGTAAATCTTTAATAAAATAATATTCGGCGCCGCAATGGTTCAGCACCACGTCCCAGATAATGCCGATGCCCCTTTTCCGGGCCTCCTGAGCCATTTCTTTAAACTGTGCATTGGTCCCGAACCGGGGGTCAATTTTGTAAAAATCCGTGGTGGCGTACCCGTGGTAAGAATACCGGGTCTGGTCGTTTTCGGTTAAAGGCGTATTCCAGATTTGGGTAAAGCCCAGCGATTGAATATAGTCGAGGTGGTTGATAATGCCCTGAATATCACCGCCGTGCCTTTTGTCCAGCGCTTGGCGGTCGAGTTCTGTTTCCCTCAGGGAGGCCACCACGTCATTTGTGGGATCGCCATTGGCAAACCGGTCGGGAACAATGAGGTAGATGGCGTCTTTGGGCGTGAAACCGGGGCGTTGGGCGCTGTTTTCCTCCCGCTTGAGGAGGGGGAAATTTTCGGTTAAAACGACCTTGTTGTTTTTGGTAAAGTCAATTCTGACATCTCCGGGTTTAGCCGCTGGATGGATGGTGAGGGTTACAAACAGGTAATTTTCATTTTCGACCGTTTCGGTTTTTACGAGCTGCACCTTGGGGTAAGCAATACGCGGTTGCAAATCGGAGATATGGTCGCCATAAACCAGGAGCGTGATGGTGTTGTATTGCATGCCTACCCACCAGTTGGCCGGCTCGATGCGGTCTATGTTTTGCGCCAGGAGCATGTACTGAGAAAACAACAAGGCAAGCAGGGAGAGGGCGATTTTCATGGTTGTGGTCATTTTCAGGTTAATTTGACCAGTAACGCCAGGGCAGCTACGGCCAACTCCTCAAAATTCGGCAATAACTTTTCGGGGCACAAGTGCCGGGAAACGCATCGGGGGGTGGATTATCGGCTCAGTGCACTCCCTGGGGTAGTTTGGAGGGATGCTGAGGGATTTGTCCGGTTCAGGACATGGGTGGGTATTCCGGGAATATTCAATGGCTGGCAAATGTACGGGTAGTCGCCAGGCACCTGCATCCATTAACCAGAAATCCACAAAGCAGGTGCGTGTTTGTGAACACCGAAGCTGTATATTGAAAATAGATGCCAGAAAAGGCGCACCGGAGAGAAAAAACCTAAACAGGAGGATAAGATTAGTTATGATATTCTCGCTTGTAACTCTTCTTGGAGGCTGTTATTCCTCATCCAAACACACCCACAAAATGGAAGACCCTAAAGAACTCACCGACCACACGAACTTACCCGCAGATACAACTCCTAAAGTGACAGGGATTGGGGGTATTTTCTTCTTTACAGACAATCTGCAGGAAACGAAGGAATGGTACGCCAAAAATCTGGGGCTGGAAATCAACGATTGGGGCTCGTCAAGTTTTGAATCCAGAAACATTAACAAACCCAGCGAGATTAACTCCCTTCAGTGGACTCCTTTTAAACAAGGAAGTGAATATTTCGCTCCCTCAAAAAAGGATTTTATGATTAATTACCGGGTTCAGAATATAGAAGGGTTGGTAATAAAGCTCAAAGAAAACGGAGTAACCATCCTCGATAGCATCGAGACCTTCGATTTTGGAAAATTTGTCCATATCATGGACGAGGAAGGCAACAAGATCGAATTATGGGAGCCTATTGAAAACAACTAGTCCATAATAAACCGATAAACAACTTCGACAGATTTCGCTTTTTTCAGGGGCTTAATGCACGCTTCCTTTTGCTCTGCTCAATAACTTATTCGCCCACGGCCCCCGCTTATCCCGGCACATAGCAAATGGCCCGGATCCGTGAGCAAATACAGCATGTTAGCGGTTCAGAAATCGCAGTTTTCTGATGGGGTAAGTCGTCTATTCCGATTCAATTATACTGACGGGTTTTCAGATTATACAATATTTGCATATTTTGGAAAGTGCGAATATCTTTACCCTAATGGTCGAAGCCAGAAAATTAGCCTCTATTGCCTTTGCAGACATTGCCGGATACACGGCCATGATGCAGGCGGATGAGCGAAAAGCCCTGCTGGTCCTGGATACTTTCCGGGAGGTGCTGGAGTCAGAGATGGCGCTGTACGAGGGAGAAATCGTACAATTTTTCGGTGATGGCTGCCTGCTGTCTTTCGACAGTGCCCTGGAGGGCCTGCATGTGGCTACATCTTTACAAAACCGCTTTCTAGCGCAGGGGGTTCCGGTGCGTATCGGCATGCACCTCGGAGATGTGCTCTACAAAAACAACAATGCCTTTGGCGACGGGGTCAATATTGCGTCCCGGATTGAATCGCTGGGTATCCCCGGTGCCGTGCTGATATCCAAAACCCTGTACGACCAGGTAAAAAATAAAACCGAGTTTACCCTGCAATCGCTGGGAGCCTTCCAGTTCAAAAACGTGGCCGACAAGATGGAGGTTTTTGCTGTGGCGAATGACGGATTTACCGTGCCCCGACCCGACCAGATGCGCGGTAAGCTGGAAACGCCCCAGGCCCCCCAGTTGGGTATCGAGGAGCAAAAGGACTGGGAACGCTACCAATTGCTCGAGATCCTGGATGCCGTGGATGCGGGTACCTGCGTGGTAATTTTGGGTAACCATGCCTTCTCCCGGCCCAATGCTTCAGGCGAAGGAGAGATCTTTTTACCCGAAATATTGCGCCAGGAACTGCATAAGCTCACGGGCAGCCCGGCAGCCGGGGAGCTGGCCGATTTTTATTCCGCTACCCAGGCACTGACCAACCGGCCCGGAGGCCAGCACAAGCTGATGCACCTGGCCGATATCCGCTGGGAAGCCCTCGGCCCTAAACAACGCGAACGCTTCCAGCGCATTAGCGAAATACCTTTCGACCTCATTCTCTCCACCTACCCCTTCGACCTCGTTCACCAGGCATACGACGCCCAGGGCATCGACCACCAATCCCAGTTTTACAGCTTCCAGAGCGAGGCGGTGGAACCAGAACCCTTCGATGCAGCACACCCGCTGATTTACAACCTCTTCGGCAGCAAACAGCACAAAGAGTCGATGGTGATGTCGCTGGACAAGCTGTACCAGTTTTTTTTCGCGGTGCTGGGCGCCCGGCCTTTGCCCAAGCTTATTCAGGACAAGGTACAGCAGGCTACCCAATTGGTATTTCTGGGTTTCTCCTTCGACGACTGGTACATGAAGTTGTTGCTGCGGGTGCTCAAGGTGCACGAAAAGGACATCAGCTACGCCCACCCGCCAGGGCCGGGTGGTATGCGCGAAGACAACCAGGTGTTCTACGAATCCAATTTCAAAGTAACCTTTCTCGACCGGCAGATAGATACCTTCGTTGCGGAGCTGCACAAGCTCTGTCAGGACCAGGGAATGCTGCGAAGGCCTAAGGTCGAAGCCAACTCGGTGTACCCGGCCCTCCGCAGCCTCGTGGCCAAATACCGCCTGGAAGATGCCATGGATCAGCTGGACAACCTGCTGGTACAACACAACCTGGACGCCCGTTTACTGCGCGAGTTGGGCGATCATTACCGCAGCTATCGGCTCATCAAGGACGATGAGCTTTATCAGCGAAGCACAGCCGAGGACCTCGAGCCCCGTTGGCAAGCCCTGTGCACGAACCTGCTCTCCCTTATCGACCAGGTAGAAGCCAAACATTCCGCTTAATTCGGCCCACGGCATGACCACACCACGATCCAGATACCCCGGCCTGAGGCCTTTTGACCCGGAAGAGGAGCAGCGTTTCTTTGGGCGTAGCGAAGAAATAGCCGCCGTTTGCCGCCTGCTCGACCTCGACAAGCTGATTGTGCTGCACGGTCCTTCGGGCATGGGCAAATCTTCGCTCATCAATGCCGGCATCCTCCCTGCGCTGAGCAACCTGCGTCGGTGGGACATTCCCTTCTACATCGTGAAGGTGCGCTTCACCAACTACGATCCGAGCCTGGCCCGCATTCGCCACCAGCAACTCGCCTCAAACCCCGATCCGGAACTGGTAAAAGACCCGGTGGATCGATTCATCGAAGCCTGTCTGGGCCCCAAACACAGCTGGCCGGAAGTGCTTCCGCTGTCCAAGCCGAGCTTTTGGCTTACCGCCAAGCAGGTAGTGGAGGACCAGGGCATACACCCCTTGCGCCTCGTATTCGTCCTCGATCAGTTTGAAGAGCTCTTTACCTATCCCGAAGAACGTGTCAACGAATTTGCCCTTCAGTTGGGCGAACTATACCACCAGGTAATGCCCGAGGCCATCCACCGCGGCCTGGCCCGTAAGCAGATACTGGATGCAGAAACGCCCGATGCCACGCCCTCGCCCAGGGTCGCCGCTTTGCTCGAACAGTTGGATACCCCGCTGGAGGTAAAAATGCTGATTTCCATGCGGTCGGATAAGCTGCACTACCTCGAGCGGCTCAAGCCCTACCTGCCCGAAATGATGCTCAATAGCTATGAGCTCCGCAGCTTCGATCGGGAGCAGGCCAAACGTGCGATTGTGGAGCCTGCTAACCTGGAGGGGCCCGGATTTTTGTCGCCTCCCTTCGAAATTAGCGAGCCGGTCATGGACGAAATCATCGATTTTCTGGAAGATAAATTGACCCGAAGCATAGAACCGGTCCAGTTGCAGATTATCTGTCAGCACCTGGAGCAGCAGATGACGGCCAAAGCCCGGAAGAAGTCCAAATAGCCCCACAACCGCCGACAGGTATTGAACACGCCCCCAATAGAGAAAATGCAAGATGGAAGACCTCACACCCGCAGACCAATCACCGCATGATGCCCGGGCCTCCGCCCAGCCTACGGAAAGGCTGAGGGCTGAGCAAGCCGATATTGGCCACCTCGACCGGGTGCTCAGGGGCTATTATCTGGGGCAAATCAAACAGATAGAAAACCGCCGCGACCGCCGCCGGGCCCGCATCCTGATGGAAAACCACCTGGTGCTCCCTAAATCACGGCAGCGCACCTCCAAAGACGCCGCCTATATCCAGGAAGTGACGGGCATCGACAGCAACCTGCTGACCCAGCTGGAAGAGTCGCGCCTCATCCGTCGCCTCAACCAAACGGGCCACAACCCCATATACGAAGTCAGCCACGACACCCTGGTGGAGCCGATCCTGGCCGAGCGCCACAACCGCGAAGCCATTCTGAGCTTCGTGCGCACGTATGGCCGTTGGTTCCTGCTGCTTTTGCTGGCGCTTTTCGGTTTTGGGATGTTGTTCGAAAACTGGTTTGACCTGCTGGACGACTCGCTGGCCTTTCGCGGACCCACGACCCAGGAGGTGCAGTTGCAGGCCAATGGCGACATTTTTGCCGGACAGGGCACCCACCCCGAATACCTTGTGGTGCCCTTCCCCAACTTCAAAGAATATCGCGGCATAGACTCCCTTATCCTCTGTGTGGGGGTAAATGTAACCGCAAACGCCGGCCTTGACGGCCGTGCAGGACAGGACACCATTGCTCTGAACCTGGGCGCGATCCCCATCAGTGTGTCGAAGGAAGGCTTGAAGCGGCTCCTGGAAACCGGGCGTGACACCGCCATTCCGATGCGGATAATGGTTCCCCTGGGAACCGGAGCAAGTGAACCCGGCTTGCTGGCCGATGTGGCTGGCATGACCCTGCTGCGTTTGCAAACCGAAGGGCAAAGCCGGGGAGCAGAAGCCCTGCCTTTGGGGGCCAACCAGCGTACACGCGGCATGGATGTGTATCAGGCAGATTTTGGCCGAAAAACCATCAGCGCCGGAGCCTATACGCGTACCGTAACCCTCGATACCGTGATGAACCTGGCCGACCTGCTACCCAACGACCAGACGGCCCGCAGCTTATTGGCTGGCAGGTCTGTACGGCTGACCTACCAGGTAAATGTGGCCCCGGCACCTTCTCCCCAGAAAAGGATTGAATACGTGCCCGTGTCGGGGATCGAAGTGCAGTATTCCGACGGCACCAAGCGATTTATCCCCGGAAATCCCGGTTTGTCCACGCAGCCCGTTACCCATACCGTGCGCACGGGTGAAACCCTGTTTAAAATCAGTAAACTGTATGGCTTAACCCCCGAGCAACTCAGAAAGCTGAACAACCTGCGGGACAATAACCTCAGCGTAGGGCAGGTATTGAAGGTGAAATAGCGCAAATGGTAAGGAATTGCCTGGAAGCTTTTTGCTTGGTCAAAGATCGTTTTGTACTAAGCCTACCGTGTTTTTGCATTTTGCCCAACAAACCCCAAACACACGCTTTGTGATCCTTTAACTAAAGGCAACCATCCCACAAAAATGAAAATAACCATTATTGGTGCCTCGGCGGGTCTCGGACTCGAAACCGTAAAAAGGGCTTTACAGCGTAACCATGAAGTAACCACCCTTTCCCGTTCAGCCGTTCAGTTGGAAGAGCATACGTCGTTTCAATCTGTGCTCGGCAGCGCCACGAATAAAGCCGATGTATTCAAAGCCATTGAACACGCAGAAGCCGTGATCGTGGCCATTGGCACCGGCAAGAACATGAAGGCTACAACCCTTTTTTCGGATGTGGCGAACGTCTTGGTGGAGGTTCAGCTAGAAAGCAAAAAAGACATTCCTTATATGCTGGTTACCGGATTTGGGGCGGGCGATAGCCGGAACTATGTGACCTGGTTTGTGAACCTGTTTATTAAATATTTTTTGAAGGAGGTATATGCCGACAAATCAAAAATGGAAGCCATTATCTCGGGGTCGCCCATGAAGTGGGTATTTGTGCGGCCCGGGCGGTTATTGGATGCGCCTTTGACTGAAAAATACCGCGTGGAAACCCGGCTTTTCAAAGGCATAAACGTGGGCGGAATCAACCGGGCAGACCTGGCAGATTTTCTTGTTAAGCAAGCGGAGAACCCTACTTATCTGGGGCAATATCCGGCTGTGATGGCGGAGTAAGGTTGGCGTTTTTGCCTGATATTTTTGCTTGCTCATTTTGGGGAAACGCACAGATTTTTCAGCATATTGGCTAGCCTTAATTTATTCCGCCATGCAACGCACCTTCCTGGCCTTGTCACTCGCCCTGCTCCTCACCGCCTGCAAAACGGGTTACCGAAATGAGGGTGGCACGTGGGTTTGGGTGTCGTACGACGAAAGCGTGGGGAAGAGGATCACGCTTATAGACCCGCACGACGATGCGACTTTTCAGGTGCTGCGGCCAGAAGAATATGCACGGGATGCACAATCGGTGTTTTACATGGGCCGTACCCTCAGGGGAGCCGATCCCAATACCTTCAAAGTGATCGGAAAGGAAGGCTTTTCGCAGGACGCAAACAAGGTCTTTTTCAACAACGAACGGGTGGCCTTAGCTGATCCGA
Source organism: Bacteroidia bacterium (assembly GCA_041753595.1). Lineage (GTDB taxonomy): Bacteria > Bacteroidota > Bacteroidia > J057 > J057 > JBGSTW01. The sequence continues at coordinate 210,061 of JBGSTW010000029.1, read as the reverse complement.
AATCCTTTCAGGTACTTACATTTCCCTATTCCAGAGATGTCGCCCACGTTTTTTGCGGTACCCTCCCCATGGATATCGGCCCGAAGGAATCGCAGGAATTTAAGGTAACCAACACCGATAAACTCATGGCCAACATGCGTTCGAGTATGATGCTGAAGTATTTTATTGAGTTTAACCCGGAATATCAGTGGCTGGATACCTTGGGCATCGAAGGCGTAATCACGGGAGAGTGGGGAACGGGAGAAACCAAAAACCGGAAGTTTAAGGGATACAAAGAAATGCGGCAATAAGCGACTCATAACCTCAGATACACGCAACAGGGAGTCTTTCTTAACATTTAAGGATATGTGAATGACACAACTCCTGCAGTTAATTGTGTAACGTTTTGTGAAATACACGGGTCCACTTTTGTGCTGAAGCCATTATGCGATACTTAATGCCAGCACCATGAAACGAAATACGCTTATGACCCTCCTGTTTTCTGCGATATGGCTGATTTTGATTATATTCCTGTTGGGCAAAATAAACCTGAAGATCAAATTCGATCGGCAAGTGAAGGCGCTTTTCGCGCAATCACGAAGCATACCCTCCAAGCATTTTCACAAGGACCAATTAACGGGTTTGCCGGAGCCCGTGCAGCGGTATTTCATGCACGTATTACCCGAAGGACAGCCCTATATTAGCTATGCCCGGATTAAGCACGTAGGTCAATTTAAAGCGGACCTCAAAAAAGGCTGGATGAATATTGAAGGAGAGCAATATGCCACCACCGAAAAACCAGGCTTTATCTGGAAAGGAACTACTGCGATGTTTGTAGCGCGGGACATGTATATTTCCGATAAAGGCAGGTTGGTCGTGTCGCTCTTTTCCATCTTTCCGGTGGTGGATGCCCAGGGAGCACCATACGACAAGGGCGAGCTGCTTCGCTGGCTGGGCGAAAGTATTTTATATCCGACCAACTTACTTCCCAGCGAAAGATTGCAGTGGTCGCCGATAGATTCAAAAAACGCGAGGCTTACTTTTAACTACAACGGGCTTTCCCTTTTTTTTAACATCACCTTTAATGAAATGGGTGAAATAACCCGGATGGAGACCCAGCGGTACATGGACGAGCAGCAGGAAGAAACCTGGGTGATCATGGTCGCGGATTACAAGAAATGGAATCAGGTAAAATTACCGACCACCTTCGATGTCTTATGGAGATTGGAGAAGGGCGATTTCAGCTATGCTAAATTCAATATAACAGCAGTGGAATACGATAAACCCGTAAAATTCTAGCTTCGCGCCTTATCCGGAAGCAGCCTGTTTCCCACCAAAAAGGCCATTTTGCTCGGCTGGTCGCTTGATATTTTGCTAAATTAGTGCTGGTTCGGAGCTCGCCTGGATAATTCGCTCTTACCTCTCTATTCCTTTTAATATGGAAATGAACACCCCCAGTAAACACGACGAGCGCATGGCAAAAATGACCTTTGCGACGGTTTATCCGCTTTACCTCACCAAGGTAGAGAAGAAAGGCAGGACGAAAGCAGAACTGGATCAGGTGATAGCGTGGCTAACCGGGTTTGAAGAAGAGAAGCTTCAGGCACTCATCGACGAAAAAGCAACCTTTGAAGTCTTTTTTCAGCAAGCAACCCTGAACCCCCATGCCGGCCTGATTACCGGGCTTATCTGCGGCTATCGGGTAGAAGAAATCGAGAATCCCTTAACCCGGCAAGTGCGGTACCTGGATAAGCTGGTAGATGAATTGGCCAAAGGCCGCAAAATGGAGAAGATATTGCGGGTGGAATAGGGCTTCATTTTTCTAAACTCCCGGGGTTAAGAATGCTCACCCCATCCCCACCGGCTGGCCAAACATGATTCGGTGCCCGTCTATCGTCTGAATGCCGAATTCGCGCTGGCCCCAGGGTTGGTTTCTCAGCGGGTATATGACTGATACCTGCTTGGCAAGCAATTCCTGGTGCAGGTCGTCGATATGCTCTACCTCGAGGTAGGCAAAATAGGAGTGGTTGCTGGTCTCACAAGCCGAAAGGTCGTCCCTGTATTCTCCGAGCATAACTTTGACTGGGCCTCGCTGCAAAAAATGCCAGCCTTCGCCCGAAAACCACGTGGTAAAACCCAACTTTTTCCTCGTAATAGGTAACCGATTGTTTCAAATCCTGCACGGCCAATACGTATCGGGTACCGGTAATTTCGGGGTGTTTGTCCATGATTATTCGGGTGAACGTAACGGGAAGAGGGAAAAGCGAGCTCCAGGTTGGGCAGAAAACAATCGGATAATGCGCTTGATTAGGAACCGGAATATCCTGAAAAGCCATCATTCAAGCCAAATGAGCGACAAAGGGTTAACAAAGTCTATTTTTTTTCGTTTTTTGAATGACTAAAACGGGCGTATGGCTACAGAGGTACAGATGTATATGGTCGATATTTTTCTTCCGGAGTTTCTCAACCCCGAAATGCTACGGATTATCCCTGCCCAGCGGCAGCGGATCGACGAACTGATGCAGGAAGGCAAAATCGGCAGCTATAGCCTGTCTATCGACCGCACCCGCCTGTGGGTACTGTGCTACGGCAAGTCCGAATCAGAGGTCATTACCAACCTCAAGTCCATGCCCATTTTCGATTTTATCCGCTACCGTATATTCCCGCTCATGTTTCACAATACCGTGAGCCAGTTTTTACCGGCCATTTCGCCTAATTGAGTCGGAGTTAGAAGCCCATTACACCGTCCCAGGTTCCCAGGTGACTGGCGGTATTGCCTGTTTTCAGGTCATCCAGGTATTTGTTTATAGCAAAATTGGAGGAGGAAAAAGCCATTTCTGAAAATGGAATTGCATCCGGTGCAAAAAAGGCAATCTCCTCAGATTCCGGTGTTTCCGAATCTTCCCAATGGAGCCATTCCGCTAAAAAGAACACGTACACCTGGTGCACATGCGGAAGGCTGTAGATACACAGTACCCGTTGAATAGCGGCACGGGCAGCGCTTTCTTCCATGGTTTCACGTAATGCCCCCTGCTCCACCGTTTCACCGTTTTCGAGGTAGCCTGCGGGGAGGTTCCACCATCCTTTTCGGGGGGAAATGGCCCTTTTGCACAGCAATATCTCCTCTCCACGGGTAACAAGGCACCCGGTTACCAATTTGGGATTCTGGTAGTGGATGGTATGGCAATCCGGACAGCAAAACCGCAGGCGGTTATCCCCTTCTGGCACAGCCAGGGCGATTCGTTTGCTTCCACAATGGCTGCAAAAGTTCATTCCTGAAGTTAAGCTCTCAGAAAATGAAGATGAAGTGTTTTTTGAAAGAAAAACCTATGGAAGAGATTACTCCCAGTAATTCAGGTTCTTGTCCCGTCTTTCCTTAGCCCTATCCGACACATATTTCAGAAACTGCATCACGGCTATCGGGTTCAGGCCAAAGGTTTGGGCCACATTGCGGTTGAGGTAGTAGTCCTGGTACATCCGCTGGGCCACAAGGGCACGTTCGCCCCCGTCCACAGCCAGGGTTTTGGCGATGGCATCGAGTTCTTTCGGGTCGAGGTTCGACTGGGCAATGCGCTCGGGTGTATTTTTCACAATGTCCATATTCACCACGGCAGTCCGCAATTCCTCTGGGGTATTGTAGGGGAAGATCATCACCATCGGAAGGGTGAAGGTATCTTCGAGCATATAATTAATGACGTAGATATACTGCGAATTGCCCTGGTACTGGTTGATATAGTCTTTTACAATCAGCTTGTTTTGATGATAACCCAGGCGCGAAAAGTAGAGGGTATCGTTCATCCGTACCGGAATGCTGTAGAAACCACTCGCATTACTCAGTACCCCGTTGCGAGTATGGTTCACCCTTACTTTCACGTAGGAAATACTGCTGTCGTTGGACTGACTGAGGATTAAGCCTGAAACCTGGAAGATGGTCAGGTCCTGAGCCTTCATGAGTCCTTGAAAGCAGAGGGTCAAACTGAGTAGTAAAAGGAGTCGCCGCATGGGGGTCAAATATAACTAAAGGTAATGGATGTAGGTGACTGTTTCAATCTAAACGGAAAGGAAGGGGGATTGGGTTTCTGCAGAGGCCAATAGGGGCGAATTTTAATGTAAATGATCGGGCAAATCGTCGGGAGGCCACATATTTTGAGGAAAATGATAATTTTTTTGGTAAAATTTAAGGCGTTTGCCAATTTTATAAGCTAAGTCATGTCTCAGGAACTCATCCTCACCGCCGCCATCAGCCTCATGCTGGGAGTCACCCTCACCTCCCTGGTCTGGCTTTGGGTCAATCAGCAAATCAGGCAACGGTTAGCTGAAGTAGCGGCCCGAGCCGAGTCCGAGGCAGCCCATACCCAAAATCGCCTCGCAGCTTTGGAAGCAGAGCGCCAAAATCTGAATACCCAGTGGCTGGCTACCCGCGACCAAGTGCAGCGTCTCGAATCAGACAAAGCCCACCTCACCGAAAATCTCGATAAACTCCAGGCCGACCGCGACTCCATGAAGCAGGAGTTTGCACGCTTGTCCAGCGAAGCCCTCGAAACCCAGGCCGGCAAACTCGCCCAAAGCCAGCAGGATCGATTGGGCTTGATTCTCAATCCCCTGCGCGACAAAATCAGAGAATTTGAGCAAAAGGTGGACCTCGCCTACCAGCAGGAATCCCGCGAGCGTTTTGCCCTCAAAAAAGAAATAGAGCAGCTCGCCGCCCTCAACCAGGTCATGGGCGAAGAAGCCCGCAACCTTACCCGCGCCCTCAAAGGCGACGCCAAAGCCCAGGGCAACTGGGGCGAAGTAATCCTGGGGCGGGTGCTGGAGCTGAGTGGCCTGCGTGAAGGAGCCGAATTTACGGTTCAGGCAAAAGAATTTGACCTCCGCGACCCCGATGGTCGCCGCCTCCAGCCTGACGTGATCGTACACCTGCCCGAGGGCCGCCACCTCGTGGTAGATGCCAAAGTGTCCCTCACGGCCTATGAACGCATGGTTTCAGCCGAAAATGAGGCCGAACGCAACCTGCACCTGCGCCAGCACCTCGAATCGGTAAAGACCCATATTCAGCAGCTTTCACAAAAAAACTACGCCCAGCTGCCCGGCCTTAATTCTCCCGATTTTGTCTTTCTCTTCCTTGCCATCGAACCCGCTTTCAGCCTCGCCATCCAGCACGAACCCGAGCTTTTTGCCTTCGCCTGGGACCGCCGCATTTTGCTTGTAAGTCCGGCTACGCTGCTCGCCACCCTCAAAACGGTGGCCTCGGTGTGGAAACTCGAACACCAAAACCGCAACAGCCAGGAAATTGCCCGCCAGGGAGGGCTGCTTTACGACAAGCTCGTGTCCATGGTGGAAGAATTTCAGCAACTCGGAAAAACGTTGCACAAAGCCGATGAAACCTACCAACTGGTGATGCGCCGCCTGCATATGGGCCGTGGAAACCTCGTTTCCCGCGCCGAGCGCCTGCGCGAATTGGGCATTGCCCCGCAAAAAGGACTGCCCCTCAGCAGCCAGGAATTCGCCGATGAACCGGAAATCGAATGATTTTTTGCATCCCGGTTGTTTTTCCCCGGTAAATGGCGGTTTTTTACCCTCCAGTTTTAATTTGCCCTACCATGAAAATACATGCCGCCATCACTGCCGTAGGAGGCTATGTGCCTGAGACAGTGCTGTCAAATGCCGATCTGGAAAAGATGGTGGAAACCAACGACCAGTGGATCCGTGAACGCACCGGAATCGAAGAGCGCCGCATCCTGGAAAAAGGCCGTTCTACCTCCGATATGGCCGCAGAGGCCCTCAAGGATCTTTTTGCAAAAACGAATGTAAAACCGGAAGAAATCGAGCTTATCATCGTGGCTTCGGTTTCGCACGACCATATCTACCCGGCTACCGCTAACCTGGTAGCTGAAAAAATTGGCGCAGTAAATGCCTGGGGTTTTGACCTTGGGGCTGCCTGTTCCGGCTTTTTATTTGCTCTACGCACAGGCTCGATGTTTATCGAAAGCGGTGCCCACAAAAAAGTGCTCGTCATTGGGGCTGATACCATGAGTATCCGCGTCAATTACGAAGACCGAAACACCTGCATTCTCTTTGGTGATGGCGCAGGTGCCGTACTGCTGGAGCCCAATGAGGAAGGGTTTGGCGTAATCGACCACCGGTTTAAATCGGATGGCACCGGCGGCCTGTACCTTTGCCAGAAAGCCGGGGGCAGCAAGCACCCGACCTCTGTGCGCAACTTCCTGTCGAAGGAGCACTTCATCTATCAGGATGGGCAAACGGTGTTTAAGTTTGCCGTGAAGGGCATGGCTGATATTACCGAAGAAGTAATGCTCCGCAACGACCTCAAAGGCGACGACATCGCCTGGCTGGTGCCGCACCAGGCCAATAAGCGCATCATTGACGCTACGGCCCGCCGCGCTAATTTGCCACCCGAAAAGGTAATGATCAACATCATGCGCTATGGCAATACCACCTGTGCCACCATTCCTCTTTGTTTGTGGGAGTGGGAAAATAAGCTCAATAAAGGCGACAACATCATGCTCGCAGCTTTTGGCGGAGGCTTTACCTGGGGCGCATGCTACGTAAAATGGGCTTACGATTCCGTTGCCAGCAACTGATCTTCCTTGCCCTGATGGCCACGGCCTTTGCGGGTTGTGCCATTGATCAGGACGAGCAATACACCCCGCACACCCGGGGTGCAGTCTTTTTGATGCAGGATTCTGCCCTGAAATTCAGCCTTTTGCACCTTGAAGGCGAGGTAGCTGCCGCCAATTGGGAGCAGCTGCTTTCGGTCGTACCTGCCACGGTACAAGACCTGAGCGGATTATCGGGCGATCATTTCTGGCTGGCAGATGGCGGCGGTAAGCAGATATTGCAGGTAAGCCCCGACGCAGGCAAGGTATCGGCCACTTGGTCCACGGGCATATTTACCCCGCATTACCTGTGTGAAGGAGCATCAGAGGTGCTCGTGTCGGATACCAGCCGCCAGGAAATATTGCTGATCCGGAAAAAAGACGGCAGGCAGATCACGCTACCCCTGGACGGTAGTCCGTCAAAGGCCGCATACCAGAGTGGAGTCTTTTTTGTGGTAGTGGGGGGTAATCAGGTAAAAATGGTGCACGAAAAAGCACTCGTTGTGTCAGGTGGAACAACCCTTGCCGCCCCCGTGTGGTACCTCGATTGGGACGGGAAATTTGCCATGTCGGCATTTTACCAGCAGGGAGCCTTTTTTGAGCAAAAAATCGATTACAATACCCGCAGCTCCACCGGTGCCTCCCGGCTGAATGAGCAATACCGGCGCTATTCACCCTATCTCCGCATCAATTACGGAAAAGAGTGGACCTCAACCCTGGTTTTGCGGCAGGATACGCTGCGCCCCTGGGGCATCGGAGGGGTAAGCCGGTTTTTTCCCGATTTTCTGGAATCTACGGCCTGGATTCAGGTGGGCGATACCCTGAAAAGGGTGGCCGCTACGGGCGATTTTTTCCCTCTCAAGGTGTTACTGAATGCCCAACCTGTGAAGTGCTGGAATTGGGAAAAGGAATTACAGCCGTAAATCGGACAAATTTTTTAACTTTGCCGCCGCCTTTAATTAAAATGTTACTCCCCCTGTATGGCTAGCAGTTCCGACATTCGTAATGGACTTTGTTTTCGCTACAATAGCGATATCTACTCTATCATTGAGTTCCAACATGTAAAAGTAGGCCGTGGAGGCGCTTTTGTTCGTGTAAAAATGAAGAGCCTCACCTCCGGTAAGGTTATCGATAACACCTTTAACAATGGTGCCAAAATCGATGAAGTGCGTGTTGAGCGCCGCGTATATCAATATCTGTACCCCGAAGGGGATGCACTGGTATTCATGGACACCGAAACTTTCGACCAAACCAATATCCAACGTGCCTCTATCTCAGGAGCTGACCTCCTGTTAGAAGGCGAAAACGTAGAGGTGCTCATCAACACCGAAGACGACCGCCCGCTGACCATCGAACTGCCTCAGTACGTGGTTCGTGAGGTAACTTATACCGAGCCAGGCCTTAAAGGCGATACCGCCACCAACACCCTGAAAGCTGCAACCCTCAGTTCCGGTGCCGAAATCAAGGTTCCCCTGTTTATCAACATTGGGGACAAAGTACGGATCAGCACAGAAACACGCTCGTACATGGACCGCGTGAAGGAGTAAGCTTGCAGATATTTTCTATCTTGTTGCTACTTCTAAAATAGAAATTCCCACCCAACTGACTAACCTGACACCTATGGATTTTAAAGAGATCCAGGACCTCCTGAAACTCGTTAATCGCTCAGACCTCACAGAGGTAGAGATTGAGAAAAAAGATTTTAAGCTCCATATCAAACGCAAAGGGGCGGAGAGCAATGTGTATTACAGCTCGCCTGCTACGCCAGGTATGCAGCTAATGCCTATGCCGGAGCAAGTGGATGAACGTCCTTCAGCTTCAGAGCCCGCCCGCAAGGCCGAAGTAGCTGATACCAGCGAAGACAATTACTTCACCTTCCGCTCGCCTATGATTGGTACTTTTTACCGCTCATCCTCTCCTGAGACAGAGGTATTTGTAAAAGTAGGCGACCATGTGGAGAAAGGCCAGGTGGTGTGTATCGTGGAAGCGATGAAGCTTTTCAACGAAATAGAATCTGATGTTGCCGGAAAAGTGGTGAAAATTCTCGTTGAGAACGCTAAACCTGTAGAATACGACCAGCCGCTCTTCCTGATTGATGTCAACGGCTGATCTTTGAGGCCCCTTTTTTCTTTCAAAGACTACCGTCATGTTTAAGAAGATATTGATCGCCAACCGTGGCGAAATTGCTTTGCGTATCCTGCGGACCTGTCGTGAGATGGGGATTAAGACCGTAGCGGTTTTTTCTACCGCAGACCGCGATAGCCTGCACGTTCGTTTTTCTGATGAAGCCGTTTGTATCGGGCCGCCTTCCAGCCGGGAAAGCTACCTCAACATGGCCAATATCATCTCTGCTGCCGAAATTACCGGCGTAGATGCGATCCACCCAGGCTACGGATTTCTCGCCGAAAACGCAGAATTTGCCCAGCTGTGTACCGACCACGGCATTAAATTCATCGGCCCAACTGCCGAAGCCATTACTTCGATGGGGGACAAAGCCACCGCCAAGGAGTTCATGATCCGCGCCGGGGTGCCTGTGGTTCCCGGAAGCGACGGCCTGCTTGATTCGCTGGAGCAAGCCCTCGAGGAAGGTAAGAAAGCAGGATATCCCATTCTGCTTAAGGCTACTGCCGGAGGTGGAGGAAAAGGCATGCGCCTCGTGAACTCTCCGGAAGAGATGGAAGAGGGCTGGAACAATGCCCGTACCGAAGCCGGAGCTGCCTTCGGAAACGCAGGACTCTACCTCGAAAAATTTGTAGAAGAGCCCCGCCACGTGGAAATCCAGGTACTGGCCGACCAGCATGGAAATGTGCACCATCTCGGCGAACGCGACTGTACCATTCAGCGCCGCCACCAAAAGCTGGTGGAGGAATCGCCAAGCCCGGTGGTAACGCCTGAGATTCGCGAAAAGATGGGCCATGCCGCTATCTTGGCTGCCAAATGTGTGAACTACGAAGGAGCCGGTACCGTGGAGTTTCTCTACGACAAGCACAACAATTTCTACTTCATGGAAATGAACACCCGTATTCAGGTGGAGCATCCCGTGACCGAAGAAATGTTTGATGTGGACCTGATCCGCGAGCAAATCCGCGCCGCTGCCGGCGAGGTGCTGGACCAGCCCTACGAAATGAAGCCTAACCGCCACGCCATGGAGGTAAGGATCAACGCCGAAGATGTTTGGAACGATTTCCGTCCTAATCCGGGCAAAATCAAGTACTTCCACAAGCCCGGTGGCTATCGGGTAAGGGTAGATACCCATGCGTTTTCGTCCTACGTTATTCCTCCTTTTTACGACTCCATGATCGGTAAGCTGATCGTGTCAGCGCCTACCCGTGAGGAGTGTATTGCCAAGATGAGCCGCGCCCTGGAGGAGTTTATCGTTGAAGGGGTGAAGACCACCATCCCCTTCCACCTGCAGCTGATGCACGATGAGCGCTTTCGTTCGGGGATCTATTCCACGAAATTTTTGGAAACTTTTAAAATGGAGCCAGAATCTTAAGAATCGCAGGCAACGCTTTTCCAGATTTTGCTGTTATATATTTTAGACGACCGACCTACTACACCCCTGGCGTAAATTACGCTGGGGGTTATTTTTTTTCAGGCCCTCAAAAACAGCGGTTTAGGGAGTTTTTAGCCCAAAAGGAACCGTATCGCAGGTCAATTAGGTAGGGCATAAGCAGGATTAATGCGTATCATTGCCCCCGAAAAATATACGGACATGAACGCCAACCTCATTTCTTTGATCGAAGCTGCCTGGGAAAACCGCGAGCTGCTCAAAGATTCCCAAACCTTAGCCGCGATTGAGTCGGTAATAGAAGACCTCGACAAAGGCCGCCTGCGGTGCGCTGAGCCCAATGGCGAGGACTGGAAAGTAAATGACTGGGTAAAAAAAGCCGTCATTCTCTATTTTCCGATTCGGACCATGTCAGTGATTGAGCTGGCTCCTTTCGAATATTACGATAAAATGCGCCTCAAAACCGGCTATGCCGAGCTGGGGGTGCGTGTGGTGCCGCCTGCTACGGCTCGCTACGGTGCTTATCTGGCTCCGGGCGTAATATTGATGCCTTCTTATGTAAATATCGGTGCCTTTGTGGACAGCGGAACCATGGTCGATACCTGGGCCACCGTAGGCTCCTGCGCTCAAATTGGCAAAAACGTACACCTTAGCGGTGGCGTGGGTATCGGAGGCGTACTCGAGCCCGTTCAGGCCGCTCCCGTTATTATTGAAGACGATGCCTTTATTGGCAGCCGGTGTATCGTGGTGGAAGGCGTACGCGTGGGCAAAGAGGCCGTATTGGGTGCCAATGTGGTACTTACCGCTTCTTCCCGCATCATCGATGTAAGTGGCCCCGAGCCGGTAGAATACAAAGGCTACGTGCCGGAGCGTTCAGTTGTGATCCCGGGTTCTGTTGCGAAAGAATTTCCAGCAGGCGTGTACCAGGTTCCCTGCGCCCTTATTATCGGCAAGCGCAAGCCCTCCACCGATAAAAAAACCTCGCTGAATGCAGCCTTGAGGGACTTTAATGTAAATGTCTGAGGGAGATTGAGGTCAACGGGGGAGGTATGTATAATCATACGCTTTACCCCTGCAAGGTCATGGATTTAGGGGTGAGGGATATGGTAAATTCCTGATCCAGAGTCGGATACACCCAAGGGTAGCCGAATGATCTGGAAACAAGCTGAATACCTAATTTCCTCGCCATGAAAACTTCCCGACTCCTTACCCTGCTCATTCCTGCACTCGTGCTCGGATTCATAAGCCCAGGTTTTGGGCAGCAGGCAACCCGCATTACCCCGCAAAAAACTACCCAAGGCGAAGGCTTTGGTGCTGCTGTAACTGCCGATCTGGATCAGTTTGCCGTTACTTCGAAGTACACCCGCACAGTGTATATCTATGCGCACGCTGGTGGCCAACAAGTGGAACTCGCTCACATTGCCGGGGTAAACGCCCTCGCTGGCCAGGCCGAAACCAAAGGATTTGGTGCTGCTGCCGTGCTGAAAGGCGAATGGTTGGCAGTTGCTGCTTGCCAAGGGGCCAATGGCGTTCTGGCCAATGCCGGAGCCGTAGAAATGTTTACTGGTAAAACTCACGATTGGAAAGCTACCCAGCTCATCCAGCCCGCTACCCCGGAGGCTAATGGAAAATTTGGGGCCTCTGTTGCCCTTTTCGGAAACCAGATGCTGATCGGTGCGCCCGGATACGAACAAAACGGCGGACGTACTTTCCTCTACACCCGCGAAGGTGAAACCTGGGTCGAATCTATTTTACCAGAGCAGTTTGATCCCAATGCAGGCTTTGGCCAATCGGTAGCCATGACCCAAGGCTGGATGGCAGTGGGTGCCCCTGGCTTTGCCCTGAAACGCGAAAGCATGGGCGCTATTTTCCTCTACAAACAAGCTGCAGACCAAAGCTGGGAAAGGGTACAACAACTCACCGGTAACCGGGACCAGGCCATGATCGGTACCAACTTAACGATGAACGAAAACACGCTGGTTTCCGCCGCTGTGGGCAAAGTAGGCGTATTTAACCTTATCAGTGGTACCTGGACCGCCACCGCAGAGATAGCTGCTCCTGCCAGCGCCTCTAATTTTGGCAGCTCGCTTAGTCTTTCCCCTGACGGCAATAGCCTGATTGTCGGATCAAGCGGCCATGCTTACCTGTACCAAAATAACGGTGGTGCCTGGACCCTGACACAAACCTACCAGGTGCAAACCCCCGAATACGGAAAGAGCTGCACCATCGGAGATAATTACCTGATCGTAAATGCTCCGCTGGAAGGACAGAGCTATGTAAATGGTGCCGTATATCATTTTGATTTACCTGCCACATCTGTTATTGAATAGTGATTTTAGCAAAGATCATCTAGTGTTTTTGGGGCCTTAGCAGGCCCCTTTTCTTTGTTTGAAAATAAAAAGTGGAGGGATCTGACGATTTTTCGCATGATTCCGATGCTTTTTTGCATGTTTTTCCTTCTTTGGAATTTACCAGGGTGTGTTGAGTGTCCACTTTGTAAATAATTGAATATCAGTGAGTTGAAAATGTGTTTATCCTTGCTTTCGTGAGTTAAACCCGTTGTTTTCAGCCTTACCTGTTACCGTTTTGTTTCCATCCTGGTCAAATGAGACCTGTGTTGCTTTGTATCAATCAAAATTCAAACAGCAAATTTATTTCACTCATGCAAAACAATTACACCCCCACCACCCGTCAGGAAGTTGAGATCAACATCGGCATGGAAGCCACCCAGATCCTGAAAACCGTGCTGCTGCTCGACAAGCCTTGCGGAGCCTCAACCCTTACCAGCATCCTGCGTGGCAGCTTCACCGACGAGGCCCGCATCGAGAAATTCCACCAGCTCGAAACCTATGGCGTATTGAGCAAATTGTACAACAACCGTATCGAAGACCTGATCTATTGCCTGTTAGGTATTGGGCACTTGCGGGTAGCAAATGAGGAATTTGGTACCCTGGAAATCAGCGAAATCGGCAGGCAGTTCATGGATAGTCCCGAAATGCTTGTGGTGTTCGAAAGCGATGTTCGCCGCAACTGGTTCAAAAACGAACTCTACGACAGCCTCCGCACCGTGCGCAAGCAACTGGCCGATCAGGAGAGCAAAATGCCCTATGAGATTTTCTCCAACTTTGCCATGCGCCGCATTTCAGATGTGCTGCCTACCTCCGATAGCGAACTTATCAACCTGCCCGGCATGCGCAAGGTGTCCCTCGCTACCCGCAACCTCATCCTGAAAGCTACCCAGCAGGTGCTCGAGCGTAAAGAATTTGATGACCGCACCGGCCTCATCCGCAAAAGCTTTCAGACCGGAGCCAGAGAAGTAAAGGCCTTGGTAATGGAAGGAAAATCGCTGAAAGAAATGGCCCAAAGCCGGAATGTGAAAAACATCTCCATCGTGTACTACCTCAAGGCGCTGCAGGCATCCGGTAAGATGAACCTCCGCCCCTGGATTGAAAACCAGATAGAAGGGAGTGTGCTCCACAAAGCCTCGGAGTATTTTCGCCAGGCTGCGAATCCTAAACTGGAAGAAGCCAAGCAAGTCTTAGGATATGACCTGGACACCCTCGACCTCTGCAAACTATACGCCGGACAAGTAGAAGAACCCACCCCTATCTACGGTTGAACGCGATCAAACATTCTACCCAAAGGCGAACCTCCGGCTCATCACCGGAGGTTATTTTTTTGGATCAGGGGGCAATTATCACGCGGGAGGTGTGTAGTCGGCCGAAGCTAAGGTCTTGAATTTGAAGCAAATAGACACCTTCGCTCAGGTTGGCTACGTCCAGTTTCAGCGCTAAATCTGAGCTGGTTTGAGTAGCCATCACGACTCTGCCTTGCATATCGAATAAGCGGACCTGGCGTTTATGCGCTTCAGCAAACCGAAGGTGGAGGGTTTCCTGTGCCGGATTCGGAAATACCTGATAGGATACTTCGGGGTATAGGGTCTCCTGTCGGGTTGAAATTCCGGGCAACTGATACGCCGTTACATAAAAGCCCGCTTGGGGTTGGGAGTACATTTTCCCGGCGATAATCAGCTCTTTCTTCGAATTAAAGGCCATTTGACGGATGTCCGTTTGTACCCCCGCTACCTGAAAATAAACGAGCCCCCTGTCTCCGAACGTCGTGTCGGGACTGCCGTTGGCAAGCCTTCTGTGCACGAGTCCAAATCCGCTTACCCCGTTTATATCCCGGTAAGAATAGCCTCCGACATAGGAGTTTCCTGCTTCGTCAATCAGAAGGGAATTGGCGCCCTCGTCGTTTTCACTGCCGGTTGTTAGAAAATAAAAGGCGCCGATGCCATCCGGAACCTGAAAAAGGGAGTCTGGCTGTCCGTTGGGGGTAATTCGCAGACCTCCATATCCGTAGAGAAAATCGCCGGTGCCTTCGTCCTGCGTTACCGAACCAGCCATCATGATGCGGTCGTCGGGCATCACGACCATAGGCCCCGGTATTGACGGGTTAAAACCGCCGATTGAAGGTTGGTAATGGTAAGTGGCTAACCCCACAGCAAGGTTGCCAAAGTCGGGGTCAGGGGTACCATCGGGCAGCAGCCTCAGCACCCCAAACTGCATCACATTGGAAATACCCGAAGGGGAACTTTGTCCGAGTTTGCGGTAGGTCGCCCCCACCACGATTTTTCCATCCGATTGCAGCCCTACTTTTGCCGGGTTAAAATTGATGGTTTCCATGTCCTTGGTGAGGTAGCCATCGTTGCTAAAGGTGGAGTCTAATTGGCCCGTAGTTAGTAGCCGGGCTACAAAAATGCCGGTAACAAAAGATCCATAGCTTCCCGCAACCACTATTTTTCCATCCGTCTGCAGGGCAATGGAGGTGGCTTCTGCCAGTATCTGCGTAACAGGCCCCCTGAGGTTGTAGCTCACAAAGCCATCGGTTCCGAATGTGCTGTCTCTGCGGCCGTTAGGCTGGAGTTTGAGCACAAAAAAGTTGTAGCCACAGCCCGAGCAGCCCGGTAGCGCGTAGTAGCCCGTAATCAAAATATGATTTTGCGCATCGAGGGTCGCATCCCAAAATCGCATACTCCCCGGAATACCGCCCTGGTTGGTGCCGTAGGCAGCCCGCCCAAAAAACTGGCCGAACCCCGTATCCAGGGTGCCGTCGGTGCGCAGCTTCGTGACTTCGCTGATGCCGCCTCCCGTTTGCAGGTTTGATTGAGAAAAAACCAGGAGCTGGTCGTTGGGTAACACCAGGAGCTTGACCACATCCTGCACATATCCGCCCGCTACGTAGGTATAGACGCCTGCTGTGCCAAAGGTGCTGTCAAGCGGGAGCTGGGTTTGGGCAAATAAAGAAGAAGAGCATAGCCTACCCATGAAAACAAGGGCGAGGAAGATCGTTTTTTGCATACAATTTCAAGTTGAGTTGAAGGCTCAAATTGGCATATATGCCGGCGGTGTCTTTCCCGGAAAACCACGAAAAATGTAATTGGCCGCATCCCGTTAGCGCGGACCAGCCTTAATTAATCGGGCGAATAAGGGATATTCTTTGAATAAACAGGTTACAGCTGCCAGTTTACGGTCGATTTTCCCCAGGCTTGCAGGAGCTCGTTGGTTTGGGAGAAATGGCGGCAGCCGAAAAATCCTCTATGGGCAGAAAGCGGCGAAGGGTGCGGCGCGGTCAATACCCGGTGGCGATTCGGGTCGATCATGGCACCTTTTTGCTGGGCATAGCTGCCCCAAAGCAAAAATACGATGCCCTCTCGCTGTGCATTCAATGCCTGGATGGCTGCATCGGTAAAGCGCTCCCAGCCTTTGCCTTGGTGTGAAGCAGATAGCCCGGCCCGCACCGAAAGGATGGCATTGAGCAGCAGTACCCCCTGGGAAGCCCATTTTTCGAGGTTGCCGTGGTTGGGGTGCCGGAAGCCTACATCCTGGGCGAGTTCTTTAAAAATATTCTCCAACGACCGGGGAGGAGCTATGCCCACGGGCACCGAAAAGCTCAGTCCGTGTGCTTGTCCGGGGTTGATATAGGGGTCCTGGCCCAGAATGACCACTTTTACCTGCTCAAAAGGAGTGCTGTTGAACGCATTAAACAGGAGGTTGCCGGGCGGATAGACCAGGGCACCAGCGTTTTTTTCTTCCAGCAAAAATTGCTTGAGCTCCGCAAAATAGGGCTGCTCAAATTCGCTGGTGAGGGCTTTTTTCCAGCCAGCTTCTATCTGCACCTTGCTTGAATCTACCGGAGCCGACATAGCCAGACGAGTTAAACGTGGATATGGCCTTCGTAGGTCGCAACCACTTCGCCATCGATGGGTTCGCTGATGGGGCGGAAGCCCAGCGCCTGAAAAAACTGCTCGGCGGCAAAATTGCCATCGGCATAGCTCGTGCGGATCTCGCGACAGCGGAAATTGCCCTTGAGCATCTGAATCAGCTCAATGATGGCCGAAGTGCCGATGCCCAGCCGCTGGTAATCGACATCTATTACGATGCGGTTGATCCAGCAAATGCCCGAAAATTCGCCGTACATGATAAAGCCGATGATGTCGTCGCCGTGCATGATGCCGTAAGGCGTGAGGTTTTCGAACTTCGATTGGGCGAGCGAATACAAAATGGGCGGCACAAACAACTGCTGTTCGGCTGACATTTTGATTTCGAGACAAAGTTCCCAGTTGTATCGGTCGAGGGGTACGAGGGCGCTGAGGGAGATAGCCATTTGCTGTTGGTTCTGGCCCGAAGTTAAGGAATTATTTGTGGAAGGGAGGGACAGGCGCAGTTGCGCTACAATCCGATTTTAAAAGTGGTTGAATTCGACCACTTTTAATACGACTTCCCTAGTTCGCAACAGCGCTCTCCGGAAGCTGGGTTGGGCGTCAGTCGGTTATTTTCTGGTAAAATTCACCCTAATTTCTCCTGTCGCCTGGCCCCTCACCCCCGCCGAAACCTCCCCGGCTGCACGCCTTTTTTCCTCAAAAATATCCGGTTGAAGTAGGCCAGGTTGTCGAAGCCGGATTGGATGGCTATTTGATGAATGGGCAAATCGGTGGCTTTGAGCAGGGTGCAGGCCCGGGCAATGCGCACCTCATTCACGTAGTCGGTGAAGGTGAGGCCCAGGGCCCGTTTGAAAAATTTGCAAAAGGCACTCTCCGAAAGGTGAACCTGCACAGCGGCTTCCGATACGGAAACCTCCCCCGTAGCCGATTGCACATAGTTTACCACTGCCTGTATCCGGTGCTGGCTTTGAGCGCCTACCACCGGGGTAAATCCTGCACCGGCCAGCGGCTTTGCCGAAAGCATCGATAAACCTGCGAGTAATTCGAGGAGGGCCAATAGCGAACCGGTCCCGTTTTGATGTTGCACCCGGTCAAATAGCGCTTGCTGACGGGCGTCGGGTGCGGCGAACAGCAAACCTGTATGGGATCGGGCGAGCATGTCGTACACCGCCTGAAACTCCGGCAGGGGCATCACCCGGCGGACCCAGTCGTGGGAAAACTGCACCACTTGTGCCGAACAGGTACCATCGGGCTGTGCCTGTGACTCCCAGGTATGGGGCAGGTTAGGGCCCACCAGCACGAGGTCGTCCGGCCCAAAAGGCGCAAAACTATCCCCCACGAGGCGTTGACCTCGCCCCTCGGTGATATAGGTAAGCTCGTACTCGGGGTGGTAATGCCAGAAAAAAGGAAAGGTCGGAACCTCCAGTTCAAAGGAGTGGTAGCTGGTGGGGCCGGCTACGTGGGCCAGGTTTTCGAGGCGGGGTTTCATGGATAATTTCCAAAAATATCACGAAAATTGATCTTGGTATGTCCATATAGTATTATTTTTTGGGGAAAATGTATGTTTTTGGAATCTCCTTTCCGGCGACATTTGATAAAAAATACCCCATGCCCCTGCTGCCCGAAACCCTCCAGGCCTTCCTTCGTGAGCCTTATGCGCTTACCCCGGAGCAAATTGCCTTTTACCAGAAAAACCGCTTTATCAAGCTCCGGCAGGTATTGAGTGCCGAAGCTATCGCTTTTTTCAATGCCTGTATTTCAGAAAGGGTAGCGATCATGAGCCAGGAGGAGCGCCCCCTCGACCAGCGCGATACCTACGGCAAAGCCTTTTTGCAGCTCTTTAACCTCTGGCAGGAAGATGAACTTATCCGCGAACTGGTGCTCAGCCCCCTCCTCGGCCAGATTGCCAGCGACCTGATGCAAACCCGCGGTGCTCGGCTTTACCACGACCAGGCGCTGTACAAAGAAGCAGGCGGAGGAATTACGCCCTGGCACGCCGACCAGTATTACTGGCCCCTCGAAACCGACAAAACCGTGACGGCCTGGATGCCTTTGCAGGCTACCCCGATGGACATGGGGCCGTTGGAATTTAGTGCCGGGAGCCATGTGGTGGTCGATGGCCGCGAACTCAGCATCGGAGACGAAAGCGAGCAAATCATCGAAAAACGCCTGCGGGTAACCGATTTTCCCCGGGTGAGTGAGCCCTTTGACCTCGGCGAGGTGAGCTTTCACTCCGGTTGGGTATTTCATCGGGCAGGCGCTAACCGCAGCGGCCATATGCGCAAGGTAATGACCATCATTTACATGGACGCCGATATGCGCCTCAAGCAACCTGAAAATGAAAATCAGATAAACGATTGGAACAGCTGGTGCCCCGGCGCACACGTGGGTGAGGTGATCCAGTCTCCCCTCAACCCGATCATTTTCGAACGCCCATGAATCTGCAATACGTCTGTCCGCACTGGGGGCAGGAAGCATTTTCGGCTGCGCAATTTCTGGATCGGGTACAGGCCGCAGGGTATGACGGAGTGGAAATAAACCTGCCGGAGGATCCCATTTTTCTAAACAACTTTCGCAGAGAATTAGGCGCCCTCCGCCGCACAACGCCCGATTTTCGTTTTATCGCCCAGTGCATCATCGACCCGGTACCCGGAGAGTCGGTGGTGGATTTTCTGATTCGCTATGGAAAAAAGCTGGACATTCTCGCCGAACTGAATCCCGATTTTATCAATGCGCACACGGGCAAGGACTATTTCTCTTTTTCAGATAATTGCCGGGCGATCGAATCTGCAGCGGTTTTTTCTGACAAAAGCGGCATAAGGGTACTTCACGAAACCCATCGCGGACGATTTTCTTTTCACGCGCCCACGCTCATGGGCTACCTCCAGCGCTTTCCGGAAATAGAACTGGTGGCTGATTACACTCATTTCTGCACGGTGTCGGAAAGCTTGTTGCAAGGCCAGGAAGAGTTGCTTAGCCTGATTGCGCCCCATGTAGGTCATCTCCATGCACGGATTGGCTTTGAGCAGGGACCGCAGGTAAACGACCCCCGGGCTCCGGAATGGGCAACCTACCTCGACCGTTTCACCGGTTGGTGGAGGGATTTGCTCACCGTAAAATCTGCCCAGGGCCTCGGAACCATGACCATTACGCCTGAGTTTGGACCGGCGCCCTATATGCCTGCCCTGCCCTATACCCTTCAACCCACCGGTGATCAGTGGGTCATCAATCAATGGATGAGGGAACACCTGCGAACGGTATTTATGCCACCCTCAATCTCCTGAGATGAAGCCTTTATCCCTTAGCGTGGGCCTGTTGCTGCTGATCGCGGGTTGCCATCGGCCACAACCCACAACGGATTACACCTCATTCGTTAACCCCTTCATCGGCACCGACGGCACAGGCCATACTTTTCCCGGTCCTTCGATGCCCTTTGGCATGGTGCAGCCCGGCCCCGATAACCGCGATCTGGGGTGGGACTACACCAGCGGGTATCAGTACCGAGACAGCGTGATCCTTGGCTTTTCGCAAACGAGGTTCAGCGGTACCGGTATCAGCGAAATGGGAGATGTGCTTCTGATGCCTTTTGCAGATACTCCGCAACCGGAAGCTTCGTACCGATACGTCAAAAAATCAGAGACCGCCCGCCCCGGTTATTATTCCGTGATGAAAAAAGATGGCGTGCAGGTAGAATTGACCTGCTCCGAAAGGGTGGCTTTTCATCGCTATACCTTCCCCGGGCCGACAGCGCAGCTTATGGTGAATCTTCAGCATAGGTTGCGTTTTCTGGCCGACAGCCTCGTGCTTGACAGCCAGGTGGAGGTAACGCCCGGCGGCAACATCAGCGGTTATTGCCATACCCGTAACTGGGTGGAAAGGCGCTATTTCTTCGTCATTCAATTTGACCACGCCTGGGACCTTTGCGATACCCTGCCCCCCCTGCCCGGGGAAAAAGCACCGAAATACGTGTTGACATTTCACCTGGATGCCCCTCATCAACTACAAGTGAAAGTGGCCTTGTCTGCTGTATCGGTAGAGGGGGCGGCGAATAACCTTGTTGCAGAAATTCCGGGCTGGGATTTTGAACAAATCCGCCAACAGGCACACGATAGCTGGAATGGTTACTTGTCGCGGCTGGAGGTGATCACGACTCCCCAAAAGAAAGAGATTTTTTACACCGCGCTGTACCATTTGCTGCTACAGCCCTCCAACATTGCCGATGCAGATGGGCTTTACCGGGGCGCCAATGATTCCATTGAGGTGGCGCCCGGCAAGGCGTATTACTCTACCTTCTCTAACTGGGATATTTACAGGGGGGCCTTTCCACTGCTCCAGGTGATAGCGCCGGAGCGGATCAACGACATGGTTAAGTCCTTGCTCCTTCACCATGAGGCAGCCGGATTTTTACCCATCTGGTCGGCATGGGGCAAGGACAATTACTGCATGATCGGCAACCACGCCATTCCCATGATCCTTTCGGCTTATCAGCGGGGGTTTACGGGCTTCGATCCTCATGAGGCATTGCAGGCAATGATCAGAACTTCGACCCTCAGCCACCTCAATTCAAACTGGCGCCTGTACAACCAATACGGCTACTATCCTTTCGATAGTCTCGACAATGAGGCCGTGTCGCGAACGCTGGAAAGCAGTTTTGATGATGCCTGTGTAGCGAAGATGGCTGAACTCCTGGATGATACCGCTTCTGCCCGGGTATTTGGTCTTCGGTCCCTGTATTATCAAAATCTGTTCGATCCGGGTACGGGTTTTTTTCGGGGAAAAAACAGCTACGGTCAATGGAGAGCGCCTTTTGATCCCCTGACAGCGACTTCACCGATGAACAACCCCGGCGATTATACCGAAGCCAATGCATGGCAATATTTCTGGACCAATGCCCAGCAGGATGTGCCCGCAATGAAGCTTTTGCTGGGTGGAGAGGCGGCATTTGAGGAAAAACTCGACCAGTTTTTCACCACCGAATCTCCCAATCCCAATAAGTTTCTCGGGCAGGAGGCGATGATCGGGCAGTACGCCCACGGCAATGAACCTGGCCACCACGTGATTTACCTGTTTGCTTTCACTGCTCATCCTGCGAAGGGGCATTTTTACCTGAGAAAAGTGGTGGAAGATTTTCACAACAATACCCCCGACGGCATGATCGGCAACGACGACTGCGGTCAAATGTCGGCCTGGTACCTTTTTGCCTGTATGGGATTTTATCCCGTGAACGGCGGCGGAGCTGATTTTGTCCTCGGCGCTCCCCAGGTGGACCAGGTGGTCATTCATTTGCCAGCGAACAAAACTTTCACCATCGATGCCCAAAACCTGTCCAGCGAGAATTACACCTACCAGCAGGTCTTGCTGAATAATCAACCCCTTAGTTCCCCCGTGCTGCCCTTCGATGCGCTTCGAAACGGCGGAACCCTCATCTTCAACATGATTCAGCCATGAAATACCTTCTGCTATTCTCCTTACTGGTACTCTTATTGGCGGGTTGTAAGCAAGCAAGCCCTGAAAAGACGCCCATCATGGGAGCATTCGAACCCCTTCCTTTTGGCAGTATTCAGCCTACGGGCTGGCTGAAAACACAGATGGAAGCCGATCTGGATGGGTTTGTCGGGCACCTCGACGACCTGGTTCCGGACCTGATCCACGACCCGATCTACGGTGCCGGGCGTTTGCATGCCCATTCGGAGGCAAAAGACCTCGGCAACCTGAAGTCGGGCGATGCAGAGGGCGACTATCAGTACAAGTGGTGGAACTCCGAAACCCAGTCGAACTGGTGGGATGGCTATATTCGCAACGTGTTACTCGTGGGCGATTCTGCTCAAAAAGACAAGGTGGACCGCTATATCACCGCTATCCTGAAAACCCAGGACGCCGACGGTTATCTCGGCATTTATTCGCCGGAGCTTCGGTATCATTTTCAGGCAGAAAACGGAGAATTGTGGTCAAAAGCCACGCTCTACCGCGGCCTGCTCGCTTATTACGAAGGCACCAACGACCCTAAAGTGTGGAAAGCCCTTGTGCGGGCGGTGGACAATGTGATGACAAATTACCCGGTCAATGCCTCAGAACCTTTTTTTGCCGGAGACGGCTTCACGGGGGGCGTGTCGCACGGTCTGACCTTCACGGATGTGCTCCACAGCATGTACCAGCTTTCGGGCGATCGCAAATACCTCGATTACGCCGTTTTTTTCTATCAGAATTTTTCCAAAAACCATGCTTCAGAAGCCGATGCTCAATTGGCTAATATCCTCGACCCGGCGTATCGGCTAAAGGCGCATGGCGTACATACATACGAGCACCTGCGCCCGCTGGCATTGGCCGCTTATGGGTCGGACGACAGCACTTTGCAACGCGCGCTCGACATTTACCTCGGGCGAATCGCACGTGCAACCACCCCGGCAGGAGGGCCCATCGGCGATGAATGGATTGGCGAAAGGGATGCAGATGCCACAGATGTGGGCTACGAATATTGCTCTATTCACGAGTTGATGGACAGCTACGCCACCTTGCTCAGGTTGTCGGGCCACGCGCAGTATGGCGACCTGATGGAGAATATTTTCTACAACGCCGCCCAGGGCGCGCGCGACCCCAACCATTCGTGCATCGCCTACCTCAAAACGGATAATTCCTACGAAATGCTCGGCACCAAAAACGGAGAAGCCGAGCCCGGCCGCAACCAAACCCGCTACAAGTACTCGCCTGTGCATCAGGATGTAGCCGTTTGCTGCACCCCGAACGCTGGGAAGATTTCGCCCTATTTCGTGCAAAATGCCTGGATGCGTCAGGGCGACAGTACCCTCGTGGCTGCGTTGCTCCTCCCGAATGAACTCCATACCACCCTGGGCGGAAAGACAATCGTTATCCGTACGGAAACAGACTACCCCGCCGGCAATCGGTTTGTGTTCCATCTTTCGCAGGTAAGCCCTGCAGATTTTACCCTCAAAATCCGTAAACCCGCCTGGGCGACCGGCATCGAGACCTCAGAGAACTGGAAGGAAGAAAATGGCTTTGTGGTTATCAGGCGTTTGTTTTCGAGCGAAGATTCTATTGCACTTGCGTTTAGTACCGTGCCGAGGGTGGTGGTTTCCTCCAAAAATGAGCACTACTTTTTCGTTGGGGTACAGGCATATGCGCTGCCCATCGCGTCTGCGGAAAGCACGGGCCGCACCTACCTGCCCGGTTTTTCAGACCGGTTCTACCAGCCGGTGAAAGGCGTCGCCCGGTTCCGCTATGTAGCCAATACGCCCATGATTCTGCTAGGCCAGACACTCCGGGTGCAACTCGAAAATACAGCCTCAGGGAAAAAGGAAGAGGTGGATTTGGTGCCGATGGGGAGGACGGTGTTGAGGCAGGTGGGATTTTGAGGGTGGGAGATTTTTTTAGGTAAAATTTGCCCGTATTGCATTGCCCCGAAGTCTATTATTTTACCAGAAAGACATTCAGGAATATAGGAAGGGGGACAAGTGCACCCCACCTCCTCAAAAAAACGTATTTTCATCCTCTGGAATACTCACCCGCACGTTCATGGATCACTCTGTCGCAGAATACCTCGAAAGGGAAGAGCAAAACCCGTTAAGGTCGGAGTACTACCGTGGCGAGTTATTTGCCATGGCCGGGACCAGCGATGCGCATAATGAGATCACAGGCAATATTTACGCCCAGCTCAAGTCAAGATCGTTAGCTAAAGGTTGCAAAGCATATATAGAAAACCTCAAACTGGAGCTTATCCCCGGCGAATACTACGTGTACCCGGATGTGATGCTTACCTGCGACCCGCGCGACAAAGAGGACCGCTACATCAAGCGCTATCCCCGCCTATTGGTGGAGGTGCTTTCGCCCGGAACCGAAAACCACGACCGCGACAACAAACTCCCTCGCTACCTGCAAATTCCTTCGCTGGAAGCCCTTTTGCTCGTTTCGCAAACCACGACCAAAGTGGAATTATACCTCCGCAAGGAAGAGGAATGGCTTTTTTCTGTATTCGTTTCACCCACAGACGAGATCCGGATAGGCGACCTGAAGCTTACGTTGGCAGAGGTGTACGAAGAGGTGGAATGGCCAAAGGAGTAGGAAAAGGAATCCGACGGGGAGTAGGCCTGACTCCGGGAAATACAAGAACTTGGGAAATCCGGACATCGTACTGGCCTGGCCAGGTTTACTTTAGCCCCGCCATTACCCCTGCTACTGCTTCATTTGTCCAAAAGCAAGCTGCCTTATCCAGCTTGGCAGAGCGATCCTGCCAGTTTGAAAGGGCCTCCCACGCATCGGCTACAGATTGGCCGCTTTCCCAAGGAATCCCGAGAGGGGCATGAGCGTCATAGTCCACCCAATCTTCAAAAGGGGTAAAAAACAGCGGTTTACCCAGCGCCTGAAACTCGTAAAACTTGCTGGGGTGCTTTCCCTCGATGGCGGGAGTGAGCTGGTAAAAGGCCGCTCCGGCTACAGAACCCCTGATGAGGGCGAGGATTTGTCCATAAGGAACAGGCGTGTCGCCGCCGATAAGCTCGATTTGTGCGGAGAAAGGATAAGCCGAAATACGCGCCCGGAGTTGCTCCAGAAAGGTATTATTCGCAGCAAAACCAGCGATAACGAGTCTTATCGGGTTTTTTGGTACCAAAGATTCCCAAAAGTCAAGGGTTGCCATCACGCCCCACTCCGGTGCCAGGGTGCCGGTATAAAGCAGGTATGGTACTTCGGGTATAGGGTAATGTCCTTCAGTTGCGGCCCGGTCTGAGAATTTATTTTCCAGCACAAATACCTTTTCTTTCTTTACATGAAGCATGCCCTGATAGCAGGCCTCGGCATATACGATGCGGTCGAACCTGCGGGCTGCCCAGCATTCCCAGGTCCGCCAAATATCGGCCAGCCAGCGGTGCCAGGCAGGGTGGTGGTCGCCGAAGGTCAGGCTGCGGGCGTAGTCTTCGTGTACGTCGTAGATGATTTTTTTGCGAAAAAATACCTTCAGAAACACAGCGGTCGGCAGAAGGTCTGGGGCGTGAATGACAAATACCTTTGCCTTTACACGCAGGCACATCCCCAGCAGCCATATGGGGGCCAGCCAACGCCTGAGCGAAGCCCGACCAAACGGACGAATGGGCACGATGCGGATACCCGCCATTTGGTAGGGAGCAGGCGAAGAGTCTTGCCCAATAACCGTAACCTCATGGCCCAGTTCCTTTTGTGACCAGGCCCATTTGTAAAAAATGCGCGGATGCCTCGCCGGGTTCAGCACCGTAACATGACAGACCGGGGGAAGGCCTGCGCTTTTCATGATTCGTGACGGCTAAGGCCAAGGTTTTTGAACATGCCCCAGGACCATGCGCCTGCCACAAGGATAAGACTCGTGACGGATAGGGCCGTCCACCATTGCCAGCCATTTACATGGGCGTATTGGTACACCACGCCCCCAGCGAGGGCCAGGGCAACGAGCCGCAGCATCTGCACCCAAGGCAGTTCGATGGGGAGTTTGCGGGCGGCGTAGGTAACGTATAGGATGTCGAGAAAAGCATAACTGGCGACTGTTGTCCATGCGCTGCCGACGGCACCAAAACGGGGAATCACCAGGGCGTTGAGGGTAACGTTGAGCACTACACTTGCCAGGGCCATGCGGTTTACCTGTCGTTCAAATCCGGTAGCGGTGAGCAGGGTGCTAATGATGGAGGTAATGCTGTTGAGAATCAGGGCTACCCCAAGGGCACGCAGGCATTCGCGGATGGTTTCGAGCTCTGATGCCGTGGAGTTGGTGAACAGGAAAAGCAGGGTATTTCCATAAAAAATAATGAATAGACCGCCCAGAATGAGGGGGAAAGCCAGGACCATTTGCCCGAAACGAACGAGTTTTTCCTGCTCTTTGTAGTCGTGTAGGTGAAAGGCGAAGCGGGCAAAGAAAATCGGGAGTACCGTCCAGAGGTACATGCTCAGGGCATCCATCCAGCGGTAGGCACCCACGTAGAGGCCGGTTTCGTGCTCGCCGATCATGCGTTCAAGCATCACCTGATCCACTTTGTCGTGCACCGCATAGACCACGGTGTAAAGGGCAAAAGGCAGGCTGAGCCTCAGGATGTCGAGGCTGATGGCTCGCTCAAAGGCCGGACGCAATTTTCCCGAAAAACGATGCACCAGCAGAAAAAGCCCGATAGCCGCCAGTCCCGTGGAGAGGATACGCGCCCAGGCAAATGATTCCAGGCTTAGTCCCCACCAAAACAGTCCACCCGTGAAGATCAGCAACAGGGCACGGTCTGCCACAGAGGCAAAGGCATCGAGGTTGAATTTTTGAAATGCCTGCACATACGACCTGAAAAACTGAAGCATTTGTGCAGCAGCATGGACCAGACTGGCCAGAAAAAGGAAGTAGAGGTGTTTGTCGTTGAACAAAAACACGTATTTCCCGATCGTGATCATCAGTAAAGGAAAAGCCATGGCCATCACCAGCCGCATACCCAGCAGGGTAGGATAATAGTGCTGCAACTTGCCCGGATCGCTGGCAAGCTGCTTGGCGGTGAAAGCATTGGTGCCAAAGTCGGCGAGGGTAACGAACAAAAAACCCAGCGCAAACATCGCGGTGTACAACCCCCAGTCTTCATGGCCGAGGTAGTTATGCACCACATTTTCGACCAGAATCCACACCGGTTTCACCAGGACGTTGAGCAGGACGACCAGGCTGATATTGGCAAAGAGTTTCCGGATATTGAAAAGCGTTAAGCGTGATTAATCTCCAAAGCTAACTCCAATCGACCGAGCGGTATGCAGGAGGTAGTTGTCGGGGCTTACAAAATTGTATTTGCTCGTGGCCTCGAGGAATGAAACATCGGTAATGGCGTGGTTTTGATAGGCAACCATTTGCCCAAATTTGCTTTCGAGCACAAGTTCGAAGGCACGGACGCCAAACTGAGTGGCCAGCACGCGGTCGTAAGCGATAGGGGTTCCTCCCCGCTGCACATGGCCGAGCACGGTAACGCGGATATCTCCGGGGCAACTTGCGTTCTTCAGTTCGTTGGCCAATTGGTAGCCAATTCCTCCCAGCAGCGGATTTTCGTAACCTGCTTCGGTACTTTTTACCGATACCACGGTACCGTCTTTAGGCTTGGCTCCTTCGGCAATAACGATATTGGCGAAGCCACGGTGGCGATGGTCGTAGCGCTGTTCAATGCGCTCCACTACCTTGTTGATGTCATACGGGATTTCGGGAATGAGGCATACTTCTGCTCCACCGGCAACGGCGGTATGGAGGGCAATCCATCCGGCATCTCGGCCCATCACTTCCATCACGAGTACCCGGTTGTGGCTTTCGGCGGTAGAAACGAGCTTGTCGAGCGATTCGGTAGCAATCTGCACGGCAGTCTGGAAACCAAAAGTATTGTCGGTGGCCGACAGGTCGTTGTCGATGGTTTTGGGAACCCCAACGATGTTTACGCCTTTCTCATACAACTTTTGTGAAATGCGTTGTGAGCCATCTCCTCCGATATTGATGATGGCAGAGATATGGTTTTCGGCCATGCGTTCGATCAATTCATCGGAGCGGTCTTCGGCTATCCAGCTGCCATCGGCTTGTTTTACGGGCCAGGCAAAGGGGCCTCCTTTGTTGGTGGTGCCGATAATGGTACCTCCCCGCACGTGAATGCCTGCCACTTCGGCGTTGTGTAAAGGGAAAATTTCGATAGGATCCCAGAGCAGGCCGTTGAACGCATCGCGGCATCCCCACACTTCCCAGTCGGAGGTTTTATCGGCACGTTTCACGATTGCCCTGATTACTGCGTTAAGTCCCGGGCAGTCTCCGCCCCCTGTGAGCACCAATACGCGATTTTTCATGTATAGCTATTTTTTTTCAACCCGGCCAAAACTAGAAATTTTTTACCGGGCTGCCATACAAACAAATCATATTCGTCATTGACCTGTGGCAATATTTATCCGGGGGCAAAGGCATGTCTGCCATCAAAGGGTAGTTCAAGCAGGTAAACTGCATAAGCGAATTGCGGAGAATTAATTGTTCGGGCGAAACATCTGGGAAAACAGAACTTTTTTTTCATTAGAAAGATATTTGAGAAAATAGAACGGAGCCTCAATGAGAGTTAAGCTAGCTTACGCTGCTTATTACACTCCACCCGAACATGGCCAGATATTTCCGCAACTTAAGCTTGTGCTTGATTTCCATAATAACCGGAAGCCTGCTTCAGGCGCAGTGCATGACCTATCCGGTTGCGTTTAACACCCGCGTAAATGCCGCCAGTGAAATGGTGATCGGGAAAATGACCTCGGCCACCTGTTATCAGGACGCCCAGGGGAATATCTGGACGGCAAACATCATTCAGGTCGATGCCTGGTTGAAGAATGCCAAGTCTGATACAGAAGTAGCCGTTATCACCCCCGGAGGTACGGTTGAAGGGGCTGCTGCATTGGTTTTTCCTTCCTTAGCTATGTTGCCTGGCAAGCGATACGCCCTCATGCTCGACCAATCTGCCCCCGTGGTGCAGTCGCCTGAATTGGCATTGGCCAAGCCCGGCATGATTCAGACTTTGTCCGTAGCCGATGCCCAAGGCGCCCTTACCGAAGAGCATGGCCTCTACTACGACCTCCACGCTGAGTCGCCCCAAACCGAATTTGAGCTCCTTACCCAGGTGGCGGCACTCACCGGTCAGGAGCCCGTAACCCCTGAGGGGAGGCCCTACCGACCCCGGCCCTATACCGGCGGCACCCTTGCCGTTCCGCGTGCCATTACTTCATTTACCCCCAATCCGGCTTATGCAGGCACGGTCAATACCCTCGATTGGTTGCTGATCTCTGGTTCCGGCTTTGGTGCTTCAGATACCGTGTGGTTTCCCAATGCCAACGACGGAGGAGCAACCCTGATCTACGAACCTGTGCCTACGGACATCAACAGCTGGACAACGACAGATATTTCGGTGAAAGTGCCTACCCAGACAGGATCAGGGACTTTTGAGGTAGCCAATCTTTTTGCATCTTCGAGCCCCCTCACCATCCGTTTTGCGCACCTGAGTATCAATTCCGCATTCTTAAACTTTGCCTCCTCCACCCGGCAGCGTTATTACTTGCGCGACCTCAATGGTGGCGGCGGCTATACGTTAAAAATGAACAGTGCATTTTTCGCCTCGGCGGCCAAAGCGCCTTTTGAGCGTGCGGTTGAAACCTGGCGATGTGCCACCTTCGTCAACTTTTGGGTGGATACCTCAGCAGTTGCTACTTCGGCTATTGCCAGTGATGGGGAATGCACAGTGCTATTCGATCCCGGTCTCCCATTAGGCGTATTGGGAAGGGCAACCAGTCGATTTAATGGAGGTGGAGCCTTGGCGTTTTGCGAGCAGGAAAATACCGTTTGGTGGTTAACGGAGGTAGATTATCAATTTGCTGACCCGCCCTTTACTGGCTTTACCTGGAACTACGGCCCGGGCCTTACCGGCGGTACCGAGTTCGATTTTGAATCGGTTGCTTTGCACGAAACCGGCCATGCGCATGGGCTGGGCCACGTGATCGATGCCGGTGCAGTTATGCACTACGCTATTGTAAACGGAACTACCTCCCGTACCCTAAGCGCTGATGACATTGCCGGAGGGGATGAAAAAATGGGCTACTCCACCGCTGCTACTTGTTTTGACCCTGCTCCTTCAGGTAGCCCCATGGCCCTGCTCACCGTAAGTTCGTGCATTCTTACTCAAGCTCTCCCTACACTTAGTGGTCGCTATTTGACCGGAAAAGGACAGCAACTCACCTGGGAAGTGGCCTCAAGTGCAGATTATGTGCGCTTTGAGCTGGAGAGAAGCCTCGACAGCTATTCTTTCGAAGGGGTAACAGATGTATGGGCGGACGGTAGCAAAGCTTATACGTACCTGGACAAAGCAATTCCCGCCCGCCAGCAAGTGTTTTATCGGGTAAAAGGAATTGCCCCTGACGGCACGGCACGTATCTCACCGGTGGTAGAAATAACCTTGCCCGAGGTGCCCCTCACAGTAACTTATTCGCAGGAGAATACCAACCTGGAAATTGCCGGAATGCAGACCCAGGGTGTTTTGAAAGTATTTCAGCTCGATGGAAAGCTGGTGCAGGTGTGGCAACTCACCACCGGTACACAATCGCTGAGCCTCAACGGGCTTTCGGCGGGCGTTTATGCTTATGTGTTGCAAAGCGGGGTTCAGCAAGCCCAGGGAAGAATGATGGTTCGACCCTGAGAAGGAGGCAGAGAGCCGCCTGAGCAGGGTGCAGGAATTTTGGGCGAACCCACCTTCCGTAATTCATGTAACTTGCTTTCGCTCTTCAAATTGCTTTTCAGATGAAATTTCGCCTGTTGTTGGCCCTTGGTTTATTTCTACTGGGGAATGTGGATGTATTTGCAGCCGTTGATAAACCGTCCGTTGCATCGGTGGTCATTACAGCTTCTCCTGTTTCAGCACCCGGCTCGCCGATAGCAACCTATAATTCCTTCCTGGAAAGGAACCGGAAAATGACGAACCGGGCCACCTTGTTTGCTCTCCTCTCATTTGGAACGATATGGGCAGTTGGGCTAAGTTTCGTTTCTTCTCCCGTATTACTCATACTGGCGTTTTCTTTTTATGGAAAAGCGGTAAAGGCTCGCAGGGCTTTGTTGTCGGAGCTGGCTTTCGAAGAAGACAAATCCTTGCGCTTGCACTACATAGCCGAGTTGAAAATTCAGCGAAAGAAATTAATCTGGTTTTGGCTCGGAGCGGGGCTCACCCTGGCATGTTTTGGGTTTCTGGCAGGGGTATTACTTGCAATTGGGTAAAGAAAAAGTCTTATTTTATGGTATGATTAAATTTCACACCCTCCCTTCAGCGCTTAGTTTGCTGCTTTTTTTTGCCTGTATACCTTTGGGCAATACCGCTGTTTCGGAAAGGCAAATGGATGCTTTCGCTGAAAAACAACCCATCAGCACCCCCCTGATTTACGAAGACCCGGAGCTTGATCCGCTGGTACGATCGGCTACCCTGTTTGGAGCGGGTTCGCTGGGTGGTTTGATTTTGGGATATGTTTTTTTGGTGATTGTTTTGGTTGCTGCCCTGGGCGGCAGTTCCGCTTTGGCAGGCACTTTTGCCATTCTTACGCTGCTTACATGGGCGCTTGGGTGCGTATTTCAATTGCTGGGCTGGCTGAAAATTGCCCGTTTACGCAAAGCCCTCATGCTGCGCGACGACCCCGAATTGTCGGTTACTTATCGCAAGAAAAGTATTGCAGCGAAAATCCTGCTGATAGTCTCAGCAGGAATTACCGTGGCGGGTATCTTAACTTTATTAGCGAATAGCATTTAACTGCTTTCACCAGCTTCTTTACACACTACAAATTTCAATCGCTTTTTTCAGCGACTCCAGGGGCATTTCGCCTGCGGGAATAAACTCCTGCGCTACAAATCCTTTGAAGTCGAGCGCGGAAATGGCCCGCATAATGGCTGGGTAAAACAGCTCCTGGGTATCGTCGATTTCGTGGCGACCCGGAACCCCTCCCGTATGGTAGTGGCTGATGTAGGAGTGGTATTTCTGGATGGTGGCAATTACATCGCCCTCCATGATCTGCATGTGATAAATGTCGTAGAGCAGTTTGAATTGGGATGAACCAATTTTTTCACACAATTCTACTCCCCACGGGGTATGGTCGCACTGATAATCGGCGTGATTGACCTTGCTGTTCAGCAGCTCCATCGTGAGGATAATGTCATGCTTTTGGGCCAGTGCCATAAGCGGCTCAAGGCCTTTGGCGCAGTTTTCGAGGCCGACTTTATCGCTGATACCATTGCGGTTACCCGAAAACACGATGATCTGCTTCAGCCCGGCTGCTGCGGCGCGTGGAATCAGGTCTTCGTAGTCTTTGCGTAACTGAGCATGCAGGGTAGGGTCGTTAAACCCTTTGGTAATGCCGAGTTTGCTGCCGAAAGAAAGGGCACAGGTAAGTCCTTTGCTCAGGGGTACGTGCCATTCTTCGGGGTTAAGGAGCTCCACCGATTCGATTCCTATCTCCTTTGCAGCGTCGCAAAGAACCTCCAGGGGAGTGTCGGAGTAGCACCACCGGCACACGGAGTGCCGGAAAGTGCGTACAGTAGGAGTCTTTTCAGCCATAGTGGGATTTGAAGCAAACAAACCACCGGGGGCAAAAGGCAGCATTCCTGCAGCTGCCATAGATTTGAGGGCGTTTTTTCGGGTCATGGGAAAGCTTAATGACTCAATTTACTGATTTCCGAGAATCAGTGGCAAACCATTTTTAGACGAGCCGATGATCACCACTTTGGCATTGGTAGAGTTGGCCAGTTCTTTGGTCGCCTCTATGCCCTGCCATTCAAGTAATTTGTCGGAAAGGCTCTGAGCCACAATGTTTTGATAGGCCTTGATACCTTCGGCTTCGATATTTTTACGTTCTGCTTCTTTCTTTTCTTTTTCAATCCGGAAAGAATACTCCTCGGCTTCCTGCTCTTGCTTCAACTTGCGCTGAATAGCCTCCTGGATCGCATCAGGCAAGGTTACGGAGCGGAAAAGCACCACGTCAAGCTGAATGTACTTGTTGGAAAGCGACTTTTTGGTGCGGTCAAACACTTCCTGCTGAATCTGATCGCGCTTTTGCTTGTAGAGTTCTTCGGGAGAATATTTACCCAATACCTCGCGGGTAGCAGATCGAATCTCCGGAATCACGATGTTGGCAGCATACTCTGGGCCGATTTCGTTGTGCAGGTACCCGATAGAATCAGGAATCGGGCGAAATCGCACCGATAGCTCTACCGAAAGCGAAAGGCCGTTGTTGGCCAACACGTCCATGGTTTCCTGCTGCTCCTGCAGGCGGGTATTGTACTTAAACATGGTGTTCCAGGGAGCCACCACATGAAAGCCCTGGTCGTAAATATGGTCCATCACCAGGCCTCCGGCGAATTTTTTAAATAATAAGCCCCTTTCACCAGACTGAATGGTGACAAAGGTGCTGGAGAAAACAGAGATAAGGAAAATAAGCCCGATAAAGGCTCCGCCAATGATGGCAAACGTTCGTGCGTTACGCATAAAGAAAGGTTGTTAGAAGGTCAGAGGGAAGTTTTTTTGAAGGGCAAAGGCGCAATTTTCCCAAATGAGGCTGCGCGCAGTGTTTAGGAAAAATACATAAAAATAGCTGGGGTTGGAAATGAGCGCCGCTGAAGTCGTTCTGCCGCTCGTGTCAGCCAATTTTATTCAAAGGATTTGACCCCAATTCAAAGCATCCCGATCATGTGCCTGTAATTGTCCGTTTACTTGCTGGGGTGGGGGTGTTATCTTTGGCCCATGAATCATTTGAAGGAAAAGCCGCTCCTGAAGATAGGACCGATATCAGTCCTGCAGGATGCCCGCTACAGTGCCGCAGTGGGGTTTGACATCATTACCTATTGCCTCGCCCGTGGAGACATGCGCAAGGTATCTGCCGCCACTGCCTGGAACCTTGTGCAATGGCTCAGCGGGCCGGTAAGCGCCCTGGAGTTGAATGCCGAAAGCTGGGAGGAAATAGCCGAGGCTACCGCGCTTTTTCCGGTAAAATGGATTGAATTTCCATGGGAGGACCGCCGCACTGCGTGGGGCACGGATGCAAATGCCTTAGCGGTAGCTGCTACCCTTCCGGATGCTGAATCACTCGCGGCATGGTTTGGCGAAAATGAACGCCATTACCTGCAGCTTACCGTACAACATGATACCCCGGTTGAAGCCTTTTCCAATTGGCTAAACCGTGTCTTTTTTCGGTTCGATTCCCCCGAAACCGCCACACATTGGCTTAGTGCTAATAAACCCTTGCCGCTGGGGATTGCTTTTTCTACCGAATGGGAAGAGTCGCCCGGCGAAATGGACTACCCCGCACTGGACGATGTTCTGGAGTTGCTCGAAAGTCGGGTAATGGGCTGATCGCCCCTTTTTTTCTGTTGTTTTTTTTGCTCAAATATCCCCTTATGCCTGTTTACCGCTTATTTCTGACCTGCCTGCTGGCCCTGCTGGTACAAAACAGCGTGGCCCAATCCGGGTACGGTTTTTTGCCAAATGAATACCGCGAAGCCCTGGCTGCCGGTACCCGCACCCTTACCGGAAAACCCGGCCCCAATTACTGGATCAATCATTCGAGCTACCGCATCCGTGCCGCGCTTAACCCCGCTACCCGGATGCTCGAGGGCGAGGCTACTATTACCTTTGACAACAACAGCCCCGACACCCTCCAGTCGGTGGTACTTCGTCTGTACCAGGACCAGCTGAAACCCAACGGGATACGCGATTTTCAGGTAGCAGATTCCCTGCTTACTGAGGGTGTAAACCTGTACTATGTGCGCCTTGATGGCGAAGAAATAAACCTGAACGACACCAAGGGTGGCAACCCCGGCTACCGGAGGTATAATGCTCCTCCGCCCGCCGTTCGCCGCTACGGTACCAATATTTTTCTGCAATTGCCGAAGGCGCTGGCTCCGGGTGGTACGCTCAGCGTAGAGGTTGCCTGGAGCTTTCAGGTGCCCAAAGCCATGAACATGCGGATGGGAGCCTACGGCGAAAAGACCTTTTTTGTGGCTTACTGGTATCCCCAGATAGCCGTGTACGACGACATTTCGGGTTGGGATGAGTACAACTATACCGGAACCACCGAGATGTACAACGACTTTAACGACTACGATGTAGAGCTCCTGATGCCCAACGACATGATGGCCTGGGCCACCGGCGTATGGCAAAACCCCGCCGAGGTGCTACAAGATGGCCCCCTGAGCCGCTGGCAGGCCGCCCTGAAATCTGACTCAGTGATCAGGGTTGTGACAGAACAGGACCTGGAGAACAATTCTGTTTTGAAAGAAGCAAAAAACCTCAGCTGGAAATACACGGCTACTAGTGTGCCCGATTTTGCCTTTGCCCTCAGCGACCATTATCTCTGGGATGCAGCCAGTGTGGAAGTAGAGCCGGGAAGGCGGGTGCTTATACAGGCTGCTTATCCGCCAGATGCCAATCTCTATGACCGTGCAGCCGAAGCCGCACGCATGAGCGTAAAGGACCTCTCTACCGGTATTCTTTCCTGGCCGTTTCCCTTTCCTTCGGTCACCGTTTTTAACAGCAGCGACTACGGCGGCATGGAGTTTCCGATGATCGTAAACGATGGACGTGTCCGTGATTTTGCCGATCTCGTGGATCTCACCTACCACGAAATTGCCCACACCTACTTTCCTTTTTACATGGGCATTAATGAGAAAAAATATGCCTGGATGGACGAAGGTTGGGCCAATATCCTGCCCAATGACCTCATTCGCAGGGTAGCTCCCGAAGCCCGCGAACCCATGTGGCGAAATGCCATCAGCGTACAATACTCCGCAGGCAGAGAGAGTGAGCTCCCGCTCATGGCCCTTTCGTCCCAAACCGGAAGTGGATACGGCACCCATGCCTATTCACGCCCTACACTGGCCTACCACTTTTTCCGCGACATGGTCGGCGATGTGGCCTTTCAAAAAGCCATGCAAACCTATATCGCAGACTGGCACGGAAAGCACCCCGTTCCGTATGATTTTTTCCATGAAATGAACGCCTCCACCGGCCGCAATTTTGACTGGTTCTGGAAGCCCTGGTTTTTTGAGGTACATGCTCCTGACCTTGCGCTGACCGGGCCGGTGATTGCAGGCAAAAAGGTAAAGCTCACCGTGACCAATGTCGGCAACCTGCCCCTACCCGTGGAGCTGAAATTTACCTATGCCGATGGCACCTCGGTCAACTATCATTTCGATGCCAGCGTTTGGGAGAAGGGAAACACTACCTTTTCTTTCAAAGAAAAACTTCCATTGGCACCGGTAAAAATCGAGCTGGGTAGCGAAATTATCCCCGATGCCCACCTTGAGGACAACGTATTTCCGGCAACAAAATAGCCCCATGGGATACACCCCTTTTCATCATCAGCCGCTGGGCAGTCCGGGCCGTGAATTGAAGACCGAAGAAATGGTCATCAATATTGGTCCGCAGCACCCCTCAACACATGGGGTGCTGCGCCTGGAGGTGGTTACCGATGGAGAGCTGGTGGTGGAGGTAACCCCGCACCTGGGCTACCTCCACCGCGGTTTTGAAAAGCACGCCGAAGCCCTGAGCTATCCGCAGATATTGCCCTATACCGACCGCATGGATTACCTGGCCTCCATGAACAACAACCTCGCGTTTTCGATGGGGGTGGAGGCTATGTTGGGGCTCACGGGTCAGCTGCCCAAGCGGATCGAATACATCCGCGTGCTGGTGGCTGAGCTGAACCGGATCGCTTCGCACCTGGTGGCCCTCGGTACCTATGGGCTCGATGTGGGGGCCATTACGCCCTTTCTCTGGGCTTTTCGCGACCGGGAGCATATCCTCAACCTGCTGGAGTGGGCCTCGGGTGCGCGCATGCTCTATAACTACATCTGGATCGGCGGATTGATGTACGATGTGCCGCCGGGGTTTGAGGAGCGGTGTGCGGAGTTTGTGGCGTATTTCAAACCCAAGTTTGAAGAACTCGATCAGCTGATCACCACCAATACCATTTTTATCCAGCGTACTGCCAATGTGGGAACTCTTCCGTTGGAAATGGCCGTCGATTACGGATGCTCGGGCCCCATGCTGCGTGCCTCTGGCCTGCGGTGGGACTTGCGGCGCGTGGACGGCTACAGCGTATATCCAGAACTAGCGTTTGAAGTGCCGATTGGAGAAGGAGCCATGGGGCAAACCGGCGACTGCTGGGACAGGTACAAAGTGCGGGTAGATGAGATCGGCGAGTCGCTCAAGATCATTACCCAATGCATTGAGATGCTCACAAAGGCGTTTCCCCGCACGCCTGACTTCGATCCACGGGCCCTCTGCCCCGCCAAGACCCGCCCGGTGAAGCAGGAGTATTACGTGCGTGCCGAAAATCCCAGAGGCGAACTGGGCTTTTTCTTTATTGCTGACGGCAAATCTGATAAGCCTTTTCGTTGTAAATCACGTGCGCCGAGCTTCAGCAACCTGAGCGTGCTACCCGAAATTTCGCGCGGGGTACTGCTCGCTGACCTCATGGCCATTATCGGCAGCATCGATATTGTTCTGGGCGAAGTAGATCGCTAGGAATCCTTATTTATTGCGGGCTTTGACGGTCTTGCGGCGGTCAGACAAGCTGAGTACCCATACCAGAAAGAAAATGGCGATTGCCTGCACCGGAAGCACTACGGTATAGGGCCAGAGGTAGGTCAGGCTCTTGATTTTTCGCTGCGCAAAAGCCGCTTCACTCCACCATTCAGGATGGAAAAAGTGGCTGGTGAGATACCATACCGGCACATACAACACGGTGGCCAACAGCAGGTAAGTGATACTGCGGCGCGATTTCGGGATTTCGAAAAACTCGTGGCTGCGCATAAAAAGCAGGCCCCAAAGCAGGCTGAACCCGATAGCCGCCAGGTTGATGGCATGAAAAAGCCAGCTGTAATTCATGCCCCGCTCTGCCCAAAGCCGATGGGTGTCGGCCATCAGATTTTCATTTTTCCAAACAGCGGCTACGCTCAGCAAGGCAACTCCGGAGACCAGGACGAGCAGGTACATCAGGCTGTCGGACGTAGCTGGGTGCTTGCCGATAAACTTCAGTTGCCGGAAAATACGAGGCAGCTTGCGGTGTTTTTTGTTGTGGCGCGGAATGTCGGCGATCTTGTTCAGGTCGCGCTCATACAAAGCGCCGGGCACCATCTCAAAGTAAGCATTGCGGTCGTAGGAAGTCGCCCAAACGTATTCGGCATCGGTGGGTGCCGCGTAGGAAAAGCCCTGGTCAATGGCCTCCGTAAAGACCTCGTCAGAAATGTGCTGCTTTTTACATTCTACCACGATCAGCGGGTCCTTGGCATCCATGTCGGAATACACCATGATATCTGCCTCACGGGTAGAGGAGCCCATTTTTACCTTGTCGGATACCCTCAGTTTTTCGGGGGGATAATCGTATTCGTAGATCAGCGAAACGTAGGTCAGCAATTGTACCTGCTCTTCCGGGTTGCTCAGCTTGCGCACCTTGCCTTGCGGGAGGTAGGTAACCTCGTCTCTGTTTTCATCCAGGTGCAGGTACCGGTCGCGGAGGGCTTTTGCTACAAGTGGATAGTCTCGCATGGGTTGATTTTTGGGTAAATTTCAATAAAATCTACAAAAATTAGCATTTTTTTCTAATGAAATTATCAACATCCTTCATTTGAAAATTAAAGGCCGGACGTTTTTTAACTGCTTTCTGATGGGGGAAATAGCATATTCTGGAAGTTCGTACGTTTCATTTTTCCTGATTTCTTGTTTTCTTTCAGGAACAACCATTTTTTTAACCAAAATCTACCTTATGAAGAAGTCTTTATTTTCTCTGGTAATGTTGCTTATGGGCCAGGCATTGATCGGTCAAAACTGCCTTTCAGGCTGGCGGTATTATCAGCCTTTGACCATTCAAAATCCTGGAAATGCCCCGCTGTTGGATGTTCAGGTGCGATTCGAACTGAATACGGGTGCGCTGGTCAGTGCCGGAAAGTTGCAGGCAAGTGCCGCAGATCTACGCATTACCGATGCCGCTTGTAACCTCTTACCTTTCTATGTGGACAGCGCCGCGACCAGTACCACCAACGGTATTTGGGTACGCGTGCCTGCGATCCCGGCCAACGATTCGGTGATCCTGCAGGTTTATTATGGCAATGCGGGCGCAGGTGCCTATGCCAATGGAGACAGCACCTTCATTTTCTTCGATGATTTTTCGGCAAGTGCAGTCGATACCAACAAATGGGAGGCAATCGGAGGGTACACCCAGTTTGCAACGGTAAATGGCGCCCTCAACTATTCCAGCAACGGCACCAATCCGGGGCCCCGGTTCAAATTTGCCCGCACCAAAATGCAATTCTCTGAAACAGTTGATTTCGACTTTTCAGCACAGGTAAGCAATGGCAACGGATTCGGCTTCAGCAGCGGCGACAGTACCATCCAGCGGATTCTTTTCCGCCAGTCAGGGGCCTTTGGCTTCGATACGCTCAACCAGGTAGCCCTTATTTTGGATACAATCTCCAATGGCTTTCAGGTAAATGGATTTTATCCTTTCATTCGTTTTCCAAGGGATACATACACCGATGCCAGTATCCGTGCGGGGATTGAAAACGACAAGCTGACCCTCACCCGCTTTATCAATTATTCAAACAACAGCAGTACTGACTCTACCTTTCGCCTGAATGAAATCAACATGGGCAGCTTCCATTTCATTGTTTCGGCCTTTCTTACCCAAACCATTTACCTCGATTACCTGAGGGTACGCAAACCTGTCCCTTCAACGGTGAGCGCCAGCCTCGGGCTAGAAACAGAGCTGGACCCCAACAGCATCGCAGATCTGAGCTCTGGCAACCTGATCAGCCTCAGCCCCAATCCGGCCAGCAGCCAACTACGCATTGCGGGGTTACCCGAAGGGCGTTTTACGATGCAGCTGATGAATGCCCAGGGGCAAACGTTGTATGATGCTGCGCTGATCAGCCAGGCCAAGCAAAGCCTGCAAATAGAATTGCCCCATTTGGCCTCCGGTATCTACTGGGTGGCCATCCGTGAAGGGGGCAGAATGGTCTTTACGCAATCGGTCGCTATCCACGCCGACTGATTGTACAAGCTGATAAAAGCAAGGTTCGGTTTCGGGAATCGCATGGTGCGCTACCTGAAACCGAACCTTTTATTTTAAGATATACTACAATCTCTTGAAAATCAGGCGCTTTGATCGATGTAGTCGCTGATTTCGCGGGGGATAAGGTTAAAGCTGCCCAGGTTTACAAAGGCATTTACCCTCGTTTGGATATCGCTGAAGGTAAGCCCGATCAGCCTTTCAGGACCGAATTTTTCCACACAAAAACTCGCCAGTGCGCTTCCATAAATCACGGCACGCTTCATGTTTTCGAAAGAAAGGTCGGGTTGACCGCTGAGGTAGCCTACAAATCCGCCGGCAAAGGTGTCGCCAGCCCCGGTTGGGTCAAATACCTCTTCGAGCGGAAGGCCCGGCGCGGAGAAAACCTCTTCGCCGTGGAACAGCAGGGCACCATGCTCCCCTTTTTTGATGACCACTGTTTTTGGGCCCATGGTCATAATTTTGGTAGCTGCTTTGCGGAGAGAATACTCTTTGGAAAGCATGCGTGCCTCTTCGTCGTTGATGATGAGTACATCTACGAGGCGGATGGTTTGGAGCAGGTTATCGAGGGCGATGTCAATCCAAAAATTCATGGTATCCATCACGATCAGATCCGGGCGTATCGGCAGGCGCTCCAGCACCTTGCGCTGTACATCGGGCGAAAGGTTGCCGAGCATGAGGAAACGGCAATCGCGGTAGGATTCGGGCACCTGCGGGTCAAAAGTGGCGAGCACGTTCAACTCGGTAACGAGGGTGTCGCGGGTGTTCATGTCGTTGTGATAACGACCTGACCAAAAGAAAGACTTTTCATTCTGGCGAACTTCCACGCCTTCGAGGTCCACGCCCTGCTTCGACATCAGCTCGAGGTCGTCTTTGCTGAAATCGTATCCAATTACCGAAATGGTTTTTACGGGACGCGAAAAGTAAGAAGCGGCAAGGGAAATATAGGTGGCCGCACCACCAAGTACCCGGTTTGACTTTCCGAAAGGGGTTTCAATGGCATCATAGGCCATAGAACCGACCACTACTAAGCTCATAATCTGTGCATTAAAGATCTTCTTCAAAGGTAATGCAGATTTTTTTTAGCAGGGTATTGATTTTTATAATCCCGCCGGGTAAATTTGCACTCACTTTAAAAATTCCTCCTTAGCTCAGTCGGTTAGAGCGGTTGACTGTTAATCAATAGGTCCCTGGTTCGAGTCCAGGAGGGGGAGCAAAAAGCCATCTGGAAACGGGTGGCTTTTTTTGTTTTGGGGGTGGCGTGAAGCAATGAAATAGACCCGGAATAGCAATACCCGCTCACCACACCCGGAACATTTCCCTAACTTTGCCCCAAAATCCAGCTACATGCGCACTCCCCGTATTTTGATTTCCAACGACGACGGCATCCACGCTCCCGGCATTCAGTGCCTCATAGAAGTAGCGCGTGAGTTTGGAGAAGTAACCGTGGTGGCCCCCAACAGCCCGCAAAGCGGCATGGGCCACGCCATTAGCCTCGGCAAACCCCTCCGGATGTACAAGGAAAACCTTTTCGAAGGTCAGGACGGCTACGCCTGCAACGGCACCCCTGCCGACTGTGTGAAACTCGCCACCGGCGTGCTCATGGCTGAGGCACCCGACCTTATCCTGTCTGGCATCAACCACGGCTCCAACTCCTCTGTGAGCGGCATTTACTCAGGCACGCTCTCCGCTGCGCGGGAAGGGGCTTTGCAGCAGATACCCGCCATTGGCTTTTCGCTGTGCAACTACAGCCACAACGCCGATCTCTCCACCGCCCGCGTGGTGGTGCGCGAGGTAATTGCCCAGGCGCTGGCACAACCCATGAAGGCCAGTCAGCTGATCAACGTCAATATTCCCGATGTTTCGGTGGAGAACCTCGCCGGATACAAAATTACCCGCCAGGCCATGGGCCGTTGGGTGGAGGAATTTGACCAGCGCATCGATCCCTACGGACAAAAATACTACTGGCTTACCGGTAAATTTTTACTTGAAGACCACGGCGAAGACACCGACGAGTTTGCGCTCGAAAATGGCTATGTCTCCATTTGCCCCATGTCCCTCGACCTCACCGATTACGACCAGTTTCGCATCTTAGACCGCTGGCAGTTTTCCAAACCCGTGAGCTGATGCGGATATACCTCATTTCGGGCGAAGACTCCGGCGACCTCCATACGGGCAACCTCCTCAAAGCCATACGTTTGCAGCGTCCCGGTTGGGAGTTTCGGGGCATCGGCGGCGATCAAATGGCAGCACAGGGCATGGCCCTCATTGCCCACGTGCGCGACATCAACTACATGGGCTTCGCCGAAGTGTTGCGTCACCTGGGCGATATCCGCAAGCTGTTTAAGCAGGTAAAATCAGACGTAGAGGCCTGGAAACCCGACGCGGTGATCCTGACTGATTACCCGGGGTTTAACCTGCGCATTGCCCGGTTTTTTCACGAAAAAGGTATTCCCGTTTACTATTACATCTCGCCTCAGCTCTGGGCCTGGAAAAAAGGCCGCATCCGCCATATCCGCAGCTTTGTGAAAAGGATGCTGGTGATTCTCCCTTTCGAAGAAAAATTTTACCAAAAAGAAGGCGTTGAGGTCGATTTTGTGGGTCATCCTTTGCTCGATGCCCTCGCCGACCAACCGCCCCGACAGCCCGAAAAGGGCGTAATTGCTCTTTTGCCCGGCAGCCGCAAGCAGGAAATCAAGCGGATGCTGCCCGTTTTTCTCGAAATCGCCCGGCAGTTTCCAGCGCTCAAATTCGTGATTGCGGGCGCCCCCAGCCAGTCAGCTGCTTTTTATGAGGAAATAATCGGTGATGCGCCCGTGGAGCTCGCCATGAACCAGACGTACGCCGTATTGCGGCGGGCAGAAGCGGCCCTCGTTACTTCGGGTACCGCGACCCTCGAAACCGCCATGCTCGGCGTGCCGGAAGTGGTGTGCTACCGGGGTTCTAATCTGAGCTATCAGATCGGGAAACGATTGATCAAGGTGCCGTTTATCAGCCTCGTAAACCTCATTGTGGGCAAAAAACTCGTGGAGGAGCTCATTCAGCAGGACATGAATCCCCAAAGGCTGCAGGCTGAATTGCGTGCATTGCTCACCCCTGAAAAGCAGGCGGCGCTAAGTTCGGGTTATCAGGAATTAAGGGAAAAGCTCGGTGGAGCAGGAGCCTCAGCCACCGCCGCCGAAAAAATTATTTCCTTGCAGGAATCGCTGGCTACCAGTTAAAAGCGTCATTCAGCGCCCAATCGAAAAACTGGCTCAGCGCATCGGGGCTGCCATTGAGTTTGTGCAACTCCACCGACCAGAAAATCTGGTTGATTCTTCCATTCGAATATCGGCTGCTACTACAAATGGTGGAGGGCCCTTGCCAACCGCCTACGGGGGTCACTTGCGCAATAAACACGTTGTCGAGGGTGTTTTTCGCATAAAAAGGATCGGCACCCGTGATAAAGGAGGAGCAAACCAGGGTGTCTAATCCGGGTTGAGCGGGCGAAACGAGGCTGTTCGCCAGAATACGGGCTTGTCCGGTGGAAGAGGAAAGGCTATCCATGGGCGAAAAGCTGAAAATAGCCGAATTGCTGCCCGTTTGCGGATCGTTGAAGGTGGTAGGGAAGCGGGCAGAAACGATCAGTTTGCCGCCGTTGTTGAGGTAGCGTTGTAAGGGCGAGGCCGCCACTTCGAGCAGGAGCAGCTGGCCATATTTCAGGTAAGATGCACCATCGGAGTACCAGAAAACCTTGTCGTAGAGGTCAAGTGTTTGGGTAAGGGACGGATCCCAAAAATTGAACAGGTTTTTTGGCAGATTGAGGTAGTCGAAGGTTTGCCCCAATTGAGCAAATGCTGCAAAATACACCCCCTCGGCTGTGTTGTCGGAGTGTTCGTCGATCACCAAAAAATCGGAGGTCT
Organism: Bacteroidia bacterium; assembly: GCA_041753595.1. GTDB lineage: Bacteria > Bacteroidota > Bacteroidia > J057 > J057 > JBGSTW01. The sequence goes on along the minus strand of JBGSTW010000029.1, from coordinate 166,240 downwards.
GGCGTTTTACGAAAAACGAGGGGGTAGAATCTACCCTTGACCAGGAGCCGGCCACATCGCGAGCCTGTAAGTACAATATGTTTTGGCCACCGACATTCCAATCGCTGAGGGTGGCCGTTTGGAGTCTTGATTCAACCCCCCGGTACATTTTTGCCTGCTGACTCCCTGCTAGTTTGGGGTCGTTGGCTACAAAAGAGAGGAAGGTGGTGAAGCGGTCAATGCTTTGCCAGGCGCCGTCGTTTACTTTTACAAATACAGAGTCGAGCGTTTCTGCGCCGTCATTGTCGGTTACGGAGAAAAGCACCGAAGCCACGGCATAAACCGTATCGGGCAGGGCGTTTACGGTATCGAACCGGGCAATGGGCGGGCTGTTTTTGATGGGCACCCGGAGGGTAGCGGGGCTGAGGTCAGCGAGGCCTTCGTTGTCGATGGCGCGCACCCGAAAGTCGATGTCAGTGGTGTCGATGCCGCCGGTTATGTCAAAGCGAAATAAGCTGTCGGTAAGCCGGGTAAAGAACCAGGGCGACTGGTTCAGCGAGATCTCGTACCCCACAATGTAGCCATCGGCATCGTCGCCAGACCAGTACATGCGAATGGCTGAGTTGAGGCGATTGCCGCCGCTTAGCTCTATGGTGTCGAGAAAAAGCCTTGTTTCCGGAGCGAGATTCTCCAGTTTTTGTCCTTCATCACAAGCCGACAAGGCCAGCATCAGCGCAAGGATACCCGTAATTACATTCCAGCTTTTCATGGGACAAAAATAAAAAGGGCGGCCGGAAATACGGGCCGCCCTTCTGATTAAATAAAATTACTGCACCTGCAATTTGCCCTGTGCGAGCACGCCGGTTTCGCCTTCGAGTTTCCATACATAGATGCCGGAAACAAAGTTGCTGATATCCAGGGTGGTGCTGCCTTCCTGTCCACGAAGCGATTCGCGTGCTACTTCACGACCCATAAGGTCGAACAAGCGCCAGGTGGTTTGCTGGTTGCGGGAAAGCGAGAAGCTCATGTTTACGAGGTCGCCTGCGGGGTTAGGGAATACCTTTACCGAAGAATTAACGGCCTCTTTCGAAATACCGGTTACGCCATTGGGGCAGTTTTGGCCCGAGTAGTTTTCAAAATCAGCGGTGTTGCGGGGAAGCAACTTCATGTTGGAGAAGGTGTAGGTCATGATACCGGTTACGGAGGTCATGGTGTCGCCATCTTCTACCACACAAGTTGGTACATTAATAATACCGCTGTTGCTCAACCAGAAACTGCTGTTGATATAGCCTGTGTACAAGGAGCTGAAAGAGGTGCTCGTCTGACGGCCAACCAGTACGCGGCTGCCAGTGTTCGGGTCAAACTCGTCGTTGCCTATGCGAAATTCGGCGAAGTTGGGCAGGGTGTCGGGGTCGGTAGCGTCAGCATTCCAGTCCACGATGTAAATGCCTTTGCCGGAGGGGTTTTCCATGCTCAGGAGCATGCTTTCGTATTTTTCATTTAACTGAAAATCATACGTGGAGAAAATGGAAGGGCTTACGGATACCGCATCAGGCACCGGATTGTTGCTGCTGATCACATTTACATCCAGCACCACCATGCGGGTATTGCCGAAATCTTCCTGAATGGTACCACGCACGCTTACTTTGTCACCACGATTCAACGTAGCCAAAGACGCATTTTGAACCAGGCCCAAACCTGCCCATGAAGTTTTGCCTGCTTCCTGGATATACACGTAGCCGAGGTCGTTGTTTTGGGCAGAAGCAGTAACAATTCCTTCTACCGTCATTTCCAGACCGAGGTAGCCGGAGTTTCCGTTAGGAAAAGGGGTGTACTGGATATCGTAAATGGTTGCACCTGCGTCGCGGGCGGTGAAGAAAAGCGGGTTGGCATTTGAACCCACAACACTCGGATTGGATGCCGTCAGGTTGTCGTTGTCGATGGCCGAGATATAGTATTTTACAAAATCTCCGTCGGAGTAGTTGGTGGCTGAGATCGTAGCCGAGTAAGTGGACCCGCCGGATGAGGTCATGGGCAGCGTCAGGTAGGTATTGTTGCTGGTGCCTACGGCATAATGCAGGGTAGCGCTGGTTACGGTTCCGTCCACATCTTCAATGGTAGCAAAAATGGTTACATCCTGGCTGCTGGTAGGGACCACCGGGTTGCGGGTAATGCCCGAAATGAGCGGGGCCGATGCGCCCTGCTGAACGATATAGTCAGCGGAGCTGAAAGGGAAAATTTCGTATCCACGACCCGTACTGCCGGTACAGCCGTTTTCAGAATGGGCCACCACCCCACGAATGGTGTCGAATACCGTGCCTACGCTCGGAGGAACAAAGGTGCCTCCTGAGGCTGGCAGTCGCTGAGCGAGGAAACGGTCAGAGATATTCACCTGATTTCCGGCCTGGTCCTGCACGTAGAAGCTCACCCGGGTGTTTCCGGAAAAAGGATCAACGGTAGCTACGGTCACATTGTACAGTTCTACATAGGTACCTTCCCACTGCTCACCGGTTGCAATCTGGTTGATCCTTGCTGAGTTGTTGAGGTCAGCTACAGCTACCGGATTGGCGGCTACCGGAATATTGGCGGGCTGAATAACCGAAACTGAGATAGGGTTCAGCTGGGTTTCTCCCGAAAAGTCTTCGATAAAACCGGTGATTTCAACAGAGTCTCCTGCTACGAGGTCGAGAATATCATCCGGGGTAGTAGGTACATTGCCTCCACCAAAACGAATATCGATTCCGCTCCAGGGGCCTGTGCCGCTTTGGATCCAAATCTGACGGCCACTGGCTGACTGAGCGAGTCCACCATTCATTACCACCGTTCCGGTTACGGTTACGGTATCGCCCATGTAGGCGGCGGTATCTACGCAGTTAGCCAAAGCCGGCTGAGATACGGTCTGGATTTGCTGAATGGTTACTTGCGGGTAGTTTTGCGCCCATGCGAGCATACCCGATACCAACAGGGTTAAGAGTAAACCAAGTTTTTTCATGTTAAAGCAATTGCTGGTTGGTTTCGAAAAAAGAAAAATTTATTTGATGACTGCGAATTTACCGTTGCGTTTCTCGCCTGTTTCGTGGTCAATGACTACAAAGAGGTAGAGCCCGCGGGCAATGATCTGGCTGTCTTTCGAGAGCAAATCCCAGGCGTGTTCGCCGCCGGCATATTGGGTATTGGTAGGGTCGCCGTAAGTCTGGTGCCAACGGGTGTCGGAGCCATTGTAACCTTCGGTATGCTCAAATACATCTACCAGGTCGCCTGCGAGGGTGTACACCCGTACCTGGCAACGCTTAGGGAGGTTGGCAAAGTATAGCTTCCGGTCTTCTTCAAACCTGCGGTTACCTTCCCACGAGGCACCGGCGTAGTAGGGGTTCGGGTACACAAAGGGATCGCCGCTGGTGAAGCTGTTGTTGGCTGGTTTTCCAGGGAAAACACGCCTCAAATTAGCTAAAGGAGCCGATTCCAGCGAAAGCAGATTGTTTACGGGCTCGCCCTGGTCAAAAGCTGTTACCGACACGATGTGCTGCCAGCCATTGGCAATGTCCTCAAAGGTGTATTTGTACACGTACTTGTTGGTATCGTCTTCAAACTGTACCGGGGCCGGCAGGCGAATGGCTTCAAATCCGGTTTCGAACGAAAACCCGTCTCCGGGGATGTCCCATCCATTGACGAGTTTCAGCGCACCTACCACGTCCTGGGTGCCTTGCACATCAAAGCCCACCGTGGTTTTGTAGAGTTTGTAGCCTTCAAAATCTTCTTTCTGCGAAATAGGATCGATAGAGCTTTCGGCATTGTCGGACCAGTACACATCCAGGGCGTGATCGCGCACCACCACTTTGGTTTTGGGCACATCCGGAGGGGTAGGGAGAATAAAACGGGAGATCAGGCCGTCGCCGTTTCGGTCTTCTCCGGGGTCGAGCACGCAGTTGGCATTCAGGTCTTCGCCGAAATAAGCCGTTTGCGCCCATTCGGCGTTGAGGATCAGGTTTCGGCGTTGCTCGTCGGTGTTGGCTGCGGCAGGCTGGCCGTCAAATACCCTTTTGGCACATACCACCGCAAAGGCGGCGTCGAGGTATTCACCCGGGTTCAGCCGCACGAACGGGCCTGTAGAAATAAGGTTACTGCGGTTATTTGCCTCTTTGATTGCCCGCTGAATATCCTGCCAGTTGCCGAGGAAATTGAGGCCTGCTCCCATTTTTCCGTATTTCTGGGCATCATTTCCAGGGTAAAAGTAAAGTGGGTCTGCAGAGTTGCGAAACTGCCAGGTATTGAAGTGCACCAGCGGTTGCGGGTTGGGGCAGGCGCCGTTAAGCTCCGTGCCCAATAGTTTAAAGCCCACGTAGCTGTCGGTATAGCCAATGTCGCCAATGGCGTCGAATTCGTAGCCCAGGTTCAGGGAGTCGATATAGCCATTGCCTCCTTTGTTGAAAAAGGCGGTTCCGCCGGGCGGGGTGATGTTTACGTTGCGGATAACCCCATCGGCCCAGTAGCCCACATACACCGAGTCGATGGAGTGGTCGCTGATATTGGTGATGCGAAAATTGAGGATGACGAAGAAATCGGCGAAGGCAAAATTCCAGTTATAAGATTGGAAATCGACCTTGATGCCCAGCGGATTTACATGCTCCTGTAAATTGATTCTCCCAGAACCCGTGTACAAAAACAGCGAAGTATCGGCAAAGGTGGAGTTGAAATCCTGATGCGAAATGGCGGTGGGGTCGTAGAAAGGGCTATCGAACAGCGAACTGCGCTCGGCAAGCGGGGTTTTGCTCGTGAACTCGAAGCCCGGAGCCCCGGTGGCATAGCCGGAAGCAGCATCTACCGCCCCCGTCGAAACGGCTACCTGGCCATTTACCAGACCACCCACCCATAATCCGCCTTCGAAAATATGCTCGATGCCGCTATTGGCCGGATACTCGCAAGAGGGGTAGCCCAATACGTTGAAACTTCCGCTGAAACTATTGCCTATGATCCCGAGGTTAGAGATTGTGGCACGCACATTGGCGGCTGATGTTACCTTTTCATCATAGAGATCTGCGCCCTGCGACCAGGCCAACTGACAAACTGTGGCAAATAAAATGGCGGCAAACGTGTGCTTCATGTGCGCAAATCTAAGGATTACTTTTCGGGGGGGTATTACCAAACGGTTAATTTTGGGGGAGATGTATCAGAACTTGATGAACGGGTTGTCGTATAGGTCACAAAAACCAAAACGGAATTTCCGTAGTTTTATGTGAAATTTGTTTCCGTTCGTTTCTTTCAAACCCAAAATCAAGTTTGCATATGTATCCTCCTCATCTTGTAGCCCCCATGGCTGCCGAGCTTTCCCGCGTTGGCATCAAGGAGCTGAAAAGTGCTGAAGCAGTTGATCAGGTGATGACCAACACCAAAGGTACTCTCCTCGTGGTAGTTAATTCCGTATGTGGTTGTGCTGCCGGTAGCGCCCGTCCTGCCGTGGTTCACGCCCTCCAAAACGAAGTTCTTCCCGACGAAGTAGTAACCGTTTTCGCCGGTGTTGACGTCGACGCCACCAAGCGCGCCCGTGAATACATGCTGCCTTATCCTCCTTCCTCGCCTTGCATCGCTCTTTTCAAAGACGGTCAGTTGGTACACATTATCGAGCGTCACCACATCGAAGGTCGTTCAGCTGGTATGATTGCCGCTAACCTGGTGGGCGCTTTTGACGAGTATTGCAAAACAGAAACCCTCGCCTGATTAGGCCTGGTTGATAGCATGATAAAGTCTTTCTTCGGAAGGACTTTTTTTTGTGCCGAATTTTACCGCCGACTTCCGGTCGGTATCTTTTTCCTGGCACCTGCTGGAAGCGTACCGCCGACTTCCAGGCGGTGTCTTTTCTGGCACCTGCTGGAAGCAGGCGGTACAGGGTCTGTACCTTTTTCCATGCACCTGCTGGAAGCAGGCGGTACAGGGCAGCACGCCTTATTTTTGGGGATTCCAGTAAAACGACCGCCGGAATTCCCCGTCCTTTCCGCGCGCTTTAAGCCAATACGTGCCCGTGGGGTAATCGTGCATATTGAGCGTAATGAAGCCACTTTTTGGGGCGTTTCGCGCCAGGGTAAAGGATTTGAGCAGCTCCCGGTCCTCCGTTTCAAGCGCGAAACCGAGGGGCTGGCGGTCGATCAGGGTGTACTGAACAAGGAATACATCTGGTGTTTCGGGATTGGGAAGCGGTACCCCGATCGAGAAACCCTCGATGCGCTGGATCGGGGCGCATTGTTTTTCATAATAAATACGGCTTCGGTCGGCCATTACCTGCACGATCCGGTAGCAGGTTTCTTCGCCGTAGGCAATGGGGCTGATATCGTGGTAGGTGTAGGTTCCAACGGAAGCGCCCGAAACCTGGCTGCTGGGGTTTATTCGCGCCAGTACTGATGCCGTTTCTTTCCCGATGCCAAAATTGAAATTTACGCGCTCTACCAGGTAGTGATCGACGCCACCTCCCGCAGGGTCACTCCACGTGATTTCTATTTCGTTGTTCACAAATTGCACCGTTTGCGACTCCAGCGTAAGTTCATCCTCCGGCTGGGTGTAGTCCATGTCCCCTGTCCGTAAGCCCGGCGCATCGTCCGGAAAGTCACGCGAGGCAGATAAGGAGATGTCGAAGGAGCAAATGGTGCCATCATACCCATCCACGTACACGAGGTAGGGGATGTCGGGCCTTACTTCCTGCCAAACCATGCGGATAGGCTCCACCGACTTCGGGTTGGCGCATGCGCGGTACACGTACTGCGACGAATCACAGCCCTGGGCTTCGATGACCAACGCCTGCAAGCCTGCCGGGGTATTGCAGCCATGCGGCACAATCCGCACTTCGTAGTAAATGAAGTCAGGCAGGGTACGAAAGCTGAACCAGCCATCGTTTTCGAAGGACTGCACGCAGGTGCCCGGAAATTTGGCAGGCAGCTCCGCCGGGGTGAAAGTGGCGGAATCGTTGGTCCAGGTGGTGACCCTTTCGTTCGGTACGAGCGGATAAGCCTGGGCGCACCTGTCAGGGAAGGTTTGGGCCGTTAACCCCGTAAAGCAAACGCCCATGAGCAGGCAGGCGAAGAAGCGGAGAGGGAAGGATAGGGGGCGTGGCATAGGCGAGTGGAGCAAAAATCGGGCGAGGGATCGTTTAAGTCGAATATATTCACCTTTTTTAAGTAAACGAACACGCTTGCTCATGGCCATTCATGCTGGTTAAACCTAAGTCGGTGCTCGTAGTCCATAAAGCATAACCTCCAATATTTTTCCCATGAACGTTGTCAAAACTGCTTTCCGTCCGCTCCTGCTCCTCCTGCTCGGTCTGAGCATAGCCCTTCCTACATTTGCTGCCCTCAAGCCCCTGCCGCCTAAATGGGAATTGCTGGGCATGCGCAAGGTCAACTTTGCCGTTGACCGCGACGAAATTTTAGTGACCCGTGCCGAAGGCGTATTTACTGCGTTGCAAATAAAGGTGAAAGGCGCCCCGATCGACCTCAGCCGGATAATTGTGCACTACGGCAACGGCGATCAGCAGGAGTTTGAAACCCGCACCCTGATCCCTGCCGGAGGTGCTACCCGGGTACTGGACCTCCCCGGCAACAAGCGTGTTATTCGCAAAGTCGTATTCGTTTACGATACCAAAAACCGCGCAGCTCACAGTGCAACCGTGGAGCTGTGGGGCAGGCATTGAGGGGCTTACTTTTCTCCCGGACCTTACCGTTCCATCATCATTCCCTGGCAGGTGTCTTTTTTTGGGTAAAAAAGTAACTCACCCCCAGCTCCAGGGAATAGTTGTGGCGAATACCGCCCCGGGTACCTACTTCTCCTCCGGTGGATATATTGCGGTCAACCACCTCACGTTCAGCAAGACTGCTCCGGTAGATACCTCTGGCAAACAGCCCCCAATGCTGATTGAGCGCATAATGCTGGCCGATCAACAGATGGAGCATTGGGGTTGCGGCTTTTGATCGCTCCATGGTCACAAACGTAGGCTGAGTCACAGCGCCGTAGTGAAAAACGGTGTAAAGCAAACTGGCACCCGCACCGAGGCTCATTTTGTATTTTGAAGCATGCGGAGTTAGTTGTAACAGGGCGCTCAGGTCAGCAGTGGTTGTCAGTTCTGTATTGGCAAAAGTATAATTCGCCATTTGCGTTACGTATTCGCCATTCATCATTCCTACAGAACCACTGATGGCCGTCCTTTTTCCAAGCGGCTCGGTGAATTGCAAGCCAAGTCCAATGGACTGTGCCATTTCATATGGTGTAACCCCCAGGCGAACCGTCCCGCTCATGCTGCGGGTGGTCTGTGCCCAAACGAAGTTCATTTGCAATAAGAGGAAAGCAATAATCAGCCAGGTACGCATCTCGCTAGTGTTAAAGTTTTCGAAAAATTACTGTCCCTTAAAAATATCAGAAAAATGAAAATCCAAATTAACCGTCTGTCAAATTCCCTGCTCCCGTACCCGAAAGCTTCTGTCACCGCAACGTATGTTTAGGGGGGCGACTAAAGCTCGTCTCCCACAAAAAAAAGCCCGGACCAAAAGCCCGGGCTAATCTTAATCAAAATTGTTTATCTCAGAGGGCAGCAACTGCTTCGCGTACGCGGTCGGAGGCTTCCTTGAGGGTAATGGCAGAAGCTACCTTCAGGCCAGAGTTGTTGATAATGTCGGCGGCAAGCTCGGCGTTGGTTCCTTGCAGACGCACAATGATGGGCACGCTGATATCGCCAATATTTTTGTAGGCCTCCACGATGCCGTTGGCTACGCGGTCGCAGCGCACGATGCCTCCGAAGATATTGACCAGTATGGCTTTTACGTTCGGATCCTTGAGGATAATTCGGAAACCGGCTTCTACGGTTTGGGCACTGGCACCACCGCCTACGTCGAGGAAGTTAGCGGGCTGACCACCGCTGAGGTTGATCATGTCCATGGTGGCCATGGCCAATCCGGCACCGTTTACCATACAGCCCACGTTGCCGTCGAGCTTGATGTAGTTCAGGTTAAAGTCAGAAGCTTCCACTTCGAGGGGGGCCTCTTCGGTTTTGTCGCGCAGGGCGGCTATGTCGGCGTGGCGGTAGAGGGCGTTGCTGTCGAGGCTGAATTTGCAGTCAACGGCGATCACCTTATCGTCAGAAGTGCGGAGCATGGGGTTAATTTCCACCATGTCGGCATCGGTGTCCACATAAGCCTTGTAGATACCGGTGATGAATTTCACGGCATTTTTGAAAGCTTCTCCTTCAAACCCAAGGGCAAAAGCAAGCTTACGTGCCTGGAAAGGCTGAAGGCCTACCGCAGGATCGATGTGCTCTTTCACAATGGCCTCAGGATTGTGCTCGGCCACTTCTTCAATGTCCATACCGCCTTCGGTAGAAGCGATGATTACATCACGGCTGGTTTCGCGGTCGAGGGTAATGGAGAGGTAATATTCTTTGGGCTTGTTGGCACCGGGGTAAAACACGTCCTGGGCAATGAGGACCTTGTTTACGAGCTTGCCTTCAGGGCCGGTCTGGATGGTAACGAGGGTGCCGCCGAGGATGCCTTCAACCTTAGAGGCTACATCGGCCAGGCTTTTGGCGATTACTACGCCATGAGAGCCAGTCTCGTTTACGGTGCCTTTGCCGCGTCCACCGGCGTGGATTTGGGCTTTGATCACAAACCATTTGCCCTCAGGACCATCGGGATATACACTTTTAGCGGCCTCTACGGCTTCAGCTACGGATGATACCGCGATGCCTTCCTGAATAGGAACGCCATAGCGCTTAATGATTTCTTTTGCCTGGTATTCGTGAAGTTTCATGGGATGAGGGTAATACGCCAATTCTAGCGGCTAATTTAACCGGAGCATTTTTATCCTCCAATTGTAAATGAATTATCCTGCACCCTAATGGTGAATCTTTTCACCTGTGGGCCAGGGCAAGGAGCCCGGTTTACCAGCAATTCCCGATCCTGCCATCGGCTTGAGGAAATAAAAAAAGCGGGGAATCTCCCATGATTTCCTAAATTTCTCTGGTCTGACCCATCACCCACCCAAATACCCACCTATGTTAGGCTTTACTTCTCCTTTCAACCATACAGGTCGATTACTCACTGCTGCCCTGCTGGCAACGATGTTGTGGGCCGGCCTCTCGGCTCCCCTCTCGGCTCAGGAGATAGATTTTGACTGGTTTACCTCCGATACGCCGCTGGTCGCTACCATCCGCACAGATCTGCGCCAGATCAGCAACAAGCGTTTCTCCGAAGAATATGTAAAAGGCAACTTCACCACCACTACCGAGGCTGGAGAGATCAATATTCCTATCCGGCTCAAGGCAAGGGGCGTATTTAGAAAGGAATACTGCACTACTCCTCCTATGCGCATGAAGCTCGACAAAGAGCTGATGGACGACTCGCTGTTGAAAAAACGTATGGACGTGAAGCTCGTCATTCAATGCAAGAGCCAGGATTCTTTTGATGATTTTCTCCTTACAGAGTACCTCACCTACCGCATGTACCAGTCGCTCACGCCCTACAGCTTTCGCACCCGGCTGCTGACCGTTACGTGGATAAACGAACGGAAGCCCGAAGCCCCCAAGCTGGTGCAGCATGTAATTGTGGTTGAAGATGTCGACCAACTGGCGGCCAGGCTGGAGTGCACCGTAGTCGAGAATGCCAATGTCACCAAAGCCGATCTTGATCCGGATGCCTTTATCCGCCAAACGATGTTTGAGTACCTTATCGGCAATACCGACTGGAGCATACGCGGGCAGCACAATGTGAAAATATTGCAATCGATGGATCCCGTTCAGTACCTGGTGGTACCCGTACCCTACGATTTTGACTACAGCGGCATGGTCAATGCACCTTATGCGGTACCTGATCCCCGACTCGATATTTTGGACGTAAGGAGCCGCATGTACATGGGGCCTTGCCTCACTGAGCCCGAGATCCAGGCGGCTGTTTCTCCCTTGCTGGCGCAGCAGGAAAACTGGCGGAAAATGTTTGAGTCATTCGAGCTGCTGGAGCCCCGTTACCGCGATGGTGTCTTAAAATTTATGGATCAATTTTTTGACCTGGCCAAAGATCCTGCTTACATGCGGAAGAAGATGTCAATTAAATGCATTGAGTGATAACGATGCCCTGAAAATCCGGTTTTTGATTCTGTTTTCCGCTTTTTCGAAAGGGGAAAAATTTATTCTTCGCAGCAAGTGGTCCAAAAGACTACTTTTCCGTTCATTTTCTTACGTGAATGGGGAGTAAACTATATAGTTATTTATATAAATTTGAAATTGAAATTTGTTCACTCCCTACGATTTTCAAAAGTATCTATTACCTAACATTTTTGTCATGAAAAATTTCTATGAAGGCCGTTCTACAGTGGTCTGTAAATTTGCCGTGCTTGCGGTTTTTGTCTGTTCATTTTCCGGAATAGTATCTGCGCAGACCTTTAACTACGACGGGGTTATCAACGAATCTTTCTGGGGTCCCACCCGCGCTACTTCCGCTGGTGGTCCTGTACCAGGTTTTGGTGTATCTCATGAGATAAATGCTGTTTATGTCGTTGAAAAGGGCGATTCTTTGCATTTCGCCATCGCAGGCAATGTTCAGGATGGTAATCGGATCCTGATGTTTATCGATTCAAAAACCGGTGGTGTAAATGGCGGAGGATTCGGGACCAATTTCCCCAGAGACAACACTCCGGCAGGTCTAAACAGATTCAACTATTTAACAACTTTCGATGCCGGCTTTTTTCCCGACTATTGCCTGATCATTGGCACAGATTTCCCGCGGTCAGATTTCTACTTTGATCTTAAGGAGTTATTGGCTTCTCCATCCGTAGGAGCCAGTACCTATCTGGGTTCAGCATTTGAGGCTGGATCTACGAACAGAGGGGCAAGCCCAGCGAACAGCAGCAATACCCTAGGCTTCGAAATAGGATTTTCGAAATCTTCTTTGGGATTTGTTAATGGTACTGATCTTAAACTTTTCCTCGCCTACATTTCAGATGCTGGATTCCTCAGCAACCAGTTTCTTACACCTGCAGGTGCTTCCGATGGGAATTATACCGATGGGACTGTAGATTTTAGCGCAGCGACTCCAAACCCCATCACGATCCCTTATGCTACGCTTCCCGTTTCCCTCGAAAGTTTTGAAGGAGCCGTATCCAAAGGAATCGCGACCCTGCATTGGTCCACTTCCCTGGAGCTTAACTTCAGTCATTTTCTGGTGGAGCGCGCGGACAGTCCGTCTGATTGGACGGTAGTAGGCCAGGTGGCCGCCATGGGCGGAACCCAAAAGCAGGCCGACTATCAGTTTACGGATCAGACTCCCATCGAAAATCAAGCATCCTACCGTTTACAAATGGTGGACCTGGATGGCAGCCAAAGCTACAGCGCAGCCATTGAGCTTTTGACAAAAGAAGGCCCCTTTGTGATTGCAAAACAAGCGACCGGTCTGTGGCAGGTCGATGGATTGCCCGCAAACAGCCCCTCGCAGATATTTGTTTCTGACATGCAGGGACAATTGTTGGTAAATCAATCCATTACGCAGTCCCGCGCCACCCTATCTCTGCGCGATTTTCCGGCGGGGGTATATATTATCCGGGTGGAAAATGAACTCGGGGTACAAGTTCAGAAGATCGTTCAATAATATTCACTTGCCAGGCAGCCACCCGTAGCGTTTTACTCAACCTGCCGGGTGGCTGCCTGCTTTGCTATTTCGATTATGAAAAAAATATTCGGCTGGTACCTGATGGTCGCGGCCTCTTTTCTGCTATTTCCTTTTGCTACCACCTTCGCACAGTATGGAACGCCTGTGATGGACGGCACCACTTCTGCTGCCGAATACACGGGCAACAGCTATTCGGTGGCCGGCGGTTCGTGGCTCATGACCTGGAACAATACCGATTTATACTTCGGCAAAGTAGGGGGCAACCCTACACATGCCATGCTGATTTTCCTCGATTTTGATGGAGGAATACCTGTCAACTACAATGCTACCGGCCCACTGACCGGCACAAGCGACTTTGGCTATGCGGCCAATTTGCCGTTCAGCGGCACCCTGCGGGTGTATTGGAGTCCGGGAACCGGCTTTGCGGAAGTAAGTATCGACAATGCGGGCAGCTGGGTTATACTGGGAACAACTGCTACCCTCGCCCCCCTGATCGAAACCACCAACGGAACGAACAGCGAGCTTAGGCTCAGCTGGAGCCTGGTTGGCAGCCGGCCAGGCGCTTTCAATGCGCTGATGTACCAAATCGACAATAGTTCCCTTTTTGTTTACCACGCTGCACCCGACAATAACCCTACCGGCAACATCACCGGTGGATCGGCTATTTCGCCCAACCACCATTTTTACTTTACTATACCCCAAACGACCGACCCCACAGCGTTGGATGCCTTTGGCAACCTGAGTTTTACGCAGTTTAACCTGGGCGAATACGTGATGAACCTCCCCTCGAAGGTCTTTTACGATGTTACGATCAACGACAACAGCACCGACAACAACGACAACGCCAGCTCGAATAACCTCGCGCCCACCGCCAACCGGATCATGGTGCAGGAAAATTTTGAAGTAGCCCACAACCTGTACATTGGGCAGGGTTCAGCACTTTTTCCACAGGTGGGGCTTAACCGTACGGTGACCATGTCAGGCACTAATGGATCAATCTGGAACTACGGGCGGTTGGATGCAAATCCCAACATTAGCTCTCTTGCCGATGTAAATCTCCGAAGGCTCTCCTTTGTGTTCAGCGGGCAAACTACGATCCAGCCCAGCCCGTTGTTCATTGATCATTTCCGGTTCAGCAGCATCACCGTGCTTTCGGGAGCGAGCCTGCTGGCGGCAGTAAATGGCACGGCAGAGTTTGAGGTAGCCTGGGGGTTAATGACCGTGGACGGAACCCTTGACCTCTACAACAGCACAATCGCTTATGTAAACGTGGTGCTTCGGGGAGTGGTGACGCCGCTGATGAACGATTATTTCGTTACCGGCGCAGGTTCCCTGGAGTTTCACGACCTTATCGTCGGACGCGATTCTGCCCGTTTGCAGCCGCTGGCCTCTGCTACTGCCGATACCGTGGAGTTGCGGGTAATGGGCGATTTGGGCATCTACGGCGGATTTGAAGGAAGAAGCAACCAAGCGGTGCTGGGCGTATGTATGTGCGGCACCGAACTACAAACCATCGGCGGGCATGTGGATCAGACCTTTAACCAGGCGGTTGCTTTTTCTCTGCTTAAAATCAACAACAACAATGGCCTCAGCAATGCCAATGCCGGGGCCGACGTCCATTTTGTGACCTACGACAGCGGCACGCCGGGCACCATTGACTACTTTGTGGATGGGCGACTGACCCTGCTGGAGGGCGACTTAGTTACCCGCGAGGGAGGATCCTGCAACGCCGGCGGTACCGTGCATCAGGTAACCATTTTGGACGGAGCCAGTATCAGTTTTCTGGATTCGGTATCGAATGATTTTGCCGGAAACGGCCCTTCCTCCTATATCGATGGCCCCATTCGCCGCGTGGTTTCCGCAGCAAGCCTTACCAAAGTGGATTTTCCGGTAGGCAAAGCAGGCGCAGGGCGCGACATCCAGTTTAACCTGCTGCACAGCGATGCTACTCCTGCCGTGTACGTAGCAGAATTGAGCGACTGCCCTCCTCCGGCATATTCCATGGCTCCTACTGCAGGAGCACCAGCCTTTGAGCTGCTGAGCATTCGCCCGCAACCACGCTACTGGCAGGTAGCCTTTAACCCCGATGGCACCGCAGGAGCACCCTCGGTTACCCAAGCGGGGGTAAAAATGTTTTTCGACAGCGACGACGTAAGTGGCGCGACCGATCCGGGTGCCTTGCGGGTGATCAAAGATGATGGGGCCGGGGGCTACGTAAATTATGGCGGTTCGGCTGCCACCCTGGGCCCTGACCAGATTCCCTCGACCTTTAATTTCAACAACTTCGGCATATTTACGCTGGGGCTACCGCCTGTGCTCCGAAGCCAGGATAGCTGGGAATTGGCGGCAGAATGGAAAGCAGAAAAGCCCTTTTTGCAATGGAACAGCCCCGATGAACCGGTGAGCCGGTTTGAAATATGGCGGAGCCAGCACACAAACACCTGGAGCCCCGTGGGAACTTGTCAGCAGCTTGATTTTCAGGACCTTACCGCATTCGAGCCTGGCCAACCCATGCTTTACCGGGTATTGGCATACACGACTTCAGGAGAAGTGCGTTGGTCCAATACGGTAGAGCTGTTGCCGCTCGCTGAGCAGGGGCGGTGGTATGTCCAAAGTGCAACTTCCCATGAAGTGCGGGTCATATTCGAAGGCTTCGAAGGGCCATATTCCCTGCAGTTGGTCAATGCCCACGGACAAATGATGGAAAGCGAGGAAGGCCAGATGAACGGAAATGGTTCAGTCGCTTTGTTGCCTGCCAACAGGCTGGCCGCAGGCGTATATTGGGTAATTCGTTCGGGAAATGGCTTCAGAGAGGTGAAAGCTATTCTCATTCAGGAAAAATAAAGCGGGTTCATTAACTTAGGGAAAAATTAACCTATGAGTCCCAAGAACCTGATTTTCTCCCTCCTTTTGATTTTTGCAGGTCCGGTTTGGTGTCAGACACCAAACTGGACTTCGCTTTTTAACGGCAATGACCTCAGCGGCTGGCATGTGCTGGGCGGAACGGCGAAGTACGAAATAAAAAATAGTGCAATCGTTGGCACAACCGTACCCAATACGCCCAATACTTTTCTGGCTACAGACAAAGAATACGGCGATTTTATCCTGGAGCTCGAAGTAATGGTGCATCCGGAGATGAATTCTGGTATCCAGATCCGCTCGCTGAGCAAGCCCGATTATCAGAAAGGAAGGGTGCATGGCTACCAGGTGGAGATTGATCCTTCAGCCCGCGCCTGGAGTGGTGGGATATACGACGAAGGCCGCCGAGGCTGGCTCTACAACCTCGAAGTAAACCCGACAGCTCATAGCGCTTTTCGCAACGACACGTGGAACCACTACCGCATTGAGGCCATCGGTAACTCTATCCGCACCTGGATCAATGGCATTCCCTGCACCGACCTCGTGGACGATATGACGGCCAAAGGCTTCATCGCCTTGCAGGTACACAGCATCAACGAAACGGAAGAGCCCGGCCGCACGGTGCAGTGGCGCAACGTACGTATCCAAACCGAAAACCTCGTACAAAGCCCATGGACAGATATTTTTGTGGTAACCCTGATTCCTAATTACCTCTCTCCACAGGAGCGTGCTCAGGGTTGGGAGCTGCTTTTTGACGGAAAAACAACCGATGGCTGGCGGGGTGCACACAAGGATAAATTTCCGGAAGGAGGATGGAAAATTGAAAATGGCGAACTCAGGGTGGTCGCATCCGATGGGGCTGAATCGAAAAACGGTGGCGACATCGTTACAAACCAAACCTACAGCGCCTTCGAATTTCAGCTCGATTTTAAACTTACCCCCGGCGCCAACAGCGGCGTAAAATATTTTGTAACAGAGGGATATGCCGCTTCCGGTTCGGCCATCGGGCTAGAATTTCAGTTGCTGGACGACGCCCTCCACCCCGACGCCAAGCTCGGCGCTGCCGGAAACCGCACGATCGGTTCGCTCTACGACCTCATTCCGGCTGCTTCCGGTAAAACGGTAAATCCCATCGGCGAATGGAACCACGCAAGGGTAGTGGTAGCCGGAAATCGTACCGACAGAGTCACATCCGGCAATCAGGCAAGTGAAACCACCCTGGTAGGTGCCTCGGTGACCCATTGGCTGAATAATCGCCCGGTGGTTGCCTATGAGCGGGCTGACCAGACCTTCGATGCCCTGGTGGCACGCAGTAAATATGCGGAGTGGAAAGAATTTGGTCACTGGACCGAAGGACATATTCTGCTTCAGGACCACGGCAACGAAGTACACTTCCGCAGCATTAAAGTGCGGAGATTACCCACCGAATGAGGTATATATCAGCGCTGTTCGTTATTTTTCTTCCCAAATAGCGCCTATACATGCCCCAACTCGATCCATACCTGTACATTATCCTCGCTTCGGTCATTATCATCCTTTCGTTTCTGTACAATGCAGTATCCGAAAAGACGAATATACCGGCGGTCCTTATGCTGATTCTGACAGGGGCGTTGTTTCAGGCAGGCATCACCTATTGGCGGCCCGACCTGAAGCTCAACCTGCAGCCCCTGCTCGAACTCACAGGTATTGTGGGGTTGATCATGATTGTGCTGGAAGCGGCGCTTGACCTTCAGATACGAAAAGAAAAGCTACCCCAGATCATCAATGCCCTGGCAGTAGCTTTTCTTGGGTTGATCCTCTCTTCTTTTTCCTGTGGGCTGATCCTGTGGTGGGTATTGCCCGATCTGTCGTTTCTCACGGCCATGCTCTATGCTACGCCGCTGTCAATCCTTAGCAGTGCCATCATCATTCCGAGTGTAGGCAACCTGCGAAAAGAGAAAAAGGAGTTTCACGTGTACGAAAGCACCTTTTCCGATATACTCGGTATCCTGCAATTTTATTTTCTGGAAAGCCTCGTGCCCAGCGAAAACCACGGTGGCAACCCGGTTTTGGGGTTTTTTGGCAAATTTTTCCTCACGCTGGCCATTGCGCTGCTCGCCTCCTACCTGTTGATTTTTCTGTTTCAAAATATCAAGGCCCACGTAAAGCTATTTTTGCTCACGGCGATTTTGCTGCTGCTCTATTCCATCGGAAAAATGGGTCACCTGTCGTCGCTGATCATTATCCTGATCTTCGGACTCGTGCTCAGCAACGACAAAGTGTTTTTCAGGGGCTGGCTCAAGCGTAAGCTCAACCAGGACGCCATCCGGCAAATAACGGGCGATTTTCACATGGTAACCGCCGAGACAGCCTTTGTGGTGCGTACCTTCTTTTTCGTGGTATTTGGCATGACGATCACCTTTTCTTCGCTGCTAAACCCCCAGGTAGTGCTTATCAGTCTGGCCATTATAGCGGCTATTTACCTGGTCAGGCTCCTGATATTCAGGTTGTTGCTTCGCAAAGATATTTTCCCGCAGGTATTTATCGGATCCCGTGGCCTGATCACGATCCTGCTCTTTTTCAATATTCCCATCAGCGCCCAATCGGCCTCTTTTGACTCGGGTATCCTCTTCTCCGTGATATTGGCCACCAACATTACCATGGCCGTAAGCCTGATCATAGATGGAAGAAAACGGAACGCGAAAGCGTGGCAGCCCGATACCGACGCAGCGGTGGTCTCTCCTATGAATATTTACGAAGGGTTTAAATCTACCTTGCTTAATTCGGAATATGCCGATAGCACATCCGAGCGTCAGGATTCCGCCACCGACCCCAATGCCTGATGGAGCAGCTCGTGGGTTTTGAAGAAATGGCTCTCTGAAAGTACCGTTACTTCGAGCAACAGCACGGGCTGGCCGTTAGTGTCAAAGGTTAAAGAAGGTTCTGGAAGGGGGTGCAGCAAATAGGGGATTTGCGGTAGAAAAGCCTGAATCTGATTCCGAAAATTCTCGGGGGTGACTCCTTCCTTCACAGGGAAATGCAGTTTTCTACGCAATGATTGCCCTTCAAAGGTCAGCGGTTCGTTCCACCAATGGCGGTAGGGCACGAGGATCGTACGCCCTTCCGGGTCTACCACTTCGGCTTGCAGCAGGTTAAGCGATTTTATCTGTACGGGTACGTCTTTCCACCAAAGTACGTGGCTGGGCTGCACCCCCCTGCGCAGTTGCAGGTCGAGCCCTGCGAGGTAATCGCGGAGATAGGGGTAAATAATGGGCGCACCTAATGCCATGAGCAGCAGAACCGGTGCCGGGTAGGCCCATAGCAGGCGGATGGAAAAGCCAAGAAAATAAAGGCCCCAGATGCCTGCCAGTACAAATTGAGGTATTCTCCTTCGAAGGCCGGTATGAATGCCCGCAAATCCGCGCATCACCACCTGGCTGGCCAGTCGGCTAATCAGAAACAGGAGTACCCCTCCCAGCAACCACCCCAACCACCCCCACCAGGGAATGGGCAGTAGGTTAAACCATTGATTTTGAAGGGTATTCATGGGAAGTCGTTGCTTTTTTAGGTTTCTTTTTCGGATAAATGATCCTGCAGCAAGCCGGCTTCCAGTACCTGGCGGGCAATGTCGTCGCCAGTCCAGGGGTTGAGCACCAACGTCTTTTCATTCACCCACTCCAGTAGTCCGCTCCATACCATCTGACTGATCCATCGGTGAATCTGCGCCACGTCCTCACCCGGAATTACGCGGCTGAGCTGGTCCACAGAAAGCTCTTTGTGCAGCAAAAACTGGGCGAGGACCACCAGCCAGTTAGGTTCTTTTATTTCGGGAAGGGCTTTCCACTGCGGTTCTTTGATCCAGAGGGTATCTTCCTGTACCGCTGCTATATGGGTCAACCACTGCCTGAGTGCCAGGCCTGCCAACCCGCCCGAGGTGGCCCGATATCGGTTAAAAAGCCGGGTGAAAACACCCGGTGGCAGTTCGTTGCCTGCGGGTTCCCCCTCCAGTTGAATCTGCATGCCGCCTGAATAATGCCGCGAAAGTACGAGGTCTTTCAGTTGTGGCATGGAGAGGCGTCCCATGACGATGCGGGAAGGAAACGCCGTGCGGAACCCGGAATCGCTTTCGAGGAGCAAAGATCCGAAATAAGGATTGCAGCAACCGATAAACAGGTAATCCTTGCTGTAGGTTTGAATCAGCTGCACCAGTTGAAGAATGGCTCCCTGGCCCAGCGAGGTGCGTTCCCACCATTTTTCGAGGTCGTCAATAAAGAAAACCGAGCCCTGCGGGGCCATACTTATCAATTCTTCCCAATACGTGCCACTGCCTACCGCTTCTCTAAAAGCTTCAAACAAGGCATCGGCATCAGGGATGTCGTCGCTTTCCGGGGGATTAACCCGGTAAATGGTGGATTTGACCTGGGAAATGAGGAAATGCTCCGAGAAATGTGTTTTCCCGGCATAACCGTCTCCCACAATAAGCATTCCCCCGCCCGCCCGCCGGAGGTACTGTGCATAAGCGGCTTCGGCCTCCAAGTGCTCCCGCTCCCGGTGGCGCAGGCGCGTACGACCGGGTACTTGTCGGCCAATGAATAATTGTTTGTAGTAAAAGGGCAGCTTGTTCCAAACCTCAGGCTTGGGTTGGCGGGCAGTCATTGCTTGCAGTAGGGCCTTACCCAAGTCCATCAGGCGCAGTTGGGGTTCCCGCTCCAGGGCCTGTGTCGAGGTTTCGTACCAAAGCTGCCAGCGCTCCCTCCAGACTGCTGCTTTGTTTTGAAAAGCCCGCCAGCTTTGCAGTACGCCTTCTATCCGGCGTTCCTGGCGGAGGTCACGTTTCAGACTCACCGCCTGAATAATGATAGAGCGGCTGTTGAGGTTTTGGAGGACATCCTGCCCGTGTTGCTGTAGCTGAACACGCAGAAATTCCCGGCTTTCTTTCAGGCCGTTTTCTGCTTGCAGGAGCAGGTCGGTGGCTTTATCAAATGCCGCTTTTCGTTCTGCATCCGTTTCATTTTTGTGATGTGCCACCCGCGACTGCCAGGCAATGGACATGAGTCGGGCCACGTCCTGAATGCGGAGGAAATCTTTTTTAAGGCGACCCATGAGTGTGGTCAGGTCGCGGGCAAGGGGCGCTTCGAGCAGGGTTTTTAGTTCGTAATTGACCATTTCGGCCAAAGGAATAGCCACCGTTTCGGGAAAATCGGGCTTGCCTGCCAGGGCATCGAGCCGCGACTGGTCGCGGAAAAGCAATACGGTTTCGGGCAGTTTTTCGAGGGCAGGGCGTGCCAACTCAGTTAGTTCTTCGGTAACAAGATTGCCTACGCCGAGCGGCAGTTCGGGAATATGCGGAAACGCCCCGGCTGATCTTCCTGCGAGCTGGTCGCTGAGGATGCGCTTGAGGTCGTGGATGGCTTCATGTGCAGGATCGAACATCCGAGATTCGATATCGCGGGTAAGCTGCTGGTTGAGGCCGCTGAGGTAAGGAAACAGCGCAGCAAGGGCCAGGTCGGTATCGAATTGTTGCTGAAACAAGGCCATCCGCTTTTTCCACCGAGCTATCACCGGGCCTATGGTTTTGCTCGTCACGGGCATGTTGCGCATGCGCATCGTGAGGTAATTGCTGAGGGCGGGTTGCTCCAGATCGGCCGTAAGCCGCTCGGTCAGTTGGCGGGAAAAGGCCTGAGACTGGCTGCTAAGTTTGTCCTGAAGCGAAGACAAAAAGGCGATGAGGCGTTTCAGTTCAGCAACGAGGGTATCGGGGTCAGAGTCGGGCTGAGAATCGTAAAGCGCGATATCGAGCTTACGGGCGAGCCTCCAGGCCCATTGGCTGCATTTTTCAATCCAGTCAAAAATCGCCATCCCCGCTGCCTCAAACAGGCTGAACATCTGGGGGAGGTAGGAGGTTTCGAGGCGAAAATACAGGCATTCGCGGTAGGGCTGCTGAAGGGCCAGCGGGTATCCGGTAAGCCTGCCTCTGAAAGCGATCCTTTGTTTGCGGGTGCGGAGGTGGTAGTGTTCGCCGGGTTGAGGGGCCAGTTGCTCCTTGTTCACAAGGGTCCAGAGCGATTCGGGGGCCTCGGCCACCCACTCCTGTGGCAAAAGACAAATTGCAGTAAAAGCAGCCCCGAGCGATTGCTCTACCTTGGGGAAAGTCTGTTTTTGAAACTCGGCAGTGAGTCTGCGAAAGTCGGTAAGCATGCGCAGCAATGCCTGCCGGGCATCATCGGTTTCTTTGGCCCGTCGGCCACAGTAGTCGCGCAGGTTTACCTCGGCAATGCGGAGCCAGCCTTCGGCGAGCTGACGGTAGCTGTCAGTAAGCACAAAAAAGCCATCCCGGGCAAGGGCTTCGCTTTGGGTGCGCAAAGCTTCCTGGAGCTGGAAGAGGGCTTCCTGGCTGGCAGCCTGTGGCGGCAAATGACGGATAGACGGTGATTGCACAGCCTCAAATTAAGCCAGATTTCGGAGAAAGCAGGGATTTGGGTAGAGATTTTGCAGGAGAAAAAGATCAGGAACCCGCCAGTAAAGGGAAAAACCTATTCGCCCTCGTCTTCTTCTATTACCAAGCTTCTGGTCCATTTCCGTCGAAGGCATCCCTGGTTGTTTCTTTCCGGTAATTAAGGTCAAAAAACCTGCGACCGCCAGAGTATGCATTCCTGATTCTGAACGCACAAGGTATTTGCCTGATAATTAAGGGGTTAAATGCCGTACCAACCTTCCAGGTATGCAAAGTTCCATCGGAGGTTGAAGCACGACTTTTTGAGCAAAATTTGTACAAGAACTATACTTTCTCTATACAATTCACTGCTTTGGGCATATCTCAGGCTTGTAAAATAAGGTGCATTTGGCCGATCTACAACAGCCCTTTTTCAAAGGAAAGGACTGCCAATTGCCGGAAAACCCCTAAGAAAAGGAATAAAGAACGTTAAGAATTGCCTCGTGGAATAGCCGAAGCGCTTATCTGTAGGCCTGGGGATATGCTGTTTGAAAGGGGTTTGGACGATGTAGATCACTACCGGTTTAGCGCGTATTTCGCTTCGGGTGGTGCAGGCAGGCGAGTAATTTTGTCTGCAATTTATGCAGGAGAAAGAGCAAGGCGTGTCCTCTTGATTCAACCATTTAGGTAAGCTGAAAATGAACTTCCGCCTCCCTGTGCCCAAGTTCCCAATCGGTAAGATTGCCTAAGCTCCGAGCTTTATCTGCTACATTGTCCATTACTTGACAATAGTTTGCCTTAATCTTTAGCAGATTTTGGGCTGAATAACCAGCCTCATGAATCAGCAAGCCATCTGCGACCTTGAATCTATTCAGGAAAAACAACTATATCCTTTTCACCTCAAGGGTATCGACCTTATTCTGATCAGGTATGGACAGGAAGTTTCGCTGCTCTATGGCAGGTGCCACCACCGGGGCGCCTTGCTTGCGGATGGGTATATCGAGGGGGAAAACATTATCTGTGGCCTCCACGGATGGGACTACCGCTACGATACAGGAGTCAGCGAATACAACAACCAGGAAGTTTTACATAAATTTCAGGCTGTGATCCGCGAGGGCCAGGTGTGGGTGAGCAACGAGGAGCTGGATGAATTTCTTAAGAAAAACCCCCAACCTTTCAAAAACGACGTTTATCTAGGGGCCTACGCCGATACACACCCCGAAAATACCGAACCCTATACGGGCAGCATCCGCCAACTTGCTCAAAATGGCTTGTCTCAGGTGGGACACCATGGCCCTTCAGCTTCAATGGGTGTGGACCGCAACCTCTTGCCAAAATGGGAGGATATCCAGTTTTTACCCGCACAATTGGCGACCAAACCCTTGTTTGATGACGAAGCGGTAAATACCAAAACAGTAATTGGACCAGCTGCTCAGAAGCCGTTGGTGCTTGATATGCCCCTCTTTGTTTCTGATATGAGCTTCGGATCTTTGTCCCGTGAAGCCAAAATAGCACTGGCCATGGGAGCTGAAATGGCTGGAACGGGCATCGCCAGCGGGGAAGGAGGAATGTTGCCCGATGAGCAGGCCAACAATTCGCACTATTTCTATGAATACGCTTCGGGGAAATTTGGCTTTTCGTGGGAGAAGGTGCAAAAAGCACAGGCTTTTCATTTCAAAGGAGGCCAGGGTGCCAAAACAGGTACAGGCGGTCACTTACCTGGAAACAAAGTGACCGAAGAAATTGCCCGGGTGAGGGGATTAGCGGTGGGGCAAACGGCTATTTCACCCGCTACATTTACCGATCTCAGGACGCCGAAAGACTTCCAGGCGTTTGCGGAGCTGGTAAGGGAAAAAACCGGAGGTATTCCCATAGGGTTCAAAATTGCGGCCAGTCATATCGAAGCAGACATCGACTTTGCACTGGCTGCCGGCGCTGACTATATCATCCTTGATGGCCGGGGAGGCGGTACCGGCTCATCGCCTACGATTCTTCGCGATAATATTAACGTACCAACCATACCCGCGCTCGCCCGGGCACGCAGGCACCTTGACCTCGCAGGAGCTCACCAGGTGACCCTCATCATTACAGGCGGCTTGCGGGTCGCTGACGACTTTGTAAAGGCCCTTATGCTAGGTGCTGATGCCGTAGCCGTTTCCAATTCGGCCCTTCAGGCCATTGGTTGCCTGGGCATGCGCGCCTGCCATACCAACAACTGCCCTGTAGGTATCGCTACCCAAAAAGAAAATCTGCGCAGTCGCTTGCTCGTGCACCAGTCAGCGAAGCAGTTATATAACTTCTTCACAGCCACCAACGAACTGATGCGGGTGGTAGCCAGGGCTTGCGGGCACGACGATTTGAGCAAATTTAATTTTTCGGATATTTCCACTGCCAACTATGATATGCACCGACTGACGGGTATCCGGTATGTGGGAGTTTGAGGGGTTTAATTTTTTGTTTAGCCATTTCTGGGAAAAACCTCCCGGGGGAATATCGAGTCTTTCAGTCCATCGCTATTTCAACAAAAGTGGAATAGCGTGTTCAGTGGCTTAAAAATGCCTCTGCCTTTATAAAAAAAGGGGCTGCCCTATTTGGACAGCCCCTGGAAAAAGGAATAAAGAACGTTAAGATTTACCACGGGGAGTAACCGAAGGGCTTATCCGTGGGCCTGGAGATACGCTGCGTGAAGGGCCTCCGGTTGAGGGGCGGAACGAGCCTCCGCTTCCCTGAGGAACATAAATCCTGCCCGAGCTGCGTGAACCTGATCTGTTGTTATAGCTGCTTCCGCTTGAGCTTCCAGTTGAGCTTCCACCACAATGGCAGTCACAATCGCTTCCACTGCTCATGCAATTGCCACTAAGATTAACCGTGATGCCCACCTGGAAATAAACCATCGAAGCACGGCTGTTGCTGGTGGCATAAGAGGCTACACTGTTGTCAAAGGCTACGGTGGACAACTGACTGTACTGAGCCGAGGGGCCATCGAGGTAAATGCCCCGCAGGTCGAGGGCTACACACGAGTTGAACCAGTACTGCGCGCCGACGCCGGCACCATAGGAAACGCCTCCGGCTTTGTAAGGCCATTTGGAGTAGAGGTTATTGTCGTCGCTGTTGGACTGGGTAAGGTTCAGGCTTTCACTGGTACCGATCAAACGACCGCCGAGATAGCCATCGATATAGGGCCTTAAGCGTGCGGGTGCAGGGGCAATGAGGCGAACGGCTCCGTGACCACCAAAGGTGTAGTTGTCCACGTTGAGGCGGGCGGGAATGTTGGGGTACAGGGTGAGGTTTTGGTGGCGGTTGCCGTTCCAGCTGAAATCTGCGCGTGCTCCGAGCTGCAGAGCGGGTCCTTTTCCTTTGATCAGATCGCCTGACCAGCCGCCGAAGTACATGCCAATACCGTCCTTGAATCCACCTTGTTCAAAGGACTGTACAGGTTGATTGTACTGAATGCCCATGTCGAGGGTGCCTTGTCCCTGAGCGAATCCAAGGGTCGTGAGTAGTACCAAACTGGCTGATACTGAGCGCATAAAGTCGGGCTTTTTCATATGCAGGTAATTAAGTTTCTTCTAATTACGCTACCATTTCCACAAAGGTCAACCTCCGGAAGAAAGGTTTTTGCGAACGTGTCCATTGGTCGAATATTCGTGATCAGCGGTCATTAAACCTTAGGGGATATGTCTTTTTCTGAGGTAAGAAAGCGGAATTGTCCTCCCGAATTTTTATTTTTCAGAAAACACTCCCCCCATGAAATTTTCCATGAAATACTTCTTCGTTTTTCTGCTGGCTATTCCCTTCCTGTTTATAGAAACAGGGGCCACTTTTGTCGAAAAACCTACCGCCTTCCGCGTATTGGTTTTTTCAAAAACAGCTGGTTTCCGCCACGAATCAATCCCTAATGGACTGAAAGCCATCAAGCAACTGGGCGATGCCAATGGTTTTGCCGTGGATGCCACCGAAGATGCTGGTTTTTTCACCGACGAAATGCTTGCCAAATACCAGACGGTTATTTTCCTTTCTACCACGGGCGATATCCTCGACGACAAGCAGCAGGCCGCATTTGAAAAATACATCAAAGGTGGAGGCGGGTTCGTGGGTATCCATGCAGCCTCCGACACCGAGTACGACTGGCCCTGGTACGGTAAGCTCGTTGGCGGCTACTTCAACGGCCACCCCGGAAACCCCAATGTGCGCAATGCAAACATGATCATTGTCGATACCAAAAATGCTGCGACCAGCTTTCTGCCCAATCCGTGGAACCGCAACGACGAATTTTACAATTTCAAAGACCTGAACCCCAGCCTCAAGCCCTTGGTAACGATTGACGAAAAGAGCTACGAAGGCGGTACCAATGGCGATTTTCATCCTATGTCGTGGTACATCGAGTTCGACGGCGGCCGCTCCTGGTACACCAATTTCGGCCATACCTCCGAAACCTTCGACGAGCCGCTTTTTCGCAAACACCTCCTGGCCGGTATCCAATGGGCCGCAAACGTAAAACCTTGATCACTCTTATAACCACAACCCCCGTATGAAAAACAACCGACGTGAATTCCTGGTCCGCAGTACCCTGCTCGGCGCTGGATTGATTGCTACCCCCTGGTTTCTCTCTTCCTGCGAAAGCAAAAGCGGAAACTCAACCACCGAAGGCGAGAACGCCGAAAAAGACGCTTCTAAGATGAGCCCCTTGTTCAGGATTTCGCTTGCAGAATGGTCGCTACACCGTACCCTCTTCGATGGCAAAATCACCAACCTCGATTTTCCCCGCATCGCCAAGCAGGAGTTCGGCATCGAAGGGGTGGAGTATGTCAATCAGTTTTTTAAAGACAAAGCCAAAGACATGACCTACCTCGGTCAACTGAAGCAAGTATGCGCCGACAATGGCGTAACCAGTGTGCTGATCATGATCGACGGCGAAGGAGACCTCGGCGACCTCGACAACAAGGTGCGCAACCAAGCCATCGAAAACCATTACCAGTGGGTGGAAGCCGCCAAATATCTCGGCTGCCACTCTATTCGTGTAAATGCCCGGGGCGAAGGTAGCCGCGAAGAGGTTTCCAAAGCAGCTGTGGATGGCCTGAGCCGCCTGGCCGATTTTGCCAAAGAGCGCGACATGAATATTATCGTCGAAAACCATGGCGGCATGTCTTCGGATGGAGGCTGGCTCTCAGGCGTAATGAAAACCGCTAACCGCCCCAACCTCGGCACCCTGCCCGATTTTGGCAACTTCTGCCTCGAATACACCGACACTGGCTGCAAAGAGGAGTACGACCGCTACAAAGGAATTGCTGAACTGATGCCATTCGCCAAAGGCGTAAGCGCCAAGTCGCATGTGTTTGATGCCGAAGGCAATGAATCCCAAATGGATTATCCACGCATCATGAACATCGTAAAAGATGCAGGCTATAAAGGCTTTGTGGGAATCGAGTACGAAGGCGACGATGCCGATGAGTACAAAGGCATTCGCCAGACCAAAGCCCTGCTTGAAAAAATCTTTGCCACCATGGGATAGCAACTTGCTGCCCTTCACCTCTTTTACAAAAGGCCGCCTGGAAACAGGTGGCCTTTTTCGTTATCCAATAAATGCTTGAGAAAATAGGTAAAAAGTAAAAATATCATGTTTATGTTCGTATATTGGTGTTGGATAGCAAAAATGGAGGGTAAAATGATCATAAATTTCAATGTAGAAAATTTTGGCTCCATCAAAGAACGACAAACACTTACCTTTGAAGCCGAAAAATCCACCCACCTGGAACAGCCCTACGTGGTAGAAACAGCAGGACTCCGGCTCCTGAAGCTGGCCGTCATTTACGGCGCTAATGCATCAGGCAAAACCACCCTTCTGCGTGCCCTTGATTTTTTGCGGGAGCTGGTACAGGAGCCACTGGAGCGGAAAAATGAAGAGCTGGATTTCCTTCCTTTTCTATTCGACCCGCATACCCCGGGCCAACCCTCCTTTTTAGGCATATCCTTTGTTCAGGAGGAAGTTCGTTACCTCTACGAAGTGAAATTTAACCGGAAGGCCATTCTGGAAGAAGTGCTGTACGCCTACAACCCCAAAAAATCGAAGCTATTCGAAAGAACAACCGATCAGCAAAATCAGCTTACCTCGATTACTTTTGGCCAAAAACTCAAACTGGGTGCGCAGGCCGAAAAAATTCTCGAATCAAACACCCTGTGGAACAACACCGTGCTGGGAGGGTTTTTGAAAACAAATCTCGATGGAAAAGCCCTTAAAGACACGACTGATTGGTTTAAAGATTATCTGCGCCCCTTGGTGCAAGACCATATGAAAGTGGAAGGATTTGTGGCCTCCAATATCCGGAATGGCGAAATCCGGAAAGAAGATGTGCTAGCCATTGTCCGGAAAGCCGATCTGCGTATAAGCGACATCAACTTTCGGGAAGAAATAGGAGAAGAAAACGAAGGCTTTCTCGAACTGATGCGCAAACGCATGAATCTGCCCGATAGTGTAATGGAAGAAATGGCCCATTACCGCAAAAACAGTTCGTCGGACATCGAATTTGAACATACCATCGACGGAAAAGTGTATCACCTGCCGCTAAAGCTAGAATCAGCCGGAACGCGTCGCTTTTTTGGTTTTGCCGGCCTCCTGAGTTTACTGGTCAGGCGGTCGTCAGGGCTCGTGATCGATGAGCTGGAAGCATCCCTCCACCCGGACTTATTTCAGCATTTTTTATTACTTTTCCTTACCAATTCCGGACGATCGCAGGTGCTTGCCACCACCCACTTGCGGGAGTTGCTCAACGATCGGGATGTATTTCGCAACGATGCCATCTGGTTTGTGCAAAAAGGCGAAGATGGAGCTACCCAATTGTATTCCTTAACCGACTTTGATACTTCCGTTATTCGGGATAATTCGAATATCCTCAACGCCTACAAAAGCGGACGACTGGGGGCTGTGCCGCATTTGAGCGATTATTTTCTACATTTTGATTCGTGAGAACATCCAGAAAGCTGCCATTTGTCCCCAAAAAACGCTTCGCCATCGTGGTAGAAGGAGAATGCGAATTTTGGTATTTTCAAATGCTGAAGCGGAATGAACCCTCGATTGCCCTGAATATTGAGCTCAAAATTCCCCAAAAGAAAAGCCTTGCGGATCAATACGATCTTGTGTGTGCCCTCGCTCAGGATTATGACCAGGTGCTCTGGGTGCTGGACATGGACGTGATCAGGCGCGAAACCATACAGGGACGCCGGGGAAGTCAGCCCGCGATTCAGCGGTTTTTGGAGTTTCGGCAACAGCTCCAAAAACGCTTTTCTCACGTATCAGTGGTCGTCAACAACCCCTGTGTCGAATATTGGTTTTTGCTCCATTACGAACAAACCACCAAGAGTTTTGACCTGTGTGAAAGCTGCCTGAAGCGGCTGAAGAACCACCTGCCCAGCTATGAAAATACAGCCAGGTTTTTTACCCATCCACAGCAGGATATTTACCTGAAACTTCGCCCCAGGCTCCCCCAGGCCATCCGCCATGCAAACCTATGCGGTGCATTCGACCACGAAGAAGCAGCCAAAAGTGTATCGGAGATGTACCGCTTTTTTCAATCGGCGGAGGTTAAGTCCTCTTTTTTTGCCTGAAAAAATGCGATTCTGTTTAGGTGGTAAATATCTAGTCAATACCTGGCCAGTTTATGGGGGCTTGCTTAAGCCTCACCTGATAGCCTGAATATCCCTTTTAGAAAGAATACCGATGGTTTCAGCCTATTTCCAGGGTTTGATTGAGTAACTCAACCTGAAAATTGACTTTTGCATTCAGCGCCTTAAACACCTTCAGAATCGTTTCGAAACGGGCATCCGTCAGGCTGTTTTCGAGTTTAGATATTTGGGCTTTTTTTACCCCGACAAGCTGCCCGAGTTCCTCCTGGGTAAGGTTGCGCGCTAATCTTGCTTCTTTGATGGCTTCACCCAACAAATCAAGCCGCAGTTCTTTTTCAAATGCCTCACGCTTGGGTGTCCCCGACTTTCCGATGAACTTATCAGTGATTTCTTCCAGAGAGTAAGTTTTTATGGCTTGTGCTTTCACTGCGTTTTATTTTTTAGTTCGAAGTAAATCCTTCGGATATGTTGTGTGTTTTTGTCCCAAAAAGCGAAAAGTCGATAGTGCGTTTTTTTTGAAAAGGGTTCTAAACTCCCAATTGAACCGGTAATTTTGGCGCAATTGAACAGATTTCGCTTTCGGTTTTCACTCAAACGAAATAAGCAGTTGGTTTTTCTCCACTGATGACCTTTCGGTTACATGAATGCGCTTCACCACCCCGTCTCCTGCGGCTTTAATCACATTTTCCATTTTCATGGCTTCGAGGATAATGAGGGGCTCACCCGTCGTTACCGATTGCCCTTCCGCCACCTGAATGCCGTGTATCAGGCCAGGCATGGGCGACTTCAGCACCGACATTTTCTTCACCATGGCTTTGTCCATGCCCAGTGACTTGAGGTACTGGTCGGCACGGGTCTCGAGGGTAACGGTGGTGCGTTTTCCGTTGATTACCAGCACAGTTTCCTTTTTGTCAGGGTCGGTTTTCTGGAAAAAAACGGTGTGGGTTTTTCCCTTGAAGTCGATGGTCCAGAACTGATCATCCACATAATGAATAACTGGCTCTACTACCTGTTCATTGATCAGGAGCTGCCCCTCCCGGCGGGCAATCTGGTAGGCGATTTGTTCTACAAAGGCTTTGGTCATGGCATAGGATGAGGCATTAAACTAAACGAAAACACTGGGTATTACAAAAGATCTTCCTGGTAGAAAGCAGTAGTTCGCCGGAGAAAAAGGCCTTACAGGGTTCATTAAGCAATCAGAAAGGGAAGCTTGTGTCCTTTCCTGAAATTCAATGATTACCTTTAATTTCTTTCAAACAAACCCTTCCTTCTCATCCTGAATACCCACCCCATGATGAAACATGTTTTTCAAAAGCTTGCCCTGGCAGCCGGACTGCTCGCCTTTGCTCCGAGCACCCAGGCGCAAAGCACCCTTTTGCTCCGGCAACCTACCCTCAGCGATACACACATTGCGTTCACCTACGGCGGCGACCTGTGGGTAAGCCCTATCGGTGGCGGTACAGCGCTTCGGCTCACCAGTACACCGGCGGTAGAGTCCAACCCGCATTTTTCGCCTGATGGCAAACAGATTGCTTTTTCCTCTAACCGCTCCGGGGCAACGGCCATTTACACGGTGCCAGTTAACGGTGGCGATCCTACCCGGCTTACCTGGCACCCGAGTGCAGCTATCAGCTGTGGCTGGACCCCTGATGGCAGCAAAATACTTTATGCTACTTCTCGCGACATGGCTCCCACGCCCATCAACCGGTTGTGGACGGTTTCGGTGCAGGGAGGGCCTTCTACCCAGCTTGCCGCTCAGTGGGGCTTCAACGGGGCTTATTCTCCGGATGGCTCCCAGGTCGTTATTGAAAAAATATCTCGCTGGGACGTTGAATGGCGCGATTACCGCGGCGGGCAAAATACTCCGTTGATCATTCTTTCGCTCAAGGATTTGTCCGAAACCCTGATACCTTGCGACAGAACCACCGACATTCGTCCGGTATGGGTCGGCGACAAGGTGTATTTCCTATCTGACCGCGACGGCGTATCCAATATCTGGTCGTACACCCCCGCCACCAAAGCCCTGAAGCAACTAACAACCTTTACTGGTGCGGATGTGAAATGGCTGGACGGCAAAGGCAACCGGCTTGCTTTTGAGCGCGAAGGCTCGCTTCATTTATTCGATATCTCAACCGGAAAAATAACCGACCTGAGCATTACGGCAACCGGCGACTTTCCCTGGGCAGAAACCAAGTGGGAAAAAGTGAGCGACTATGTTACCTCTGCTTCCCTTTCCCCAACCGGAAAACGGGCTATTTTCGAAGCAAGAGGGGAGATTTTTACCGTGCCTGTAGAATATGGCGATGTGCGCAACCTGACCCAAAGCTCCGATGCGGCTGATCGTGCGCCTATCTGGTCTCCGAAAGGCGATCAGGTGGCCTGGTTTTCAGATGCGGGCGGAAAAGGATATAAGCTCATGATTGCCGCCCAGGATGGGCTTTCTGCCCCCAAAAGCATCGATATCGGCATCTCCAAAATGGCCTGGGAGCCAACCTGGTCACCCGATGGCAAAACCATCGCCTTTGTGGACGACGACCTTCGCCTGCAAGTAATCGACCTCGCTTCGGGCAATCTCCATACTGCTGACGTGGGTGGTGCAAACATCGAACGCGGATCGCAGGGACTGACCTGGTCCACCGATTCTGACTGGTTGGCGTATGCCAAATCCGGCAAAAATAACTTTCGCCAGGTGATGGTCTGGTCGCGGAAGGACAAAAGCGTGCACGCCCTCACCGATCCTTTCGCTGATTCCTTTTCGCCTGCCTGGGACCGCGACACCAAGCACCTGTACTTCCTGGCGAGTACCGACCTGGCCTTGCGCTCTGGTTGGGCCAATACCAGCTCCATCACCGCCCGGCCCGAATACGCCGCTTATGTGATTAACCTTCGCAAGGAAGATCCTTCGCCCCTGGCACCCCGCAGCGATGAAGAATCCGCAGCTAAGCCCGATGCACCGGAGGGAAGCAAAGCCGAAGCTGGAAAAGCGGAGACAGGAAAAGCAGAAGAAAAGCCCAAAAAGAAAGGCGATGAAAAAGAGGAAGAGACGCCTAAGCCTGAAGAAAAAAAGGAGGTAGTCATTGATTTTGAAGGCATTGCCCGGCGCACAATTGCCCTGCCTTTGCCCGAAAAGGAGTACGAATTTATGCTGGCCGGACCTGCAGGTAGTGTATTTATTGCTGAAAATATTCCCAACAAGCCCGGCTATTCGCTGCTAAAGTTTACCCTGAAAGAAAGGGAAGGAAAGGAATTTGTATCAGGAGCAAGTTTCGCAACCATATCTGCTGACGGGAAGCAGCTGCTGGCCAAAATAGGGCCGGGTTGGAAAGTAATGGATGCTTCAGGGCCTAAGGGCGCCGAAGGCAAAACACTGAGCATGAACCTGCAGATGAAGCTCGATCGCTCCGCTGAATGGAAGCAGATGTTTGAAGAAACCTGGCGCTATGAGCGGGACTACTTCTATGATCCCAACCTGCATGGCCGCGACTGGAATGTCGTGCACGAACGCTATGCGCCGCTGGTGCCGTACCTGCGTCACCGTGCCGACCTCAACTATGTGCTCGATCAGGTAAACGGAGAGCTGTCGGTAGGGCATAGCTTCGTGTCAGGAGGCGATTTTCCTGATACAGAAACAAACACCATCGGCTTGCTGGGGGCTGACCTTGTGGCTGAAAAAGGGCGATGGAAAATATCCCGTATCTACACCACCGAAACCTGGAACCCAGGCCTCAGCAGCCCGCTCGACAGGCCAGGAATCAAGGTGCAGGCGGGTTACTACCTTGTGGGTATCAACGGAAAAGAACTTACGGCCGATCAGGACCCTTTCCAAATGCTGGACGGTACAGCAGGTATCCAAACGGTGCTGCACCTCAACGACAAACCCGCCTTTGAAGGGGCCTGGAAAGAAATTGTGGAACCTATCCGAAATGAAACCAGCCTCCGCCAGCGCGTTTGGGTGGAAGATAATCGCAGGGTTGTAGATTCGCTTTCCGGCGGAAAACTGGGCTATGTCTGGATTCCGAATACGGGCGGACCCGGCTTCGTTTCTTTCAATCGCTATTTCTTTGCACAGCAGGACAAGCAGGGTGCCGTGATCGACGAGCGCTTTAACGGAGGCGGCCTTCTCGACGACTACATGGTGGACCTCATGACCCGTAGCCTGCGCGCCGCCGCCACCAACGAAGTGCCTAATGGCGAACCATTCCGCTTGCCTGCGGGTATTTTGGGGCCCAAAGTGCTGCTTATCAACGAAATGGCGGGCTCTGGAGGCGACTTTTTCCCGTGGGTATTTCGTCATCAAAATGCTGGTCCCCTCATCGGTGCCAGCACCTGGGGTGGCCTCGTGAAGTCGTCGGTACACTACCTCCTCGTAGATGGTGGCCGGGTTACGGCGCCTGATAATGCCATTTTTGACCCGAACAAAGGCGAATGGATTGGCGAAAATAAAGGCATTGCGCCGGATATCGAGGTGCGGCAGGATGCCCTTTCTTTGTCTAAAGGCCTTGATCCTCAGCTCCAGCGCGCCGTGAAAGAGGTGCTCCTGATGCTCGAAAAACAAGGGGAAATTAAGGTTACTCCCCCGCCTTTCCCTACACCAGCCAGGCATTGATTAGCGAACGTATGTTTAACTAACGAAAATGACCTTGTCTTACCGGCAAGGTCATTTTTGAATGTACTCAGGAAGAGACACGTAGCTTAAACGCAGAATTGCAAGAGGATCATCGAATTTGACTCCGCTTTTAAGGCTAAAATCCTTTAATTACACCCTTTACAAACCAAAGAAACTCCCCATGAAATTTTTGCTTTCCCCTTTATTGTTTGTGCTTCTGTTCCAATCGGTTGACGGAGGTCTGGGTCAGGTTGATTTACTGGCTAAAGTAAAATGGCAGAAATATACTTCTGCAGATGGCCGCCTCTCCATGATGTTTCCGGGTGAATACGCCGAAGATGGATCTGAAGACAATAGCCCTGTTACCTACAAAATCCAGTGTACCAATAACGAGGTGCTGTACTATGTAGGCTACACCCACCACGATGTGCCCCTCGAAGATTACGAGAGCCTGGCAGAGGTGTCGTTGACCTCCTTTGCTACCCAATTGAATGGAAAAGTGCTGGCCAAAGAAGATTTTAGCTATAAAAAATTCATCGGTAAAAAAGCCACCATTCAAATGGAAGATGGCAATTGGTGCAGCTACCGGGTGCTGCTGGAAGGCCAGTATCAGTACCAATTGATCGTAATTGGCCAAAAGGAAAACCTCGACAAGGCCATTGCCGATAAGTTTTTTGATTCAATGAAAATCAAAAACTAGCAGCTACTTCCGCTCATTTTTGTAAAAAACCATGCAGATCCACAAAATCAGCATGGTTTTTTTGCATTCCATCGAGGCATGGACCTAACTTATGGTTTGATCGGAGGTTAAACATTCCGTTCAATAAGTAATAACCATGTCGCGAAAAATCTATACAGATTACCTCATCATCGGAAGCGGAGTTGCCGGGCTTTCGCTCGCACTCAAAGCAGCCAAACAGCACCAGGTACTGGTGATAACCAAGGCTCGTGCCGATGAAACCAATACCCGTTATGCACAAGGAGGGGTAGCCACCGTTACGGCTCCCTGGGATACATTTGAAAAACACATTGATGATACCCTCATAGCCGGTGACGGGCTTTGCAATGAAGATGTGGTTAGGATGGTAGTCGAAAACGGTCCTTCCCGCATCCGTGAGCTGATCGACTACGGTGCCAATTTCGACCGCGAATCTGACGGCGACCTCATGCTGGGCAAAGAAGGAGGCCACTCCGAAAACCGCATCCTGCACGCCAAAGATGCCACAGGTTGGGAAATACAGCGTGTATTGCTTGAGCAGGTAAAGCTCAACCCGAACATTACCCTGAGCGAAAACTGGTTTGCGGTGGATCTCGTTACCCAGCATCACCTCGGCAAATATGTCAACCGGGGCACCCCCGGCATCGAATGCTACGGCATCTACGCCCAGGACCTCTCCACCCGCGAAATGGTGACCATCCTCTCACGGATAACCGTGATGGCCGCAGGCGGGGCCGGTAATGTGTATGCTTCTACCACCAATCCGCCCGTGGCTACCGGCGACGGCATCGCGATGGCTTACCGGGCCATGGTGCGTGTGGCAAACATGGAGTTCAACCAGTTTCATCCCACGGCCCTTTACGATCCAGGCTCTTCACCCGCCTTTCTGATCACCGAAGCCCTTCGGGGAAAAGGAGCTGTACTACGTGATCCTTTTTCCGGAAAGGAGTTTATGCAGAAATACGACGTCCGGGGTTCACTTGCCCCGCGCGACATTGTAGCCAGGGCCATCGACAGCCAGATGAAGCTTTCGGGTATTGACTATGTGCACCTCGATGCCTCGCATATTCCTGCCCACGACCTGATGGACGAGTTCCCGACGATTTACCAGCGTTGCCTCGAAAAAGGAATTGACATCACCAAAGACATGATTCCGGTGGTGCCGGCTTCGCACTATATCTGCGGTGGCATCCTGGTTAATCAAGACGGAGAGACCTCCGTAGGGCGGTTGTTTGCTTGCGGAGAGTGTACCTGCTCCGGCTTGCATGGCGCTAATCGCCTGGCCTCCAACTCCTTGCTCGAAGGGGTCGTGTATGCACATAATATTTTCGAAGCTACCCGCGACCGCATCCTGGGCTGGAATTTTGAAGACCGCATTCCCGGTTGGGATGAACAAGGCACAGTAAACACCGATGAATGGGTGCTTATTTCACACAATTTCAAGGAGGTTCAACAAGTAATGAGCAACTATGTGGGCATTGTGCGTAGCGATCTCCGTTTGGAGCGTGCGGCCCGCAGGATCGATTTGCTTTATAAAGAGACAGAGGCATTTTACAAAAAAACCAAAATCTCACCTGAGCTCTGCGAATTGCGGAACATCATCACCATTGCTTACCTGATCATTAAATCGGCCAGTATCCGGAAAGAAAGCCGTGGGCTCCATTTTACGACCGATTATCCCCAAAAACTCGATTCTGCTTTCGATACCATTCTTTGATTCACCTGCCAAACCCGCCCCATGAAAACCCAGTACATCCTGGCCCTTGACCAGGGAACCACCAGCTCCCGCGCCATCTTGTTCGATCACGACAGCCGCATCGTGGGCATAGCCCAAAAGGAGTTTACCCAGTTTTTTCCTCAGCCGGGGTGGGTAGAGCACAATGCCGAAGAAATTCTGCAAACCCAGATGGAGGTTGCCCGGCAGGTGCTGTACAAAACGGGCATTACCCCTCGCCAGGTAGCGGCTATCGGCATCACCAACCAGCGCGAAACGACCGTGGTATGGGATAAAGAAACGGGCAAGCCGGTGCACCACGCCATTGTGTGGCAGGACCGCCGCACCGCCGACCTCTGCGAAACCCTGAAGAACCGGGGGCTCGAAAACTATGTGCGGGAGAATACCGGGCTGGTGATTGATGCCTATTTCTCCGGCACCAAAATCAACTGGATTCTCAAAGAAATTGTAGCAAATAACCCGGAACTGCAGATCGAAAACCTGTGTTTCGGCACCGTGGACAGCTGGCTGATCTGGAACCTGACAGGAGGTAAATCGCACATGACCGATTACTCCAATGCTTCGCGGACCATGCTTTACAACATCCGCACCCTGGAGTGGGACGAGCGCATGTGCAGGGAACTTAATATTCCTAAATCCATTTTGCCGGAAGTGAAGTCTTCCAGCGGAAGTTTCGGCGTTACTGCCCCCATGTGGTTTGACGGCGTCGAGATCCCCATCACAGGAGTGGCTGGTGACCAGCAGGCAGCTACGTTCGGGCAGGTTTGCTTCGAAAAAGGCATGGCCAAAAACACGTATGGTACAGGCTGCTTTTTGCTGATGAATACAGGGAATGAGCCTGTGTTTTCCCGCTCAGGCCTGGTAACGACCATCGCCTGGGGCATTGACGGAGAAATAACCTATGCCCTCGAAGGAAGTATTTTTATCGCGGGAGCAGCTATCCAGTGGCTCCGCGATGGCCTGAAAATCCTCGACGAAGCTCCCGATTCGGAGTATTATGCCATGAAAGTACCCGACAATGGTGGGGTGTACGTGGTACCTGCTTTTGCCGGACTCGGAGCGCCTTACTGGGACATGTATGCGCGCGGAGCCATTTTCGGGCTAACGCGTGGTACCAACAAAGGTCATATTATTCGCGCTACCCTCGAATCGCTGGCTTATCAGACCCGCGATGTGCTCGATGCCATGCAGAAAGACATTGGTGTAGAACTTTCGAAACTTCGGGTCGATGGCGGCGCTTCGGCCAACGGGCTGCTGATGCAATTTCAGGCAGATATACTCGGGGTAGATGTGGAGCGGCCGACAGTGACAGAAACCACAGCGTTGGGAGCGGCTTACCTTGCAGGTTTGTCGGTAGGTTTTTGGCAAAAAGAAGAGTTAGCCCAGACCTGGAAAGTGGATGCGGTTTTTAATCCAAAAATGGAAAAAGAAACCCGGGAAGTGCTTTACCGCAAGTGGCAAAAAGCTGTGCTCAGGACCATGAAGTGGGAAAATGACTGATCAGGTCGCCTAAAGCAAAAAAGTTGTTGAGCTCGTTTTTTAAGGCGGCAAACAAGGCTGTGTAGAAAATAATCGCCACCGAAATAAAGAGAATGATCCTCCAGGGTCGCTCCCGAAAGGCGAGGGCTATTCCTACACTAACCATGGGTGAAATGAGGGGCGAAAGTGCTACAGCCCCCAGCAAACCGAAACGGTGCCAAAGAGAGTAAATTTTTCTCCTGCTGGCAAAGCTGCGCTGCTTGGGAGGTGGGATGATCTTCAGCACCCACTTGCGTATTTCTGTACCGGAGAAGGTAAATATCCACGCACCAATGAGGGCTCCAAGTCCAACAGACAGCATGGTATCCCAAAAGCCGAAGGTAGGAATAGCCAAAGCGGCAAAAACTCCCACCAAAAACTTGACCGAAGACGTTAGTGCGACCGAGAGGTAAAGGCCCAATTTTCCCCACGCCACCGTGCTTCCGGATTTCCAGAGGAATAGCAAAAGCAGCATAAAGCGGGGGCCGATTGCAAGCATAAAGAAAGGTAGTATCCCGATGCCAGAAAGCATCTGAATTCGATACGAAGGGTAAGTTTAGATGTTCGAAATCACGATTTTGGACCATAAGCAAGGTCGCCGGCATCGCCGAGGCCGGGTACGATGTACGAGCGGGCGGTCAGCTCTTTGTCCATGGCTCCTACCCAAATGGTAGCTTTCGGGATTTGCCTGAGCACGTATTCAGCTCCTTCTTCCGAAGCCACAATCCCCGCCACAAAGACCTTGTCGGGCAGACCGGCCGTTTCTACTATTTCGCGGTAGGCAAGCACCATGCTTTTGCCGGTGGCTATCATGGGGTCAATCAGAATAAGGTCGCGGTTGGTGATGTTGGGTAGGGCGAGGTATTCGATTTTTATCTCAAAATCGTTGCCTTTGGTGTGGTTGCGGTAAGCGGAGATAAAGCCATTGTCGGCATCGTCAAACACTTCCAGAAAACCATTGTGAAAAGGCAACCCCGCCCGGAGAATAGATACGAGCACCGGAGGCTGAACCGGTAGCTGTATCTCCAGCTCTCCCAAAGGGGTTGTTACCTGTCGGGGCTCATAATTAAGCTGTTTGCTGATTTCATAAGCCATGATCCAACCGAGTCGCTCCATGTTTTTACGAAAGCGGGCACGGTCCTTCTGAAGCTCCTCATCACGCATTTGGTACAAAAGCTGATTGACTAAGGAGTTCCGGGAGTTGAGAATATGGGTTCTTTTATCCATCTTAATGGTCAATATAGCCCGAATATTCAGGGGGTGGAACGAGATTACACATTTTATTTACGAAACAAAGGGCCCTTGTCCTGCATAAGACGGATAAATTGCTGCTTGTTCCCGCCCGGTTGAATAACTTTAAAATTGAATTGGGGGATTTCCGATAATGAAGCAGTTTCTACTGGTACTTTACCTCTTATCCACAGCTGGATCTTGCCTGTTTTCACAGGGAGATTTTATGCGGTTTCAGGAAGTTTCTCCTGAGCTGGGTTTGCCGCGTGCCACCATCAATGAGCTGTTGCAGGACCATGAAGGCTTTCTTTGGGTGGCGACCTGGTCGGGGTTATATCGCTACGACGGGTACCAGCTCAAGGTGTTTCAGCAGGACCTCACCAATGCCAATGGCCTTGATTGCCATAAGATTACCAGCCTCTACGAAGACCACAACAACAATCTCTGGGTCTGCTCCCGCAATGGCGGACTCTTTCGCTACAACCGCGAGCACGAGGTATTCGAAGATTATAAATTCCCAGGTACAGACCCCTATGGCATGCCCAACAACAACCTCTGGAGTGTGATCGAAGATCGCCAGGGCAGGTTATGGGTTGGAACAGAAGCCGGACTGCACGCCGTTGATTTAGAAAAAAAAGAACTGGTGCCCATACAAGGGGTGAGCGATTTTACGTACAGCATCGCCGAAACGGCGGATGGTGCATTTTGGCTTGGCACCGAAAATGGCCTTATCCGGGTAGCAGGATTAAATCCCCAAACTCGGTCAGCAGCTTCTGTGAAGCGATTTTCCCTGGTTCCTGAAAATTTAGATAAAGCAGCCTTTGGCTCTCAGTCGCACAACTATGTGTACCGCGTGGTTGCCTCTGTATGGGATTCACACGCCCTTTGGGTTGGGACAAAGGCTGGCCTCAAGCGCATTGACTGGACGCAATACAAGCTCGGCAATCTGCCCGTAAAACATTATCAGCACCAGGACGATGACCCCTCCAGCCTGAGCAATAATTTTGTGGTTCGGATCAAAGAGTACCAAACTTCCACGGGTTGGGAAATATGGGTGGCTACCTTCAATGGCCTCAACCGCTTTAACCCGGTTACCGAAAAGTTTAAGGTGTTCAGGGCGGAATTTGGTAACCCTAACAGCCTCGGCAACAACAATATCCGCGCCCTGTATATCGACCGTACAGGCCTGCTCTGGATCGGCACAGACCGGGGGGCATTTATGCTCAACCTGAAAGCAAAGCCGTTTCAAACCATCCTTTCGAACAACAACAGCCTCACCCGAAACTTTGTGGTTTCGGTGATGGAAGAAAATGCCGCGCACGACAAATTATGGGTTGCCACCCTGGGTGGAGGGTTGAACGCCATTTCGTTTGACGCACAAGGCCTCATTACAGATAAGCTGAAGCGCATTACTTTTCAACTGCCTAAATCGCCCCAACTGGTCGATTTCGTCTCTGCTATTTCAGCCGACGGGCTGGGCAATCTCTGGCTTGGAACGCTGGGCGCCGGATTGATCAAAGTGCCCGAAAAGATGCTGTTAAGCGAAGGTTCCGTTCAAAATTTCACCCAATTCACCGAAGCACAAGGCGACCTGAATGACGACCACATCATGTACTTAACCAAAGATGCTGCCCATCGGACATGGATGGGCTTTTGGGACGGGGGTATAGGGTGCATTGCTCCCGGGGAAACAAAGGTGTCGATTTTTGACAAAACCAGCAGTGATTACGACCTCCACGCCTTTCCGAATGTGGCCCTGCTATCGGATGTATCTGGGGTGGATAGCCTTTTTTGGGTAGGAACCCGGGGCGGAGGGCTGCTACAATTACGATACGATGGTGCGTCCAAAAAATTGATTCAGCTGGGGTTTTATAAGCACAATGCCCATCAGCCAGGGTCAATCAGCAGCAACTTTATAAATGCACTTTTTCGCGACCACCAGGGACAGATATGGGTGGGTACTGAAAACGGACTCAATGTGTTTGATCCTAAAACCCGCACCTTTCGTGTTTTTTTGACCAAAGACGGGCTGCCAGACAACATTATCCAGTCCATCGAAGAAGACAAATCGGGCAATATCTGGATCTCGACCAATCAGGGGCTCGCCTCTATTTCCTTAAATGGCGAAAACTTAAAAGTGGATAATTTTTACCGGGGCGATGGCATTCAGGACAATTTCTTTTTTGGAACCTCCTCCTGCTCCACCACCTTTGGCCAGCTTGTATTTGGCGGGGTAAATGGCCTCACTTTTTTCAGGCCTGAAAATATCCGCAAAGACAGCGTTGCCCCCAAAGTGGAGATCATCGGCCTGCGCTTGTTCAACCAGCCGGTGGCTATCGGGCAAGAGGTGCTCAATAAGGTCGTGCTCCCCCACCGTATCCACAGCGGCGACACCATCAGCCTTACCTATCGGCACAACGTAATCTCCATCGAATTTGTGGGGCTGCATTTTACCCAGCCTAATGCCAATAAATACGCTTACAAACTGGAGGGCTTCGACGAGGACTGGGTCTATACCGATGCCGGCCAGCGCCTGGCACACTACACCAACCTGCCTTACCAAACCTATACTTTTCAAGTAAAAGCCGCCAATAGCGACGGCGTATGGTCGGAGGTGCCCGCGGTGATGACCCTGATCGTAACGCCCCCTTTCTGGCTTACCGGCTGGGCGTATTTTCTCTATCTCCTGCTTTTTGTGGGGCTGCTGATCCTGGTGCGGTATATTACCCTTACCCAGGCTAACCTGCAAAACAACCTGGAACTGGAGCGTATTGAGCGCGAAAAAGTAGAGGAGGTAAGCCGCCTCAAGCTGCAGTTTTTTACCAATATCAGCCACGAACTCCGCACCCCGCTTACCCTCATTCTCTCTCCGCTCGAAGACCTGATCAAGGAAAAAGTAGGTGAAAAACCCGTGAGGGAGACCTTTGCGCGCATGTACCGCAATGGTACCCGCCTCCTGAACCTGATTAACCAATTGCTCGATCTGCGCAAAAGCGATTCGGGCTTGATGAAGCTGAAAGTCGCCGAAGGGAACATCATCAAATTTGTGAATGAAATTGTCATCGCTTTTCAGTCGATGGCGGCTCATGATCACATCGAGCTGGAGTTTGTGCCCGAAAAAGATCCGATCCTGGTGTGGTACGACCGCGACCAAATGGAAAAGGTATTGTTCAATCTCTTGTCTAATGCCATGAAATTTACTCCCAAATCGGGGCAGGTGTCGGTAAGGGTAGGCGAAAAGGATGGCTGGGTTTATTTGTCTGTACAAGATACCGGTGTCGGGATAGCAGAGGAAGATCTGAAGCATATTTTCGACCGTTTTTACCAGGCAGATAACCAGCACCTGAAACCTGGAGGCGGTACGGGCATCGGGCTGGCCCTGTCGATGAACCTCGTAGATGCCCACCACGGACGCCTCGAAGCCACAAGCGAACCCGGGAAGGGATCGCAGTTTACGGTATGGCTGCAAACAGGAGAAGGCCATTTTACCCCGGAGGAAAAAATCCCCAACTTCCGCCATAGTGAGCACGCATCCTATTTTCTGTTGCCCGAAGATGCCGGGCCATCGGGTGCCGTTGCCGGGGAGGAGGTGTCATCTACTTCGAGTATAAACCCTGAACATCAGCCTCTGATTCTGCTCGTAGAAGACAACCCCGACATCCGCACCTACGTGCGTGAGCAGTTACTCGATACCTACCGCGTGATCGAAGCAGCTGACGGGGTTAAGGGACTGGAAATGGCCAAAAGAGAATCGCCTGACCTCATTATCAGCGACATTGCCATGCCCAAAATGGACGGTATCGAGCTTTGCCGCAGGGTGAAAACCGACATCGAAACGAGCCACATGCCGGTTATTTTGCTTACAGCCCGCACGTCGCTCATCTATAAAATCGATGGTCTGGAAACCGGCGCTGACGATTACATCACCAAGCCATTCAATATGACCCTGCTCAAGCTCAGGGTGCGCAACCTGATCAAGAGCCGCGAGCAACTGCGTGATCGTTTTGGGAAAAGCATGGAGCTGAATCCCTCAGCGGTGGTCGTTACATCGCTCGATGAAACTTTCCTCAAAAAGGTAATCGCCTCTGTGGAGGCCCATGTAGATGACCCTGCTTTTTCGGTAGAGCAATTGGCAGATGACCTGGCCATGAGCCGGATGCAGGTGTACCGCAAGTTGAAGGCCATCACGGGCCAAACCCCCAACCATGTGATTCGTTCCATTCGGTTAAAGCGGGCGGCCCAGCTGCTCAACACCGGACAATTCACCATAGCCGAGGTTACTTACCAGGTCGGGTTTCAGGACCTTAAATATTTCAGGGAAAGATTTAAGGAGGAATTTGGCTTAACTCCCTCTGAGTACACAGCCGGTAATCAGCCGGAGGAGGAGAATCTGAAATAAATTTCACTTTCAGGCCGGGGGTAAATGTAACATGCATTTTTAACGCCCTTCCCGATACCGGGGAGGGCTTTTTGTTTTGTGGCGAGCTAGCCGCAGGCAGGTAGGGGTGTGCCTGAGCAAGAAACAGGCTTTAGGGCAGGAAAAGGCCCGAGGTGTCTGATTTCCGTCCCTTCCTCATTCGGCAGTAGGCAGTATCCAGGGTGTTTCGTCCACCGGGGGCATTTGTTACAGGTAGCATTTACCCCCGGCTTTTGTGAAAAACCTCACCTATTCACACATACGCATATCTCTATTTTTCCGAAACATTCATCCAGAAACTTTTTTCTATGAGAACCTACTACAAGCCTCACAGACTGTGGACCTGGGTGTTGGCCCTACTCCTGGCCTGCACCACCACCTGGTCTATGGCGCAAAACCGCACCATTTCCGGCACGGTTTCATCCGACGACGGAGACCCTCTTATTGGAGTAACAGTATTGGTTAAAGGCTCTACCTCGCGTGGAACCCTGACCAATGAGCAGGGAAAATTTTCGATTGCTGCCGCTACCGGCGAAGCATTGACCTTTTCCTACATCGGTTTTAGTACCGGCGAAGTGGTCATCAACGACCAGTCACAAGATCTGTCTGTTTCCCTTACTCCTTCAGCCAGTACGCTGGAAGAAGTAGTGGTAGTTGGATACGGACGGACCAAGAAAAGCGACCTTACCGGAGCCATCACTACGGTAAAAGGGGAGGACCTCACCCGTATAGGTACCGCCGATGTTGCCCAGGCCCTTCAGGGTAGAGTAGCTGGCGTTGACATTACTGCACAAAACGGTAACCCCGGTGCAGGCGTGCGTATCCGAATCCGCGGGGTGGGCACCATCAACAACTCCGATCCACTCTATGTAGTGGATGGATTTCAAACGGGCGATATCAGCTTTT
Source organism: Bacteroidia bacterium (assembly GCA_041753595.1). Taxonomy (GTDB): domain Bacteria; phylum Bacteroidota; class Bacteroidia; order J057; family J057; genus JBGSTW01. The sequence goes on along the minus strand of JBGSTW010000029.1, from coordinate 121,611 downwards.
TGAACCCCAACGATATCGCTTCCATGGAGATACTGAAGGATGCTTCGGCCACCGCTATCTACGGCTCCCGTGGAGCTAATGGTGTGGTAATTATCAACACCAAGCACGGCGTAGCAGGTAAACCCAAACTCGAAGTGAGCGGCTACACCGGTTCACAGCAGGTATGGAAAACCCTGGATCTGCTCGATGCTACCCAGTTTGCTACCCTGCGTCTGGAAGGATTTGCCAACGATGGCATCAACCTCAGCGAAAGCTCAGCCGAGTACAATATCCTCAATTTTGTAAAAAATGGCGGATACAAAGGCACCAGCTGGCAGGACGAAGTGCTACGTACCGGCACTATCCAGAACTACAGCGCCTCGCTTTCAGGAGGGGATAAAAAGCACCGCTACAATTTCACCGGCACCTACTTCAACGACAATGGGGTGGTAAAAGGAACTTCGCTGGAGAAATTCCTCCTGCGGGTAAGCAACGACTACCAGCTCACCAACTGGCTGAGTGCGGGGGTATCTGCTTTCTATCAGCACGACAATACCACCTACTACAACGGCGATTACTACAGCGGTATCCTGCCCCTGGCAGCCCGTGCTAACCCCATCCGCGAAGCCTGGAGCTATGTGGACAACAACTGGGGAACCACCGGCCTGGCCGAAGAAGGAACCAATGCTGCCCGTTCGCTGGAAGAAAACAAAAACAACCGCGGAAATGCCGACAAGGTATTGGCTAACATTTTTGCTGAAGCTACCATCGTACCAGGGCTTACTTTCCGTACCCAGTTTGGTGCTGACCTCAAGTATTCGAACAACAAGAACTTCTACCCTCAGTTTTACATTTCGCCAGAAGAGCGCCGCGACCAGAGCAACCTGAACGAAAGGCGCCAGCAGAACCTCTCCTGGGTTTGGTCAAATTACATGACCTTCAACAAAACTTTCGGAAAAAGCGACCTGAGCGTAATGGCGGGTGCCGAAGCGCAGCAACGCAACTATAACAGTATCTCTGTTTCGGCCTACGACGTGCCCAACACCCCTGATCAGTGGTACCTTTCCGCTGCAAAAGATGTGGATTTTGTTGTGGGCTCCGGTCAGTCAGACGAGGCGCTTGCCTCGGTATTTGGCCGCATTAACTATAGCTACGACAGCCGCTACCTCGTCACGGTAAACATGCGTTACGATGGTTCTTCCCGCTTTTTGAAAGAAAATCGCTGGGGCTTTTTCCCTTCATTTTCTTTGGGATGGAACCTCGCCAAAGAATCCTTCATGGCCAATCTCGATTGGCTCAGCGAGCTGAAACTCCGCGGAGGCTGGGGACAGGTAGGTAACCAAAACAGCGCCAGCAACTACGGCTATGTGACCACCGTTACCCCTAACCTTCAGTACGTTTTCGGCAATACCGCCATTCAGGGCTTTACCCCAACCCGCCTCAGCAACCCTGAGCTGCGCTGGGAAACCACCACCATGACCAACATAGGGGTAGATCTTGGCCTGCTTCAGGACCGTATCTCGGTTACTGCTGATTACTTCATCAAAACCACCACGGACATGATCCTTCAGGTGCCAATCCCACGCTATGCAGGTGCAGAGCCTCCTACCGTGAACGCGGGTAGCATGGAGAACCGGGGCCTGGAACTTTCGGCTAACTACCGCGAACTCTCACGTCCGCTGAAATGGGAAGTGGGCGTAAACTTCACCAAAATCACCAACCAGGTAGTAAGCCTTGGTGGTGGAGCTCCTATTGCTTCAGGAAGTGTAGGCAAAGTGGGTAATACCACCCTGACCGACATTGGCCGCGAAATCGCCTACTTCTACGGCAAACAAACCGACGGTATCTTCAACACCCCCGAAGAATTGGCCGCTTATGCCAAGGACGGCGTAGCCATTCAGCCTAACGCAAAAGTGGGCGATGTGAAGTTTGTGGACCAGAATGGAGATGGTACCATCAACGACGATGACCGCGTGTACCTCGGAAGCGGAACGCCTGACTTTACCTATGGAATTACGGCTTCGGTTAGCTACAAAGGATTTGACCTGCGGATTTTCTTCCAGGGAGTACAAGGAAACGAAATCGTAAACGCGATGTACGGTGCGCTCAATTCCTCTGTAGGTAATGAGAACTCGCTGGTATCCCGTCTCAATCGCTGGACCCCCACCAACACCGGTTCCAACCTGCCCCGCATGACGGCCAAAGACCCTAATCAGAACACCCAATTCAGCGACCTCTTTGTAGAAGACGGAAGCTATACCCGCCTGAAAAACCTTCAGCTGGGCTATACCTTCCCTACCAGCATGATGTCGAAGCTGCACATGGGCGCCCTGCGGGTTTATGTAGCTGGCGACAACCTCCTCACTTTCACCAAATACAGTGGATGGGACCCGGAGATTGGCGAGCTCTACTATAGCCCCCTGTATTACGGGGTAGACCAGGCTAACTATCCTCAGAACCGTCGCCTCCGTGTAGGCCTTGACCTGAAAATCTGACCCCATTCATTTTCAACATATAAGTTGACCAATCATGAAAGCGAATAAATTAATCCTCTTTGTGGCGGTTTTCGCCTCGCTGATGGTAGGCTGTGAGTCCTTTCTGGACAAGCAACCCCTGGGCCAGGAAACCGACCAGAACTTTTTCAACGACGAAGGCAACGCCATTCTGGCGATCAATGCCGTGTACAACGCCCTTTCACGCGGCGAAGGCCCCAGCCCTTATGGATGGTTGCCTCACAACTATGAGTTTATCTTTGGCGATATCCTTTCCGACGATGCGGTGAAAGGCAGCACACCAAGCGACTTTATTGCCATCAAGCAGATGGAAGAATGGGCGATAGCCGCCGATTACGGACCGTCTTCGGGCACTTATGTAAACATGTACCGGGGGGTATTTCGTGCCAATACGGTGCTGAAAAACCTGCCTGATTCTCCTATCGACGAAGAAATCAAAAATCGTTTGATGGGCGAAGCCTATTTCCTCAGGGGGTATTTTTACTTCTACCTGGCACGGGTGTTTGGCGGTGTATCTATTTTCGATGATCCAGCCAAGCCTTCCGATTTCGGAACCATCCAGCGTGGCTCACTTATCGAAACCTACAAGTTTGCAGAAGACAACTTCCGCACGGCGATTGACCTGCTTCCGGAAAAGAGCGAATACGGCCTCGAAGACATGGGTCGCGCTACCAAAGGAGCTGCCCGTGGATACCTGGCCCGTTGCATCATGTATGAAATCGGATTCGGAATCAATGGCCATAACTGGCAGGAAGTATTTGACCTGACCAAGACTGTGGTTTCTTCCGGCGAATATGCCCTGATGCCTAACTATGCTCAGTTGTTTGAAGATGAAGGAGAAAATGCTTCTGAGTCGGTTTTCGAAATACAAACCCTGAGCACCAGCATCACCGGCAGCGACCAGGCGGTAGGCGTAGCGGAAAACATTTTCCAAAACAACCGCTCTACCTGGGGCTGGGGATTCAACAACCCTACCCAAAGCCTGGTGGATGAATTTGAAACCGGCGACCCACGCATGCCTTGTACCGTGTACAAGAACAACGATGTAGTGCTGGGTGAAAAACAAACCGTTGAGTACCCTGAAGCCAATGAGTCAGGTTACCTGAACCGAAAAGCGGCCATCATCGCCCCTAATCCATCTAAATCTTCCGGCCAAAACATCCGCAAGATGCGCTATTCCGACATTCTGCTGATGCACGCTGAAGCTGCTGCTCATATCGGACAGGAAGCTACTGCCCGTGATATCCTTAACCAGATCCGCGACCGTGCCCGCTCAGCTACCAAGCCCAAAGGTTCGGTGGAAGGATCGCTCGATTACACCTCCTATGCACCCGGAGAGCTCGACAACGTGCTTCCTCCTATCGGTGGCGGTGTTGCAGGTCAGGCTTTGCTCGATGCCATTTACCATGAGCGTCGCTGTGAGTTTGGCATGGAGTCTCTCCGCTACTGGGACCTCCTGCGTACCGGAAAGTATATCACTACCCTCGAAACTCCTGGAATCCAGGCTGCTTGCCAGGGCCGTTCCATTACCCAGGGGCTGACCATTCCACACCCGGTGTTACCCATTCCTTTGGACGAAGTTCAATCCTGGAACCTGGATCAAAACCCCGGCTATTGATGAAAACGGGAAGGGTACCCGGTGCCCTTCCTTTCTTTTAACCGATTTCATTCATTCTAACAAAAATGAAAAAACATATTTTCACCACACTTCGGAGCACCCTGGCCATTGCTGCATCGGTGCTGCTGATCGGCTTGTCGGGTTGTAATAAGGAGTCAGCTTTCTCTGAAAACTACGACATCCCCTGGCCATACCCCACCGTTACGGAGATCAACCCCACCAAGGCGCTGATCGATACCGAGATCACCCTCAAGGGCACCAACCTCGAAAAAGCCAGCACCGTATTGCTGGGCCGCAACAAGCGCGAAGCTGAAATTATTTCTGCCTCAGCTACTGAGCTGCGTATCCGTGTACCTCGTACCGTAAATGCAGGTCCGGTGTATGTAAAAAACCTTTACAACCGCGCTACAACCAGCACCGTTATCTTTGAGCCGGAATATCCTACAAGCGATATCACCGGTTGGCCAGCGGTGATCTTCCGCGGACAACCTTTCAAGCTGAAAGGCACCAACATGGACCTGATTTCTTCTGTAACCCTCAATGGAGAAAAAATCGCTGTCGAAGGTTCTTCAGGTACCCAAACCGAGATTTCGATCATGACCGAAGGCCTTACCCTGCCTGAGCAGGTGGTGATCGTGGTAGAAGCTCGCGGAGGTGTTACCAATGGTACCTCGCCTTCTATTCCGGTGCAGGATTTTGATCCTAATGCCAAATACGACCCGGCTCCGGCCATTGTAATCCTTGATTTTGAAGATGGTTTAAATCCTTTTGTAGCGGGTGACATTACCCCTCAAAATGGCATGAACCTGAGTGGCACCGTGAAAGGCCGTGGCGAGAAATACCTCTCCATTAAAGAAAACAATGTGCCCGATCCTTGGGGAACCAACATCGGCACCCTCACGATGTCGAATATCAACCTCGCCGACTTCCACGAGCCCCACCTGACCTTCATGATCAACACCAATGGAAACGACGGTTATTTTCAAATGGAAATGGTGCAGGGCGGAAATAAGGACGGCGGCCATTTTACCCCCTCCTCTTCCAGCAACCCAAGCGACAATTATAAGTTCCACACCACGGGTTGGGAATGGCGCTCCATCGACCTGGCCAACTTCAAGTGGGAAGACTGGGGCGGAGATGGCCTTATTTCATTTGACAAAAAAGGCATCATTGACCAAATCACTTTCGGATTTAAGCAGGGCAATGGCGTAAATCCTTACGACATCAGCCTCGACCAGATCATGATTACCGACGGCCCACGCAAAGTGGTGCAGGCCCTTTGGAACTTTGAAGATGGGATCGATCCTTACTCTGGCTCAGCTACCAGCGGTATCAACCTTGCAGGCCATGGCACCATCGGCGGCAACAACTACCTGACCGTAAAAGTGGACCAAAACGTAAACTCCTGGAACTGGACCGGTCAGATTGACTGGAATACCCAGACAATTAACCTATCCGGTGTTGCTTCCCCTTACCTCTCGATGATGGTAAACACAGGTGGTCGCCAGGGATACTTTCAGGTAGAAACTACCCAGGACGGAACCAAGTGGGGCATTGGCCAGACAGCCGGGCCTTATTTTTTCGAAACTGTCGGGGAATGGACCCTCGTGAACCTGCCCCTCACCGCTCAGGCTTTTGGCAACTGGGGGGGTAGTGGTACCGAGTTTGACCCCGCAGGGATCATGGACTACTTGAAAATAGGGTTTACAACAGGCAACGTAGCCGATCAACCCTACCAGCTCAGCGTGGATGAGGTATATATCTCGGACGGACCGCTGTATTGATAATTTTCTGACCAACGAAGTGGGACAGCCCGCTTCGTTGGTGAGTTGATGTTTTTGATTCTTGAAAATTGCGCGCATGCAATGAGTTGTGCAGGTGACAACGGTCTTCGGTAGGTTGTCACCTGCTTTTTATACAACAGAATTGACGTATTCATTTTTTTTCATAAAAGCCACCTGTATGAGGGTCCTGAATATCCTGGCGGTATTGGCTGCTTGTGTCCTGATCCAAGCACCTGTTTTCGCTCAACTCCCTGTTTCAGAGGTAGTTACCGTAGATGAATCAATTCTTCCCAAGGCCCGCAACCTGTATCTTAACTTATGGAATAACGCCGGGAGCAAACTGCTTTTTGGCCATCAGGACGACCTCGCCTATGGGGTAGGTTGGAAAGAAAAGGAAAAAATGTCGGATGTATGGCTGGTGACCGGCCGCTACCCCGCAGTCATGGGCTGGGAGCTGTGCAACCTTGGTCGTGAACCCGAAAATATTGACGGGGTGAAATTTGACAATATGAAGCGGTGGATGCTGGATGCCTATAAAATGGGTGCCGTAAATACCATCAGCTGGCATTTGCAAAACCCGGTTTCGGACGGCAGTGCCTGGGATCCCTCGCCGGCCGTATATGCCATTTTGCCCGGAGGCGAAAAGCACGAAGCTTACAAAAAAGAGCTTCGCACTTTTGCCGATTTTGCAAGCTCGATGCGTGCAGGATTTCCGGTATCAAAGCCCATACCCTTGATATTCAGGCCTTTTCATGAGCATTCGGGTTCGTGGTTCTGGTGGGGAAAAGGCAATTGCACCTCCGAGGAATACAAAGCACTCTGGCGATTTACCGTAAGCTTCCTCCGCGATACCTGCGAGGTACACAACCTGCTGTATGCCTATTCTACCGACATTGTGCCCGACAAAGAGGCCTACCTAGAATACTATCCCGGCGACGAATATGTCGATATCCTGGGCATGGACGATTACCACGATTTCAGGGGAAATGGCGAATCCAGAGAGGTATTTACCCGCCGGATGGCTATGCTGGGTAATTTGGGCCTGGCAAAAGGAAAAGTATCGGCGTTGACCGAAACCGGTTCGGAGCAGATTCCGGATTCTTCCTGGTGGACCCGTACCCTCCTGGCGGGCATAGAAGCCGATCCGCTTTCGGCACAGATATCCTACGTAATGGTTTGGAGAAATGGAAGGCCCGATCACTACTATGCACCCTATCCCGGACATCCCAGCGTTCCGGATTTTGTTACATTTACTTCCAATGAAAGGGTTCAGTTAAGCGATAAACGAGCTTCGCTTTACCGCAAGCCCAAATCATTGCGCCCGATTCCCCCAGCCTCACCGGCAGCCTTGCCGGTAGGCATGCCCTGACCACCCCCTCCAATTTTTCTTTTCCCATGGAACTTCACTTTCTGGATATCGCCATCATGGTCCTGTACCTGGCGGCCACGCTTTTTATTGGCTTTTGGCTATCCAATAAGGCCTCCAAAAACATGGAGAGCTACTTTTTGGGGGGGAACAATATTCCCTGGTATGCCCTCGGCTTGTCTAATGCTTCGGGCATGTTCGACATCAGCGGCACCATGTGGATGGTGTACCTGCTCTTTATTTATGGCCTGAAGAGTGTATGGATACCCTGGCTTTGGCCCGTATTCAATCAGATTTTTCTGATGATGTACCTCGCCACCTGGCTGCGCAGGTCGAAGGTAATGACAGGGGCAGAATGGATGAAGTTCAGGTTTGGTAACGGAAGAGGGGCTGAGCTCTCGCAAATCGTGGTGGTGATTTTTGCCATGCTCAATGTGCTGGGATTTCTGGCTTACGGGTTTATCGGCATCGGTAAATTTGCCGCAACCTTTCTGCCCTGGAAACTCTCGGAGGACCCCACCTGGAACAACCATCTCTACGGGCTGATCCTCACCGGCATTACGACCCTCTACGTGGTAAAAGGGGGCATGATGAGCGTGGTATTTACCGAGGTGATGCAGTTTTTTGTAATGACTGTGGCCTGTGTTGCTGTGGGTATTATAGCCATGAACCGGATTGCGCCCGGCCAGCTGGATGCGTTTGTACCCAATGGCTGGGATGATATTTTCTTCGGATGGAACCTCAACCTCGACTGGTCGGGCATTATGGAGTCGGCCAATGCCAAAATCGAATCCGATGGATGGACCATGTTTGGCGCATTTTTTATGATGATGCTCTTTAAGGGCGTGCTGCAAAGCATGGCCGGTCCGGCACCCAACTACGACATGCAGCGGGTGCTTTCTGCCAAAACTCCCAAAGAAGCCGCCAAGATGAGCGGAATCGTGAGCCTGGTACTGCTGTTTCCGAGGTATATGCTGGTTGCCGGATTGACGGCCCTCGCCCTCGTTTATTTCAGCTCCGACCTCACGGCCATGGGCGACAACGTCGATTTTGAGCTGATACTGCCTTTTGCCCTCAAAAACTATGTACCTGTAGGCTTGCTGGGTCTGCTGATCGCTGGTTTGCTGGCTGCTTTTATGTCCACATTTGCTGCTACCGTCAATGCTGCCCCTGCGTATCTGGTCAACGATATTTATAAAAAATACATCAAACCCGATGCTCCCGCCAAAACCTATGTAAACCTCAGCTATGTGGTTTCGGTATTGGTGGTGCTGATCGGTACCATTATCGGACTCTTTATCACCAACCTCAACGACCTGGTGCAATGGATCGTAGCTGCGCTCTACGGTGGCTATACAGCCGCCAACTGGCTCAAGTGGCATTGGTGGCGTTTCAATGGATATGGCTTTTTCTGGGGAATGGCTTCTGGAATCGTAGCGGCCATGACCGTGCCCGAGATGCTGCCGAACCTCACTACGCTCTATGCCTTTCCCATTATCCTGGCTATTTCTACCCTGGGTAGTGTATTGGGCAGCCTGCTTACAAAGCCGGATGACGCCGAAACCCTCGAAAACTTCTACCTCAAAGTTCGCCCCTGGGGTGCCTGGGGACCCGTTTACCGCTCCTTGGCAGCCAAATATCCCGATCTGGAGTCTAATAAAGAATTCGGCAAAGATGCCTTCAACGTAGCCATCGGGCTTATCTGGCAGACTTCCATGACGGCTGCTCCCATATTTTTGGTGATAAAATACTATCCCTATTTCTGGGCGGCCATGGGCGTAATGGCGGTTACGACCCTCATCCTGAAATTTTCGTGGTACGACAAACTTCGCGATTGGGCGCCGGTTCCAGCTGCTTTGGCTACGAGCGAAGCAGGAGAAATTGAAAACAGATGATCATGGGTGCCGGTCAATACCTCCGTTTTTGTTTGCTGTTGCTGTTGTCTATTTTTCGGCAACCACAGGCGCAACAGCCCAAGGTTATTATTCTTCTAACCGATGAACAGGGATTTGGCTCGGGAGTCGGTTAAACTGAAAGGCTTTTGTGCCCTGCAAAAAATGCAATTTCCTTCCTCAAAACCTCGGTATTGAGAAATCCCCGCACCAGACCAACGGATACGAGGAACAGAACACGCTCTTTGAGAGCTTATGCATTTTCATTTTCATTTCGCCAAAATCTAAATCCGTACCCACCACATATGTCTCAGATTAGCGCTGATCTCCAACCGCACCTGCTCAAAGTAGCAGCCCTCTTTCGGGAAAATGAAGCCCTGATTAATTTGCCGAATCACCCCTGTGTGCACCAAAACGGTATTTTCATCCGGTTTGAAAACCCCGTGCTGACCGCGGCTCATACCCCCGTTTTCTGGCGGTATGACCTCGACCCTGCCACAAACCCTTTCCTGATGGAGCGCCAGGGTATCAACGCTACCCTGAACGCCGGGGCCATTTACTACGAGGGGCGATACCTGGTGGTGGTGCGGGTAGAAGGCGTGGACCGCAAATCTTTTTTCGCCATTGCAGAAAGCAAAGACGGCATCAGCGGCTTTCGTTTCTGGCCTTACCCGATCGTAGTTGAAGAAACCGAAAATCCGGACACCAACGTGTATGACATGCGCCTGGTGGCACACGAAGACGGCTGGATTTATGGTCTTTTTTGTACAGAAAGAAAAGACCCCGCAGCTCCCGCGGGCGATACCTCCTCCGCGGTAGCGCAGTGCGGCATCGTGCGTACCCTCGACCTGAAAAACTGGGAGCGTCTCCCGGACCTCATCACCCCCTCGGGCCAGCAGCGCAACGTGGTGCTTCACCCTGAGTTTATCGGGGGCAAATACGGCCTCTACACCCGCCCGCAGGAGAGCTTTATCGAAGTCGGCAAAGGCGGCGGTATCGGCTGGGCCCTGGCCGATACCATGGGAAAAGCAATCGTTGACTCCGAAAGTGTGATTTCGCCCCGCATGTACCACACGGTAAGCGAAGTGAAAAACGGACAGGGACCGGCTCCTATCAAAACAGACAAAGGCTGGTTACACCTGGCACACGGGGTACGGAATACGGCTGCCGGCCTGCGCTATGTGCTCTACCTGTTCATGACCGACCTGCACGAACCCTGGAAGGTAACCCACCAGCCTGCCGGTCATTTTTTGGCACCCGAAGGCGGCGAGCGGGTAGGCGATGTGTCGAATGTGGTATTCAGCAATGGCTGGATTCTGAACGAAAATGGCGAAGTCTATATCTACTACGGCGGCTCCGATACCCGGCTCTATGTGGCCGTTTCTACCCTCGATCAGCTGATCGATTATGTGATCCACACGCCTGAAGACGGGTTTCGCTCGGCAACCAGCGTACAGACAAGGGTGGCTTTGATCGACAAAAATTTCTCCTGGCTAAAAACCTACGGCGACCATGTACTCCCACAAACCCTCAAATAGTGGTGCGGCTTTCACCCACTTGCCGGATTTGATTTCCTGGAAAAATTCCCTCGAAAGCGAGCTGAATGCCATCCTGCTTTGGTGGATGGAAAACATGATGGACCCGCAGGGGGGCTTTTATGGCCGCATGGATGGCGAGGGTAAGCTGTACCCCGATGCGGACAGAGGCATGGTGTATCTATGCCGAATCCTCTGGACATTTTCGAGTGCAGCGCGGATTACCGGCAGCCAGTCGTACCGCCGTGCCGCAGATCATGCCTACGAATACCTCATGGCCTACGGATGGGATAAGCGCGACGGCGGCGTGTACTGGAGCATCAACACTGCCGGGCAACCCGTTGATACCAAAAAGCAGATCTACGGGCAGGCCTTTGCCTTATATGCCTTCAGCGAATATTATCGCCTTACAGGAAAGCAGCCTGGCCTTGACCGGGCCATGGAGCTTTTCGACCTCATGGAACGATTCAGCCGCGACCACAAGCGGGGCGGATATTTCGAGGCATTTACCCACAGCTGGGAACCGATTCAGGATCTGCGCCTCTCGGAAAAAGATGCCAACGAGGCTAAAACCATGAACACCCACCTGCATGTGATGGAGGGCTATACCACCCTTTACCTCGTGGAAAAGGACCCCAGGGTAGCCAATGCCCTCGGCCATCTTATCGATACCCACCTGCAGAAATTTATCCGGGAAGACAACGGACACCTTAACCTCTTTTTTGACGAAAACTGGAACCCTAAGTCAGACATCATTTCTTATGGCCACGATATAGAGGCCGTATGGTTGCTGGTAGAAGCGGCTGAAGCCCTCGGCGATGCCCAAAGGCTGGCCAAGGTGAAAGAGCGGGTGCAATTAACTGCCAGGGCCGTGCTTCAAAAGGGCCTAGATCCTTTGGGAGGGCTCTACTACGAGCAACACGGTGCCGCTGGCGCCCTTGATGCAGAAAAACATTGGTGGCCTCAGGCCGAAGCTATGGTGGGCTTTTATGAAGCGTATGCCCTGAGTGGAGAAGATGTGTTCAAAGATGCCTCTTCGCAGATGTGGGCATTTATTCAGGAAAAAATCATCGACGACGAAAAAGGGGAATGGCTGTGGTCGGTTTTTGCCGATGGCACCCCCAATCGCACGAAAGACAAAGCAGGTCCGTGGAAAGGGCCTTACCACAACGCGAGGGCTTGTTTGGAAATGATTCAGCGATTAGAAAAAGCGCTTGAAGGTTGATCAGCCGCGAAAAATATCCAATACCTGCAGCCATTTTCGCTTGCGCATCACCTCAAAATAAGTGACCGGCGTGCCCCCAAATTGCCGGAAAAACCGTTCTACTCCGGGAAGCATAGAGCCTTCGAAATCGAAAATCGAAAATCCGGCTTCCCGGTAGTGGGCAATGGCACTGGCCAGCAAAAAGGGGGAAGCGTGGCTGTGCATTTCGCCGGTGGCCGCTCCGCCCAGGTAGTACACCTTGTGGCCATGTTTGCCAAACCAGCCGGTGGTCAGTGTTTCTCCTTCGGGATTTCTTACCGAAAAAATAGCTGCGTCACCGGCGGCGGCCAGTTCCCGCACCAGTTTCTCCCAGCGTGCTTTTCGGGTCACCGCCCCTCCAAGCAGGGTTCGTCCCGATTCCAGCTGGCTTCCATAGCTGACGATCAGTTTTTCGGGTTCGTCGGGTACGAAGACGAGTGCCTGCTTTTCCGCTTTTCGGAGTTGACGAACGAGGGTGGACGCGTATTCACGGGTGATATTTTCCAGAGGCTGCTCCAGGGCAATGCGGTAGGTAATCCGCGGAGATACCGCAAATCCAGCAATTTTGAGTGGAAAAAGGTAGTCGAACTCCGGCGCAAAATTTACCTGTAGCCATTGCGGGGCTTTAAGTACGGGCAGAAAAGCCTCGGTATATTGTTTCTTCAAAGACCATTGCGCAGCCATCGGCTGGCCGTCCATGGGGGCAAAGCAGATGCCCCAGCATTGGCAAAAGGGCGGTTGTAGCTGAAGCGAAATCCCTCTTTTGGTAGTGGGGAAAAAAGGCATAGCTGCTACCCAGGTGTCTCCGTTTGCTAAAATAGCTGCTTGCCAGCCGGGAGCGGCCTGGCTTGCATAGCGGTGCCGTACAAACAAACTTCCCTGCGGCGAAGCCTCCATAAAGGCGTCCCAGCGCAAAGGGTCGATTGCTTTTCCGTCAATTACCTGGAGAGAAAGGGAGGGTTTTGCCATGCACAATTGCTGCCCGGCGAAGGGTGGGCGGATTAATTTAGTGAAGAAGGAGGACTGGCCTCATTTATTCAAAACAGGAGCCGAAAGGTAGCTTTGAACTACCACCGGGTCGCCTACCCGCAGCCATTCGCCCGAGATCAGCACTACATTTTGCCCGAACAATACCTTGTTGCCCGATCGGCGAAAGGAAGTAAGGGTGCGCAAAGGCTCTTGTCCTTTATGGGCAGTTTGCTGGTCAATGGTAGTGACAGTACAACGTGCGCAGGGTTTTACGCCCTGGAGAATGGCACCGCCCACCTGAAAACTGGCCCAGCTGTCTTCCGCAAAAGGTTCGCTGTTAGCCACCACGAGGTTGGGCCGGAATCGGTTCATTGGCACGGGCTGCGCCAGTTTGTCGTTGAGGTAGTTGAGCGATGCTTGACCAATGAGCAGAAACGGATATCCGTCGGCAAAAGAAACATCGTCGTCGTCCGCCACCTGAAACCTCGGGTCCAGCGGGCGGTGGCTGTCGTCGGGCATATACACCAGCCGGCAGTCCATGCCCAGCCAGGCACTAAACCAGCCATCGGCGGCGGGCGATACACGCACCCCTGTCACCACATCATCCCAAATGGTTACCGGCAATCGATCTTCGGTTTGGGGCAAAAAAGGCACTTCGAGCGTTCCCAGATCTGGTCGGTCCTGGGCAGTAACGCGCAAATAATCGCTTTCGATAGAAATAATTCCGAGGGCCAATTGTGCAAATTCTCTTTGGCTGATAAACCTGGAATCGGCATCTACCAGCATCCACCGGCGATCGTGGAGGATACCTTTACGGGTAAGCCGGGCTTCGTTGAGAGAAATACCGGCCAGTCCTTTGATGGGGTAAACGTGCAGGCTTTGGAGGTGCATATGGGAGAAATAAGCAGGTTAAAGGTAAATCAGCGGTAGCCTTATTCCAATCTTGTGCATCCACAATAGGCGAAATGGCCGGGAAAACGGATATTAGGGGTTCTATTTTTTTGAAAACCCATGCCTGATACCATTACCTCCCAAATCGCAGGAGTGATTGCCGCTGCTTTCGACCAATACCTGCATAATTTTGCTGCGCTCTCGCAGGAAGCCAGCGACGCTTTTGACCGCCAGGACTGGATGGCCATTCAGGCGCTTCAGCGGCGGCGGCTGCACCTCTATAGCCCCGCGGTGAGCCAGGTGGCCGGTCGTATCAGCCGCCAGCCCGATTTTCCGGTTGACCTGGTGTTTTGGCAAGAGGTGCGCACTGCTTACGCCGACCTTATTTCCGACCACCTCGCGCGCGAAATCGCTACTACTTTTTTCAATTCCGTGGTGAGGCAACTCCACCCCGGCCTGGGTGCAGATGAGGCCGCGATGTTTGTGCTCGCCCCTCAGCGCGACGAGCGGCGCAGCCCCGATTTTGCCCTCCGTTTCTATCCTTCAGGCGATTGGTGCACCCTCTTTGGCCAGATTTTGCGCACCTTTTCCCGAAAGGCGCCTTTCGAAGACATGGCGCGCGATATCTCCTGGCTGGACCGCCGTTTGCTCGAAGATGCGCCCGACTGGTACCACGATCCGGGCACCTGGGTGGAAATGGCACCTTTTCCTTTTTTTCGCAACCGGGCAGCTTATATCGTAGGAAGGCTCTGCAGCGGCAACGGAATTCGGCCTTTGTTGATCCCGCTTTTGTTGGAGGATAACGGCCTTTTCGCCGATACCCTGATCACCGATCCCGACGAAATGGCGTTGGTTTTCAGCGTTACTCGCTCGTATTTCCTCACCGAGGTGCAATCCCCGGCGGCCATGGTGCGCTTTTTACAAGAAGCCATGCCTCACAAGCCCGTAAGCGATATTTACGATTCCCTGGGCTTTGACCGCCACGGCAAAACCGAGCTTTACCGCGATTTTCTCAATCACCTTACCCACAGCAGCGACTTGATTACCGTAGCGCCCGGCACCCGCGGACTGGTCATGGCCGTATTCAACCTGCCTTCGTACCCCTTGGTTTTTAAGCTCATCAAGGATCAATTTGAACCGCCCAAAAAAACCGATGTAGCCTTTGTGCGGGCGCAGTACCGCCTGGTTTCCAACCACGAAAGGGTAGGCCGGATGGCGGACACCCACGAGTTCCAGTTTTTTAGTTTCCCCCTCCATCGTTTCGACCCCGAATTGTTGGCTGAATTGAAAGCCAAGGCTTCGTCCTTGATTAAGATTGAAGGCGATAAGCTCATCATTCGTCACCTCTACACCGAACGAAGGATGGTGCCGCTGAACCTCTACCTGGCTCGTTGCAATCCGGAAGAGTTGGAGGAAGCTGCTGAAGAATATGCCCAGTGTATTACCCAATTAGCGTATGCCAATATTTTTCCGGGCGATATGCTGCTCAAAAATTTCGGGGTTACCCGCCAAAACCGGGTCGTTTTCTACGACTATGACGAAATCGGATTCCTCGTCGATTATAACTTCCGCAAGCTTCCTCCGAGAGAAACGATCCAGGACCAGTACGAAGCCGAACCTTGGTACGGAGTCGGTCCTAAAGACGTATTTCCGGAAGAGTTTCGCCATTTCCTCGCAGGGCAGGAAGACCTGGGAAAATTGCTCCTGCGCGACCACAGCAACCTGTTTACGGCAGAGTTTTGGACCAATACCCAACAGATGATCCGCAAAGGAAAATGGCTGGATACGTTCCCATATCGTCGAAAAAAGCGCTTCAAAGAGGTGTATTTGTTAGAAAATAAAGATACCGGAACCCTTGCTTAAGGTCCGGAATAGGTGCTAGTTTCGAACATGGAAATGCGCCCCCCCATTAACCGTCCTTACTGGAAACGAACGACCATTGCTTACCTCGTAGTTTCGGTATTGGTGCTGCTTGCCAATGCGCTACATGGCTGGTTGCCCTGGATGATCTGGCTCGTGAAGCCGTTGATTATTCCTGTGCTGGCCTACGGCTGGTGGGTTTCCAGTCAGGGAGACGACCGCCTTGGGCACCAGTTTTACGCGGTTGCGCTTGCCGGGTCATGGGTAGGCGATATTGCGCTGATGTTTTCCGGACAAGGAGCATTTATCGTAGGGTTGATAGGCTTTTTGGTTGGGCATATAGGGTTCATCGGAGCATTTACCCGCCCGGGGCCACCCACCGGTAAGAAGAAATCCATGATCAGGATGTACCTTTTGCTGGCGGGTTATACCCTTGTGTTGCTGTGGATGCTTTGGCCCTATCTGGGAGCGCTTCGGGTGCCGGTTGTGATCTATGCAGCCGTGCTGGCCACCATGGTAGGCGCTGCATTTTCGCTCAATGGACGCGTGCGCACCCAGGCATATCCCTGGCTGGCAGGAGGTGCCGCTGCATTTTTGCTCTCAGATAGCTTTCTTGCCTGGAATAAATTTGCCGTACCGCTTTCCGGATCCTATATCTGGATCATGGTAACGTACCTTTTTGCGGAGTATGCGATGTTGCGTGGCTGGATCATTCACACCACTTTCCATGCCTCAGAAAATCGCTGATCCGCTTCGGATCTTGGCTCTGTTGATATTCGGCTTAAGTATTTTTGCCTGCAATTCTCAACCCCGTTCCCAAATGAAAACCAGGGTTTTGCGTCTTACCCCCGGAAGCGATATACGACCCGCGCTCGATCAGGTGGTAGCGCAGGAGCAATGGCAGGCGGGTGTGGTGATTACGGCCGTAGGTAGCCTCACACGGGCAGCCATCCGGTTTGCCAATCAGGACTCGGCGACGATACTGGAAGGACATTTCGAAATCGTTAGCTTGGTAGGAACGATCGGACCTGAAGGTCAGCATTTACATATCGCTGTTGCTGACAGTACCGGGCGCACTTTCGGTGGCCATCTGATGGAAGGTTGCTCGGTGTACACCACCGCCGAAATTGCCCTTGCCGACCTGGAGGAGTGGCGTTTTACCAAAGAAATCGACAGCACTTACGGTTACCGGGAGCTGAAGGTCGTTCCGCGAACACCTAAACCCGAGTAAACGCTTCAATCAGGGCCTGGTGTTGAGGAAAACGGCTGATCAGTTTTTCCCTTTTGGCCATTTCAAAATCTGCAAAATCGAATCCGGGCGCTACTGTGCAGCCCACCAAGCCATATTCTCCGCCCGGTACTACCCTGGCAGCAAACCAATGGTTGCGCGGAACATGTGCCTGAAATACTTCTCCGGCCTCGGGATTAGCGCCGATTTTTATCTCCGTAAGCACCCCTTCCGGGCTGATCTGAAACATCTCGATCGTTCCTCCGGCGTAAAAATGCCACACTTCATGGCTCTTGAGCCTATGGAAGCTTGAGAAACTGGATTCAGAGACCAAAAAGTAGATAGACGTGCTAAACGACCTGGGGCCGTCGTAGCGGGAAGGTAAACCTTCCGGGTCCATGAACTCATGTGAGCGGTATATCTCACGAAAGTAGCCGCCTTCGGGGTGTGGCTCCAGTTGCAAATGATTGACCCAAAATGATTCCGTGTACATAGGGTATTTTTATTGCCAGACAAGTATGCCAAGTCCAAGCAGGATTAAAATGAAACCAATACCGATATAGATTCTTTTCAGCCAGTCGGGCCGTAAAAACTGTTTGATCTGTTTGGCCAGTGCTACCTTGATCAGGTCTGTGGTGAAAATTCCCATCAGGGTACCCGCAAGGTAGAGGTATAAAGGGGTTCCGGAAAACCGTAAACTGCCGTGGCCCGAAATACTCAGCCAGGCAACGAATACGAATGGATTGATGAGGTTAACCGAAAATCCTTTGAGGATAAAGGACAGGTACTGCTGGGTCTTAATTTCTACCTCCTTGTGCTGTTCGGTTCGCTTGAAGGTGTACCAGGTGCCCAGGCCAATCAGCAGTAAGGCGGCCGCTATGCGCATTTCCTGCCTTTCGATCTGCGACTGAATGAAACTATCAATCCGAAATGCAACAAGCAACAGCACACACAGGGCATCGCTCAGAGAAATACCAAAGGCAACAGCAATGCCTGCCCGTAAGCCGTACTTCAGCGTGGTGTACAAGAGGGTGAAAAAAACCGGGCCAATGAGAATAATCATCCCAAAACCCACAGCATAGCCTTCTAACCAACTGACAAACAGGTCTTTCATTGCTGAAAAAGTGTTTTAGGTTGGAAGTTACATTGCCCGAGACGGGAATGTGCGGAGGCGTTAGGGGAATTTAATCAGGAGGATTGATCCTGGGTGATGGAGTGCTCCGTGACCACTTTTTCCTGGATGGTTTGCAGGGCATGAATCACCGTTTCGGGGCGGGGAGGACAGCCGGGAATGTAAACATCTACGGGCAAGAACTGGTCAACACCTTGAACCACACCGTAAACCCGGTGCATACCGCCGGTGGAAGCGCAAGCACCCATGGCAATACACCATTTCGGATCGGGCATCTGGTCCCAGATACGCTTAATGGAGTGCGACATTTTGTAGGTACACCAGCCGGCAACAATCAGCAGGTCGGCCTGGCGGGGAGAAAAACGAAATACTTCGCTACCGAAACGGGAAGCATCGTATTTAGGTCCGGCGAAGGCCATCATTTCGATGGCGCAGCAGGCCAGACCCATTGGCATAGGCCACATGGAGTTGGCACGGGCCCAATTGGTCATGGCATCAACAGAGGAAAGAAGAAATCCCTGCTTGGCGAGTGCTTTTTCGATTCCCATGATAAAATTTCTTTATGCGAAAAACGCGTAGCGTAAAGGTAGAAAAATCAGGCCCACTCGAGGCCGCCCCGGCGAAAAACATAGATGTAACCTACAAAAAGGATGGCGATGAAAGTGCCCATCTCAATCAGCGGAAACCAGCCGTAGGTGAGTAACAGTTGCTTAAAATTTACTGCCCCTGGGTACATGAACACCACCTCGATGTCAAACAAAATGAACAGCATGGCTACGAGGTAAAATTTTACCGAAAAACGTTCCCTGGCAGTGCCCACGGGATCCATGCCGCTCTCATAAGCCATTTCTTTTTTGGCATTGGGGCGAAGCGGGCCCACGATGCGTGAAAGCTGGGCAAGCAACAGGCCGAGGCCTACGGCTATGCTGATCAGTAAAATAATGGGGATGTATGACGTCATGACCGAAAATTATACGGGCAAAGATAAGCACTGAGTTTGGATAGGCGGAATCTCCGAAATCGTTTTCATAAAAAAAATAGCCGGTTGTTGAGACCGGCTACCTAAATATATTGACCCAAAAGCGTTAGTTCATCGAGATGGTGCCAATGGCACGCTCTACTTCATCGATCATTTTAACCAGCTTGCGGTTTTGATTTTCGCCTAAATTGCGGATACCGGTGCGCTCAGCTTCGTGAATTATCCCCAAACGGGCATCAATCTCACGGAAGGAAAGCGAAGCTCCCTCTGGATTTACCCGGTTGCGAACAATTTCCCTTTGGAGCACAGTTTTGGTAGCCAACATTTTGGCATGCAGATCATGCGAAGTCATTGTATTTAGTTTTTTAGATGTTAGATCGGAAACGAACCCTGCTAATTTACAATAGCCATGATGCTAATAGCAAATTTTGTTGATAAGTTTTTTTGCTTTTCACTTGGAAAACTTACATAATAGAGCAATATGCGCTTTTGGCGTGGCAAGGCAATTATTTTTCATACGTAAAATAAAATAATTGGTTTTCGCCTTTTATTTCTCCTCGAATTATTTCCGGTTGAACTTCATCGGGTAGTCGGCATCCACGATACCTTTCATGATTTTGGCCAGTCGCGCCTTCATCATTTGCCTTCTGAGCGGGGAAATATGGTCGGTAAACAATACCCCTTCGATGTGATCATATTCGTGCTGAATAATCCGGGCTTTCATGCCGGAGAAGGTCTCCGTAAAGGTGTTAAAGTCCTCGTCCTGGTAATGAATGGTCAGCAAATCAGGCCTTTTTACGTCTTCCCGTATGTCAGGAATGCTCAGGCACCCTTCTTCAAAGGCCCATTCTTCGCCGGTTTCTTCTACCACCTGGGCATTGATAAATACTTTTTTGAAATCGGATAATTCCGGATGATCGTCAGTCATAGGAGTTCCGTCCACCACAAATAATCGGATCGGCTGATTAATCTGAGGAGCTGCAAGGCCTACTCCCTGCGCATTATACATGGTTTCGAACATATTGGCTATCAGCTCTTTCAGCCCCGAATGATCGGCTTTGATAGGTGTTGCCTTTTTGCGCAATGTGGGATGTCCGTATCCAACGATGGGTAAAATCATGACAAAAAATACAGGTTAAGGCTTGGTTACAGCCGGAAGCGGCAAATTTACGCAAGAATCTTGCATATCAGGCATCCAACCCCTGCATAAATTCTTGCAAAATCAGGGTGGCCGATACCTGGTCAACCAGGTATTTGTTTTGTCTTTTCTTTTTGGGTACGCCCGCATTCACCATGTGCTGCACCGCTTTTCGCGAAGAAAGGCGCTCGTCCCAGAGGTGAACGGGTGTTTCGGGGTAGTTTTTTTTCAACTCCGTTACAAAATTCCGGATTGATTCGGTGCTGTCGGTGTCTGATCCATCCATTTTGGTCGGGTAGCCTACCACAATAGCCGCAACTTTTTCTTTGGCAAAAATCGCCTTGAGCTTATCCTGCAATTGCACGGTGTCGCAGCCTTCCAGCCCCGAAGCAATAATCTGCATAGGGTCCGACCAGGCCAACCCGGTCCTTTTTGTGCCATAATCAATCCCAATCAGCCTTCCTTTCATGGTTTACGCCCTTTGAATTGGTCCATGGTGTGGTAAACGCCGAAAACATGGTCGGCCACAAAGTCGAATACCCGTGTGGGCAACAGGCCCTTCAAAACGGGCAAAAGATTTACAGATGCGGGTTCCAAAACCATAATTTCGTCTTTGTTCACCGCTTCTACGATCCGGCGGGCCATGAAGTCAGGCTCCAGAATGGGGGTAAGCAACGGTGCTTTAGCGCCTTCAAACATGCCCGTGTTGATATAGCTTGGCGCAATGGTTGTGACTTTGATGCCCGGATGCTCGCTTTCCATTTCCAGCCGGAGCGATTCTGACCAGCCCAAAACGGCCCATTTACTCGCCGCATACACCGACATGCGCGGATTAGGAGTAAGCCCTGCTGCCGAAGCAATATTGATGATATGCCCCGATTTACGTGCAATAATGGAGGGTAAAAGCAGCCGGGTGACCTGCATCACGGCTTCCACATTGATGGCGAGGGTCTTTTGAATGTCCGCCGCTGTGTGGTCTTCAAACAGCTTACCGATCACGATACCGGCATTGTTGAAGAGGATGTCGATTCCGCCGTGTTGGGCGATTACCTGGCGGGCAGCGTCTTCTATGCTCACGGTGTCGCTCAGGTCGGTGATATAGCCTTCAGCTTCGTAGCCTTTAGCGGTGAGCGCTTCTACGGTTTCGGTGAGTTTTTTGGCATCAATGTCCCAAATAAGCAGGCGTTTTGCTCCTTGCTTGAGGCAAAGCTCTCCCACCAGCAGCCCTATGCCCGAGGCGCCGCCGGTTACCAGTACAGTTTTGTTTTTAAGACTTGACATGATTTGCTTTTTGGGGGCGAAACAGGGAAAATGATTTGGTGCTTCCGCCTTGTCGGGGAAGGAGTACCCGGAAGGTGGTTCCCTTGTCCACCTCTGAGTATTTTACGAAAATTTTACCCATATGGTAGTCTTCTACGATGCGGCGGGATAGGCTCAGGCCTAGTCCCCAGCCCCTGCGCTTGGTGGTAAATCCGGGTTCAAATACTTTTTTGAAATTGGCTTTGGGGATGCCTTTTCCTGTATCGGTAACGTCGATGTAGTAAAATCCACCCCGCTCACCGGCCTCCAATAAGATCTTGCCCTCGGACCCGTGTAGGGCATCTAGGGCATTTTTGAGCAGGTTTTCGATTACCCAGTCAATCAGCAGGGGATTCGCTTTGAGCATTGACGACGCTGGCAGGTGGGAGTTAACGGTCAACTCTACGGAACCGCGCTGGGTCATCCGCTTGCGCAGGTAGTCAGCCGAGCGTTGAAGGAGCTCGCGGAGGTTGAGTTCGGTGAGTTCGGGTTTGGAGCCAATTTTGGAAAAACGCTCCGCAATGCGTTCCAGGCGGCGCACATCGTGCTCCATTTCATCTACGGCTTCCTCGTCGCCGGGTCGGGCAAAGCCCCGGTCTTTCATCAGTTCTATCCACGCCATCAGACTCGATACCGGTGTGCCCAGCTGGTGTGCAGTTTCTTTGGCCAGTCCTACCCACACCCGGTTTTGCTCATTGCGCTTCGCCGAAGCAAAGCCCACAAATACCGCAGCGATAAACGTAAGTGCCACCAGCATTTGGGCCAGCGGAAACCACCGTAATTGCTGCAAAAGGGCCGATTCGCCATAATACACATATTGGAACCGGCCTTCCGCAAATTCGATTTTGATCGGCGGGTAACCTTTTTTCATTTCTTCGAGCATCTTCGTCGCACGCTCCTTGTTGCGCGTGGGGTCGGGGCCTGTGAGCCCCGGGCCAAGGTAGCTGTCGATCCGGTTGTTTTCCCCTACCAAAATCTTGGGTACCTGCGGGTCGTTTTCCTGCAATAATTTACCCTGAATAAACTGCAATGCGGCATAAGATCCGTCCGGCGAATCCCAGTCATTGAGTGCCGTAAACTTCAGCGCATCTGCGTAGAGCCGCACGAGGGCCTGCTCCTTTTGCTCAAGTTGCCGCGCAAGGTAATTGGCATAGAGCAACGATCCGCCGATAATGAAGGCGGAAAGCCCTAATATGACCGGTCGGGTGAGAGATTTTAGCTCCAATTGGAAAATATTTGTTTGTGGGAAATTGCCTTACCCGCATTCAGGGCCTGGCCAGCTCCCGTAAGGAGGTAAAGTTACATAAATCACTTCGGTAAGGCTATTTCCCGGATCAATGAGGATTTTCTCAAAAAGGAGGTTTTTGTACGAACAGATAGCACTTCGTTCCGTAAATTTGCATCCGGATTCACGTACTTTTCCCTCCGGAAATACTGCTTGTTCCGGTTCGCTGATTATCACCATGAAGGAAACCCTGCACGTCGTAAGTCTTTCGCACGAAAATGCCTCTCTGGAAATCAGAGAACTGATTTACCTCCCTGAAAATGTCTGCCGAACCCTGGCTATGCAGTTTCAGGAAATATTGGGTATTCAGGAATGCCTCGTTTTTTCTACCTGCAACCGCACCGAGGTTTATTATCTGGCTGAAAATGACTTGAGTCATGAGGTAATCGGGTTACTTTTTGTGGCGAAAGGGATCGTCAAAACGGATACCCTCGTCAGCGCTTTCCGCATCATCAACGACGAAGAAACAGCCATCAGGTACCTCTTTGAGGTGTCGCTCGGGATGCACGCCACGGTGCTGGGCGATCTGCAGATTGCCGGACAGGTAAAGCAAGCCTATGCCGCCGCCCATGAGCTCAAAATGGCGGGCCCCTTTTTGCATCGACTGATGCACACCATTTTTCACGCCAATAAACGGGTACAGCAGGAAACCGCCTTTCGCGATGGCGCCGCCTCAGTAAGCTATGCTGCTGCTGAATTGATCCACGAGCTCACCGCACACCTGGCACGCCCTTCGGTTCTCGTCATTGGCCTGGGCGAAATGGGCACCGACGCGGCCCGCAACCTCGACCTCGATCAGATCGGTACCCTGGCACTGGCCAACCGGACCATTGATAAAACCCGCAACCTTGCCGGTGAGCTGGGCGCTCAGGTGCTGCCCCTCGAAGAAATACACGCCCACCTGGGCCGTTTTGATGTGGTGCTCACCGCCCTTGGGGTGGATACGCCTTTTCTGCATGCTGCTCATTTTCAGGGGCAAAAATCCACCGTGCTTATCGACCTGGGGGTACCCCGAAATATCGATCCGGCCGTTGATCAAATTCCATCGGTGGTTCGCTACGACATCGACGATATTCATGCGCGCACTTCCGAAACCCTGGCCCGCAGAGAGCAGGCGTTGTATTTCGTTGCCGAAATAGTCAGTCAGGAAGTTGCAGGCTTTATTGCCTGGAGAGAGGAGCTGGTGATTTCGCCCGCAATTCAGCGTCTGAAAGAAGCCCTGGAGCAAATCCGCCAGGAGGAATTGGGCCGCGCCCTCAAAAAAGCCAGCCCACAGGAACGCCAGCTGGTAGAGCAGGTAACCCAGTCGATGCTCAACAAGATTCTCAGAATTCCCGTCATGCAGCTCAAAGCCGCCTGTAAGCGCGGTGATCAGGACAGCCTGGTGGATATGCTCACAGATTTATTCGACCTGGAGAAAACCCGGCAGCGTCAGTCCTGAGTTTTTTCAAACAGCGCTTTCATTTTTTCTGCCGAGGCTGCCCAACTGTAGGTGGCTTCCACCCAGGTGCGTGCCTGCCGGCGCTGGTTTTCCGCCTTTTCGCGGTTTGCCAATAGATCAAGGATTGCGGCAGTGAAGGCCTCCGGATCGTTGGCTACGGCTATTTCCCTGTCGGTATCAGCTCCGAGTGCCTGGTTCACGATAGCGGTCGTAATACAAGGCACGCCCATGGACATGGCTTCCAGTATCTTATTTTGCTGCCCGCTGCCGGTGAAAAGAGGCGCCACGAGCAAACCCGCCTGTCGGTAAGCATCGCGGATGTCGTCTAGCCACCCGGTTACCTTGATGCGCGGATCGGCTTCCCACGACTTCATTTCGGCCGTAGGCCTGGCGCCGGCGAGTAGCACCCGGGTTTCTGGGCGGGCGGCCCATACCTTCGGCATAATTTCTTTGATCAGCGTTTGGGTTGCCTGGCGGTTGGGGAAATAGCCCAGGTTGCCCACAAAAGCGATTTCGTAAGCTGGGTCAGGGTTTTCCTGAAAAGAAAAATAAGCCGTATCGACGCCATTGGGCACCACGGCTATGTTTTGTGCATCTGGAAATGCGAGGGCGTCGCGATCTTGCTGCGAAATAATCGAATGGCCCCGAAACCAGCGAAATACACGCGCTTCCCAGCGGGCAAGGGTATGCGCTTCCCGCGACAAAATGGGCTTCAGCCACCAGGGAGAACGTTTTTTGCGGCGTTCCATACCCAGGGAAAAAGTGTCCATGTAGTCGATGGTGGCAGGAATGGCGATCTTTTCGGCATACGCTGCTGTCCGCACGAGTTGGCAAAAAAGGTGATCGGGGGCCACTTCATTTGCCAGTAATTCAAGCCTTTGCCGTGCTTTTTGATCGAAAAAGTAGCCGGTTTGAAGGGGTTTGTTTTGCCAAAAAGCGCTCATGATACCCCAGGCCTGGGCCATTTTGCGTAGCTGAAATACCTCTATCCGATGGCAATAAAGGGCAATCTCCGCCAGGTCGGCAGGTGATACCGGAGCATCGGTGAGGGCAAAAAGGGTGATTTCGCAGGTGCGCGACCATTCGCGGAGCTGGTGGTATAGCCGCAGTTTATCGCCCTTTTCGAGGGGATACGGAAAGCGGGAGGCAAGGACCAGCAGTTTCATAACAGGCGGTAAATTAGCTAAATCCCCGCTGAAGGGTGCTTTTCCCTTTCCGAAAACAAATCCCAGTTTCAGGTCTTATGCGTATAGGTAACCGCTGTCTGCTTGCTGACACATCCCCAGCGGCATTTTACCGTATTTTTTACAAAACATTGAACATGAAATTATCTGCCTTCAAACCCCTCTCTTTATTTCTGGTCATGACCACCGTGTTCATGGCCTGCTCCACTGCCAAGGACTCCAAGCCTGCCGGTGATGGCGTTAGTTCTGCTCAGGAAGCTGTGGCCGTTGTCAATCCCGCCGAACTTGAAGGACTGAGCAAAGCCTATTTTGCCAGCGGCTGTTTCTGGTGTGTAGAAGCTGTTTTTGAATCGGTAAATGGCGTTAAGGAAGTGATTTCCGGTTATGCCGGCGGCACTACCGTGAACCCCACCTACGAGCAGGTTGGCAGTGGCCGTACCGGACATGCTGAGTCGGTAGAAGTGTATTACGACCCCAAAGTCGTGAGCTACGAAACCCTTCTTGTTGTTTTCTTTGGTTCGCAGGACCCTACGACCCTCAACCGCCAAGGCCCGGACGTGGGCACGGCCTATCGTTCGGTTTTATTTTACCAGGGCGAAACCGAGAAAAACCTCGCTGAAGCGTATATCAAAAAGCTGGATGCTTCCGGCCAGTTTAAGGCTAAAATCGTGACAGAAGTAGTACCATTCAAAGCTTTTTACCCCGCTGAAGATTACCACCAGAACTACGAAAAGCTCCACGCTGACAACCCCTACGTGCGCAATGTGTCGATTCCGCGTCTTCGTAAGTTTCAGGAAAAATACCCCGAATTACTCAAGGCGGGTGCCCACTGATGCGATTACAGCGCTTTGAGCAGCTTGATTTCGTTGCGATACAGCAATAGCCGCCCTTCGTTTTCGAGCTGCTTCAGCAAACGTGAAATTACTACCCGCGAGGTCGCCAGTTCTTCTGCTATCTGGTTGTGCGAAACTTTTAAAACGCTTGAATTACCCAAGCGTTTTTTTTCTTTTAAATATCCGATAAGCCGCTCGTCCAGTTTGTGGAAGGCAATGGATTCGATGGATTTCAGCAGCTCCAGAAACCGCTCGCTGAAGCTGCGCATGATATAGCTTTTCCAGCTGGGGTATTTGCAAAGCCATTCGTCCAGCTTTGCGGGGGGGATATAGAGGAGCGTTACGTCATCTTCAGCAATGGCTTTTACTTCACTTTTTTTCGCTTCCATGCAGCAACTGTAGGCCATGGAGCAGCTTTCGGAGTTGGATAAATAGTAGAGCAGAATCTCTTTTCCGCTTTCATCCATCCGCAATACTTTGATGGTTCCCTTCAGCACCAGCGGCATTTCAAGAATGAGCTTGCCATAATCCATGATCAGCGTTCCTTCGGGGAAGGACTCTATGCGTCCGGCTGTTTTTATCTCTTCAATGAGCGGAGCCTCTAAAATATTTGAAAGTGAACTTAATTCCTCCATTCGGTCAAAAGTGATAATTCCCTACCAAGTTATAAGAAATCATGTTCACTTTATTGAATTCAAAACGAGGGTCAAGGGGTAATTGTGACAATGCCGGCTTTGCAGCCACGAGGAGGTGAAAATCAATTCCTTCAAAAAGACCTTTTAGGCGCAGGGTAATATCGCCGTTTATTTGCCCATAAGCAGGTATGCGGTATTTGTTGTAAGCGGCTTCGGTAGGGTCGTGCAGGCTAAAAATACCTCCCGAAAGTGCGGTTTGTAATCTGGGCAGGGGGCTGTATTGCACCTGCAACATCAGGGCATGGGCATCGCTGAGCCCTTCCGTTCGTTCGCGGGGCATAAAGGTAAAAAACGGGTCACGGCCCCATTCGCGCGGCATGAGGTATCTGCCAGCTCCGGTAATCCGGTTGTAGTTCAGGGTCGTTTTCCATTGCTTGTTTTTCCAGCCTGCTTGTAGCCCCCAGGTGAGGGCTTTTCCATTTTTGGGAAAATAGGCCTTTTCCGGATCGGGATTTCCGCCGTCGGCGAGGGCATCCTGCCGGATAAGCTGCGCAGCGCCAAACCAGCTGGAGCCGTTTTTTTGGCTAAAAGTCACCTCCGCCTGCACCATGGCCGTGTTAAACACATGTTGCACCCACGTATCCCACACCTGCACTTTCAGGTGTTCGCCTACCGGTTGGGTAATGCCCAGCAAACCCACGCCCTTGCTCTCGGTATTGCCCTTGTAGCCCGATGGAGTGCCATCAGGGTTAACACCTGTGGGGTTGATGCCGAACGATTCACCGATCGATAGCCAGCGGGTGGTACTTCGGGGTGAAATGGCGGAAATCCATCCTCCTTCCATGCGCGTTTTTTTGATGGTATTGTGGGTAAACCACAGCCCGCTAACAATGGTCGGGCGCATGCGGCCATCCTGCAGATTGATAAAGGGGGTATTGATGAGCTGGCGACCATATTTGAGGGTGGTCTTTTTCCAGCGGTATTGCAGGTAAAGCTCCTCCAGGCGGTTGATGTTGGTTTTGTTGTTGGGGTCTTCGAGGTCAAAAAGGCCAATTTCGTAACGGTTGCTCTGGCCGGTTACCGGGTCTTTCAAGGCAAGGTCAGAGGAGCCAATGTTGAAAATAAAATACCCGCTCGAAGACATGCTGAAGCGATGGAATTCTCCGGTTTGGTACCTCAGCCCGCCTCCGGCTGCGTTGGCGAAGTAGTCTGTAAGGCCCCGCGCATTGTCGGTAGCCATAAAATAATACCTAAAGTTCCCACTGTATTTTCCGGATTGAAAAGCATGCAATAAAGAGGTAGTATCTGTTTGATTATCAACAGATTGGGCGCGGATTTCTAAAGCATTGAAAAGAAAAAAAGCAACTACCCACAAGGGCAATTGCTTTTTGAATGTCAGGGATAAAATCATGTTTTGGGGGATACTTCATGGAGGAGCCTGGCGCAAACCAAGCCATCCCTGCAAAGTATCCACTCTAAGGCAGCTATACGGTAACAAGGATTACACACCCTGCTTGCTTCTGCTGAAAATCACATGGTTCCTTTCAAAATGCGGTTCCAGTACATCCAGGGGAGCATGTCTTTTTTCATGACCCACATCGAAAACCGGGGCTTCGTTTGGTCGAAGGGGAAGCTCATGGTAGGCTTGTTGGTGTAATCAAACTCGGCCAGCATCAGTCGTCCATATTGAGTTGGGATCGGGCAGGCGCTGTAGCCAGTGTATTTGCCGGTCAGTTCTCCCTTTTCGATGAAAGACATAATGTTTTTTACCATCACGGGCACCTGCTTGCGAATGGCTGCTCCCGTTTTGCTGCAAGGGGCGTTGGTGCAGTCTCCGGCGGCAAATACATTGCTGAACCGGCGGTGCTGCAAGGTGTTGGGGTTAATTTCCACAAATCCGTAAGGGTTGGCGGGGTCGCTCAGCGGGCTTTGTTTGATAAAGTCGGGCGCGCTTTGGGGCGGCACGGCGTGGCACATGTCAAACTTAATGGTTCTGCTCACGGGGTTGCCGTCCGCGTCTTTTTCCTCGTAGGTAAGGGTCTTCGATTTGCCATCAATGCCCGTTACCTTGCTGTTGTAGTGCGGTTTGATGCCGTTATTTTCCACCACCCCGTTGAGGGTATTGGCGTATTCGGGCACGGCAAAAATGGTTCCTGCTCCTGACACATAGTGCACATCACATTTATCCAAAATGCCCTGCTTGCGCCAGTAATCGCAGGCGAGGTACATGATTTTGTGCGGAGCTCCGCCACATTTTACGGGCGTATGCGGGTTGGTAAAAACCGCCGTACCCCCTTTGAAATTTTTGATCAACTCCCAGGTATAAGGCGCGAGGTCAAAGGAATAATTGCTGCTGACTTCATTTTTGCCCAAGGTCTCTTTCAGGCCGGGAATCAGGTTCCAGTCCAGCTGAATGCCGGGAGAAACGATCAGCACCTCATACGGGAAGGTTTTGCCGCTAAGGGTCGTCAGGCTGTTGGCTTCGGGGTTGAAGTTGGCTACAGCGTCTTTTACCCAAGTAGTACCTTTGGGGATATAATCCTTTTGGCTGCGTGCCGTTTTCTGAATATCAAATATACCTGCGCCCACCAGGGTCCAGGCAGGCTGGTAGTAGTGCGTTTCCGAAGGGTCAATAAGGGTGATATCCAGCTTTTTGTTGAGTTTCAACAGCTGTGCGGCGGCAGAAATGCCTGCGTTGCCAGCACCAACAATCACAATTCTTGGGGTTTTCATTCCTGACGGGTCATTAAGGGAAGAGGGAATGTCTGGTTTTCAAGGGCTTTTCCTGAAAAACTGACACAGTTAACATGCAGATATAAACATATTTAAATCCCGTACTTTAAGGAGTATCAAATGTTACTTAGGCGCCGTAACAGGCTGATTAACAAACAAAAAAAGGGTAGCCCGAAAAGGCTACCCTTGCAATGAGTCGTTGTGGGCTCAGGATTTCATCACCTTGCTCTGGCAAACGAAATCTGTGCGGGGAATGGAAGTTTCGGCAATGGCTTTGAACCCGCCCTCTACTTCTGAAAAATTGTGGTAGCCCCTTGCCTGAAGAATCGAGGCAGCTATCATGCTGCGGTAACCTCCGGCACAGTGAATGAAAAAGTGCTCTTTGGGGTTCACGTCCCTGATCCAGTCGTTGATTTGTGCCAGTGGGCGGTTGTAGGCTTCGTCCACGTGTTCGGCAGCGTATTCGGTTTCTTTGCGGATATCTACCACGCGGCTTTCGCCTATTTTTACCCTTTCGGCAAAGTCTTCGGCGGTAATGCGGTTGACCTGATCGAGCTCTTTTCCGGCAGCTTTCCATGCTTCAAAGCCACCTGAAAGGTGTCCGAGGAGGTGGTCGAAGCCTACACGGCTGAGTCGGGTAACGGCTTCTTCTTCTTTTCCTGCTTCACAAACGAGCAGGATCGGCTGCTTTACGTCTGCTACCAGGGCACCTACCCAAGGGGCAAAATCGCCGTTCAGGCCGATACTGATCGATTGGGGAATAAAGCCCTTGCTGAAGTCGCCACTGTTGCGGGTATCGAGGATCAAGGCTCCGCTCGCTTCAGCCACCGTTTCAAATACGTCAGGGCTAAGGGCTTTCATGCCATTGTTCAGCACGTCGTCAAAGCTTTCATAGCCCTGCTTATTCATGGCCACATTCAGCGGAAAATAAGCCGGAGGAGGCAGCAGCCCTTCGGTAACGGCAGCGATAAAGCTGTCTTTGTCAGGCTGATTGAGGGCGTAGTTTACTTTTTTCTGGTTGCCGAGGGTATCCACGGTTTCTTTCATCATATTTTTACCGCAGGCACTTCCGGCTCCATGCGCGGGGTAAACGATCACCTCATCCGCGAGGGGCATGATCTTGCTTTGGAGGCTTTCGTAAAGCATTCCGGCAAGTTGCTCCTGGGTCATGTGAGCGGCTTTCTGGGCAAGGTCGGGGCGGCCAACATCACCAAGAAAAAGGGTATCGCCAGAGAAAATGGCATAGTCGGCGCCATTTTCGTCTTTCAGGAGAAAAGTAGAGCTTTCCATGGTGTGGCCCGGGGTGTGCATCACGGTCAGGCTGATGTCGCCAACCTTGAATACCTGTCCATCGGTTGCTACAATGCTTTCGAAGGCGGGCTGAGCCGTAGGTCCGTACACGATTGGTGCTCCGGTTTTACGGCTCAGGTCCACGTGCCCGCTCACAAAATCGGCGTGGAAGTGTGTTTCGAAAATATATTTGATCGTTACCCCATCACGCGCTGCGCGGTCGAGGTAAGGTTGTACTTCTCGCAGCGGGTCGATGATCGCGGCCTCCCCGTTGGAGGTGATGTAGTAGGCGCCTTGTGCGAGGCAGCCGGTGTAAATTTGTTCAATATTCATCTCGGTGTTCAATTGGATTGGGTACCGTAAATTAACTTTAACCTGCCGGACCAAAGGTAACAAATGTTGCTACACGTTGATCATCACGCAGTGCTAGGTGAGATAAGTGGGATGCTTACGCCTAATTCAGAGCAGGGTTTCCTTCACGATGATATAAACGCCCATGACCAAGACAAACCAACCAAAGCTGGTTTTGAGCACGCCTCCGGGAATTTTTTTGGAAAGCAGCATCCCGATAAATATCCCCACAATGGCAAGCCCGGTAAATATCGCCAGTAGCCCCCAGTCGATTACTTCGCTGCCCTGTATGTCGCCAATAAAGCCAAACAACGATTTTGCGGCAATGATAAACAAGGAGGTGCCTACCGCCATTTTCATGGGCATTTTGGCCAGAAGTACCAGGGCTGGGATAATCAAAAAGCCCCCACCAGCCCCCACGAGGCCTGTAATCATGCCCACCAGTGCGCCTTCCAGCAGAATCAGCGGATAATTATAGCTCATACTGCTAATGTCTTCGTCGGTCGTTTTATTCTTTTCGGGGCGAATCATCGATACCGCTGCCATGATCATCACCGCTGCAAAGAGCAGCATCAGCGCCATGGGTTTTGTGAGGGTAAATACACCCACAGAAAAAATTTCATTCGGAATAAAGGGTACCAGCCAAAGCCTGGTCATGTACACCGCCGCAATGGACGGTAGCCCGAAAATAAGCACGGTTTTGAAGTGAACTGTGCCTTGTATTGCCCCCTGGACGCCGCCTACCAGGGCTGTGGTGCCTACGATGAACAGCGAATAAGCCGTAGCGAGTACCGGCTCCACTCCCATGATGTACACCAGAATGGGCACAGTGAGAATAGCGCCTCCGCTGCCTATCAGACCCAGCGATATTCCGACAAGGATTGAAAGTATATAGCCCGTAATCTCCATGTTGCGCGTTTGTTAACGCAAATGTGCTTCACGAACCAGCAAAACATGGTTACAATAGTTACAGTGAAAATGTCAGGCCCTTAGTAGCGTTTTTTCAGCTCCCGCAAAATGCTCTCCAGGCCGTTGGTTTTGATTTCGTAGAGCGTAGCCAGCTGCATGCCCAACCGCCCCTTCGGCAATCCTTGCTGGTGAAACCACTCCAGGTAGTTTACAGGCAAGTCGCAGAGGAGTCTGCCTGCATATTTCCCAAAGGGCATTTTTACCCGCACCAGGTCTATCATGATCTCCGGGTCGGGGCCGTTGGGCTGAGTTTCATCTACAGGCATGGTGCTCGTTTTTTTTCAAAGGTAAACCAGGATTAATAAGATTTGCTGAATTTTCAGGATTGATCTCCTTGATTTTCAAAGGATTACCCTCAGTGTTTTACTCAGATCACTTTCATTTGGGTATAAATGTTCCGTCAGAATCTCCACCGCGCCTGGAGCCCTACTTTCCTTTGCTCTGCCAGAAACCCTGGCACCAACATGTACTCTGTATTGGTGGCATTGTCAACATTGAGCGAAAGGGTAAGGTTAGGGGTTGGGTCCACAGATAAAATAAGGTCCACCACGTGGTCGCCCTGGCTGTGTCGGGCCCTGAAATCGGCGAGGTCGCCCACGACCACAAACAAATACTGGTCGATGTTCTGGATAAAACTGCGGTAGCGGTAATTGGCGGTAAGCGATACCGGGCCGTAGCCGATGGTCGTGCTGGTGCGGACAAGGGCCTTGGGGCGGTATTTGAGCAAGCGCGGCTGGTCAGACAGATTGGGGTTCATTACATCAATCAAGGCACCCAGAAACTGCCTGGGGAATTGATATTGCTCCAGGTTGAGTTGGTTGCTTTCGGGTACCGAGTTGAGGTTTACGGGGTCGGTCCAGGTGATACCTCCCGAAAGGGCAATCGTCCACTTGCCGAGGGTTGCCTGGTTGAGGGTCGTTACTTCGAGGCCGGTGATGCGGGCGTCAGCAATATTGATGGAGCTGAAAAGCACTTCAGGCGGGAAGCTGGTGAAATTGACCTTGCTGATTCCAAATTCAACCATATCTGAATAACGCATCATGAACCCCGCTGCATCGAGGTAGCCTTCGATGTGATTTTTCTTGTTTCCAAAACGGTAGCCCTGCCGGAGTCCGATTTCAGCAGAGTAGCCATATTCTGAGCGGATATTGGGGTTGGGTTGTACCACAATCGCGCCTCCTGCCGTGTTGGTGAAGCGCTCTGCCACCGTAGGAACCCGAAAGGCCTGTCCGGCGGATACGCGGATATTGGTTCCTTCGGCTATTTTGTAATTCACCCCTAACCGAAAGATGGGCTTGGCCTGGTTGGGCAGGGTGTCGATTTTTACAGATTCGTAACGCAGCCCCAAGTTGAAATTCCAGCGGGTGTATTTCGCATCAAACTGGGTGTAAACCCCTACCGAACGTCCCGGGTGCTGGCCGCCATAAAGGCTGTCGCCATTGGCAAGCGAATAGGTATAAGTAGCACCGGATATCCAGCTGATGTGCTTGAGCAGGGTCGTTTGATACAACAGGTCGTTGTAGAGAATGAAGTTCGAACTCGATTGGTTGGTGCTGTTGGTCGATTGATTTTTCAAGAAACGGCCTCTGTACCAGAAAATATGCCCGCCAGGGGTGAGCCATTTGATCGATGGATCGAGGGCCACATAGGTCCTGAGTTGCCGGCGGAAGCCACCCGCGTCGCCGGTAGGTGTCAGGGCGCCCCCAACTATGGAGTCTTGTCCGGTAGAAGAAGTGAGCGTGTCGGGGTAGTAGCCCTTCCAGTACAGCATTTGCCCGCTGGAATCAACCTGGGTGCTGAGGTTGAGGCCAATGGCCATGCCGGGGATGGATTTTGGGCGGTATTTGGCAAACAAAAGTCCGCGAAACTGCTGGCTGTTGCCGCCGAGCCGGTAGCCTGAATCGCGGATAAAGTCGGTTTGCGCCACGAGACTTAAAGGGCCAATTTTCCGGGAGTGAAATACGTGTGCAGAAGCCTGATAGGCGTTTTTGTTTCCGTCCCAATCGAGGGCACGGTTTGATGGCGGTCCAAACATGCCCCCACGCACGCGCACAGACGTCCGTGGCTTATCGCCCGGTTCGGCAGAAATGACGTTGATCACCCCGCCCATAGCCCCTGAGCCGTAGAGCACCGAGCTGGCCCCTTTCAATACCTCCACCTGCGCAATATTGTCCACTGGAATGAGGTCCAGGGTCACGCTTCCGCCATCGCCGGTGAGCAGCGGCAGACCGTCCAGGGTAACCATTACCCGGCTGCCCACACCGTAGGCATAGCCGGAGCTTCCGCGGATATTTATCTGGCCGTCCTGGTTGTCTACCCCGGGAATCTGGTTGATTACCCGGCTCATGTTCGCCACGGCCTGAAGCTCAATGGATTTTTGCTTGATTACCTGTATCGAAATGGTCAGGTCCGATTGTTTTTGCTCGAAGCCTTTGCTCGCAGTAATGACCACATCGTCTGCCTGATATCCGGCCTCAGGCTCCAGCGAAAAGTCGAGCACCTGTGTTCCTGATGATAGCGTAAAGGTTTGCGTCAGCTTTACATATCCTGAGAGTGAAGCCGTTACTTCCAGGTTCGAAGAAGTAGTAGCCTGAAAACTAAGGGTAAACTTTCCTTCGTTGTCTGAAAAGCCTCCCACGCCCAATGAGGGTATCGCTACGCTTACGCCGGGTAAGGGGTCGTTGGTAAATGCGTCCGTAACCTTGCCCGTAAGGGTATGATTTTGGGCAAAAACCGGCGACAGGCCAATGAGCGCTGCCAGCAACCAGGCGGTGCGCAACAGAAGGGTGGTGGATTTCATGTTGATTTTGGGGGGCTTGGGATAAAAAAAGCTGTCTCCGGGGGAAAGGTTACCACCTGGTATCAGGGCGTTTTGAAAAAATCAAAACAAAAACCTGATGATCAAAGAGGGAATCTATCCGGAGACAGCCTTAAAAAACAATTTTATTCGATCAATTCCTGATCCATTTGGTAACGGCAACCGGCTGACCATCTACAAGCAGGCGGGTAACGTAAATACCTGCTGGAAGACCCTGTACAGGCACTGCAACCGAACGCTCGCCAGCTGATTGATAGCTGTTGGCGGTGCGGGTAAGCGTATGGCCCATGAGGTCCATCACTTCAACCGATACCAGACCCGCGTGTTGAAGAAGGAAAATGGCCTCAGCGTTGTCGTTTCCTGCTACTGTTCGCAACTGGAACCAGCTTGCAAATTTTTGATCGATGCTGCTGTTTACCGAGTCATTGATGAAAAATGGCGTACGGAAAATCTGAATCGTAAGCAGGTCGTAGGGAGGCGGCAAGGTGGTAGGGGTGCAGGTATTGGTGCTGGCTGTATAAAAACCTACTACAGAGCGCACGTGTACCGAAAGGCTGTCGTCCGCAATTTTGGCGGTAGGCGTACCTGAAATGGTAATACAGCCCCGGTTAACTACTCCCGCAGTATGGTCAATGATCCACTCACAGTTGGGGGTGTTACAGGCGTAGGTGAGTCCGGCTGGCAAATTAGGGACAGAATCGACCTTGAATGTGCAGAAATCAGCCTGGAGCACGCCAAATGGAGGGGCATTCACGGCGGTGTCCTGCGGGAATACGATATTGATTACTTGTGAATAAGGTTGACCTACGGTGCCATCAGCCAGGAACCTTGGATACAAACCTACCGTATCTCCCACAGTTGTATCTGGTACACACTGCGCAGAAACCGTATTTGCGAACATGATGGCCACTGAGGCTATCAGAATTAAGAAGAAATGTTTCATGTGTTTGTGGATTGTTAAGCCAGAAAATTAAGCAAATCAGAAAGTTTTGTCTAACTCTTTGAATCTTTTGCTGTTAGAAATTCCAAACCATAACGAACGACCATGCCTAATATTGGAGACCTTGCCCCCGACTTTATACTAAATAATTCACAGGGAGTGGCCGTACGGCTTTCAGAATTGATGTCCGATAAGCCGGTAGTCTTGTATTTTTACCCCAAAGACGATACGCCGGGTTGTACCATGGAGGCATGCTCCTTCCGGGATCAATACGAGGATTTTCTGGAAGCCGGAGCGGTGGTTATCGGTGTTAGTCGCGATGATGAAGCCTCTCATGCACGTTTTCAGCAAAAGCATAAGCTGCCCTATACCCTGCTGAGTGATCCTAAAGGCGAGGTGGCAAAAATGTACGAAGTAGGCAACTGGCTGATTCCCGGTCGTGAAACATTTGTGATTGATAAATCGGGTATAATTCGCAGCCGATTCTCATCACACCTCTTTATACAGAAGCATATTTCTGAAGCAATTGAGGTGCTT
Organism: Bacteroidia bacterium; assembly: GCA_041753595.1. Taxonomy (GTDB): domain Bacteria; phylum Bacteroidota; class Bacteroidia; order J057; family J057; genus JBGSTW01. The sequence goes on along the minus strand of JBGSTW010000029.1, from coordinate 85,169 downwards.
TCCAGGCTGAAATCGGAAGAATCGTCTATCTCCCGTTGAAAAAATGAAAGAAAGGCGAAAGTATGCTTGGTGTTTCGGTGGCCAATGGCTATTTTTGCAGCCTTATTTCTGGAAGACAAACAAAATCAGCGCCCAAAACCCGTTTTGCAGCTGATTTCATCATAACAAGGCTTTAAAAAGATGAAAAGGACTTATCAACCCAGCAACCGTAAGCGCCGCAATAAGCATGGGTTCCGCTCACGCATGGAAACTGCTGATGGCCGCAAAGTACTCTCCCGCCGCCGCGCCCAAGGCCGTCATCGCCTGACCGTAAGCGACGAAGGTCGCCACAAACAAAAATAATTTGTCGCCGGTAACTCCACCGGATCCCTCGCCACGTGTCAGCTTTCCGAAATCCGAGAAGTTGTGCAAGAAGGTGGCATTCGACTATCTCTTTGAGCGCGGCTCCTCTTACCAGGCAGGCGTGCTCAAATTTTTTTTTGCATTCAATCCTCCCCCGGCTTCTCTGGATGCCCCCCTTGCGCTGGCAGTTGCCGTTCCTAAGCGCAGCAAAGGCTTTAAACGCGCCAACCGCCGCAACCTCATGAAGCGCCGGATCCGCGAAGCCTACCGCCTGCAGAAGAGCCCGCTCTATCACTTGCTTGCCGACAAATCGCTTACCCTCGCGGTGCTAATCCGGTTCAATCCCCCCGAACCCGTTCCCTACAAAACCGTACAGGCCGCCATGGCCAGGGGTTTGCGCTACTTGATTCAGGAGGCTGAAAAATTCACGGTCCAACCCTCCGGGGATATTTCCTGAAGGCTATTTTGATTTTCTTTTCTAAATTGACCTAATCCCAGCTGTTACAGGATATGTTTTTTCTTACATAGCTAATAAAGTTACCTATTCTGGTAAAATTGCTGGTTCGAAATTGGTTTATTTTGAAAATAGAAATATTTGAAAAGCATCCTTTCATGCGAAAGAAAAAAATATTCTCAGGTCTATTGGCGGTTGTGTTACTGGTTGTTTCATCCGGTTTCATCACCCATGTACAGGACGATTACTTCGAAGTTTCTAAAAACCTGGAAATATTCGGTAAGCTCTACCGCGAAATACATTCTTTGTATGTAGATAAAACCAACCCTTCGCTGCTGATGCGCACAGGGATTGACGCCATGTTGGGTTCGCTGGATCCGTACACCAATTTTATCGATGAAGGTCAGGCCGAGGATGTCGAGTTCCTGTTCACGGGCCAATATGCGGGTGTCGGGCTCGCAGTAGAGCAGTTTGGAGGCCGCATTGTAGTTACAGATATCGTTAAAGGCTTGCCTGCAAACCGGGCAGGACTGAAGGTGGGCGATGAGGTGATCCGTATCAACCAGACCATGATGAACGGCCTTAGCCAGCCGCTGGATAGCATCCGACAACTTATACGCAGCCCTCAGGGTGCAGTGCTTGACATGGAAGTTTCCCGTCCAGGAACGCCAGCTATCCTTAAACTGAAGATCAACCGCGAGTGGGTAAAACTGGCCAATGTGCCCTATTTTGGTTTTGCAGATGATGCTACGGGTTATGTCGTTCTGTCTGGATTTACCCAGGGTGCTGCTGACGAAGTGCGTACCGCAATCGAAACGTTGAAAGCCATGAAGCCTGGGTTGCGTGGCCTGGTACTCGACCTGAGAAACAATCCGGGCGGACGCCTGGACGAAGCCGTAAAAGTGGTTAACCTTTTTGTACCTGCGCAGGAAACCGTGGTAGAAACCCGTGGACGTCTTGAGGGTACCCACCAGGCATACCTAACCCAGCGTGCAGCTGTGTTGCCTGACCTGCCTCTGGTTGTGCTCGTAAACGGGCAATCAGCAAGTGCGGCCGAAATTGTAGCCGGAGCCATTCAGGACATGGATCGGGGCCTTATCGCCGGAAGCAGAAGCTTTGGTAAGGGTTTGGTTCAAACCGTAAGGCCGCTGACCTACAACACCCAGATCAAAATAACCACCGCCAAATATTACACCCCCAGCGGACGCTGTATTCAGGCGATTGAATACCTCAATGGCCAGGAAGCAAAGAATTACACCGCAGACAGCCTCAAGGGAAAATATTTTACTCGAAACGGAAGAACGGTTTACGGAGGTGGAGGCATTATGCCCGACCTGGAAGTAGAAGATGTAACCATAGCCCAGATTCTGCAAGCATTGAACAACCAGCACCTGATCTTTGAGTTTGCAGTAAAATTCCTCTCTGAAAATGCTTCCAAAAGCATTGATCCCGAAAAATTTGTGGTTACAGACGCTGTATATGCTGATTTTCAGGCATTTCTGAAAAAAAAGCAGTTTGATTACCGCACCGAAGTGGACCAGCAGCTTACCGCATTGCGTGCTGTAGCCGAAGAGGAAGCCTATCTTCCGGTGTTGGCTTCTGAGCTTAATCAAATGGAATCTACACTTAAGTCCTTCAGAAAAGCCGACCTGGCAAAGAGCAAAAAGGAAATCGCCCGGGTGCTGCGTTTAGAAATTGTGCGTCAGGCACACTTTCAGGAAGGTGCTTTTGCTGCATCTCTTACCGATGATCCGCTGATCCTGAAAGCCCTTGCTGCGCTTGCTAATGGAGATCAGTACAAAAAATTGCTTACTCCGGCACCTTGAGCCGTTTGTTCGCACATTTCTTATGTCCATGACTCATAGTCGCGATTAGCAGTAAATATGGTTGGTGAATTGGCAGGGAAGGTGTATTTTTTCGCCTGGCTTTAATTCTCAACTGGTTATGCGATCGAAGTTTCTATATGTGCTCATCTGCGCGGTTGCTCTCCTTGGTTGCAACCAGCCAAAACCCGCATCTTTTACTGAGGTCTCAGGTCAGATTTCCTTCTTTGGAAACACCCTGAACCTGGATACCCTTGTCAATGGTTTCCCTTACCGGATACTGGCAGGGGCATACGATGCCCGGCAGATCATTTACCTGCAAAGAGGAGAAACAGATACCCTCAAGGCCATCAGCCTCGGCAATGGTAGATTTCTCAATGAGGGAAAGGTGCTATCTACGGTTGATTTTTCTGCCAGAAATATTTCCAATGTCCATTACCGGCTTTCGGATTCCACTTATTATTGGACCGGAGACGAAAGCAACGACGAGCAGTTTAATCTCTGGCACCTCCCCAAAGGCAGCGATGAGCCCGTTCAGTTGACCCAAGTTCCCTATGTTTTTGGGTGGAGATGGAACGAAAGCCAGAACCAGATAGCGTATGTCGTGCGGGAAGGTGAACGTGAAAGCCGCCAGGGAAGCCTTCGGTTGCGCTCTCTGGTGGATAATCACGACATTGAAATCGCCCGGGATGTGCCCGGTCTGCGGTTTACCTGGGGTGAACCTTCGTGGAAGCCCGATAGCTCAGGGGTGATTTTACCTGTGCTGCGTAGGGCCGACAGGCGATATGCCAACCTGGTATATGTAGATTTTAGTACAGGAAGACAAACCCTGCTTACAGATTCCAGCCGGACCCGCAATGGCATTTCTGTGCTCGAAGACTGGGCCAGTCCTACCGAATATTACTACCTCTCTAACGAATCGGGGTTCCTCAACCTGTACCGGGGCAATATCTACGGCAGAGGTGGATATCCGCTTACTACTTTTTCGAAAGACATCGAAGAGGTGCATCTGATAGAACGTGCGGGACAAAAGTACTTCCTCATTACGCTCTCTGACCCATTGGCAACCGAGATTTTGCTGATAAATCCTTCGGGAGGAGGGGTGCTGGTAAGGGACACGGTCGCCGGACAAATGGAAATACTGGATGTGGCAGAGTACCGCGCGCTCGTTCGCAGGTCAGCCGCTGATAATCCTTTTGTTCTGGAAGAATGGAGTGCTTTTGCCGATACTTTTCTGGTTAGGCCATTTATGCAGCTTGGAGACAAACTTCAGGAAGCGCTGGTACAATCAACCATTAAGCCGCTGCAGATTCCGACTTTTGATACTTTGGCGGGCACAAACACGCCGAGGATGCTCCATGCGTACCTATACACGCCGCTCAATCCCCTACCAAAAGAAAAGCAAATACTGCTAGTGCAGTCGTTTTACGGGGGAGAAAACCGCTACAGTAGCCAGATTCAGGCACTCACGGCTGCGGGTATTTATGTCTTAAGCCCCGCACCGAGAGGGAGCGCCGGTTTTGGGAAAGATTTTGCTGCACTGAATGACAGCGACCTGGGCGGAAACGAAATCATGGATATCATCTCTTGTGCCGAATTTGGTGCCAATTTACTCGGCATTCCTCCCAAGCGGATTGGTGCTTTCGGGGGCAGCCACGGCGGCTATGCTACCATGCGGCTTCTTACTTTTTCCGATACTGTGAATGGCTATAGGGCAGAATTTCCCTGGGGATTTGGCCTGAGTCATGCGGGTTTTTCCGATATCCTTGATTTTTACAAGCGCTGTAATATTCCCGATTGGGTGACGCTCGAAGCAGGTGATCCGGTGTTGGATTCGGCAAAACTGCACGACCGTTCGCCGGCGTCTCATGCCATGATGGCCAAAGGCCCCATCCTCCTCACCCATGGCACCCAGGATCAGCGGGTACCTATCCAGGGTAGCCGCATGATGGCTGATTCGCTGATGCATTACAGCAAGCCCTATTTATTGATCGAATTTTCAGGGCAAGGCCACAGCATTCAAGGCAAGGAAAATCTCCTCCGGTTTTATCAAACCTGGTTTCAGTTTATAGAAGAAGTGGTCACCGGCAAGTTCGCCAGCCAGGGATGAGCTAATTTTTTATCCAGGAAACGGACAATATTTCTGTGCCGGTAAATATGCGGATCATGTATATTCCAGCTGGCAGTTGCGTTGTTTTCGCTTCCCAGCCATCGCCAGTGGGAATTTTCTCCCAATTTAACCCGCGAATCAATTGCCCTTTCATGTCGAATACTTCCGGCAAAGAACCAACAGGTATCGGACGATCCAGGGTAAGTTGCACCGTATTTCCAGAAGGATTGGGTGCCAGATGAAGGCTTTCTGCAGATATACTTATTATACTCAGCTCCACCAAATTTGAATACCGGTTGCTGCCATCGTCATCGGTCCATTGCAGCCTAAAGAAAGTGCGGGTATTAAATGACCGATTCCATGAAAAGGGGTAAGCCTTCATTTGCGGGTCAGGCTGTAATTCAACTCCCGTTTGGCTAAAGTTTACACCGTCTGAAGCATATTCCAGCGATAACTTGCCTGTTTGCGCATATTCGCCCAGCAGGGCTTCAAAAACAAGTTTTTCGGGCTGCTGCTCAACTAAAGCAAGCTGAACCGAGGAAACGGGCAGCACTACACTCGACCATTCTCCGGCACCGAGGTCGTAGAGCAGGTTTTCGGGTATAGTGGTTCCATAAAAATCTCGGGATCTCATCTCCAGCGAAGAAACCAGCGTTTGAACGTCAAGCGCCTGGTCAATGACGGGCGACAACGCGGTGGGTAGATAGGCGTCAAGGGTATTAAGCAGGAGCGTGTTGCCTATTGTTCCGCCATTTCCGGCATCGGTTAGCAGCGGATTCGTTTGGAACCCCGTGTTGGTAGCGCCCAATTTTTCCTGGCCTGTCACCGTCCGCCAATTTGCCAGGCTGGTAGTGGTGCCGGGAGTGTATCCAGGCTGAATGAAGGAATAATTACCGGAAAGGCTGAAATAGAGGTTATTGATGAATTTGTGCACTGTGCTTGCGTGCGACATCCGAAGCATGGGGGCGTTGTCTTCGGTCATGAAAATATTGTTGGCAAACAGCACAGGGCCAATGTTCAGGCTGGTGCGGGTAATCAGGACCATAGCAGTATTGGTACCCCTGTTGTTGCCGAGAAACACGGTATTGTTGTAGAAAAATATCGAGTCAACCGGGTTAATGCCGCCCTGGTAGATCATCAGTGCTCCCCAATTCGGAAGTTGCGCATCGCGTTCGCTGATATTGTACCTCACCGTGATATGGTGCATGGCCCTGGCTGAGGTAAATTGTGCCACAAGGTAGCCGGCACCCATGTTGTCGTGCGAATAATTGTACTGCATCACGGAATGGGTACAGCCCCCATCGAGGTCGAAGCCTCCGCCGTCGAGGCCGGAGTTGGTGCTATTCGCATACGATTCACAAAACTGAATTGTGGCGTTGTTGCATTCCCATGCCCAAATACCGATAGGTCCTCCTGCCGTGCTGAGGTTACCCACCCCATTGTGGTGCGCGATGCAGTGCTCAATCACAACAGTATCTGCGGTTCCTACCACAATCCCATTGCCTGTATGTCCATTTGTTTTGCCGATTTGGCCAGGGTTGTCGTAGGCCTGGCAGTGGGCGATATATACGTTGTGGATGGCGTGCTCTGTGGTGAGGTGAAAAAATTTTGCCAGAACCTGAATGCCCAGGTCGCCATTCTGAAAGGCATTGCACCTTAGGATGGTAATGTCACGGTAGCCCCGATCCGTAAAGTTCTCTTCGCCCACGATGTTGATTCCCCCTTTGTTGAAACCGCTGACATTCAGGTCGTGCAGATAGATATAGGGGTACATGCCACTGCCGGGCACGTCGGTGTAAAAAAAGACTCCCTGGAAGTTATTGCTGGCGATACCCGCCCCTGTCACATTCAGGTTGGCTATTTCAAAGCCTGCACAGTCGTAAATATAGATGCCGGGGCCGCTGGTTCCGGCGTTTAGGGTGGCATTACCCGTGCCGTATGAGCCGATATACACGGGGTTTGCTTTCGTTCCGCATCGGGGGGGCTGAAAAAAAAGAGTGCCATTGAAGGTTTGCCCGCCTTCAAATAGGATAGAATCGCCAGGGTTGATCGCGCTTGCATTTACCTTATTGATAGTTTGCCAAGCGGAGGCAGGGCTTGTGCCGGCAAGGGCATCGTTTCCGGAGGCTTTTATGTAAAAGGTAGTGCCTGACATCGTGTGGTGAGAGACTATCAGCCAGCAAAAGAGAAACAACAGTTGATAATTCGCTTTGGCTTTCATTTTTCGTATTCACTAAGCAGTAACAGGTATACATATGCAGGTTAGACCTACGTGTGCTAAATTACCGATTTGATATCAAAAACCCCGTTTTTGTCTGGTTTCTGATAAAAGTGAAGGATGAACTACGATTTATTTACCCCAAATCAGGAAAATCAATACCGCCTTAATACCTTTAAGCATGGCCAGATTTTATAAAAAGCGGCTCGAAAGCCAAGACCAGGAAGCAGGTTCGCTCATTTATATTGGGTTGCCCCGTCAGGAGAAGGTCCGTCTGCAATTATTTGTTTACGACAAAGACCACTGTGAGGAGTACGTGCTGGAGGAGCCGGAAGATGCCTGTAAATTTTTGGCCGAAGGGAAATCTATCTGGCTTAATGTGGAAGGAGTGCATGACGCCGAAATCATCAAACGCGTAGGAACTGCTTTTGACCTTCACCCGCTCATACTGGAAGATGTAATGAATACCGGGCAACGGGCCCGCTTCGAAGAGTTTGACGGTCAGCTATTTGCCACCCTCAAAATGCTGCAATACGACGATAAAATCATGAAAGTGATACCGGAGCAGGTAAGTATCGTGGTCTGCAGCAATATCACGGTCAGTTTTCAGGAGGTAATCGAGCGTGGCGATGTGTTTGACGCGGTGCGCGAAAGACTCCGCAAAAATAAAGGCAGACTTCGCAGCGAACATCCCCTGTTTTTAGCTTATGGCTTGATCGACCTCGTGGTAGACCACTATATCTTTATCGTAGAAAGAATTGGTGAGCGGATCGAAGACCTCGAGCTTAAGGTGCTTCGTGACAGCAACTATGCCTTAATTGAGGAAATTAACAGCTACAAACGGGAAATGAATTTCCTTTCAAAGCTGATCCGGCCTGCCAAGGAAATGGTCTTCAACATCATTAAATCAGATACCGGTATTATCTCAAAACGGCTGACCCCCTTTGTGAAAGACCTCTTTGACAACATTACCCACGTCATAGAGTCTATCGATACCTACCGCGACCTGCTTTCTGATTACCTCAATATTTTCCATACGCAGCTAAACTACCGCCTGAACGAGGTTATCCGGGTCCTGACAATTTTCTCAGCTGTGTTTATTCCGCTCACCTTTCTGGTAGGGGTGTATGGAATGAATTTCGTGTATTTTCCAGAACTTAAAATGAAGTACGGCTATTTCGTAATCTGGGGAGTAATGATCGGAATGGCAGGCGGAATGCTCTACTTTTTCAAGCACAAAAAGTGGTTGTAAAGGTCTATTTCTGGGTTTGATCAAGGCCTAGTAGTACGGCTATTAAAGACCATGCCTGGGTGCGGGAGGACTCGTACATTTTGAGTTTGACTTCGTCACCAGTAGCAATATACTCCCGATAGGAAACTGCTTGGGTATGCAGCAGCTTGTAACCTGCACTGAGTTTTATTACAAACTGTGCATCGGGTTCGGATAAAACATTGGATTCCAACAGTTTATCCATTTGTGAGGCGGTCAACTGCATCAGGGTGGCAGATTCTCCCAGCAGCTGACTAGAGAATTCTGCATCGTACACCTCGCCATGATATCCATCTGCCATGGAGCCGATGGCGGTGTACGCCGAGTAAATGCCTTGAGCACCTATTACGCCCAGTGTTTCAAGCAATACATCCTGACTCCGCGCCTGAAACGTGACGAGAATCAGAGACAATGCAAACACGTTACGAACGGTACGCTTCATAGGTGACAGGTAAGTAATACAATCTCCGTTCTTAAACTGAATGTCTGTGTTCGAAGAGAATGTTTGGTACACTAAAACGTATGGATGGAATAAATTCGCATCTGAATGGAGAGTCGTAAATTTGTCTTAACAAGAAAAAAACATATATCGCTCCCATTAGGGATACACTGCTCGTAAAAAAAGAATACTTATCTTCAACAAGCTGATTAGCACACGATTGCCCCAAAATATCCGAACCATGAAACGATGCCTCCTTTTATTTGCCGGTTTATTGATCGGATACCTGGCCTTTTCGCAGCCAGCCTACACCACCAAGCAATACCCGGTATTGGTGGAACAGGACCTTTCCTATGGCACCGTGGTCAACTACGCAGGGCAAAACGAAACCCTTCGTCTTGATTTGTACAAACCCCAGGGCGACGCCAATTGCCAAAGGCCGCTGGTCGTAATTATACATGGCGGGGCATGGATCGCTGGCACGAAAACCGATCCCGAGGTGGTGGCACTATGCAATGAAATGGCAGCCAGGGGCTATGTCGCAGCTTCCATACAATACCGGCTCGGTAGTCACAAAGCTTCTTTTTATGTGCCTTATGCCTTGTGCAACAACCAAATCAACCCCTTGGGTATCAACCAGTGTATATATGCTGCCGACTCCAGCGAAGTGATGCGCGCTTTATACCGGGCCATGCAGGACGCCAAAGGGGCTATCCGTTTCCTCAAAGGCCGCCATACCGTCGATTCTACTGACGTGGACAATGTATTCGTTTCGGGCGTTTCTGCCGGAGGATTTACGGCCCTTTATACAGCGTTTCTCACCAGCCCGGGCGAAAAACCTGTCGATGCAGGCGCCTTGTCCAATGCTCCTACCCCTGACCCCGACCTCACCAATTGCCTTCCTGCCGGATACAGCCTTGCCCGCCCTGACCTGGGAAGCATTGAGGGTTCGCTCAACGTAAATGGCTACACTGCCAAGGTGAAAGGGGTTGGGAATTTCTACGGAGGCGTGTTTAATCTGCAGTTATTTACCGGGCCGGATACGCCACTGGTGTATCTTTATCACCAACGTAAGGATGTGGTCGTTTCCTGCGACCGCGCCAAGGTCCTGGGCCCGCTCTATAGTTTGTGCATTGCCCCCTTGAACCTCTGCCAGCCTTTGGCCGGGATGCCCATCGCCTGGGGAAGTTGCGCCATTGAAGATTACCTCAATCCCGCTTCGGCTACTTTGCCCTGGCTCAAAAACGACATCAACTACACGGGTCAACCCGATTGTCTGGCCAATCCACCTGGGCACAGCATCGACAATATAGCCCTGCGTGCAGGTAACCTCGCCGATTTCTGGGCACCCGCCATCGCCGCTTCCGGCAATATTCCACCAAATGGTTGCGCTACGGCTACAGATCCATTGGCCGAACTTCCCTTTTCGCATTTTCTCGATGAAAAGGAAAATACACTCTGGCTTACCTCCTCAGCTGGGACAGCTTTTTCCTGGAGCTTGGCTGACCTGAATGGAAAAGTTCTGAAAAGCGGTTCGCATACACCCACACTGCAACAAGAAAGGGTTTCCATCGAAGGGTTTACGCCCGGCGTTTATATCCTGGCGTTTCGTTCAGGAAATAATTTTCAGGTATCTAAGCTGCTTTTACGCTGATCAAAGTCCTTTCAGCAATTCAATCAACACCGCCTGAGCTGCCGGAACGCGGTTGCCTGCCTGCTCAATCACCAGCGATTGCGGGCTGTCGATTACTTCATCGGTCACGATTACGTTTCGGCGCACGGGCAGGCAGTGCATGAAATACGCCTGATCGGTAAGGGCCATTTTCTCAGCAGAAACAGTCCAGGCAGGGTCCTGAGACAGAGTCTGACCATAGTGCAGGTACGAAGACCAGTTCTTGGCGTACACAAAATGTGCACCTTCCAGGGCTTTGTTCTGGTTAGGTTCCAGGGTGGCACCTGCGGTAAAGGTATCCGGCAATTCGTAGCCCTCGGGGTGGGTGATCACGACCTCGTATCCGGCACGAACGGTCCATTCCACAAAGGAATTTGGCACCGCCTGGGGCAATGCACGGGGGTGAGGCGCCCAGGTAAGCACTACTTTGGGCTTAGCGACCTGCTTGCGGTTTTCGATAGTAAGTACATCTGCCAGCGATTGCAGGGGGTGGCGGGTGGCAGATTCCAGGCTGACCACGGGCCGGTTGGTGTATTGGGCAAAACCCTGAATCACCGTTTCGGCATAGTCTGCATCGCGGTCTTTCAATCCCGAAAACGCCCTTACGCCAATGATTTCGCAATATTGACCCATGACGGCCGCCGCCTCGCGGATATGCTCCGCTTTGTCGCCATTCATGATCGCCCCATCGCCAAACTCCAGCTGCCAGCCATCTTGCTGCATATTCAGCACCATCGTGGACATGCCCAGGTTCATGGCTGCCCGTTGGGTGGACATGCGCGTGCGGAGGCTGGAATTCATGAAAATCAATCCCAGGCACTTGCCGCTTCCGAGGGTAGGGTATTTGTGCGGAAACTCACGCACTTCTTTGGCCAGATGGACCAGTCCCTGTAGGTAGGGCACGTCATTTACCGAGAGGAATTGTTTCATGAAAAATATACCCAAATGAAAGTGGTCTGCGAAAAAATCTGAGGGAAAATCCATTGAAAATCAAGGAAATCAATCCTGAAAATCCCGTAAATCTTATTAATTCTGGTATAGCTTTTGGCCACTCAGGCAATCACAGTTTCAGCGAGGGAAGCAAATGCTTCAAGAAATTGATCTGCCTGGTTCTGGCTGAGGGTGAGCGGAGGCAACAGGCGAATGGTATTGGCGTCGGAGGCAGATCCGGTAAATATGCCTTTGTCGAACAAAAGCGACTTGCGGATACCTGCAGCCGGCACGGGCAGCGCCACGCCAAGCATCAGGCCCAGGCCACGCACTTCTGTCACCTGAGGCAGGGTTTGCAGCCGTTGCTTGAGGTAATCTCCGATCTGGGTCGCATTTTCCATCAGGTTTTCATTGCGGATAACCTCTAATACGGCCAAAGAAGCAGCACAGGCCAGGTGGTTTCCGCCAAAAGTAGTCCCCAGCATGCCATGCCACGCCTCAAATTGCGGGCCGATCAGTACCGCGCCTACAGGAAAGCCATTGCCCATGCCTTTGGCCATGGTGATCAGGTCGGCTTTAATTCCCGCATGTTGGTGCGCGAAAAATTTACCCGTGCGGCCATATCCCGATTGAATTTCATCCAGAATAAGAACAGTCCCTGTTTCGTCGCAGAGGGCACGTGCCGCCTGGAGAAATTCCGTACTGGGCAAGTGAATGCCTCCCACTCCCTGTATGCCTTCTATCACAATGGCACAAAAGCCGCCCTGAGTCATTTCCTCTTTCAGTGCTTCAATGTCGTTGAGGCCAATGCGTACCACGTGGTCCACAGGGTTAACCGGGGCTTGGATTTTAGCGTTGTCGGTAATCGCCACAGCTGCCGAAGTACGGCCATGAAAAGCCTTCGATACCATCAGCACCTTTTTGTGACCCGTATGAAACGAAGCCAGCTTGAGCGCATTTTCAATCGCTTCTGCTCCCGAATTAATCATGAACAGCCGGTAATCGGGGTATCCACTCATCTGCGTAAGCAATTCGGCCAGTTCTTCCTGAATGGAATTATGTACCGAATTGGAGTAAAAGCCCAGGTTGTGTAGCTGATCCTCGATTCGCTTTACATAATGCGGGTGTGTATGTCCGATAGAAATAACCGCATGCCCGCCGTAGAGGTCGAGGTATTCGCGGCCATTTGCATCCCAAAGCGAGCAATTGAGCGCGCGCACGGGCTCTATGTCGTACAAGGGATAAACGTTGAAGGTTTTCATGGAGAAAAGGTGAGAAAGGGGGGAGTAGTTCAAAATGCGGAGGCTTTGAGATTCAGGCCGGTGGATTCGGGCAGGCCAAACATGAGGTTCATGTTCTGTACCGCTTGCCCGGAGGCACCTTTAAGCAAGTTATCAATCACGCTGGTAACTAGCAGCCTGGAGCCGTGTTTTTCCAATCCAATCACGGCCTTATTCGTGTTTACGACCATTTTGAGGTGAACGGATTGGGCGGTAACGACCGTGAAGGGATGCCCTTCGTAGTAGCTGGCATACATTGCTGTGGCTTCTTCGAGGCTCAGGTCTGTATGGAAATAGGTGGTAGCAAAAATTCCACGCGCAAATCCTCCCCTGACAGGAATAAACAGCACCTCCGAATCAAGCGTAGGTTGGAGCTGCTGCAGGGTCTGGCCTATTTCGGCGAGGTGCTGGTGCTGAAAAGCTTTGTAAATAGAGAGGTTGTTGTTGCGCCAGCTGAAATGCGTGGTGGCCTCGGGTCTCTGGCCGGCACCAGTGGAGCCCGTTACGGCATGGATATGCACCTCGGCGGGCAGAATACCTGCTGCTGCTGCCGGAAGCAGGCCCAGCTGAATCGCAGTGGCGAAGCACCCCGGATTCGCCACACGATGTGCCTGCTGGATCTGGCCCCGGTTGAGTTCCGGCAGGCCATATACAAAATCATGATCATCACCCGCCATGCGGTAATCGGTACTCAGGTCAATGATGCGTACTGTTTCAGGCAGAGCATTTGCGGCAAGCCATTTGCGACTGGCACCATGCCCTCCGCACATAAATACCACATCTACCTCGGGCGACCAGGTTTGGGTAAAGGTCAGCGAAGTACTGCCCACAAGGTCGTCGTGGATATGGGTTACAGGTAATCCGGCCTGACTTTCGCTGAGTGCCCAGGCAATGTGCGCTTCCGGATGGTTGAGCAGGATACGAATCAATTCACCCGCAGTATAGCCTGCAGCCCCGATGATGCCGATTTTGATCATGGTATTCAATTAAGGCAAACCTGAGCCGCCTGGCAAAAAATAGCCCGTTTCCACGCTTGCTGATAAAGTGCGGACTTAGTCTTCGTTTTCGCCTACTGCATTATACAGCTTGCCGGGAACTGAAAGGATTTTGGTAAAGCCCTTCACATCATCTCCTGACCAGGCGCGGTTTACTTCACCGTAGGTGCCGAATTTGGCCGACATCAGGTCGAAATCGGAGCGGCAGCCCAGCACCTGGTAGCGGTAAGGAGCGAGCAGCACCCGCACTTCTCCGGTCACCCTGGCCTGAGAGTCCTGCATGAAAGTTTCGATGTTGCGCAGCACGGGGTCAAGGTATTGACCTTCATGGAGCATCATGCCGTACCAGTTGGCGAGCTGGTCTTTCCAGTACATCTGCCACTTGGTCAGCACATGTTTTTCGAGCAATTGGTGCGCCTTGATAATGACCATGGGAGCTGCCGCCTCAAATCCTACCCGGCCTTTGATGCCGATAATGGTATCGCCCACATGCGTATCGCGGCCTATGCCATAAGGACTGGTCAGCTCGGCCACTTTGAGGATAGCTCCTACCGGATGCTCAAATTTTTCTCCATCTACCTCCATCAGCTCACCCTGCTCAAATTTCAGGATCACCTCGCGGTTGGTGTCGGTGGTTACCTGGCTGGGGTAAGCTTCTTCGGGCAAATTATCCCAGGAGTTGAGGGTCTCTTTTCCGCCGACAGAAGTACCCCAAAGGCCCTGATTGATGGAGTACTGGGCTTTTTTCCAGTCCCAGTCAATACCCGCAGCCTTCAGGTAAGATACTTCGTCTTCGCGGCTGAGGCGTTTTTCGCGGATGGGGGTAATGACCTCTAAGTCCGGAGCCAATACCTCAAATACGAGGTCGAAACGCACCTGGTCGTTGCCTGCACCCGTGCTACCGTGGGCTACAGCTTCTGCACCAATTTCTTTGGCATAACGAGCCACGGCCAGTGCCTGAAACACCCGTTCGGCACTCACCGAAAGGGGGTAGGTCTGGTAGCGGAGTACGTTTCCGAAAATCAGAAACCGGAGGCACTCTTCATAAAAGGTGTAGGTTTCGTCGAGTACTACGTGGCTGGAAACCCCCAGCATGTGTGCACGTTCGGCTATTTTTTCTCTTTCTTCTTCCGAAAAACCACCCGTATCTACCAAAGCGGTATGGACTTCGTATCCGTGTTCCTGGGTGAGGTATTTTACACAATAGGACGTATCCAGGCCGCCGCTGAAGGCGAGCACTACTTTTTTGCTCATGCTACTGGGGTTTTCTTAAAGAGGTTTTCGAGAATAGATTGGAGCCAGGCGTTGTTGGCTCTTTTTTGGAGATGCTGAATAAATCGCTGCCAGCGTTCCTGGCTTTTGGTGGCAGGAATAGCCGTAACCGCTGCTGCGACCTTGCTTTCGTCTTTGGCCGGATCATAAAGCATGCCTGTGCAAAGGCAGATTTTACGCTGGGTGCGCGTAAGCACGTCGTAGTTAGGGCAGCTTTGGCAGCCGGCCCAGAATACTTCGTCGTCGGTAAGTTCGGAGAAAGTAACCGGTTTGTATCCCAGGTCAGAGTTGATTTTCATTACAGCCAGCGAGGTAGTAATGCCGAAAAGCTTGGCTTCGGGGTATTTTTTACGGGAAAGCTCAAATGCTTTTTGCTTGATGCGCTTCGCCATACCCGACTGGCGAAACTCGGGCACTACGATCAGGCCCGAGTTGGCGACGTATTGACCGTGTCCCCAGGTTTCGATGTAGCAAAATCCCGCAAAGGAGGTGCCGCTCAGGGCAATAACAGCTTTGCCTTCCGCAATTTTCTTCTCGATATAAGAAGTCTCTCTTTTGGCAATACCGGTACCACGTGCACGTGCGGCAGCTTCAATCTGAAGGCAAATTTCTTCCGCGTACACCATGTGCTGCGGACCAGCAACCAAAACCTCAATTTCCATAAGGCAATAAATGTGTTTAAAGAGGGGAAAGGAAATAGGGAAAAGGTGTATGCAAGCATGCACACCTTGAGAATGAAATTTAAAATAAAGAGGAAATCAGGCCCGGAGAGCCCGGAACACCAGCCGATTGGGCGCACTGAATAGTCTCAGTCGCTCCACGGTCCACGGTCTATATATGAATCGAAGGTTCACGGCTCAAATATACGCGAAAGCAAGTTTTTCGATTAGCTATTTCCTTAAATTTTTTTGCATGCTGCTAAATCTCCCCCCTAAACTTTTGCATTTTGGCCGCAGGATAGACTGAACTTTAACTAACGGGTAATTTATGCGTGCCGTCATTCAGCGGGTAAGCAAGGCAGATGTGCAAGTGGAATCGGAAATAACCGGCCAGATAGGCCCCGGATTGCTTGTTTTGCTCGGTATCCATGGCGACGACACCGCCGACGACATCGCCTGGCTCATCCGCAAAATTATTCAGCTCCGTATTTTTAATGATGAAGCAGGAAAAATGAACCTCTCGGTGCAGGACATTGGCGGGGGTATTTTGGTCGTTTCGCAGTTTACGCTCTACGGCGACGTGAAAAAGGGCAACCGGCCCTCCTTCGTGCGGTCAGCACCGCCTGATTTTTCGATACCGATGTACGAGCAATTTCTGACAACCCTCCGTGCGCAGTTTCCCGGTCCGGTGGCTACGGGCATCTTTGGAGCCGAGATGCAGGTAAATTTGCTCAACGACGGCCCTGTGACCCTCATCCTCGATAGCCGACAACCCGATTTTTGATGAAAATACTTCCCCCGAAAGCTGAAAGTTGGCTGTGGATGGCGTTGGCTGCGGGAGCGGCCCTGCGCCTGGGGGTAAGCATGGGCTGGCCCGCAGCGGATTTTGGCGGAGATGCCGAATCATACACGCGTGTAGCGGAAGGAATTTTAGCGGGAAAAGGATGGGACCCTTACTGGCCACCGGCCTGGCCTGCCTGGCTTACGGGGGTGCTTGCGTTGGGTGGGCGAAAGTGCGTGCTGCTGCACATGGTGCTCTGGTACCTGGCCGGGGCCTGGCTGGCGGATATGTGGCTGAAAAATAAAGGACGAAGCTTTCCCGAACGTGCCCTTTTTCAAGGGATTTGGGCGGTATTGCCGACGGCCGTGGTGCAAGGCAGCCTGCCTTTTTCACAGATGCCGTTTACGGTTTGTTTGATGGGCGCCCTTTTGCTCGATCATTTTTTTCAGAAAAAAAATAATCACCCGTGGCGATCCGGCTTCCTTTGGGCAATAAATACCCTCTTGCGGCCGGCTTCGGCGTCTTTGGTATTTGTTCGGTTTTCTCAAAAGGAGCTAAGAATACCAAAATCGGCGGTCCCTTTTGCCATAGCCCTGCTGCTGCCGGTGCTTGCCTGGACGGGTTGGATCAGCTGGCAGGAAAAGCGGGTGGTGGCAGTCAGCGATGCCAATTCCTACAATTTTTTTCTGGGAAACCACGCAGATACGCCCGATTACTCGACCTGGTGGCTGGGATCTCATGGTGATCCTAAAGCTGAAAGTCAGGTTGCTTTTCGAAATGACCTGGGCCGGATCGAAGCCCTGCCAGCCAAAGCACGTCAATCGGCTTTTCGGAGCGAAGCCTGGAGATATATAAGCCATCATCCTGCGCAGACCTTAAAAAGGATAGCTTCCCGGTTTCGGGTCTTTTGGGCGTTTGATACCTATGGCGCGGCCTACTTGCCTTCTGGCAAATGGCAATACGCGGGCCTGGCCCTCGAAGCCCTGTTTTTCACCAGCTGGTTGCTGGGTGTTTTTATCTCTATCCTCCACAAAATGCCGGGCACCACATGGGTTTTGGTCTTTGTGGGGTTGTTTATGGCCCCCTATTTACTGGCTTTTTCACACCCGATTTACCATTTCCCCCTGGTACCCATACTCGCTCCTTGGGCATTTTCGGGCTGGCAGGTATTGCTGAAAGGGCCCCGGAGTTGGGTGCCGGGCAGTGCCGCCTATCTCATGGTTGGGTGGGCCGGGATCATTTTTTTGTTCTATATTCAGGCCGAATGGGCAATATTCTGGGTTTCCCCCCTCCGTCCTTATTAACTTTAGGCCCTGATTTTCTAAACCATGACCTTACAAGCCGCACAGCAGGAGGTGGATACCTGGATACAGACCATCGGCGTCCGTTATTTTTCTGAGCTGACCAATACCGCTATCCTGATGGAGGAGGTAGGTGAGGTAGCACGAATCATGGCCCGAAAATACGGCGATCAATCTTTTAAAAAATCGGATGAATCTGTGGACCTTGCCGATGAAATGGCAGACGTCCTTTTCGTCCTGATTTGCCTTGCGAACCAAACGGGCATCGATCTGGAAGCGGCTTTTCACCAAAATATGGCCAAGAAAACCAAGCGCGATGCTACCCGCCATCAAGAAAATGAAAAACTCAAGCCCTGAGTTAATTTCCCTTTGACCTTCCCTAACTCAATTTTCCCATGATTAACCTTGTACTTTTTGGCCCTCCCGGCGCTGGTAAAGGAACGCAATCGGAGTTTGTGATTGCAAAATATGGCCTCATTCACCTCTCTACGGGCAATATGCTCAGGGCCGAAATGGCGGCACAATCGCCCCTTGGCTTGCGGGTAAAAAGCATCATGGAATCTGGTCAGCTGGTAAGCGATGAGATTGTGATCGAAATGATTGCCAACAAACTGGAGGCCCATAAGGACGCTCCGGGCTTTATTTTTGACGGCTTTCCCCGCACGGTGGCACAGGCCGAAGCCCTGGATACCGAGCTGGCTAAGCACGACCTCTCCATCACCTGCATGATCAGCCTGCTGGTACCCGAAGAGGAGCTGGTAGAGCGGCTCGTAAAACGTGGCCTGGAATCTGGTCGCGCAGACGATACCGAAGAAACCATCCGTCGTCGGATTGGGGTGTATCAAAACGAAACCCTGCCGGTAGCCAGCTACTACAGCGAGCAGGGCAAATTGTATGAAATCGCCGGGGTCGGCTCCATTGAAGAGATTTCCCACCGCATCGAGGTGCAGTTGGGGGCCCTGGTTTAATCTAAAAGCATGAATTCTCAGTTCGTCGATTACGTAAAAATTTATTTCACCAGCGGCAAAGGCGGCGATGGGGTAGTGTCGTGGCGCCGTGAAAAACACGTACCCAAAGGCGGACCTGATGGCGGCGATGGCGGTAGGGGAGGCAGCATCATTCTGAAAGGAAATAAGCAGCTCTGGACCTTGCTGGACCTGAAGTACCGCAAATTTATTAAGGCCGGCGATGGCGGAAATGGCAGCGGTCAGCAAAGATCCGGCAAAGACGGAGAGGACGAAGTGCTTGAAGTGCCCCTCGGTACGGTGGTGAAGGACGGCGAAACCGGCGAATTTTTCGGAGAAGTAATGGAAAATGGCCAGTTGATGGTCCTGATAGAAGGTGGCTACGGCGGCAGAGGTAATGTGCATTTTAAATCTTCGACCAACCAGTCGCCCGAATATGCCAGCCCCGGTGGATACCGTATTGAGCGGTCGTTTGTGCTGGAGCTGAAGGTGCTGGCCGATGTGGGATTTGTGGGTTTTCCAAACGCCGGAAAATCGACTCTGCTTTCGGTCCTGACCGCCGCCAAGCCTAAAATCGGTAATTACCCTTTTACTACCCTTGAGCCTAACCTCGGCATCGTCAGGTACCGCGACGGCCAGTCTTTTGTGATAGCCGACATTCCGGGCATCATAGAAGGCGCACACGAAGGCAAAGGCCTCGGCGTAACCTTCCTGCGCCACATTGAGCGAAACAGTATCCTACTTTTCCTGATCCCTGCTGATTCCGAAGATCCGAGAAAGGAGCTCGAAATCCTCAACCATGAGCTTGAGTGCTACAATCCGCAGCTGAAGAACAAAGACCGACTTGTGGTCATCAGCAAATCGGATCTCATGCAAAAAGAAGACGAGAAGCGGATCAAGAAGGCCATGAAAGGAATCGACTACCTGGTCATTTCTTCGGCCATGAATCAGGGGCTGGAGGAGCTGAAAGACCGGATTTGGCCTTTACTTCAACTCGAACCTACGCCGCTGCCTGATCCACTTTCAGATGTTTTCCCTGAATAGCTCGCACCCTGCCTATGCCGCTGCCTGATTTTGCGTCATTTTTAATTGACAAGAAAATTGACCCGAAAGCATTCCGGGAAGGCAACAGCTCGGAATGGCACGAGTGGGAGCCGTTGTACCTCGCCATGGGGGCAAAAAGCTTTGATCACTACCTCAAATACAGGTTCAACGCGTTGCGGAGGGCTTTCCCTTTGCCAGTACAGCCCGAAATCGAGGCCGATCCCGTTACTGCCGGGCAGCCTGCAAAGGCTCCATTGCCCCGAAAAAAACTGCCGTTGGTCCGGCCTGCGATGCCTGCCCAGCCTGGTGCCGACACTGCAGATGCAGAGGAGGTAAAAACAGAGTTGCCTGCTCAGGAGGCTCCGCCCAGAAAAAAACTGCCATTGGCCCGGCCAGTCATGCAGAAACCCCAGGCCGATTTACCAGAGACGAAGGATACTTTCCCCATTTCGCCTTCGGATTCTTCAGAAAAAGAACCTGAAAAACCCCTGCGAAAAAAACTTCCGCTTGCAAAACCCGTTATGAACCGTCCCTCATCAGACAATCAACCGCCTGAGTCGGAAATTCAAAGCGGTGAAAACCTTTCTCCCCAGCAAGAAACCAACCCGGAAATAAAGCCCATCCGGAAGAAACATCCCATGGCAAAACCCGTAATTCCCCCTCGATCGAACCAACCGGAAATCTGATATGTCCCGAATTCATTACGAATCTTTTTCGCTCGGTAATGGCCTCAAAGTGGTGGTCCACGCCGACCATAGCCTTCCCAAAGTAGTGGTTGATATCCTGTACAAGGTGGGCTCCCGCGACGAAGACATGTCGCTCACAGGTTTTGCCCATTTGTTTGAGCACCTCATGTTTGAAGGAAGCAAGCACATACCGAGCTACGACCGCCCTTTGCAGGCTGTAGGAGGTACCAACAACGCCTTTACTTCCGCAGACCTCACCAATTACTACCTCACTGTCCCATCAAATCAGCTCGAAACCGCTTTTTGGCTGGAGTCTGACCGGATGCTGGAGCTGGGTTTTTCGCAGGAAAAACTTGACATACAGAAGAATGTGGTAATAGAGGAATTCAAGCAGCGCTACCTCAACCAGCCCTACGGTGATGCTCACCTGCGCCTGCTCAACCTGCATTTTACCCATCACCCTTACCGCTGGCCCACCATCGGTCTGGATATCAGCCACATCGAAAATGCGCGTTTGCAGGATGTAGAGGATTTTTTCTACGGCTATTACGCCCCAAATAATGCGGTGTTGGTAGTTGCTGGCGACGTAGAGGTGGATGCGGTAAAGGAACTGGCCGAAAAATGGTTTGGACCTATTCCGGCTCGTGAGCTGAAGAAACACGGCCTGCCGCAGGAACTACCACGAACTGCTCCCCGAACCATGACGGTTCATGCCGATGTTCCTTATCCGGCGGTGTATAAAATGTACCATATTCCCGCCCATAGCGAACGGGGGTACTACATTGCCGATATCCTCGCGGATCTCTTGTCTAACGGGAGAAGCTCCATTATCCAGCAGCACATGATTCGCAGGCGCAAAGTTTCACCTCAGGCCTCGGCCTTTCCGTGGGGGCATCACGACCCTGGCGCCCTATCGATTGATGGCCGGGTAGCTGAAGGGAAAACCGTAGAAGAGTACGAAACAGCCCTGGAAGAGTGTTTTGACCAGTTGCGCAACCTCAGGCAAGAAGACCTGGAAAGGGTAAAAGGAAAGCTGGAAGCCATCTTTGTCATGCAAAACCTTACCCTGATGAACAAAGCGATGTCTCTGGCTTTTTCCGATATGCTCGGCGACCTGGAGCTGGTTAATTCCACCCCTGATATTTACCGGAGCATCACCCTCGAAGAAGTGCGGGAAGCCGCCGCTACCATCTTCGATCCTGCCAATTCATCTACCCTTTACTACCTTCCACAAGCCTGAGCCATGTCGAATACTTCTTTTTTGGATAGAACCCAGGTACCACCTGCCAAGCCGTTTCATGCTATTCCCCTGCCGGGATATACTGAAATACGGCTAAGAAACGGCATTCCTGTAGTTTTCATGCAGTATGGTCAGTTGGAGGTAGCCGAACTATCCTTGGTTTTTAAGGCAGGTGACGCCTATTTTCCGGATCCTGGAGCTTCGGATTACGCCATGCGTAACCTCACCGAAGGCACAAGCAGCAAGAGCAGCGAGGAGATCGCCCGTTTTTTTGACGGGAGAGGGGCCTGGGTCAGTCAGGATTCTGAGCCCGAGTACTCGGTGTTAAATTTGGCTGGTCTGAGCTCGGGTTTCGAAGAGCTATTGCCTGTGTTCTCCTCTCTTTGGCTGGACCCCAGTTTCCCCAAGGAAGAGTTTGAGCAAATGCGGACCCGGGATATTCAGAAAGTTAAAGTGAGCCAGCGAAAAACTTCGTGGCAAGCGGGTAATGCTTTCGCTGCGGGTATTTATGGAAAAGACCATACGTACTACCGCTACCACTCCCCTGAGGATATTGAGAAAATCAGCCTGGAAAGCATCAAGGCTTTTCACCGGGAAATGCTGCGTACGGGCAATGTGGAGTTGCTGGTGGTGGGCCGGTTTGACGAGGGTCATATGCTGGGCATGCTCGACTCGGTATTTGGCAGCCTTGTACTCACAGACAGCCCTGAGCTTGTAAGCAAAGCAGACCTACCGCTTCCGTCATTCGAGGCATCCTGGAAGGTGGTGGAGATGGAAGGCTTGCAGTCTTCGTTGCGGATGGGCCACCTGGGCATTCCGCGCCATCACCCGGATTATTATGCATTGTCGGTTACCAATACGGTTTTTGGCGGCTATTTTGGATCACGGCTGATGAAGGCTATCCGCGAAGAAAAAGGCCTTACCTACGGTATCCACTCCAGCCTGGTGTCGCATCGTGTACATGGCCATTTTGTGATCAGCACAGATGTGGCTAATGAGTCAGTAACTGCGGCCCGCGATGCCGTGAAAGAAGAAATGCACAAACTGATAACCCACGGTGTTACCGAAGAGGAGCTGAAAGTGGTGAAGCAGGTGATGTTGGGCCAAAGCCTGAACCAGCGCGAAACACCATTTCAGGTGGCAGAAGTGCTCCGTTTCTCACGGGTGACGGGTCTTTCCTTTGCTGAAATCGACCGCAGATTTGAGGTGATTACGCACATTACCCCTGACGAAGTAAAAGAAATGGCTTCCAGGTATTTGCACCCGGAAGCCATGCTTGAAGTTGCAGCAGGTAAACCTGCCTGAATCTTTTAGCCTTTTGGATAGAGGATAGTTACCCGGCCGATTTGAGGTCCGGTTTTATTTCCGAAGAGTGCTTTAATGGCTTCGTCTCCTAAACCGATCATATTAGGGTTGTCCTGCCTGAGCGGGGCAACCACTTCCAGTTTCACCATGCCCTGTCCGCCTGGCATTTCGAGCCAGATGCTGGAACCTTTCGGGAGGGTTTTGTGGTAAGCAAAGTAAATGCTTGTTGGCTCCTTGGGGCCTTTTACGGGTTGTACGGTGCCGGTTTCGCGTACGCGCTGGTAGGTACGGCCCGTTTGCAGGTCCACTACATCCTGAATGATGATGTCAGAGGTGGTAGCAGGAGGAGGGGTTGCCGTTACCGAAGGCCGGGTGGTAGCTGGTTGGGTTGCGGGGGGAGTGACCGTATTTGCGCGCACCTGGTCGGCAGGAGGCAGGTACTCACCACTGTAATACGGGAAGGTTTGGGCAGCAGGCGTTTTGGCTGGCTGTGTTGTAGTAGTGGGGGTATTGTCGTTTCTGAAAACGGGGGGCTGAGTACTTGCCGGCGTGGTAGTAGTTACGCTTGAACGAGGAGGTACATACGGACTGGCAGTTGGCGAGTAAGGGTTAACCGGAGTAGTGGTAACCGGGGGGGTGTAAGTCTGCTGGCTGGTGGCATTGGCTACAGCGCCACTTTTCTGGGGTTGCAGCAGGCGATCAATATAGGGCGCAAGCCGGGCCTGGTTGTAGTTAGCCGTGCGGGTAATGTCCTGAATGGCTACCCGGCGCTGGTTGGGGTCAACATAGGTATTGGCGCGCTCCAGCAGGCTGGCGATTTCTATGTCGACATCTTCGGTACTTACTTTTTCGTACCCTTTAACCCAGCCACTGCGTTCTTTGCGCTTGCTGGTAAGGAGCATCCACTCTTCTTTGAAATCGCTGATAATCAACAGCTCTCCTCCTTTTAATTGCAGGCGGGTAAGCGAAGAAAGGGTATTGGGTTTTTCGTAGATGGGCGCATCTTCGAGCATCGCCACCAGGCCTCCGTTTTTCACAAGGTAGTTGTCTGTAACCCAGCCTTGGGTGCCATCTTTGGCCCTTACCAAGAGGTAAACCTGGTTTTCGGCCCGTACGAAGGCCTGCTCTCCCATGTGTTCGAGTTCTTCTCCGAATAATACCCTGCCTACCCGGCGGGAGGTTGACCCGGGGTCCTGACGAATGGTAACCTCGTCAAAGGCACACATAGAAAACTCACCGGGTTCTACAGATTCATAAAAAATCTGTGCTTCGGCGGTGGAGCAAAAAGCGAGCAAGAGCAAAAGAGAAAACAGACTGATTGATGCTTTCATATGGGGAGCATGTGGTAATCCTGTCGAATAATAGTAGTTGAAAGGGAATATAGGCTTTCCCATCTATTTCAAAACTAAAACTAAACGATGGATTCACAAAAATTATTTTTGATAATTCTCCTGATTTTGACGGAGTTACCTCCGTTTACTTCGATTGATACTTTCAGTAGATTGCTCCCGGGACCCGCAATATTTCGGGTTTCAAAATAGCATATGGGGAAAGATTCGTTTTTCGGTGAATGAAAATACGGATTGAAAATCAGCGAGAACATTGACAATAACGCTAACCTTATCACTGCCTTAGGCCGATTACTGGCCTGCGAGGGCGTATTGGATGGTGATCACGGGGGGCGTCTGATCTCCGAAAAGCGTTTTGAGTGTGGCTGTGGGCAGTCCGATAATGGCCGGACTTGATTGAGGCAATCTACCGGAAACCACCAGGTTGATGGTCCCCTGGTTATTGGGCAGAAAAAGCTTTACCTGGGTCCCTGCGGGTAAATATTTGTGATACACGCGAAATAGATCACCGGAACGGGCTTCAAGAACATCCGCTACAACACCTGTTTCCTGATAGTTAACGAGGTTGCTCTGGTTTTGTACAGGTAACGTGTAAGCTGTAGGATCAGCAATCCTATCTGTTTCCGGCGTAGGTGCTTTAGGAATAAATGACGGATAAGGGCTCGCGGTTGTAAGTGGCTGATTAGCGGGAGGAGTATAAGCCTGGTTGGTAGTCGTGGGGCTTGCGCTTCGGGTGGTCGCTTGGGTTGGTGTGGCTGGGTTATAGGAATAGCGCTCGTTGGGGTTTGGCTCCCATACATTCAATAAAGGAGAATTGGATTGGCGCGCCATATTCATCACCTGGTCCATTTTTTTTGCGTAGGCCTGTGCATCTCTCACCTTTTGAGCTTGTGTATAAAGTGTAGCAAGCTCTACATCCCGTGGATTTTGCGAAACCAGGGCGTTATTGAATTCTATCCACCCATTTTTAGTTTTTTCAGCAGTACACACCATGAGCCAGCCACCCGAAAACTGAGCAGTGACCACGATTTCTCCCGGATTCATCGGTTGTTCACAAATGGTGGCCGGGGCTCCGGGCTTTTTGTAGACATTGGCTGAGCCCAGCATTACACCAAGTGAACCTCCTGAAACAAACAGGTGCTCGTGTACCCAGCCTTGCTTATTTTCGGCAGTATTGACCAATACATAGTAGCGCCTTTCTTCTTCTATATATTCTCTTGGCCCTACAATCTGGACCTGCTCACCAAAATAAATAGCCTCAACCAAAACCCCTGCTTCGCGGCCGGGATAGGTGCGCAAAGGCACTGAGGGCCAGGCACAAATGGCCGGACCAGCCGCTGGTGCTGGCGGCACATATTGAGCAAAAACACCATTTGAAGCCAAAAAAAGCAGGGTAAGGTTCAAAACCTTCACATATAATGATCGTAATACTTTCATGGTTTTGCTTTTGGGCAGTATAATTAGCAAATGCGACTGCAAATTAGTAAAATTTTTAGTGAGACGCGAGGTCTCTGTAAGGGTCACCGGTTCTTAGGTGATTTGTCCGTACAAAATTTGACTTGGAAATTTTAATACGAATGTTTAGCTTCACTTTGCACGATTCGATTCCTGTGGATGAAAAAATTAAGGGAAAAGAGAAAGGTAAGTTTTGAACCCAAATGCTTTTGCAGCTATCGCCAAAGATGGACTTATGAATGAATGATCTACAATTTTAGTCCTTGCTAACCTCCTAATTATGCGTTCCAATGATTGCTTCAGGTAGAAACTTTTTCAGCAGGCTTAACCACAGAGAGTTCTTGCAGCTTTGCAATGAAAAGCTCACATGTGCCGCCCGGGATTTAGCCGAGTTTACCAAGAACGGTATTACTGCTGGTTACATTGTTGCATTGGCCCATAAATGTGAAGACCTTGAGTCTTCTCTGGCCCATTCCCAGCAAAGGGATACCAACAGGGAAAGTGATTTTGCAGAGCAGGAAATTCAAGAGGCGATTGATCGCATCTGTACTTTAGGAAGAACCATTTTTTCATCAGAACCTTCAAAGTATCAGGACTACCTCATGCCACAGGCTTTGGTTGTCTCCGACGATTCCGTTAATCCCGGCGCCTGATTCTTTTTTTATATGATCTAAAATGCAAAGGGTGACTCATACGAGTCACCCTTCTTTATAAAAGCCAGCAAGGTCTTTGATCATTATGCAATAACACCGAGGTCACGGCCTATCTCCTGTATATTAGCCAGGCAGTAGTCCATGTCTTCCTGGGTAAGTCCAGCGCTAAGCGAGAGGCGAACCCGTGTCTGACGGCGAGGAACGGCAGGATAGAGCACACCGTTTGCGAAAATTCCACGGTCGTTCAACCTGGCGGTCATTTCCTTTACCTTTCCGTTGTCTCCCAAAATAAGAGGCAGGATGGCGGTTTGTGCATCGCCCAGGTTATAACCCATGTTTTTGAGGCTGGTAGTCATGTAGTTGATGTTGTACCACAGTTGCTGACGCAACTGGGGTTCGTCCTGAATAATATGAAGCCCTTCAAGCGCAGCAGCTACGGCAGGAATAAAAGGAGCAGTAGAGAACATGTAGGAGCGGGCGGCCACTTCCAGGCTGGTGATCAGACGACGGTTGCCGGCAATAAATCCACCTACTGAGCCGAGGGTTTTGCTCATGGTGCCGGTAACAATGTCCACCTGGCCTTTCATGCCAAAATGCTCCATGGTGCCGAGGCCATTTTCGCCGATCACCCCAAGAGCGTGGGCTTCATCTACGAGTACCCAGGCACCGTATTTGTGGGCGACTTCTACTATTTCGGGAAGGTTGGCAATGTCGCCATCCATGGAGTAAACACCGTCAAGGATAACCAGCTTGTTTACATAGCGGTTTTGGGCCCTTTTCAGTACAAATTCCAAAGAAGCCGCATCGTTGTGCTTGAAAACAATCTGATTGGTATGTGAAGCGCCGTCCATGAGGCTGGCGTGTGCGTAGCGGTCAAAAACTGCGAGGTCGGTTTTGCGCAAAAGACCGCTCACCAGGCCTACGTTTGCGGAGTAGCCCGAGGAGAAGGTAAGCGCTTTTTCACATCCTTTGAGTTGGGCAATTTCAGCTTCGAACTGCTGGGCAATGCGGGTGGTACCGCTCAGCATGGGCGAACCACCGCTTCCGAGGCCGCTTTCCTCGATGGCCATCATAGCAGCCATGCGGGTGCGTGGGTGCTGAGAAAGGTTGAGGTAGTCGTTGGATGCCAGGTTTACCATGCGGGTAACCCGGCCATTATGAGGATCTTTTACCTGAGAAATAGGCTTACACCCGTCCTGAAGCGAACGCTTGTAAGGGTAGTATCCATTGAGGCGGAGGTCGGTGAGGTAGCTCTCCATCAGCATCGCGCGCTGAGAAAAACTCAGCTCATCCAGCCGGGGATCCATTGTAAAATCGTAGGCGGTGTACTTCGAGCTGTCAACCTCTCCTTTTGAGGAAAGCTGGCAGCTGATTTGACCAACGTGGAGTTCACGTACTGAGGTAGAGGCGGGGGTAGAGCTTGAGCCAGGGAGGTGTTCAGTGCGAAATTCCATAAGGAAGAGAGTTACCTGATAAGAAGCTGGGAAGTAGGAGGAAGATGCGGGTGTGCCGATCTTATGTATCAAAAGTAAAAGCTTACATAGGAGATAAAAAGTACAGTATTGGGTATTTGTACCAAGTATATATTTTAATAATTGCCCATATTCGGCATTTATATATGTTTTTTGGTTCAAAAAATTATATTTGTACCATTGTTTATTTGAGTGAATGAAAAATAATAAGCTTTGGACACTGTGGAATTCTATCCCAAAGAGCGAAAAAAACTACTTTCTAAGGTGGCATGCTGCCGAATGGGGAGACAGGCAGTGGTACCAGCAGCAGTTAGCTGTGAATATGGCTGATTTCGATGTGGCACCTGACCGACACGAGATGTGGCAGTTGCTCTATCCAGGAGTTATTTATAACGATGGCCGGTTCAGAAAACTGTGTCGTGATGTGCTTGCATCGCTGGAGGATTTTCTGGCTATTCAGGCCTTTCGGCAATCTCCTATGCAAAGGGATATTTACCTGCTTCAATACCTGAAATCGAATGCTGACCCAGATCTTTTTATTCATACCTATAAACGAACAGAGAGGAAGCTCGAAGAAATCAGGATAAAAGGGGTACATGAGGCTTATGTCGCTAATGCCATGGAGCGGATGAAGCAGGAGTTCTTGCTGGGGCATCCACGTTTGAGGAGTGAGTTCGCATTATTAGATAGAGAAGCTCCATTTTCTTCATTGGAGGCCAGATTTGATACCTGGGTATCTCTCGAAGTGCTGAGTTATTCCATGATTCGAAAGAGCTATCTACTGGCAGGAAATGATGTGCCTGACTCCCATTTTGCTCAGCCCGCGCTTAATTTTATACAAGAGGCTCCGTCCACCAACGAATATTCCATGGTAAGTGTTTTCCGGGGAATGCTGGAGATACTCGATCAGGGTAAGCGGTTGACAATGGAAGAACTGATTGCTTTGATTAGCAACATTCGGGAGCTGGTAAATGAAGATTCAGCTGTGATGCTGCATAGGTTAATGCTCAATCATATTGGTTCTTTTTATAACAAGCAGAATACCCCGGATCTGGCCAGGCAGATGATTGCGGTTTATGTATGGGGGATTGAGGATGGCATTCTGGACGAAGGGGGATTTTTGACGAACATTAACTACCGGAATTTTATTCTTCTTTGCCTCAATATCCGTGAATTCGAAACAGCATTTAAGTACCTCAATGAATTGAGGCTCAGGCTGGCACCCGAATTTAGCGAGGAAGAATATAACCTGGGGTTGGCCCGGTATGGCATGGCCGTAGAAGATTACGCTACAGTGATAAAAGCGATAACAGGCACCCGTTTTCAGGAGGTTCAAACCCAAGTGCAGGCTCAGATTATGCTTATTCAGGCTCATTACGAGCGCGACCCTGAAGACGTACAGTGGTTGTCGGGGATGATTCGGCAGTCAATCCGCTTTTCAAGGAGTCAGGCAAGCATAAAACCCGAACTAAATAAAACGATCCAGGAGATGCTACGTCTCATGAATCGTTTTATTTTTGCGGTCCAAAAAACCGATGTCAGACGTCTGAAGGCGAAATGTCAGGCCTTATCCAACTCTCGTTTCCGTCAATGGATGGAAGAAAAAATGGACCAGAAGCTCAATGATATGTAAACTCAGGGAATGAGTACCTTACCTGCCTGGATTCCTTTTTCGCTTTGAATTTGTACCATAAGAAGGCCTGATACTGCTACAGGAACTTCAATCAACCCGGTGTTGCTAAACGTAGAGACTACTCTGCCATCCAGGGTCCGGATGGTACCTGATACCTGCCCCACTTCTTCAGAAACTTGTACCGAAATCAGGCGGGTTCCTTTCACAGTGGAAATCTCAGCCCAATTACTTTCAAATGTGCGAATAGAGGAAGAAATTAACTGGGCCTTCTCAAAGGTTTTGACGGGCATGATCTCGATCACATTGGTAATCGTTTTTACCTTTCCGCCCAACATTTCTCCGTAGCCGGAAACGCCACGGCCGTTATTTCTGATTACAGAAATCCGAATGCTATGTTCTGCATTATTCACCGTCAGGTAGCCGGTGGCCCCTTCGTTTACACCTAACCAGGTCTCAGAGGTAATCTCGAATGCTTGGTTCGTTACATTGGTAAGCGAAAAGCCTGAATAGGAAAATTCAAATTCAGCACTAACAAGATTCCTTATCGGATTTTCTCGGGTTCCGTACTGAACGTCAAACGCGAAAGGAAAACCCGGCTCCAGGCTTTCCGGGTTGTAAACCAAGGTAGCAGTTTGACCCTGGGCCGATACAGTTAACATCAACACAACGGAGGCAAGAAAGAATTTGCTGAGATGAAGTTTAATACTGTGCATAAATTGAAGTGTTCAGTGAAGGAGTTCATTGATTTCAGCTTTAGAGATACAGAAGGAGGGGCAGTTGGCTGTGGTGTCAACTGTTGAAACAAAAGTATAGGCACTGGAAGTAGGTCGGAGTTCGAAGATGTGTATAATCGTACAGGAGTTGAAATATTTATTTTTTGAAAAATATTAAAGGTAAATTGCTGATAGTCTGTATGTTAAGTAGAATTGAAAGGCAATATCTAATTATTCAATTATTGATTATTACAATTTGCGAGATAATAAGTAGCCGCTTTTTCTAAAAATCCAACAAATTGAAATTCTAGCCCAGCTATAATTGAATGTCACTTTGCTCATACTGGCAATTAACTCTTACATCGGTTTTGGGAGATGAAGAAAAAAAATCAATTGCCACTCTCTGGCTCCTGCCCGGGCTCATTGGCAGCATAATTGCTTGCTTAAGGCGATAATGGGATACCCGATGGATCACCGTTTTGCCCCATTTCAGACTCCTTTATATCCGTTTCCAACATGGGCGGTACAATTAATACCCATGGCTCGTACTTTTGCTCACATCAAATTATTCAAATAAGTATGCGTTTTGCTCCCTCCCTTCTTGTTCATCTTTTCCTCTCTGCACTTGTTGTTCCTGTTATTGCCCAAACCGCTGATTTCAATGAAGCTGTAGCTAATTGGTATCAGGAAGAACGTTTTTTACTGGCTGACCGAAACGACGATGCTTTGCTCGACAAAGCAGAGATGGGAAAAGTGGCCCCGGAGTTTTCTTACTTCCTCGCCAATAACCACTTCGAACTGACCGACAAGAACGGTGACCAGAAGCTCAGCTTTAACGAAGTTCGCCAAAGGAGCTATCCGGAAATGATGTTCCGCTATCAGGAAGAGAAAAACGCTATCCGCGTGTTGGCGATAAATTACCCCCTGGTAGATCAGGCCGACCTTAGTTACCTGAAATCAAACCCTGGTCTTGCAGTAGCACTGCTTCGCAACTATGTATGGATGTATGACCACGAAGGCCTGGTCGATAAATTGATGAGTGAAGTAGCCTGGCTTAATCAGCATACAGAAGTAATGATGGCTTTGCACCAAAACCTTCGTTGGATGGCGGCCCACCCACGCAGTGCCCGTACCTTATACGCCAACCGCAGCCTGAGCCAGCGTTTGCCGGAACTTCAGGGCTGGCGTTCAGCGCACATGAGCTTTATTCCTAAATACCCTCGCTTGGAGCAGGCTTACGACAACGGCTTCATCCCCAGCGGGGCACGCCACTGATTCGGGTTATTTTTCACCCGTAAGCTGGTTGAGTTCTTCCTTGGCTGCGGGCTTCACAGCACCATACATGGCAGCTTTGAACGATTCAATGGCTTTATCGGTGTTGCCTGATTTTTTGGCGGCCATCCCTGAAAGGAATTGATACTTCGCTTTGGAGTTGGGATCGGTAGTTACCCGAGAGAGCTCATCCAGCTTTTGTACCACTTCTTCGTAGCGTCCCTGGGCATAATTTGCCTTCGCCTGCATGTAAATCATACCTGAAGTAGGCTGTTTGCTCAACGCAAAAACCTGATCCAGAGCCTCAAGTGCGCCTCTGTAATTGCGCTGACTCATGTGTAGCGATGCGATATAATAAAATGCTTTGGCTTTCTTCTCTGGTTCGCGCTCCTGGTCGGCAGCTTCCTGGTAGTATTGGATGGCCTGAGCTGTACTGCCCTGCTGGTTAGCTATCCGCCCTTTGAGCAGGTATGCACTTGGGAAAATCTTTTGAACCTCCAGTGCCCGGTTAATGAATCGTTCTGAAGCATCGTATTCCCCGTTGAGGTAATAACTTACTGCGACCTTATAGAAATAGGTGTAGTCGCTTTGCTGAAGTTGCTGGGCAATCAGTTCGGCATAGGGACCAAAGTTGGCTTTAGACCACACCCTTTTTGCGCTCACTACATCTCCGAGGTTGAAGTATGCGAGGCCGAGTCCGTAGTAGTATTTGGCCAGTTCGGCAGGAGGAGCACCCGCCAGCTTGGGAGAGGCCAGTGCTTTTTCGTAGTTCTGGCGTGCCTGTTCCCAATTTGAATCGAGCACATTCAGCTCGGCATCGTAATATAGGATGTTGGGGTTGGTGGGGTCAATACTCCGGGCCTCAGCTATATGCCTCCGGGCTTCGCTCATGCGGTTTTCCTTTAGTAAAAGGTTGATAAGCAGGAGTTTATATTGGATTTTTCGCTCAGGATCGCTTTCGTATTTAGCTGCTTCTTCGAAATAAAAGATAGCGTTCTGAAAGTCGTTTTCGTCTTTGTATATCTTACCAAGCAGCGAATAAGCGGGTGTAAAGTTGTGCTGGAACTCCACCGTACGGCGGAAGGATTCCTTGGCATTGTCCACATCCTTGATCTGGTACTCGCATTTTCCTTTTTGGAAATAATACTTGTAGTTCGTCGGCTCCAGACGGATAGCTACTTCGTATTGCTGAATGGCTTCACGGAATTTATTCTGCCTGCGGAGGTTCTCCGCTTCCAGAAAAGAGTTACGGCCTGGCCCTTGCGCAATCGCTATCAGGTTGATTGTCAGTAGCATACAAGCAAATAAGAGGGCTCGTTTCACAAGCTGCTGCCCTGGCTGAGTCATGGTAGTCTGTTAGCGTTGGTGTTCGGGAGTAGAAAAATAGTAAAAATAATGGCCTTTTAATGAAACGTCAGCAAGGTATGTCCCATTGCATGAAGTAATTTTGCCTCACAAAAGGACTAGTTCGCTATTTTTGGCTGAAAAATCGACATACCCATTCATGAATTTTATCGAAGAACTCCGCTGGCGGGGCATGCTGCAAGATTTTACCCCCGGGGTAGAAGAGTTTTTATTGAATAATCCCACTGCGGGATACCTGGGTGTGGACCCCACCGGTGACTCCATGCACATCGGTAACCTGGTACCTGTCATGATCATGGTTCATTTTCAGCGTGCGGGCCATACCCCTATTGCTTTGGTCGGTGGTGCCACAGGCATGGTAGGCGATCCATCAGGCAAAGACAAAGAGCGGAACCTGCTTTCTGAGGAAGAAATTCAACACAATGTAGCCGGGATGCGTGCCCAATTGGCGCATTTTCTCGACTTCAACACCGCTGTCAACCCGGCAAAACTCGTCAATAACTATGACTGGTTTAAAGATATGGGCTTTTTGGAGTTTTTGCGGGATGTGGGAAAACACATCACCATCAGCTACATGATGAGCAAAGACTCAGTGAAAAAGCGCATGGCCAGCGAGCAGGGTATTTCCTACACCGAATTTGCCTACCAGTTGCTTCAGGGGTACGACTATGTGTACCTCTACCAAAACCATGGCGTAAGAATTCAGGTGGGTGGATCAGACCAATGGGGCAATATCACCACAGGTACTGAGCTTATTCGCCGTAAACTGGGCCACGAAACCGAAGCGTTTGCCGTAACCTGCCCGCTCCTTACCCGCGAAGACGGCTCTAAGTTTGGCAAAACGGCCGATGGCGACAGCGTATGGCTGGACCCGAAAAAAACCACGCCTTATCAGTTTTTCCAGTACTGGATGAACGTGTCTGACGAAGACGCGAAAAAATACATAAGAATCTTTACGGTTAAGACCCGCGAAGAAATCGAAGCGCTGGAGGCCGCACACGCCGAAAATCCGGGTTTGCGCTCCCTGCACCGCGCCCTTGCCGAAGATGTTACCGCACGGGTGCACGGAGAAAAAGGACTGGCTAGTGCCATTAACCTGACTGATTTTCATTTTGGACGCCAGTCAGGCGAAGAGGCTCTGGCCAAACTCTCTATCGAAGACTGGCTCGAAGTGTCGAATGGCCCCGATAAAAAATCGTTGTCGAAGTCAGACCTCGAAAATGGCATCGGAATCCTCGATTTGCTCGTTCAGGTAGGCATTACCCAATCGAAAGGAGAGGCCAAAAGAGCCATAGAAAATGATAAATCGGTATCCTTAAACGCCCGCAAGGTTGAGGCCGCTGATTTTCAGGTAACCACTTCTGATTTGTTTTTTGGCCGTTTTTTTCAGCTACAGCGGGGGAAAAAGCAAAAGTTTATTATAGAAGTATCCGAATGAAGAAGCGCAGATTTCCTTTCGAATGGCTGATGGTTGTACTGCTTAGCGCGCCCACCTGGGTAAGTGCGCAGGAGGTCTATCTCTCTTTGTTTCGATCTGGAAATGCTGTTTCTGCCAACGACGTGCTCCACCGGGTAGAGCTGTTTAATCCCTCTCCGGCACTGAGCCGCGACCTGGGAGGCTGGTACCTTGTTACCCGAAGGTATGCCCTTCGTATCCCGGACCGTACCGTGGTGGGCCCCTTGCGATCCGTATCGTTTGGTCGTCCATCAGGAGGAGCATCGGTATCCGTGGACCTGAGTGCACAGCGGGCGATTCTGGCACGGAGTGGTAACCGCACCGAAGGCGATTACCTGGTGCTGGTTAACCCCAATCTGGAAATTGAGGATGCCTTTTTCTTTGCTCAAAGCCGCAAACCCGAATTCCTACCAGCACGGGTTGATTTACCCTCCAGCAATGGACAGGCTCTTTTTGTGATGTTGCCTGACGGAACCGATCCCAAATGGGGCTACCAGAATGCGCCTAACGATCCGGCTATTTCTTATGCACGGGTAGGCGGAAAATGGATGGGGCATTCGCAAAATAAAAACCTCAACCCTGCGGTAGAGTACGACCAGATTCAGACTGTCTATTCAGAAGGGATTGTTACTTTTTCCTGGAAATCAAATGTTGAAAACGACTGCTACTTCCACCTGGTGGAGCGTAGTACCGATGACCGCGAATACGTGCTTTTGCAGCAGGTAGCTGGAAAAATAACCAGCCAGAGCGTTCAGGCTTATCACTTTTACGACCCCAATGTTGTTCCCAAGCGTGTCTATTATTACCGTGTGCGAAACATTGACAAGTTTGGACAGGTGATTGCTACCGAACCAATAAAGGTCAGGACCGAAGAAGGGCAGGGAAACTTTTTTATAGATGTGGTAAAAACCGATCCACAGTCTGGCACCAACCTCAGCATCAGGTTCAGTTCGGGGCTGGATCAATACGTGAGGGTAAACCTGCTCGACGAAGAACTGCGTGAAATAGCCGTACTCTTTGATGGCGAGGTAGAAGTGGACCGTGAGCACCTCGTGAAACTGAACAAAACCCTTCCCATTGGTAAGTATTACCTGGTGGCTTCCACTGCCAGCCGCAAATACTACGAACCTTTCATTTTGGAATAATAATTTTTTGGAATGAGGCCTGGGGAAGTAAAAATTTCTTAATTTTGCCCTCCATCTAAAGCTCACCTGGGTTTTAGGGAAATAATCGACCCAAAAAGAGAGATGCCGGAGTGGTCGAACGGGCTCGCCTGGAAAGTGAGTATTCCCCAAAAGGGAATCGGGGGTTCGAATCCCTCTCTCTCTGCCAACTCTTCTTGACAACTGATTATCAGTTAGTTAAGAAGAGTTTGCGACAAGGCGATTAAAACCTTGCGCCAAACTGAGGCTGCTTACCGGAGGAAATTTCCAATGGTAAGAGAAAAAAAAATTTTTCCTGTTCTCCCGGAACCCCTGAAGCTACACGACGCACAGGGCGATCTCAGCAAGCGGTGGTACATCTATTGGACCTGCCCCAGGGAGCAAAAGCGTAAACGCCGGTATTCCGGCCTCGATCAGTACGGAACCCTCGTTGAGAGATACCAGGCCGCCAAGCTGCTGGCCGAAGAGCTGCACCCCAAAATATTCCGCAAGCAGTTGCCTGATGAGCCACCGGTAATCAAGGCGCTCTACAAGCACCTGCGCGACCGACAGCCTTTCCTGGCGAAAACAACCTTTCAGACGTACAGCAGCAAAGTCAACATCCTGGCTAAGTGGTGGAACAAGCGTCCAGGAGTGGTAACTCACGAGCTCGCCAAATCATTTATGCTGTACCTGGCTCACGACCGCAAGGCGCACAAAACCACCTGGAACAGCTACCTTGCCACATTCAAAGAGTTATGGAACGGCACATTTCCACGCATCCCTAATCCTTGGGAAGGGATTGAATTTCATCGGGATTCTAAGACCTCTGCACTCTATTTCCAGAGTCGGCAGATAGCCAAGATTAAATCCAAGATCAGCGAATGTGATCCCCAGTTGTGGCTGTTTGTCGAGTTTATGTATTACACGTTTATCCGGCCAAGAGAGCTAAGGCAGCTCAAGATCAGCGACCTGCTCCTCGATGAGCACAAGATCCTAATCAGGTCCCAGGTAAGCAAAAATAGAAAGCAGCAATATGTAGCTATACCAGCCCCCTTCCGGCCTTCCCTTCAGTTCCTGCACGCATATCCAGAGAGCGACTATATTTTTAGCCACCACGGCCAGCCCGGACCTGATCCCATCGGAGAGCGTAGCATGAACCGTCGGCACCAGGTCATTTTGAAGGAGTTAAACTTCGACACCACCCGGCACAAGCTCTACTCCTGGAAGCACACCGGCTGCGTGATGGCTGTCAAAAATGGCATTACCGTGAAGGACCTTCAGCTTCAGCTCCGCCATCACAGCCTCGATCAGGTAAACCAATACCTGCGGGATATGGGCGTGCTCGATAGCGGCGACCTGGTCAGTAAGTTCCCTGAGATATAAAAAAAAGCCCGGCAGGGAGCCAGGCTGGTTGTCAGGGAAAATAACTCGTTTGGGGACGTGTTTTAGTAAAAATAAAAAGTTAACCCAGCCACGCCAAGCCCTGCGAAAGATATTTACTGCGAACAGTGGCCAGGTCGATACCTCCAGGCCTGAGCTGGAAGTGTGGCCGATCTTTAAAGCTGGTCCAGTCGCCGCCCCACTCCAGTCCATGAGCCTTGCCCAGGGCGCCGATGGTGTCCCATTTCGACCCCGCGCCGGTGCTCCAGATGGCTTTGCCGTCGCGGATCTCCACCACGTCGAAAGCCAGACCAAAGTTGTGGTAGCTGCTTCCTGGCTTCGCCCTGGTAACCTCGTTGTTTTCGCTGGCCTCGATGGGCGCCATGCCGGCCTTTTGGCGCAGAGCGTTTACCTGGTCGAGTGGTAGCCGGCTTTGGGCGTACAGTGCCTCTTGCTCAGCGTAGGTGCGCAAGCCCTGGGTAATGCGCAGTTTGATGCCCCGGTTGTAGGCATCGCGGATAAAGTTGGCAGCTGCTTTGGCTACGTCCGGATGCAGGCCTCGCAGCTTATTGCGGGTGGCGTTGTCCCACACTACGAACGAAGCTGTATCGACCGGGCCCGGGCCGAAACCCCGCCCGCCACTGGATCCGGAGCCGCCGCCGGCAGAGGATTTCGGCGGTGCAGAGGCGCCACCGGTGGGCTTCGGAGCTGCCGGCGCGGCAGAGGCCTGCTGCCTGGAGAGCGCCCAAAATATTCCACCTGCGGCTACGAGTATCATCAAAGGGTTCATGCATCGGGCTTATTGCGTTTTCGGGTAAAACGGTCGTACAGATTGGATACTCCGCTAATGAGCGAAATAAGCCCAATGGCTGCGCCACATACCAGGGTAAAGTCGGCCAGTGTGCCGCGCCATCCAATACTAGCCAACAGACCAGTGGCCGCACTGAT
Organism: Bacteroidia bacterium; assembly: GCA_041753595.1. GTDB lineage: Bacteria > Bacteroidota > Bacteroidia > J057 > J057 > JBGSTW01. The sequence goes on along the minus strand of JBGSTW010000029.1, from coordinate 47,542 downwards.
AGCCCCGCCAATTCGATAATCCATATAGTGCTTAAGATGCTCCATGATACTACCACCTGCGGCTCATGCCGCGCTGCTGATACAGTGCGTTGATACGCGCGATCTGATTGCTGTATAGCTCTTTTGTAATCGTTTGGGCCAAATTGTAGGGCCCGGTCTTTTGGCCAAATGCGTTGGCCAGGTCGCGCACACCGTACACCACTTGCAGCTTCTCAAAGTCGGCATCGGTGTTTACTTCCTTCAGCAGGCTCTCGGCGCGGTCCTTGTTGTCGACAAGCCATCCGGTAAGTGATTGCGCGATACCGTCAGCGATGCGCGAAAAGGTCGCATCCGACTTCGTAACCTTGCCCTGCTTACTTCCGCTGGCTTCGAGCTTCTTTAGCTCGGTTTCGGCAGCCTTCTGGCTGTCGACCTGGTCGTTTTTCTCGCGACTGTCTGCCGGCCTGGTGGAGAGCCACCAAAGGCCACCACCTAAAGCAGCGGCGGCCACCCCGCCTATGATCAATTGGGTGGTGACGTCGGAAAGTGGATTTTTAGCTCTGGCCATACTGTTGCTGTAAAAAAAGAAACGAAAAAAGGGGGGCCATGCCCCCTTAGGCCGGCTGACGCTGATTAGCATAAACAAGCTAACCCGCCAGCCCCGCTATTATAAATTTCTCGCGCCCGATGTCCCTCCATTGCTTTCTCCGAGGTAAGTGGCGGGTAATCGGCTTCAGCTCCGAGCGGATCCAGTGCGGTTAGGCTCAGTCTGTCGCAAACAGTCGCAAACGTGTGCACCTGGTAACCGGCTGGCGCTGCCTGGTCGCAATTGATTACCAGGATTTCCTCCAGTGATACAGTAGCTTGGCCTGCGATCGGTGCGGGGCACAGATCAAAACCTTCCTGGAAGGGTATTTTTTCAGCCTGCGACTGATCGGCTACCAGGAACGTCAGGAGGCTGAGGATAAGGGCAAAAAAAGACTTCATATAAAAAACGGGTTAAAATGCTAAAGAAATGGAGCTGCCATCCGCACCTTTTCGTCGGAGATCACAGCCAGTTTGCGGAGTACGTCGGCATCGAGCAGGGCCAGCCGGCGCAGCATGGTAATCAGGTCAGGGCCAATCTTGGCGTACAGCTCCCGCAGGGGCACGACGGCTAGCTGGTCTATGTTGGGGTCTTCGTCCTGGGCATCGTTGCCGGCTGCGTAGCCATTGTCGTGGCCAGGCCCCATAATGGCTGCCGTGGCCGGAGCCAGGCCCAGCCTGTCGATAAGCACCTCTACGCCCTTCTCGGCCAGCAGGCCTATGCGCGCCTGCATCTTGCCTTCGGATTGGCGCTCTTCCTTCAGCTCCAGCTCCAGCTCGCGCACACGGGCCTGCATGGTAGCCTCGCGCTGCTTGCTCTCAAACTGGGTAAACTTGAGGTCGAACTGCGCCTGCAGGCGGGCCTCGATCTCGGCTATATTGCCACCAGGTCCGGGGCCTGATACTGCTGCAGACACATGGTCCCCCTTATTGACCACGACCTCCCGCTCGGTGTCTGCATTGCCTTTGCTGTTGGGCTTCATGCGCACAGTATAGGCTCCGGACGCGGCTTCGGCCATAAACCAGGAGTAGAGCTGCGCAGCGCGATCGGGCGTGAGCTCATCGTCGGCACTCGCAAAATCCTTGGTGCAAAAACTCACCTGGCGCGACATCGTATGGTTCGCCCCGCGATATACCCGCACGTAGCACATGCCGGTATCCTGAATCATTTTGGCTACGCTGTCGATGGTCATGGTTATCCGAGGTTAGCGGCGAAGTATGCCTTTTGGGCATAAAAGAGTGAGTCGAGCCCGTCCGGACGGTCGGATATGCGGGTATTGGGGTCGAATACCGGTGAAGAGCTGAAGCTCTCGTTTTTCACCGGCCCTTTGCCCAGGTGTCCGAAGAACAGCCGGTTTTCGGGCAAGCCCGACACGCTACAACTGAAGAGCCGCACATCGGCATTGCTTGGTACTTCGGGGCGGTAAGGGATAAATACCGGTTCGGCCGTAAGCGCGGGATAAACGTTTTGCCCACTCTGGCGGCCATATTGTATGGTGCCATTGTTGTTGTACTCCTTAATAATGCCCGGCACGTGATCCATAAAACACGCAGCAGCCTCAAAGGAGGCCCGCTGGGTATCGGTAAGCGAGTGCTGCTTCAGTATCTCCTTGTCGTAGCCCCAGTTCACGTGTGCGAAACGTACAGGACCTGTTTCGCCGAGCACAGTCACGCCGGGTATCCTGTCGGCAGGCTGGCCGTTGTCCTTGCGGTGGTAGCCCCCCCAGCGGATCCGCCCGTAGGCAAAGAGCGCATTTTCGAGACTGAAGAACAGCTTCCAGGAGCGGTTCCATTTACCGCAGTCCCAGGCATCGAAATTCCACATCACATTGCCCCATCCTTCAGGCCGGTGGATGTCGTTTTCGTTCGTGGGGCCGTCCAGGTGCCAGGGAGATCCATACCACCCGCGACCCAATACCACACGGTCCATCAGGCAGTTCATCGATGCATCGGCGTGGTAGTGGGTATCCATGTTTTGGCACTCCACATCTACCATCACACAGCCCACGGCATTGCTCTGAAATAGCAAGTGCCGGTGGTTTTTTACCAGGCTGTTGCGAATCAGGCTATGCGACACCGCCACCAGGCCAAAGTAGCCGTTGTAGTTGCCACCGGTGTTTACGGCATCTTCGCTGTAAACATTGGCCACCTCGATGTGCTGACACTCTGTGAACTGAAAGGGAAAGCTGTAGGGCTTGATAAAGGCCACATTGTTGATCCATCCTCCATCTACACGGGCCATGTATATGCCATCGTGTGCCGTGGTGTTGGCAAACGAGAGGGTCATGTTTTCGAAGCCAATATTTCGGCACACATTGGGCTGCTCGATGAGCCTTACCCTGCGGGTGTGGTCGATGTCATAAGGCAAGGGATACTGGAGGGTAACTTCGCTGGTGGCTGCATTTACCGACTCGATCTTTACCAGCATATTGATAAAGTTTACGCTGGTAGGTGTACCCAGGGGCTTCCATAGGCTGTACATCCTGTCGATGCGCTGCGGATAGTACTCCTGTTTCAGCAGTGCGTAGGATCCTGCGCGGAATTTACCGGATAAGATATCCTCGTTGTCCACCATCTTCAGCACGCGGCTGCCACGCGGAGCTGAAGCCCCGATGTCTTTTACCGCTACCGAGCCCGGCAGCGTGCCGCGTACGTCGAAGTGGCCACTGTACGGCGCACCCGATCCATTGGTGAAGTTGATAACAACTCCCTCTTTGCTTTGTCCGCGAAATACCAGGTTGCTCACATCGGCAATCTGGATCCTGCCGGCATAGTCATAGCTGCCATCAGGAAAAAACACCACCACGTACTTACCTGGGTTGGCCAGGCTCAGCTGCACCCCCTGGCTCACAGCAGCATCGATAGCTGCTTTGTTGAAGCCTGAAACCGTAACGATAAATACACCGGCCACACTCGGGATGCCCCCAGGATAGCCCGCACGTGTAAAGTTGGGTACATAGAGTACCTCGCTTACACCAGGCAGCGTAACGCGGAACATGTCGATACCCGACAGGTACTCGATGGCCGCCGACGGCTGCGGATTGGGTATTTCAGGCGGCGAGATAGTGCCGGATGTGGTGCTCTTGCCTCGCCTTTTTCCCGCTTGAATCATCATAACTAAAGGGGGTTAAGCGATAGGATAAAAGACCTGTACCGAGGTACCTGCAGTGCCGTTCACGTTGAAATCGTAGCTGTACGTACCTGCAGGTACCAACACCTGCGCCGTATGTGCAGTGGCCGCCGAAGCAATGTTGAGTGTTGACATCGTTTGGCCGTTGAGCGGAAACACCGTTTCGCCACTGTTAGCGGTGGTAAGCAGCGACAGGATCATGCCGGAGGCTGCTGCCACGATTTCGGGTGAGAATCCTACGGTGCCTTCACCTGCCTGGAAGTTACCTTTCTGTACCTGCGTAGGTAGCGCCTGGCTGGTGTTGGTGAGCAGGTCCAGCTGCACAATCATGAGCTGAGGCGTAAAAGGCAGGGTTACGGAGAGCGATACATTGCCATCTGCAGGGATATTGGCATCCGGCAGGTCGAATACAATCGCAAACTGCTTGGCGCCGTCGTTGAAGAAGTTGTTTTGCCGGTTGGGCATGGCCTGGCCACCGAGCGTGGCAGTAGCATCGGCCACGTTCAGCGTACCAGGTGCACCGCCTTCACCCCATACCTTCAGCACGGCCCGGCGGTTGGTGCCGGGTGCTGCGAAGCCGGTGATGGTTACCGTTTGGCTGTAAGGCGTGGAGCTCCATGCCTGCTGCACAAAAGGCCCGGTGTACAGCGTGCTGCGCAATACGCCTGAAGGAGCGGCTACTACCGGCCCCTCGATGGAGCTGAAGCGCCACTCGGTATCCACCGCGTTGTTGCCATTGTTGGCCTTGGCCAAAAAGCCGCCTACAAAATACTTGCTGGCATCGCCAGGCTGTGCGGTGTAGCTGAGCGTAGGGCTGCCGCCTACACTCAGCGGGCCTGATACCAGGCTGGTAGCATTGGCAGGGTCGCCGTCGTTGTCCAGAAAGTCCTGGGCGGCGGTATCGCTGGCAAATACCAGTAGGTCCATTTGCGAGCCAGATACAGAGGTGTCTTCCGACCTGTTTTGCGGATCGGAGAAGCTGCCGGTAAGCTGAAAGGTATCGCCGATATATTGGCCGGTAAGTACCACACTGGAGTAGATTGGCGGCTCATTAGCCACTGCTGCCGTGTAGATTTTCCAGGTAACGGTAATGAGGTCGCCAGGGCGCTGGCTGATCACCAGCTCGAGCTTCGACCCATTAGGCACGGCTATGGGGGTGGTAAGCCCCTGCTCGGTCCATCCGTAGTCAGGCAAGTCGGTCACGGTCATGGTTACCCCTGTGCTGATGGCCATTACCTCATACACCAGGTCAAACCCAGTTTCAGGGATATTATTAATCTCCACCAACGAAATAGGGCCATTAGCTTCGGTATGAAACCTGCGCCCTTTAGCTAAATTCAGGCTTACGATACTATTGTAGGCTGTAGGAATCCAGTTAGTCGTAACGTCTTTTTCTGGTGTCGTGAGCATCCTACGGTCTTCTACAAACCACTCGTAGCCCGAAGAAACGCCAGTTACAGGTTCGGCTGTCTTGTACCGAATAAGGGTAATCATTTGCCCCTCTGGAACAAACAGGAACTTATTGCCTCCGGAGGTATTTACCTCATCGGCAGGAATACCCGCAATGGCGTTGTCGTAAATAGTGTCCAGGGGATTGAATTGCAGAAGCATTACCTTTTCGCCCGTACCCGGAAGGGTAACTCCAATCTCCACGTAAAAGGTGATTCGGAAAAAACGACCAGCCTCTGTGTCTCCATTGCCATTGCCGTTAAACCCTGGCATCGGTATCGTGGTAAAATCCTCTGCGCCCAGGTAAATGATTACCGCATTGTGGTAGGCATTGGTATTTTGTGCCAAAGCCATTCCACCAGCTTCGCGAATAATCTTACGCTGGACATGCAACCCAACCACACCTGCTGATTCTATTTTCTCAACGGAAGAAGTAGATCTGAGAGCGGTATTATCGACCAGCTCACCAATCACCAAAAAAGGCGATACGCTCAGGCAGGTAAACTTTACCCAGTTGGGCACGCCCAACACCAGCTGATTGAGTAGCTCTTGCCGGTTGATTACCGATGCTGGAATGTCTCCCACCAGGGTAGGATCACCACCCGTGGCGGGTGTCCACTGCAGCAAGGCCCTTGCACCCGCAATGGCAGCCGTGGCATTGAGCACCAGCGTTTTGGATGCGTAGCTCTGACCGGTGTTGTAGTTATACCCTTTAAAGGCATCGAACTGGATACCTGCCTCACCTACCTCTGCAACAGAGGCACCTTCGAGCAACATCTCAGCACTTTCGGCCACGTCGGCTCCCAAGGCAATGTGGTCCTCTGGAAAAATATAGGGGTCAGTTTCGCCACTCTGCTTGGTGTAGCGGGTGGTGTTTTGGGTTTGGAACTGGGTACGGGTAAGATTTGCCATCAGGAATGTGGTTGGGAATATGCAGGACTGTGGCCGGTAGGTTGCGGTTGAGGGTCAGGGTCAGGAGTAGGTTCAATGGGCCTGATCCGGAGGACAAGCTGACCCGAGATGTTGATTTGGTGGTCGCTACTTTGGATCACCAGGTCAATGGTATAGGCTGTGTTTTCTGGCTCTGGCATTAGCTGAAGGCCGTTGAGTGGTCGGGGGTATTGTGCTCCGTGGTGAGTCCTGGATCCGGCTCGGGCTCGGGTACTGGCATGGGCCTGCGACCAGGCCGGCCAAACCCGCGCATTCGCAAGGCCATGAGGTAGTTTTCTACAGCTACCTTCTGATTATGATCTCCAGGCGCTTGATGGTCGCCGACTCTGCGAAGGTGATTTTCCATAGTTTTGAATCAATTGCCTGAAGGTCAGAGAGGGTAAGCTCGTATGGCCAAAACACGCTGGTGCTCACTTCGTATCGTGCCGGCAGCGTAAGTCCATCGTTGAGTATCACGGGCAGATCGCTGAAGTTGCGGAAAGTGATTTCGCGCCCTTCCAGCAGCAGGGTTTCGCTTTCGTTTACTGACCGAAACTCGGTATGTACTTTTTCGCTCATGCCCGTTGTTTATCGCTCGTACACGACCAGAATCTCCACCACTTCGGTGAGCGTGGGGGCGGCGGCGAAAAGTATTTTGGAGTTTACCCAGTCGAAAGCCCTGCCACCAATTTCCATAAACTGGAGCAAGGGGTAGCCTCCGTCGTACACCAGGCTACGAAGGGGTATTTGCAGCTCTTCTTTGGATCCGTCGAGCTCTTTGAGCATCAGGAATGCGTTATTCACATTCGCAATGGTTTTGCCTTCGCGGGTTTTGCCCGAAGAATAGGCCACAATGCTCTGCACTTTTTTACCTGCCAAAATATCCTGCCGACCGATGGTCTGGTCTTTGGCGATGGATTTTATTTCGTGATCGAGGATATAGCAGGCGGTGATTTTTGTGAACATGGCACTACTTAGTTAACGCTTGAAATATGGGGCTACCCCGGAGGGTAGCCCCGCTTGGAAACAGGTTCAGGTTAAGCGAACAGTGCGCGCAGGGCGTCGCTGATTTGCTTGTAGTGCGTTTCGGCTGCGCTGCTCACCTTCAGGCCACGGATGTACGACACCCAGTAGTGGCTGGTGCCGGCAGTTGTGCTCTCAATGTTGATGCTCGTGTAGGTCGGGATCCGGGTATTGAGCAGGATGGTCTGCTTGCCGTTGAGCACGGGCATGGTTTCGAGCTCACGCATGCCGGTCTCTTCCCTGAAGGAGTCGAGTGCAATAACGCCCTCTACGCTGGCCACGGCTGCGCGCTGCTGGGTCTCAGGCACTTCGTAGAACTGCTGGGCCGGGGCCGGGTCGAAGATGGTGAGGTCGGAGATCTTCAGCGATACTTCGCCGTGAAAAAACGCCATGAGGTCGGGAGCCTGGGCACCAAACACCACCGCATTGGGATACGAGTAGATAGGGCTGGTACCGGGCTTGGCGTCGTTTTCGCGCTGAAGGCCAAACTTCCAGCGCAGCGGGATAAACACATCGGTGTCCTGGAGCAGGCTCAGGGGGCGCTCATTGGTGCGGTTTTGCCCGCGCAGGCTCAGCTCGTAGCTGTCGCGCTGATTGAGCACCTTGGCCCTGTCGAAGAGGTAGCTGGGCGTGATCTGCAGACCCGCAAATTTTTTGCGCAGCTCCTCGAGCACGGCGCGTTCTTTGGTAATCGGAAACGTCTTCATGACGGTTATTTTGTTGATGGGTAAAAGGCGATGAATGAAGGTAAAAAGGGGCTAGCCCGAAGGTGCTTAGAGCACTTCGGGCATACCCAGGATCTCGCTGCCACCGGCGGTTTCGCTACCGTCGTAGTAGTCGCCCGTGCCGGATACGATCCACTCGTCGTCGTTGCCGTCGCCGGCAATACCGGCAAGCCCAAGGGTTTTCTTTACCTCGGCGGGGGTGACTGCGATCACCAGGTTAGCACCTGATATGGCTACCATACCGTCGGCAAAGTGCCCGATGAAGTCCGGCTTTTTGGCGGCTCCTTTGCCCCCTTTCTTTTTGCCGATCATGCCTACGAGGTCGGGCGCAAATGTGCCGATACCGAGCGTAATCACGTTCGATATTTTAGCATCTGCCTTGGGGTACACCATCGGGATCAGCTTAGCCTGCACCAGCTGGGTGGCGATTCCTCCCGAAACCAACCCTCCCACACGCAGGCCCTTGCCCATAATATCCATGTTCTTAAACATACTGTGTCGTTCTTTGTCGTGGTGGGGTTAGAGGCCACGAATGGCGGTTTTCTTCGCTTCGATTTTTCGAAGGAGCGACTCCTTCTTTTTCTTGTCAGCGTCCACCTTTGCCTTTTTGGCATAGTAGGGTTTCAGCTTCGCTGCGTTGATTTTCTTGATTTCGTCGAGCTTTTTGTCATAAGCTTCGAGGCTGGCCGCTGTTTTTTTCTTCGGCATCCGGGGCGGCTTACGGAGCTTGGGCTTCCTGAGAGTTGCCATGTTTGATAAGTGATTAAGGAACTGAAAAATATGGGGGGCTCTCAACCCTCCCCGGTAAAAGTTGGTTAGCGTTTGCGGCCCCTGGGCGTATTGCCTTGCAGGGCAAAATATCCTACCACAGCTACTGCAGCTGCACCTCCCACGGCCAGGCCAACGGGAAAAGGCTTTGTAGGAGCGGCTGAGGGATTGTCGAGTTGAATACCGCCATCCTTCAGGGCCATCTGGTCACTGGGGCTAAGGCCACCGGAGCTAGATGCCGCCAGGGTCTGAGATTGTTGAGGGTCGAGTTTTGGCAAATCGATCAAAGGCGCAGGGGCAGTAGTGGGTGTGGGCGGTGCAGCCGGTGCTGTGGACTTGTTTCCAAAAACCTGCTTGGCTTTGTTCACCACGTTCTTTACCACCGGCACCACCTTTGGCAGCACTTTGGGCAGGATCTTGGCCGCTGCCGTGGCCAACAAAGCGATAAAGCCTACCCCTCCGTGGCCCGACACTGCAGCACCTACCAGCAGCTGCTCCGGCGTTTGCTTCAGCTGCTGCATGATGCCTACACGTGCCAGGCGCATAAACAGGCTTTCGCTGATACCCGCCGAGCGGATAATGTACCTGGCTTGCTCCATGGCGTCCTGCCGCTGCTTAGCGGCCTCGGGTGGCAAGGCCTTGATTACTTCCTTATCCTTGATAAACAAGTACAAGAAGTAAGGTCCGGCCTCGCGCACGCCGACCAAAATGGTTTTTACTGCCGCTTCTTCTTCGGGCGTGTTGGCATTGGTGGCCAGGCGCAGGCCCGCTGCGTTTTTGTCGTTGGCGCGCCGCCTCGAAAAGTCGTCTTCGATGGAGAGCACGAGCGCATTTGATTTTACGCCGAGCGCACGCTCAAGGCGCTTTTGCTCTTCGATCAGGCGCAGCTCAGCACTGCCTTCCAGCAGCGGGGCTCCGTACATGGAGTCCACGCCGCTCACACGAGCTACTTGTGTCATGTTATAGTCTTTTTTGGAGTAATAGGTCTTTTCCGACCCGAAGGAGTTCCACACCGCATCTACGGGTGTGCCGTCGTTGAGCACCACATATACATGCGTTACCGGACCGGGCGCGTAACTGGTAAACCGTACCCGGTGGGCAATGCCCAGGGCACGGAGCATGCTGCTCGTGAAAATGGTGTAGCCTTTGCAGTCGCCGTATTTCTGATCTAGCAATCGGCGCGGCTCCAGTATCCATTGCTTGCCCGATTCGTCGGGGCGGTAGGCGATATTGGCTTTAATGAATTGCCAGATATTGTGCGCAGTGGCGCGGTCGGAGTTGCCCTGAAACATTGGAGCAAGGGCGGCCACCTGGCTGCCATACCCCTTGATGGTGTCGAGCACCGCCGATACAATATCAGGGGTGGTGCCGTTGGGGTACAGCATCACTACCTGGCCTGTAGATGGGCCTGCAAGCTGCCGGGCGGTATGGATCGATACCTGGCTCATTGCTTGCGGGATAAGGGGTTACTGAGCGGGTATTTCATGGCAATGGGTATGGCCAGACCTGCCACGCGCATGGTGCCGATAATGTCCACGTCCACCTTATCGCGGTCGCCCTTGAGTAGCTCCAGCACCACGGCTACTACCCCGGCTGCGGCTGAAAGGTATTCGATGCGCACATCGGCCGTAAGGTCCACCCCCCCAGCGGCGGGTATGGTTACAGGCTCTTTAATGGCTGCTTCGCCGAGCTTGCTGCCGGCATAGGAAAAGGTGGCGTAGAAGTCGGTAAGGGTGGCTGATCCCTGCGAGGGATTGGTAATGCGGTAGTCGATTTGTGCGAGGGCATATCCGATTTTCCACTCTTTTACCCGAAAGCCTTTGGGCTCATATACCAGCTTTTTGGCCAGGGCGCCTTTGTGGGCCAAGTTACGGGCCACAAAGAAAAGCGCTCCTAAAGCCAGTACTCCCCAATTCATCGCCAACTGATTGGGATGTAGTATCGGGCTATTGCGCTAATGGCCTGGCAGTAGGCGGTAATGTTGTCGTGGTGCGGCGAAGAGCGGTAGTTATTCGCGGCTGGTGAGGTCGTTTTTGTCCACACCCAGGTACTCGGCTAACTCTCTTAGGCTGATGCGGTGATGCCGCTCGGTGCGCCCTTTTTCTAATTTTACCCGCTGATAAAGCCTGTAAGCCGATCGTTCGCTGTGGAGCTTGAGGCCAGGGAGGTGAAGCAGGTCTTTGGGCGACAGTATCATTAGTAGCTACTAAGTATAGTAGCAATATACGGTATTTTCTACACAGAGAGGTTTGGATCGGTTACTTCCTCTTTTTCCGGTTTTTTTTGCCATAGGTCTGACTATCGCGCAACACAAACTCGGAGATATGAATGGTGTCGGGCTTTTCGATCCAAATGATCAGACGAAAAGGAGGGTACTTGACTTTGCAATAAGGCTTCTGTCCTGTGAGGGGCTCGATATGGTAACCCTTTTCATACACTTCCGTCAGGTCGCGGCAGGACTCTATATCCTTCTGAAACTTAGCTAGAAAATTTTTTGCCTTTTTACTTTGAAGAAGTAACTCTCTCGTTTCCTTAAGAAAGTGAGCGTGAAATTCAACCTTCATTGATAGCTGCCCAAAATTGTTCTGAGGTTATTGAAGCCTTCTCCTCTGGCCCCCAGCCGTCAAGCTTCTTAATGGTTTCCTGATCCAGTTGGGCTTCTTCTTCATCCCAATTCTTGGCCAGGGTAATCAACTCTTTAGGATCCAGTGAAAGGTCAAAGTGGAAGCTTTTTTCAATGTAGGTTTTGAGAATAGTAACAATCTCCTCGTAGGTATCATATAAGTTGTAATCAACTGGTAAAGAGGCCAGCATATACAAATTGCTTTTCGCCGAGAGCAATATTTCAATCAGTACTTCAACAGATGGGGTGTCGTGCCTGGCAAGTTTATACTTAAGCACATCCCGGATTAAAAGAGCGTTAGGAAGGATGCTGTTGATCTTTTCGAGGTCTTTCTTAATACCGCTGTCCCTGGTGATATGCCGGTTGGTCACAATTCCGCGAGTTTGCTCCCCGATCTTGTGGTAGATTTTGCGGAGAGAGGTGTTATCAGCTGTGAGTGTATGGGGCATTGTTTCAATCCTTGTTTAAAGACGTGTAAATGCTGTCTTTTAAGACATACACAATTATACGCTAAGCTAACTGAAAGAGTCAAACTTTATTGACTTACGGTGAACATTTGCCCAAAATCTTGGGCGAATGTCAGTTTTAGTGTGCGTTTGCACGCCTACGCGTGCGGGCACACCTTGCAGCTGCATTGCCGCTACCATCCGCGCACGCACCTGCGCGCACACCACCGCCAGCGGGCACCTATACCTAAGTGTTCTGCATTATTATCAAATGCTTGTTACGGTACCCGGGTGCTCAGGAGCTACCGGAAAGCGCACCACGCGAATATTGCAAAATGCTGTCCCAGCTGTCCCATCTGTCCCAATCCGTTGTTTTATTTTTTTAATAATTGATTATCAATTACTTACAAATTAAAATACTGGGACAACCCCCTGTGACAAGGTGGGACAGCAGTGGGACAAGGTGGGACAAGCTGTCCCAGGTTGTCCCAGCGTTGTCCCAGCCTTTTTTGGTCTTAACTTATTGATTATTAATTATTTAAAATACAAAATATAAAAATGGGACAGCTGGGACAGCAAAAACGAAAAATCCGTATTGTAAAAAACCGACCGGAAACCAACGAAAGTTGAAGTTATTCAGCACTTAGGTTTGTTCTGATTTATTTCAAAAAAATACCCCGCCGGTGGGCGGGGTATGCTGTTTGGGGTATAACGCAGGATTATTACATGGCCAAATCATCTACCTCCATATCCAGATAGTCGCTAAAAGTAGCGTCAGACTCATGCGCGCCATCGGGGGTAAGTTTGTACCACGAAAGAATGGTGTACTTCAGAGGCTCCGCAGAGACGGGTTCATACTCAAGAATAAATGCCTCTTCAATAGTTCCGCCTGACTCTTCGAGTATTTGCCGGCATTTTCGGATAGTGGCTTTGGTGCTGCCCTTGAGCGCAACTTCAAAAACCACCACGGGCTCCCAGTCTTCCGTCTTGAAAATGGTTACATCCGGTGCTTTGCTGTCGGCATCGCCATCGTAAAGATTGGCCTCGTGAATGGCCACCAGTTCATCCATATCCAATACTGTGTTGAGGTTGGTGGCCAATACCTGGCCTATCCACTGGTGTGTTTTGGGGCCACGTGCGGGCATCCCGATGTAGTGCTTGCTCATTTAGCGGGTTTAAGGTTAAAGTTAAAGGTTTTTGATATTTGCGTAGTCTTCGGGTGTAAGCCAGTCCTTGGCCACGAAGGTGTAAAACCTGCCCTGCTCGGTATCTGCTATTTCGCTCATGAGGCCAGTGTTGCCCACCCTTTGCAGCGCGTACACGGGCCTGCGTCCACGTTCGGGCTTGATGCCTATTTTTTCCTTCAGCAGCTTCTCCACCTCCTGGCGGGTCCACTTGCGGCTGGTGTGCTTGTTTACCATTTCGATCAGGTGCTGAAGGGTAAAGTACAGCTCCTCGTGGGGGTGATCGGAAAACTTTTCTTCGAGCACGCTGGCCAGCTCTTTGTGCAGCCAACTACGGCTGTCGAGGAATAGCTTCTCCAGCTCGGCAGTGCGTAGCCATTCGGGCGCAAACCACATGCGGGTTTTGCGGTCGCACACGATCTTGCGCTCATTGAGGTGGTGCAAAAAAGCCGGAAGCTCGGCGGCCATGTCGTCGACCAGGTCGGGGTTCTCTTTGGTGAATTGCGGCACCTTCAGCACCCAAAACCGGATCTCTTCTTCATCGACGTTGACGAAGTTGCTTTCGTCGTTGCTCGTGAGGATAAACTTTCCGAAAAAATCGATCTCCGATTTATCCTTGCCCTTGCTGTGCAGCTTCATGGTTTTGGTGGTGGCCATGTGCTTCAGCTTTTCGATCACCTTCTTTTTATCAATAAATCCTTCGTCCACCCCTATCACAAGCTTCGACACGAAGGAGCTGTTAAAGCCATCTTCCAGATCCTCGTTGCCCACAATGGTGGCGTTGTCGCCGAGCATCATGCGCATAAACTCCAGGAAGGTACTCTTACCGGTGTTGCGCTGCTTATTGACCAGGCACAGGATGGGCAGGCGCTCCAGCGGCTTCTGGTAAATGATCTGGATATAGTCCATGCCCATGATCCAGCGCGGGATCTTGGTCTTCATGCCCTTGCTCTCTACCTCTACCTCTGCGGTGCCAAACGCGTGCTGGATAAACATCCGGATGGTGGGATAGTCGCCGGGAATAGGATCGACCTGTACCGGGTAGTAGAGGTTGTAGCTGGTGCTGCCATCGTCGGCCACTACCACCTGCTTGTAGTCGGTGGTATTGTCGGGCACGTTGCAAAAGCTGTCGTACTTCGTCACGAAGTCAAAAAACTGCTTGCCATAGTCGCGGGTAATCTCACCAGCCATCCAGGGCTGCATGTGCCGGATGGCATCGCCCTTGCTCGTTGGCCGCTGTATCAGCTTGAAGTAGTTGCAGGCCACGCGGATATACTTGGCGGCATCTTCGTGGCGCACCTTCTCCACCCTGCCGGCTTCGTCGATCCGGTACTGCGCCCGGAGCCATACAAACTTCCGCTCCCCTATCTCCTGCGCAAAAACACGGTAAAAGCTATCGACATTGGCCACATAAAAAAGCTCCTTCAGCTCGCGGGCATCGGCTCCATCGAGGCGGCGCCCACCCCAGATGGTGGTGCCGTTGAAGCTGTACGGATCCGGAGCATTCAGCACCTGGTCCAGGTCCTCGCGCAGGCTGTCGGCGGTAGCTCCCAGGGCGATGGCCTGCTCCAGGTCGGCGGGATAGCTGTCCTTGCGCGGCGACAGCTCCAGGTAGGTCATGCCCTCCAGCCCTATCTGCTTCAGGGCATCGCGCAGCTGCTTGGTGAGCATGTACATATCGAACAGCGGCTGGGCCAGGTCCACACCATCGGCCCAGCTCACGCGGCGGGCACCGGCACCGGCCAGCACGATCACGTTGCGCGGGCGGCATACCTCCAGTAGCTGGCTCAGGTCGTCGGCCAGGCGCAGGGTGTCCCCTACCCTGAGCGCAGCCCGGTAACCACGCAGGCCACTCATGCCCACCGCTGGTATGCCGGCAGCATCGGCAGCCATGGCACTGAATGGCCACTCGGTGAGCAGCAGGGTATCGAGCTGCGTGCCGGCACGGTAGCTGGCCACGACCGATGGCGGATAAAAAACCCGGCCCAATACGCCCTTAGGGGTATAGTAGGCCGGGCGACCGGGCAGTGGATCTTCAAGGGCCCGCACGATGTAGGGGTGCTGCGCCTGGCCCCGCAGGTAGCTTTGGTAGCCACCCTCCAGGCTGGGGTACCTGATCAGGATATTGCCTCCGGTGTCGGTGCTGAATAGGGGTTCGTCGCCCCCCTCAGCCTTTAGCTCGGTATTGAGCCCCAGGGCCTGCAGGCGGCGCACGTGCCAGGGTGCGGGCGCGCCCTGCAGCAGCTCGCCCAGGGTGCGTGGTATCTCTATTGCCATATCTAATACAGGTCGGGGTAGTGTTGTTTGGCGCTCTTCAGTGTTTGGAGGCGGCGGGCCTCCTTTTCGTCGGCGTGACTCGGGTGGTGGAATATATCTACCTGGTGGCCCTGGTAGATATCTTCGGCACTGCGGGTGTACTGCTTGATGAGCAGGCGCAGCTTCAGCTCGTACTGCTGCTGCGGATCCAGGTGCTCGGCATTGAGCTTGCGCAGCCGGGCGTTTTCTTTTTCGAGTTCGCGAATGCGCTGGTCTTGTAGCTGGATGTGTACCTCGGCCGCGTTCCAGCCAGAGGCCACAATGTCGATACCCATCTTGCGGCCAGCGAGCTTGCGCTTTTCTTCGTCAGTTTTTACCCCCGCAGCGTAGGTGGTGATCTGCTCATACATATACCTGAGCTGTTTCTCTACCTTATCTATCAGGCTGTGGTATTCGCTGATCATGGCCGCAGGGGGTTAAGCGCTAGGGGTTACTCCTGTGCCATCGAGCAGGTCGTTAAGCGACAGGTAATAGTGTGAGCTGGCCACATCTTCTTGCTCGTTCAGCACGCCGGATATGCGCTTGCAGTATTGGCGCATGTCGTTGATTAACATGGTAAGGGTGGCTGCCATGCGCCAGGTTTCGATGATGGTGCCATGAAACTCCACTCTCAATCCTGCGAGTACAGTCCCCTTCTCTTCGCTGGTATGGCAGATGCTACTAAACCGGGCCATGATGGCGGACTGGTGCGCAGGCCATCCCTCCCACGGGTGTTTTAGAAGTTTGGGAAAAATGGAATCTAGAAAAAGATCGACGCTACGGGCAGCAGTATTAATGTCGTACAGGTCAAGCGTTTCGAGGCCGAACATCTTCACACGGGAGCTGCCATCACTAAAGAGGTAGACCTCTATTACGAGTTCTTTTTCACGGTCTTTTTTGGGTTTTTCTTCGGGCTTTTCCATAGATAATAGATTTGGAGGGCGACGCAGGCCAGCCATGTGGCCAGCGCCGCCCAGGTGATAAAAAGGTCGATAAAGTGCCACCAGGTCATGCCGAGGCTTTGCGTTTGTTGGCGTGGAAGGTGCTGCGGCAGGCGTCGCTGCAAAAGGAGTATTCGCCGGCTACAGGCTTGCGCTGGGCGTAGTAGCGGGTGCTGCATTGCTTGCAGTCGATGGGGAAGCCGCCCTTGACCAGGCTGTATTCCGGGGTTTGAGCCTCTGTTTCGGGCGTCACGCGCCGCGTGTCGGCGTCACGCGCCGCGTAGTCGGCTACACGCGCAGCGTGTGCGTCGGTGCGGCTGCGCCCCCAGGGCAGCCAGCTTTTCTTATCCTCCGGCTCAGGTGGGGTGGTGGTGCCGGCAGGAGCGCTACCTGGTGCAGGCTTGCGGGGGCTGGATGGGGTAGGGGTAAGGTCGTCAGGCTCTACATCGCGAAGGTCCTGCAACCGGCGGGTGATGCTGGCCCCTGCGAGGCTGAGCACCAGCATGGCCACGTACACCCATTTCACCGCCAGGTACAGGCCCTTTTGCACCATTTGGCGCATCTGGCCCACGTCCTGGAGCTGCATAGATCCGGTAGTGGTAAGCAGGCCCAGCTCCTGGCTTTGTAGCGATTCGAGGCTCGACACCTGCTGGTCGATGGCCGTTACCCGCTGCTTGTCGATGTTGTACTCGGCTGCGGGCCGCCACTTGCTGGGCTTGAAGCTCACGTTGCCATTCCAGGAATACTTGTTCATGATGCCCTTTCGCTCGTCCTGCAAGCCTTGTATCTGCTCGCCGTAGCGGCTCATGGTGCCCTGGGTATCAGGCGCATCGGGCAGGGCATGGGTTTGCACCACGTAGGCATCGGCTCCGGACAGGTTCATGTAGTAGTCCATCACGCCCAGGGTTATGCCCAGCAAAAAAAGCAGGGCCATGGTGCCGGCGTGGAACTGGTCGCGCTCGCCCCGGCTGGCATGTATCAGGCTCTTGCCCACATACAGGCTGCAGGCCCACACCGTGAAGGCTACGCCCAGGGTAGCAGCCAGGCCAATGGTGGGGTTGTTGTTGGCCAGGGCCACGTAGGCCCGGTAGCTGATGGCGGCGGCAAATACCGCGCACAGGATGTTGAAGATAAATACCGCATGGAGCGGCCACATGAGCGAGGCAGCGTCGCGGCGGCCTTTCCAGGCACCGGTCCATCCGGCGTACAGCATTTTGAAAGTGTCAAACATGGCGATGAATGATTGGTGAATAAAAAAGAAGGAAATAATCAGTGAGGCGGCAGCAGGTAAGGATCGCGGTACAGCGCGGCCTCAAAGAGGTCGAGCTCCATTACATGCAGCGTTACCAGGCGCGAGCCATCGGTGCGGGTAGGCAGGTGTAGCATTTTGGCGAGGCGGTCAAAAAAGGCTGAGGCCATAGTATTGCTCGATATAGTGTTTGCGTAGGGCCCGCAGGGCCTCCAGCTGGAGGCGGGTGGCCAGGTGCCAGTCTTTGTGTTGCCGGTCGGCGGCTATGTCCTCCAGCAGCTCGTTCAGCTGCCTGATCTCCTTGTACACCTCGGTGGCGGCCTCGCGCGGATCTACCCGCGTAGCTCCGGGCTCCAGGTAGTGGTTGATGGCCAGGGCGGCGTAGCTGTCGGGCTTTAGCTTGGCCAGGTACAGGCGCAGGTGGGTTTTTACTTCTTCAGGATTCATGGTTATCAATGTGTAGTTTGATGGCTTTCTCCAGGTCACAGATGGCATCCTTTAGCACACCTTCGCGCACCTGGTTCAGGCGGGTGGCTACGTAGTCGTTGCAGATAGGTCCCAGGGCATCAAGGACCGGGGTCATCTTTGCTTCGGGAACCCCCAGTAGCGCCAGGGCGCTTATTAGCGGCAGCACAGCAGTATTTTGAAACTCCATATACAACCCCTTGTGGGCTGCCTTTTCCACATCTTGGAGCATGGCGGCAATCTTTTGTAAGCGCAACACCTGGGCTCTTTCTTAGGTGAGGTGTGTCATTCTTCTTCGCGGTCAATGTGAAAATCGTCTTCGGCACGGAGTATGTCCTGCACCCCGTCGGGTGGGGTAGGGCGGCCTGGCGTGAAGGGTGGCCCGAGGGGTTTGGCGTTGGCTTGAGGCCGCGGCTCCTGAGTCGGCTTGGTGTTATGCACGGCCTCAATCGCCCTCAGCAGCTCTTCGGGCAGTAGCCGCTCATTGATGATCGTCTTAATCATCGTTTCGCGAATGGCATCTATGGCCTGCTTGTTCATCGACGGGTACAGCGGGGTATTGAGCTGCTGCACCAGCAGGCCGCCGGGCTGGTAGGTTACTACCCACGAGGTAAGGATGGTGCCCGGCTCTATGTCGGAGCGCGGCGTGTCGGCGGTAAATTCTTTCATGGCAAAGTGGCATTAGAGGTAGAAGAAAGATTGAGCTGGATGTACTCAATGTCGTAGCAGCCCAGGGTGCGCATAAGCACCACCAGGTCGTCGCCGGAGAGCGAAAAGTCGTCGTCGAGCTTGGTATTGATTGCCATGCTCAGGGTATTGCGGTGAATGCCTGCCTCCTGCATTATGCGTTTGCGCAGCGCAGCGGCTTCTTCGGGGTCGAGGCAAGCCAAAAAATAGGCAAGCGAGTACTTCAGCCGGCGAGGGTTCTGCCGGATCAATTCCTTGGGTATCATGTAAGTAAGTGTTAAGTGAGCGAATCAGGGAGCGGTTGCCCAATGAGTAAAAACCGAATCGAAACTATGGGCCCGCGCTTGTCGCTGATGTCCATCACCATAATGGCCACATCGCACATGCGGGCTTCTTTGCGCATGTAAAACTGCACCGCATGGCAGCGGCGGTAGCGCACCAGGCGGTCGTGGGTGGCCCACTGCTCCAGGTTGGCCAGCACAGCCGAGGGGCTATCGGTGGTGTGCAGGTGCATGGGCTTTACGCGGTCGAGTATAGCCTGCTGGTAGCGGTTAGCCACCGTTAAGCCATGCCTGTACTCTATCAGGTACAGGGGCTTTATCCATTCTTTCATTCGGCTACCTCCTTTTCGGTGAGGGGGTTGCCGTCCATTTGCATCAGGGCCTTCATGGCGGCCAGGGCCATGGCATCGAGGTGAGCCGTGGGCAGCTCATAGCACGAGATACGTACCTGCACACTGCCGGGCAAGTACCGGCCCTGGGCATCTACGGGCAGGGTAGCCGTAACCGTAAGGCGCGGGGTAGGGGGGATTTGAGGTAGATTTGACATATTGCTTGAAATTGAAACAGATGACAAAAAAGAATGAAGCCATATTGACGGTAAACACAAGCTCAGAGGCTACGATGTTCATGAACCGATTGGTAAATGCTGCAAGTGCCTTGAGGGTTGTTACTGAGGACTTTACCACTAAGGAGCCGTTGTTTATTGAAAAGTACCAGCACCTGATAGCGGCCATGATGCAGGAGCGGCAGGGACCACTCGAAAAAGCTGTAAAACAGCTCACTAAGCACGTTGACTCGTTGGAGGATATTCTCCGGAATATGCCCTAGAAAGTGTCGCTCTCAAGCACAAATTCTTCTCCTGCATGCCTCCGGCGCGTGAGTACCGCATATTGCGAGTAATTGTCTTCCACGTCTTTGTGAAAGATGCTTAGATGTCGCTTAATGGGTTCAATGGCAGGAAGCGGAATGCCATCCGGCGGCAGGGTGCGCTTGAACTGGATGGACACGATATCCTGGTTGTTTTCATTGAAAGTGACTTCCATTTGGAAGGCCACAGTAAACTTTGCTTGATCTGGCATAAGACTAAGGAGTTAAATGAGGTGAATAAAAATCCCTCACGTGCTGCACAATTATTTGTGCAGACGCATACTTTCGCGTTCATCTGTTCGTATTATTGTGCGATTGCACGTGTGGTTGTGCAAGTGTAATCACAAAACGTGAATTGTCAAAATGTGAACTCACAAAATGTGAAAATAATTCTAGACCGACTTAAGACAACCCTGGGATATAGTCAGGATAATGATCTTGCTAACCACCTAGGGGTTAATCAAAATGTGATTAGTAACTGGAAAAAACGCGGATCCATTGACCTGGATTTGATTTTTTCCAAATGCCAGGATGTTTCCCCAACATATATCGTGACAGGGGAAGGTCCGGAAAGAATGTCACAAATCGTGAATTACACAGTAGGCCCAATTGCCGACCGAAGCCAGTTACTGGCTGTAGGCGAAAAGGGATTACTGACCAAAGGCGGCACAGCGGAGTACAGCCGGGACACGGTCCTAGAGGAGCAGGTACGGATACTACACCACCTGGTGGATGAGAAGGAGAAGGTGATCAGGCTGCTGGAGGAAAAGATCGAGACACTTCAATCAAAAAGCTGATACAATGGAAGATTTTTTACTTGTAGCTGGGTTGT
The DNA here is from genome assembly GCA_041753595.1 of Bacteroidia bacterium. Taxonomy (GTDB): domain Bacteria; phylum Bacteroidota; class Bacteroidia; order J057; family J057; genus JBGSTW01. The sequence continues at coordinate 27,083 of JBGSTW010000029.1, read as the reverse complement.
TCGGCGGTGGCTACTTTCTGATCAAAAAGTACCAGGAAAATCAGGCACAGTCCAATGATCCCCGAATTGATGAAAATCAGCTCGATGTAGATGATGTGGTCACAATGCTTGAGGAGTTTCGCCCTAACTCTGGAGATGAGATGCAGGTCCAGGTGCAATTGAAAACTTTCTTCCAAAAGCGTATTCGTCACGTTCAGCGCGAATACGGCTTAGAAACTAAACTAAAGATCGATTTCGACCTCGGAAAAGGAGCAGTAGGGGTAGAAGTGAAAATGGCAAAAAGCCTGATGGCTGCATCTGCTTACCACAGAATGCTGGGCCAGGTGAGGGAATACATCAAGAAAAAATATGATGAAGACAATCTTATAATCGTGGTCGTAACCAATAAAACCCTTTCCAAAGAAAACACATTTGTGGAAAAGCTGGAGGAAGACATGGAGGAGTTAGGAGCCACGCTTGTATGGGTCAAAACAAGAGAAAAGGTTTCAGCCGCTAAGTAAAAAAGATCAAACAGAAGGGCATGGAAGAAGACAAACCAAAATACAGCTCGGAGGAGCTGCGCCAGTTAAATCAGGGAAAGATAATCGAAATGGTAGATAAGCACCTGCCGCTATTCGCTGAGATCTTCAAGAACCGCAACAACTACGAGCATACCGGCCAAAACAAGGAGCGACTTATATTTTTCCTGATAATCGCCTCGCTGCTCATCGCTCTTTCCATCCTGGGGTGGAACAAGATCATCGACGGAGCCACCACCGGCACCTTGCTCGGCAGTATAATTGGTTATGTCCTGGGCAGTATTAAGGACACGTTTTACAACAAATGAGCGAATCAGTCGGAGTATCTGTCTGGCTTTCATGCCAGCAAACTAAGAAAAATACAAAAGGCAAAAAGCTCCTAATACCCTCCATGCGCACACAATCCCCAAAAGTGTAGCCAAATACCCTACTGAATATCAACCACTTAAAGAACGGTACTGCGGTCCCTCTCTCTCTGCCAAATAATCCCTGCGAATTTTCATTCGTGGGGATTTTTGCTTTTAACCCCAGACTGCTTAATCACTGCTTACACTTTCAGGTATTTGTTCTGAGTAATCGCGGGTGTGAAAATTGGCCGGAGTATTACTGCCATCCAATCCTTTGGCTGAAAGCCATATTTTCGCCAAATTTTCATACTTTAACCCTGAATTTTCGACTTTACGAAAGATATGGCCAGCAAACCAACCCTATTCGCCCTCCTTATCGGTATTGATGATTATCATCCCGACGCTCAGGTTCCCGCCCTTTCAGGTGCTGTTCGGGACGCTCAATCTGTGGCTGATTACCTGAAAAAAATCAAGGACCCAGCCAGCAAGGACATAACCCTGTTGCTAAATGAAAAAGCAACACGGAAAGCAATCATCGATCATCTGCGTCAACTTGCCAGCGTGGCAAAGCCTGACGACTGTGTGCTCTTTCATTATAGCGGGCATGGTTCGCGTGAAAAAGCACCTGCTGAGTTTCTGCCATTCTTTCCTGAAGGGATGAACGAAACCCTCGTGGCCTATGACAGCCGGCTGCCAGATGGATTTGACCTTGCTGATAAAGAATTGGCGGCGTTGATCGCAGGTTTTGCTGAAGGCGTGCATCTGACCGTAGTGGCGGACAGCTGTCACTCAGGCTCTATTACCCGCAGCACCAAAGATGTGCAAAAAGGTCGCACCCGCATGATTCCCGGCCCCGACGGTGCCCGCCCTATCGACTCCTACCTCGACGGATTTTACCAGCACCAGCTCAAAAATACAGGTCGTATCGTTATTCCCGCACGCAAGCATGTGGCCCTTTCGGCCTGCAAACGCACAGAAGAAGCGCATGAGACCAACGACGGAAGGGGATATTTTACTTCTGCCCTGCTCGAAGTGTTGGATGGCTCGGGACCTACGTTGAACTATGCCGACCTTTTCGCCAGAACCCGGTCCTTACTCGCTACCCAATTTGCCGGGCAAACCCCACAGTTTGAATACACCGCGGGCTTTAACCCCTGGGATGCCTGGCTTGGCCAGCGTGCCGGAGGTAGGCCGCGCTATCCACAAATTTCTTTTGCAAATGGCAAATGGGCCATGGCCATAGGGGCAGTACACGGGTTCAGCGCCGACCTGCAATCGATCGTGCCCGTGATAGAGTCGCCGACAGGTAAGGCCGTAATCGGAAATGCCCGGCTGGTGAGCATCGGGGTGCAGAACAGCGAGGTGGATGCAACCGGGCTGAACCTGGATCCCAAAAAAATCTATTACGGTGCTGCTACGGGCAATCCCGTTACGGTCTATTTCCCGGCCGAATTTCTGAAAGGCACCGTGCGTAAATTTTGGGAGGACGAATATTCAAACTCTTTCCAGCCCGCCCGCGGTTTGGAAGCAGACTATAGATTCAAAAAGAACAAGGAGGGATGGTCGCTTATCGATCGCCAGAATAAATTTTTGATTGGAATAAAGTCGCTGAGTCCTTTTGCCGCAGCTACTTTTTTGTTCCCGAAAATAGAGAAGCTGTCTGTATGGGAAAATATGCTCCATTTGCAGAATGCCAAAAGCCAGATCAACCCCAACGAACTGGAATTTACTTTTTCGGAAGTAGCCAAAGATGGTAAGCTGATGCCCTTGTCCGGCAGCAAGGTGATGGTAGATTTTGTGAAGGAAAATGACGAATGGCAAGGCATTGCTTACGCCATTTCAGCCCGAAATAAGAGCAATCGCAGCCTGTATTTCACCCTTATCTACCTGGCTGAAGAGCTTGGCGTGCAGGTGCATTACCAGGACAAAGTGCTACACGCAGGAGGAAGTGCCGAGGTGGTTCTTAATAACGACCGGGCCCTGGGCCTTTCTGACCCCAATCAGCAATCGAGTATCGATCGTTTTCGGTTGATTGCAAGCACAGAACCTTTGGACGCTTACTTGTTTGAGCAGGAAAGTGTGGTGGACTGGGGCAAATGGGTCATGCCGGAAGCCACTAAGTCCCTCGCCACCAGAGGGTTATTTGTGCGTGAAAAATCCGCCGATTGGCAAACAAAGCTCATAGAAGTGGAGGTCGTACGCCAGGAGTCAAAGGTAGGCAAGGTTGCTTCCCGTGCTGCCGGTGGCATGATAGAAGTGGGAGCCCACCCAGCCATGGAGGCATCCCTGACTTCTATCCCGCTCTCAGGCCTCGATCCAGAAGTGATACATTGGCTGAAAAATATGCCCGGAGTTTTGGAAATCGGCGTTTCGGGTGCTACGCGGAGTGCTACTGGTGCCCTGGCAGGCATGGAGCTTTCAGGTTTTTCTCCGAATATATCTTTGGGCCAACACCCGTTAGATGTGCGCGTGCAGGCCAGCCTAAAAAACAACGAATACCTCTTGCCTCTGGCGTTTGATGGAAAGCATTTTTTGCCCATTGGCAGTGTACAGGAACGGGAGGGAACTTCTCTGCTCATCAAAATGGACAGCTTGCCCCAATCGCAAATGCGTGCTCGCAGCCTCGGAGGGGCCATCAAAACCTATTTCCTGAAAGTAAAAGGCAAAGAAAGTGGCATGAAACTGCGCAGGGTATTGTGGACCAAAGACGGCATTCATCAGACCAGCGACGGGCTGCACGATGCCGTAAAGAATGCCAAGCGTATCCTTGTAATCGTTCACGGCATTATTGGCGAATCGAAAGACATTGCTTCGGGCCTCCGGTTTGCGCTATCGCCAGATCGCTACGACCTCATGCTCACTTTCGACTACGAAAACCTGGGTACCCCCATCAGCGAAACCGCCCGTATCCTCAAAGAGCTACTCACGGAATGTGGGGCTACGCAAGGAAAATATGTCGATTTTCTGGTGCATTCCATGGGCGGCCTCGTCACCCGGTGGATGATCGAAAAAGAAGGCGGTGATGCTTTTGTGAAGCAATTGTTCATGTTTGGTACACCTAACGGGGGCTCAGCATTCTCCAAACTTGCTCCGGTCCTCAATGGCCTCATTGCCCTGGCCGCCAATATCGCCCACCCCGGGATGGGTAGCCTTGTAGCTGCCTCGCAGGTGTTTGGGAAGTACCAGCTTACCCGCACCCTGGCCGACATGGACAAGGACTCTGATATCCTGCGTTTGCTCAACCAGCGCGATACCTTCTCCACCCAATACTCCATCATTGCCGGAAATGTGTTTGGGAAAAAGAAAAGCGACGACGGCGGCTTCTTCAACGATTTCCTCACCAAGGTCATTAACCTTACGGGAAACCTGATCTACAAAGAGCCCAACGACGTGGCCGTGGCGGTGAACAGTATCCTGAGCCCCGACGAAAGCCCGGTAACCAAAAACTACCAGACAGACTGTAACCACCTGATCTATTTTTCCGATCCGGAGAGTCTTACCCTCGCCAAAAAGCTCATTTACCCCCTAAAGTGAGCCTCGCACCCAGTCGATATTTCACCAGAGGGAAATTTGTATTTCCCTCTGGTTGTTGCGATTTTACCGAATAACCATCTACGTAACAGGTTTTTTTCGGATGCCTGACCTGCTGTGAAGACCACACCCGTCATATTCATGGCGTTTGCCAACGACCAAGACGACTACCTGCCCAAGCTGGATCAGGAGGAAGAGCAGGTGTATGAATCCTTAATGACCCGCCATGATGCCGGGGATATCGAGTTGTTTACGCTCCGGCGGGCAAAGCTTGACTCCATCTTTCAGCACCTCAATCGATTTGGTGACCGGGTAGCCGTATTTCACTATGCGGGTCACGCCGATGGTACAGCACTCCAGCTGGAAGACGGAGCGGGGCAAGCCGCCGGGTTGGCCATGAAGCTGAGTCAACTCAACAACCTGCAGGTGGTATTTCTCAACGGGTGCTCGACCCGCGCACAGGTGGCCGGTTTGAAAGAAGCGGGCGTTGGGGCGGTGATTGCTACCTCGGCTAAAATAAATGACGATTGGGCTCTGTATTTTTCCATCCAGTTTTATGCAGCCCTCGCTACCCGCAGCACCATTGAGCAAAGCTTTGTATCGGCAGTTTCTTTCCTGAAAGCTAAATACCCGGTTCCGCCGCAAGGCCTCGGGGTTTTCAGGGCTAGTTTTAAAAGAGTGCCCGATGAACCCGAGGATGCCCTGCCCTGGGGTTTGTATGGAAGCACGTCTGCGGATCTTAACTGGCAGATTCCGCAAGCTATAAAAGATAACGGGCCGTTGGCGGATCTGCCTGCGGCGGTGGTACCACCGCTGTATCAAGCCTTAACCACCCTGAATTTCAGCAAGCAGGTGCCCATGTTGCGGAGTTATCTGCGAAAAAAACCAGTAAGTGCGTTTCTTATCCACGGCCAGCCCCAATCAGGCCATACGTGGCTGGGCTACAACCTGCTTACCTCCATGCGGGAGGTGAAAGCGCTCGATATGTCGCCCGGCATTCAGTTTGGGGTGCAGGTCAATTCTGTATTGGAGTATGTGAAGGAATTGAAAAAATGGCTACGGGCAGGCCTGAGCGTCACAACGTTGGCTGCAGAAATTCCGCTGCTGGCCGAAAAGCTGGTGCAAAAAATGCAAACCAAAGCGGTCGTGCTCAGGGTGAGCGAGGCGGCTTATTTTCTGCAGGAGAAAACCCTAGATGAGTTCGTTCAGCAATTTTGGATGCCGCTGGTAAAAGCTGTTTCCGAAAAATTAGCACAGCTCAATGACCCCGGTATGCAGCGCCTGGTGTTGCTTATGTTCGAAGAAAAGCAGGCAGTTCAACTTCAGCATGCACTTTTAGCTGAAAAATATACCGATGACCTGCAGCCAGGTATTCCCCTCATTTTGCCCGCCTTAGAAGGAGTAGGCGCCCCGGAGCTACTGACCTGGCTAACCCAGGATTTTGCCCGCCCCGACAGTGTATTAATTGATAAATTCGAAGAAATGGATACCGAAGAAGATTGCAGGGCTTTTCTCGATGGTCAGGAGTCGCTTCCCTCCATTCCGGTGCTCGAAAAAATTTGCGCATCCTTTGATTACTATTTCGAAACCGACGAACAAGGCCGCTGGATACTAACGGAGGCCTAAAATATATTTTCCCCATGCCAAACACCCCACGCTCCTACACCGGCAACGCCCTCCAACACGCCTACGTCAAGGACGGCCACACGGTCATTGACCCGTATTTTCCGGATCCAGACCTGGCTGAAGCCGTTAACCTGGCTATTTTTCTGCGCCGCCCCCTGCTCATTATGGGTGAACCCGGCTGCGGCAAAACCCGCCTGGCCGAGGCCGTTGCCTACGAACTCTATGGCGATGCCTACGAAGACCATTTCTTTCAGTGGTACATCAAATCTTCGACCAAGGCCAAAGACGGCATCTACCAGTTTGACCATGTGGCCCGCCTTCGCATGACCGCGCTCGAAGGAGAGGAGGAGTTGAAAAAGGAAAAAAACCTCAAAGGGAAGGAGCTTGAGCGGTATTTTTCAGAGAAAGGGTACATACAAAAAGGGCCACTCGCCCAGGCCTTCGATGCTTCTTCGGTAGAAACGCCCGCCATTTTGCTCATCGACGAAATCGACAAAGCAGACATCGACTTCCCCAACGACCTGCTGCTGGAGCTCGACAAAAATTCCTATTACATCACCGAGACCAATACCCTCACCGAAAAATCCCGCAACGCCGCCCCCATCGTTTTCATCACCAGCAACAACGAAAAGGAGCTTCCGCCCGCTTTTCTGCGCCGATGCCTCTACTACTACATTCCATTTCCGGAAGAAAAAGCCCTGCTAAATATCCTCAAAGGCCATTTTCCCGGTCACAACCCCCACCTGGCCGCCAAAACCCTTGAGGCTTTCACGCTGGTACGGGACCGTTTGCAACAGGGCCTTTCCGAGAAAAAACTCTCTACTAGCGAGCTTATCGACTGGTTTCGGGTAATTCAATACCGTGTCGCAAGTCAAAGCCATCCCACGATCGACGAGTCGCTGGACCAGGCCATTACTGCCCTGCAAAACCGGGAAAATAAAGTACCGCTGCCCTTTTACCCCGTCTTGTTAAAGAACTGGGAATCATTGGTTAACCTTATCCCAAATGCCCCTGTCGAAACAGGAAGCTGAGCTCCCGCTCTTCGGTTTTTTCAAGGCCCTGCGCAAGAGTGGTTTTGTGTTGGGGATAGACGACTACGCGCTGCTTTGGGAGTCGTGGAATGGGGGATTTGGATTAGAAAACAGCCAGGAGTTGTACCGCTTGTGCCGGTCGTTGTGGTTTAAGCCCGGCCAAAGCATCGGCTCATTCGAAGCCCTTTTTAAAACCTGCTGGAAAGAAATTATGCAACAGGCAGGCGTATCGGATAAGGACCCCGTGCTTCCTAAGCCTGAGGCTCCCCGGCCTGAACTTACGCCAAACCAGCCAACCCCGTCTGTTGCCAAGGCACCAGAGGTAAAGCCTCTTGAGCAGGAAAATTCTTCAAATAAGCCTTCACCGGAAGCCGGAATGCAATACGTTTCGCTCAGGCTAGGGGGCAGCGAGGGTCAAAAGCAGCAGCTGGGTGCATTGCCTGCACAGGAAGTGCCCACGTTCATGTTTCACGGCAGATACCAGCCCATCAACCCCCGGCAGGCTTCGCTTACCCTGGGTTTTTTGCGCCAGAAATACCAAAAGCCGGGCAGCGAAGAGCTCGACCTCGATGCCACCATCGAATCCATCGCGCGGGACGGGCATTTTTTTGCCCCCGTAATGAAGCCCACCCTTCACTACCGAAACGATGTGCTGCTACTCGTAGATCACGGCGGGTCCATGGTGGCCTTCCATGCCTTCGGCGATTTGCTCGCAACCGCTCTCCCCGGTGAAGCCACTACCCTCTATTTTCACGATGTGCCCGAAGGCTATCTATACCGAGATCCCGTATTTTCAGAAGGCATTAGTTTCGAAGAATTAAAAGGAAAATTCAAGGGAAAAAAGCCGCCGGTGCTCATTTTTAGCGATGGAGGAGCTGCCAGGGGAAAGTATGAACCGGAGATGGTACGGTCCATGGCGCGGGTAATTCAGGAAATACAACCATTCAGCGGCCCGATAGCCTGGGTGAATCCTGTGCCACAAAACCGCTGGGAAAAGACCTCGGCGCAGTACCTCAACACGCTGGTAGCGCCCATGTTTGAGGCAAACGAGGCAGGACTGGCCGGAGCGGTGCGGGTGCTCAGGGGCAAAGGAAGGAGGTCGGCCAATGGCTAATCCCGACAAAAAGGGTTTTGAACGGCCTTGGGAGCGATTTGTGCGCCGGTTTGAACCGATGTACGGCGAAGGGCATAGCCTTTTTGTATGCCATGCGGTATTTCCGCTGGTGCTCACGCCTGATTTGCTGTACCAGACCTGGTTCAATTTTCGCACCTATGCAGATAAAAACGGAGGCGTGGAATTCATGGATGCCATCGCCGTTTCCGATCTGCTGCTTTCGGGGTTGCTCAAAGAAGTAGGCCACGAGCGCTACGAAGTGCTGCCAGGGCTACGGGCGTTTTTGCTGGAAAAATTGAAGGCAGATGTCCGTTTTGGCCACGACAGGCTCCAACTCCTCGCTGCTTTTCTTCAAAAATACGCCGATACCCGCCAAACCTCCGACGAAGACATGGGCCTGCGGCAGGTATGGTCGTGGACCGCAGCGGCGACGACCAACCCTGAAAGAGCCGCACAACTCCTGGCCGCTCAGTTGCGCGACGCTTTCAATGATAATCAGCGGGCAAAGCAGATGCAGGTTTCCCTGTTGTTGGATCAAATCGGCGCGGATAACGATTCTCTCTCAGAGCTCAAAACCCTTGCTGAAGGTGTACTCGACCCCGAAACGGCAGCTAACCTGCCTGGCTTTCTGATCTCAGATCTTCCCTCCGAGGAAGACTTGTTTAGCATGCCTTTGCCGCCACAGCTGAATGGGAAGGTAACTCGTGCGGGGCTGCCCCTCAATCAGGCCCGAGACCTGGCCTGGCGCCTTGCCGAAGCCCGCAACAGTACCCGCATTGACCTGAGCAATTTTGACCTTGAATCCGTACCCGAAGAGCTGCAGGAGCTGACCCATCTCGAAGACATTGACCTGAAAAATAACCGACTGACGGAGCTGCCGCCCTGGTTTTCGCTCTTTATCCGCCTGAAACGCCTGCGCCTGAGCCACAACTGGCTAAGCGAATCTCCGTACAGCGAAATCGGCTTGCCTGCCCTGGAGGAGCTGACGATCAACAACAACCGCATTCACCATTTTCCGCCTTCGCTCTTTTCCTGCCCCAGCCTGCGCAAGCTGCTCATGACCAGCAACGGCCTCGAAGACCTACCGGAGGGTATTTCACGCATCAGCACCCTGGAACACCTCGATGTAGGAAGCAACAGCATCCGTACCTTGCCCGATGACCTCGGCTACCTGCAAGGCCTGCGCATGCTGTATGTAAACGATAATTTGTTGAAAGGCATCCCTGAATCTTTGGCCCGGGCCGTGAACCTGGAGGTGCTTCAGGCACACAACAACCAGCTTACAGCCCTGCCGCCTGCCCTGCTCAACCTGGGCTCGAACCTTAAGCCCAATGACCACAGCAACCCTTGGCAACGGGGACTGCGGCTGGAAGGCAACCGATTCCCCGGAGAATATTCCGAGGGGTTTTGGCAGAGCAGCCCCGCAGCATTGATCAACCGACTAAGTGAGTTGACCCCTTTGCCTGAAGAGGGGATTACCGGCACGACGGTGTTTATTACGACGTATACACCCGAAAGGAATGATAGTGGAGATGAAAAACTGGGGGAACTACACGAGGAAATAGAAGCGCTTCGGGTTTGGCTGGAACCGCTGGATGCACAGAATATTAAGCTGTCAACAGCGGAGCAAATTTCCCTGGGAGCGCTTACTTCTTCTTTTGAGGAAGCAGCTAAACAGCAGTTTCCGGTTGCGGTATGGCACCACGGGAGCTTTGTTGATGGGCTGGGCGCACTATATGAAACCATGGGCAAGGCATCGCCTGATCCTTTTCAATGGATTACCACCCAAAAAGAGCTTCGGCTCGTTTTTCTCAATACCTGCGATTCCCTTACAGATTCCGAGCGGCTGTTTAAGTCCGGAATTCCCGCAGTGATTGGCATTGACGGGCAAATACCCAACAATGCAGCCGTAGAATTTGCGAAGGAGTTTTATCAGGAATTGGCCGCCGGAAAAACGCTGGAGGCTGCTTTTGACCGCACCGAAAGCTATATGCTTGCCTGGGGAGAAGGCTCGGGTCAGCACCGCGCCATAAACAGCCAATCCTATTCACCGGAATGGAATTACCGCCATGTGTTGCTGGCTACCGAGGAAATGAAGGGCTGGAGGTTGGTGAAATCGGAAGAAGATTCGTGGATAATCCAACGGTCTGAATCAGGTTTACTCCTCAATAAAGGGGCAAAAGATGGTGTAATGCAAGGCTTGTTGCTCGGCACAAACGGTTTCGAACTTACGGGTGAGGTAGCCAAAGTAGAAGAGGAAATATCCCTCGTGGTTTGGGATAATTTCTATTCTTCAGAAGAAAAGATTTCGATTTTCCCATTTTCCATGCCTAATCGCAGACTGTCCTATGGCTTTTTTGGAGCCGAATCAACAGGGTGGGAGTCGCAGCTAAGTTCATATTTTTCCTCACGGTTGCAGTTTGTTGGTCAGCAAAGCCAGCGCACGGACGAAGTCGACCTCATGATCGAATTCGATGGCAGCGGTTGGTGGGTATATCCGCCTGGGAAAGCTGGGAAGGATGTTTGGAAAATGCCCTTCGACCCCGAAAAAGACCCTAAGCAAACCGCCAATTGGCTGACTTTCTTGGCCCGCTACTACGTGCTGCAGGGGTTGAAAAATCCTTTTAATGGTTGGGAACCGAACCTCGAGGTAATACTGGAAACCAATGAAAAGGAGCTGTTTGGTGGTGCAATAAGCCAAGGTATTTCCTTTCCAGGGGGAATTGAACAGTTTGTTTCTCTTGAAATCAGGACCGAGGGCAAAGATGCAAAGTGGGCTTCCTGGGCGGCAATGGAAGGAGAAGGCCGCATCCGGGCATTGCATGCAGAGGCTATTGCTCTGAATGGAGCAGACACGCTTCGGTTGAGCTCGCCCCTTCAGGTCAGCCAGACTGAGGGCCTACTTTTGCTCTTGACAGAAACTCCTATGTCCCCATTGATACTTGCCCAAGATCCCGTTAATGGTAATCCTGCCGCGAAAACATCATTTCTAGATTCCGATTTTGTGCCCCTCAAACCCGATTGGCAACTAATCTACCTACCCTTCCCCCCCAAGCCCGACCTCGCCTAAGCCTGCCCCTTCCACCCCCTGATCGTTTCTACAAACAGCGACACCCTCCGGGCATCTTGCGGCTTGAACAGAAACGGCTCCACGTCGGCAGCCTGCTCCTGCATACTGAGCGTTTCGCAGTGCGCGATTAAGGCACGCTTGAGTTCATCTATGGTACCGATGTTCAGTTTGTTTTTCAAATAATCCATGTCAGGCGATACCTGCATGCCCATGAGCATCGAGAGGTCGTAAAAATCGCGGCCTTTGTTGCGGATACGCGTCAGGATAGCGAGGCATTTTTGGGCAAAAATAACCGGCAGCGGACAGGCCATCACCTCCGTAAACACCTCAAATTTGTTGAGCAGCACCCGGTCGGGGTAATAATACACGTCCTGGTTTTCGCCATCGAGCTGAATCAGGATTTTTTGCTCACGGTATCCCGAAAGACCAAGGTCAAACAGCAGGCCAGGAAACCGGATATAGCAATGCCAGGCATTTTTGTGCACCAGGCGTATCTCCACCTCGTAGCCTTCGAGGCTCAGTTCTTTTTGAATGAGGGTGCCCAACTGGTCAAACTCCTCCTGGCTGAGCCCGTGCAGGTCAAAGTCGAGGTCCTCGGAGAAGCGCTGGTTGTTGTGCATGATCCGCAGGCAGCCACCGCCGATAAAGTGCAGTTTTCGGGCAGAGGCAGACTCGTAGATAATGCCCAGAATTTTGTATTGGAGGTATTCGCGCAGCAAAAAATCGGGGAAGCGGTGGAGCTCCCCCGGGTAGAACCTGCGTATTTCGTCAATCCGCAGCATGCAGCCAATCGATAAAAGTGTGTAACCTCGATTCCATGGCGACATTGCCCATGTGGCGGGCGTAGATTTCCAGTTTTGAAAAATCGAGAGAAGACAAAAGCGCGGATGAATTGAAGCGCATGGCTTCAAAGTCGTCGGGCGCTTTCATGTGCGGGTGCAGATATAGGTAATCGAGCAGCGCTTTTTCAGGCTCTGCAAAGCAGATATGGCGATCTTCGGTAGGCATCAGCCGATAGCCAAAGAAGGCTGATGGCTTGATATTGCGGTATCGAAGGCTCAGGTTATTGCCCGAAAACAACCGACTGGTACGCGTAGAGATGCTGGTAATTTGAAATACTGCCTCCGGAATAAATCCATAGAAACCCAGAGCCGTCTCCAGCGACACATACGAGGGCCGGTAAATTTCATTGGCCAGCAACCAGAAAAAGGCGTTGTCCTGCTTTACATCGGTAAAGTAGTAATGCTCGCGCACCACCTGGGTAAGGTAGCCTTTGCTTTGCCATTGGGTCAGGCGCTTGCGGTCAAATTGAGGGAATATTTTTCGCGCGTCCGACAATGAAAACGCCCGGTGTGGCCGGAGCGAATCGCGAAACTGCTGATACGAAATATATTTTTGTCTCATATAAGGGCTAAATTTAACCCTTTTCTGAAATATTTTTTAAACCTCCGCCATTTTTTCAAATAAAAAGCCCCCGAAGATCGGAGGCTATGTTTGGGTTGAATGTCGATTACAAATTCGGCTGCGGGGTGGTGCGCAGGTAAGGCTTTATTTTTTTGTAGCCTTTGGGGAATTTGGCATCAATGTCTTCTTCCTTGATGGCCGGAGCAATAACTACGTCTTCACCGTTTTTCCAGTTGGCGGGGGTAGCCACGCTGTAATTAGCGGTAAGCTGAAGCGAATCGATTACACGAAGCAGTTCATCGAAGTTGCGGCCAGTAGAAGCAGGGTAGGTGATCATGAGCTTCACCTTGTGGTCGGGGCCAATGATAAAGACCGAACGCACCGTAAAATTCTCGGAAGAATTGGGGTGAATCATATCATAAAGCCCCGAAACCGAGCGGTCTGCATCGGCTACAATGGGGAAGTTCAGCGTGGTGTCCTGAGTTTCGTTGATGTCTTTTACCCACTCCGCGTGAGAGTCGAGTGGATCAACGCTGAGGGCCAGCATTTTCACATTGCGTTTATCGAATTCAGGCTTGTACTTCGAGGCGGTACCCAGCTCGGTGGTGCATACGGGGGTAAAATCAGCTGGGTGTGAAAATAAGACCCCCCATGATTCGCCGAGGTACTCGTAGAAGTCGATTTTGCCGTCGGTGGTGTCGGCCTGGAAGTTAGGAGCGATGTCGCCTAATCGAATGGTGGACATACTGGTTGTGTTAAGTGGAGGTTGATATTATTGAAAAAATCTCACAAATCAATTGTTCCTTAAAACGGCAGGGAAAGCAGCTTGTTACCCATTTTACCTATTTTCAGTATGTTTTTTTCAACGTATCAGCGCTTACTTTTCAGCACCCAAAGAAATCCTACGGCATCCTGAAAAGCTACCAACCCTTCGGTTCGTGAAAAATAAACTGCCTCAGTAGAGGGCAACTCGCGGTTATTTTCAAAAATATCCGTGAAGTTATACCCCAGAAAAGTGGTGTCGGCAATGGCAATCGGGTTGTTGATTTTGGCATTCTTGTAAAAAGCGGGAAGCTCCTCTCCGGTTCTGTTAGAAAGGATAAACGCAGGGCCGACATAGGTGGGGAAACCACTTTTGTAAAACCCTGCCACCAGCCTGTCGGCAAGGATGGTGTCGGAACGGCTATCGGCATATATTACCTCGGTGGCATTCAGCAGGAAAAAGTAATTGTTCGCTTTGCTATCCTGCCAGATGATGTATTGCTGCTGAATGGTGTAGTAATTCGTTTGCGGGTCAGGCAGGCTGGTACAAGGTGTTTCAACGACGGCATCATATACGGTATCAATTATTCCGCGTGCTGAGGTGAGGATCAGCGAGTCGCCATTTTCGCGCACAAATACCAGGGTTTCCTGCCCAGTATAAGGGATAGCTGTGAGCGAGCTGTCCTTCATGGTTACATTCCCGAGGAATATATCAGGAGGACAAGGGTTGTCGAGTTTACATCCGGCCAAAAGGAGGCCCACGATGCCGATAAAAAGTAGTTTGTTCATGGTTCGTTAATTGCGGCAAAGGTAATTCTTTCGCACGCATAACCCGAAAACGGAAAAAAAGGAGTTTCAGTACCCTGAGCCTTCAATTCCCGGATCAATTCCCTGGCTGCACGTCTCCATGATCGACTTCGTGGCCGACAATCCCAGCCGGGTAGCGCCTGCATCGAGGGCTGCCTGAGCAGAGGCGAGGGTGCGCATGCCTCCCGAAGCCTTTACTTGGGTCGTGGGCGTACATACCTCATGCAGCAGGGCAACGTCGTGAAGGGTCGCTCCGGTGTAATCGTACTTTCCGTCAGTGCCTTTTACAAAGCCAAAGCCAGTGGAGGTTTTGATAAATGCTACTCCAAGTTTCACGCATATCTCCCCCAGTTTTACTTTCAGCCGGTCTTCGGGCAGAAAATCTGTTTCGATAATCACCTTGAGCGCAGCGCCAAAAGACGTAGCGGCCGCATTCACCGCAGCGATATCCGCCTCCACATAGGCCCAGTCTTCGCTCAGTACCTTGCCCACGTTCACCACCATGTCTATTTCGGCAGCACCTTCTTTGCAGGCATATTCCGTTTCAAATACTTTTACCGCAGTGACATTTGATCCATGTGGAAAACCCACCACCGTGATCACTTTTACCTGCGAGCCATTCAGCCATTCGATGGCCTGGCGCACCGCATAAGGCTTGATGCACACGGTGGCTACCCCGGCTTCTGCAGCTACCCGGCACTCCTGCTCCATTTGGGCATCCGTGAGGGTGGGGTGAAGAATAGAATGGTCGATGGTACGGGCGAGGTCGTTGCAGTTCATAATTGAGGTATTTGTTTACCAAAGATAACCCCTGCGCGCACGGCTGACCATGACATACCTCCCGTTAAGCGTGAATGAGCTAAAAATATTTCCTTTTTAGGCACAAGCGAAATGGGCGCTTCGGGTGTATTTTTGAAAAAAAGCCCATGCAATCCGCCCAGTCTGTCGCTATACCCACTCCTTTCGGCCCCGTTGGCGGGCTATTGCTTATGCCCGAAGGGGCCAAAATGGGCCTTGTTTTCGGTCATGGTGCAGGCACCGACATCACCCACATCACCCTGGAGCGTATTTGCCAGGCGTTGTTTGCGGTAGGTATTGCCTCGCTGAGGTACCGGTTTCGTTTCCGTGAATTTGGCGGACCTCCGGACAAGCCAGCCAAAGGTGCGCCCGTGACACAGTCGGCGGTAGCTTATGCGCAAGCGACTTATCCTGCCATCACTTGGTTGGCGGGTGGGCATTCTTTCGGTGCCCGCATGACGGCGCACGCTCTCAGAGATGGATTAATCGAGGTACCCGGAGCGGTTTTTTGCTCCTTTCCTTTGCACCAGGCCGGCAAGCCCAACCGCGACCGCGACGAGGTATTGCTTCCCCTGCGTCAGCCGCTGCTGTTTCTTTCCGGCGACAAAGACACCATGGCTTCGTTGCCTTTGTTGTCAGCGGTCGTCGCTGAAATAGGCCCTAACGCAACCTTGGTTACCCTGGCCGGAGCGGATCATGGCTACAGAATTGCGAAGAAAATTCAGCCTGATCCCGAAGCGGTATTCAAAGAAATGGCCCAAACCATTGCGGATTGGGCCATGAAGCTATGATACGTGGGGCGTATGAGCGGTAATTAATTTACCGAAAAGTTAAATCCTGTACCCAGTCCAATGTTGTAGAGCCTTGGTGCCTGGGCGAGCTGATACAGATCGCTGATCTGAGCATTGGCGCGGCCTTCCACAAAAAACTGAATCGATTCTCCCAGTTTAAACCTTACACCTACCTGACCAAGCGCTGAGGTTTGGTAGTTTGGGGCATCGTTGTCGTCCACGGTTATGTCTCCAAAGCCGAGGTCGTAGGTTGTGGTTGCTTTCGTCAAAAAATCAAACTCAGGACCTGCAGCTACATAAATAGGCCCGGCCTGTATCCGCAGCAACAACGGCAGACTCACATACTGGTAATTGTAGGTAGCGCTGCCAAAACCAATGGTTCCTCCCTGGCCGTTTTGGATGCTTACCCCGTCGCTCGTCATTCCCCGGTTAACCAGGTAAACCCCCGATTCAACATGAATAACGGTAAACAACTTGCCGATATACTGAATGCCTCCGCCAAACGCTAGTAACGACTGGGTCGTTTCCTTTAGGTTGCTGGTGGTATAAACAGAGGAAAATTCGGGGAATACTTTTACCCCGATTCTGCTTTGTGCCCATGTCAGCGGAGAGACAAGAACCAGCAGAAATAAATTCAACGCGATCTTTTTCATAGGACGAAATTATAAATGAACCTCGGGAATTTTTGTGTCTAATTCAACGAATATGGAAAAAACGCCCATCTTGGTCTTTTCTTGTATGAAGCTCCTTCGAAAATAGCATGCACTTCGTCAAATACCATGGCCTCGGCAACGATTACCTGATACTGGATCCAGCCACCACAAAGGGTATAGATCCCGTGAAAGTGACCCCTGCTTTGTGCAAGCCACATACAGGCTTAGGTGCCGATGGGGTGCTCTTTGGGCCAATATGGGAAAATGGCCTGCCCCGTGTCCGCATCATTAACCCCGATGGCAGCGAAGCCGAAAAGAGCGGAAACGGCCTCCGTATCTTCTCCCGGTATTTGGTAGAAAAAAATTACGTGCAACCGCCTCATTTTCAAATAATTACCCTCGGCGGGGTCGTGTCGGTTTCCATTTTGCATCAGCAGCCCTGGTCAATCCGGATCGATATGGGCAAAGCCACTTTTGAGCGGTCGCAGATTCCGATGACTGGCCCAGCGGGCGAGGCTTTAGATGAAAAATTGCTGGTAAATGGCCGGGAGCTCGCCGTTACGTGTCTTTCTGTCGGCAATCCGCACTGTGTGATGTTGCGCGACCACTTAGAGGAAAGCGAAGTGCATCATCTCGGACCGCTTATCGAGCACCACGAGCGATTTCCGAACCGCACCAACGTGCAATTTGTGCAGGTGATCGACCGCAATTGCATCCGAATCCGCATCTGGGAGCGGGGTGCAGGTTATACCCTTGCATCGGGGAGCAGCAGCTGTGCATCAGCCCGGGCTGCTTTCGCCTGGGGGATGGTAGATCGGGAGGTGACCGTAGAAATGCCCGGGGGTGAAATAGAGATTTTTATCGACGAAAACGACCATATCCACATGACGGGCCCCGTGGTGAAAGTGATGGAAGGCGAAGCGAGTGCCGAAATATTCTCCCAAACACATGACTGATTTTAACTATATCAAAGAAAGCCCTAGGCTGAGGATCGTACCCTGCACCCTGGAAATGGCCGAGGTTGCCCTCGACAATCCCGCCGAACTGAGCCGGATTTTAGGGGCGGGAATAGCCCCGGGCTGGCCCCACGAGTTTCTCGATCAGGATGCCATGAGCTTCATGATGAACCTGATGGAGGCTAACCCCGGAAAATTTACCGGGTGGTTATTTTATTTAATCATTCAAAAAGACCTCAACCTGCTCATCGGATCTGTGGGTTACAAAGGTCCCGCTGGCCCTGACGGTTGTGTGGAAATCGGTTACGGATTAACGGAGCCTTATCAAAGGCAGGGGTATGGGTCAGAAGCCGCGCTTGCCATGGTAGAAGCTGCGTTCGGTGGCAGAAGTAGAGAAAGTTGCGGCTGAAACCTACCCGCATTTATTGGGTTCCATTGGCGTAATGAAACGAATTGGTATGACTTACGTGGGCCCAGGATCAGAAGACGGCGTTATTCGCTACGAAATTTCCAGAGCTGAATTTTTAGCAAAATGAAAAACCAGGTATTTCTTTTGGCCTTGCTCGCGTTGCTGCCCCTGGGGCTGTTTTCGAAGGATTTTTGGAAAGTAAATGCAAAAGGACGCATGGAACTGACCCGTGTCGGTGCCTCGCATTTTGCCAACCTTGCCCTCAAATGCCTCCAGCAGGAGTATCCGCAAAAGCTCGATCACGTGATGAACGATGCCACCGAGGTGCGAGCGCCCAAAGAGATTCACCCGGCTTTTTACGGCTGCTTTGACTGGCACTCCTGCGTGCATGGCCACTGGATGCTGGTGCGTTTGCTGAAAGAATTTCCTGATTTGCCGGAAGGGCCCGAGATCCGGTTAAAGCTCCGGCAAAACCTTACGCCCGCCAATATCGCCGCCGAAGTCGATTACCTCGCTCAGGCCAACCGCAAGTCCTTTGAGCGCACCTATGGCTGGGCGTGGCTGCTGCAGCTGCACCTGGAGCTCGCCACTTGGAAAGACCGCGACGGCGAACAACTGGCCGCGAACCTGCGCCCGCTCGCCGATGCATTTACCACAAAATACATGGATTTTTTGCCCCGGCAGTCTTACCCTATCCGCACCGGCGAGCACCCCAATACCGCTTTCGGCCTTTGTTTTGCGTGGGATTGGGCGGAATTTACCCAAAACGATTCCCTGCAGGCACTCATTACCCGCACCGCCCGCCACTATTACGACCACGACGTCAACTGCCCCGCCAGCTGGGAACCGGGCGGCTCTGATTTTCTATCTCCTTGTCTTGAAGAAGCCGACCTCATGCGGCGCGTACTTCCGCCCGAAGAGTTTCGCCAGTGGTGGGGCGCGTTTTTGCCCGATCTTGCCCTGGGCAATAAGCCCGGTTGGCTGAAACCTGCCGAAGTTTCGGACCGCACCGACCCCAAAATCGTGCACCTCGATGGCCTGAATTTCAGCCGATCCTGGTGCCTGCAAGGGGTAGCCGAAGTGCTGCCGGCCAAAGACCCTGCCCGTAAATCGCTCCAGCAACTCGCCAAAACCCACCTCGAAGCGAGTCTCCAGCACGTAGCCTCCGGCGATTATGCTGGGGAGCATTGGTTGGCCAGCTTTGCGGTTTATGCCCTCATGGCCGGAAAATAGCCGCTATTGCAGCAACACGATCGGGAATATCTGATCTGCTTCCTGCGCAAAACGTAGCCGCAGCCAGTACATGCCTCTGGGTTGACCGGAGAGGTCCCATTGCAAATCTGTCGCAGGGCTTTCCAGTTGATTCATCAGCAGGGGGCGACCCAGTGCATCGGTCAGCTGCCAGGAAACGGCCCCGGTTGGGCTTTCCCAGGTGAAAATGCCTGCAGTCGGATTGGGGTACACTTTGCTCGTTACCGTAATTTCCGGAGAAAAAGGTGCTTCCACTCCCGGCTCCAGCACGGTGCCAATCTGCACGCCGATCAGCCAGGGGGTATCGGCTATGCCGTTCAGTTTACTGGTTTGATAGCCGCCGCCAAGGACCGAAGCGGTAGGGCTGTGGGTCGTGAGCGCTAAGGAAAGGTTCGCATCGTTCCGCACCAGCGAGCCCGGCGACCGCGGGTAGTCGTTGTAATTTCCGCCAAATAGGGCGCTGTGAATCAATCCTGAGCCCGTGGCATCAAGTACCGACACAAAGGCATCGTACATGCCGTGCAGCCCCGCGGAGAGGTTGTCTTTCGGAAAATCGGGCGAACGGGTAGCCCCGAGGAGGATCGCCTCTCCTTGTTCATTGACCGAGATGGCTTTTACATACTCCTGGTTGTTGCCGCCGAGGTACGTAACATAGGCAGGCTGGGCTTGTCCGGCATTCCATTTACTCACGAATACATCGCCATAACCCGAGCTTCCGCGGTACTGAACCGAATAGGGCTGGCCCGCCACGGGCAGGTCGGTGGAGTAGGTGTTTCCGCTCAGGTACACGGCTCCGGAGGTATCCATGGCAAGGGCGGCCCCTTCTTCCAAATTGGATCCGCCGAAGTAGGTAGCATAACTCAGGTTGTCACAATCGGCATTCAGGTGAATCAAAAAAGCGTCCTGCACGGTAAGCCCGGGGGCCGTATGTAGGCTGGGCTGAAAAGCATTGGCGGTAATCGGAAGGTCCGGCGAATTGGTATTGCCCGTTACCCACCAACCCTGATTGTTGACCAGGAGCGCATTGGCGAGGTCGTACCCGCTGCCGCCGTACAAGGTGCTTACTTCCAGGCTCGAAAGGTTGCCGGACAATCGTGCCAGGCAAACATCTCCGTTGCCGGATTGCCCTTGAGAGAATAGCTCAAATTGGGGAAAATCGGGCGAAAGGGTAAATCCGGCCAGGCAGGGCTTTTCGTTTGCATCTAAGGCGAGGTCATAGGCGTAGTCCTGGTCATTTCCTCCCAGAAAAGTGCTGGCAATCAGGCTGTTGCCGCTACTGCCTACAATAGAAACAAAGGCATCGGTGAGTCCGCCTCCGTAGGAGGTTTGCCAGGCTCCAGCCGTCACGGGGTAGTTGGCCGATTTGGTATAGCCCGTAAGTACCACCGAGCCGTCGGTGCGCACCTTGCACCTAAAAGGCAGTTCGTAGTCGCTGCCGCCCAGGAGGGTGAGGTAAAACGGGGCTCCTCCGGTGGCGGGCATTTTGGCGAGCCATACATCTACATTTCCTGCGAACGTTTGCTGATAAACGCCCGGAGTGATGGGGAAACTTGCCACCTTGGTATAGCCGCACACATAAAGATTGCCTTGTGCGTCGCGGTCAATGGCATATACGTAGTCGTCGGAAGCGGCACTGTGAACGAATGTTCCCCAGGTCTGGATCACGGGGTCGATGGTAAGGGTTGCTTCCGGGTTAAGTGGGGAAACGGCTTCGAATCCCACGGTGTAGTTATCCAGCATAACAAAACGCACCGTTACGGCTTGCTTTCCGCGAGGGCTTTCCTGCCAGGAAACGGGCGCTTCCTCCGTAACGTCTCCCCATGCTGTGTGTATGAGCAGGTTTCCCTGGGGGTCAATGGACAGCGAATCTACGCCCTCAAACGCCATTTGAACCGAGGTAAGGTCGCTGCCCGGCTGGAGGATGAGGTCGTATTTGGCCGCATTTTCTGCAAAATGCCACAGCAAATCGATGCCGGGGTACAAATCCGGTACCCGCAGGCTTTGCCACATCCGCACGTCGGTGATGGTGGATTCGGCCTGAAAATAATTTTTAGCAAAAGAAATAGCCTCAGAGGGGGCAAAGGTTCGGTCGGGTGAACTTCCCAGCCAGCTGCGGTTCCATACCAGGCCGTCGAGCGGCTCAAGGTTGCCCGCTTGGGCGATGGTAGGCAAAGGGACCGGACGGTAAATTTCTTCGAAATTTTCGGCTTCGGCTTTGATCCAGGCTACGCTCACACCCTCATGGGTGATGCGCAACTGTCCGCCGGTAACATCGGCCTGGTACCGTATTTCGGCTGGCCATTGTCCTTTATTTTCTTCGAAATACAAAGATTGACCCCGTACGGAGTAACCCAAAAGGCACAAGAGCAAGGTGATAGTAAGCGTTTTGTAAGATATCATTGCCAGAGAAGGTGGTCTTCCTGACAAAGGTTAATATAGATCGTTATTTGGAAAATTTAATTATCGTTATAAATTTACAAGCCCGAAATTTTATTCGAAAAGTAAAATTTGCTGAAGTGGTAGTTGTTTGGGGCTGCCAGCTAATGGCAGCGTACAGCCTGCTTCCAGCAGGTGTCAGTTCAAAAAGCCGACTGGAAGTCGGCGATACAGCCTCGTACCGCCTGCTTCCAGCAGGTGCCAGTTCAGAAAGCCGACAGGAAGTCGGCGATACAGCGTCATACCGCCTGCTTCTCGCAGGTGTCTGTTCAAAAAGCCGACTGGAAGTCGGCGATACAGCGACATACCGCCTGCTTCCGGCAGGTGCCAGTTCCTAAAGCCGACTGGAAGTCGGCGATACAGCCTCGTACCGCCTGCGTCCAGCAGGTGCCAGTTCCTAAAGCCGACTGGAAGTCGGCGATACAGCCTTGTGCCGCCTGCAGGGGTGGGTATTCCGTTAAAATTTATTTGATATACACCCTGGTTCCGATATTCACAAGCAGGGCAGTTCCCGAAAAACGGTAGTTCGCAGAAAATGGATCGGGGTTGATGTTGTATTGGTAGCTCACGGCCATTCCTCCCACATTCCCAAAACCCGTTGCGGCTCCTGCGTGCAGATACAGCCACGCGGTACCTTGCTTCCACACCCGCCACTCGGGCCGGAATCCAGCTTGCACAAAGGGCAGCGTAGAACGGAACCTTTCTTCCTTCGACTCCACGGTCAAAAAGTTAGTACCTGCCTGATCGGTGAAGCGAAAATTATTCAGCCATCCCGGTGTCGGGTGAAAGAAGTACATGCCCAACTGCCCGGTAAGTCCGAGGCGCAACCTGGGCCGGTCGATTACCCGAAAGGCACCTCCCGCCGTTACGCCCACAAAGGGATCGCGAAATCCAGTCTGCCTGCGAATGGTGCCATTGCCGAGGTCGTAGCTCACCCCCGACCGAAAACCCATGTAGGCGAGGCCAGCTTCCAGTGCCCAGCGCGGAGTAAGCTCATATCCGCCCATAGCCCGAATAGTCAGGTCGGGCGAAACGTGGTCCTTTAGTACAGGTGAAGGGTTCGATAACCGATGAATATTGAAACTCACGCCCGATTCCAGGGCTGCGTACCAGCGCATTTCTCCACGGACCTGGGCCCACGTGTCTTGGATAAAGGGCCGGGGACTGAATACGTAAGCTACCTTAAGATTGAGACTATGGCCCCAGGATTGATAACTGCCGATTCTGGTGGGCGGGATATCAGGAAAAAACTGAATAGACCCTTCATAAAGTTTGCGGAGGCCGACAGTTCCTGACAAACCGACACGCAGGGCCTTATGATTTTTTTTAATCAAATCTACCCCCACATCAATCCAGAGCTGATCCTGCCGTACGATGGGGTCGCCCCAACTCCAGGTAAAAACGGTAAAGGAAGTATCAGCCAGATACCAATGGGACTGGTACCTCTCGTTGGCGAAGACACCCGTCTGTATCCATCGCCTGCTCCATCCCAGTGCTAAATGGAGGGGTAAATGATCGTTATTGGATTGCCAGGCGATCCCAATGGGAAATTCGATGGTGGCTACGGTCAGGTTGAGGTTGTAACCAAATATCGGTTCCGTTGGATAGCTGGTATTGTTTTTTGGATTTGAATAAAATCTGTTGGAAATACCGCCAGTCTTTATCCCCGTCTGCAAATTCCAACATTGGTTGACGCGTGTTAATAAATTGAATTCAAGGCCATAGGTGGGTGAGAACTGATAGTTCAGCCTATCTCCAGGCAAACCGTTCAGGGTGGTTTTTCCGGTCTGCATACCAAAATGGCCCGCGACCAAAAACGTAAACCTGCGTTGCAGGCTGTCGGGCTGTGCGTAAGCACCGCCCGACAGACCGGCAACGACCAGGAACATGATTGCCATCCGCTTCATGGTTGACTAGTTGAATTTTTTCCCAAATACACCTTCCAGCCCCAGGCGATATTCCAACCAGAGCCGGAGAACCGGGAGGTGGCATTTTTTGGCTGGGAATGGGAAGGTTCTGTCCAGTAAAGGATATTGAGCCCGGCAGCTTCCTGCCATCCGACCTGCCCCGAAAGGTGGAGGTAGGTCCAGAGGCGGCCTTTGCGCGTAAGACGCGCTTCCGGGCGAATGCCAACACCTACGTGGGGTATCCAGGGCTGGATGAAGGTTTTCCTGTAAACCAAATATCGGTATCGGTCCTCTTCTATCAAGGGACCTCTTATCCCTCTACTGGTCGTACGACTATTGGCTAAAAAGCCTATTCCTCCTTCAAGAAAAGCATATAAGGCAAATCTTCTACCCGATAGTCCGGAATATCCGGCCCGTAAACTTCCTCCTATAAGTGGTGCTCCCCAATTAGTGCCGCCTCCTGAGCTTGGTCTTCGGTAGAGTCCCAAAACAGGTCCATAATCGCTTACATGGCCGCCAACTTCCAGCCACCAATCGGGCTTAAACCGATACCCAACCGTTATCCGGCCATAACCTACCGGTGAAGAAATGCTGAATACTTCAGGTACTACAGGTCGGACCCGGTGCCAGTGATAGGCTATTCCTGGCTCCGCGGTAACCGACCATCGGTATTCGCGAGGCGAATGGTTGGGCTGCTGACCCCATGCGAGGGGTGAACCTGCGAGAAAAGCTAAGGCAGCTACAAGGAAAATACTTCTTAACACACGTTTCATGGGTTAATAACCTGTTTGTTGCCTAAGTATAACTTCAAGCCGATGGCCATATTCCATCCGGACCCAGAGTAGGTCGAACCCCCCTTATGAGCCGTGGTATGAGAAGGGGCGGTAAAATACACAAGGTCCAATCCTGCACCCTTTTTCCATCCGAGTTGTCCGGAAAAAAGAAGAAACATCCAAAGCCGACTATCACGGGTGAGTCTTGCTTCCGGGCGAATGCCGAGGCCAAAATAGGGCATCCAGGATTGAAGATAGGCGGGGGTGAGGGTTAAGTCTAAGTAAGGTTGATTGGAGCTGTTCATGATGCGAAGACGACTTATTCCGCTATTGGGTGAAAGATGATACACGCCTCCGTTTGCAAAAGCAGGCAATGAAAATCGTTTGCCTGATAACCCTGCATAAGTTACCGTCACGGATCCTCCTGAAAGTGGCGAATCCCAGCCTGTACTCCAGGCAAGTCTCGGCCGCTTTGAAAGCGTAACCGCTGGATTAAACTCGCCTATAATTCCAGTTACACCCAACCACCAATCGGACTTTATCCTATACGCCACAGAGACTTTTCCGTAAGGTGAAGGAAAATAAGTGCTGAAAATTTCAGAAACTACTGGTTTGACCTCACTCCATTGGTAATCAATACCGGTTTCGACAGTAACCGCCCAACGATAAGTGGGCGGCTCCTGGGGCTTGTCCGCTCGGGCCTGGGCAAATATTGCCCCGCATTGGGTAAAGAGCAGAAATAGGATCAGGACCTCAGGTGCATATTTTCTCCACTCTATTTTCATGGTTCTATCCGTTTGAGGAATTCAGTCAGGAGAATGTGTTCAGTATTTCGGGATCAATGTTTCTGAAGGCAAGTGGTGATGATGAATAATTCCGGCAATCAGTTTTGATTTTTATTCAGAATCGAATCTTTCTCTAATTTGAGTGAAAGATAGCGTACTCCCATACACACGCAAATCCGATCCGGTGATTTCGGAATGAGGAATAATTAAGCTATTTATAAAAGGTTGGTTATCAGTATGTTGCCTTTTCCACCGGGATCGGGAGGTATTTATTTTTGGACCTTTTTTGGGACAATCCGTGCCCACGATTATCCCTCGTCAATCCTAAGAGTTTGATGGAAATGGGCTTTTGGGACAAGTAATTCGTATGCCTCCGTTCTTTCAAACAGAAAATGAGGGATTTGCCAGGTAATAAAATCCCCAGCTTCCAGGTTTCTGCGGCACTTGCGGTTACAATTTCGGGTCATTACAGTAGCGTACTTCCTGCTTCCAGCAGGTGCCAGTTCATAAAGCCGACTGGAAGTCGGCGATACAGCGCCGTACCGCCTGCTTCCGGCAGGTGTCAGTTCAAAAAGCCGACTGGAAGGTAGTCCGCAAAAAAGCGGGCGTCTTTGCAACAGGCAAAATGCTTAAATACAAGGTATGATTTCTTCTATGGGAAATTATAGGTTAATTGAGGGTAAAAAATATACAATCACTTGGACAGTTAGTTTTTTTTTTGATATTTGAATCTCGATAATATATACCTGTCATGGGTAATAAAATCCGGTATCGGAAAAGAGAATTACGTTGAAGTTGAGATGCTGGGTAAATACAGCGTTTATACAGTTTGCAGGTTTTGTTCGCCCTCTCACTTTGCTCTCAATTTTTGTTTCGAGGATGTTGGATTTTATTAAGATAAACAATGACAGACGGCTTAATGAAACAAGTAAAAAATACAGCTCTGAAAGCTTGTGTGGGTGTTTGCGCCTTTCTGGTTTGTAGTCTTCTGGGCATGTCTAGCCCATCGGCTTACCTTGCTGGAATACTTATCGCGTTTGGAATAGCGGGTTACCTGTTTAGCAAAAAATCAAATACTTTCATTTCCAATCTGCAGGGGAGTTGGGGTTTGATATTACCTGTTATCCTTTTTTGGACAAACCCGCTATGGCTTGAGGACACCTTCATCACCTTTCCCATTTGGGGGCCATCTCCTATAGTCGGTTGGGTCTTTGGCGCATGGCTAAAATCCGGAATCAAAACGCGAAAAGGATACCTTTCATTAAGCTATTCTGCCCTTTTTATTAGCATAGTGGCTTTTGCTTCACTTTGGTTACAGCCAAGTTGGATTGTTTTTGCTTCGAACGCCCGTTTATCACCGGCTCCGCAGTCGATTACATCGCTTAGGGTATCCATGCCTGAGTCTGGTCAGGAGGTGTCTCTGACGTCATTCGCCGATAAGGTACAAGTGTTCAATTTTTGGTCCTATTCGTGCGGAGCTTGTATCGAGGAGTTTCCCTGGTGGGAAAAAGCTAAACAAGCATACGCAAACGACTCCACGGTAAAATTCAATCTGGTTCGGTGGTCCTCTGATCCCAGGGAGGACAGCCTGGCCCAAGCATCTCATTGGCGGCCCGAAAAGCAAACGACCCTTTCGACCTATGTTATCTCAGATGCTGCTGCGCGAAGTATGGGTGTGGCGATGGTACCCCATGTTTGGATCGTTGATGCGCAAGGAAATACGATTTTCTGGGGATTCCTTCCCTATTGGGAGTCAGGATTCAAACGTAAACTTGAACATATTTTAAAAAATCAATCTTAATTCAAAAACCATGTCAAAATCATTCACACTCTTATTTTGCACTGTTTTGCTTTTGGTATTCTCCTGCAACCACCTGAATGAGCCAGAAACCAGAGGTTCAGAAAACATTTCAGAAATTGCGGAGACAAGGAAAATGCTATCATCTCTTGACTATAATGAAGCCCGTACGGCCTTAGAGCTTGTTCGGAAATCTAAGTTGTTGATTGTCTGAGCATTCTGTTCAAAATTATCGTAATGTTCCCCCAAAAAACCCAATATTTTGATGATCTCACGGTGTATTCGTAGTCTTTTGTGAGTCTTCGGAAGTAGTTTG
>JBGSTW010000028.1:0-233308 GCA_041753595.1 Bacteroidia bacterium | reverse complement strand
TTGGCCAGTTCCGCCTGAGCCTCCGTCGAAGGTCCAGTTGTATGTGGCCGTGCTGCTTCCGCTGCCGTTGTACGAAAACTGGGCAGGGCTACCCGCACAAATCGTGGTGGGTCCGGTGAAGTTGGCCGTAGGAATGCCGCTAACCGTTACGTTGAACGATGCCGTATCCGAGGCGCATCCGCCTGCTGTCAGCCATACCCGCACCCGCTTTACACCCGGGGTGTTCCACACTATGTCGTGCGGACCAGGGCCCGTGCCGAAGCCTACAGGCGTACCGCCTGCAAAGTCCCAGCTGTAAATGGCGCCGGTTGGTGGAATGCTCGAATAGCCGACTGTGGCAGAGGTTCCAACACAAGTGGCACTCGTGCCACTCAGCGATACAGGAGGTTTGGGTGAGAATGTCACCTGTACGGTATCAAAATCCACACAACCATTGGCATCGGTGGCTCTTAATACATAATTCACTGGAATAGATATGGTAGAGGTATTGTTCAACCGCACCTGCGCAATAGCAGTGGTAGGGTTAGGCGAAGCTGCCCATCCAATATTCGGAATGGCCGACCATTGATAGTTATAGCCTGGCAATCCTGGTGTACCGATAGTCCCGGTAGAACCCGGACACAGGGTAAAATCAGGGCCTGCATCAGCAACGGCAGTATTTGCAAGCGTAATGGCTCCGACTGCTGTGGAAACAATGCCGTTAGAATCGGTGATTGCCAGCTGGTAGCTATAGTTGCCCGGACCAGGAAACTGGTGGGTAAAGGATTTATTGGTACGAGTAGGGTTAAAGTTGATGTTACCCGTTCCGGTCCATGAATAGGTAAACGGTGGTGTACCTCCACAAGCAATACCATTGAAGAGGATATCGTAACATCCAATCCGTTGGGTACTAATGTATGGATCCAGAATACAGCCCTGTACGTTAATAACTGCCGTTACCTGAGTGGAGCCGATAATCGGACAGCCATTGTCTTTTACAGTAAGGAGTACCTGGTATGTACCCGGAGTGGTAGGCGTGACCCAACATATTCGTCCTGTAGGAGTAGCACCTGTAACCACAATACTATCGACTGGCGTAGTAGGGTTGTTTACATTGGAAAAAGTACCACCAGGCAGGTTCTGGTTCCAGTAGAAGGTATAGGTCTGGTTGGGATCGGGGTCAATAACCGGAATATCGAAACAGACTTCGGAACAGGTACAAGTCGTGATAGTTAGCCCCGGACCAGAAGTGCCGCCAATTACGTTGGTAAGGGTGTCAATATGCGGAGAGGAGTTATTCTGTCCAAACTGGGCACAGTTGATAACCGTGATCTGAATATCGCGGGATACAGTTCCAATTTGAACCCCATTTCGCCACTCAGTAACAACGAGACACATAACGGCCACAACGATCTGGCCCGTAGGGTTTGGTGTCATGGTAACATCACCCGTAAGTGCGTTAACTGTTACGTTCCAGGTGGGACCCATAGGTTGGGTGGGAGAAAATCCAGCACCATAGCCTATCTGAGTAGTTGCAGTATTATCGTAGCAAGGCCCGAGGGCGTACGAAAGGGAGTCGCCATCTGGGTCAAAAGCCCCTTGGTTAAAGGTAAAGGGCTGTCCTGCACAGATGTAGGGAACCGGAGGGTTTGAGAACCTAGGAGAACCATTACAAGGAGAGATGCTCTTGTCAATGATTGTTTGTCCGGAGTAAATGCCATCCCCACTCGCACCTGAAGTAATAGCATAGTTCCGGCAGCAGTTGCTCCAGACGATCCTATACTTGTTACAAGTGGTATTACAGAAGTTATAGTCGCGATAATAGCGAGCTTCTGATACTCCACGAATAGGCGCATTCGGAGTAGTACACTGGGTAGCTGTGGTAGGACAAATGGGCGTTACCTCTGTGTAGGAAACAAAGGTCCAGCCTCCTCCAACAGCCACAGGCTGATTACAGCCCTGTCCTGGTACGTTTGGAATACCTGTAAAAGTAACTGTAGGAGCGGGAGGAGGTGTCGCTGTACCTACTGGAGTAGGCGTTGCGCCTCCACCACAATCATAATATGTACTGTGGTAAATACGATAGGTACAGGGACCCACACATTCGTAGGTGATATCGACCCCCATGAAGTGGGAAGCTTGGGCAGCAAAAGCGCCTGCAAGCATAATTCCCAGCAGTACAGTAGTCCGAAAAGCTGAAGAGACTTTCATTTGGAAAGGGTAAACGTTTTTTCCCATGTGCAATGATTGGCAAACAGTTTGGGTTGAAACAAAAGTAAGGATTTTCACCTTGATTTAAAACGCTGTCTTTCTTATATGACCGTATAAAGCAAATTTGTTGTCTTAACAATACCCTTGTTTACGGCGAATAGTTCGATTTTACAAAATGACACTATTACTGACTTTTGTATTTACTTCACAAAATGAAACATCGGGAAACGCCAGAATCTTACAATCACTCACGCAATAGCCACTATTCACAATCGGTCCACTTCTTACATGTTTGTGGAGACTACGATAATAGAGCAAAAGGCTTGCGTTGGCAGGCTTTGAGTAAAAAAATATCTTACACTTTAATTTCGCCACAGGATGTTCATTTTTTTTCTAACCCGCTCATCTGTTGATACAGAGGGAATTAATACGAGAATAAAAATGATATATCAGCGAACATTACCCGAAAATAACGGTGCAAATTTCAGAATTATTGCCTAGTTTGCGTACTCTGTAAACTATTCATCCTTCATTCAGGTCAGATTCGGAATCAGTGTACACCGTACACACCCAATCAGATGAATCACAGGTGCGCTTTTATTAATCTTGTAAGAATGTCTTCCCCTTGTGCACCAAAAAGCACAGGAGAGTCGTTTTTGTACCAACACTTTTCCCCTTTAGTCAGGTATTTCCTGCCTTTTCGTTTGCTAAACTGCTCTTTTTGTCCATCCTTCAATTTTCCAGGAGAATGAAATCATTGTTTACCCGGCTGGTCGCATTGCTATTTATCACAGGAGTTGCTTTACCCGCCGCCTTTGCCAGCCACTACATGGGTGTGGATATTAGCTATGAATGTTTGGGTACATGTACCTTCCGGATTTATCACAAAACCTATTACGACTGCAAGGGTGGTGCAACTTCCATTCCGGTTAACAACTTCAATGCTCCGGGAGCCCCTACCATCACCTTTACAGGAAACGGTGGCTGTGCTGCCCCTGTCCCAATTGGTGGTTGGCAGTTTGTTTCTTATACAGAAGTAACCCCCCTTTGCCCTGCATTGCTAAACCCCGGCTCGGGTCTTCCACACCCAACCGGCTGTCAGGGAAATGGCGCTGCTCCCCTCAATGGAGTAGCGGAAGCGATTTATTACCGGGACTATGATTTCTGTAGTACTACCTGTACCAAGTTTACCATCTCGTGGTACAACTGCTGCCGTAACGGAGTAATTGACTCAGGAGCCGCAAATGCGGGTATTTACTCTGGCTCTACGACCATCGACCTTACTATCAGCCCTTGCAACAGCTCTCCTACCTTCCTTAACCCACCAGTACCCTATATCTGTGCGGGTCAGCCTTTTACTTTTAACCAGGGTGCCTATGACCCTAACGGAGATTCTCTTTCCTACGAATTGGGCCCTTGTTTTGATAATGCCGGAGCGCCGGTTAATTACAACTTCGGCTTCTCACCTACTTCGCCATTGGGTCCATCTTGGCAGATTAATATGAACCCACTTACGGGTGACCTGAGCATGATCCCGAATCCTACCGGAAACCAAGTGGTTGGGGTAATGTGTATTGTGGTAAAAGAATGGAGGAATGGCGTACAAATAGGCCAGGTAACCCGCGACATGCAGATTACCGTAATCCCGGGCTGTACTTCTACTAACCCACAATCAGGGGGTATTCAGTCGGTAAATATTGGCCCTGACGATGTTCCTGCTAACCCCATTGGCTTCCAGGAAGCTAAAACCTGCCCTGGTACAGATCTTTGCTTCGATATCCCGGTAATTAGCCAGGACCCCACGCTCAATTATACCATCTTCTGGAATAAAGGTATTCCTGGGGCAACCTTTACAGATGCCGCAAACGCTACGGTACTGGACACCGTGACAGGAGCCTCGCCGGTTGCTCGTTTTTGCTGGACTCCGCCGCTTACTGCTGATGGTGCCTACTTTTTCGTGGTAACAGTTCGGGACGACGCATGTCCTGTTCCAGGATTGAACCAGTTCACAATCATTGTTTATGTAGAAGATGTGCTGCGACATTCAGATGCCATCGGGACCCCAACCGATTGTAATGAAGTCCAATTGAGCTTCCTGCCCGTTTCGACTATTCCTAGTCCTTACAGCAGCATTTTTCCGACTACCGTATGGAATGGAAACGGAAATCTGAACCTGAACCCTTTCCGTACAGATTCCTCGCTATTGCATCTATATCCTGCACCAAACGACTACTTCTTCACGCTGAATGCAGTGGATACCTTTGGTTGCCGGGTAACTATTCCAGGCATTGTGAACCTCACAACAGGGGTAACGGCAAATGCGGGGTCGGATGTTACCATTTGCTCTAACTATGTGTTCCCACTTGGAACACCGGGCTTAGCTAACCAAAACTACCTCTGGACCCCTCCTACGGCCCTGAGCAATCCCCTTATTGCCCAGCCTATTTTTAGCTACCCGAATAACGGAAGTATACAGGATAGCCTCTTTTATTTGTTGCAGGTATCGGATACGGCAGGAATATGTACCACTTACGACTTTGTAAATGTGTACATCAATCCTACCCTCCAAACAGACATTGTCCCTGCGAACCCGAGTATTTGTATCGGTGATTCAATCATACTTACCGCTCAGGGCAACCTTATCGCGGGCAACACCTACCTCTGGAGTACTGGAGATACGGCTCAGAGTATCAAGGTGGCCCCACGGGTTAACACCACCTACTCCGTCGTTTCTTTCAACAACGGTTGCTCCAGCGACATCAAGTACACAACCGTACAAGTAAAGGTCGGTCCTCCGGGACAAATTGCCGGTAATACCGAGGTTTGCCCCGGTGGAGCCACTACCCTTACTGCTGCAGGTGGAGCCAGTTACCTGTGGAATGCAGGTGGTTTTACGCAAGCCAATATTACGGTAGCTAACATCGCAAAAGACTCCACCATGTGGGTCATTCCTTATGACGCCAATGGTTGTCCGGGAGATACGGTTTACACCACTCTTACCAACGCTCCTAAACCCTTGGCCGGATTTACGCCCGCTACCGGATGTCAGGGCATTGCGACCCAGTTCCAAGACACCTCGTCAGTCGTAAATGGCGTTATCGTACAGTGGTTCTGGGATTTTGGAGATGGTTCTACGTCTCAGGAGCAAAACCCTTCGCATACCTTTACGAATGCAGGTTCTTTCCAGGTCAAATTGATTGTAGAATCTGAAAGGGGCTGCCGCGACACAAGTATTGTAGCAGTAGAGGTTTATCCGATTCCTGTTCCTGACTTTACAGTAACAAAGGCTTGTGATGGACTGCCCATTAACATGGTGAGCAGCTCAACCATTGCTTCAGGAGCACTTTCGAGCTATACCTGGAACTATGGCGACAGCACTGCCACGGTTTCTGGAGTTACCAGCACGACCCATACCTACCCTACCTTTGGGTTCTATAATGTGGCGCTGACAGTGGTTTCTGACCGAGGCTGTCCTGCAACCCGCAAGAAAACGGCCATCGTTCATCCGAATCCGGTTGCCGATTTTCAAGTGCTCAATGCCTGCCAGGACAGCGTGGTATTTCTGGTGAGCGGATCCGTAGTTGAAGGATCTTTCGACTTCATCCAATCTGCTTTCTGGATATTTGGAGACCCAACCAGTCCCAACAACACCTCTACCCAGTTTCAGCCCACCCACGTTTACGACAACCCCGGCACCTACCTGGTATCGGTATCAGTAACCACCGACAAGGGCTGTACCGATGCTACCCAGCGGGAGGTAACGGTGTATCCTAAGCCCAAAGCCGAGTTCACCTACGATGAAACCTGCGAAAACGTAACGACTATTTTCACAGATGCCTCTATTCCTTCCGGTACAACGCCTATCTCTTACTGGCACTGGAACTTTGGAGACGGAAAAACAGCTGTAGGCCAAAATACAGAACACCGCTACAACACCAGTGGTTCCGGTACTTACCGGGTATACCTGGCCATCGCCAGCAGTGAAACCTGTGTGGATACCGCATTCAAAGACGTAGTGATCAATCCTGCGCCTAAAGCTCTATACAAAACCGTGGGTGTTTGTTTACCAGACACAATGAAGTTCCAGGATTTGTCAACCGTATTAACCGGAGACATCGTAAGCTGGAACTGGCAGTTTGGCGACAGCACCGGCTCTACCTATCCATCTCCTGGTCACAGGTATCGTGAAGATGGTCAATATCGTGCACAACTCACGGTCATGACCGATTCTGGCTGCTTCAATGTTACGGCTCAAACCGTTACCGTACACCCATTGCCTGAAACACCGATCCTTACCCAGGATACCGTTTGCTTCGGCGACAATGCATTCTTGCGCGCTATCACCGCACCGGATGTGAAAGTACGCTGGTACAATGCCGTTACTGATTCGCTGCCCTTCCAAACCGCCTACTATTACAGTACGCCTCCGCTCCCCTTTGAAACTACCTACTTCGTAGAACCTGTTTCAGCCTTTGGGTGCGTGAATGTGCGGACCCCGGTCATTGCGTCGGTGTATGAGCCGAATACCCTTGCCATCAACAGTTCAGCAACCGTGCTGGAGCTGCCTCTGGCTTTGGCTAACTTCAATTCATCCGCTACCATTGACCTGAAAAAGTGGAGCTGGGCCTTTGGTGATGGAAGCACTTCCAATGTGGCTGACCCTGCCTACCAGTACCAGTATCCGGGTATCTACAACGTAACGCTTAAGGCAGACGACGCAAACGGATGTCCACTCGAGGCTTCCACGATCATCGAAGTGAAAAAGGTATCGAATATTTCTTTGCCAAGCGCTTTCTCTCCCAATGGCGACGGAATCAACGATACTTATCGCATTGGTTACTACAAAATGGAGACTTTCTCCATCATGGTATTCAACCGTTGGGGACAGTTGGTGTTCGCCTCAAGCAATCCTGACTTTGAATGGGATGGAAGAGATACCAAAGGAAATGACGTACCCGAAGGCGTGTACGTATACAACCTAAGCGCCGTAGATGTAAATGGACAAGGCATTGAAGAAGCCAGAACCATAACGGTGGTCCGCTGACCCAAACGCTGATAAATGAAAAATCCCTGGTGATGAGCCAGGGATTTTTTTTTGCTTAAGAATGCGGAATCAAGCCTCTTTGCGCAACCGGGCAACGGGCATCCCTAATTGCTCGCGGTATTTTGCTACTGTTCTGCGGGCGATGTTGTAGCCCTTTTCTTTGAGCATATCGGCGATGGTATCGTCAGAAAGCGGCTTAAGTTTATCCTCGGCATTGATCATTTCTTCCAGGGCCTTTTTCACTTCCCGGTTCGAAACCATACCATCTTCAGTTTCTATTCCTTCAGAGAAGAAAAATTTGAGGGGCAGGATGCCAAAATCCGTTTGTACGTACTTGCTGTTGGCCACGCGGCTTACCGTGGAAATATCCATTTCGATCACATCCGCTATATCCTTCAGGATCATGGGGCGTAGCTTTCGCTCATCTCCATTAGAAATAAAAAACTCCCTTTGCTTTTCAATGATGGCCTCCATCGTATTGAGGAGGGTAAATTGGCGTTGCTTAAGCGCATCGATAAACCACTGCGCAGAATCAATTTTTTGCTTTACAAAGTCGATGGTTTCTTTTACGGCTTCTGTCTTTTTGTTTTTTGACATAGCCGTAAACTCCTTCAAAAGCTGGGTATAATGCTTACTCACCCGCAAATCAGGAGAATTGAGGCTATTCATCGACACCAGTACCTGCCCGTTTTCCACCTTCACCAAAAAATCAGGAATAATGATTTCGTGCTTATTGACGGGCTGGGCATCTCCAGGCTTGGGATTCAGCTTTTTAATCAATTCGTAGGCCTCACGCAGCTCTTCATCGGAAACGCCCAAGCGTGAGCGCATTTTATCAAAGTGTTTCTTTTGAAGCTCTTCGAAAAAATCCTCGATGATTCGCTCGGCCAAATCGACCAGGGGGGTATGGTGTTTTCTTTTCAGCTGAAGGATCAGACACTCTTGCAGGTTACGGGCACCGACGCCCGGCGGATCAAATTGATGGATGTGGAGCAATATCCCCTCTACCTCTTCTACCGTTACGGCTATCTGCTGGCGGAAACCCAAAAAATTGACAATGGCCCGGATGGGATCCACATTGTTTCGGCTGGACAAATAGCCATCTTCATCGATGTTGCCAATGATCTGTTCGCCGATCATTTTCTCCTTTTCAGTCAGGTTGAGCATCGAGAGCTGAGATTCCAGCTGATCGAGCAAAGAGTCCTGCTGAATGATGGGCGAACGATAGTCTTCTTCGTCGTCGTCGTTTTTCAGGTTTCTGGTGCGGTGGTCGTACTCTTCCGATTGGCCGGAGGCTTCGTCCCAGGTGCGGTCTTCGCCTCCCGGAGTTTCTTCTTTAATATTTTTCTCGGGTCTAATTTCAGGCTCATCATCCTGATATCCGGTTTGAGAATCCTCCAAAACAGGATTCTGCTCTATTTCCTCTTTAATTCTTTGCTCAAGCGATGCCGTAGGAACCTGAAGCAGCTTAATAAACTGTATCTGTTGCGGGGAAATCCGCTGGCTCAGCTTCAGTTGTTGTCCTTGTCTGATCATGTAGGTACAAAATTTGCCCGGAACAAGTCCTGACGATATTACTCAAATCTTAAGCCAGTAGTTGCAAAAAAAGCAGTCTCGGCGGTTAAATTTCAAATTATATGGATGAATCGGGAAAAACAATCTCCCCAGCCACAACCGTAGCGAGTATCCCCGGTTTTTTTCCTTCCCAGGTACGCAAATCCATAAGCGGTGAATCCACTACCGTGATATCAGCTTCGAATCCTGGCAATAGTTTTCCCCGTGAATTTTCGGCAAAAGTGGCATATGCTGCCCCGCCGGTGTATCCCCACAATGCTTGTGATGGGGAAATGGACTCAGTCTGATTTAAAGGATTTCTTCGAAAAATAGCAGCAGCCATACCAGCCAGGGCATCGGGCGGTTCCACCGGAAAATCACTCCCAAGGGCAAAATCAGGTGCCTGATAAATGAGGCTCTTCAACGGATAGGTATGTGTTACGCGATCGGCGCCCAACCGCTCCACGATCCAGGGGGCATCCGAAGCGGCATGTTGGGGCTGAAGAGAAGCAATAATGCCCATAGCCTGAAAATCATTCAGCTGAGCCTGATCGGCAAGTTGGACATGCTCAATCCGCCAGCGGGCGCTTTTGTCGCCCTTCAATGCCTGCCGGTACACCCCGAGCACCTGCGCCAAAGCTGCATCGCCAATGGTATGTGCACACAACTGAAAGCCACCCTGATACACCTTTTCGGCCACGTGTTGCAATATCTCCGTTTCCCAAATAGCGATTCCCTGAGTAGAAGGCTTATCTGCATAAGGCTCCCTTAGCCAGGCCGTGCGGCTGCCCATGGTACCATCGGCAAATACCTTAAAAGCCCGCAGGGTAAAATCAGGATCCAGTTTGGGGCCACGGGGTAACCATGTTTCCAGGTGGTGCTCATCAGCGGGCAACATTCCATATACCCTTAGCGGAAAATGACCCTCCGATTTCAGGGCCTCTATGACTTCAATTTCGCTATCGGGAAGCAGGGCATCGCCTACAGAAACAATTCCATGCGCAAAAAGGGATTTCTGGGCGAGTAAAAGGTGTGTTTGGGTTTCGGCAAAAGAAGGCGCCGGGATTTGTGCCCAAACGGGGTCAATGGCATGGTCGAAAAGCAACCCGGTTGGCACGCCTTTTTCCCACAAAATTTCCCCACCAGCGATCGTTGTTACCTCGGTCATTCCCGCGAGCGAAAGCGCCACCCCGTTAACCAGCGCGGTATGGATATCGATGCGCTCAAGCAATACGGGTCGATCCGGAATGAGGCGATCCAGTTCGTATCGGTCGGGAAATTGACGGTCAGCCCATTTTTCATTGTTCCAGCCCCGGCCAAGTATCCAGCCCTGAGGATGCGTTTGGGCGTAAGCGACCACTTTGGCTAGCACTTCCTCCCAGGAGCGGCATGCCGTGAGGTCAACCTCTGACAAAGATCGCCCCAACCGGGTGAGGTGGCCGTGCGCATCTGCCAGGCCAGGATAGGCAAAACCAATGCCCAGGTCAATGACCCGGGCATGAGGAAATAGCTTTTTAAGTTCGAAATAAGTGCCTGAGCGGAGAATCCGGCCATCTGCTACCGCAAGGGCTTCACAGCTGGCTCCAGACCTTACGTCCGTGATAAACTCAGGGCCTGCAAATATCCTGACCGAAGGGTCCAAGTTATTCGGGTTCAGGAATTAACAGGAAGGGGTTCGAAAATTTTTGAGGTGCCCCAAAGGTCTGACAACGAGGGTTCGCGGGAGAAATTCTGCTCCAGAGATATGAAGGTTTCCGTGCGACGAACGCCAGGAATGGATTGCAGCTTATCTACCAGCAGGTCGCGGAGGTGCGTGGTGTCTTTGCAGTAAATTTTGATAAAAATGGCATACCCGCCAGTGGTGTAGTGGCAATCCACGATTTCGGGAATGTCTTTCAGGTAGGGAAAGGTATCCTTGAGCTGATTGCCTTTATCCATGTACATGCCCACAAATGCGGCGATACCAAGGCCCAGCTTTTTATAATTCAAAATCAGTCGGGAACCTTCAATGATGCCCATTTTTTCCAGCTTCTGAATACGCAGGTGCACAGTAGCGCCTGATACGTCGCACATCCGGGCTATCTCGAGGTAGGGGGTCCTGGCATCCTTCAATAAAATCTCCAGAATGGTTCTGTCTAGTTTGTCTAATTGGCCTGCGGCATCCATGTTAGCTGATATTTTTTCAATGAAAGGAGTTCTTTTCTAAGAGATTGACACAAGATAAGGGGAAATCCTGATTTTTGCCAAAAGTAGGATTGACCTTAGAGTCCAAATTTTCGTTTCAAAACCGTCGTTTCATCGGCCTTCATCCGTCCGGCCAAAAGGAGCCGCATTTCTCTGCGTTCCAGTGCGTCTTCGTGCCATTTGTGCTCCAGTTCTGACTCTGGCTCTACCTTAGCAACCGGAATGGGAGATCCAGCCTGGTCAACAGCAACGAAGGTATAAAAGGCAGTATTGCTTGAAAAGCGGGTACCTGTTTGCAGATTTTCGACAGCTACCTCTATTCTTACCTCCATGGAGGTATTGAAAGTCCGGGTAACCCAGGCCTCCAGGATTACCACTGAGGCCAAAGGAATAGATGCTTTAAACTCTACGAAATCGACAGCCACCGTAACGACGGTACGATTAGAGGCGCGCTGGGCAGAGATAGCCGAGATAATATCCATCCAATGGAGCAGTTTTCCGCCCATCAGATTTCCCAGCGTATTGGTATCGTTGGGAAGTACAAGCTCGGTTTTGAGGGTGTAGGTTTCGCTTACCTTTTTTACTTTCATATCATCCTGCCAATCAGCCGCGAAGTAACGTAATTCACGGCTTTATTTCTACTTCTGAACCAAAATTGACGATTGCGGAGGTGCGGACCGTTAATTTTAGATTAACTTCAACTCCCATGAAAAACTATCACGATCTGCTGCAGCATGTGCTCGAACAGGGAGTAGATAAAAGCGACCGTACCGGGACAGGCACCCGGAGTATTTTCGGGCATCAACTCCGCTTCGACCTCAGCGAGGGATTCCCGCTGGTTACTACCAAAAAAGTACACCTCAAATCCATTATTCACGAGCTCCTATGGTTTCTGAAAGGGGAGCAGAATATCCGCTACCTTAAGGAAAACGGGGTATCTATCTGGAATGAATGGGCCGATGAAAACGGCGACCTCGGGCGTGTATATGGCGTGCAATGGCGCTCATGGCAAGGGGCCGATGGCAAAACCGTGGACCAGATCGCCTGGCTGGAAAATGAAATCAAGCGAAATCCCGATTCCCGCCGCTTATTAGTTAGTGCCTGGAACCCCGCTGAGATTAGCCAAATGGCGCTTCCTCCTTGCCATACCCTTTTCCAGTTTTACGTAGCTCAGGGCCGGCTTTCCTGCCAGCTTTATCAGCGCAGTGCCGATCTTTTCCTCGGTGTTCCGTTTAATATCGCTTCGTATGCCCTGCTCACCCTGATGATGGCGCAGGTTACCGGCCTCCAACCCGGCGACTTTGTACATACTTTCGGCGATGCACACATTTACCACAACCACTTTGAGCAGGTAAATCTCCAGCTTAGCCGCGAACCGAGGGCCCTGCCAGTGATGCAAATAAACCCGGAGGTAACCTCTATTTTCGGATTCTCCTACGAAGACTTCACTTTGCTCAACTACGACCCTTACCCTGCCATCAAAGCGCCTGTAGCTGTTTAATCGCCCATGAAGGAGATTTTAAAAAAAGTAAAACGGCTGGAAATAAAGGTGCGGAGGGTGGTAAACACCACTTTCGCAGGGGAATATCAATCTGCTTTTAAAGGCCAGGGGCTCGAGTTTGACGAAGTACGGCTCTACCAATATGGCGACGATATCCGCTCCATCGACTGGAACGTAACGGCTAAAACGGGCATTCCCTACGTAAAAAAATTCCGTGAAGAACGGGAACAGACCCTGTTTATCCTTTTTGATGTTAGTGGTTCCGAGGATTTTGGGCCCGGCGATGAGAAAAAAAGACAAGTAGGAGCCGAGATCGTAACCTTACTCTCTTTTTCTGCCTGGAAAAACAACGACAAAATCGGACTGGCGCTATTCTCCGATCAGCTGGAGCGTTATTTCAAACCCTCAAAGGGCAGAAAGCACATCCTGCAACTGGTACGGAATCTCATTACCTGGCAACCCAAAAGCAGGAAAACGGACCTCACCGCCGCCATGGAGTTTACCTCCCATGTGCTCAAGCGGCGGAGCGTAATTTTTATCGTATCTGACTTCCTTGACCAGGGCTTCGAAACCATTTTGGCCAGGCTTCAGCAGCACCACGACGTTATTCTCATCCGCTTATATCACCCAAACGAGTTTTTTCCGTTTGGTGCCGGCATTATTCCCATCCAGGACCTGGAAGGTGGTGCCCCACGCTGGATCAGCGCTGGCGACCCCGAGTACCGGCAAGCCATGCTCCGCAGCATGGATGAAGTGGACAGAAGGCTACAGATTTTTTGCAAAAGGCATAAAATAGGGCTCATCCCGATCAATACCCGCCACGATTACCTACCTGTATTAGAGCGTTTCTTCAAACAAAGGAACCATCAACGTATCCGCTTATGAGCACCTTTCTGAAAATTACCCTACTGTGGGCAATACTGGGAACGTGCAGCTTGGTTTCTGCGCAAACCGAGACCGTGCGGATTCGTTTCCTGGAGGACACTTTTTCAGTCGGCCGGCCAATGGTTGCAGAGGCGGAAGCATTTTATCCCAAAAATTTCAAGCCCGTATTTCCTCCAATGGCAGGTCTGGCATCGCCGCCTTTCGAAGCCATATCGGTAGAGGTACTCGATCAACGCACCCAAGGCGAAGTTTCCCGTTCGGTGTGGAAGATCACTGTACGTTCTTTCGACATGGCCCCCGAACAATCTTTGCGGCTAATTATCGGATTTGTAGCCGAAACCGATACCCTTTGGAGAGATGCTTCCAGCGATACAGTTTCACTCAATAGCCACCTTTCGGCCAATATTGACAGCCTGAATTTTACCATCCAGGACTCCTTCATTCCTTTGACTGATCCTCCTGCTCCTAAGAAATGGCCCCTGTGGAGCCTTATTTCTATCGGAGTGCTTGCCCTGATAATCATTATCGCCTGGAA
The DNA here is from genome assembly GCA_041753595.1 of Bacteroidia bacterium. GTDB lineage: Bacteria > Bacteroidota > Bacteroidia > J057 > J057 > JBGSTW01. The sequence goes on along the minus strand of JBGSTW010000028.1, from coordinate 219,415 downwards.
GCCGATAAATACTTACGCAACCCTTCGCAGACACCAATGGGAATGGCAACGCATGCGAAAGCAGCTCAGGCAGTTAGCGCAAATGCAGACCAATCAGACCTCCCTGTTTTATGTATTGGACAGTCTCTGGAAGCATTACCTTGATCCTGACGGGCGAATGAATATTAAAACGCTTTCGACCACTGAGCTAAAATCGGCCATTATGCATACCACCGGACTTTCGCTTGATCAACAGCAAACCTTTCTTTCTGCAGCCAGAATGCACGACCAGGTAATATATGCAGGCCAGGAACTGGAGCACCGTGTAGTTGTGGCCCTCATGAATGATGTTCGGTATTCGCTGGAAAAGATATACAACAAGCGCCGGAGCCAGATCATGAATAAAGGAAGTAGGAGCATGGCCTGGCTGACGTTCTGGAAGAAGTCGAAAAAAAACAAGCGCTGAAGTTTGCAGCATCGAAACCCAACCGCTATATTTGCTGTCCAATTTTAAGGGGGATTAGCTCAGCTGGCTAGAGCGCTTGCATGGCATGCAAGAGGTCATCGGTTCGACTCCGATATTCTCCACTCAAAAAGACCGCAAATTGCGGTCTTTTTTGTTTATACAATTTCTGTTTCATTTGGCGATGTTTATCCGAAAATAACCGGAGGATGCTTTCACAATCGGAATGGAGTCTTTTGGCGGGATGGGCCGTCTATTTCACAGTCCACAGCATCCTTGCCTCAGATAAGGTAAAGTCATGGTTTTGGGGAAAATTTCCTTCGAGCAAAAAATGGTACCGAATCGGCTACAACCTCATTGCGACACTAGCCCTCCTGCCCTTATTGTATTTTCAATTGATTCAACTTTCGGGCTTTTCGGGCTTTCTTCCACTTCCCATCAGGCTATTGGCGCTCATTCCTGCAATATCTGCATGCTGGATATGTAAAGCAGCGTTCCGAAATTATGCCATAACTGAGTTTCTGGGCATTTATCAGCAAGAAAAAACACCCATACAGCTCACCACAACGGGCATAAACCGTTTGGTAAGACATCCGTTATACTTTGGAGTCGTACTAATCATGGTCACTTACGTGGTGTGGTTTCCGGGTAATTTCTCTGTGGCTCTTTTTCTGTTAACTTTTGCATATCTGTGGATAGGCAGTGGCTGGGAAGAAACAAAACTCATTCGCCAATATGGGAATTCATACCTCTCGTACCGAAGTAAAGTCCGACGAATCATTCCTTTTCTCCTCTAATTTTGGATAATTTTATTGAACTGCCAATCCTCTTCCTATGACAAGCTCATCGTTATCACCTACGGACACATTCAACCAAGGCCTGGATTTCGTGTCTTACCTGAACAAGGTAAAGACCCTTGCGGATGAAGGTAAAAATACCGGACCTATACAAACGCCGGAGCTTTTGGAATTTTCCCGCCTGAATATTTACCGGATGGAAAGGGTCATGAAATCGGTTTCTCTCAATCCGGAGTTTCGCACCCGACTGGCAAACCTTTCAGGTAAATATCAATGGCTGGTTATTACCGAAGGATGGTGTGGTGACGCCTCTCAGATAGTGCCCATTCTATCTTTAATCGCTGACGCTGCCCCTAATATTTCGCTACGTATGGTGCTAAGGGATGAGCATACCGACCTGATGGACCAATACCTGACCAATGGAAGCCGGTCTATTCCGAAACTCATTGTGATAGACGAAGAAACCGGAAATGAAATAGGCCAGTGGGGACCTCGCCCAATACCGGCCCAGGAAATCATGATCGAATCCAAAAAGCATCCGGAGATCACCCACGATGAAGTGGTAAAACAACTACAACTCTGGTATTCCCGCGACAAAGGCCGCAACATCGAAGAAGAACTGATCCGATTGGTTGAATCCTGGGAGAAGAAAATAGCGTAAACAAGGTATATTTTGTGGAAATTTGCACTTTGCTTCTCTTTAGAATAAAGTGAAGATTTTCGCGTATATTCAAATTAAAAGCTCCCATGTACTCTCCAGAACTCGAAGCGGAAGAACGTAAAAATATGGCCATCAGTGGCATTATCACGGCTTCAACCACCGTGCTTCTTTTGCTATTTAGCCTGATATGGACGGCTTACCGTCAACGCATTCCCCCTCCCGGCTTCAAAGAATATGAAGTGGTGGGTGCCATTGATTTTGGAAACAATACGAATGGCAGCCGCAAGGTGAATAATTTTCTACCTCCTGTAGAAAAACCAGCAGAAACGCCCCCACCTTCGGCCGCATCTAAGCCGACCCCTACTCCAGCTGTAAAACCAACCCAGGTTCCTCCAGTTGTTACTACTCCGGCACCCTCTCCCGTAACTGTGCCCAGTACCACTCCAAAGCCTACACCAACGCCCCCAAAGCCTACGCCAACCCCTCCGAAGCCAACCCCAACTCCTCCCTCTACGCCTAGCACAAACGCTCCGAGCACCAATCCGAGCACACCAAGTACCCAGCCCGTAAAGCCTTCAACCCAAACGGGTACACCCGGTTCTAACCAAGGCACCAATACCTCTGGCACAGGCAATGCTGGAACACCGGATATACGCGTACTTGACCCCAATGGTCTTTATTCTTTTGGAGAAGGTGTGGGCGGAGCAAATGGCCGCAAGCCGATTTCCATTCCCCAACCAAAGTATAATTCTCAGCAAGAAGGAAAGGTAAAGTTCGTATTCAAGGTAGCACCTGACGGTACTGTTATTTCAGTTACTGCTATCACGGATAAAAATGAACTGAAGCAAGCGGGCCTCGATGCGATCAGAAGCTGGCGGTTTAATGCCGTTGACCCTTCGGCTGGTGTTCAAACCCTGAATGTAACGATCACCTTTAAACTGAAATAACAGGTTAAGCAAACCAAGCCAATAAAGAAAAAAGCAGCCTTTTGGGCTGCTTTTTTTATTTAATCCTCACCGGTTTTTCGCCTGATTTCATCCCGAAGCCGGGCGGCCAGTTCGTAATCTTCCTTATTCAGTGCTTCATCCAGGCGCTTACGGAGTTCGGTCAGGTCTTCCTCTGATCCGCTGAGCCCAGATCTCACTGGAGCGGGTTCTGCTTCGACAGGATCTGATTTTTCGATTTCCGCGAGGGAAAAGGGAGAGCCTCCGTCTTCTTCACTGATTTCGATGCCAGCCTCCCTTAGCACGCTTTCGTGGCAATAAATCGGCACCTTAAACCTCACAGCAATGGCAACAGCATCACTGGGCCGGCTGTCAATTTCCGACACCTCTCCATGCGAATCCATAACCAATCGAGCGTAAAAAACACCCTGTTGCAGGTCATTGATTATCACTTCTATCAAACCCAGATCAAAATGACGAGCCAGATTGTAAATGAGGTCATGTGTCATGGGGCGGTTGGTTTTTATCCCTTCCAGCTCCAAAGCAATGGCTTGGGCCTCTGAGCCACCAATAATAATTGGCAACCTCCTTCGTCCTTCCACATCTTCGAGTATCAGGGCATAATGCCCTACCTGCGAGGAGCTTGACGATAACCCAACAATATCCAGTCGAACTTTCTTCACCCGGAAAATGATTAGGGTAGTAAATTGAGCGTTGGTCAGAATACTACCACTGCGTAAAACAATATAAATTTACGGCGTTAAAGCCGATTTTCCCAAATCCAGACCATCGATTCAGCCTCTGGCCTGCTTGATTGCTGCGTTTATTTTGGGAACTACCTCGAAAAGATCGCCAACGATGCCATAGTCGGCTATCTTAAAGAACGGTGCTTCCGGATCTTTGTTAATAACAACGATATTTTTCGAAGAGCTAACCCCAGCCAAATGCTGAATAGCGCCGGAAATGCCAATGGCAATATACAGGTTAGGAGCGATCTGGATACCCGTTTGGCCTACGTGCTCGTGGTGTGGCCTCCAACCCATGTCGGCGGTTGGCTTTGAGCAGGCAGTGGCTGCACCCAGCAACCCGGCAAGCTCCTCGATCATCCCCCAGTTTTCAGGACCTTTCATGCCCCGGCCAGCCGATACCACGGTATCTGCTTCGGTAAGCGAGATGCCTTCCGAGGCCTTGATAAAGTTTTTCACCACCGTGTCAAGCGACGACGCTTCTGGTTCAAATGAAAAAGAAACTACTTCCGCTGTTGTCTGGTTTTCAGCAATCTCAAAACTGTTGAGCTTCGGAGAAACCACCAGCACCTGGCGCTTAGGTTTCACGTGCTGAATACCTTTCCCTGAATAAGAGGACCTTTCAGCTTCAAATTCATGCGCAGGGTCAAGCAAAGAAACTACACCTATCAGCGGCGCTGCATCCAGCCTGGCAGCTACACGGGCAGCGACGGCCCTTCCATTATATGTTTGGGGAACGATCACAACCGATGCCCCGGATGCCTGAGCAACTGCAACTACTGCAGCCGCATAGGCAGTGTTTACAAAGCTATTCAGCTCATCACTGCTCACGGAATGAACCTTAGTCACGCCGTATGATCCCAGTGATTTCAGCTCATCCTCAGCAACCTGCCCTACGGACACCGCTTCGAGGGCTACGCCCATTTTTTGAGCAAGCGCAAAACCATAACTGGCTGCTTCCCAGATTGGCTTCTTGAATTCGCCACTGGCGTTTTCTGCAAAAAGTAATACTGACATATTCGCGGGTTAGATGAGTCCTTTTTGAAATAATGTACTTACCAGTTCTTCGGGTTGATCTGCAGGAAAGTACTTGCAGTCTCCTTTTACAGGTGGATAATCATAGCCGGTAGTTTCTAGGTAAGCAACTACTTCCACCGGTGCGACGACCTCCAGTGGCTTCGTACGTGCAGCCATGATGCCCCTCATATTGGGTATCCGCCATTCTGCTATTCCTTTCTGGCAGCTAACCACAACCGGCAGCTTGGTTTCGAGCACTTCTTCTCCTCCATCAATTTCTCTGTGGAAAGAGGCTTTGTCATCGCCATCGAGCGCCATGCTGGTTGCAAATGATACAAAAGGCATATGCAGTAATTCTGCAATCATGCCAGGAACAATAGAGCCGTTAAAGTCAATTGACTCTTTTCCTGTAAACAGGATATCGAAGCCTTCTTTTCCAGCATATGCAGCAATTTGGCGGGCAACATAGCCAGGATCTCCTGCTGGTGCATCTATCCGTACTGCTTTATTGGCCCCAATTGCCAGGGCTTTTCTCAAAGTAGGTTCCACTTCAGCTCCTCCTACACACAAGGCAACTATTTCGGCTTGTTTCCCTTCTTCCGTAAACCCTATTGCACGGGAAAGTCCGTACTCGCCGTAAGGGTCAATGATAAAGGTAACTCCGTTTGCATTGATGCTTGTTTTATCAGGAGTAAACTGGATTTTTGTGGTCGTATCAGGAACGTGACTGATACAGACTAAAATTTTCATACGCGCGTAGTTTATTTACCTGTAAAAATACTTCCTCAATCACAGTTCTAAAAATGGAAACCGAAAGACTTCAACATCTCTTTGCATTTCTTGCAGAGGCACCCCAGGATTCATTTACCCTTTACTCTATCGGGCTGGAATATCTGCACATGAATCAACCCGAGGAAGCCAACTCCTACTTTAACAAAGTGGTTGAATTCGACAAAGGCTACGTTGGAGTGTACTATCATCTGGGAAAATGCTATGAACAATTGGGCAATTCGCAAAATGCAATAGGCGCTTATGAGGCGGGTATCGTTCAGGCAAGTGCAAAACGGGAAAGAAATGCCATTCGGGAGCTTCAAGCTGCCCTAAACCAGGTCATGGGTATCGACGACGACGAATAATCGCTACTTTCCCGTTTCGCTTTGGTAACTTTACCTTGAAATAAAACGCCATGAAAAGAACCGCCGTCATACATGTAGAGGGAGTTCCCAATCCCAATGCCATCCGATTTGTATTGGAAAACGGAATCCTCACCGACGAGCCATTTGAATTTACCGGCTTTGCAACCAGCGCAGCTTCCCCCCTTGCCAGAAAACTCTTGCTCCTGCGCTATGTTGACCGTGTGCTGCTGAATAAAAATTACGTTACAGTCGTAAAAACAGAAAAAAACAGCCCCGTGTGGGACGAAATTGTACCTGAGCTTCGAAGCCTTATCCAGGATCACCTTGAGGACGACCAGCCAATATTATATGTGGGAGCTGCTCCCGCTAAGCATGTCTCTGACGACGATGCCCTTCTTAAGGTGCTTCGAAATGTGTTCGACCAGCGCATCAGGCCTGCTGCACAGGAAGATGGCGGCGATATCCTTATCGAATCATTTACAAACGGAGTGCTGAATGTCTCGATGCATGGCTCATGCCACGGTTGCCCTTATGCAAAACAAACGGTCAAAGACGGAGTAGAAGCGTTGCTAAAGCATCTCTCACCGGAAGTTCAGGTGGTAACTGCTTCCGCAAATAATGTTCGTTGATGTCAAAGCAAACGGTAAACTTTCGCTCTATAGGAAAAATTTCTTATGCAGATGCCTGGGATTTACAGGAGAAATTACTTGCGGAGAATGTATCAATAAAACTTCAGTCCGACAGAAACACTCCGTCGGAAGAAGTCCCCACGGCTAATCACCTTTTGTTCTGCGAGCATCCCCATGTTTACACGTTGGGGAAAAGCGGGAAACCAGAACATTTGCTGATCGACGAAGCCGCCCGTAAAGAGTTGGAGATTGAGTATTATAAAATTAACCGAGGCGGCGATATTACCTATCATGGCCCAGGTCAATTGGTTGGCTATCCGATTCTTGACCTCGAAAAACTAAAACCTGACCTAAGTTGGTACTTGCGGAGTCTCGAAGAAGTGGTTATTCGGGTTATTGCTCATTTTGGTATAGCTGGAGATAGGTTGCCGGGAGCGACCGGAGTATGGCTTGAACCAGAAAGTACAAAGGCACGGAAGATCTGTGCCATGGGAATCCGTTGTAGACGCTGGATAACCATGCATGGGTTTGCACTCAATGTGAATACCGACCTTTCTTACTTTGATTATATCGTGCCTTGCGGAATTGACGACAAGGCCGTAACCTCTATCCAGGCAGAAACCGGATATCCGGTCGATATGAACGAAGTTCAAAAATTATGGATTGGATATTTTGAAGAGGTTTTCAGTGTAACAGTAAAATAAAAAAAGCCGACATCAGAGATATCGACTTTAGTATTTTTGAGAGAAAGCTTATTAGGCTTCTTCTGTTCCACCTTCTTCTGCTTCTGAAGCGGCTTCTACCTCTTCTACCACATCAGCTACTTCAGGAGTAGAAACTACTTCTTCCACAACCGGAGCTACTACTGGGGCAGCAGCTACAGCTTCAGGAGAACCAGCTTTCTTCTTCGTGCTGCGACGACGGCGTTTTTTGTTGGCGTCAGAAGCTTTACCTGGAGCAAGTTCGTTAAAGTCAACCAGCTCGATCATAGCAAGTTCAGCGTTATCACCTGGGCGGAAGCCTAGCTTCAGAATCCGGGTATAACCACCTGGACGCTCGGAAACCTTCTCAGAAACACTGGAGAAAAGTTCTTTCACTACAGCTTTATTCTGAAGCACTGCAAATACAGTACGACGCGAGTGCGTAGTATCTTCTTTCGAACGGGTGATTAAAGGCTCAACATAGCGACGCAGCTCCTTGGCTTTGGCCAAAGTAGTCGTTATCCGCTTGTGTTCAATCAGCGAACAAGCGAGGTTGGCAAGCAAAGCACGACGATGCGATGCTGTTCTGCCGAGGTGATTATTTTTATTCGCGTGTCTCATTGGTCATGTATTTAGCTCACAGGTGAGCAATGCCCTCTCTGGGCGGAAAAAATTAGTCTTCGTCGAGTCGGAATTTAATCACGTCCATGCCAAACTGGAGATTTTTGTCAGCGACCAACTCTTCCAATTCTGTGAGGGACTTTTTACCAAAGTTGCGGAACTTAAGCAAGTCAGCGATGTTGTGACTTACCAAATCGCCGAGCGATTTAATATCCGCAGCCTTCAAGCAGTTGAACGCACGTACAGAGAGATCAAGTTCAGAAAGTGGCGTTTTAAGCAGCTTCCGCATTTGGAGGAAGTTCTCATCTACTTCATCTTTCTTTTCGGGCTCATCAGCCTGAAGCTTGATGGACTCATCAGAGAACAGCATCAGGTGGCGAAGCAGAATATTGGCCGACTCCTTCAATGCTGATTCAGCGTCAATCGTTCCATCTGTCCTTACTTCAATCTCCAACTGCTCGTAGTCAGTTTTTTGCTCGATACGATAATCTTCTACCACGAAATTTACATTCCGAATAGGAGTAAAGATGGAATCGATGGCCACTTCACCGATAACCTGGGTAGGTTGACGGTTTTCATCAGCAGGCACGAAGCCACGACCTTTTCCAACTGTCAACTCAATATCAAATTGAGTCTTGGGATCAAGGTGAGCAACGATATAGTCAGGGTTGGTGATCTTGAAAGAACTGGTGAAATCAGCGATATCACCTGCTTTAAAGACCTCTTTTCCACGAATAGAAACGAAAATCTTCTGATCGCCTTCTGCAATTTTCTTAAAACGAACGCCTTTCAGATTCAGAATGATCTCGGTTACGTCTTCAATTACACCGGGAACCACGGAAAATTCGTGATCAACCCCAGGTATTTTGATGGACGTAATGGCATACCCTTCGAGTGAAGATAGCAATACCCTACGGAGCGCGTTACCAATCGTTACACCATAGCCACGCTCGAGTGGGCGAAGGATAAACCGACCAGTAAAGTCACCCGATTTCTCGAGCACTACTTTTTCCGGCATCTGGAAATTTAACAGGGCCATAATTCGGGTTTGTAGCCAAAAATTAAGGAAAAAGAACCTATCAAGCTTTAGAGTAAAGCTCAACAATGAGCTGCTCTTTCAAGTTTTCAGGGATAGAGTCGCGATCTGGGTAATTCAGGAATGTACCCTTCTTTGCAGCTGGATCAACTGAAATCCAAGGGTAGCGGCTGCGACCCAGGCTTTCATTGATAATATCCAGCGTTTTAGAATTTTCGCGAATCTCAATTTCATCACCGGGACGAACCTGGAAGGATGAGATATTGGTTACACGGCCGTTTACCATTACATGCTTGTGAGACACAACCTGACGAGCAGCACGACGTGTAGGAGCAAATCCCATACGATATACTACGTTGTCAAGCCTTGACTCCAACATCTGAAGGAAAACTTCACCGGTAACGCCTTTACGACGCTCAGCTCTTTCGAAAGTAATCCGGAATTGCTTTTCCAAAACACCATAGGTGTATTTGGCTTTTTGCTTTTCAGTAAGCTGAACAGCATATTCCGATTGCTTGTTACGGCGTTTGCCTTTGCCTCCGGAAGCAGCGCCCTTACGACGCTCAAGAGCCTTAGTAGGGCCAAAAATTGGCTCTTTAAACCTACGGGCGATCTTGTCTATAGGACCTAAATATTTTGCCATGATTCAATCGACAACTTGAAATAGAAAATCAAACGCGGCGACGCTTTGGGGGACGGCAACCGTTGTGGGGCATTGGGGTGATATCCTGGATAAGGGTAATATCAATTCCGGCACCTGAAACTGCACGAATGGCAGACTCACGACCTGAACCAGTACCTTTAACGAAGACTTCAACCTTGCGCAAGCCCATGTCATAGGCGCGCTTTGAGCAGTCAGAAGAGGCAACCTGGGCTGCATAAGGGGTATTCTTTTTGGAACCCCTGAAACCCATTTTACCGGCGGAAGACCAGGCGATCACACCGCCTGTAAGGTCAGTAATACTGACGATGATATTGTTGAACGAGGCGGTGATGTGAACCTGACCGACCGGTTCAATTTTCCGCTTTTTCTTTTTGGCAACTACCTTAGACATGGATCAGTTGATTGTATGGTCACAGATTATTTGGTCGCTTTCTTTTTGTTGGCTACTGTCTTACGACGACCCTTACGTGTTCTTGCGTTGGTACGTGTGCGTTGACCGCGTACTGGCAATCCTTTACGGTGGCGAAGACCGCGGTAGCAGCCGATGTCCATCAAACGCTTGATGTTCAATTGAACTTCACTACGCAGTGCACCTTCTACTTTGAAGTTATCACCAATGATGCGGCGAATTGCCACCACATCGTCGTCATCCCAGTCCTTAACTTTTTTGCTTTCGTCAATTCCTGCTTCAGCAAGAATTTTTGCAGCGGTAGTGTTACCGATGCCGAAGATATAAGTCAGGCCAATGACGCCGCGCTTATTTTTTGGGAGGTCTACTCCAGCGATTCGTGCCATGATTAACCTTGTCTCTGTTTACACTTAGGGTTCTTCTTGTTGATCACGTAAACGCGACCTTTTCTGCGGATGATCTTGCAATCCACTGTTCTTTTCTTAACCGAAGCTTTAACTTTCATGGTTGGTATCAGTTACCGGGGCTTCCCGGAAAGTTTTACTTGTAACGATAGACAATTCTGCCTTTTGAAAGGTCATAGGGCGGAATCTCGAGTGCTACCCTATCACCTGGCAAGATACGAATATAGTGCATCCGCATTTTTCCGGCTATATGAGCGAGCAATTCGTGCCCGTTTTCAAGGCGAACCTTGAACGTTGCATTGGGAAGTGCCTCTTCCACAATTCCGTCTACTTTTATAGGAGCTTGTTTAGCCACGAGTAAAAGCTGTTTCAATGAGTGAAAAAGAGGTCAAAATCTCTGGTTGTCCCTTTTGAACAACCACGGTATGTTCGAAATGAGCCGAGGGGCTTCTGTCACTGGCAAATACAGTCCAACCATCTTTGGCGACTGTAATATGCCTTTTCCCCATATTGATCATGGGTTCAATGGCAAGAACCATCCCAGACTTCAAGCGCATTCCTGAGCTTCGCCGTCCATAATTGGGTACTTCTGGGGGTTCGTGCAACTCACGACCAACTCCATGTCCTACCATTTCACGAACAACACTAAACCCGTTTAACTCGGCATGTTTCTGGACAGCGTACGAAATTTCACCCAAATGGTTTCCTTCCACCGCTTTTGAAATTCCAAACATGAGTGCGGCTTTTGTTACTTCCAACAGCTTTTTCTTCTTGGCATTGATTTCACCTACAGCAAATGTATAAGCAGAATCGCCATAAAAACCGTTTAACAATACCCCGCAATCGATAGAAACGATATCACCATCCAATAGAATTTTTCCTTTGGAAGGCATTCCATGAACAACCTCTTCATTCGTTGAAACGCAGAGAGTAAATGGAAACGCGGTCTCATTAAAGCTTGGCTTATAATCTTTAAAAGCCGGAACACCTTGATGATCCCTGATAAACGTTTCTGCCAGGATATCCAATTCAAGCGTAGATACGCCCGGACGGATATGCTCACCCAGCATACCGAGTGTTTTACTAACAAGCAAAGAACTTTCCCGAATCAGTTCAACCTCTTCAGGAGATTTATATGTGATACGATCACTCATTAGCCTGCAACAGCCCCGCTCCTCTGACGACCTTTCACCCGTCCAGATTTCATCAGGCCATCGTAGTGGCGCATCAACAAGTAACTTTCGATCTGCTGCAGTGTATCTAACACAACTCCAATCATGATGAGTAGCGTTGTTCCTCCAAAAAAGTGAGAGAATGCACTGGAGGCACCCATAACCATGGCAAATGAAGGGAAAATAGATACAAAGGCAAGGAAGATAGAGCCTGGCAAAGTAATCTTAGAAAGGACATTGTCAATGTATGACGCTGTTTTCTTTCCAGGCTTTACCCCAGGAATAAATCCACCGGTACGCTTAAGCTGGTCAGCAATTTCGTTGGGATTAACGGCGATTGCTGTGTAGAAGTAGGTAAATACAATGATCATCAAGAAGAAGACGATGTTGTACCATACCCCTGTATAATCGCTGAGTGCAGCCGCAACCCCGGACAATGCTTCAGACTTCGAGAGCTGAATAACTGTGGTGGGGAGGAACATAATTGCCTGTGCAAAAATGATAGGCATAACACCGGCAGAGTTTACTTTTATTGGAATGTACTGACGGGCTCTAGTACCACCACCTTTTACTCCCAGGGCTGAACCCGCCATCTGGCGTGCATAGTTGATGGGAATTTTACGAGTAGCTTGTGTAAGTGCAACTACAGCCATCGTTACCACGCCAAGTGCAATAATTTCGATGAAGAAAATCATTGGGAGGGTAGCGCGGAATTCGTTGATAATTGCGGGAGGGAAGCCAGCAATAATACCAATCATGATGATCAGCGATACACCATTTCCAATACCGTTATCCGTAATCCTTTCGCCAATCCAAACCAGAAACATAGTTCCGGCTGTAAGAAGTGCTACTCCGCATATCCAGAAAAACAGCTGATTGGGAGTAATAGCATCCGGAAAACGACCTCTTAGGTAAACGATATAACTGGCAGCTTGTCCAAGGGTAATGATAACCGTGAGGTATCGGGTAATTTGGTTAAGCTTTTTCTGCCCACTATCGCCTTCCATACGAAGCTTCTGAATAGCGGGAAGAACTGCGCCTAACAACTGCACCACAATGGAAGCAGAAATGTAAGGCATAATTCCCAGGGCGAGAATCGAACCGCGATTAAAGGCTCCCCCAAGAAAGACATTAAAGAGGTCGAGCAGGTTTCCACCTTCTCCACCGCTATTTCCTGCTGCTAATTGTAATGCCTCAGAATTAATTCCAGGCAGAATAATAAAGGTGCCCAGTCGGAAAACCGAGAGCAACAGCAGGGTGTAAAGAATCCGGTCTCTGAGTTCCGGAATCTTAAAAATATTCCCGAGGGTTTTTATCAGCTCTTTCATTCAGGTCATGCTTCAATGGCCGAACCACCAGCTTTTTCAATAGCTGCTTTAGCCGTTTCACTAAACTTATTCAGCTTTACTACCACTTTGGCAGTAAGCTCTCCACGACCGAGTACTTTCACCAGCTTCTTGGTATTGGAAATGATTCCATGTTTTTCCAAAAAGGCGTGGTTGATTTCTTCACCAGGGTATTGATCGGCGAACTCTTGAAGGGTATCAAGGTTTACGACACGAAAGTCAACGTGACCTGGGTTTTTGAAACCAAATTTAGGGATACGACGCTGAAGGGGCATCTGACCACCTTCAAACCACGAACGGTAGTTATAACCGGTACGTGCCTGAGCACCCTTGGTACCTTTGGTAGAAGTACCACCTTTACCTGAACCTTGACCACGACCAATCCTTTTGCTGGTTTTGGTAGCGCCACTTGCTGGTTTAAGGGTATGTAATTTCATGATTGACTAGTGATTGTGGGGTGAGGAATTTAAGCCAATTCTTCAATACGAATCAAATGGCTCACCTTCTTAATCATCCCCAAAAGCTGAGGAGTCACAGTTTTTTCAACCGAGGCGTTGATTTTCGACAAACCAAGGGCTACCATGGTAGCGCGTTGATCGCCTGGGCGATTGATCAGGCTGCGAACCTGGGTGATTTTAACTTTTGGGTACATCGGATTATCCGTTGAACACTTTACTGAGGGTAATTCCGCGCAGGTTGGCTACTGCATGCGGCATACGCATTTCCTGTAAGGCCTTGATAGTGGCCTTGATTACGTTGTGAGGGTTAGAAGAACCAAGGTTCTTTCCTACAATGTCTTTCACGCCGGCAGCTTCAAGTACGGCACGCATAGCACCACCAGCAAGGATTCCAGTACCTGGAGCAGCGGGCTTAAGCAAAACACGGGCAGCGTTGAATTTGGTAACAGATTGGTGAGGAATGGTTCCGTGCAACATGTTAACCTTCGTCATGTTTTTGCGGGCTTCTTCGGTTCCTTTTGCAATAGCATCTGTTACTTCATTTGCTTTGCCGAGTCCGAAGCCTACCTGGCCTTTGCCGTCACCTAGTACTACGAGCGCACTAAAGCTGAAGCGACGACCACCTTTCACCACTTTAGCTACGCGGTTAATTGCAACTACGTAGTCCTGAAACTCTTTTTCAGGAGCGGCATTGACTCTATTTTCGTTTGGTCCTCTCATAATTCTTTAAAAGTTGAGACCTCCCTCGCGGGCGCCTTCAGCCAATGCTTTAACCCGTCCATGATAACGATAACCTCCGCGATCGAATACCACGTTTACGATTCCTTTTGCTTTTGCAAGCTCCGCCAGCTTTTTACCGACCTGCATGCTCACATCTGTTTTCGAAACGGGTTGCGAAGTTAAATCTTTAATTTGAGAAGAGCAACTAACCAGAGTTTCGCCGCGATCATCATCAATGATTTGGGCATAAATCTGCTTATTACTCCTAAACACAGAGAGGCGTGGCTTTTCAGCGGTTCCGCTGATTTTAGCCCGAATCCTCCGACGGATCCTGTCTCTGCGCGTTGTTTTTACATCTGTCTTAGGCATTTCCTGCGAGCTTGAAGATTTGGTAACAATACCGGGCGATTTCAGGCCGCCCTCCTCAGATTATTTTTTACCCTTACCACCAGTTTTACCGGCTTTCCTGCGAACAACCTCTCCCTGGTAACGAATACCTTTGCCTTTGTAGGGCTCAGGTGGGCGCATTTCACGAATTTTTGCAGCAACCTGTCCCAATAGCTGCTTATCTATGCAGCTTAGAGAGATAACAGGAGCCTGTCCCCTTTTGGTTTCAGTTGCAATCTGAATTTCTTTGGGGAGCACCATCAGAATTGGGTGAGAGTGACCTACGGAAAGTTCCAGTTGCTGACCGGTTGCTTCGGCCTTGAAACCCACACCAATCACTTCCAGCTTTTTCTCAAAACCAGCACTCACACCAGTCACCATATTGTTGACCAACACACGGTAAAGACCATGCAGGGAACGATGACGCTTGTGATCTGAAGGACGACCAAAGGTTACATTTCCTCCATCGATAGTAACATCGATATCCGGGTGGATATATTGAGAAAGCTCACCCTTAGGTCCTTTTACCTTTACAATCCGTGATTTTTCATCCATGGAAATGGAAACACCGGAAGGCAGGGTAACGGGAAGTTTTCCTATACGAGACATGGCTCTGAATTAATAGACGAAACATAATACTTCACCACCTACATTGAGCTGACGGGCCTGCTTTGAGGTCATCACGCCTTTGGGTGTTGAAAGGATGGCTATTCCAAGGCCGTTGAGTACGCGGGGTGTAGCTTTTACACTTGCATACCTACGAAGACCCGGACGACTTACGCGCTCCAAATGGGAGATCGCAGGACGACGGCTTGCGCGGTCGTACTTGAGGGCAATTTTGATGGTTCCTTGAGGAGCTTCGTCCAGGAATTTGTATTTCCTGATAAAGCCCTGGTCAAAAAGAACCTTGGTAATTTCCTTTTTGATATTCGAAGCTGGAATATCAACGACCTTGTGTCCCGCCGCACTGGCGTTCCGTACCCTGGTCAGGTAATCTGCAATTGGATCCGTATTCATGGTTACCAGCTGGTTTTCTTTACTCCGGGAATTTTTCCTGCAAGTGCAAGTTCCCTAAACTTGATACGTGAAACACCGAACCTGCGAATGTAAGCGCGCGGACGGCCAGTGAGTTTACAGCGGTTCTTCAACCTTACAGGTGAAGAGTTGCGAGGCAGGAGGGCAAGTGCCTGATAATCTCCCGCTTCTTTAAGCACTTTACGCTTTGCTGCGTACCTGGCGACCATGCGTTCACGCTTGGCCTGACGGGCGATGATTGATTTCTTCGACATACGTCAGTTTTCGGTGGTTATTCTTTTGATTCCCTGGAAGGGCATTCCGAATTCTCTCAGAAGGGCCATAGCCTCTTCGTCTGTGCGGGCAGAAGTAACAAAAGTGATATCCAATCCGGAGATCTTGTTGATTTTGTCAACATCAATTTCAGGAAAGATGATTTGTTCCTTAATGCCTATGGTATAGTTTCCACGTCCATCAAAGCCTTTCGTAGGGATACCGCGGAAGTCGCGAACCCGGGGAAGAGCGATGGTGATAAACCGGTCGAGGAACTCGTACATCTGAACTTTGCGAAGAGTTACCATGCAACCGATGGGCATTCCGTCACGAAGTTTAAAGTTCGAGATGCTTTTCTTTGCTTTGGTAACAACGGGAGCCTGGCCTGATATAAGGCGAAACTCCTCTATGGTAGCATCGATGAGTTTCTTATCAGAAACAGCTTCACCGACTCCACGGTTAAGTACAATTTTTTCGAGTTTAGCAACCTGCATCACGGAGGTGTAGTTAAACTCTTTGAACAGAGTTGGAACAATCTGTTCTTTATACTTGAGAAAAAGTCTGGTTTCGTTAGACATGATCGAGACTGTTTAGTGGGAGGATTCCTTATAGAATAACCTCACCAGATTTTTTAGATACACGAACCCATCCTCCGTCTTCAGTCTTTTTACGACCAATACGGGTTGGTTTCTTGGTAGAAGGATCGATCAGCATCAGTTTACAGGCGTCAATCGGGGCTTCCTGCTTCACAATGCCACCTTCAGGGTTAGTCTGACTTGGGCGTTTGTGCTTCGAAACCATATTTACACCTTCTACAATTGCCTTGCCATCTTTGGGGATCACACGAAGTACCCTGCCAATGGCCCCACGGTCACGTCCACTCAGGACCTTAACCTGGTCATCTTTTTTGATATGGAGTTTGTTTGCCATTTCTTTTAAAGTTGAGGGTTCAAAGTACTTCAGGGGCAAGAGATACAATTTTCATGTACCCACGGTCACGGAGCTCACGAGCTACCGGGCCAAAGATACGTGTACCCCTTGGGCCACCATCAGCAGCGAGCAGTACTGCTGCATTGTCATCAAACCGGATATAGGAGCCATCCTTGCGGCGGATTTCCTTTTTGGTACGAACAACGACAGCTTTCACTACGTCACCCTTTTTTACGTTTGAAGCGGGCTCAGCGGCTTTAACGCTGCACACAATCTTGTCGCCTATACGAGCGTACCTGCGCTTTGTGCCACCCAGGACACGGATACAAAGCAGTTCCTTTGCACCGCTATTGTCCGCTACTTTGAGTCGTGATTCCTGCTGTATCATTACTTCGCTCTTTCGATAACTTCAACCAGCCGCCAACGTTTGCTTTTGCTCATGGGGCGGGTTTCCATGATCCGTACTGTATCACCTGCATGACAGGTGTTTTCCTCGTCGTGAGCCACAAACTTGGTGGTTTTCTTCACGAATTTCCCGTAAATAGGGTGCTTCACTTTCCGTTCGACGGCAACAACGATGGACTTGTCCATTTTATCGCTTACCACTTTACCGATACGGATCTTGCGCAGGTTACGGGTGATAGTTGATTCACTCATGGCTACGTTACTCATTGCTGTTGTTCTTCTAATTCACGTTCACGGAGAACTGTCATGATTTGGGCGATGAACTTCCTTGCAAAACGCAGGTCGGAAGGACGCTCAATAGCTGAAACAGCGTGATTGAGTTGAAGACGCACCATTTTATCTTTCTCTTCCTTCAACCGGGCTCGAAGCTCGGGGGTAGTGAGGTCGCGGATATCTTTGATTTTCATGGCTTAAACGGTTTGAAGGTCGCGGCGGAAAACAAACTTAGTCTTCATTGGCAGTTTGTTAGCAGCCAGACGAAGGGCTTCCTGAGCTACTTCGAGGGGCACTCCGTCCACTTCGAAAACAATACGACCGGGTTTGATAATGGCTGCCCAGTATTCTGGAGCACCTTTACCTTTACCCATCCGGACTTCAGCGGGTTTCTTGGTCAGAGATTTATCTGGAAATACCCTGATCCACATGCTACCTTCCCTTTTCATCGCACGGGAGATAGCGATACGGCAAGCTTCAATCTGACGAGCAGAAAGGAAGGTACCTTCAAGCGCTTTAAGTCCGTAAGAACCGAAGGAAATTTCAGCACCCCGATGGGCGTCTCCCTTCATTTTGCCTTTCTGCGGCCTTCTGTATTTTACTTTCTTTGGCTGTAGCATGATTTTCCCACTTAGTGCTGGAAAAAAACCGGATAGGATTAAGTCTTAGCGTTTGTTACCTGCAGGACGACGTTTACCGCTGTTTCCACCGTTACCGGCAGGGCGTTTACGTTCGCTTTTTGCAGCATTCGGGCTAAGGTCAACTTTACCGAAAATTTCTTTTTTAAAGATCCATACTTTCACTCCGATGATTCCGAAGATGGTTTTTGCTTCCACCAGGGCGTAATCTATATCGGCACGAAGGGTATGAAGAGGAATTCGTCCTTGCTTATACATTTCGGTACGGGCCATTTCAGCTCCACCGAGACGACCGGCACACATGATTTTGCAACCACCTGCTCCTGCACGCATGGTATTAGCGAGGGTCATTTTCATTGCACGGCGGAAGGAAACACGTGATTCCAACTGCTGAGCTACTTGCTGGGCCACCAAGGTTGCATCCAGCTCAGGGCGTTTAATTTCAAAGATGTTGATCTGAACATCCTTGTGGGTCACCTTGCGGATCTCCTCACGGAGTTTATCTACTTCCTGGCCACCTTTGCCGATAACAATACCTGGACGAGAAGTGTGAATCGTGATCGTGATGCGCTTTAGTGTACGTTCAATCACGATGCGGGCGATACCACCACGTGGAATACGGGCCAAAAGGTAAGCGCGAATTTTCTCGTCTTCAATCAGTTTTTCAGAGAAATCTCTGCCACCGAACCAGTTGGAATCCCAGCCGCGGATAATGCCCAGACGTAGGCCGATTGGATTGGTCTTCTGTCCCATATTAGGCTTGATCTTCGGTTTTTTGAGGAATAAAGTCGATCAACAGGGTTACATGACAGTAACGCTTGCGAATCTGATGGGCACGTCCTTGAGGAGCGGGTTGGATACGCTTCAGGGTGCGACCTTCATTTACAAATACTTCTTTGACACAGTGGGTACCTACATCTACCCTCTCCCCTTCAAATTTCTGCTCAAAGCTGGCAATAGCCGACTTCAACAGTTTAGCCAAATCCGGCGCTGCGCCGCGGGCTGTAAACTTCAGGGTATTGAGGGCGTGAAATACTTCCATTCCACGAATCATATCAGCAAGCAAGCGCATTTTCCGGGCAGATGAACGGTAATTCCGCAGCATCACACGGGCTTCGGATGCACGCTTTTCGGCGAGCTCCATCGCATAGGCTTTCTTACGCTTAGGAGGCTTAGGAAGCCCCTGGGCGATTTTTTCTTTCCGGGTAAGTTTTACCGTCTCGGCCATGATTATCTCTTTTTGTCCTTGCGGTTACCAGCATGCCCCTTAAACGTGCGGGTGGGAGCAAATTCACCCAACTTGTGGCCAACCATGTTTTCGGTAACGTACACCGGAATGTGTTGACGGCCATTGTGAACGGCAATGGTATGTCCCACAAAATCAGGGGAAATCATTGACCGACGAGCCCAGGTTTTGATCGGGCGCTTTTCTGAACGCTCGTTCATGCGTAAAATTTTACGCTCGAGCTTGGGATCTATAAATGGACCTTTTTTAAGGGAACGTGCCATGATTACTTGCGTTTGCTAATGATCAACCGCGAAGAGGATTTCTTCTTGTGCCTTGTTTTGTATCCTTTTGCAGGAATACCATTGCGGTTACGAGGGTGACCGCCTGAAGAACGACCTTCACCACCACCCATGGGGTGATCGACAGGGTTCATTGCAACCCCACGAACGTGAGGACGACGACCCAACCAGCGACTACGACCGGCTTTACCCAGATCCAAGTTGGCATGGTCGGAGTTACTTACAACCCCAATGGTAGCCATGCAGGTTGTAAGGATCATGCGGGTTTCACCCGAAGGCATTTTAAGAACCGCATATTTATCTTCACGGGCCATCAGCTGGGCATAAGTGCCTGCGCTTCGTGCCATTGCACCGCCCTGACCTGGGTATAACTCAATGTTATGCACCTGGGTACCGAGGGGGATATTTTTCAGCGGGAGCGCATTGCCGATTACCGGCTCAGACTTTTCTCCTGAGAAAATCACCTGACCTACCTGAAGTTTTTCAGGGGCAATGATGTAGCGCTTTTCGCCATCGGCATAAAACAGCAAGGCAATGCGGGCGGTACGGTTTGGATCGTACTCAATGGCATGTACTTTTGCCGGAATGTCGAATTTATCCCGCTTGAAATCAATCACACGGTAGCGACGCTTGTGACCACCTCCACGCTGACGCTGGGTCATGCGACCCTGTACGTTGCGTCCACCAGATTTTTTCTGGGGTGCCAGCAGTGATTTTTCTGGCGTGTCTTTCGTAATCTCGGCAAAGTCAGAGACTGAACGCTGGCGTTGTCCGGGAGTAGTCGGTTTTAATTTTCTAATGCCCATGATAGGTCAGTTTTCCTGCGTATGGTGGCAATCAGATGTGCTTGTAGAAATCAATTTCCTGGCCTTCTTTGAGCGTAACGATCGCCTTCTTGTAGTTTGAAGACTTTCCGCGTAAGACACCTTTTTTGGAGTAGCGAACCCTTGCTTTTCCACGAACAATCATCGTGGCTACAGAGGCAACCTGAACTTCGTAGAGACTCTCGACATCGCGCTTGATATCCTCTTTGGTAGCTGAGAGTTCCACCTTGAATCCGTATTTAGGCATGCCTTTTTCTGTGTAGGCAACCGTCTTTTCGGTGATGAGGGGTTTCTTAATTACACTCATGGCTTTCAGGCGAATCTTTCGTTCAACAAATTAGCAGCACCCTCTGTGAGGAGAATGGAATCTGCATTCAGGATATCGTACGTATTCAAGTCCGTTGCTGCCATTACCATGGCTTTTGGAAGATTACGTCCAGATAGGTAAACATTCTGATCGTAGTTTTCCAGAACAACGAGGGTTTTAGCACCCTGGAGCTTGAAGTTTGAGAGCAGATCAATGAATTGCTTGGTTTTGGGTGCATCGAAAGTTAATGTTTCGAGTACAACCAGCTTTTCTTCACGCACCTTATAAGTAAGGGCAGAACGTCTTGCCAGCGATTTCACTTTCTTGTTCAGCGAGAAACCGTAATCGCGAGGTCTTGGACCAAAGATCCTGCCACCATGGCGATAGAGGGGAGATTTCTTGCTACCAGGGCGGGCGTTACCGGTACCTTTCTGGCGATAAAGCTTTTTGGTACTGAAGGAAACTTCACCACGCTCTTTGGCTTTGTGGGTACCTTGACGGTGGTTCGCCTGAATTTGACGAACATCAAGGTAGATGGCGTGATCGTTTGGTTGTTCGAGGCCGAACACCTGATCGTCGAGCTGTATATTACGCCCGGTTGCTTCGCCTTTGAGGTTATATACCTGGAGTTCCATTTTATTTCTCGACGATTATGTAGGCACCTTTGTGGCCAGGAATCGATCCGGACACAACCAACAGATTCTTTTCTGGAATCACTTTGATAATGCGAAGGTTTTGAACCTTTACACGATCTGTTCCCATCCTACCAGCCATGCGCATACCTTTGTACACACGTGAAGGGGTAGAACCTGGTCCGAGTGATCCCGGGTGACGGGCACGGTTATGCTGACCGTGGGTACGGCCACCAACCCCTGCAAAGCCATGACGTTTGACAACGCCCTGAAAGCCTTTACCCTTTGAAAGACCAACGATATCCACAAATTCGCCTTCGCTGAACAACTCAACTCCTACGGTATCGCCCAACTTGAGATCGGGTTGGAATTCCGAGAAATCGAATTCAGCCATTTTGCGCTTGGGAGTAGTGCCGGCTTTCTCGAAGTGGCCCATCAGGGGCTTACTTGTGTTTTTCTCCTTGGCTTCGTCAAACCCCACTTGCCATGCCACATAGCCGTCGGTTTCAGGTGTTTTCACCTGGGTAACCACGTTGGGCTCGACATATATGAGGGTACAGGCAATGTTCCTCCGATTTCCATCGAAGATGCTTGTCATGCCTATTTTCTTACCTATAATACCTGCCATTTTGTTCAGGTTTAACTTTTAAGCCTAGTAAATGGGCGAAACACGGTCAGACTTTGATTTCCACGTCAACTCCGGAGGGAAGCTCCAGTTTCATCAGCACATCGACCGTTTTAGCGCTGGAACTGAAGATATCAATCAATCGCTTGTAGGAGCTAATTTCAAACTGCTCGCGCGATTTCTTGTTTACGTGAGGCGACTTGTTCACAGTCACGACAGAACGCTCAGTTGGGAGCGGAATCGGACCACTTACAATGGCACCTGTGGTTTTAACCGTTCTGACAATCTTCTCTGCGGACTTGTCCACGAGATTATGGTCGTACGATTTGAGTTTAATTCGAATCTTTTGGTTCATCGCCTTATGCTTTAATACCCTTTATTTTTGAGACCACTTCCTCCTGAATGTTGTTAGGGGCCTGCTCATAATGGGAGAACTGCATGGTTGAAACAGCACGTCCTGAAGAGATGGTCCGCAGGGTAGTTACGTATCCGAAGAGCTCGGAGAGCGGAACTTTTGCTTTCACCACTTTAGAGTTACCGCGGTCACCCATTTCTTCAATTTTTCCACGACGACGGTTGAGGTCACCTACTACTGATCCCATGTACTCCTCAGGAGTTACTACTTCAACGGCCATGATTGGCTCTTTCAATACGGGAGATGCCTTGCGGGCAGCTTCGCGGAAAGCCTGGCGTGCAGCAGTTTCGAAAGAAAGTGCATCGGAGTCAACTGCGTGGAAACCTCCGTCGAAGAGGCGGACACGAAGTCCATCTAATTGGAAGCCGGCGAGTACACCGTCACCCATGGAATCTCTAAAGCCTTTTTCAACTGAAGGAATGTATTCCCTCGGAATTGAACCGCCTTTGATGTCGTTCACAAATTCGTAACCGGTTCCGGATTCAGGAGCGCTAATTTCTACCGAGATGTCGGCAAATTTACCGCGTCCACCTGTTTGCTTCTTGTAAACCTCGCGGTGCGTAATGCGTCCCGTGAGAGATTCACGATAAGATACCTGTGGTTGACCCTGATTAACTTCTACTTTGAATTCGCGACGCAGACGGTCTACGATGATCTCAAGGTGAAGCTCACCCATTCCTGCAATAATTGTTTGACCGGTTTCTTCGTCGGTAAACACACGGAAGGTAGGATCTTCTTCAGAAAGTTTCTGAAGACCATTGCCCATTTTATCCTGATCGGCGGCTGTTTTAGGCTCAATGGCCAAACGAATAACCGGTTCAGGGAAAGTCATTGATTCGAGAGATACCGGATGGTTGATATCGCAGAGGGTATCACCTGTACGAATATCTTTAATCCCTACGGCTGCTGCAATGTCACCAGCTTCCACGTACTCCAGAGGAGTCTGCTTATTGGCGTGCATTTGAAGCACCCGGCTGATACGCTCTTTGTTGCGTGAACGTGTGTTCAGCACATAAGAACCTGCATCCAATTTTCCTGAATACACCCGGAAGAAAACAAGACGACCTACAAAGGGGTCAGTTAGGATTTTAAATGCGAGTGCTGAAAAATGGTCTTTAATATCAGGATGGCGTAGTTCTTCTTCGCCTGTATCAGGATTTTCGCCTTTTACGGCTGGCACATCCATCGGAGAAGGAAGGAACATACAAACTGCATCCAAAACTGCCTGAACTCCTTTGTTTTTGAAGGCTGAGCCACAAAGAACAGGGAAGATGGCCATTTCGATGGTTGCCCGTCTGATTGCTTCTACCAGCTCATCGCGGGTAATGCTATCTGGATCATCGAAATATTTCTGCATGATCACATCACTGTAATCAGAAACTGATTCGAGCAACTTATCACGCCATTCGGCAACAGTTTCAATCAGATCTTCCGGAATTGGAATCTCGGTATAAGTCATACCCTGATCCGCTTCGTTCCAAACAATGGCCTTATTTTCGATAAGGTCAACTACCCCTTTAAATTTCTCTTCGTTGCCGATAGGAATCTGAAGGGGAACGGAGTTGGCTCCGAGCATGTCCCTGATTTGCTTAACTACCATGAAGAAGTCGGAACCAACACGGTCCATCTTGTTCACGAAAGCAATGCGAGGCACACCGTATTTATCGGCCTGGCGCCAAACTGTTTCCGACTGGGGCTCAACTCCATCTACAGAGCTAAACAATGCAACTGCACCATCCAAAACGCGTAATGAGCGCTCTACTTCAACTGTAAAGTCAACGTGACCAGGAGTGTCAATGATGTTAACACGGTACCTTTGATTTTGGAAAGGCCAGAAGGTAGTGGTAGCAGCTGAGGTAATGGTAATACCGCGTTCCTGCTCCTGCTCCATATAGTCCATGGTAGCAGCTCCATCGTGTACTTCGCCAATTTTGTGAACCATGCCTGTATAATACAGCACACGTTCAGTGGTTGTCGTTTTGCCTGCGTCAATGTGGGCCATGATCCCAATATTGCGGCAATATTTTAATGGTATCTTTTCCATGATCTAAAAGGCAATCTTTATATGGCGAATCAGAGACGGAAGTGTGAGAAAGCTTTGTTTGCTTCGGCCATTTTGTGAATGTCCTCTTTTTTCTTCACCGCTGAGCCTTCACCTTTGGCTGCTGCCATAAATTCAGCTGCGAGTTTTTCTTCCATGGAACGTCCGTTGCGGGTTTTGGCATATTTAATCAACCAACGAATACCCAATCCCAGACGACGACGAGGAGAAACTTCGGTAGGAACCTGGAAGGTAGAACCACCTACACGGCGGCTTTTAACTTCTACGGCCGGCATTGCATTGTCCAAAGCATCTTTGAAAATATCAAGGCCACTACGATCAGTTTTTGCTTCAATGATGGTGCAGGCATTGTAGAAAATGTTGAAAGCAACATTCTTCTTACCATCAACCATCAGGCTGTTTACGAATTTGGTCACCAGATCATCATGGAACTTTGGATCCGGATCAACGAAGCGAACTTTTGCCCTGCTCTTTCTCATGATTATTTCTTTTTACCTCCTTTAGCTGGAGCACCTTTGGCAGCCTGTCCTGGCTTCGGCCTGCGGGCTCCATATTTAGAACGTGATTGACGACGAGCATCAACCCCTGCGGTATCCTGAGTTCCACGAACGATGTGGTAACGAACACCTGGGAGGTCTTTCACACGACCACCACGAACAAGCACAATGGAGTGCTCCTGGAGATTGTGTCCTTCGCCTCCGATGTAGGCGTTGACTTCCTTTTGGTTGGTCAGGCGAACCCTAGCCACCTTACGAAGAGCCGAGTTAGGCTTCTTTGGGGTGGTAGTGTATACCCGGAGGCAAACACCACGGCGCTGAGGGCAGCTGTCCAGAGCGGGTGATTTGCTCTTCGATTCCAATGTTTTGCGGCCCTTCCGAACCAATTGTTGAATCGTTGGCATATTTGTTTTTTAAAAAGTGGCTGCAAAGGTACACAGAATCGCGTCTTTTACAAGCCATCAGTTTGAAAGTGTTTGATTTCAGGAACAGATGACAACCGAGGAAGCAAATAATCTTGCTTCAGGGCATCCTTAAAGAAATGAATCGGAAAGCAATCGTCACACGTCTTGCAGGCATGAAAAATCATGCAATAATTGCAATGTCGTGAGCGGCTATTTCTGAGGCTTTCTTCCGGGGTACTTCGTCCCAAAAAAGGGAAAGAGGCATTGCCATGAAGCGAGCTAACCTGCTCTTGGAGTCCAATTTTTAGTCGGGGTTGTGACCCTTTCTTCAAATGGAGCCGCAAGTTACGATTCTTGTTTTGATATGCAATAGGTGACGATAAAAAAGTATAAAAAAACAGGCTGACTTACATGAAGCCAGCCTGAATATCGCTTTCAAACGCTCTTTTTTCAGTATTGCCAGAGGTGATGCTCAAATTCTATCATTTCCTGGCGCCTCCTTTCGGCCTCTGCAAGGGTCCGTACGGGTTCGCCGCCTACACTAATAAAGAAGCTGTGAAACATCCGGAGGTCGAGTACTTCGGCTATAGAGCGTACTTCGGCATCGTTGAACCTGTTTTTCCAAGCGGTATGCTCCAATTGATCCCGCACTTCCGAATATTTGAATCGTGCCAGCACACGCTCGGGCAAGGCACCCGTAGGATCCTGCCATACCAATTCAATGAATTCGATCTGAAAAATCATCTGAGAGCGGATTTTATCAAATACCCTGTCTTCGATGATATGAATCACTTGCTCATAGTTTCCATAATCCAGTTCTGTTTCTCCCTGGGCCTGAAACTGAAATTCAGGTTGGTTTTGGCCGGTCGTTGATCCAAATTCATTTCCTTGATTCTGGTTGCTACCCGACTCATCGAAGTTCCAGTCGTCAGCCCACTCATCGGCGGTATTGGAATCGGGAACATCATAGCTCTCCTGGTCGGGATCATCGTACCCCTGGCCCATAGAAAGCGCTTCATCAAAATTGCGCATACGCGCTTCCATCTCTTCGTAGTTGTAGGTCTTGTTCCAATCATCGGGATCAAAGGCTTTGTAATTGCCTGACTTTAACCCCTCCACGAGCGATACCACGATACCCTTTTGTTGGGTGAACTGGCCTGCGGGGATATAGTAGTCTGATTCGTGATTAACGAGCGGAGCATTTATTTTTTCGCCAAGCGGGATCCGGTCCACTACTTTTTTTCGCCAGAAGTGATCATCCGGCCTATTGGAGGGTTGGGCGACTGCCGAAGTTATAGCCATGCCTGCAATCATAAACCAGGCCAATGGCTGTTTGACTATTACCTTCATCATTGGGTGTCTAATTTTCTTGTTTTAAAAGAGAAGGTAGTTTTTCGTCAATAGGCGTTCTTGATAAAATACGTTCGTGGTTGAAATGGGATATTCAAATTCCTTGCCAGAAAATTTCATTTATACAAAAAAGCCACCTCCAAAAGGAGGCGGCCGCTGCCCTACTTTGCCTGAAGGGGAAAAAATCGTTTATCAGTAATTCCAGAGATGGTGCTCATACTCCACCAATTGAAGGCGGCGGTATTCGGCTTCGCCCAGTGAGCGGACGCCCTCTCCTCCCAAGTTGATTACATAGGAATGAAACATCCTGAGTTCAAATGCTTCGCGGATGTTGCGTGTTTCGGCATCGTTGAATCTGTTGACCCAAGGCGTGCTTTCCAAGCGGGTTTGTACATCGGGGTATCTGAAGCAAGCGAGTACTTTCTCTGGCAAACTTCCTGTTGGATCGACCCAAATGAGCTGAAAGTGGTCGATTTTGTAAACCATTTCGCCCTGCACTTTGTCGAAAATCCGCTGCTCGGCAAATTGAAGGACCGATTCACAATTGCCGAGGTCTACGTCACTAAAGGACTGCTGCTGACCGGATTGTTGCGAAGCGATATTGGAATCTTCCTCCACCGGATATTCCGGAAAATCGGGGAAGTCTGATTCGTAGTCTCCTTCGAAGTTGCCGGTAAGCCCATTTTCAAATTCCAGAAAGCGGCTCAATACCTCTTGGGCGTTCAGCACCTGCGAAAGGTTATCGGGATTGTAGGCAACATATTCGCCCTGCTCCAGACCGGTAAGCAACGAGCGAACAATGCCCTGATAGGTACCTGCCTGATTGGGTGACTGGATATTAGGGATGTAAATGAGTGGCTTGTTGATCTTCTCCTGAAGGTCTATTCTGTTCATCACGAACTTGCGGTAGAAATGGTCTTCCAAGCGGGCCGCTGGCTGGGCCTGCAAAAAACACACTTGAGACATCAACATCAGGAAGGAAATCAGTTGGCTTGTACGCTTCATGGTTAATTTATTTTTCCCTCATAATGGCGGCAAACAGAAAGGTTACACAGCTTTTGTGAAATTTGTGCCATGACTACTCCCCTCCTCCAGCATTGGTTGCTGGAAGCTACTTCTCAGCTTGAAGGCACTTACGAAGAAGAAGAGGCCCGGCTGATTCCCCGCATGGTGGCGGAGCACCTTATGGGAGTGGACCGGATGGGCTTAAAATCGCAGGAGCTGGCACCTATTCCTTCTGCCTCAATAGACTTGTTTACTTCAGCCCTGAGCCGCTTAAGGGCAGGTGAGCCGGTGCAATATGTGCTGGGGGTAACTCACTTCTACGGGCGGGACTTTGAAGTAAATCCCCATGTGCTGATTCCCCGACAGGAGACGGAGGAGCTGGTAGTGGGCGTGCGTAACGAGCTGCTAAAGCTGCTACGACCTTCCCGTTTGGTGGATATTGGCTCAGGATCGGGGTGCATTCCTGTTTCTCTGTATCTGGAACTTGCCGCAAAAGGGCTTACTCCCGAAGCCGTATCTGGATTAGACATTTCAAGCGCTGCCCTTAACCTTGCCCGCAGGAACGGGGATAGGCTCGGTGCGAGTGTAAATTGGCTGGAGCAGGATATTTTCCAGGCGAAAGAAGCTGACTTTGAGGAATTGGATGCGGTTGTGAGCAATCCGCCGTATATCCCCGGCAGGGAAAAGGCAGAGATGTCGCCTGTGGTGTACGCCCATGAGCCTGCAGTGGCGCTGTTTGTTCCGGATGACGATGCCATTATTTTTTACAAACAAATAGTACACCTGGCTGCACACTGGTTGCGCTCAGAAGGACTGCTTTGGGTGGAAATTCACCGCGATTTCGGAAAAGAGGTGGCTGCGGTTTTTAAAGCAAAGGGCTTTACTGACGTCCAAATCATTACAGACCTGTCGGGCAATCCACGTTTTGTGCGGGGAATATGTCCTTAGTCCTGCTATTTTCTGGGATGATACAGGTGATAAACCTCCCGCAAACGTTCCCTGTCGAGGTGCAGATAAAGCTCGGTGGTCGTAATAGAGGCATGTCCGAGCATTTCCTGAACGGCACGTAGGTCGGCGCCTCCTTCGAGTAAGTGCGTAGCGAAAGAATGCCGGAAGGTGTGCGGACTCACAACCTTGCGGATGCCCGCTGAAAGGGCGGTAGCTTTAATGGCATTGAATACCGAAATGCGGGACAATCGCTTGCCCCTCAGGTTGAGGAAAAGGTAGGATTCATGGCCTTTGGCAAGGACGAGGTGATTGCGCACCTCATATATATAGTGGCGGATATAGTCGATAGCGGGTTCGCCCATGGGCACGAGCCTTTCTTTGTTTCCTTTTCCGAGCACCCGTACAAATCCTTCTTCGAAATAAATCATCGACAACTCTACGTGGGTCAACTCTGACACGCGAAGCCCCGCCCCATAGAGCAATTCGAGGATGGCACGGTCGCGGATACCCGAAGGCCGGGTAAGGTCGCAAGCCACGAGCATGGCTTCTATTTCTGCCACGGAAAGTACTTCCGGCAATGCCCGCCCGAATGTGGGCAGCTCAAGGAGCTCGCTGGGGTCGTGGGGCACGAGGTCGTCAGCTGCCAGGAAACCATGAAAAGAGCGCAGGGAAGATACGTTGCGGGCAAGGGAGCGCTCGGCCAGGAGGCAGTCTTCGGCCAGAAAAATCAGGAATAGCCGAAGGTCTTCGAGTAAAATTGCTTCCGGGCCTGATTTCTCGAGAATTTCCTGTGCATAAATGAGGTACCGGCGAATGTCCTGCATATAGGCTGCCCGCGATAAATCGGCGAGCGATCGCTCTACGGTCAGGTATAATTCGTATTCTTGCAGGGCATCGTCCCAGGTCATGGCCAGTCAATCGCTTTTCAGCAGGTAATTTCGCATGGCAAAAATTCTCATCCTAAACGGTCCCAACCTCAATATGCTCGGCACCCGCGAGCCGGGCATCTATGGCAGCCAAACCCTGGCTGATCTACTTGCTGAATTGCAGTTGAAATTCAACGACCATACGCTGGATCATTTCCAATCAAACCACGAAGGCGCACTGGTGGACCGCATCCAGGAAGCAGTTTTTCAGGAGTACAGCGGCGTAATTATTAACGGGGGTGCCCTTACGCACTACAGCTATGCTCTCCGCGATGCGCTGGCGATGCTAACATGCCCAAAAGTAGAGGTGCACATCTCTCATATTTTTGCCCGGGAGGAGTTTCGCCATACCTCGGTTATCTCGCCTGTATGCGAAGGAATGATTTCCGGGCTGGGGGTTGCAGGATACGAGCTGGCGGTTCGGTGGCTGCTGAAGTGATCAGCCTTGCCTATTCGCTTTTGCCATCTTGTTCGCTCTCGATTTGCTCCTTCATAGAGAACCTACCGAAATAATAGCCCAGGATGGTATAGAAACCTACCACGAGTAACAATATTCCGAAGGTGTAGTATTTTTGAGTAAAAATGCCGTTCTGATACTCAAATAACCAGTTGAGGATTGGATTTTCGAAGACAATACAGAGAAAGGGGATCAGCATCCATAATGGATAAATGACGAGCCTATATATCCTGAGCTATTTACCTCTCATTCTATTAAATTTCATGATCTGTAATTGGTATGGTTTTGACATCCAATTACTGCAGTTTTTTATAAGCAAGGGCTATAGCTATCCTAATTTCACTTTATCCAATCCAGTAACCTACCAATTGCAGCTCTGGCGTCTGAAAAGTAAATCAGAGCTCTTTTCAAAAATAGCCCTAAAAAAAATCAGGGCGCTCAATTCGCCTTCGGCGAAGAACACCCTGACCCTTGCTCATTCTTAACTTAACCTGTCTGATCAAATATATAGATACCTGAATCGCCCCATCTCTCCATTTTCCTGAACGGTCAATTTCCGGGCATTAATGGGTATTTGGCTTATTTGGCAAACAAAAAACCCGCCTCTCGAGGAGAAGCGGGCATTGAGAATCTTTTCAATCAGGGATAATCAGCGCTTTTTGTCTTTGCGCTCTTGCTCTCTTCGCTCGGCGCGGGATAGCTTACGGCCTCCATCGCCCGCATCTGAACCCGCACTCATGATGCTCCGCTCCTGCTGACGCTGACGATTTTTCTCCTGCTCGGCCCCGGCGTTGGTTTTCATTCGGCTGAAATCCTCCCGTTTGGTTTCCACAGCGTTTTTGGCTGGGGCCTCCTCCACGTGAATATTTGCTTTGTAAATCATGGAAAGTACTTCCTGATTCACCTCGCGCAAGGCTTTCTGGAACAATTCGAAGGCTTCGAATTTATACACCAACAAGGGGTCTTTTTGCTCAAAAACAGCATTTTGAACTGACTGGCGGAGCTCATCCATTTCGCGCAGGTGGTTTTTCCACTTGTCATCGATGATGGTAAGGGTAGCCACCTTCTCCAGCTCTTTTACCGCAGCGTAGCCATTTGAGCGCAGGGCATCATCTACTTCTACCACCACCTGTAGGCGGCGGCTACCTCCATCGGAGAAAGGAATGAGGATACGCTGAATCTGTGGGTTTTCCCTGGAGATTCGGAGAACACCATTGTACAGATTTTGTGCGAGGTATTCAGACTTACGCTTGTAGTACTCACGGGCTGTTTCGAAAAACATATCCGTAAGCTCTTCCTGATCAAGGTCGTTGAGTTGCTGGTCGGTAATTTCGGGGTCAACGGAAAGGAAGCGGATGGAATCGCGCTGCAGTTCGGTAGACTCGGTCATTTCGGCAAATTGCTCAATCAATGCACCGCAGAAGTCGTGGAGCATTTCATCGAGGTCAATTTTGATGCGGTCGCCGTAGAGCGCATTGCGGCGGCGGCGGTAAACCACTTCCCGCTGCGAGTTCATTACGTCGTCATACTCGAGGAGGCGCTTACGCATGGCGAAGTTATTTTCCTCTACCTTTTTCTGGGCATTGGAAATCGACCGTGAAATAAGCGGGTGCTGAATCACTTCCCCTTCCTTGAATCCGGCGCGGTCCATTACCTTGGAAATGCGGTCAGATCCGAAGAGGCGCATGAGGTCGTCTTCGAGCGAAACAAAAAACTGAGAGGCGCCGGGATCTCCCTGGCGACCTGCACGACCGCGCAGCTGGCGGTCAATACGGCGTGATTCGTGGCGCTCAGTACCTACAATGGCCAGGCCACCCAGGTCTTTCACTCCGGCACCGAGCTTGATGTCGGTACCGCGACCGGCCATGTTGGTAGCGATGGTGATGGCACCTACCTGGCCTGCTTTGGCTACAATTTCGGCTTCCCGCTGGTGCTGCTTGGCATTCAGTACTTCGTGGGGGATTTTCTTTCCTTTCAAAATCCGCGAAAGCAATTCAGAAACCTCCACCGAGGTAGTACCGACCAGCACGGGCTGGCCTTTTTCCTGAAATTTCTCAATCTCTTCTACCACCGCCTGGTATTTCTCCCGCTTGGTTTTGAAAATGAGGTCGTCGCGGTCATCGCGTACGATAGGCCGGTTGGTGGGGATAACCACCACGTCGAGTTTGTAGATTTCGTAAAATTCAGACTCTTCGGTTTCGGCGGTACCGGTCATACCCGAAAGCTTCACGTACATCCTGAAGTAGTTCTGGAGGGTTACGGTGGCGAAGGTTTGGGTAGCGGCCTCAATTTTTACATTTTCCTTGGCTTCAATGGCCTGGTGCAATCCGTCGGAGTAGCGGCGACCGGCAAGTACACGGCCGGTTTGCTCATCCACGATCATTACCTTTCCATCCTGCACGATGTACTCGATGTCCTTTTCGAACAAGGTGTAAGCTTTCAGCAGCTGGTTGATGGAGTGCAGGCGTTCTGATTTTTCGGCAAAATCGCGGGCCAGCTCGTCTTTTCGCTGAATCTTATCTTCTTTAGTCAGTTCGGCATCGTGCTCAATTTCAGCAAAGCGACTGGCCACATCGGGCAACATAAAGAGGTCCGGATCTTCACCCGCAACCGCAATGAGCTCACGGCCTTTGTCGGTAAGTTCGATCTGGTTGTTGCGCTCATCGATGGTAAAAAACAGGGGTTCGTCAATTTCAGGCATCCGCTTGGAATTGTCCTGCATGTAAGCGCCTTCTGTTTTATTGAGAATGCCCCGGTTACCGGATTCGCTCAGAAACTTGATCAGCGCATTGTTTTTGGGCAAACCTCTGTAGGAGCGAAGCAATGCCTCTCCTCCCCTTTCGGTGTCACCGCTTTCGATGAGTTTTTTGGCATCAGTCAGAAACTGGGTGATCGTTTCTCTTTGGCGGCGCACGAGGCGCTCAATCCTTGGCTTGAGTTCGTTAAACTCATGGCGATCGCCCCTGGGGACGGGTCCGGAAATGATGAGCGGGGTACGGGCTTCATCTACGAGGATGGAGTCCACTTCGTCAATGATGGCGTAGTAGTGGCGACGCTGCACGAGGTACTCCGGGTGGGTGGTCATGTTGTCCCGGAGGTAATCGAAGCCAAATTCGTTGTTGGTCCCGTAGGTAATATCTGCCTGATAAGCGGCGCGGCGCTCTTCAGACCCTGGCTCGTAGAGGTCGATACAATCAACACTGAGGCCATGAAACTGAAACAGTGGGCCATTCCAGTCGGCGTCCCTTCGGGCGAGATAGTTGTTAACGGTAACGAGGTGCACCCCGCGCCCGCTGAGCGCATTGAGGTACACAGGCAAAGTACCCACGAGGGTTTTACCTTCACCGGTGGCCATTTCTGCAATTTTGCCTTTGTGAAGCACAATACCGCCGAAGAGCTGTACATCGTAGTGGATCATGTCCCATATGATCTCAGCATCGGCAGCCAGCCAGCGATTTTTCCAGATAGCTTTGTCGCCATCGATGACCACATTGCTCCTTTTGGCAGCATATGCGCGGTCGTGGTCGGTGGCCGCAACAACAAGCTGATGGTTTTGAGAAAGTCGGCGGGCGGTTTCTTTTACCACAGCAAAGGCTTCGGGCAAAAGCTCGGCAAGCACCTCTTTGAGCAAGGCATCTTCCTCCTTGAGCAGCACATCTACTTCAGAAAAGAGCCTTACTTTTTCATCGATTTCGGCCGTTTCGGCTTCTTCGCGAAGAGCAGTCATTTGTTGCTGCACCTTACCGACATGCTCCTGTATCCGCTGCTTAAACTCGAAGGTTTTACCCCTGAGTTCGTCGTCGGTAAGAGAGGAATAGGTAGCGTAAACGTCGTTAATCTGCTGCACGAGGGGCATCAGGTCGCGTACGTCTTTCTCTTTTTTAGAGGGGAATAGGTTTTTTAAAAAGCCGAGCATAGTCGGGAAATTGTTCGTTTAGGTCAAAGCCGGAATCCGGCGATGTAAAATTTGAAGAACGTCGGAATGCAAAGCGCGGTTGGAAGCTACAATCTGCCGGGCAAAAAGAAATTCTTTTTCTCCGCGAAAATCGCTCAACTGTCCGCCTGCTTCCTGAATGAGAAGGGCCCCTGCGGCCACATCCCAGGGTTTGAGGTTGTATTCGTAAAAAGCTTCGAAACGCCCCATAGCCACATAGGCCAGGTCAAGGGCCGCAGCACCAAAACGGCGCACCCCGTGTGTAGCCAATTGAAAATCAAACAGGGTTTGCAGGTAGGCTTCAGGCCAGGGCACCTTATCGTAAGGAAAACCTGTCGCAATAATCGCCTCGTCCAGCTTAGTAGTAGCGCTTACCTGCATAGTTTTTCCATTGTACCAGGCACCTTCGCCTTTGATTGCTGACCACATATCGCCGGTTGAAGGCTGATAAATATGGCCCATGAGGATTTCGGACTGATCCACCAGGGCAATGCTGATGCAAAAATGAGGAATTCCGTGAATGAAATTTACGGTACCATCGATGGGGTCAATAATCCAGACAAGGCCTTCTGGCTGGGCATTTGCGGCTGTCTCTTCAGCAATGAACCCTGCTTCCGGCACCAGTTGTTCACACCTGGCTTTCAATATCTCCTCAGTGGTTACATCCACATGGGTAAAAGGATCGCCCACACCTTTGTAACTTACCCTGTTGCCGGGAAAGTGACTGAACTCGTTCAGGATGTATTTTCCGGTTTGCCGGAGCAGCTCCTGAATCTGAGAATCGAGGTATGTAAGGTTTAATTCCGGCATATTTCCGGGTTAATGCGGTGCGAATTTAGCCAAAATACTGAGAAGGACATCCTACTTTGACAGATGCCCATGGTAGCCTTTTACGGAAAAAAGCAGGTTTCGTAACTGAGCTCACAAAAAAGGCGGTAAAAATCTGCCGCGGTTTCTGGTAAATGCCATCAACAGACCTGGGAAATAGAAAAAGCACGAGTTATTGGTCATACCGCTGCTGGCGTAGCTACCCTGTATCATGGCAAAGCCCATGTTGTAGAACAATACGCTGTTGCTATTGCCATTGAGGTTAGTCTACACAATCACAGTGTATTCTTTATACAGCTCCAAACCATTGGATAGGGTAAGGTTTTAGGTAAACACCAAATATGCCGAGCCAAGGTTTTTGTTAATTCCTTTGGCGTTGAAATTAATTCTGGAGAAGGTAGTTTTCGCAAAGAAGTCGTCTGTAAGGATTCCAGTGAAAGATTTACCCTCACCACTTCCGACCCTGCTTTAGCTTTATCGAAACTGATACCACCACCAGGCTGCTGAGCCCTTTTTGCCGGTAGCTATCCGGCCAAAATACTATTCGCTGATAACCAATATGCCCTTGGGTCAGGGCACTGAACTGCCAACCTATTCCAGAAGCGACACGAAGCTGGTCGGTGGATAACCGGGCAGATTCCAAGACCTGCATATATTCGCTTTGGAGGGTCAAAAAGCAGGTACCCGGCAATATGGTCGGTTTATTGAGAGGAAAGGTGAGCTTTAGCCTATAGCCGCCCCTGAGCTGAAACCGATAGTCCATGTCTTCATTCGGAAGATGCGCAATAGCTATCAACCGCTCTTCCAGCCTGAGGCGATGCTCCAGCATCAATCGCCCCCAATTCTGTTGAAGGATCAGAAGTTGCCAGATTCTTTGTTCATCTGAAACTTTGGTAGTGCCAACGCCCCGGCTACTGAGGGTGTGAAAATACGCATACCCTGACTGGAGCATACAAGCCTTATTGAAGGAATACCCTAGCCCAGCGCGCACAAAAGCCTGCTGAAGGCCATGATTTGGATCCAAGAACCTAATGCCCAGATCAGATACCAACAGGGTCTTTTCTCCCATAGGCATTTTCCCAGATATTGCCCACCACGAGCCCGCTTTTGGTACTACCGGAGATGATTGCGCATGTAAACAAAGCCCCAGCAAACCCGAACATATAATGACCAACAGACTTTTCATTTCCTAAGGTATCAAAAGGGATATTTGAAAATGATATTGGCTAACAATTATTAAAAGACTATATATTTTACTAAATTGCTAAAAATAATTGCAATGGAGAAATACCCCGCAACCCGTGTGAAAAGAGGTGTCAGGATCAATCCGGCAAACAAATTCAATAAAACCCAGCGTGACACAGAAGCGGAAGATGGCCTCGACGAAGCTGCTGAACCGAAAGAGGAGACCCAGTTTTTCAGAGAAAAGCCAAAAGAAATAGTAAACGAGGTTACCAGCCCCGATCTCCCCATGGCTTATTCGCTCAACCCGTACCAAGGATGCGAGCACGGCTGTGTGTATTGCTATGCCCGCAACACCCACACTTTTTGGGGCTTTAGTGCCGGAATGGATTTTGAGCAAAAAATTATTGTGAAAGACAATGCCGCTGCTGCGCTGGAAGCCACCTTCCGCAAACGCAACTGGAAACCCGGCACGGTCATGCTCGCTGGCAACACCGACTGCTATCAACCCGCCGAGCGCAAGTTTCAGCTTACCCGGCAATGCCTCGAAGTATTTCTGAAATACCGCCACCCTGTAGGCATCGTTACCAAAAACAGCCTCGTACTCCGCGACCTCGACCTGCTCTCCGAGCTCGCCAGTCATAACCTTGTGCATATACACCTTTCGCTCACCACCCGCGACGAATCATTGCGCCGCAACCTCGAGCCACGAACCACTACTTACGAAAAACGCCTCGATGCCATCCGACAACTAAATGAAGCCAATATCCCCACAGGTGCACTGATAGCCCCCATCATTCCAGGACTCAACCACCACGAAATACCCGGTTTGGTAGAAGACGCTGCACAGGCGGGCGCATGTTCAGTGGGCTACGGGCTCGTGCGGCTTAATGGCGATTTGGGAGAAATATTCGAGGACTGGCTGCAAACCCACTATCCTCACCGGGCCAGCCGGGTAATCAACATGATCAAGGAATGTCACGGCGGCAGGCTCAACGACAGCCGGTTTGGGACCAGAATGCGCGGAGAAGGCGTGTTGGCAGAGTCGCTTTCGCAGGTTTTTAAGCTGGCAAAAAGGCGATACCTGACGGGGCGCTCCATGCCTCCGCTCAATTTTGATGCGTTCATCCACACCAACAAAGGACAGATGTGCTTATTCTGAAGCCGAAGCCTTCTTTTTCCTGAAATCCGCTACCCAATGAGCAACCTGGGTAATGAGGATCAGCACCAATGCGGCCCCAAAGCTGATCCAACCCAGGTAATCGCCATGTTTTGTATAATAAGTCTGGCTGGAATACAGGTTTAATTTGCGGTCGATCGTGGTAGGAACCCACCACTTAGTCGGCTGATAAATAGCCCCACGGCTATCGGCAAACAAAGAGGTGCCCGTATTGGCCGAGCGGGCAATGTCTCGTCGGTTTTCGATGGCACGCAAAGTGGCAAAATGCGCATGCTGCACGTGCCCGGAGGTATTGCCCCACCAGCCATCGTTGGTCACAACCGTCATTACTTGTGCACCTTTCTTCACGAACTGGCGGGCGTAATCGCCATATTCTGATTCGTAACAAACCAATGACGCCACCGGAATGTTGTCGTTGAGGATCAGGTTCCGGACCGAGTCTGGTAATCCATAACCCCCAAGCGCACCTGCCAGGTCAAGGTTGAAGCTATTGAGAAAGCCCAGGTAATCGAGAAAAGGCATGCGCTCTACCATGGGCACCAGCTTGGCTTTCTGAAATGTCTGGGGGAGCTCATCTTTTTGACTGAGCAGGGCCGAAGCATTGCAAACGTCGAAGTATCCGTCGCCATAGTGCCTGAAAGCCGAGGAAGGCAGCGTAGTACCCGGAGGAAAATAACGCAGCTCCATGAACCCGGTCAGGATTTCGTAGTTGTGGCTGTAAATCGATTTCCAGAGGGGTTCCAGCAGGGGCTTGCGGCGGAGTTCGTTGGCGAAATAGTAATCGGGCAGGCAGGTTTCAGGCATAACCACCAGCTGGATGGAATCTATCCCCTCCTGTTCGATAAGCTGCTCAAACTGGGCTACCTGACGCACACGCGTGCCCCCTTGAAACTTGTCGTAGGGATCGATATTCGGTTGAAGGACCCTTACATTGAGCTGACCAACCGCCTGAAAAACCGGCCTGTCGCTATTCAATATCCAGAAATTTGCAATAAATGGAGCCGCCATCAATATAGCCCACGCGCTGGCGGAAACGATAACTATGCTTTTTTTGGCCTCCTTCCAGTTTTTCAAAACCAGGTAGAGCAATACATTCCCAGCAAGAATATGCAGGGATGCCCCTAAAATTCCCGTAAACTCCAGGTACTGAATGGCCATGGGGTACTTGGAAAGGGCGTGACCCAGTGTGAGCCATGACCAGCTGAGGTCCCAATTGAAGTGCAACCATTCGAAACTCAGCCAAAAAACCACCAATGCCCAAGGTGCGAGCTTCCTCCACCCCGTAAACCGAAGACGCGCGTAAAAATATACGGGCATCGACATCAGAAATGGATTGACCAGGTTGGCCACAAGGCCGGCGGAGAGGTAGGTGATGATTTCAGAAACTGACTCGGCCCGAAACGCTGTCATCATGAGCCAATAGCTCACTCCCAGATTCCAGATAACGAAGGTGGTATAGCTGTAGCGAAAAACCTGTGCGTAGTGCGAAATGATTTTGCGCTGATATTTCCAGGGCTTTTCCTTAAATCTCCAGATAAACTGCAGGGTAATCATCCGAAAAAATACGACCACCACGGCTTTCATGCTTCCCCAAAACTGGTCTTCAAACACCTTTTCGGGGGTTTCGTCGATCACGAACAACAGCGGAATAAAACCCACATATGCCAAAAAGGCAAAAGGGAGGGGCGGGAAAGCCATCGCCAGCAAGATCCCGGAAAGGATCACCATGGGATAGGGCCTATACCGTGCCTGCCAAAACAAGGACAATTTCTCCTTTAATGTTGCCATGGCTGAAGTGAGCAAGAATTTCTGATAATGTCCCCCGCACGGTTTCCTCGTGCAACTTCGTAATTTCTCTGCAAACACATGCCTGCCTTATTTCCCCAAGGGCCTCTCCAAGGTCTTTGAGGGTACGTAGCAACCTGTGCGGAGATTCGTACAGAATAATGGTGCAATCGAGGGCGGCCAGTTGCCGGAGCTTGGTTTGCCGCCCTTTTTTCACCGGCAAAAACCCTTCAAAGACAAAGCGGTCGCTTGGCAGCCCGCTATTGACCAATGCCGGAATAAGGGCCGTGGGGCCAGGAAGGGTCTCGACCGGAATACCCAGCTTGATGGCTTCGCGCACGATCAGGAACCCCGGGTCGGAAATGCCAGGGGTCCCTGCATCCGTTACCACAGCAAGGTGGAGGTCGTCTTTCAATATTTTTTCGAGCAGGCGCGGAATCTGCTGGTGCTCGTTGTGCTGATGCAAAGCGGTAACCGTGCGGTCGATTTCGTAATGCCGAAACAAAACCGCCGAGGTACGGGTGTCCTCGGCGGCGATAAGGTCAGCAGTACGGAGGGTTTGCACCGCCCGATAGGTAATATCCTGAAGATTGCCAATGGGGGTAGGCACGAGGGTAACCCGGGCCATGATCAGAATTTGAGGACCTGCTTCAGAATTTTCGATTTTTCCCGACTGGAAATAACCTCTTTTTCGTTGGTAAGGATGATCTTAAACCGGTTACCAAACCAGATTACGATTTCCTTCACGTGCTTCAGACCGATGATGCACGAGCGGTTTACCCTGAAAAACAGGTCTTCGGGCAGTTTGCGCTCAAATGTATCGAGGGTATGGTTCAGCAGGTAAGACTTATCTTTGGTGAAAAGACGAACACTCCGCTCTTCTACTTCAATACAGAGTATTTCATCGTAGTCGATGAGCTTGTAGCGGTCGCGGGTAGGAATCGGCACCTTGTTGGAGAAAGGAAGCTTGATTTCCTCGGCGATATCCTGCACCATTTCCGAAAACTTCTCCCGGTCAAACGACTTGGTCAGCTGGGTTTCTAGTACGCGATCCACGGTTGCGCGCAACCGGTCTTCGCTGAAAGGCTTCAGGAGGTAGTCCTGTGCATTCAACTCGAAAGCCTTGATGGCATGCTCACTGAAGGCAGTAGCAAAAACAACTGCCGGCATGGGGTCCAGATCGATGTTTTGAGCTACCTCAAGACCGTTGAGCCCTGGCATTTCGATGTCGAGAAACACCAGATCGGGCTTCAGGTTTTGGATTTGCTCAAGGGCATCCAGCCCGTTTTCAGACTCGTGAACAAGTTCTACTTCTTCAATCTGACTAAGAAACCGCTTCATTTTATTGCGGGCTGGCATTTCGTCGTCAGCAATCAGGACACGCAAGGTGGACATAGAGTTAAGATTTGGGAGCGTTAAACTAACGGATTCGTGGGCTTTTTGAAAGTCTGAAATGTTTAATCTTACAAAAAGTCTAAAAAATAGCGATCCTTACGCCTCCATGGGGGTAGGATCAGGCTTTTTTTCGAGGGGAACACGGAGCCTGACGTAGGTTCCATTGCCAGTATTCTCAAAGTACAAAAGGTTTTTGATCCCGTACATATTTTCTAGTCGGGCAATGCTGTTGCTCAGTCCGGTACTTTTGTAAATGCGGTTCAGGTCAATGCCAGGGCCATTGTCGATCACTTCGCAGATCAAAAATCCTTCTTCCCGAAATGCCGCAATAGACACCCTGCCTTTGCCCAGGATTTTTGCTATTCCGTGCTTGATGCAGTTTTCGGTTAACGTTTGAAGGATAAATGCCGGAATCATTACATCCCGGGTATCTTGCTCCACCTCGATAGAAGTCTCAAGCCGCTCACCGAAGCGGATTTTTTCGATGTCAAGGTAAGTGGATACCAGCTCTACCTCGTTGGCCAGGGGCACAAAATTCTGGCTGGAAACCTTCAGGGTATATCTGAAAATAAAGGCCAGCTTCTCTACCGCTGCTTCGGCCAGGTTAGGCGAGTCGTGGATCAACGCCGAAATGGTGTTGAGGGTATTGAAAAGAAAGTGCGGGTTGATTTGTGAGCGCAGGGCCGTGAGGTTGGCCTCATAGGTTTGCTGCAGCAGGTCCTTTTCTCTGCTGAGGAGTTGCAGCACGTTAAGGGTGAGCTGGGTTTGCTGAATCAGTTGCGAAATCATCTCCAGGTCGGAAAGATTATACACCCCCCTGCGTTTACGGCCCAGCATCAGCAAGCCATGCTCATCATGGTCAACGGTGATAGGAGAAACCAGCTGTATCGCAGAGCGTTGCATCAACTTCTCAGTGGCTTCATCGAGCCTGAATCCTGTAATTTCCTTTGTTTTTGACCAAATGCCCGAGTCTTCCGACAACTGTGCGTAGATGGTTTCGCGCATGTCAATGGGCAGAATTTCTTCTCCTAAGTGCTCATTCTCCGATTTCCACCAAAAAATTACAGGTTCGCTCTGGAAGTAGTCTGCCACCTGGCGTGAGAGGTCGTTGCGCAGAGTCATGGCATTGGTGTATTGCGGAATACGGGCCACAAAGCTCCGGAAGCGGGTAGATTTTTCTTTTTGGGAAGAGACAAAGTAGCGGTTGAGCTTATTTTCATTGGCAATATACAGCAGCCGGATTATCACCGCCACGATCACAAACGTTACAAACTCCAGTATCCGCCGGTACTGGTTGGTGGGCAGGAGGTATTCATAAAACTGGGTAATGAGCAGAAAGAGCAGGATAGAAATGACGATGACCGTGAGGTACTGCAGGGTCTGGGTTACTACGAGGCTCACTTTGCCAAATTGCAATTGCAGAAATGTGGCGTTTACGAGCGGAAAAAACAGCAATAGCTGAAAGAAAAACAGCCCGTTTTCCCATACCGTTTCAGGCGAATTTTTGGTCGTAATCAAAAACACCATGCCGCCCAGCGCCATAGCCATGCCGGCAATGAGCAGGTAGCGCTCCCTTCGCCCGACCATTCTTTCTCTTCGGGTGAGAAAAACACCAATCCCGCCCGCAATGTGCAGCAAAGCAAAAAGCAGGGTATTCCGCTCTATCATTTGGCTGAAGTATTTCAGCTGATGATCAACCGCAATGATTTTGGCGGTAATGCCCATAAATGCCAGCCCTACCAAGAGGGTCGGCAGTACCCAGAGGAAATTTCTAAAGTTGGATTTGTAACGGAAATAGAAGCCCACATAACAAAAAAGCAGGGCCTGAAAACATACGATAAAGCCCTTTTCGAAGCCGGTATGCACCAGGTCGCTCTCCACAATTAAATAGAGATAGTGAATTACCTGTGCCATGAAAAAGCAAAAGGAGGAAACGACCAGCCCGATCAGCGGGAGAAAGTCTTTCCAGTTAAACCGCAGAATCGGCACCAGGATAGCCAGGATGATCAATGCCAGGAAGGCGCCGATTCCCATAATCCAAACCGAAAGCCGCCAGTAGATGCCCAATTCATTGAAGGAAAAGGAAAGCTTAAATCCGTTTTTCACATAAGCCCCTACCTTGTCCTCTATCAAGGTACTGGGGTCGGTCCGAAGGCCCATTACCACAAATATTTTGCCCGGAGGCGATGAGCGGGTGATCTTATCTACCGACTCGGCATCAATCACATTTTGACCATCGAGGCTGAGCAGGCGGTCTCCTTCGTTTATCCGCTCCGGATCAAAAGGCTTGTAAAAAGGAAGGGGATGCACCCGGCTGGCAACCACCCCTGCATCGGTATCCATCCACGAAACCCAGTCGTTGCCTTCAAAATCGGCGCCTACATCTGCTCCTTCATTGAAGTTTCTTATGCTCTGGTATTCCAGAAAAAACATCACAGAAAGGCCAAGCAAGGCCGCATAGAAAAGCCCGATGGCAAGGTACCAGGTCCAGGAGGATGACTTCATACGGTATATCAATACCTAAAGCTAGCATACCAGGGCCAAAGCATCAAGCAAGCCACCCATTCATCGGCTATTCGCGGGTGGTTTTTGTTCATTTCGATGAAATTTTCACACTTTTTATCTAAACCCCTATTCAGTGTTGGGCGTTTTATCGCAATACCACAGAGACAGACCACTACCAGCTCACACACCTGACCTACAGAATACGGGCTACTTGTGGTTGGGAAATAAGGGGGCAATGTGTAGTTTCAAATCCGGATTATTCCTATCAAACCCTTTTGGAAAACCAACTGATACACGAAAGTGCCGACACCTATATCTTTGCCCAGCAGGAAAGCCAGGGCATGGTTACCGTCAAGGTGCTTAAATCAACTGACCCTACCCCAGGGCAGATCTATCAGCTTGAAAATGAACTTGCCCTTACCCGCCACCTCCAGCTACCAGGTATCAGGCGCACCTTCCGAAAAGAACAAGTAGAAGGAAAACCAGCGTTGGTAATGGCCTATGTGCCCGGAAATACCTTTAAGCGCCAGTTTTTCGGTGGAGGCATTTCGCTGGAAACCTTTTTCAGCATCAGCAGGCAATGTCTCGAAATACTCGAGAGCATCCACGACCTCGGCATTGTTCACCGCGACATCAACAACAATAACTTCATTTACAACCCCGATACAGGCAGGGTTACCCTCATCGACTTTGAAATAGCCGTAAAGCCCGACGATTCCCGCAACGACCCTTTTGTGTCCGGAGTCATCGGCACCCTCCCTTACCTCGCTCCCGAGCAAACCGGTCGGTTAAACCGCAAAATAGACGGCCGTGCTGACCTCTATTCGCTCGGAATTGCCTGGTACGAATTACTGGCAGGAAAACTCCCTTTCCAGGCCCGCGATGCCAACGAATGGGTGCATGCTCATTTGGCACAAACGCCTGTAAGCCTCCATTTGCTTACTAAAACCAACCTCGACTCAGGCCAGATTCCTGAAGCGTTGGCGAAAATCATCGATACGTTGCTGATGAAGGACCCCGACGACCGGTTCCCTTCTGCCCAGGACGTACTTCCCTTGCTTAGCAGGATGGAGGCCGCATGGACTGCTAACCAATCGATCAGCTCCCTTCCCGACAATGTATGGCAGACACGGGTATCGCTCAAAAACACACCCCAATTGTTTGGGCGTAACCCGGAACTCAGGCAGCTGGAAGAATCGTTCATAAGGGTATCGGAGGGAGAAATGGCGTTTACCCTGATTACCGGAACAGAAGGCGTAGGTAAATCCGCACTCGCTTCACACATCCGAAACTGGGTCAACAAAGGCAATGGATTTTTTATTCAGGGAAATTTTGATGCCTTTAATAACAGTCCTTATCAGGCAATTCTGAAAGCATTACAGGATTTTGTAAACCAACTCCTGACCCAGAACGCCAGCCAGCTCGAGTTCTGGAAGCATCTTCTCCTGGAAGCAGTAGGCGAAAACGGGCAATTGCTGACAGAGGTGGTCCCTGCTTTGCGCCTCATTATTGGTGA
This sequence comes from Bacteroidia bacterium, assembly GCA_041753595.1. GTDB lineage: Bacteria > Bacteroidota > Bacteroidia > J057 > J057 > JBGSTW01. The sequence goes on along the minus strand of JBGSTW010000028.1, from coordinate 175,288 downwards.
TCAATCGCTTGCTGCAGGCCTGGCACCTGCTGACTCTCAAAACCGCTTCCGGATCGTTTTGCGGGAAGTTATCCGTACCCTTTCGGGAAAAGGGCATCCGCTGATTCTCTTTCTGGACTCGGCTCAGTGGATAGACCAGGCATCGGAGCAGATGCTGGAGTCGCTGGTAAACGACGCCAACAATCCCTATACGTGGATCATCATGGCCTATCGCACCCACGACGAGGATGCTGATGCCGACAATTTGCTCCAATGGAAACAAACGGCCATTTCCCAATACCATATCCCCCTCCAAAACCTTAATGTATCACACATTGCCTCATGGCTTTCCGCTATCCTCGAAGACAGTGAGGAAAATGTTCAGTCGGCTGCGCAAGTCCTTTATGACAAAACCCACGGAAACCCGCTATTCCTTTCCCGCCTCATCCGTGAAATCCACCATGCAGGGTATATCCACCGCAATTCGGGTACTGGAAGGCTAGAATGGGACCTGCCCGCGATCCGAAGCATGTATATCACCGACAATGTGGTGGACCTGATGGCAGCCCGCATTGCTCATTTACCCGAAACCACTATCCATGACCTGGAGCTGGCCTCTTGTATCGGGGTTGAATTTCCGGTAGAAAGCCTGCAGATTTTACACAGCAGGATATTCGGAGAGGAAACCATTTCGCTGGAAATTGCACTCAAGGAAGGCCTGATTCTGGAAGTGCCGGATGGGCTGGCTTCTTCCTGGTCAGGAGCACCCGGAGGTTATTTCAAATTTGCGCACGAAGGATTGCGCAAGGCCCTGTATGAGCGGCTGACAGCAGAAGCCCGCAAAAAAATACACCTCGCCATCGCCCGGCTGATGGAGGAATCTATCCCCGAATCGAGTCGTGACCAATTTCTATTTGATGCGGTCAACCACTGGAATCAGGCTACTCCCCTGCTTTCCAGCCGGGAAGAGAAAAAAATGGTGGCGGAGCTAAACCTCCAGGCAGGAAGGCGCGCCTACGCCACGGGAGCCTACCACGCAGCAAATGTGCATGCGCAGCAGGGCCTCGACATCCTGGGGTCTTTCAGTTGGGAGCAGCATTATCAGCTCAACCTCAACCTTGGTATTCTCGGGGCAGAATCGGCGTACCTCGCCGGCGACTTCGGCGTAGCGGCTGGCCTGGCCCAAAGGGTGGAGCAACAAACAGTAAATATCGAGGACCGTGTCAGGATTTGGGATATTCAGCTGCGGTCGCTTACTTCTAAAAATCAGCTTGCAGAAGCCACCAACCTGGGACTTTCGCTGCTGCTAAAGCTGGGCTATCCAATTCCGGCCAAGCCGAGGGTGATTCATTACCTGCTGGCCCAGGGCAAATCGTCATTTTCCGCCAGGCGTGTACGTAAGCATCGGTACAACCAGCTACCTGAAATGGAAAACCCCAAGGTAGTCGCTGCCTTGCAGGTAATTTTCAGCATGTCGGGAGCCGCCAGTATACATGCCCCGGCGCTTATGCCCCTGCTCGTTTACCTCGAAGCATACCTTACCTTCAGATATGGGCGTTCCCCCTTCGCGCCTACTTCCATTATCAACTATGGCATTTCGGTGGCCATTGGAGAAAAGCAGTGGGAAAAGGGATTCGAAATCGGAAGTCATGGCTTCAATATGCTTTCGGAGGTGGCTCCAGCCGAACTACTGCCCGGGAGCTATGCCAGTTACTTTGCCATGCTGTGGCCCCTGCGTAACCGCATCCACGAAGCACAAGCACCTTTATTAGAAGCATATAAGCTGGGGATAAAACATGGCGACATAGCCAATGCCGCCTTTTGTCTGATCCAGCACGTAAATTTTTCCCTCATTATCGGGCAAGACCTGACCCACTTACTGCAGGAAGTAAAAAGTCACCTCGAATTTGCCCGCAAAAGACAGCTTGAAAACGCAAGCGATTATTTTTCCCTCATTGCCCAAACGGTCGAAAACCTCATAACCCCTACTGAAGAACCCTGGATTTTTAACGGCGATTATCTGGATGAAACAAAGACCGAAAATCCCTATCTCCACGCCAAAGACCGCACGGGTTCACAGGCATATTATTACCTGAAAGCTATTCTCGCCTATCATTTTGAACAATTTGAAACGGCCAATGAAATCCTTTCTGCCTGGGAAAAATTTTCAAGCCCAAGTGCAGACCTGTCCCGGAGCCCTTTCCTTTTATTCAACAGGGCCCTGATCGAGCTCTCAATCTATACTGACCTTTCTGAAAATCGCCGTAACCGGGTCGCCAACCGAATAGAGGCTTATATCAGCCGGCTCGAAAAAGCGGCCGCTTCATCCCCCGCCAACTTTGCGCACAAAGCAAAACTGGTGCAGGCCGAATGGAACAGGATTCAAGGACTTTATGCCGAAGCCCGGCCCCTGTACGAAGCTGCCATTTCGCTCGCCCGTGAAAACGAATTTTTAGGAGACGAGGCCCTGGCCAATGAATTGCTGGGCAGGTATTTCCGCGAACAGGACCAACCTTTTCTGGCTGAGGCTTACCTGCAGCGCGCCTGGAGCCTGTACGAGCGTTGGGGGGCCAAATCGAAACTGGCTTTTCTGGCGCAGCGGTACCCGAGGTACATCGGGCGGGCGGCGTGGCTAAAAACTTTTGGCAGGCAGCAGGAAGGAAGCAGTTCGGCGGACCACTGGTCAGGGCTCGACCTGGAAAGTATCACCAAGGCTACGCAGGCACTTTCCGGTGAGGTGGTGCTCAGCAGCCTGCTCGAAAAACTGCTCCTGATTGTGATGGAAAATGCAGGTGCCGAACGTGCTGCTTTCATCGAAATACAGGACGATAAATTGATGGTGCTTGCGCAAGGAACGGTAGATGGGGGCGTAGAAGTGCGCGGACAAAAAGCCTATCCTGTAGATGAAGCCGACGACCTGCCCGGAGGGATTATCCGCTACACTGCGCGTACCCTACAGCCCCTTGTTCTCGCCAATGCCTCCCAACACCCTGAGTATCAAAAAGATGCTTATGTAATGGCACAGCAGCCCTACTCGGTGCTTTGCTATCCGGTGTTGTTCAAAGGGCAATTAACCGCCCTTTTATACCTCGAAAACAACCTGGCAGAAGGAGCTTTCACCGAAGAGCGGGTGGAGGTGCTACGGATCCTTTCAGCGCAAATGGCTATTTCAATTGAAAATGCACGCCTTTATGAGCATTTGGATGAAAAAGTGAGGGCCCGAACCTTTGAGCTGAACAAGAAGAATGAAGAGCTTGCCCAAACCCTGGAGCAGTTGCAATCCGCACAAAATCAATTGATTCAATCGGAAAAAATGGCTTCGCTTGGTCAATTGACGGCAGGCATTGCCCACGAGATCAACAACCCCATTAACTTCATTTCGGGTAATGTAAGCCCCCTCTCCCGCAACCTGCAGGAGCTTTTTCAGCTCTACGAAATGGTGCGTGCGTTGCCAAATGCAGCCAATACCTCCTTAGCCATTCAGGCCATAGAAGCTTTCAGAAAATCGATTGACGCAGATTTTCTCTTCGAAGAAATTGACCTCATGCTCACCGGCATACGCGATGGCACGACCCGCACGCAGCAAATTGTAGCCGGCTTGCAGCACTTCTCCCGGTCAGATGAAGCCCGGTTTCGAAAAACCGACCTCCACGAAGCCCTCGAATCGACCCTTACGCTGCTCAATACCAAGATCAGGGACCGCATCACGGTAGAGCGGCACTACGGCGATTTGCCCTTGGTAGATTGCCTTCCGGGCAAACTGAATCAGGTTTTTCTGAATATCCTGAGCAATGCAGCCCAGGCCATACCTGATAAAGGCACCATTACCCTCACCACCCGTGTGGTAAAGGAGCACGCAGAAATTGTTATCCGTGACAGCGGGAGCGGCATGCCGCCTGAGGTGCAAAACCGCATTTTTGAGCCGTTTTTTACAACCAAAGATGTGGGACAGGGTACCGGGCTTGGCCTTTCTATTACCTATGGCATTGTGGAGCAGCACAAAGGCAAAATCTCTGTGAGCAGTACCCCGGGAGAAGGTTCGGCTTTCACCCTCGCGATTCCCCTCTCACAGCCCGACGATCTACTAACCGCAGCCGGATAAGGATCCCGAATTATCCTGATTAAAAAGAGGTATCTTTTGCTTTGGGCCAAAGATCAGGAGATGGGCATAAATTTCACTTCCTGCAGGTCAAAAACCCGAATTGTGCCTTTCCATTTCATGAGTAAGCGACCGTCAGAGTGCACGCCCATGATTTCGCCCAGGCCCCTTTCGCCCATGACTATCGCCGGAAGCTGGGTGCCTTTTCCCCACAAATGCGCTTCAAACTCCTCACGCAGGCGGTTGGTAGCCCCTTGGTAAAGCAGGAAATAGTTTTTGGATAAAATGCTGAGTAAGCGGGTCAAAACCGCCTTTACTTCGAAAGGATGACCTTTTCCCAAAGCCAAAGAGGTGGGGGGGTAATTGAGGCCATCTCCAAAAAACAGCTGGTTAACATTGAGGCCAATGCCCACGATGGTGGATTTCAGCTTTTGGCCTTCCAGTTGATTTTCTATCAAAATGCCGCATATCTTTTTATGTTCAACGAGGATATCGTTAGGCCATTTGATCCGAACGTCAGTCGATTCGATGAGTTCGCTCACAAGCTCATGCACCGAAAGCGCAACAGCCTGGCTCAGAGACCCTGCCTCTGCCGGCGGCAAAAATACAGGCCTGAGAATAAGGCTAAAGGTGAGGTTTTGTCCTGGTTCGCTTTCCCAATGCTTTCCCCCCTGCCCTCTGCCCTGAGCCTGAAAATCTGCAACGACCACTGTGCCTTCGGGTTCGCCCTCTTTGGCATAAGCCTGTGCCAGGCGGTTGGTAGAGTCAACCTCTCTCAGGTGGATGAGGTTTTTGCCGAACACTGGCAATTCAAACATAAGCTGACTCGTTTTTTTGGTATATTTGATTCCGTAATAATCTGAAAAAAAACGCTTTACTCAATTGAATGGTGCAAGAACTGGCAATAAATTCCCTGGCTTTGGCCGATCTGGTGGTAGATAGCCTCCAGGATTTAAAAGGGAAAAACATAACAAAAATGGACCTGACGGGTATCAGCGGGGCCATTTCCGATTACTTCATTATATGTACCAGCACCTCCGACACCCATGCACAGGCATTGGCGGAGCAGGTGGTAAAACGCTTATCCGAAGTGGGCGAAAGGCCCCTTTGCCGGGAAGGTGAGCGCGAAGGCGAATGGATATTGATCGACTATGCCAATGTGGTAGTGCATATATTTCAGCATCGTTTCCGCGAATTTTACCGCCTGGAAAACCTATGGGGGGATGCCGAAATACAGGAATACCGCGATTAATCTCAGGCCAAAAGTTGGCAATCAGGATGTTCGTTGCTGAAGCGGGTGAGTTCAGCCAATGGTATTTTATTGAAATGCACACAGAGCACTTTTAGCTTCGGCAACTTGTCAAACGCCGCAAGGCTGTGCAATCCGCAATGATTTACATACACCTCTTCCAGATTCGTGAGAGCAGAGAGGACATCCCAGTTCCAGGGATTTTCCAATGGATAGGATATATCAATCCTTTCGAGTTGTGACAAAGCGCTCAAAAAGCTCAGATCGCCTAAGCGGCAACCCAATGCCTCAAAGCTTTTCAGTTGCGCCAAACCAGCAACCGGGTCAAAATTCATGGCTGGCACATCGCTGAGGTCCAGGGAATGCAACCCTGTAAAGTGTTTAATCAACGAAAGTTCAAACAAGGGAGCTTCCCGCAAATCCAATTCTTCCCACTGCGCAAGTTCAGTTGGCACTTCCCACCCCTCCTCCTCCTTCGATTCCCGCAGCGCCTTTTGCCAGGCGGCAGGCATCCAAGCCCAGGGTTGAGTCTCCGATAATATTTTAAGATCCAGCATCCAGGTAATACTTTGAATGCAAGGTAAAGGCCTGGTACTTGGGTTGAAGTGGAATTATGTCCTGTTTTTTACACCCTTCCACAAGCATAGCCTACCAAAGAAAACTGCCGGAACCCAGTTTTGGGGTTCCGGCAGCTCACTTAGCCGTCATTTATAGCGGATTCTTATCTCAGCTACAGGCAAATTATGCCTTAGCCAGCTGATCCCGCAGTTGGGTAATCGGCAGCTGAAACAGATTAAAGTCTGGCATTACATTGCGCAGCAGCTCGAATTTCTCACGATACATATCGGTTGAACGCTGATTCTTTTCAACGAAGGTAAACAGCTTTTCGAGGTACTCGCGTACTTCGGGGTGGGCCTTGGCGGCAATCTGAGCGATAATTTTGTCTCTTTCAAACTCTTTTTCTACTGCAAAGTAGGTAATGAGCAGGGGCTTCATCAGGCGTTGCTCATCTTCTTCAAAATTGGAAACGGCGAATGAATTGACCAGTTGAAACAGGTAATCACGCTCAAAAGGATCGTCGTAAAACAGGGCCAGTCGATCCCAGAAGAGATACGGGATGTAAGCACCTCCGAAACGCTCGGCGGCCTGCACGGTGAACCGGTTGAGGTTATCCCCGTCTTCCATGGCATCCTGATGTAAAAGCAGAAGCTCCTTGATGAGGGCAGGCTTTGCTCCTTCGATTTCCAGATCAGGGTATTTATCTTCGAGCGCGTCGATTCTTTCTATAATGTTCATGACCGAGTAGATGAGTTAAAGACAAATTTAACGCGAAGCGTGGAACTATTTACAATTTCCTTGGGTGAAGGGATCAGTTACCGACTTCGGAGATGAATTTCAATCGCACCATTCTTATTTCCTGGCGGGTAATGTCATCGTCCAGTTCTTTTTCGGCAGTATCCAGGTCATCGGTTTCTGCCTGCATGAAATAGTCGTAAATCTCATCCAGCTTGTCCTCGTCCAGCCTGTCGTTGAGGTAGTAATCGAGGTTCAACCGGGTACCGGAGTAGACAATCTGGTCGAGGAGATCGAGCAATTCCTCAAATTCTATCCCTTTGAGTGTAGCAATTTCGTCAAGCGGGGTACGCCTGTCCACATGCTGAATGACAAAGAGCTTATTCATGGATTTGCGGGGAGCTGATTTCACCACATCTTCGCTTACTCGCTCGATGTTATTTACCTCTACGTACTCTTTGATCAGCTGAATGAAAGGAGCAGCAAATTTTTGGGCTTTACCCATACCCACGCCCGAAATATTCTGAAACTCCGCCATCGAAACCGGATACTTGGTAGCCATGTCTTCGAGAGAAGGATCCTGAAAAATAACGTATGGGGGGATATTTTTCTGCTTAGCGACCTTGCGGGTAAGGGTTTTAAGTTTATCAAAAAGCTCCGTGTCGTATGTTTTAAAATCTTCCAAAGCAAAGGCATCCCGCTTTGTCTGGTCTATTTCTTTGTACTTCACGAGCTCAATTGACCTTGGCGATTTCAGAAAATCTATGCCTTTGGGTCCCAGTTTGATCACCCCGTATTCATTGATATCCTTCACGATATAATCCCGGATAATCAACTGGCTGAAAACGGACTTCCAAACGTTTTCTTCTTCATCAATACCCTGCCCAAATACAGGTAGCCGGTCGTGCTCGGCAAGGTTTACCTGCTGGCTGTTGATGCCCCGCAATATCTGGATAGCATGGGTCATCTGTGACTTGTCGCGGGTTTGTTTTACCGCTTCAAGTGCAAGTATAGCATGCTTCTTTGCGTCATAAGTTTCTTTTGGAAAACGGCAGTTGTCGCACATGCACTTGCAATCATCCTGGTTGAATTTTTCACCAAAGTAGTGAAGCATCATTTTGCGGCGGCAGGTGCCTGATTCTGCAAATGCAGCCATTTCATAGAGCAGCAATCTGCCAGACTCGCGTTCGCTTACGGGCTTGTCTTTCATAAACTTTTCGAGCTTCACGATATCGTTGAAGTCATAGAAAAGGATACAATTGCCTTCCAGCCCATCACGACCTGAGCGGCCGGTTTCCTGGTACCAGCTTTCGATGCTTTTGGGTACATCGAAGTGAAACACAAAACGAACATCCGGCTTGTCGATACCCATACCAAAAGCGATGGTAGCTACCACCACCTGCACATCTTCGTTGAGGAACATGTCCTGGTGCCGGTTACGCGTTGCTGGATCGAGCCCTGCATGGTAAGGCACGGCTTTAATACCGTTTACATTCAGCAGCTCAGCATTTTCCTCCACTTTGCGTCGGCTCAGGCAATAGATGATGCCGCTTCGCCCGGAGTGCTGCTTGATAAATTTAATTATTTCCGAAATGGCATTAGAGCCATTGACTTTCGGACGAAATTCGTAGTAAAGATTGGGACGATTAAAACTGGTGGTATAAACGTCGGCTTCCTCCATTCCGAGGTTCTGGAGAATATCCAGGCGAACCTTGGGGGTTGCGGTTGCAGTTAAAGCAATGACAGGCACCGAGCCCAGCTGGATAAGAATCTCCTTGATACGACGGTACTCCGGACGAAAATCGTGGCCCCATTCCGAAATACAGTGTGCTTCGTCCACAGCCAGGAAACTCACTTTTGCCTGCTTCAAAAAATCCACAAACTCGTCTTTCACCAGTGACTCAGGTGCTACATAGAGCATCTTGAGGGTACCCTTGAGTACCTTTTGCTTCACCGCCTCATAATCCGCCCGTGCCATAGTGCTGTTGAGGAAGCCTGCTTCAATTCCAAAAGCCCGCATTTGGTCCACCTGATTCTTCATCAAGGCGATGAGGGGGGAAATGACCAACGCAGTACCTTCCTGCATTACGGCTGGCAACTGGTAGCAAAGCGACTTACCGGCGCCGGTAGGCATGATCACAAATGTGTTTCGCCCGGCCATGATATTGCGGATAACAGGCTCCTGTTCTCCTCTAAACCGGTCAAACCCAAAATACTTTTTCAGCGCTTCCAGTAGCGTTGATTCTTCGGTCAATAGATGCTCGTTCACCTTAGTCAGGGGGTTTATAAACTAAAACCAAGCAGGCCAGCTGAAATGTTGCCAACCTGCGGCCTAAGCTTACTCATGTATTAAGTTACGGAAAAAACCGAACTTACACCACAGCAAATGCAAATTTAACCCTTTGGCGAGGTGTTTTTGCTGAATAGTTGTATTCTTTTTGAGGATAGATTTTTTTTTCACAACAATAAAAATCTCAGCAACGGTTTCGTTGACTCAGGCGTTATCATAAGTACCAACTCACTATGCGGCAGATAGATAACCAGGAAGATCAAATTATCCAGGGCTGCCTGGAAGGCGTTCGGAAGTACCAAAAGCTTCTGTATGAGCGCTACTATGGCAGCATGATGGTAGTTTGCATGCGCTACACCAACGATCGGGAAGAAGCGCGTGACGTTTTGCACGAAGGTTTTTTGAAGGTATTTAATTACCTACATAAATTTGAACGGGGCACTAACCTGGGTGCCTGGATCAGGCGCATTATGGTCAATACTTCTATTGATCACTATCGCAAAAACGCCAAACGGCCAAGTGTGGTGGAGATCAACCATGCCATTCACGAAATTGATTCGCAGGATGTAGTTTCTGACCTGAGTGCCGAAGAAATTCTGGGTCTGGTACAGCGGCTATCCCCTGCTTACCGCACAGTATTTAACCTGTACGCCATCGAGGGCTATTCTCACAAGGACGTGAGTGACATGCTCGGCATCAGTGAAGGCACCTCAAAATCAAATCTGGCCAAAGCCCGGGCCAAACTCCAGAATATGCTGGCATCAGCGAAGTTGGTAAGTAAAGCTGAAGGAGAAAAATATGCCTGACCATGAAATGGATACCAACTTCAGGAGGTTATTCGACTCCCTGAACCTATCCCCTGAACCAGGAGACTGGAATTCTTTTGAAACTTTGCTCGAAAATAACCCTTCGGAAATGGATGACCGGCAGTTGGATCATCCACTTGATATGGCTTTGAGAAATAGCCTGGCAGGCCTTGACCTGACCGAATCCGCTACCGATTGGGATCTATTTGAAGCCCGCCTCGACGCCCACCCTGTCGATACCTTTGTTAAGGAGGCAGTTGCTTCCTTGGTACTGCCCTTGTCTGGGGCCGACTGGTTTTCGATGGAATCACAGCTGGATGCCCCTTTTTATGGCATGCTCCGCCAAAGGCTGGATGGCTACGAAGCCGCCTATATGGCCAGAGACTGGCGAAAAATGCAGGCTATTCTGGGTGCTTCAGGCCGTACGGTTGCTATCCCTCGCTGGAGGTCGACAGCTATCGCCGTAGCAGCCAGCCTTATGCTCATGGCCGGAATTTTCTTTTATCAAAGATCGTACTTCCCCAGGGTTCCGCATACCTACGCCGCCATTCAGGCTCCTAATCGGCAGCCGGATACTCCGGGTATTAATGCTGCTTCTACCACCCACCCTGATGCGCCTTTGATAAAAGAATACCAGGAAAAAACGCCGGTTGACCCCGCAATACCTGCCCATGCTCAAAACGATTACCTACCGGCGGTAGCTGTATCGGCCTCAGCTGCAGCAGCCCAACCGGCTCTCTATCCCGACAGCCCTTCTTTTACCCATGAAATCGGACTAACCACGGCATCATATGGCTCAAATCAACTCTCCAGGCTGGCGTTAGCCTCCCAAAATTCATTTTCTCTTGAGCCGATAGCCATAGATGCCCCTCAGCTCGATGTAAAAAGGGACCGAAAACGCCCGAATATCCGCGTAGCCCTGATGGGAGGAAGCGCGAGGAGCAGTGTAGAATTAAATGACGAAACCCGACCCGGATGGATTGCCGGTATCCGGATCGAAGCGCCGATTAACCAGACTCTGAGTATTATCACGGGTCTTTTCTCAGCCGAAAAGCATTTCCAGACCACGGCCTATGTTTTTGAAAACAACAACAGCCTCAACAAGGACGACTTTTCGAACTTAGCCTCTTTCGATGTTGACGGGTATTTTCAAACGCTGGAGGCTCCCGTAATGGTGCGATGCTACCTGCCCGGCGAAGACAAGCTGAAAATTTATACACAGGCCGGGGTAGTAGCCATGCTCGCCTTGAAAGAGAGCTATGAAAAAACACCTGTAAGTGATCTTCCGACCAATGTGCTTTCCCGCCAGCCCGTGATCCACGATCGCAGGTACACTACCTATGTAGGTAATGTTCAGGGTGCACTCGGTCTTGAATACCAAATCAATAACACCCTTTCCCTTCAGGTGGAACCCTATTTTCAGCTGGGACTACAGCGCACCCAAGGTTCGGGATCTCTCGGTACAACCAAGAAATTGTACACTTCTGGCGTCATTGGTGGCGTTTCAGTACAACTTTAGCGAACCCTCTGCAACCCTCTCACGGGCTGGTTCGTCTTTTAGTTGTTTGTGTGCTTAAGAGATCCCCCGTTGGCTGCAACCTTAATCGGGGGATTTTTTTTACCCCGAGTTTGCTTCGTCGAGCCTGAGACCTAACTTTCAGCATGGAACCAGTTATCAGGTTAGCTAAAATCGCCAAGATTTATCAGATGGGCAAAGTACGGATCCCCGCTTTGCAAGAGGTGAGCTGTGAAATTTTCCCCAACGAGTATGTGGCCATCATGGGTCCTTCTGGCTCAGGGAAATCAACTTTGATGAATATCATGGGATGCCTTGACTCCCCTACTGAGGGAGAATATTACCTCAACGGGCAGCAAGTGGCAGGGATGGACGATGTGGACCTTGCCAGGGTCAGGAATAAAGATATTGGCTTCGTTTTTCAAACATTCAACCTGCTCCCCCGCTCTTCAGCCCTGGAAAATGTGGCATTACCCCTTGTGTATGCCGGATTGAATAAGGAAGAAAGGATTGAAAAGGCTACCCACGCATTAACCAGTGTAGGGCTGGGTGATAGGATGGACCATAAACCCAACGAACTTTCGGGTGGTCAGCGTCAAAGGGTGGCTATTGCCCGTGCTTTGGTTAACAGCCCGGCGATTATCCTGGCAGATGAACCTACGGGTAATCTCGACTCCAAAACCTCCTACGACATCATGGCCTTGCTCGATGAACTACACCGGCAAGGAAATACCATTATCCTCGTTACCCACGAGGAAGATATCGCCCACTATGCGCGGAAGATTATCCGCCTGCGCGATGGCCTGATAGAGAATATTGAAGACAACCCGGTCAGAGGTGTTACCGCCTGACAGCCTTAGCGTACCCGCTTCCTTCTGTTTCGCTCAAAATCCTGGAAAATATATTCTCCCAATCCTTCGAGGCTGGTGTAGAAAGCGCGTCCGTTATTTACCTGAGTAAACTCTTGCACAAATTCCACGAGCCAGCTGTCTTTGGCGATCATGAACGTTGTGATCGGAATTTTCAGCCTGCGGCTTTGGGCTGCCAGGTTCAGGGTTTTGTTGAGGATTTTTTTATCCAGGCCAAAGCTATTCTTGTAGTAGCGCGCACCTTCCCGGATACAAGTAGGTTTGCCATCCGTAATCATGAATATCTGCTTGTTGGTAGTTTTGCGCCGACGCAGAATATCCATGGCCAGTTCCAGCCCGGCTACGGTATTGGTGTGGTATGGCCCCACTTTCAGATAGGGCAAATCTTTGATCTGAATTTGCCAGGCATCGTTTCCGAAGACCAAAATATCCAGGGTGTCTTTGGGGTATTTAGTGGTGATCAGCTCCGCAAGCGCCATGGCTACTTTTTTCGCGGGAGTAATCCGGTCCTCCCCATACAGAATCATTGAGTGGGAGATATCGATCATCAATACCGTAGAAACAGATGTTTTATGCTCGTTTTCTCTTACGGCGAGGTCATCTTCAGTAAGCATAAACTGCTCAATGCCGTGATTGATCTGGGCATTCTGAAAAGACTCAGTAAAAGCAATGTTCTCGAGGGTATCCCCAAATTGAAAATCGCGGATTTCGGAGAGGGGTTCGTCGCCACCGCCGGGTTGAGGTACGCGGTGCTGACCATTTCCAGAGCGTTTTATTTTGCCGAAAATTTCCTCCAACGCCTGCTGACGAATGCTCTGCTCAGACTTTGCGGTTATGGAAATACCACTATCGGCATTTTCGTCATCCTGGATATATCCGTTGCGCTTGAGATCCTCGATAAAATCACCCATTCCGTACTCACTGTTGGTGATGCCGTACTTTTTATCGAGTTGAGTCATCCAGTTGAGCGCTTCTGACACATCACCCGAAGTATAGGTGAGCAGATCCAGAAAAAGCTTCAGCAGACGCTCAAATGGGTCGCCGCCGTCTTTGCCTGGTAAAAATTTAGAAAACAGGTATCCCTGCATGATTCGAATTATTCCTGATGAATGATATGACTATAAACGCGGAGAGGGCCATAATGTTAATGACGATTCATAAATCGGGGACTTGAAGCCTGAAGGTAGATCCTTCTCCATAGGTGGAAGTTAATGAAATCGTTCCGCCTAATTTAACCGCAGCCATCCGCACGATGTATAACCCAAGCCCGGTACCTGGAGAGAGCCTGTTTGCCCGGAAAAACATCTCAAAGATTTTTCCCTGCATTTCTGGTTTGATACCCTCTCCATTGTCACTCACTTCGATCAACGTACTCTTACCATCTTTTGAAGCGGTTATTTTCACCCAGGGGTCAGGGTTAGCGGCACGCTGGTATTTCATGGCATTGACCAGGAGGTTCATCAGGATTGACTCCAGACTTTTTACATCGCTAACCAGCTCGAGTTCAGGGGATACTTCCATCTCCAGGCGAACTTTACCTGACTCGGGCATATGTTTTAGCCGGGAGAAAATATCTACAAGAAATGGTGAAAGGTGAATTTTTTCAGGCGTAAGCTGGGCGTTGTTGATTCTGGCCACGTGCAGTAAGTCAACCAAAGCCTGATCAAGCCTGTCCACGCTGGTAATTCCGAGCTCGAGGTATTTCTGAATCTCTTCCAGGCTATCGGTTTCCAGGGCAAGGGAAAGCAGCCCTTTGAGGGAGGAAAGTGGCCCCTTGAGGTCGTGGGTTGCTTTGTAGAGAAAACCATCCATCTGTTGGTTTCTCTCCTGAAGCTTTTGCTCTACATTTTTAAGGTTAGAGATATCTGTAATGGAAGCAACTAGGCCAGCCTTTTCTCCCTGACGATCGATGTAGGGGATGGTATTTATCAGGGCCACAAAATCTTCTCCTTTCGAATTCGACAAAATTGTTTCGAAAACTTCCCCGTTGGTTGACTGCCCCTGATTGATTTTCTCCAGATATTCCTGTGCTATTTCAGCCATCCAGGGTTCTGCTTGCCATTCGTGTATTCGGGAAGGCGTTACTCCTTCGTGGTGGAATATCTCCCTGAAACGCTGATTTACAAACCGGACCTTCTGGCTATTGTCAATGAGGATCAATCCTTCATTTGATTCGTCCACGAGCCGGCGGTACATATCTTCGCGGTCTTCGAGTTCGGCTACTTTTCTTTCACTTTCGGTGATGTCAGACACATAAATCCGGAAGGAGCTAGCGATCATTGAAAAGCTATACTGGACCTGAAAAAGCTTATTTTGATAACGGAGAGTAGCACCCTGTACTTCATGCCCCCTAAAATTCATGTTCATGGTGCCAATAAGCAACCGCACAAAGGGGTGATTTTCTTTGAGTTCCTGGATACCCGGAAACTCCACGGATGCTGCCGGATTGGCGTAGAAAAGCTGATTCTGGCGGTTAATGCCTAATCTCGGAGAGTAACTGAACTCAGGAAATGTCGCCATAAGTGCTATTTTTTCCCGGTCTTTAGATTTCCCCCACTTCATCATTTCCGACATACCGAGCGTTACCAGCCCCAAAAAAGCCCATTGCCAGCCTTCAGAGCCAATCCTCCAGGAAAAAAATGCACTCACCACTAACAAGGACGCCCAGATAGCCCCGAAAATAGCATAGGAGAAAAACTCCGTATAAACCACCGGGGATACCAGCGTAAATACCACCACCCACAATCCGGTATAGGCTGTAAAATCGCTTTCCCAAAATAAAGCCAGGGTCCAAATCCCGACCAGTAGATTTTCGAAATAGGCGATGAATAAAATCCGGTTTCGAACCCACGCGGATAAATAGGTGGATATTAGGGTAAGGAAAACAATACAGTAACTGATAATTTTTGCCTTTTTCACCCAGGGCGGAATATCACTCCAGTCTCCAATGCCCGCCGTGATCATGACTATTAGCGCAAACAGAAAAAGCCCCCGGAATGCCTGAAGGGTTTCATGAGATATGGGTGTCTTGATTGATATTCTTGAGCGAGGAATTTCCATCAGAAGGGTGAATGGCGACTAAGATAGTAATCCAAATTAACAAGGAATGTCATTCGAGAAATATTATTTCGCCCTGCCATATCTTTCCAAAAACCCGAATAATATAGGTCCCTGCAGCAAGTCCTTCCAGCCAAATTTCTGTTTCGAACGTGGGATTAACAGACATTCGTTTCATACGCCTTCCCTGCATATTCCACACTTCGACCTGAGTAAATGGAACATCTGTGGATCTTATCACCAATTTTCCCTGTGTAGGATTGGGGTAAAATGTCAGATTATGCTCGGCTCCCCTAAAATTGCTGGTCGTTGTGCAATTGCCCTCCAAGCGTATTCCATCCAGAAAAAGGTTATTTCCATAGCCATTTACAGACTCGATTTTAAATCTGGATTGCACAGAGAGCACGTTCTGCGGCCACATCAGTGACAAACACCCCTGCCCGAAGGTACCGGAATAACACCAGTCACTGGGTTGTTGCGGAGTAAAACCAGCCGTTAAAGGTATTTCTGTAGCAAAATTGCCGCTTCCGTTTTCAGCATTTGCCCACAGGAGCAACCACGTAGCCCCGCTATCTGCAGACACCCACACCTTGAGCGTGTCTATCGATTGGAGATTATATAAGCGGTAAGCATAATCAAACGACAAGCTGACTTGTTGAAAAGCACTCAGGTCGAAAACGGGCGATACCAGCGCATCCTTTTGGCCAATAGCGGGGTAGTCGTACATCCGTATGCGCGCTGCTCCCGGCCCAAACCGGCTACCTGCTACTTGCTTGATATCCCAGGTGGTACCCGAATCGGGATTGTCAACCGTGAACGTGCCGAAGCCTTGTTCGAAATCCTCTTCAAAAAAAATCACATCAGCAGCGGCGATCGTAATGGCTGCCGGGAGAATGAGGGTATCAGATCCAAAGCTGTTAGCGACGATTAAGGTAGCATCGTAAAAGCCGGAAGTAGGGTAAGTAACCACGGGGTTGGGTACCGAAGCCTGAGCAGGAATACCTCCGGGAAAAGACCATTGCCATTGGGTCGGCATTCGGCCTGACTGATCGAAAAATTGAATGTCGGAACCCGGACAGCCTTGTTGCTGGGAGCTGGTAAATGCTGCAAAAGGGGGCAACTCCGCATTACAAACCAGGGAAGCCCGCAAATTTGCCCTGCGGGGGGCATTTCGGAGTACGGTCCGCATCCTACCCTTCTGACAAAGGGTGAAAAGGTTCATGCAGGCATCGTCGGTGTACTCCAGGTAGTTTTGCAACTGCACAGGCCCGCCACAAGCCAACACCTGCGCAGGGCATCCAAAGTGCCCATCGTCAGAGGGGGGAGTATCTTCGCAAAAATCATCGAAGGTGCAATCGCCGTCTCCCCAGATATGTCTCAAACCCAGAAAATGGCCCATCTCGTGGGTGAGGGTGCGCCCTTGATTGTAAGGAGCGGTAGCTGTACCGGTGCGCCCGATACGGGTAGGTCCAACCACAATTCCATCGGTGGAGTCGCCCAGGGTTAGCGGAAGTCCGGCCAGTGCAGGCAGGTCGGGATATTGGGCGTAGCCAAGCGCGCTGCCGGTCAGCTCTATCACCCATACATTGACGTAGGCTTCCGGGTTCCAGATGGTGGCAGGTTTTACTACCTGGTCGATATAGGTACTTGACAGGGGAAATGGTAACCATCCGAAGGCGTTGCGATCGATGCGATCAATGCCGGGCTCTAACAGCGGGGAGCCATCTTCTCCTACAGACGCCAGGCAAAAAGCGATCTGACAATCTGCTCCGGCGGGGTGGGTATTGTAGCCCGGAGTTCCTGCCATACGCTGAAAGTCTTCGTTGAGGACGTCCAGTTGCGATTGAATTTGCGCAAACGAAAGGTTTCTTCCGTTGCCGGCAGCTTCACCATTGTGCACCAAATGAAAAATTAACGGCAGCGAATAAAGCGAATCATCACGCTCCCCCCTTACCACCTCCTGCGAACGGGTTCTGTCGAGCCAAATCTCAAAATTATCCTGAAAAAGGGCGGCATGCGCAGGTCCCAATTGAGAAGTGAAGTGTTCCTGCGTTTTGCAGCGAATCACTTGGGAGTGCAGGCTCAGGGCAGCACAAACAAAAACAGCAATCCCTATCAAACGGATTGCTGCCTGGAAACACGATATGTTGGTGCGGGTGGCCATTTCCTCTTCACAATTTCCCATTAATAAAGATGCAGATCAAACCGCTGGCCATCCTGTCCGGAGAGAACAGTTAATTTAACCCTCCACTATAGGCGATTTGTGCACAGCCGGGGCCAGCAACCTGTTGTGCTCATCTGGGAAGATAAGCGTGGGGGTATGCGTTTTAGCCTCTTCGGGGGTCATAAAGGCATAGGCAATGATGATGATAATGTCACCCAGCTGCACTTTTCGGGCAGCAGGACCATTAAGGCACACCATGCCGCTGCCAGCTTCACCTCTGATGGTATAGGTCTCAAAACGCTCACCATTATTTACATTCACAATCTGCACCTTTTCTCCTTCGAGAAGATTAGCGGCATCGAGCAGGTTGCTATCGAGGGTTATGCTCCCTACGTAGTGCAACTCAGCCTGGGTAACTTTTACACGGTGAATTTTTGACTTAAGGATTTCCAGCCACATGGATAATTGATTCAGAAAAAAAGGAGAAACGAAAACTTGGGCAAAGGTAAGTAATCCGCTTTGAACGGGTAGTTCAGTCTGTTCTGGTCATCAACCGATGACATCCAGCTCTTTTTGCATCGAAGTCGGGACAGTTTCCGTTACGGACGATCCAATCCAGCGATTGCTCAGCACTATAAATCGGGAAGTAAGCAGGACAGATGCCAGCGCCAGTCCAGCAATGTATCCGTACCAAACCCCAACCACCCCCTGATGTAAGCTAAACCCGAAGATATAGCCTACCGGCAAAGCCACGATCCAATAGGAAACAAAAGCGATCAGGGTTGGTATCCAAACATCCTGAATGCCTCTCAGGTTAGCAATGCCTACGGCTTGTACGCCATCAAAAATCTGGAAAACAGCTGCAATGATCATTAAGCGGGCGGCGATATCAATTACTTCCTGCTCTTTCACAAACAAGCCTGGTATTGCATAACGACCCAGCAAAAGCAGCACAGACGTAAGGGCCATAAATACAACTGTGAGGATAATGGCACTGACACCGGCCATTTTCAGGTCACGGAAAGATTTTTTACCCAAAAAATCTGCTACCCGGATAGAACCACCCGCAGCCAGGCCAGAGACGACCATATAGGTAACAGAAGCCAGGGTCATTACCGCCTGGTGTGCCGCACGCGGGGAGGTCCCCAGCCAGCCAATCATCACCATTCCACCCATAAATGCGCCTATTTCGAAGAAATACTGTATACCGGAAGGCACCCCGATGGAGAGAATTTTCTGCATCAGTGCAGGCTTCAGGGTCCACCAGCCACTGGTCAGCCGATTGACAGCAAACCGCTTATTGCCCAGCACATACACCACCATCGCCACCATCATAAATATGCGCGAGAAGGCGGTGGCAATCGCAGCACCATCGAGTTTCAATGCCGGAAAGCCCAGCCATCCATAAATAAGCAGGCCATTTAAGGCTACGTTCATCCCCAGCGCAATGAGGGTAATGATCATGGCCGGCCGGGTATTAAGCATGCCATCTGAATAGGATTTGAATACCAGAAAAATCAGCATCGGAATACCCGAAAAGCTGATTATCTGCAAATAGCTTTTGGCAAAGGGGACATCTGCCACGGGCTGATTGAGGGAAGGGTGACCCAAAAAATCAGCGCTAATCCAGCATAATACAGCAATAAACAAACTGGCGGCCAAGGTGACCCAGGTACCTTGTTTCAGAAAATCGCCAGCTTTTTCTGGCTCCCCGGCCCCGTTTGCTTCCGAAACCAAAGGCGCAATAGCGAAAGTGATACCCATACCCAGAATAGTAAGAATCAGGTACACGCCATTGGCCAGGGCCGCTGCTGAAAGGTATACCTCCCCTACCCTGCCTATCATGAGGGTATCGGTAACCCCCATCAGCACAAAGCCTAGCTGACCGATTATCACAGGCAGGGATAACCGCAGTGTAGCCCTGAAATGGGCTCGAAAATAACGGTACCACTTGTCAATCATATCGCCGGAATAAGGGGAGAGGCTTGCTTTTAACGGAAATATAAGGTCTGAGTTTCTTCTTTTTTGAATGGCATACTATTGATATAACAAAAAGTACGTTGTACCTTTGCATGTGATTTCTACTCAAGTGTAAGGGAGCTGGTCTCCCTTATTTTTTTATGTTAACCGAAAATCATTCCATACAGATCGAACGTTTTATCCAGGAAACATTCCCTGAGGTTTATATCGTTGATTTGTTTTGGAAAGAAGGGTCAACCCCTCAAATAATTTTGCGGGTAGATCGCGACGGCGGCATTGACATGGGAACTTGCACCACCATCAGCCGGAAATTGAAATTCTGGCTTTCGGAACAGGAGCTCATCGAAGACAACTACCGTCTCGAAGTATCTTCACCCGGCGTGGGAGTTCCCCTGAAACTTCAGCGGCAATATGCCAATAACATCGGCAGAACGCTGAGCGTGACACTTATCAATGGATCAACAACAGAAGGAAAACTTAACCAGGTAGCAGAAGACCACATTGCATTAGCGCAACAGAGCACAGTCAAAAAGAAAAAAAATGACTTGCCCGAACCCGACCTGATCCTCCCGTTTGATCAGATTAAAGAAGCAAAAGTTATCATCGTTTTTTAACCCGGTTTTCCGGAGATAAGGTTTTAATCATGGCACGTAAAAAGGTAGCCGAACCAGAATTCAACCTTGCCGAAGCTTTTACCGACTTCGCCAGGCTCAAAAACATCGACCGCCCTACCCTCATGGGGGTAATGGAGGAGGTATTTCGTACCATGGTCCGTAAAGATTATGGTACAGACGAGAACTTCCAGATCATCGTAAACGTGGACAAAGGAGACATCCAGGGTCTGCGGGAGCGCGAAGTGGTGGAAGACATTGACCTTGAGGACGAAACCCGTCAGATTCCGATCAGTGAAGCCCTTCAGATAGACGTAGACTACGAAGTAGGCGACACCGTGGCTGAAGTGGTTGACCTTGCCACCTTTGGTCGCAAGATCGTGCAGATGGCCAAGCAAACACTGACTCAAAAAATACGTGACCTCGAAAAAGCTTCTATGCTGGAGCAATACGGGGAAATGATCGGTCTGATCATCGTAGGTGAGGTATACCAGGTTTGGAAAAACGAAATCCTCGTGCTTCACGAAGGAAACGAACTTATTCTGCCCCGTGAGCAGGCGATCCCCAAAGACCGTTTCCGCAAAGGGGACAGCCTAAGGGCCGTTATTCACGAAGTACAGGTAAAAAATACCACCCCTCGCATCCTTATTTCACGCACCTCACCACTCTTTCTGGAAAAACTCTTCGAAAATGAAGTTCCTGAAATCATGGAAGGCCTGATCACCATCAGGGGAATTGTGCGTGAGCCGGGAGAAAGGGCCAAAGTAGCCGTTGAAAGCTATGATGACCGTATCGACCCTGTAGGTGCTTGCGTAGGGATGAAAGGAAGCCGTATCCACGTAATTGTACGCGAACTTCGAAATGAAAATATCGACGTTATTGCCTACACACATAACGACCAGCTCTTTATTCAGCGCGCATTGAGCCCTGCCAAAATATCCAGTATGCGCCTGGATGCTGATACCAAAAAAGCCCAGGTGTACCTGAAGCCCGACCAGATCTCCCTGGCCATTGGTAAAAACGGCCTGAATATAAAGCTGGCTGGTAAGCTTACCGGCTATGAAATCGATGTATTCCGCGAACTCGATCCTAACGAAGAGGACGTAGATCTCGACGAATTCAATGACGAAATCGAACAGTGGATAATTGATGAGCTAAAGAAAATTGGCTGCGATACAGCCAAATCAGTACTCAGCCTGTCCACTGATGAACTTGAACGTCGTACAGAACTGGACCGCGAAACCATCGAGGACCTTCGCTCCATTCTGGAAGATGAATTCACTGAAGAAGAAGACTAAACGAAGTCGCTTCTTTTCCGTTTAGCAAATGCGTATTCACCCGGCAAGAGAAATGCCGCCTATACCGCCTATAAAGGGGGCTTCATTAGGTAATTCAGGGTGAATCCTTTACATTTGCGCTTGTAAATCCTTTTATTTTTTAAAAATTTAAGCGCCTATCGACCACCGAATGTCCGAGGAAAAAGTCACAAGGCTGTATAAAGTCGCGAAAGAACTCAATGTTGGAACCTCTAAATTAGTAGAGACGCTCCACACTAAAGGTTTTAAGGATGTCGAAGACAACCCTAATACCAAACTGACATCGGATCAGGTGAATGTTCTCCTGCGAGAGTTCTTATCCGACAAACAGTTGAAGGATAAAGCGGATAAATTCAGCGAAAAGCGGAAAGAAGATATGCGTGGTTCAGGTATCATCCGTACCGAGGCTGAAGAGCCCGTGCAGGATACCGAAGACTCCGCAAAGGCATCTAGTGCCAGCGATCTTCGAAGCGGTCTTAACATGAGGCGTCGCCCTCCAGTTAACGCCGAACCAAAAATAGAAACCCCGGCAACTCCGCCTCCTGCTCCTAAAGCAGTAGAGACCGTTGCTAAAACCGAAACATCACAACCAGTGGTGGAAACTCCCGTCTCTGCTCCCACACCTCCTAAGGAAGAAGCTCCTTTAGAGGTAAAAGTGGAAGAAAAAACCGAAGTGCGCGCTCCTGAAAAGCAAGACAGTGGCATAGGCCTCAAAGTATTGGGCAAAATTGAGCTTGACGGAAAAAACAACCGTACAGGTAAACCCAAAGATGAGCAGCCTAAGCAAGAAGCAGTCAAGCCCCAGCCTCCTACCCCTAAAGTAGAACCTCCTAAACCTGTAGCTCAGCCACAGGCAATTAAGGAAGCGCCTAAAGTTCCAGTAGTAACTCCAAAAGTGGAGACTGCTAAGCCCGCTGAGCTGCCTAAAGTAGAGGAGACTCCTGTAAAACAACCTGTTCCGGTTGCGAAAGCTATCCCGGCTCCGGTAGAGGTGCCAGCAGAACCTAAAGACGAAACTATTACCGTAAGCGACAATACCCCTCAGCTGAAAGGGTTGAAAGTGGTTGGCAAAATCGACCTCACACCTCCTTCCAGGAAAAAAGCGGAGCCTGCTAAACCAGCTACTCCCGCCTCCCCTGCTGCAGGTTCAGACGATGCAGATTCGGAGGAGAAAAAGAAAAAACGTCGCAGGAGAAGAAAAAGGAAAACCAGTGAAGGAGCAACTACGGCCCCCATTGCTGACGATAAGAAAAAGACCGAAACTGTTACCAGTACTGGTGTAGGCTCAACCGCAAAACCTCCGCAAGGCAAGGATAAGTTCACGAAAAAAGACGTGGACGATAAAATCCGCCAAACCATGACGCAGATTGGCAAAGGAACATCTCGTTCCCGCCAGATATCTCGTAGGGGAAAAAGGGATGCCTTTGCACAGAGAAGGGAAGAACAGGAACAGCGGGACATGGAAGAATCGAAGATTCTTCAGTTGACAGAGTTTATCACCGCTAATGAATTTGCAAACCTGATAGATGTGCAGGTTACCGATATCATCACCAAGTCGTTCCAGCTTGGTACCATGATCTCGATTAACCAGCGCCTTGAAGCTGACCTTCTTTCTATCCTCGCAGAAGAATACGGCTACACCGTAAACTTTGTAGATGTTACCGAAGCTGAGCAGATAGAAGAAGATGTTGATGAAACGCTTGTTGACGACCAGCCACGTAACCCGATCATTACGGTTATGGGCCACGTTGACCACGGTAAAACTACCCTCCTCGACTACTTGCGTAAAACCAACGTAACTGCCGGTGAAGCAGGTGGAATTACCCAGCACATCGGAGCCTACGAAGTAAAGCTGAAATCCGGTCGAACCGCTACTTTCCTCGATACACCTGGTCACGAAGCCTTTACCGCTATGCGTGCCCGTGGAGCCAAAGTAACTGACGTAGCGATTATTGTGATAGCCGCTGACGATGCAGTGATGCCTCAAACCAAAGAAGCCATCAGCCACTCACAGGCAGCCGGCGTACAAATGGTTTTTGCCATCAGCAAAGTCGATAAGCCTTCAGCCAATACGGACCGTATCCGCACCCAGCTTTCAGAAATGAATTTGTTGGTGGAAGATTGGGGTGGAAAATATCAATGCCAGGAAATTTCAGCCCTGAAAGGGATTGGAGTTGACGATTTGCTTGAAAAAGTAATCGTAGAATCCGACCTCCAGGAGCTGATGTCCAATCCTGCAAAAAGCGCCATTGGTACCGTGATCGAAACCCGGGTTGACCGGGGTAGAGGTAACGTAGCCACCATGCTCGTACAAAACGGCACCCTGAAAATAGGCGACGAAATGGTCGCAGGTATCCACTACGGCAAAGTTCGCGCGCTGATTAACCAAAACGGCGAGCGCATAGAATCCGCAGGGCCTGCTACCCCGGTTCAGATTCTGGGTCTTGACGGCCTGCCGACAGCAGGTGACCGTTTTCAGGTATTCCGCGAAGACGGCAAAGCCAAAAGCATTGCCCAGCGCAGAACCGAACTCTTCCGTGAACAACAGCTTCGCCAGAGCAAACACCTTACCCTTGAGGAAATTGGCCGCCGTAAAGCAATCGGCAACTTCCAGGAGCTTAACCTCATTATCCGCGCTGACGTGGATGGTTCGGCTGAAGCTCTTGCTGGTGCCCTGCTCAAGTTGTCAACCCCTGAAGTAAGTGTAAACATCCTGTTTAAAGGAGTGGGTGCCATCAACGAAGCAGACGTGAACCTTGCTACCGCATCGGATGCAGTGGTGATCGCCTTTAATGTGCGCCCAAATGCACAGGCCAGGGCCCTCGCAGAACGTGAAGAGATCGATATCCGCACCTATAGCGTTATTTACAACGCCATTGACGATGTACACGATGCCCTTGAAGGCATGCTTTCTCCCGAAATCAAGGAAGAAATCACAGGTACGCTCGAAGTGCGTGAAGTATTTAAAGTACACCGTGTGGGTACCATTGCAGGATGTCTGGTTACTTCCGGAAAAATCAACCGCAACGACAAGGCGCGCGTAATCAGAGATGGCGTAGTTATCTATGAAAGTGCACTTAGCTCTCTCAAGCGTTATAAAGACGATGTGAAAGACGTTATTGCCGGTCAGGAATGTGGTCTTACTGTCGACCGCTACAACGATGTACGTGAAGGCGACGTAATTGAAACCTTCCGCCAAAAAGAAGTTCGCAGGAAGCTCTGATTTAGAAATCTTATTGGATAATAAACCCGGCAGTGCAAACTGCCGGGTTTTCTTTTATCTATAGCCAAACATTTTTACCCGTAAGAAAATCGGAATTTGAGATATTTTTTTTCTCACCTACCAGGAAATCCTGTGAGCAGAAGAGACCTGAACACCGTCTTTAAAGAAGTAGCAGAAATTATACTATTTCAAAAATAGAAAATATCATCCGGTACGATATTTTCACCTATCCGGAATTAAATTCCTTATACCGCTAATTCCCGCTTTTCCCTTGCATCTAAGCCAATTCAATAGCCAGAAACATCCACGGATTATAAATAATATCTTCTCTAAAATATTATATGCTGCTATTCGTTAAAATGGATTACGAAAATTTCAAATTCCCGCACTAACCCCTATTTAACAAACTCTGCGAAAATAAATTCTAGAGGTATGTAAGATTTTTAAATAAAAATCACTTTTTTTGAAACTAGTAACCTTGCCAACAAAATCATGAAGCAAATCCTACACATCCTCTTGATAGGGTTAGCCACCCTGTCCTCCCTTCAGTCGCAGAATAAGTACTATTCCAGGCAAAACGGAACATGGAGCAACCCCTCAACCTGGTCTTTGAATGCTTCCGGGACACCCGCAGCGATCACCTTCCCTTCTGCTACAGATACAGTCGTGATTCGTAACCTGGTGATCCACAACTGTGGCATTGGCTATATCTTTTATGGTAACTTAAGGGTTACGGCAGAAGGGGTTTATCAGATCAACTCCGGAACGGGCTTGAGCGATCCTTATTATTTTGCGGGCAACTTATTCGAGGTTTATGGCATTCTTATTTCTTCCAGCGACTTCCACAATCAACTTCCATACACCACAGGCCCCACCGGAACAGGAACCATGTATGTAGGCCCCCTGGCTTATATACAATTTGGAGACGACTTTATCCTCAACTCCTTAAGTAATACCATCCTCGACAACCCAGCTTGTGGTTCCGGAACAGCTGCCGATGATGTGTACTTCAAAGGTGCCAATGCACGTTTGTGCGGGGGTGGGAGGCTGTTTGTTCCCGACCAATTGCGGGCATGGAACAACAGCGATGTGGAGCAAATACCAGCCACCACCCAATTGGCCAATCAGGTATGTGCCGGCTTTTCTGTCTACAGCGACCCAGATGATTGTGCAAACGGAGTCAACCCAATATTCACCGGTTCCGGACCGTTTCCGGTTGAGTGGCTTGCGCTCAGCGCTGAATCTTACGAAGCTGGAGTAACTGTGTCGTGGATCACAGCCAATGAAACCAACAACTGGTACTTTACTGTAGAGCGCGCAGAAAACGGACTCGAGTTTCAGCCATTGGGCGATATATCGGGAGCTGGTACGACTACCCTTCTACAGACATATTCCTTTACAGACTTCCATGCGGTACAAGGCCACAGCTATTACCGTATCCGCCAAACCGATTTCGATGGTAATCAGGCATACTCCAGTCTG
The DNA here is from genome assembly GCA_041753595.1 of Bacteroidia bacterium. Classification (GTDB taxonomy): domain Bacteria; phylum Bacteroidota; class Bacteroidia; order J057; family J057; genus JBGSTW01. The sequence goes on along the minus strand of JBGSTW010000028.1, from coordinate 149,354 downwards.
CTGGAAGTATTCCGCAATGCCGAAGGAGCCTCCCTTATCGGGTTTACAGATGCCGAAGGCCGAAACCGTGTGCATCTTTCCGGCTTTGCCAGCAACGAGCTTTCACATCTGGCAGTATTTGACCTTCAGGGAAGAAAAATTACCCTATCGGAATTAACCATTTCAACTTCCGGTGAAGCTGATTATACCCTTCCTGAAGGTATTGCGGCAGGTTTTTACCTGGTAAGGGTAGTGGATAGCAAAGGAATATCTGCCGTTTGTCGTATTTCGGCGCAAGGCTATTGATTCATCCTTTGGAAAAAAGGTGATTTCAGAGCAATTTCGCAGGGCCATGTATATTGCCTGGCGAAAATAAGTACCATGGATCAGGTTACGTTACTTTCCTCCTTACTGCTACTCCCCATCATCGGGGCAGTTTTGGCAGCCGTCGTCCCTTCTAAGTTTGCTGCTTATATAGCTGCAGGCGTATCCCTGGTCGTGCTGGCGTTGTCAGTCGTCATGGGAATCCAGGCATGGGGCTCACCCGGTGAACAGGAGTTTTCGCTTTTCATGAACCTGCCCTGGTCCGACATCAGCGGTATGGATATCAGCTTCAGTCTGGGAGTGGATGGCATTTCGCTTTTTTTGGTGCTGCTAACTGCATTGCTTTTCCCGGTAGTACTGATTTATGAATGGGGAACCGAAAAACAGCAACCTAAGCTTTACTATGTTATGCTCCTGTTGCTGGAAGTAGGCCTGATTGGCTTCTACTTATCGCTGGACATGCTGTTGTTTTACGTGTTTTTTGAACTGGTACTGATCCCAACCAGCTTCTTTATCGGCATCTGGGGCGGAGAAAAAAGAGAAAAAGCGGCGATTCAGTTTTTCGTCTATACCCTGGCAGGTTCGTTGCTGATGCTTGTTGCCATCTTGTACCTGGGACTCCACGTGCCAGGTGAAGCATTTACCAGCAATTATTTCAAAATAAGGGAGGCATCCGCATTTGGTGCATATAGCCTCGATGCCATGCGGTGGCTGTTTTTGGGTTTTGCCATCAGCTTCGCCATTAAGACTCCGCTTTTCCCATTCCACAGCTGGCAGCCTCTCGCCTATAGCCAGTCTTCCACGACTGGTTCTGTGTTGCTGGCAGCAGTTATGTCAAAAATGGGCGTATATGGCTTTATCCGCTTTTGCCTGCCATTTTTTCCTGATGCAGTGATGCAGTTTGGCCCTGTTTTAGGCGTGCTTGCTGTTATCAGTGTGGTATATGGAGCATATCAGGCCGTGATCCAAACCGACATCAAACGCCTGATCGCCTACGCATCGCTCTCTCACCTTGGCTTTATTGTACTGGGGATATTCTCCTCCTCATCGCTCGCTATCAGTGGCGCTGTTTTTCAAATGGCGGCCCACGGGGTATCTACTGCTGCGATGTTCCTCTTGGCTGACGTACTCTACCGCAGAAACGGCTCTTACGAAATCAGCGCATACCAGGGGATGGCTCGTCAGATGCCGGTTTTCTCCTTTTACTTCATGATAGCAGTATTGGCTACGGTTGGCCTTCCCGGTCTGAGTGGTTTTGTAGGTGAATTTTATATCCTTACAGGCTCCTTCAGCTCCCCTTTGCTCAGTGGTGCTTACGCCATAGTGGCTGCACTCAGCCTTATTCTGGCAGCTGTTTACCTGTTGAATATGTTCCGCAAGGTGATGTTTGGCGAAGAAGTTGCCGGATCAACCAAAGCCGATATGAGCACCTCTGAGTGGGCGGCCCTCCTCCCGCTTACCATTCTTATGGTTTGGATGGGGCTTCAGGCCACTCCTTTTCTCAAAAGGATTTCGCTGGATACCGCCAACACAGCTCCTGTTGAAGTATCCGTAGCTCCCGAACCTGCAAGCCCCGCAGAAACAGGCTCACTCTCCGTGAATCCCTGATTGGGTTTCCAATTTTCGTGGTAAATTACCTTTGATCTGGCCCTCAGGCCGGAATTAAACTTTAGCCCCCCAATTTCATTTGCCATGATTCGTTCCCGAATTGCAGGCCTTGGCTTTTATGTGCCCGAAAACGTTGTTACCAACAACGACCTGGCCCAACGCATTGACACCAACGACGCCTGGATACAGGAGCGCACAGGTGTGCAGCAACGCCGGTATTTTACTCCTGGTGTTGACACGGTAGCCAATATGGGTACCCGTGCCGCCCGTATTGCCATCGAAAGGGCCGGTATTACCCCCGAAGACATCGATTTCATTATTTTTGCCACCCTTAGCCCCGATTATTTTTTTCCAGGCTCAGGGGTTATCCTTCAGCGGGAGCTGGGTATCAACCACAAAGGGATCGGTGCCCTCGATATCCGAAACCAGTGCTCAGGGTTTATTTATGCGCTCTCGATCGGAGATCAGTTTATCCGTACGGGCATGTATAAAAACATCCTGGTGGTTGGCTCCGAAATCCACTCTTCAGGGCTTGAATTTGCCGACAGAGGCCGTCATGTGACCGTCATTTTTGGTGATGGTGCAGGTGCAGCGGTGCTCAGGCCAGCCGAGAGGAACGATCAGGGGATCCTGACCACGCATCTTCACGCCGATGGAGAGCATGCCGAACAATTAGCCGTGATTTCTCCCAGCAGCAATTTTGCCAACCGGAAAATGGGAGATGATTCGATGGAAAATGGCGATGCATTCCCTGTGATGAACGGTAAATATGTATTCAAACACGCCGTAACCCGTTTTCCTGAGGTCATCAACGAAGCCTTGAATGCGGCCGGGCTCACCGCCGAGGACATCGACTTGCTGATCCCTCACCAAGCCAACCTGCGTATCTCCGAAGCGGTAAGGCATGCCATGAACCTACCTGAAGAAAAGATTTTCAATAATATCATGCGGTATGGCAACACCACGGCTGCTTCTATCCCGATAGCCCTTACCGAAGCCTGGGAGCAGGGAAAGGTGAAAGAAGGAGACCTGATCTGCCTGGCCGCCTTTGGCAGTGGCTTTACCTGGGCATCCGCTCTCATCCGTTGGTGAGGCTTCCCGTATCAAAAAACCCGGTTTTTCGTATATTCGGGCATGAAACAAGCTGGTGAAATACTTCAGCGACATGATTTACGGCTAACCTCTGTACGCACAGAAGTAATTGACCTTTTCCTATTGGCTGGTATTGCCCTGAGCGAGCCGGAGATTGAGAAATCGCTGCGCGATAGCTGCGACCGGGTAACCATTTACCGTACCCTCAATACTTTTTTGGAAAAAGGCATTATCCATAAAGTGCTCGACGATGCCGGAGCCATGAAGTACGCGCTTTGCTCTTCGGGCTGCGCGGAGTCGGAATATCACCAGCACGACCACGTTCACTTTAAGTGTGATCAATGTGGCCAGACCCAGTGCCTGGAACATGTTTCGGTGGCAGCGCCGGCACTTCCCAACGGGTTTGCGGTTCGCGAAATGAATGTATTGCTGTCAGGGGTATGCCCTAATTGCAAATAATCCCCTATTTCCACTTAAGGGTTTCGAGCGCATGGGCTATTTGAGCCTTCATGTACGAAGTAACCGGAGCCAGTGAATCGTTTTTCTCAGCGGTGCGGTAATAGCACGAAAGCATAGCAATATTTTGCCCGGCGGTATCTGACACGAATAGCTCGGCAGGGGTTCCCACGCTTCCATAAATTTCAAACAGGGTGCCATATCCCGAAGGGAAAGCAACTTGCGTCTCCTTTATTTCCGTAGCCTTTTTGGTGTGCTTATACACGAGGGTACGGTATTCTTCGAAATGCTGCGCCCGGCTTTTCCCATTTTCTGAAGCATTGCGGTAAGTGATGTACCATTTGGTATCATACTGCGGGAAAGAGATATCTACCCAGCAGGAATCTGCTGCATCCCGCGAAACAGCCGCAATTGCAGGGTATTCGAAGGTAAAAGGGCAGGTGCCGTTGCTGAACGTGCGGTAAATCGTTTCGGCAGGGAAGTCGATCCTGGGGAATGCCAGGGGCTTAGGGGTGGCCACATAGTCGCTACATGAAAAGAACAATAGCGCCGTAAAAATCAGTACAAAGGGGACAATTGATATCTTCATTACTCTTCGGCTTCAGTTTGGGTGCCGGTGGTCATTTTCACCATGGCAATCCGGGTTTTGCTTACAGATTCCACCAAAAACTCATAGTGTTTGTAGCGGATAATTTCGCCCACCGCAGGTATTTTACCGTGAATTTCGAGAATCAATCCCCCCAGCGAATCGCTTTCTCCCTGCGCCTCTTCAAACTCATCGTCAGGTAAGCGCAGGATTTTACGCAGGTCATTGAGCGATATTCTTCCCTCGAAAATATAGGTATCATCTGCCAGCTTGGAATACACAAGGTCTTCGCTGTCGAACTCGTCGTTTATTTCCCCGAAAATTTCCTCAATTACATCTTCCAGCGTCACGATGCCTTCCGTACCACCAAATTCATCCACCACCACAGCCATGTGCAGCCTTCTTAACTTGAAGTCTTCAAGCAGCGAGTCAATTTTTTTACTTTCCGGAATAAACAACAGCGGCCTGATCAGATCGGGCAAATGCAACTCAGCGTGGTCTGCTTGCAGAAAAGGCAGCAGGTCTTTGATGTGCAATACTCCCAGAATATGGTCGAGGTTTCCTTCGTAAACTGGGAGACGGGAGTAATTGTGCTCGTTGATATAATCCAGCAACTCACTCAGCGGAATAGAAACCTCTACAGATTTCACGTCCACCCGCGCCCGCATAATGCTCTTGACGGTGATATGGCTCAGGTTTACGATGCCTTTGAGGATATCGCGCTCTTCCTGGTGGTCGGCATTAACGGCGGTGAGGTCGATGGCATTGCGGATCTCCTCGATGGAAGCCATGCTTTCCTTTGTTTGCAGACGATGATCAATAAACCGGGTGGTGCGGATCAGCAGGCTGGAAAGCGGCGTAAGTAATTGCTTCAGAACCAGCAGGGGGCCACTGATAAAGAGTACAAACTGGTGATAATGCCGGGCTGCGTAGATTTTGGGGATAATTTCTCCAAACAAAAGCAGAATAGCCGTAATAAAAATGACGTTGACCAGAAACTCAATCGGCAAATCGAGATGAAAGTCGCCGAGATGTATCGCCATGTCGAACCTGTCCCATTCGTGGTACAGGCCAATATTGTGCATGATAGCTGACGCGATGAGGATCGCAGCAATATTTACAAAATTGTTGGTGAGCAGGATGGTAGCCAGCAGGCGCTTAGGCTCATTCATGAGCTGCCAGATGCGCTGGGAGGTTTTACCCGGATCGTTGCGAAGCAATTCGATATCTGCCCGTGTGAGGGAAAACAGCGCAACTTCCGCCGCTGAAGCCATGAATGACACCAGCATAAGAGAAAGAAAAAAGAGGGTCTGTCCGAACGTCAGCAACGTGTACGGGTTGACCGCATCCAGCAAAAATGGTAATAAGAAACTCCCAGGTTCCGGGTCCACGACTTATCCGGTTAGTTGCAGGTAAAGAAGATTTTGTCCATCGTTTATCTATTCAGAAAGGGAGGGCGTCATCGTCAGCTGTTTCATCCGGAGCAAAAGGCTCACTGAGGAAATCCTGATTGCCCGAAGATACATCGGCTGCACGGCTTTCCAATAAAACAATACGGTTACCTTCCACTTCCATTCGGGTTCGCTTTTCTCCGGCAGGTGTTTCCCACGAATGGGTACTGAGCTTTCCTTCCACACAAATAAGCGATCCCTTGCGGCAAAACTGCGCTGCAATTTCGGCCTGTGCCCTCCAAAGTACCACGGGAACCCAAACAGTTTTATCCACCATTTGGCCGGTATTGCTGTCGCGGTAAGGCGTAGTACATGCCATGCTGAGACGCACACGTCCATAACCCTGATCGAGCAAGGTGTATTCCGGGTCGTTTCCGAGCCGTCCGATCAATGTCACCTGGTTGAGTCCGTATTTACTCATAAAGGAAGGGCCCTATCAAAAATTTTATGGACCGCCTTGGAGAAAGCAAATATAGGAATTTTAGCCGGATCGATGTATTGGATGTCAGGCTCCTGACCGAGCGCGCTGGTTTGGTCTGAGCGGACTACCCTGATGTGCATATCGAAGTGGGTAAACACGTGTTTCAAGCGCATTTTAACTTCCTGTCCATCAGGGGTTTTGCCCTCTTTCCAGCTTGCTTCTGTGGTTTCGGTATTAGGCAATTCCCACAATCCGCCCCAGAAACCTGATTCGGACCGCTGACGGATGGCGATTTCTCCGGCTGAATTGGTGAGCAGGTAAAAATCAAAATAGCGCTCCTTACGAACCAATTTGGTCGATTTTGCAGGCAGCAAATGGACAATACCGTCCCGAGCTGCCACACATACGCCTTGCAAGGGGCACACCAGGCAGGCCGGCTGGGTAGGCGTGCATCGGGTGGCCCCGAGATCCATCATACCCTGATTGAATGCACGAGAGTCTACCTTGGCCGCCCATGAATCTACCAATAATTGAAATTCGTTGCGGGTTGAAGCTTTGTCTATCGGTGAAAACGATCCCATTACCCGCGAAACAATGCGCAGCACATTACCATCGAGCACCCCGGCAGGGTACCCAAAGGCAAAAGAAGCGATGGCCCGTGACGTATAAGGACCAATTCCCTTGAGTGTCATGAGGGTTTCGGGGGTATTCGGAAAAATTCCACCGAAGGACCCGACCAATTGTTTGGCTGCTGCGTGCAGGTTACGGGCCCGGCTGTAATAACCGAGGCCTTCCCAGTATTTCAGCACCTCGTCCTGGTTTGCGGAGGCAAGGGTATGCACATCAGGAAAACGACCCATAAACCGATGAAAATAGGGCTCTCCTTGTTCTATGCGGGTTTGCTGAAGGATAATTTCGGCAATCCAGATACGATAGGGATCGTGGGTATCTCTCCAAGGCATCCTCCGGCCTTCACTTATTTGCCACGCTACCACCTGGTTTCCGATCTGACTCATGGGCTGTTTTTTGCAAAAATAGGGGGTCCGGATGGTTTATATTTGACCAATTCGGGCAAAATACCCCAATTAAAGCAGATGGATTAGGATAAATGTTTTGCTAATTGGGGAAGCGCTGCTAAATTTGCCGAGCGAAAAACTAACCATTTTTTCAGCTAACTCTTTCATTACGAATAATTTACAAGCGCCGTGACTAAAGCAGAAGTTATCCTCGAAATCTCCCAAAAGACTGGCATCGACAAAGCAGATGTTGCCGCAACACTGGAGGGATTTTTCACTGTAGTAAAAAACTCACTTTCTGAAGGTACTAATGTTTACATCCGGGGCTTTGGAAGCTTTATTGTAAAGGCGCGCAAACAGAAGATCGGGCGCATCATTGCGGCTAACCAATCGATTGTAATTCCTGCCCATTACGTACCAAGTTTCAAACCAGCCAAGACTTTCATCGACAAGGTGAAAAATTCAGGCCTTACCCCTGAATAATCGTGGCAAACACTTCTTTTCTTAAGTCGAGCCGTTTTTGGCAAATCCTCACCCTCGCGCTAGGCGTCACGGTACTTTTAGCGGTGTTCTTTGCAGACAAAACCCTGCTGAGCAACCAGGTGCAAGTGGTGATGGCCGACCCGGCGCAGGCAGGAGAATCCGGCCAGCAGGCATCTTCCAGTACCACCATCAGCCCCCTGGCCTCTGACCCCCAAACAGAATCTTTGCTCGCAGATTTGGCTTCAGCTTCGGATGTCCAAGAAAAAGCAAGGATATTAAACGAGCTTGTCGTAAATTTGCAGGCCCGAAATCGACCTGACCATGCCGTGCAATATGCAAGTCAATTGGTCGACCTCGATCGTTCTTTCCCACATCTGATTCAGGCCGGGAAACTGGCTTATGAAGCAACGCAGCTCGAATATGTCCATCAGGATACAGTCTTGACCCGCAATTTTGCCCGTCAGGCCATCCAATGGCTGGAAGAAGTTAGCTCGAAGGATGCCCGTCAGGAAGAGGCATTGTTGTATCAGGGATTGTCGTACGTAGCCATGGGCATGCCGGAATACAGCATGCAGGGAATTCTCACCATTCGCAAAGTACTGGAAACCAACCCTGATAATGCCCTGGCCGGTTATCAACTGGGTTTATTCTCCATTCAAACAGGACAATTCGACAAAGCTGTTCAGCGTCTTGAAAAAGTATTGAGTCTCCAACCCGATAACCAGCGCGCACGTTTGGCCCTGGCCGAAGCCCAACAAGGCCTAGGCAACAAGCAGGCAGCCGAAACACTGCTCCGCCAGGTAATCGATCAGGCCAAAGACCCTGACCTCAAACAAGCTGCACAAACATTGCTGAATCAGTAATAATTCCCTTTTTATCCACACCGTAACAAACGCTTATGCCCTGCGGTAAGAAAAGAAAACGCCACAAGATCGCTACTCACAAACGCAAGAAGCGACTCAGGAAAAACCGTCATAAGAAGAAGAAATAATTGCCGCAAGTAATTGCCGGTTTGCTACGGAAAAAATTGCTGTTTTTCCGTTCCATCTCTTCCATGACACCCTTCTCAGCACCAGCTCATTATTTTTATACCGCCAGGCACCGTCAGACGATGACAGGTGCCTGGCGGGTTTGTTACACCTTAATCTAAGGCTACGTGAACGAACTGGTAGTTAGTAAAAGTGAAGAGGGGCTCAGGATAGCTATTTTGCAGGACAAGGCCATTGTAGAGCTTCACCACGAAAGTGTATCTGACGAATTTTCCGTTGGAGACCTTTTTCTGGGGAAAGTACACAAAGTGGTCGCGGGTTTGAATGCCGCCTTTGTGGACGTAGGTCATCCGAAAGATGCCTTCCTCCACTATTTCGATTTAGGCCCACAGGTAAAAACCGCGCTGAAGTTTCAGCGTGCTGCACGTTCAGGAAGAGGCGATCAGCCTGACCTGATTTCGCAGATTACCCTGTTGCCAGACATCGACAAAAACGGCAAAATGGAAGACGTGCTGAAGGTAGGTCAGGACGTTGTAGTACAAGTAGTAAAGGAGCCGATTTCCACCAAAGGCCCTCGACTGGCCAGTGAAGTATCGTTGCCGGGCCAATATGTGGTGCTGGTACCTTTCAGCAAGGTGGTTTCGGTTTCGAAAAAAATCCGCTCATCCGACGAACGTCGCCGTTTGCGTGTACTGGCCGAGAGCCTGGTTCCGAAAAATTTCGGCATCATCGTACGCACCGCCGCCGTCGGAAAAGACGCAGCATCTCTCAGCGAAGACATTCAGGACATCCACTCCCGTTGGATCAAGATGTCGGCGAATCTGGCCAAAGCCCAAGCTCCTTCCAAGATATTGAGCGAAGGTGCCCGGGCAACCAGCATCCTGAGAGACATGCTCAGCATTGGCTTTGATTCTATCACCACCGACGACGCACAGGCATTCCGGGAAATCGAAGATTACCTTCGTACCCACCAGCCAGAACTCGTCAAAAACCTCAAGCTCTACAAAGGCAAGGTTTCTCTTTTTCATTTTGCAGGCATTGAAAAACAAATCAAGGCCTCCTTTGGAAAAGTAGCTACCATGCCTAATGGCGCTTACCTCGTGATAGAGCATACCGAGGCCATGCACGTAATTGACGTGAACTCAGGGAGCAAAAACCTGGCGAACAAAACGCTGGAAGAAACTGCCCTGAAGGTAAACATGGAATCTGCCACCGAAATCGCCCGCCAGCTTCGTCTGCGCGACCTCGGAGGAATCATCGTGGTGGATTTCATCGACATGAAAAAAATTGAGAACCGCAAGGCCCTCAACGAGCACCTACGGGTGGTGATGAAAGACGACCGTGCGAAGCACTCCATACTGCCGATCAGTAAATTTGGACTGGTGCAGATTACCCGGCAGCGGGTGCGTCCTCAGCTCGATATCATCACGACCGAAGTTTGCCCTAGCTGTAATGGCTCCGGCAAAATACAGTCTTCTATGCTTCTGGTGGATGAAATCTCCAACAATGTGGAATTTCTCATCCGTCAAAACCAGGAGAACAAGCTTACCCTTGCTGTCAACCCCTTTGTCGCAGCCTACCTGCGCCAAGGATGGTGGAAAAGTGTGCAAGTGCAGTGGTTTAAAAAGTACCGCCTCTGGATCAACATCATTGCGGACTCTACCCTGCCTTTTACTTCTGCCAAATACTTCAACAGCAAAGGAGAAGAAATTAAATTATAAGCCTGCAAAGCTATCCGTCCTTCCGAAGCCCGTTCCTGATCGTCAGGAACGGGCTTTGTGTTTTGCGGAAATATGCCCGGCTTTTGCGAATTTTGAGCATGAAACCCGAAGCCCTCGAATTGCTCCGATTCCCTATCGGCAAATTTTCCTCCCCACAGCCACTTGATAAAGCCCGGATTGAAGCCTGGATTGCCGACATCGCCCGCTTTCCCGACCTGATCCAGCATGCCGTGAGTAACCTGAGCGAGCCCGAATTATCGCTCATTTTTCGGCCCGGAGGCTGGACCATCCGCCAACTGGTGCACCACTGCGCCGATAGTCATGTGAATGCCTGGGTGCGATTTCGGCTAAGTTTAACAGAAACGACCCCCACCATTCGCCCCTACGACGAAAACCTTTGGTCTGCTCTGGCCGATAACCAGGAAGCCCTGATCGATCATTCGCTGAACATCCTCCAGGGAATCCACGCACGATGGGCCGATCTGATGGGGCGCATGGGCGATCAGGACTGGGAAAAAAGCTATTACCACCCCGCCAACGACGAAACGGTAAAGCTGAAAAATGCCCTCGGCATGTATGTCTGGCATGGACAGCATCACCTGGCCCATATCAGGCAGGCGCTGCAATACCGGGGGCAGTTTCCGGAGAAATGAGAACGTAGATACCGAAGGGAGGGCTGGAAAGATTGAACTCAAAGCCTCCTTTTGCAGATGCAGCTATTGGTCAGCCACGCCCCAGCCCCCGCCTCCGGGTGTTTCTATCCGGATACGCTCATGGGCAGCCGCCTCGTAACCATATACGCCGGGAAGGGCGATGCTTTCTCCTTCGGAAGTGGTCCTGAATTGCCTGCCGGGCAGCCCGTCCGCTCCGCCATGTGCACCGGGAGCTCCTGCATGTCTGCGCTGAGTAAGCAAGGTTACCGACACGGGTTTCAGAAACTCAATTTCCCGGATCAGCCCGTCGCCGCCGTTCCATTGCCCTTTTCCTCCTGAATTTTTCCGGAAAGCAAACGTGTGCATCCGCACGGGATACCGGTATTCGAGGATCTCAGGGTCGGTGATGCGGGTATTGGTCATGTGCACCTGTACCCCCGAAGCACCGGCAAAACCGTTTCCGGCCCCTGCCCCACCCCCAATTGTTTCGTAGCAGCCGAAGTTTTCGTTTCCAAAAACCAGGTTATTCATCGTTCCCTGGTTGCCCGCTATCAACCCAAATGCCTGAATGAGCAACTCTGCGATCTGCTGGCTGGTTTCTACATTACCACCCACCACAGCCGGGCACTGCTCGGGATCGGCGGAAAAACGGGGATTGAGCAGGCCTTCGGGAATACGCAGCGCGGTTGCCTCGAGTATGCCTTCGTTCATCGGTAAATTTTCCCGAAGCAGCAGCCGCAACACATACATCACCACGCTGGACACAATGGAGGGGTTGGCATTGAAATTTCCCGGATGTACGGGAGCAGTTCCAGCGAAATCGATCTGGAGCTTATCGTCCTTTATTTCCAAATGTACCCGGATCGGGGTGCCGTCGTCGAGGTACTGGACGGCCTCCACTGGGTTTTGCAGGTGTGTAGCAAGTGCTTCGAGGGTTTTGTTTCGGGAAAAAATCCGCAAGTCGTCCATGTTTCGGGTCACGACCGCGCTGCCATATTGCGCACAGAGCGATTGAAGCCCCTTCACCCCTGCCTGAAGCGAAGCCAATCCAGCCAGGAGATCGGCCCTGTTTTCGGCCCAGGCGCGGGTCGGATATTTTCCCAGGGTAAACAGCTTTTCTACTTCTTCCCACTGACCGATGCCCTTTCTGATCAGGTACATCGGCGGGAGCACAATGCCCTCTTCGGCCAGGTTACGGGCATCCGTAGGCATAGATCCGGGCTTTTTACCGCCCAGTTCGGCATGGTGGGCACGGTTGGCCACATGCCCGATGAGGGTATTTTTTTCATCAAAAACACCCTGAATGAGGGTAAGGTCCGGTAAGTGCGAACCTCCGAACGCTGGGTGGTTGGTGAGGATTACATCGCCGGGATCAAGGAGAAGCGCCTCACGCACCTTGCGCACGCATACGCCCAAGCTGCCGAGGTGCACGGGAATGTGCGGCGCATTGGCTACCAGGCGACCCGCTGCATCGAGCAGGGCACAGGAAAAATCCAGCCGCTCTTTCACATTTACCGAAAAGCTCGTCCGCTCCAGCAATACGCCCATTTCGTTGGCGACATGACGAAAGCGATTCAAAAACAACTCTCGGGTAATTAGCGCAGGGGTTTCTTCCGGGGCTGTAAGGGCATTTTTTACCTGAAAAATTTGCAGTAACCGATCTTCGCCTGTTCGCAGCACCCAGCCCGCTTCTACCACAAGGGTGCTGAATTTTCCGGCTATCACGGCAGGACCTGCTATTTCTGCTCCGGGGTCGAGGGCCTCCCACGCGAACAAGGGCCCAAAAGCAGTTTGGGCAAAGGATGTGGGCGAGAAGGGTGTCCAGTTACTTTTCAGCGGAATAATTTCAGGCTCAGGCCCCCTGGCAATGAGCTGCGCAGCCACCACTTCTATTTCCCGGTCAGGAATCCAATGGTTGAAAATGGCGACATATGCTTCCTGAAAATGGTGGTTGAGGTCGTCCAATGGTCCATTCCAGGGGATTTCCAAGGCGGCGTCCTGGCCCGCAATTCGAAGAAACAGCGTGGTACGAAAGGTAGCTGCCCGCACTCCTGTTTCGGCAAACAAGAGGTCAGCGGCTTCCTTTTTCCATGGCTCAAAATGGTTTTCATCCACGGCAAAAGTGGCCAACGGCTGGAGAATTTGCTTCCGTACCAACCGCTCTTCCCGGGCCTTGCTGATGCCCAGCGCACTGAGGAGACCTGCATCGTAGGAGGCGATCACCTGCTTGATTCCCAACAAGCCCGCTACCGCAGTGGCATGCACCCCACCAGCTCCGCCAAAAGCCATGAGCGCGTATTCGGCAGGGTCGAAGCCTTGAGAAACAGATATCTCGCGAATCGCCTGAACCATGATTTCGTTGGCGATCCGCAGCCAGCCATGGAGCAGTTCTTCTCTCGTCAGCCCGGAGGCAAGCACGATTTGGGCTAATTTTTCCTCCGCAAAAGCCGGATTAATTGGAATGGGAAAGCCTTCGGGATGGAGCCTGCCCAGCAATAAATTGACGTCGGTAAGGGTAAGCGGACCTCCTGCCCCATAGCAAGCGGGTCCAGGATGCCCGCCGGCACTCCCCGGCCCTACCACCAGCCGGCTGCCCTCAAACGCACATATGGAGCCTCCGCCGGCGGCTACGGTATGCACCGCTACGGCAGGGCTAAAGAGGCGGGCATCGCCTACCAGGGTTTCGTATTGATACACGATTTCGCCATTCCAGCGGGCCACATCGGCACTGGTACCGCCCATGTCGAGGCTGAGAAAACGAGGTACCCTCGCCTGCCGTGCCACGAATGCCGCCCCCGCTACTCCTCCGGCGGGTCCGCTGAGCAGGCTGTCTTTTGCACGAAAATGCGCTACCGGCATAATGGTGCCTGCCGAAGTCATTACTTCCAGGACGCCTTCACCCAGCGGGCGGGCAATGGAGGTAAAATACTGATCGAGTAAGGGGCTGAGGTAGGCATCTACAGCGGCAGATCGCGCCCGATCGAGGAGCTTGATGACGGGCGCCAATTCCGAAGAAACGGACACGAAAGCGATACCTACTTCCTTCAGTTGCCGGGCAAGGTGCTGCTCGTGGGCATCGTTGCGGTAGCTGTGCATCAGGGCTATGGCCACCGATTCTACCCCAGATGCTTTTATTTTCTCTACAATAGCGGCCACTTCAGCCTCCTCCAGCTCGTGGATCGTGTTTCCCTGTGCGTCCATCCTGGCCGATATTTCGAGGCTGAGGGCATGGAGCGGCTGGGGTTTGCGGATATGTAGGGCAAAGAGATCGGGGCGTTGCTGATCGCCGATATCGAGCAGGTCGCCGAGGCCCTGGTTGGTAATGAAGGCCATGCGGGCGCCCTTTCGCTCAAGCAGGGCATTGGTACCCCGGGTGGTGCCCAGGCGCATCCGTATGGGCGGGAGAGGTTCATACAGACGGGTACCGGTCAGGAGGCGTGCAGCCAGTAGCGGCGATTCTTCTCCGGAAAAAACTTCAAATTCGGCGGCTTCGATTGTTTCAGTAAAGGCCTTATCCAACAAATACGAGCAGGTATCCGGCTCCCAGTCGATGATTTTTTCTTCGGAAAAATGTGCCGAATGCAGCCAGCGAAGAGAATAGCCAATGAGCAATTCACCCGGAAAATCGGGCTTGTGCGGGAGCATCACCCTGGCCGTTTGCAGCTCAACGCTGCCGCTACTCCTCCAGGCTCCATGGCTGAGCACCTTTCGTCGGAGGTAATTTCCCTGCGGATCACGGGCCAGACAATCGGTAAAGGTTCCCCCTACGTCCACAAAAATTTCCCAAACGGGTGTAGCTGGCATCTTCAATGGTACTTGCGGTGAGCGATGGGTCGGTCTTCCTTATTTGAAACAAGGCCGAAAGAATGCAAATTCGGTAAAAATCTCTTGTTTGGAAGTCACGAAGCAAGCCAGCGGTATCCTTTCCTACGACTATCGATCAACCAGAACGGTAGAAGCCACAGACCCCGACGACCCGGTGGTGGAGGTAGAAAATGTACGCATGGAAACTCCCACGAATCGGGTACCCGCCCGTTTAGGCATTTCGTTTGGCGTGGTCTATTACCTCGATCACTGGCAAATGAAGATGGAGGTTCCGCTGCGCTGCTGCATTTATCACCCGCCGCTTTTCCCTCCGAATGGCAAAGGCAAGCGTACCCATGTAGCTTTTGAATTTACGGGAGATACCGATGACGAAAATTTTTCATTTTTCACTTTCGATCATCCCTGGGAAATAGCCTCAGGAAGATGGGTTTTCAGGGTATTTTACCAAAATATTAAACTCGTAGATCAGGCCTTTGACGTATACCCCTACCTACCATGAACCAGCAAACCTCCCCTTCTTCCAGCCAGTCACCGTTTTTACCCGGCCTGTCTTCCTTTTTTTTCTGGGTAACGGGTTCCATCGCCCTGCTGGTGGTTTTACGCACAGGTATTTGGCAGCCGAATCTCAACCTTCAAACGGGGGTGCTGACTTGGGTGACGGGCTACCTGCTGGTGATGCTGCCTTTTGATGCGTGGGCGGGCGTATTTAAGCGAAGCAAAGGTTTTTTGGTTTGGCTGAGAGGGGCCACTTTACAGGCGCTTTTGTTTTTGATCATGGGCCTGTTGATGGGATGGGTCACAGAGCTTACCCATGCGATTTGGGGTGCGTGGCTGGTTTTTTTGGTGGAAATGCTGCTCCTGGCCGGCTTACAGGTATGGATAGCAAGCCTTACGGCAAGTTTCACGATGGAATCGGGCAGCTTCAACGGGATTCCGGTAGTGTGGCTTCAGAGTAAATTGAAGGCATTTTCGGGTGGGATAACCGGCCTTCCGGGGCAGGAAACGTTGGTTTTGCCCAAAGGCTGGGAGAATCAACTGCCGGAGAAGGCATTTCGGGTGGTGCAGCTGCGCAGGGCCAGCGCCATAAATCAGAAGTCGCACGGCTGGGGGGTATTGATCGCCCTCGGCTGGAACCTGCTTTGTTTTATTCCGGCTACCTACCTGGCCTCGGGCGAACGGGGGAGCGCAGTTTGGGTAATAGAAGTATGCCTCGGCTACAGCCTTTTGAACCTATTGGGCCTTTTCACCTTTCTTCCGCTGCTGGCCAAAAGGGCGGCATTTACCTCCGATCAGTGGGCGTATTTTCAGAACATGGATGTCGATACCATCCGGCAATCTTTTCGCCAAACATCGGCCTGGACCGACGGCAATTTTCCGCACAGGTTTCCTCTGGGCTATGGCTGGGCTACGGCCAATGACCGCGATCAGGCCCTGCGCAAGCAGCAAAAGGCCTGGGGTGCTTTTCAGGTAGCGGGTTTATCGCTGTATTATGGCTGGGCGGCCATGAACCCCTTCAGCAGGGCGTGGCCGGGCACCACGGGCAAGCCGGAGCTGTGGGTGTTTTCGCCGGGAGATTAATCGGCGAAGCGCGAACGAAGGATACCCATAAACTCCTGCACGAGGCTGTCATCGAGGTTTACTTTTTCGCTGGAGGTGATGTATTTCATGATAATTTCTTCCACTTCGCCTTTGGTAGTGGCAGCGTTTACTTTGTCGAGGATAATTCGGAAACGAACATTGTTGCCATCGAATACCCGCTGCACAATCTGAAACTGCTTGTGGATCTGAATATCTTCTAACTTGATGACACCACTGGTCGTCCGGGCCCCAGACTTGCTTTTTGACTCTTCGGCGTAGCGCTCGGCAAGGGTTTTGGGCCTATCGGTTACTGGCTGGTTCGGAAGCACGAAAGGCTTTTCTTCGGCTTCTTCCTTTTCCGAATCTTCGGAGGTTTTGTACCGATCAAGGTACGAAGGGGCCGGAGGAGCCTGCTGGTGGGTATCTGCAGAGGGTTCCTTTACGGGCAAATGAAATATTTTACCTTCTTCGGGCTCCTCATTCAGGGGTTCGTCCTTCCGAAATTTATCCAAAACACTGCCCTGATCCCCAGCGGGTTTGTCGGGACCGGATTGAATCTGATCTAAAATTGTTTTGGCCTTATCTACCAAAAACTGCGACCAAACGGGCTTAGGAAGCTCTGGTTCGTCGTTTTCAGGAGAAACAGCTTCCGCCATTTCGAGGATTTCGCGCAGGGCTTCGTCTTCTTCGGCGGAGGAAGTAGTGAGTGGTGAATCGGCTGCTTCCTCTTCGATTTCAATGACCGTTTCTGTCACGGTTTCTTCTACTATAGCCACCACTTCGGCAGGCTCACCCACAGACTCGGCTTCGGCTGATACCTCCGCTACTACGTCCATCGGGTTATCTGCTGCGGCTTCCTCGACGGCAACAGTTTCTTCTTCAATTTCTATTTCTAAAGGAGCTTCTTCGGCAGGAGCTTCGGGCATTTCGGCTACCGTTTCAACTACTGTTTCTACCGCCTCCTCCACCATTTCCTCTGTTTCTTCCGAATTTTCTACTACCACTTCGGTTATCGCAGGAGCTTCCTCCATCGAAATATCGACATCCTCTATTTCGATCATCAGTGGGTTCGATTCCAAGCCGAGGGTTTCGAAGAAATTTTTGGATGCCTCTGCTTCTGCGGCTTGCTTTTGGGCTTCTGCCTCGGCCTCTGCTGCGGCTTCTGCTACTGCTTTCAGCCTTGCTTCTTCTTCCTGGCGTTTTGCCTCGGCTTCTGCTTCGGCTATTTGGCTGGCTTCCTGCTCTTTGAGCGACAGAGCCTCTGCCTCAGCAAGTGCCTTTGCTTCGAGCTCATGACGTTTTGCTTCTTCCTCTGATTTTACCTCCTGCTCCAGCACAGGCAGAGAGTAGCCGGTGATGTTACGGATATTATCCTCCTGGTAGAGGTGAATGGACTGGCCAGTCTTGGTTTCGTATAGCTCCATGATACGGTCAGACATTTGCCTGAATTCAGAAACTGAGACAAATTCCTTTTCATGCTTACGTGCAAAGGCTAGCAGGCTTCGCACTACAAAATTGAAATCTTCGAAAAAAGGCGCGTACCGCTCAAATTTTTCAAGGGAGAGCGATTCTTCTCCACCAAAGAAAAAGTGAGTGAGCGTATCAACGGGCGCAAACAGGAGCTTCAGGTTATTGAAAGTAGCCTGCACCAAAAGCTGAGAAAGATCGCTGTCGTTGATGCGGATATTGAGCGACAGAAGATTCTTGAGCTTATCGAGTGACTCAGCTATCTGCTCGTCTTCAAAATTAAAGTAGGGGTGCTTAACCCGCTGTACCTGCATCTGAAGGGCCTGAAAGACCTGAAAAAGGAGAAATTTGTTGATTTGCGCATGCGGTGAAACCGATTTCAAGGATTCCCCATCATGGAATTGCCCATGGAAAGAACGGGTTTCGAGCAAATTTTTAACATAAGCTTCGGCAAGCTGGTTGAGCTTTTCCTCGGAGGGAACAAATGAAATCATAGTTAATCCGTTTTGTACAGGTTTGAAAATTACCTGGATGCAAATCAGGAAAAAAATAAGCACCTTTCTGTGAACTGTGTCGCAATAACAAAAATTGCCTTTTCTTTTTCCTGAGGCTAATATATATCTTTTGACATGCCGAAGAAAAACATTGACCCAGTTACAATTTACCTAAATACATATTTTTCAGTTAATTGTATCTTACCGGCGTGAGAGGAGCCCCCCATATCACCATAACCTTCTGCTGTGCCCTCGCTGCCTGTTCGGCTCCGGAGGAAAAGGGCTATTGCACCGTGGCTCCGCTCGACAGCCTATACACGGTCACGGTACCCAAATACCTGAAGCCGGGCTTCGACATGCACGACTTTGCTGAACTGCAATATTATTCCACAGATCATAATTTTTACCTTATCGGCATTCAGGATGCCAAGCAAAGCCTAGGTAATATCAAACGTCGCACCATCCGGCTCGACACCTACTACAACTTTGTAGAAGCTACCGTGCTGGAAAAAGCCGATTCGCTGGTGCTGGAAGGAATGGAGCTGTTTGATATCAGCGATAGCGTTTCGGTAAAAGTGGGCGATTACTATGCCCGGAGCGTGTATTTCGACCAATCCTACGATCTACTCTACCGGATCGGAGTGTATGAAACGAAAGAGTACTTTGTGCAGCTCGTAATCTGGATTCCATACCCTAACGCCTGCAACTATTACGAGGAAACCGAGACCATTCTACGCTCGCTTTCGATGCAGGGAAAAACCATCGGTGTGGCCATGAATCCGTAGGAATGGCGTACTTTTGCGCTTTAGGTACATGTTCATGGAACTGAGTTTGCTTACGGCGGTATCGCCGCTCGATGGCCGATATCGTGCTTCGGTCGCACCCCTCTCGCCTTACCTGTCTGAATTTGCGCTAATCCGCTACCGGGTACTGGTAGAGGTAGAATACCTGATCGCACTTTGCGAAACGGGCATTAAACCCCTGTCTGCCCTGAGCACCGATGCGGCGTCCCTCATGCGCAGCTGGTATAAGTCCTTTTCGGAGGCCGATGCCGCTTTGGTAAAAGCCATTGAAAAGGAGACCAACCACGATGTAAAAGCGGTAGAATATTTTCTGAAAAGAAAAATTGCCGCCGAAGGCCCAGCCGTGCTGCATCCCTGGCTGGAGTTCGTCCACTTCGGGCTTACCTCGCAGGACGTAAACAATACCGCCATTCCCCTGCTGCTCAAAGAAGCCATACAGGACGTGATCCTGCCCGAAATTCAGGTTGTGATCGATACCCTCAATGCGCAGGCAAAAGAGTGGGCGGCCGTGCCCATGCTGGCTCATACGCACGGCCAACCGGCGTCTCCCACCGGGCTCGGAAAAGAGCTTGCTGTTTTTGCGGAAAGAATAAGCCTGCAGGCAAGTACCCTGGCGGCTTTGCCATACCCGGCCAAATTCGGCGGTGCTACCGGCAACCTCAATGCCCACTACGCCGCGTACCCCCATGAAGATTGGGCGGCATTTGCGCAGCGATTTGTGTCGGGCCTGGGCCTCCAACGCTCCTACCCCACCACCCAAATCGAGCACTACGACGGACTGGCGGCCATCCTCGACAATATCCGCAGGATCAATGTGATCCTTCAGGACCTTTGTCAGGACATCTGGCTGTACATCAGCATGGATTATTTCAAGCAAAAGGTAAAAGCTGGCGAAGTGGGCTCCTCGGCTATGCCCCACAAGGTAAACCCCATCGACTTTGAAAATGCTGAGGGCAATGTGGGCCTCGCCAACGCCCTGCTGGAATACATGAGCCGCAAACTGCCCGTCAGCCGATTGCAACGCGACCTTACCGACTCCACGGTGCTACGCAACCTGGGGCCAGCCCTCGGCTACGGGCTCCTGGCCTTGAAATCGGTGCAGCGTGGCTTGGGCAAATTGCTCCTCAACCTGCCCGCACTCGAAAAAGACCTCGCCGGGCAATGGGCCATCCTCGCCGAGCCTATCCAGACCATCCTCCGCCGCGAAGGATACCCCGAGCCTTATGAGGCATTGAAAGCCCTAACACGGGGAAAAATTCAGATCACCGAAGCCGATATGCACGCATTTGTGCAAACGCTTACCGTGGCAGATTCGGTAAAAGCGGAACTGCTGGCCCTTAGGCCAGAAAATTATCTCGGAGATGCTCCAGGGGTTCCGTTCAGGAACATTGAATAATTCCGAAAAGAGACACATATTTGCATCCCTTTCCGGAATTTCAGTAAATTTCGTTTAAAAGGGTCGTTAGCTCAGTTGGTTCAGAGCGCTGCTTTGACAGAGCAGAGGTCACTGGTTCGAGCCCAGTACGACCCACCCAAAGCCCCCGTGTGGGGCTTTTTTTATGCTTTTTTTGGGGAAAAAGGTTGATTTTCAGGTTAAATGCCCTTAAATCCTTTTTCTACCTGGCTGCGCATAATGGCGAAGAAGGTATTGAGCGGAAACCACTTCCTCAGCCCCAGAATCATTTTGCCCTTGCTACCGGCAGCATACCGGATGCGGGAAGAGCCATCGGTTGCGGCTTGGTAAATCACCTTGGCTACTACTTCCGGTCCTTCGGCGGTATTGCCCGTTTCATTCGAATTTTTGAGGACCGTTTCCTGATAGCTGTCGTATTCGGTAATGGCCGGATTTTCAAAAACATCCATCGAGCGGTCGTAGAAGTCGGTTTTGATCGGGCCGGGTTCCACATTTTTTACTTTGATACCGAAAGGACGCAACTCGTAGTGCAGCGATTCGCCGAAGCCTTCGAGCGCCCATTTGGTGGCGTGATACACGGAGTAGAGCGGAAAGGTGAGCAGTCCTCCCATGGATGTAACGTTGATAATGGTACCCTTGCGGCGGCTGCGCATGTGCGGCAATACGGCACGTATCACGTTCATGACCCCGAAAACATTGGTGTCAAATTGCTTTTGGATCTGCTCGGTGGTGGCTTTTTCAAAAATACCCACGGCACCGTATCCGGCATTGTTTACCAGCACATCGAGCTGGCCGTAGTCGGCAAGCACCTGATCAATGGCGGTGGCAATGGACGTAGCGCTGGTAACGTCGAGGGCGTAAAGCTTCACGTTGGGAAGTTGGCCGAGTTCGGTTTCCTTTTCGGGGCGACGCATGGTAGCGGCTACGTTCCAGCCTTTATCCGCAAAATAGCGGGCGGCGGCTTTGCCAATTCCGGATGAGGCGCCGGTGATGAGAATGGTTTGAATGGACATGATGAATGAATAAAAATTCAGTTTTGGAGAAAAAAATTATGCTTTTACAGCATCCCAAGCCATCTGAAATGCGCTTTCGATGTGTTCGTCGAGCAAGGGGAAATCGCCCTCCCGATGAAGGCGAACCAGCTCGTGAATCGGGCCAATGAGCTGGGCCAGCAATACTTCGTTGTGGATAGGCTTGATTAACAGCTCAGCTTTGCCCCTGTCAAGGAGGTCGTAGATAGGCTGCAGCATGGACCGGCTCGCCGAACGAACCTCTTCGCGCAAAAAAGGCGAACGGTAGTATTGCTCTAAAAAGGCCGATTCTTCGGGATTATGGAGGCTTTGTCTGAAAACCTGGAACCAGATGGTGCGGAAGCCCGGCAAAAATGGCGCGTCTGCCGCATAGCCTTCGAGGTAGCGCTGGGCCTGTATTTTTTTTAAATGAAGATACAAGCGATTGATGAGGTCGTCTTTGTCCTGAAAATAAAGGTACAAGGTGCCCGTGGCAATACTGGCTTCGCGGGCGACTTCCGACATTTTCATGCCGCTAAAGCCCCGCTCCAGTACGACTTTCAGCGTTGCCCGAAAAATGGCCTCCTCTTTATTTTCGTCTTTACTCCTTGCCATACGGCAAAATTAATGAATATTTATTCATTTTACCCAAGAAAAAAGTCCCGGTTTCACACCGGGACTTTTTATTCTGCACTTATACCGAAGGTACGCCTTGTGCCGTGGCTATGACCTGCTCCTGCTCGCGGATAAAGGTAGCTACGAGCTTGAGGGCGTCAGGCGTGGGTTCGTTGTGATCGAGGCGGTGGAGCTGCACAGATTCGATCATGGACCGGAGGGAGGCGTCGAGGGTCATGGCGCGGAAATAGCGGCGGTAGCGGATAAGCATCCAGGTTTCGAGGCGACTTTCGAGCGATTCGGCCCACTTTTTGGGAAGTAAGGCAGAAAAAAGGCCGAAGATATGCCCCATGCCGTAGAAAAAACCTGCGTACCATGCGGTTTTCATGCCTTGCTTGCGTAGCAATTCGAGCAAAAAAGCTGTATGATGCGCCTTTCTTTGCCGCAATTGCCTGAGCGACTCTTCCGGAAAACGCCATTGGCGATACCATCCGAGGCGCATTCGCTCCCTGGCGTGCAAATCGCGCAGAAAAAATTCGGTACGCTTTTTAATATCTATGGGCGAGGCCATAATTTAGCTGATTGAGAGACAGATGCAAGTTACACTATGTACTGAAAGTTTTGAACTCTTTGTAAACTTTCTCTGCTATGTACGGAAGAGCTTTGCCAAAGTTAGTCTTGCCCTATCGACCACCTGATTACTTTTGTCCATGAAAAATATGATTTATCGCCTGGTGATTGCTTGTCTGTTGACAGGTGTATTCTTTCAAGGCCAGTCGCAGGAGGTCATGAACCCCTATGCCCCCTTTTTTGAGGAAGCTTATCAAAAATATGCATCTATCCCTAAGGGGGTACTGGAGGCCATTGCTTATACCCGCACACGGATTCGTCATATTTCGCCGGAGCCCAGCTGTGTGGATGTGCCCCGCACGTATGGGGTCATGGGCCTGGTAGAGGATGGTTTGGGATATTTTGAAAATACCCTTGGGAAGGTGGCCGAGCTCTCCGGCTATGCAGTAGAGGACATTAAGCGCGATCCACGGGTTAATATCCTGGCATTTGCAGCCGCCTACGCCCAGCTTCAGAGCCAACAGGTAACCTCCCGGAGCGTAACGGCCCACGGCTCCGTACTCGCTGAGCTGTCCGAAATTCCCAACGACGACGAAGTTCCCAACCAATATGCCCACGACCAGGAATTTTACGCCGTGCTCCGCGAAATGCAGAATCCACATACCGGACAGCAGGCCAGATCGAGGCAAGTGATCGACTATGAGGCAATTTTTGGCAAAGAAAACTACCAGGTACTGAGTTCCAGCTGGGTTAATCTCTCTAAAACCCGCGCCCGTAGCATCAATGGTGTAGAATACCGCAGCCCGGCCTGCAGCTCCACCTCCGGAAAACCCGACTATCAAGGCGCCCTCTGGAAAAAGGCCAACGACGCCAACTATGGCTCACGCAGTGGCTCACCTGTATCGAGCATTGCCATACATACCATACAGGGTTCTTATTCGAGTGCCATTTCGTGGTTTCAAAATCCACGGGCCAGGGTTTCGGCGCACTACATTATCCGTGCTTTTGACGGGCAGGTAACGCAAATGGTGTGCGAAGAAGAAAAAGCCTACCACGTAAAAACCGACAACGCCACCGCCATCGGCATAGAGCATGAAGGCTATGTGGACGATGGGCTGGTATGGTACACCACTGCCATGTATGAAAGCAGTGCCGCCCTCGTTCGCGACATCTGCGCCCGGCGCGGATTTAACCCGCTCCAGACCTTCGCCGGCCCCCCTACCCTGGGCATCCGCACCCTTTCGAGCTGCTATGTGGTCAAGGGTCACCAGCATTACCGTAACAACAACCACCTTGATCCGGGTCCTTACTGGGATTGGGAACGATTTTACCGGCTCATTAACCCCGATGTTGTGCCCACCACGCTCACAGCAGCCACAGGCACCCTGACCGATCCGGGCGGCCCTAGCGGCAACTATCCCGACCTCAATAGAACCGCCTGGCTGATAAAACCCGCCGAGAAAGGATCTATTTTGCTGAAATTCACACAGTTTGACCTCGAAAGCAGCAGCGAAGGCCCCTTTGATTACCTCGATATCTACGACGGCGAAAATGCTAACGGGCGCTATCTTGGCCGTTTTTCAGGCAATAAACTCCCTGAAGAAATCCTGATCCAGACCGGAGCTGCTTTTCTCGAATTTCGCTCCGACTGCCAGGTAAGCCGGCCCGGGTTTTCGCTTCAGTGGAAATCGCGTCCTTTCAATGGTCCCTGCACCCCGCCTACCGACCTGCTGACCACCGATATTTTTGCGCTGGGGGCTACCCTTACCTGGAAAACCAATGAGGCCGCAGACAGGTACGTGGTCATGATTAAGCGCCGCGCTTTCGAAACCGCCTGGACGCGCTACGTGGTACGCGAAAATTTTCTTACCGTATCCGGACTCGCCGCCAATGGCTTCTACGAATGGCAGGTAATGGCGGTATGCGGCGCGGATACGTCTGCGCGCGCAGGTTCGGCTTTGGTAACGCCCGGCGTGAGCCGAAGCGGGGTGCCTGCGGTCTATACCGTGCGGTCGAGGACCGGATTTTTCTACGATTCAGGCGGCAGGCAGGCAGGATATGCCCCCGACGAAAGCTTCCTCTACCGCATTTTGCCCGAGGGCGGTGGCCAAGTGGAGCTTACGTTCGCTTCTTTTGAAACAGAAGAAGGAAAAGATATCCTGAAAATTTACGACGGAACATCCTCTTCCGGCAAGCTGCTGGGAACCTTTTCAGGCAGAAATTCTCCCGGAAAAATCACTTCTACCCAAGGCGCACTCACGCTTCAGTTCAACGCAGACAAACGTACTGAAGCCTCCGGTTGGATCTCGCAATGGCGCACCACGGGCAACGAGCCTACGCCGGTAACAACTCCGTCGGTGGTCGTTACGCCCGATCCGCCGGTGAAAGACCCTACGACCAAGCCCCAACCTCCGGTGACGACCCCGCCGGTTACAACCCCGCCTCCCGTGGTAGTGATACCTGACGCCGCAGACGGTGGCCTGGTGTCGAAGCCTTACTTACACCCGGTAGCGGCTCCCCGGACCCAACCCGCGCTGGCAGCCACGCCTTACAACAGCACCTTCAACGCGAAATTTGAAGACCGCGACCGAAGCGGCAAGGGCCTCGCCAACCGCTTTTATACCGTGGCCCTGAATGAGGGCAGGGGCTATGTGGCCAATAACCGGGCGGGATTTTTCTACGACGACTTCAACAACGGCCTGCAACCGTACTGGAAACAAGCCACCGGCACCTGGTCGGGAACGGGCAGCCGAGTGGTGCAGACCGATGCCAGCAACGGCAATACCAACCTCTGGACGGACCTCCGGCAGACCAATCAAACGACCTATCTCTACCAATGGAAAGCGCGGATGACCGGCAACTCTGGCAACCTGCGGACGGGTATCCACTTCTTTTGCACCAAAGCCGGAAACCCCAACCGGGGCAATTCCTACTTCGTGTGGGTGAGAGACGGTGCCGACGGCGACATGATCGAAATCTACAAAACGGTCGATGATAAATTTGACCGCAAAGCCCGCGAAACCATTTCCCTGACTACCGGGCAGGTGTACGACTACAAAGTGATCCTCAATCCGCAGCGGGGCCGCATCGAGGTCTATCTCGACAACCGCTTTGTGGTGGCCTGGGACGACCCGTATCCGCTCTGGACCGGATCGGGCATATCGCTGAGGTCGAGCGACTGTGTGGCAGAGTTTGACGACGTGCGGGTGTATCAAAGCCGCGACAACGCAGAGGCCCGGATCAGTGTGGGTTCGGGAGAGTTCAATTTGCTGCGAACCAATGGCCAGTTTCTGGTAAGTTCGCTGGTGGTGGACCGCAACATCAACTGGAGCGCCAATACCGCCGACACTGCCAAGGTGAGCTTCGCCGGGGGCGGAACAGCTTCCGTTGACCCTGAGCCCGCTACGCCTACGGGCCTGCAGCCTTCCTACAAAGGATCGTTTCTGTATATGCTGCCCGCAGCGGGGGCTGCACAACGTTTTTTCCTGCCGCTGGGCTTTGAAGGAAACACCTGGAAGACTCCTCTCCGCTCAGGACGTTACTACGATGACTTCGAAGGAAACGCGCTGAGCCTAGGCTGGGAGGCCGCACGGGGAACATGGAAGCAGCAAAACGGCAGTGTCGAACA
Organism: Bacteroidia bacterium; assembly: GCA_041753595.1. GTDB lineage: Bacteria > Bacteroidota > Bacteroidia > J057 > J057 > JBGSTW01. The sequence goes on along the minus strand of JBGSTW010000028.1, from coordinate 123,171 downwards.
AACCAATACCCAGGAGGACAACGGTAACCTGTTTTCCCCCCTCGCACAAACCGGAAACGACGCTTACCTCTACCACTTTAAAGCAAAGCTCGACCGCGACGGAGAAAATGCCCGTTTTGGCCTGCACCTCCTGGCGTCGGAAGGGCGCAGCGATCAACGGGGCAATTCCTACCTCGTGTGGTTCAGGCGGGTAAAGGGCGGGCAAGACCAGGTGGAAGTGTATCGCATGGAAAACAACCGCCTGAGTAAATTCAAACTGGCGAAGTACATTTCCCTGCCTCCTGACACCTGGCACGACGTAAAAATCACCTTTGACCCGCTGAGCGGCACCCTCTCTGCCTGGCTGAACAACAAGCTGGTGCTTTCGTGGAAAGACGATAAAACGCCCTTCACCAACGGCAGCTACCTCTCGCTCCGCACCGGAAATGCGCACATTATGTTCGATGAGCTGCGGGTTTATCGGGCCGGTACCGGCTCCAGTATTCAGGTAACGGTGGGCAACAGCGGCAAAGAAATGATCCAGGCACCCGGCGCAGGAAGCCAGGTTCCGGTGAAGCTCATGACCCTCGGAAGGGAACAAAATGACACCTGGACCAACGTTCAGGAAGCGCAGACAGTGATTAGATGAGGGGATTAGGGTAGGAAGCCGGAGCCAGGTAGTCGTGGTGACCGATTGGGTAATGCGGCATGCCTCTGGCTGCTATTCATCCCAAATGGATTTGAACTTTCTTCTAAAAGGATAAGTTAATATCTGGCTTATGTGATCCTGCCGATAAGTTGCCAGGGGCTTATTGCAATCATTATCGTTTCCACTCAAAATAGTTCACCATTCAATCATGAGCGATGCCGGAAACTACATAAAGCCTTGGGTGTTATCAGTCATCCTCCTGATGACCTTCTGCCAAAGTGTTTTTCCCCAGCTCTGTAGCCAGGGTTTGTGCTTTTTAACGACCGTGTCACCGCCGATGGCGGGATGAATGGGCGGAACTGCTAAACCCGAAGGGCAACTTCAAAGCCCAAATAGTTCCAAATTTAATTCACAAGTACCCTTTTCGTTTCGGACCAGTTCTCACCAGAAAGGCGAAGCAGGTAGATGCCGCCTGCCAAACCCTGCATTTCCAGAGGGAAACGCACCTGACGGTTTTTGCCCGGAATAGCCGACTGGTACACCAATCTGCCTTGAATATCAAACAAGGCAAGGGATACGGCCTGGCGTTCAGGCTGGAGGTAATCCACCCACAGGATGCCGGTGGCATCGGTGGGGTTGGGCGAAAGGGTAACCACCGGAGGTGCAATGGCTGGCTCACACGACACGAGCCGGGCATCAGCCCAATTGGCATGGTCCAATCCGTTGCCATCGCCGCCGTCCAGCACCTCAAGTACCAGCCGCTCCACCCCACGTATGGGTACATCTATCTCCATAATGGGTTGGTTACCATATACTACCCCGCTGGAGAATAGCAATTCGCCATCCCCCCAAACCCGGAATTCTACCGAACCCCCGCCCCATATCTCGTCATCCAGGCCAACCTCACTCACCAATCGGTCATAGCCGCCATCGACCAGGTACTCCAGGCGGGAGTATGCGTGTACGCCCAGCCCTTTGGCATAGCGTTTTCCGCGCAGGGTCATCGGGTTACCGTCTGCTGGACCCAGTTCGCCGTTGGAGCGATTTTTTTCCACCGGACCCCAGCCATTTTCCGGTGTTCCTATCCAGCTCAGGTCCGACAGGTATTCTACCCGCTCAAATCCACAATCCGGTCCGGGCGCATCCAAAAGCTTCCATTGTTGGTTATCGGCTCCATTTTCCATCCAGGTAATGAGGCGGGTTCCAGGCGCATTTTGGCCACCAAGCACATCCAGCGCGAGGTGGCTATAGGCATTGATGAATAAATAGTGGTCACCACCGGTTGGCTTAAGGTACCACAACTGGTGCTGGCTTCCGGTCCAGCGCTGCTGGGTCACGGCCCCTCCTTCGGTGGTACGCAGATCAGCCGGGGCCAAAACCAGCAGGCTATGGGCTGCCAGCAGGCGGTATTTTCCCCCGCCCATATCCTGTAACTGAAATTGTTGGTGGCTTTCACTGGCGGGCAATTGCTGCACAGCTGCTTCACCTGCTTCTTCTGAGGCGTCTTGAATGGTAATCACTTGTCCGCTGTGACGTGCCTGTACAAAATACCAGTCCTTGGCCACCAGAGCCGGAGGGTCCTGCGCCAAGTCATTAATCCAGGTTCGGAGCAGGGAAATGTAGGCGTCATCCACCAAATTTTTTGCAATGGGGGGCATGGAATTGGCGCTGGTGCTGTTGTCTCTTTGGAAGAGAATAGAATTGCCGGCATTACCGGGCACCACGATGCGGCCTACCCCTGAGGCGTGGCTAATGGCCGCGGCTTGGATAAGATTCTGGTCGTAGAGGGCGGTAAGTGCGCGTCCGTCAAAAGCACCTTCCACCCCATCCGGGCGGTGGCAGAAGCTGCAATTTGCGTCGATGTAGGATCGCACCCGCAGGGCAGTGGCACTTTTTTCGTCCGTAAGCGGAGCTGACGATGGCAACTGAGCCGGGTCGCCAATAGCTTGATTAAAAATACCGAGGTAGTTCCACGTTTCCAGTTGGTTGCTTGTGATGCCTGTCGGATAAGTCAGGTTGCGGTTAAGCTGACGGGTTTTCAGGCCGAGCACAAAGCCCGCATTGGCATTGTGACAGGTCATACATTGCTGCCGAGAGGGGAAATCCCAGGTTTGGGCAAAGGTGCTGCCATCCGCACGCACTACCAGCTGGGTGAGGGTATCGGCATCGGTAAGCAAAAAGGCTTCAGTACCATCGGCATTCCATTTATAGGTGAGTCCGTAGGCCCCATCCGGTAATAGCACAAAAAACCGCGTTTCGAGACGCCTCGAATTTCCCGGATTGTTTTCATCCAAAGGCAGTTCGAAATGTTTGATAAACACCGTGCCAGCGGGAAAGGTCAAATAATCTTCGCGGCGAAAGCCTACTTTTTCCCAGGGATCATCAAAATCACCATCATTGGGCAGAGCCACCCAGCGGTATTTTTCGGCACGGTCAGACCACAAGGGTGAATTGACATCGTAGGGAATAATACCAGCAACGGGGTTAAGCGATTCCAAGTCGGTGAATACGCCGAGCTCTGAAAGTTTGGCCGGAGGATCGGCCACAGGGGCTTTGGGTTTGAGTTTGTAAATAATGCCGCCATCCAACCCGGTGCCGTTGAGTTTCAGTATGTACACATTGCCTTCCTGGTCTTCTCCAAATGCCGAAATACCTGCCTTATCGCCCTGACCGGTACCGTAGGGTACATTGAGCATGGGGTTTACCGTTACAGAACCATCGGTTTCGGGAGTGAGGGTGAATACATTGAGGGTGGTGTGGTCGCCGAAAATATAGCGCCCGTACAAATCAGGGAATTTAGCCCCCTGGTACCGAAACCCTCCGATAATGCAGGTTCCCTGGTCGCGGGCGTAATCATAAATCGGGGGTTTGCTCAGGCCTTGCAACTGCGCAGGCACAGGTTTTGGTCCGGCGACCCGCCCCTCGCGGAAGGGCCATTGGTGGTTATCTCCTTTGGCCACCACGGCCACTTCTTCACGGGTTCCCTGGCCCACATCCCCAACCCAGATTTCGCCAGTAAGGGCATCCCACGAAATGCGGTGTGGGCTGCGCAGGCCGATTGCGTAAAATTCTTCCAGGATACCGCCGTTTTCGTCCTGCCACGGATTGTCGTAGGGGATGTAGTATCCCTGGGTTTTGCTCTGCGGCCAACCCGCAGGCGGGGTGATCTGCGTTTGTGGCTGACGCCTGATGGGGTGGCTAATGGCGCCGCCCCGCTTATCTACGTCGATGCGCAGGATACCCCCAAACAGGCAGTAGTTGAGCCGCTGTGAAACATCGTAACCGTCGTCACCGCTGCCTTCATCACCTACCGACACATAGAGGAAGCCATCGGGGCCAAAAAACATGTCACCTCCATTGTGCCACGCATTGCGGTCGAATTGCTGGATGAGCACGTACTCCGAGTTTGGATCGAGGGTGGTGCTGCCATCCTGCAGGGTAAAACGGGAAAGGCGCAGGTAGCCGTATTGTTCGCCCCCCTGAGGGAAGGGGCTTGTAATGTTTTGAAGCACAGGAGCATAACGGTACCAGAGGTAGATATAGCCCCGATTAGGCGATCCGGGCTGGCCAAACTCAGGGTGCATGGCCAAGCCGAGCGCCCCCCCGTCCCCTTCGATCAGGGTGCGGGAGGAAATATCGAGAATGAGCCGTTTTTGGTTTGTCTGTGGGTTATTGTCAAACACCCATACCTGCCCGTTTTTACCCAAAACCATCATTTTATTCTGGCCGGGTATTTCCAGAATCTTCAGGGGATCAACAAAAGTAAGGTTGGGAAACGCATTTTCCAGTTCGTAAGCACCGGGACCATTGCCCGTGGGGGGCGTATCCGGAAATATGCCGTTGAGGTAGGGTCCCATCGCTTCGGCCCGGGTGAGGCCCGGCGGGGGCGGAGGCATAAATGGGCCGTGTGCTGCGAGTAATAGCAGGGCAACTGAGGTAAAGGCTACTGAAATCCAGCGAATCGGCCATTGGCCTTTTGGGGAGGTAAAATGGTGCATGGAAATGGATGAAAACCCTTTTGCCTAGAATATATATAGATTTATCAATTGATCTATTTTTCAGGGATAAGAAGTTTGCAGGGATTGGGGACAGACCTCACACATTAAACCCCAAAGCTAACTCCCGGTATTGGTCGTAGTAGCCGCAGCCCATTTGCTGGCGCTTGATACTGATTCTTTCGGGCATGGGACTAACGTATAGATGGCCATTTTGAGGATGATAGAAAAGTTCATTGCATGTTTCGCAGCCTGTTTTTGGCTTGCGTCCTCCCCGAAAGTTACGTTCAGGGTGCATTACAATTGGATCGCTTTCAATCCTTAAGAACGGACTAAATTGCTGATTTCCAGCGCACGCTTATCGATACCGGAAAAATAATGCCTCGCGTCGAGGCCATTTTCTCTCCCACTTTCACCAATCGTTCGGATATGATTCTGACCATTTGCCTGGGACATGACCCTACCCGTTGCTACCCTTGCCCTGCTGGATGCCGCCGGGCGGGTAGTGCTCGAAACTTCCCTGCCCCCTGGTGTATTTGACCATGAGACCGATGTAGCGCACCTGCCTGCGGGCGTGTATGTGGCGCGGGTGGGCAATGGGGCGCTACGGTGGGTAAAGGGGGAGTAAACCGCGCGAAAGTAGCCAAGGCTGTCCGGGAAAGGGTGGATCTGTTTCCCTGAATTTCAACCATACCTTACGATAGGACAACCTGGTTAAGGGTACTGGAGCAGGTAGTTCAATCGGAGGGGGATGGTTTTTCGCCCCAGGGGGTGGTGCGCCAAAAGGTGACGGGGTTAAATCCCAGACCGAATTTGAGGTAAGGCCCGCCCAGTTCGTGGCGATTGTCGGGAAATACCCAGCGCCAGCCGCCACCTGCTTTGGCCGCCAGCCAGGTATTGATCTGATAACTGGTTTGTAAGCCCAGTTCGAGGGGAAAAATGGCTTCCTTGCCCTTGTCCAGCAACTGCGCCTGGGGCCCCATCCATCGAAAATAGTCGTAGCCAATCCCACCCTGCAGATAGGAGGTCCAGGTGAATTTGCCGTGGCGGAAAAAATCCACTTCCTCTCCGAGGGTAAGAAAACCGAGGCGGCTGATGCGGCTCCGGGGTAACAAAGAGTCTATCTCCCCCAGGCCGAAAGGCGATGCACTGACGCCAATTTTTAAGCGCAGGTGTTTCCCCATTCCTATTCCGGTATACGCCCCGTAAATTACCCCCCATTTGCCCCGAACAGGCGTGTGTCGGTTATCCAGCCCGAAAATGGGTTGTTTTTTCTCTGCAAACTGAAGCAGCGGGTTGAGAAATCGTTGAGCTTGGGCCATTTTTCCTGTAAAACACAGGCAAATAGCCAACACCCACAGCCGACCATGGCGGAAAAGGTCTTTGTTGTTTTGAGGGGTAGGCATATTGCAAAAAAACATATCCACTGGAGCTTGCCAAACCAGTTTATACGTCTCTTACACATACCTGCCGCACATCCTGCGCGCTTTTTTTCGGCTAACCATAAATCCTGGAAAACCGGAAAGCACCGGAAAAGGAGGAGGTTTGAAGAGTCCCAGGATAAATCACTTTCTGGACCTGATGTTTTTTGACTTTTGGCGCCTCTCACTTTCGATTTTCCATCCGCATGAAAAGATAATTTTTCTCCCTCGAGCTTTTGTGTGTGGCCGCTACTGCCCACGTCCTTTAGCTGGTCAATATCTCCAAAATGGGCCAGGTGCTTTGGGAGTGCATACTCACGGATGTTAGCCACTACAATATATTGGCGGATGACCTGCGGCTCCCCAATGGGTGGCTGGCATTTACGGGTAATTGCATCCCCACTGGTAAAAACGCTTCGGACATGTACCTGCTTATCCTCGACGCCAAGGGCTGCTTCACTCCCGGCTGCGACAGCCTCGATTTAGGCATAGATGACCTTTTGGGCGCTGGTGGGCAGTGGGGCGGTGAGGTGGGTGAAGACGGAGTAGGTATGCCGGTCCCGGTAAACGTACCAGCAGAAGTCTTAATTTTAAAATTTGAATAGTTTGATTTTTGAAAATTTAAACAAAATCAGCTTTTAGCAGTATTTAGATTATTAACTCTCTCATATAATTTTCAAAAAATGAAAGTCTCTAAATCTGTATTATCTATTGCTGTAGTGGCCATGATGGCCTTGGTAGCTGTAAGTTGTAACGAAACTGGAAAAATGGACAAAGAAAAAGCCCGTCAGGACTCTATCCGTGCCTCAGATTCCATCGCAAAAGTCCAGGCCACCAATGATTCCCTGGCTGCATTGCCAAAATCTATTGCCGTAACCGCTTCAAACACACCCGCCCTTAGCACCCTGGTAGCTGCACTTACTGCCGCAGAACTGGTGGACGTGTTTAACGGCACGGAAGCATTTACCGTTTTTGCTCCGACCAATGATGCCTTTGCGGCTATTCAGCCTACTGTAGATAACCTGCTGATGCCAGAGAACAAAAGTAAACTGCAAAACGTGTTGAAATACCACGTGGTTGCTGGTATGGTAAAAGCAGCTGATCTTAAAGATGGACAGGAAGTGACTACCCTCCAGGGGGAAAAACTTAAAGTGTCCATCACCGGCGGAAAAGTGCTCATTGGCGGTGCCGAGGTGGTGTCTGCAGATGTGGCCGTCTCTAATGGAGTTGTCCATGTTATCAATAAAGTACTGGTCCCCAAGAAAATGTAATTGACCTTACAGCCAAAAAAACTCCTTCCCCTCGGCAGGAGTTTTTTTTTGCTTTTTTTCGACAGAATCCTATTCGGGACAGGCATATGCGATAGTTAGGTGAAATTGGTCCCCCGAAAGATGCTGCTCCTCAACCACTTAGCCGAAGGAGATTTATGCCTTAAGGGTTACTGGCAGCAGTCGGCAACGCCCTTCCGCTTTTTCGAATCTCATCCTTGCCTGGAACATGACGCTGCCCGCTGCCCTCACGGTTCTGGATGGCGCCGGGCGCATCGTGCCGGAAACCCAACTACCGCCAAGCGTGTATGACCATGAAATCGACATCGTGCACCTGCCTGCGGGCGTGTATTTGGCGCGGGTGGTTACCGGAGCTGTGCGGTGGGTGAAGGGGAAATGAGTATTGACGAAAAGGGTAAAAAATAGCAGCCCATGACCCGAGACTGCGCGTTGTAGCAAGCAATTTGAGGCGCAAGTACGATCCCGTCCACCCGGCTTACTCATTTGTATCAAGCACACATTTCAGCCTATTCAGGGACAGGCAGAGAGCTACTTTCCTGTATCAAGTTCGGATTAGGTAAATAATCGCTTCAGCTGGTCCAAAGGATTTTGGTAATATTGGGCGAAATTCCAACTGGCTGATATGCAAGGTACCCTGCTCTCCGCATTCCAAGCCCTGAAAGCCGAAGGGCGAAAGGGGTTGGCTGTGTTGGTGGACCCGGACAAAGCTTCCGAAAAAAACCTCCGCAACCTGGTGCTCCACGCAGAGCGTTCGGCGGTCAATTTTTTGTTTGTAGGAGGCAGCCTGATGGTTAACCTGGACATTCGCCAGGTAACGCCCTTGCTCAAAAACATGACCAGGATTCCGGTGATCCTGTTTCCCGGCAGCCTGCAGCAGGTGGTACCCGATGCCGATGGCATTCTTTTCCTTTCGCTCATCAGCGGCCGCAACCCCGAATTGCTCATTGGTGCCCACGTGCTGGCCGCTCCCATGCTCCGCCAAAGCGACCTTGAAGTGCTACCCACGGGGTATATGCTCGTAGATGGCGGCAAGTCCACCACGGTACATTATATCTCCAATACGCTGCCCATTCCGCACGACAAGCCCGATATCGCGGTTTGCACAGCGCTGGCCGGAGAGATGCTCGGGCTGAGGCTTATTTACCTTGACGCGGGCAGCGGAGCCAAATTTCCCGTTTCTCCTGAAATGGTGCGCGCGGTAGCCAATGAAATAACTGTGCCCCTGATAGTAGGCGGAGGTATTCGCACAGCCGACCAAGCGGCAGCACTCTGGGATGCAGGCGCCGATGTGATCGTGGTTGGCAACCGCCTCGAAGAACCCGATGGCCCCGAACTGCTGGACAGCATTGCCGCCAAGCGATTTAAAATCATCCGGAAAGACAGCTGAAAACAGCAAATTTCCTGTGTCAGCCTTTCCCTTCGCCCTTGAACCCGTCTTCCGGGTTACTGAAAAGCACATTGAAGGTCGTAAGCGAACCGTAGCAGCGGGTGATATATTGCTGCATCTGGAGCTTCTCTTCCTGGCTGAGGTTATTGTTGGAATTAATATTTTGCTCCAGTACCCGCAGCCGGTCGCGGACCATGATTATTTTACTGAAAAAGGTTTCCATCGGCACCTCTTTGGGCTTCATCGAAGGGTCAGCGGGTTGAAGCAAGAGGGTTCCTCCCCGCCATTTCTGGCCGATAGTCACCGCTTCAGGCGCACCCGCCCATTGGCGCAAAACCTAGGTCATGACGCGCTCTACGTCACCGAGGCTGATTCTTTCTTCGGGCATAGGAGCAAGCTCAATCAGCTCCAGGCCTTCAAATTGCTTGTCGATGGCTTTTTCTCCCACGTGCTTAAACACGATCATATAGGCTGACTCCATCGAGTTGCTGAGCACCAATCCTTCGCCATACTGTGGGTGGCGCACCCGGCTGCCTATGGAAATTGAAAATTCGGACATATGCTAAGCTGTAGTTTTATGGTAAATATAAAAATGCCCGGTGAACCTGTATTCCTTTTGCCCCGCATGACAGGCAAAAACAAGTTTTGCATCCCCTCACCTACCAGCTAAATATCTGAAAATCAGCATATTTGAACCAAAAAAAATCACCTGGCAGGTCTTTAGAAAATCGATATACTTTAGCTAGCTTTGCGATTGAAATTACGGGTACAAAAGGTGGTTCAAAACGTCCGGAAGTGGACAATAGACGTGGTCATACCTGCTTACAATGAGGTCGCATCCATTGCCAGGGTAGTCGAGGCTATCCCGCAGGGCATGGTTCGGGATGTTGTAGTAGTTGACAATGGATCTACAGACGGAACCGCTGAGGTTGCCCGCCAGGCAGGAGCCACCGTGCTTTCAGCCCCGCGCAAAGGCTACGGCCACGCCTGCCTGACAGGTATTGATTACCTGAAAAACAAACCCACGCCACCGGACATCCTCGTTTTCCTCGATGGCGATTTTTCTGATTACCCCGAAGAATTGCCTGAAGTCGTAGCCCCGATTCAGGAGCAGGACATCGACCTGGTTATTGGCTCACGGGTATTGGGCGAAAGAGAGCGGGGATCTTTGACTCCTCAGCAAGTATTCGGCAACTGGCTGGCTACCAGGCTTATCCGAATGATATACGGGGTTCGGTTTACCGACCTGGGCCCTTTCAGAGCCATCCGGTTTCCACGCCTGATAGAACTAAACATGCAGGACCAGACGTATGGCTGGACCGTGGAAATGCAGGTAAAAGCAGCCAAGCAACGACTCACCACCACCGAAGTAGCGGTAAATTACCGCAAACGCATTGGCGTATCGAAAGTCTCCGGAACCCTTAAAGGCACTTTGCTTGCGGGTTATAAAATTCTTTGGACTATTTTTAAACTCATTTGACTCCCTGGGGAGCCGTGTATTTATCGTCTGACGTGTAAGCCCACTGACATTTTTTACGATTAACACTACTCACCACCTCCTGAACACACTGTGTTGAAAACACTCGAAATTATCGTTTACGTTCTGTACTGTCTGTCGCTGACCGTGATAGTGGTGTACAGCATCGGGCAATTACACCTGCTCGTCACCTATTTTCTCAACCGAAAAAACCTCCAGGCTGAGCCGCCGCTCGAAGGCGACGAGAACCTGCCTTTTGTAACCATTCAGCTGCCTATCTACAACGAGCTGTACGTGGTGGAGCGCCTCCTCGAAGCGGTAGCAGCCATGGATTATCCCGCCGACAGGTTTGAAATTCAAATCCTGGACGACTCCACCGACGAAACCGTGGACATCACCGCCCAAAAGGTTGCTCAACTGCATGCACGTGGGCTACAGGCCATTCAGGTTCGCCGCCCCAACCGTGTGGGCTACAAAGCCGGGGCACTGGCCTATGGCCTGGAGTTTGCCAAAGGCGATTTTGTGGCCATTTTCGATGCCGACTTTATTCCCAAGCCCGATTTTCTCCGGGCAGTAATGGCCAACTTCACCGACGACAACATCGGTGTGGTACAGGCACGCTGGGAGCACCTCAACCAAAACTATTCTGTATTCACCGAAGCCCAGGCATTTCACCTGGATGCCCACTTTACCATCGAGCAATTCAGCCGTGATAAAGGGGGCTTCTTCATGAACTTCAACGGCACGGCGGGCATCTGGCGCAAGAAATGTATCGAAGATGCCGGAGGATGGGAAGGCGACACCCTTACCGAAGACCTCGACCTCAGCTACCGGGCGCAGCTCAAAGGCTGGAAATTTCGCTACGTGGACCAAATCGGCGCACCTGCCGAGTTGCCCGCCGAAATGAACGCCATCAAGTCACAGCAGTTTCGCTGGATGAAAGGCGGGGCAGAAGTAGCCCGCAAAATGTTCTTCCGCATCTGGAAATCGAAGATCCCGTTTCTGCACAAGATACACGCCACCATGCACCTCACCAGCAGCACCGTGTTTATCTACGTGCTGTTGCTCGGGGCTACCAGCGTGCCTTTGCTCTATATCAAGCACCACGCCGAAGGCGGCGAAATCGAGTTTCTGACCATTCCCGTAGCCACACTCATGGGTAGCTTTCTGGTGCTGTGTCTCATGTACCTGGCCACCAGTTATCGCCGCGAAGGGGCCTTTTTGCCCGCCATGCGCAGGTTTATCCTCAACTTTGTGCCCTTCCTTTCTCTTTCGATGGGCCTGGCATTCCACAACTCCGTCGCCGTGCTTCAGGGTTGGGGAGGAAAGAAAACCCCGTTTGTACGTACGCCTAAATTTGCCCTCAAAAACCGCAAAGACTCCTTCAAAAAGGATGCTTATACCGTGGGTAAAATAAAGCCGGGCGTGTACGCCGAGCTCTTGCTCATGCTCTACTTCCTCGGCGGGGTAATCATGTCCATCTATTTTGGAGACTACAGCGTGCTGCCGTTTTTCCTCATGCAAATGGTGGGATACGGTGCCGTAGGTATCCTCACTTTCCGGCATGCCATCAACCAGTAATTAAACGCATAGCAATGAAAGCCCGGATATCCTCCGGGCTTTTTTGCTTATTGACGGCTGGCAGACATGGGTAAACATTGAGGCACCCGGCTTCGTTTATATACCCGAATCAAGCAAAATGAATGGCTTGACACGCTGGTAAATGTTAACATTCCAGCCATTATTCACTTTTCTAATCTCCTGATAAACATATGGATACGCTCTCAATGGCCACTTTTGGCTCAGGTTGCTTCTGGTGTACCGAGGCTATTTTTCAGCAAATGAACGGTGTGACGAAAGTCGAGTCGGGCTATTCCGGCGGCCACATCAAAAACCCTGCTTACCGCGAGGTTTGCAACGGTACCACGGGCCATGCCGAAGTAATTCGCATCACCTACGACCCGGCCATCGTTTCTTTTGCAGAACTGCTGGAGGTATTCTGGAAAACGCATGACCCGACCACCCTCAACCGCCAGGGCAACGACGTAGGCACCCAATACCGCTCGGCGGTGTTTTATCACGACGAAACCCAGAAAGCTGAGGCCGATTTTTACAAAGCCAAGCTGGAAGCTTCCGGAGCTTTCGACAAGCCGATCGTGACTGAAATTTCGCCGTTGATCAACTACTACCCGGCTGACGATTATCACCAGAACTATTTCAACCAGAATCCCAATCAGTCCTACTGCGCTTTCATCATTCAGCCCAAGGTGGCAAAATTCAAGCAAGCGTTTGGTGAAAAGCTGAAAACCGCCCACTGATCCGAAGCTGTGGGATTTGCGTATCTTCGCCCCATGAACCCGCCTGCTGATCAGCCATTGATACTCGCCCTGGAAACCGCTGCCGGAGTCTGCTCTGTGGGTGTTTTCCAGGGCGAAGTATTGTTGGGCTATACTGAAATACACCTTCCTCAGGGGCATGCACGCACCCTGGCGCCCTCGATTCTGCACCTGCTGAAGATGCTGAAAGTAACGCCCTCGGCGCTGCAGGCAGTAGCCGTTAGCAGCGGGCCGGGCTCCTACACCGGGCTTCGGGTAGGCACCTCTACCGCCAAAGGCCTGTGTTTGGCGCTCGATATTCCCTTGCTTTCATTGCCCACCCTGGAGGTGCTCGCCTGGCAGGCAGCTGATTTGGCTAGAAAACTAAACGCCCGTATTTGCCCGATGCTCGATGCCCGGCGCATGGAGGTGTTCACTTCCCTCTACGACAAGCAAATACAGCAGCTCCAGCCTGTGAAAGCCCTGGTGCTGGAAGAAAATGTTTTTGAAGATATCCTGGCCGATGGACCGATTATTTTTGTGGGAGATGGGGTAGAAAAAGCCACACAATTGCTGGCCGAACATCCCAACGCCTGGCTGTTGAGCCCTTCTTATCCTTCTGCAAAATTTATGGGTACTCCGCTCCTGAAAAAATACCTTGCCCGGGATTTCGAATCCCTTGACGACTTTGCCCCCTTTTACCTGAAAGAGGTGCGGATCACCACCCCCAAAAGCAAGGTTCCACCCGCAGGCAATTAATTATACAACTCGCCGAAAACGCCCATCGCATTCGGGTACCGGAAGCCCTCTACGTGCCGACGGTAGTACTCCAGCATGCGGCGGATAATTTCGCGTTTTACCTCATTGCTGAATACGAGGTCGAGGCTCCCTTCCTGCGACACATATAAAAACTGCCTGAGCACCTCCGCCGCCTGGTCGTCGGCCTCGCCGGCTATCAGCAGGCCATTTTCCAGGTCAAAACGCACTTTGGGCGATTCGTCTGACTCGTCCTGCGGAAAGAAACCCAGGAAGATGGTGAGGTGCACCAAAAAGTGAATAAATAAGTTGACGAGCTTCACCTGATTGGTCTCCAGCCCCACAATGAACGACCGCAGAAAAGCATACATCGGCTCGTTCTCTTCCTCTTCTTTTACCGAAGAAAGAAAAACCTCCAAAGCGGTAAGCCCCAGAGATAGCTTCACGGGGTCGGTTTGGGCCTCCATCAGCGGATAAGCCAGCCGGCTCTCAGAAATGGAATGTATGGCTCGGTTTTCGTTGTAAAACAGCACCAGTTCTACCACGCTCAGGGGCTGAAAATAGCTGTGCTTGCGCCGGGCCCGGGGGCTTCTGAAGCCTTTGATGATAAAGGTACGAAGGCCGTATTCGCGGGTAAAAATGGTGGTAATGACGTTGGCGTCCTGGTGCCGGACCACCCGTAGCACGATACCTTCGGTTTTCTGGATCACTGGGCAAAATTTGCCGGGCCAGCCAGCAAGGCCGGCCTGAGATCGTATGCGCGCGAAATGGCAGCCTGTTCTTCTTCGTACATATTCATGATTTTGTCCCGGGTAGCTTCGTCTTCGATCAGGTTTCGCTTGGTAGCCAGGGGTGAGAGCGGATTATCCACGAAGCAAATAACCTCGGCATCGAAGGCAAACCGATGGGCCGTAACCAATGCCTGCGCATTTATTAGCTCAGACCCCGATGCCGTGGCAGCTACCGGCCCCAGTACCACCACGGGCACAACCTGCAACAGCGATTCGATGGTTGGTATATTCAATTTCAGGCCCGTAGCGTCCTGTTTCACCATGCCTTTTTGATCGCCGGAAAAGGCGTTGTTGTGCACCATGGCTTCGCTCAGAAAGGCCGAAATGCGCTTGGTGGCCATGCGGGTGGTGGCTAACCCTCCGGGATGTGGCTCGTGCAGCACGATCACCGGCTCCTTGAACGAAAACCGATGCACAAAGTCTTTGAAAAACAACCTGTCACCCAGGTTAGCAGCAGAGAGGAAGATAATTTTCACAGCAGCAAATATCCTATAAAACCCTGAAATGCGGGCAAAGGTTCTGCCGGCAGGTGCAGGTTATCGGGTGATGACTGAAAACTTGCCGATGCAGCCGTTGTCTCCATTGGCATTGGCGATCAGGGCGAGATAAATACCCGAGGTCACCCTTTGTCCGCGCAGATCGAGTCCGTCCCATACGGCAGTGCCTCCCTGCGAATCCAGTTCACGCACGAGTCGCCCGGTTGGGGTAACGATCTTTATTTTTGACGCAAAAGCACTCCCCACAATGCGGATTGGGCCATCGTAGTCGGGCCTTACCGGATTGGGGTAAACGGATACGTCGTTGCACTTGGCAGGTGCGTCGGTAGCATCACCCAAAAAGCTCACGATACCCGCCGAGGTAGCGATAAAGACCTCTCCGGTCGTGCCATCCACAGAGATATCGTAAATTTCATTCGACGGAAGCGGGCTGTTGCTTTCGGTAAATTGGTTCACCACTTCGTTTCCATCCTCGCCCACTAGAAATACCCCTGCGTTGGTGCCTATCCATTTTCGGTTACCGCCATCTACGGCAATGGTATTTACCACGAGATCTTTCAGCAAGGCGCGCCCCTGAAAAAAAGGCGTATTGGCTTCTACCACCCTACCGGCGGCTATATTCCCCACATCATAATAAACGGCCACCCCCAGCGCAGTGGCTACCCATACAAAGCCATCGGCATCCACCGCAAGGTCGTTCACAATAGTGGAGGGAAGGCTGCCCTGACCTACCCCGTTTCGGAGCACGACTACCTTGTCGTCGGTAAACACACTGGGGGTGCGGTTATCCTGGAAAACCACGATCCCATCGCGGCGATTGATCATCCATTTGCTGCCAAAGTTATCGATGACCAGGTCCACTGCCTGAAATCCGGAAGGAAATTTGTTGGAGGGAAAGCTCACCCATTGCCCGTCGGGGGTACGGACCTGCAACTGAGAGGCTGCCAGGAAGTTGGTAACCCAGAGTTGCTCGTCTTCATCTACCGCCAGGCCACTGATGCGGGTATTGCCAAATTTAGTGGTATCGCATACCCCATCGAGGGTGCTCAGGCCATCGCGGCAATCGATGATTTCGGTTATTGCTCCGTCTTTCATGGCCACAATGCCCCTTCCCCAAGAGCCCAGATAGGCCGTTTCTGTATATCTGTCGTAGTATGCGCGTGCAAAATCGGTGGCCACCCGAAAAGGCAAGGTGCCGGTGCTGTTGTTGTAATTAGTCCATTTTTCCGAAATACGGCCGTAGTAATAAATGCCATCGAATGCCAGTCGGGGCGTGTATTGCTGGTCGTATCCACGGGGAGCTACGTAGAGGCTGCTATTGCCGGCAGCTATACGGATGCACTCGTTGTTCACCGGGCCATCGGGGGTGAAATTGGTTATCACAAAGTTTTCGAACCGTTGAAAGCCCTCAAATACAGTGGCTGCGAAATAGACATCTCCGACTTTGGTAACACTTGCCACCCCGCCACTGAGCAAAAACGCACCGCTGGCTACGCCCGGCAGGTAAATATAAACAGTATTGATCTGCGTGGTAAGCACGGCATCTTCCTGAGCAAACAATGCCCCCATTTTTCCTTTCAGCGTGGGTACCGGGGTCCAGGTTCCGTTTTGGTATTCATAAATGCCCGAATCTCCCCGCGCAAACAAGGCCCCGCTGTTAGCTGCCACCTGGTACATTTTATCCACGCCTGAAGCATCAGGCAATACCTCGGACCAAACCGTCGGATCGCGCAACACAGGCACCGAGAGCGCTGCCCGGAAAATGCGGTTATTTTCCAGGGTTACGTAAACGGTATCCTGAAAAACAGCGACAGAGGTACCTTCGAGGCGGGAAGGATTGTTGGCAAATTGGGCAATATCCGCGATGGGAAGCCGGGTATCGAGGTTGTAAACGACCAGCCCGAACCCCGTAGCCAAAAACAAGCGGTCATTGGTAGAGGCAATGGCGTTGATCTGTTTCTGGGTATAGAAATCGTTGCGGCGAATGTCGGTGAGGTAGGAGACTTTGTCCGGGGTGCGGAAATAATCAACGGTACCATCCTCATACCCCAAAAATACCAGTCCGGCAGTTGGATTGATGTGAAGGGTGGTAGGTTTTACCCCACTGAGGCCATCAACCGTTGAATAAGTACGGGTAGCCTGGGTGGCGTCGTCATAGGTGAACAGTCCTCCGCCCGAAATAGCATAGACGGTACCGTTGAGATAGCCCGTCTGCACGCCCAAGTTATGGCTAAGGTAAGCTGACCATTCGCCAACCAGAGGATATTCCTGGGCAAACATTGGTGCACAAGCACACATCACTATTACCCACAACAGGGCTTTATTTACCATTTGCATATAGCAAAATTACCAAAATAAGACCCAAGGGAGGTAGGCAAATATCAAGGGATGTGACAGACTGGTTAATATGGGCTAATTGGGCTAATTTTGGCAAAAAATAAGGACATGGAAGAAGGTAAAAACCCGGTTGTAATTGTGGGCACCGGACCCGAAGCAAAAATTGCAGCCGATATCCTGGGGGTACAGGAGGTGCTGGTATATGGTTTTTTATCTACCGACGATAAATTTGACCTCGACGACATAAACGATGTACCTGTTTTAGGTGCGCTTATTGGCGAAGAAGCCGAAACTTTGCTCGATGACGAGTATATGAAAATCGCCGTGGCCGAGCGGGAGATTCCCAAACGACACCAGGTGGTGGATTACCTCAGGGACAAAAAACCAGAGTTGGTGACGGTGATGCACCCTTCTGTAATTCTCTCTCCCCATGCCCGTATCGGCCGCGGCAACATAATTCAGCCACTGGTCGTGATCCACGCCAACGCCATGATCGGATCCTTTAACCTGATTGAAACGGGGGTAGTAATTGAGCCCGAAGTGGAAATAGGCGACTTTTGCACTATTCAGGCCGGGGCCATCATCGCCCGCGGAGCCGCCATCCAGCCGGATGTATTTATTGGTCACGGAGCCATTATCGGCCCGAAAGTACAACTCGGCCAGGGCGCGGTGATAGGTGCTGGCTCAGTGGTATTGCGCGAAGTGGATGAGTTTACTACCGTGTTCGGCAACCCCGCCAAAAAAGTAGGCTGATCAGCCGCCGTACAAAGAAAACGACTGAACCAGCCGGTTGAAATAGGGGCTGAATTGGCGGAAGTCCGACTCATCGAGTGACGTGAAGGCAAACCCGATGATATAGTCTTTGTCAAAATCGATGAAGGCGTAGCGGATAAATTTGCCTGATTTGTCCTGAAAATCAGGCAATTGGTACGATTTGGTGTGGGCTATCAGCCGCGATTTGGTCGTGAGGGTGCCCGGAGTATCGGCCAGTTTGGAGCCAGGTATGGCCAAAAAGTAACCATCCCATTTGGCAAAAACAGAATCTACCGTTCCGCAATCAGGAAGAGCTTTGTTAAAGTATTGCACCTGAATGTAGGGGCTGTTGAGCGAAATCTGGCGACCATTGAGCACATAGGTGATGTAGTTGCCAATGTTTTCGTCATAGCCCGTGGGGTCCACCCAGGGAATCTGGCCGTTGGTAACGGGGATAAGGGGCTCTTCATGCTCCAGCGTAAAGCGCATGGTCCAGGCTTCGTAGATAATAGACCTGCCGGCACCCTGAAATACGTGAGGAAACTCGTTGGTTTCGCCGATTTTGGAGGGCGGGGCTTGTGTAGGTCGATCAACGGGATCTGCCTGATCACCTGTGCCAGTGCCGGTTGGCTGGTCCTGACCGGTGGTAGCTTGGGGCCGGATACAGGCCACCGAAAAAAGCGCAAGCGAAAGTATAAGAGAAAAATAGCGCATACTCAACCAAATCGATGAAGAATCCTTTGAACCGAAGGTACATAACTTGCCCCAAAAAGCAGGGCATGTACCAACAGCGGATACAAGTTACATATATCTGCACGTGATTTCCATCCTGAAGAAAGGGGATATACGTTTTCATAAGTAGAATAAAAAGCCGCAGGAATGGAGTCAAACAACGTCATGAACGACAATTCCATCTCTCTGTGGGCGAAGTGTACCGCAGGATCAATCAGCACGGGCGTGTTGTTTTCGTCTGCCAGCACATTTCCTCCCCACAAATCACCATGAATGAGGGCCGAAGGTTCCTGCGGAAAAATTTCGGGCAGCCTGTTCGCCATTTTCTCTGCGCATTTCGCATCATGAGAGGTCAATAGCTCTTGGTCCAAGGCCGTTTTTACCAGCGGAGAAATTCTATTATTCCAGAAAAAACGGCTCCAGTCGTCTTCCCAACTATTTTTTTGGGGCAATGACCCGATAAAATTATCTGTTTCCCATCCGAAACGGGGGTGGCTATGCGTGTGCAGCAGTGCGAGCCCCGAGCCCAAAAGCTCCCAAAAATGAGGGTTTCGATTGCCGGTAGCAATAAATTCCATGAGCAGGAATGCAAAGCCGGGTGTTTGATCGAGGGAAATAATCGCTGGGGTTCTCAGGGTATCGGTATACGCGAGAGCGTTTAATCCCTGCTGCTCAGCCAGTAAACCAGGATAATGGCTGCTACGGTTGTATTTCAAAAAGTAGCTCCCACCTTCCGTTGCTATCCGGCAGGCCTGGTGAATGCTACCACCAGAAACAGGAAATACCGCCCGGACATCGCCCAAACGGTATTCCACCTTATCTTTTACCTCGTCCGGAAGTCTCATTCCGGCAAGTTATACCAGGATTAATAAGATTTTCGGGATTTCAAGATTGACTTCCTTGATTTTCAAAGGATTACCCTCCGAATTTTACACAGAGCTCTTTCATTTGACTGAAGCAGAATCTGGTTTTAATTTTTTGCAAGCACCGTACCATTGTCGGTATCCAAGGCAGCCCAATCGACCATCAGGAGGCTGTCTTCCATTTCCATGAGCATGTCTTCGGCCTGGCTTTCGGCAATATCAAGTGCTTTGATCTGCGCACGGCAATGGGCAATACGAAGCTCCCACTCCTGCTCCAGCTGGTTATCGGCGAGGTCTTTATTGGCAAGTTCGAGTTCCCGGTCACGAATAAGCCAGGAAAGTTCCTCCTGAAGTTTTTCGCGGTTGGTTTCCATTTGGGTCAGGGCATCGCCCCAGTAACCGGCAGCCGGATTTGGCTCATACAGGTCCACCCCTTGTGTTCCTGCTTCAGTAATATCTGCTTCTATAACCGTCGCCTGCCCTCCCCGATAGTTGACCAACACAGGAGTTTTTGACTCCAGGCGCAAGGCAATGAGGTCTTCTACTTCATTTTTCAGCTGTTCAATATCCTCCTCATCTGCCATCGAAGGCACCTGAATTTCAGCAATTTGCGCCCAGGCGGGAGTGATCAAAAGCAGGGAAAGGAGAACCAAGAGCAATCGATTCATAATTGGAATAATTTATTTTCAAAAATATATAGCATAGTGGCAGAATCTATGCCAGAATCACATATAATATTACAGCGTCTCGAACCTACCGAAAATCGAATTAAATTCATTTCAAACCCTTTGCCCCTTCCAAGGGTAATATTAATGGTACCTTTAGGCCCTAAAACAAACGATCCTATGAATTTTATCTCTGAACTACTTCCCGCACTCGGCCTCTTGCTGGGGGCTATCGGCGTGCTTACATTCACTATATTTTTGTTGGTGAAGCACGACCGTAACCGTATCTGATTTTTTTATGTCCTCAAAGCCCTTGCTCTCTCTTCCTATCCCCTACGCGCGACCCGAGGTTGATGAAACC
This sequence comes from Bacteroidia bacterium, assembly GCA_041753595.1. Taxonomy (GTDB): domain Bacteria; phylum Bacteroidota; class Bacteroidia; order J057; family J057; genus JBGSTW01. Next base: position 102,904 of record JBGSTW010000028.1, on the reverse strand, counting down.
GACATTGCCGCCGTGGTTGAGGTACTGCGCTCCGGATGGCTTACGGGTGGCCCCGCCATCCCGAAGCTGGAAGCAGATTTCGCCGCGTATATCGGTGCGCCGCATGCGGTAGCGGTTTCGAGCGGTACGGCAGCCCTGTTTTTATCGGCACAGGCTTTGGGCATACAGCCCGGCGACCGGGTCATTACCACGCCGCTTACCTTTGTGGCTACCGCCAATTGTGTCAAAAACCTGGGCGGAGAGGTGGTATTTGCTGACATAGATCCCACTACGCTCAACCTTGATCTTTCGGCCACCCGCGACCTCCTCGAAAAAGCCCCCAAAGGCCATTACAAGGGCATTATCGTGGTCGATTTTGCGGGCTACCCTGCACCTATGGACGCCTTTCGCTCGCTAGCCGACGAATATGGCTGCTGGCTGCTGGAAGACTCCTGCCATGCGCCGGGAGGAGATGTTCAAGATACATCAGGCACCACCCACCGCTGTGGCGATGGATCGCTGGCCGATGCCGCCATTTTTTCTTTCCATCCCGCCAAGCATCTCACCTCCGGGGAAGGGGGCATGATCACCACCGCCAGCGAAGAAATTGCGGAAAAAGCACGCCTCTGGCGCAACCACAGCATGCACCGGGATCCGGAAAAGGTAGCTGAAATCGGGGGGTGGTACTACGAAATAGCTGATGTAGGCAATAATTACCGGCTTTCGGATATTCACGCAGCACTTGCCCATTCACAGTTGGGCAAAATGGATACCCGCCTGGCCCGTCGCCGCGAAATTGCGGCCCGCTATGATCAGGCCTTCTCAGGTACCGCCGTGCTACCCGCCCCTGCGGCACCCGGCCATGCCTATCACCTCTATATTATTCAGGCACCCGAAAAGCGGGCTTTATTCGATTACCTAAAAACCCAGGGCATCATTTCCCAAACGCACTACATTCCCCTGCACCTGCAGCCTTTGTATGCACAGGAAGGGTGGAATAAAGGCGATTTTCCCCATGCGGAAGCCTACTACGCGCGCTGTCACTCCCTGCCGATGTTTCCCGGATTGCGGGAAGAGGAACAGGAATATGTAATTGAGAAGGTACTGGGGTTTTTCAGCTGAATACCAGCCAGAGCTTGGGCAAAAAGATAATCGCCCATACGATCGCCGAAAATATCACGGCCAATAGCACCGCACCGGCGGCAATGTCTTTTATTTTTCCTGCCAATGGATCCCACTCTGGTTTGGCCAGGTCCACCAGGTATTCGATGGCTGTATTCACAGCCTCAGTGGTGATTACCAGTCCCATACAAAGGAAAATCAGGCACCATTCCGTAGCAGAAAGCCCCAGCCAGCCCCCCAATATGCCGAGGCAAACCACCGCCAGCGCGTGAATCTGCGCATGTGCCTGGGTAGTAAAAAATATATATATCCCTTTAAAAGCGAATCCGAAACTTCGGATTCGTTTCAAGACGTATGCCCATAGTGCTTTCATACTTGCACAGTTTGAGGCGAAAATAGAAATTATCTTTTCGAAAAAAGTACCTATTCGTCGGTACTCAGGCCTTTTGGTCGGCGAGGAGTGCCAGCAGGCTGTCGAGGTACTCGCGGTTATTGGCTAGTCGGGGCACTTTGTTTTGCCCACCCAGCTTGCCCCTGTTTTTCAGCCACAGGTAAAAAGTACCCCGTGGCGCTACCCAAAGCGTGGGTTTACCGAGGGCAATGTCCCCCGCGCGTTTGGCGTCGTAGTCTGAATTCACCTCCCGAAGGGTGGCGTCCAGCACGTGGGCAAAGGTGTCGAGGTTATCCGGTTCCTGGTCAAATTCCAGAATCCATTCGTGCCCCCCACGTTTTCCCTCTTCAAAATAAATAGGAGCCGCAGTATAATCGGCCACCTGGGCACCTGTTGCACGGGAAGCAGCAGCAATGGCGGTATCGGCATTTTCTACGACCAACTCTTCCCCGAAAGCATTGATAAAGTGCTTCGTTCGACCTGAAACACGGATGCGGTAAGGTTTCAGCGAGGTAAAAACGACCGTGTCTCCGATGAAGTACCGCCAAAGCCCGCCATTGGTACTGATTACCAGGGCATATTGCTGCCCAAGCACCACTTCATGCAAAAGGCAGGTCTTGGGATACGGCTCGCCAATTTGGTCCATGGGCAAAAATTCATAGAAGATGCCGTAATCCAACATCAGCAGCATCTCGCGCCCCTGGAGGGTATCCTGAACCGCAAAAAAACCTTCGGAAGCATTGTAGCAGTCCAGATAGGTCATGTCGCCACGGGGAATTAGTTTGCGAAACTGCTCACGATACGGCTCAAAGCTGACCCCGCCGTGCACATACAGCTCCAGGTTAGGCCAGAGCTCAAGCACATTCCGCTGGGTATTGCCTGTCATTTCAAATAAACGATCGAGCAAAACGAGGGTCCAGGTCGGCACGCCCGCAATGGCCGTAATGTCTTCCTGACGTACCTCGCGGGCCATGGCTTCTATCTTTTGCTCCCATTCAGCCATGAGGGCTACCTCGCGTGAAGGGGTTCGGCGCAGCTCATAGAAAATGGGCAAATTGGCCATGAGCACCGCACTGAGGTCGCCGCAGCGGGAAAATTCATTGAGTCGGTTTACGGTATGGCTGCCCCCGATAGAGAGTGATTTTCCAGAGAAAAGCTTGCTCTCGGGTTGGTTGTGCAGGTAAATAGCCAGCATGTCCTGACCTGCCCGAAAATGGCATGCCTCAAGCGAATCAGCCGTGATGGGGATGAATTTGCTGCGGTCGTTGGTGGTTCCGCTCGACTTGGCAAACCACTCCACCTTTCCGGGCCAGAGCACATCGGCTTCGCCTGTCAGGGCCTTTTCGGTATAGGCATAGAGCTGCTCGTAGGTGGAAACAGGCACTTTGTTTCTAAAATCTCCCTCATGCCGGATATCCCGAAATCCGTGGTCGCGGCCAAAGATCGTTCCTGCAGCGGTTTGGGTCAGCTCCTGCAAAACCCGTGATTGCGTTTCCTCAGGGGCTTTTACAAAAGCCTCCACATGGTCCATTCTCCGCTTGAGAAACCAACTTGCAACTTTATGGAGTAGCAGTATCATCGTTCAAGCTTGAAGTCTTTGCCGAGGTAAAGCTCACGAACACGGGCATCTGCCGCCAGGGTTTCGGGGGTTCCTGACTCCAGAATACTCCCCTGATAAAGCAGGTAAGCCCTGTCGGTAATAGACAGCGTAGCCTGTACGCTGTGGTCGGTTATCAGCACGCCGATATTTCGCTCCTTAAGGTTCAGCACCAGCTCTTGTATTTCACCCACGGCTATAGGGTCAATGCCGGCAAAAGGCTCGTCCAGAAGGATAAATTTAGGATTCACTGCCAGCGCACGGGCGATTTCGGTACGGCGCCGCTCTCCGCCTGAGAGCACCTTGCCTTTACTTTTGCGCAAATGCGTGATGCTGAACTCTTCCATGAGTTGCTCAGTGCGGTCTTTTCTTTCCCCTGGATTGAGTTTGGTAGCCAATTCCAGAACGGCCATAATATTATCCTCTACAGAAAGCCCCCTAAACACAGAAGCTTCCTGTGCCAGATAGCCAATGCCTAACTGGCCTCTGCGATACATCGGTAAGCCGGTGATCTCGATATCATCCAGCAGGATATGGCCTTTATCAGGGCGGATAAGCCCCACAATCATGTAAAAGGTAGTGGTTTTCCCGGCACCATTGGGGCCAAGCAGCCCCACGATTTCGCCCTGACCTACCTGAACCGACACGTCATTTACAACGTGGCGTTGCTTGTAGGTCTTGAGCAGGTTACGCGCTTCGAGTAGGATCATGCAAGGGGAAGGTAGGGACCAAAGTTAAGGTTTTTTCCCTAACGCAGTCACTAACGGGCGAGTACCACCAGCCTTACAGTCCAGGCTTCTTTTTCGCCTGACATATGCACCACGTACACCCCGGGGGTAAGCCCGTCAGTGGAAAAGGAGGTAGCACCTTCTCCCGCGGGAAGCTGCTCATTCAGCAGGGTCGCGATCCTTCTTCCCGAAAGATCAAACAGAGTAGCTTCAAATTTACCGGCAGATATTGCAGACCACCTGAGTTCACACAAATCCGTAGCGGGGTTAGGCACCAGCAAAGGCGCTGAGGTCAGTCTAGGTTCGTCGATGCGGGTAAGGGCACCACTTTCGGCATAGAGCAGACTAATGCCGCCGGTAGTAGGCAGGTTTTTCTTTCCTGCCAGGTAAAAATCATAGCCTGCCCGCCTGAAAATAAAAGCATTGCTGATTTGGCCCGGATTCGGAATCACCGAAACCTCCTGCCAAACACCCTGGTTGTCCTGCCGGGAAAGCTGTACGCCATCCACAGCTTCAGAATAATTGTACATGATCCAGGGACGGCCCGCATGGTCGGTGAGGATATCCAGCGGAGCACCGATCAGGTTACCGATTTCGGCCACGATCTCTTCCTCTGTCCATGCATTTACCCCTGAGCCTTTGGCCATCCGCACGCTGTTTTCGAGGCCGTCGCGGTAAGCCACGAAAGCATAGCCGCTATCGTTGAGGGCAATCTGGATACCTGTGATTTGTCGCTCGGTGGTATCTTGAAAAACAACGGGCTGCCAACTGCCTCCGGTAGGCTTAAAGCTTACTTTCAGGTGTTTATTTGTGAGGTCGAAATAGGCCAGATAGACTTCATTTTGAGCAGTAACCGCCAACGCAGGGTACTGGCCTATGTTAGCGGCGGAAGCATCCGCCGTTTCGATCGTCCAGGGTCCTGACCATTGGCCGGCAAATCCATACATGAGTTTTCTGCCTGCAAAGTCGTAATAGGCCAGGTGCCAGCCATCAGCCGCGCGCTTTATCACCGCCTGCCGGGGTTTGTTGCCCGAAGGCATAGTGATGGTCACAGGCGAATTTCCCTGCTTAACAATCCTTAGCTGGTCGCTTTCTCTCCAGGCATAGGCCATTACCGGCTGACCGTCGGTATCCAGCTCCATCGAAACGGAGGAGTAGTCATGCCCTGCATTGTCTACGGTTTGGGTGGTCCAGTTACCTTGCAGTCGTGTGGAGAGAAATAACTGCCCGCGGTTTGTTTCGTCGTAAGCGATAAAAACCTGATCGTCGGCGCCCATGCGCAGCACTTCGCCATCGATTACTTTGGCCCTTCGCTGCGAGGAAGTAACCTGGGTGCGTACCCAGTTGCCGGTGATCAGCCGTTTGGCTCCCATCACGATTTCGTCCCTGTTCGCATCGTAAGCGAGCACATACAGGCTGTCGCCATAGGTTGCCGTTGCGATGCGGGTATTGGTCACAATCGAAAAAACGGTATCCCGCACGAAGCTGGACCCCCCGTTGGAGGTAAATGCTGTGACGATTTTTCCGTTCAATTCGTCGTAATACGTTTCAAAAACGCTGTCTCTGCCGGAAGCCTGGATGGAGAAATACCTGCGGTAGATGCCATCACGGGTAGGGTCCATGTCTTTGAAAAAGGCGGTATTGTCGCTGCCGTTGGTCAGTTTGGCCGGATTTACCCTACCATAAAAGTAAGCCCTGCGGGCAGCCTGAAGGCTTTGGTTTCCAAACAAAGTCGAAACCCCGTAAGCGAGGTGCAGGGTGGTATCGTTCCCCGAAGCAATGGCAGGAAATTCGAAGGTGTCGAAGAAGGATATCTGACTGGCAGGGCGAATACGGGTCAGCGTATCGGCTACGTAGTGGGTCCAGGAATGAAGAGTAGCGTCATCGGCCTGGAAAATAACCAGCTGGTGGTTGTGGTTGCTTTGGGTAAGCACATAGTGCCGCCCACCCGGGCCCGGGGCTATCTGGCAAAATTCTCCAAACCGGTCTCCATTCGGTATGCACGAAGTACCCGTAAGGTTGGAGAGGTTGGGAATACTGGAATTTGACCAGCTGCCATCGCTTTCTTTTACCAGTATCCGCAGCTCAAGGGTGTAGCGGTAGTAAGAAGATATGGTGTTTGCAGCACAGATAAAGTATTGGCCGATCCAGCTGTGAAAAAAGGTAATGAATGGCTTTCCACTTTGCGAAAGCGCGATATCTACCGATGGCTGCCGATAAACCGGAAACTTTACTTCGAGCCCATATGGACCCACAAGGGTATCGTTTCCCAGACTTTCGGTGGTCCAGCTGCCGTTTGTTCTAATGGCGTAGGATAGGTCCGCCTCTTCTCCTTCCTGCGCGAGGTACACCACATGCACCACCCCTTGCGCATTTGCCACAATAGCCGACCTTATACCTGCCATAGAGGGGGCTATGGTTTCCAGCGTCCAGGTACCCGAACCTGAGGGTCTATATGCATACCGAAGGGCATTTTGCTGGACATCCCAAAAACTAACATGGAAATTTCCTGCCGGATCAATAAACAAATCGGGGTATGCGCCCGACTCCTTATTGTCCGTCAATATGTCCTCATATTGCCAGGTGAGGGTTTGGGCGTTCAGGCTGGCTGAGCCAAGGAGGATGCTGAGGAAAAGAATTCGGAAGATAGGCATGCAGGTAGGCATAAGTCTTTGATTCTGAGGCGTAATCGCGTTTCTCCCTGCCAGGTTTCATAATCAGGCTGGAATGCAAGGGCTACCTTATCCGGCTTACCCAAGGCATTCCATTTCGAGGCCAGGAAAAATCCAATTGCATCGAAAATTACATTCTCCTGACGTACCCTCAAGCGCAGATGTTCGGATTTCATCACATTCACCTCTAAAACTTCTGCATCCAGGGTTGCAAACACCGGACGCATGTTTCCCGGACCGAAAGGTTCGAACGCCGAGATCACCTTCATGAAGTGGGCGTCAATCTGGCCAAACCCAACTGTGGCATCAATCACGATTTCGGGAATGAGTTGCTCGGGCAGGATGGTAGCCGCAACTACTTCCTCAAACCGCTTTTTAAACGCTTCCAGCTGATCTTCACGCAAAGTAAGCCCTGCGGCATACTTATGGCCTCCAAATTGAACCAGCACCTCCCTGCATGCGTCCAATGCGGCGTAAAGGTCAAAGCCATGCACGCTCCGAGCCGACCCGGTGAGCAGGCCGTCTTTTCCGGTGAGCAGAATGGTGGGGCGAAAATGCGTTTCAATAAGCCGGGAGGCCACTATGCCTACCACCCCTTTGTGCCAATGCGGCTGATAAAGTACCGTGGTATGCTTTTGGGCATCTTCGGGGTCGTCGCGCAGCAGGCTCAGGGCCTCTTCGGCGGTGAGCTTATCGAGGCTTTTGCGCTCCTGGTTAAAGTCAAATAGCATCGATGCCCTCTCGGGCACGCCGGGCTCTCCCATCAAAAGGGCTACGCCTTCGGTAGCCTTGCCCAGCCTGCCGACCGCGTTTACCTGTGGCCCAAGAAAAAAAACCAGATCCGATACATCCCAGCTCCTCGGGGTATTCGTTTTTTCCATCAATGCCCGAAGTCCACTGATGGGATTTTCGCGCAACTTACTGATGCCGCGCTGAACCAGGCTCCGGTTTTCGCCCTCAATGGGCACGATGTCGCAGGCAATGCTCAGGGCTATGAGGTCGGCGTATTTTGCAGCAGGGCTATAATCCGGTTCCGGTAAGGGCCAACCCTGACCCACCAGGTGATCCTGCAAGGCTTCTGCCAGCCTCAACCCTACCCCGCAGCCGGTCAATTCTTTGAAGGGATACGGGCAATCGGCTTGTTTGGGATCCAGCACGGCCACAGCTTCGGGTAGCTCTTTGCCCGGCGTGTGGTGGTCGCAGATAATGACATCAACCCCTTTGCAAGCGGCATAGCGTACTTTTTCCACTGCCTGAATCCCGCAATCGAGGGTAACGATGAGTTTGCACCCACGGACAATCGCTGCATCAATTCCCACATACGACAGCCCGTAACCTTCGCGGTAGCGATCAGGAATATAATAAGAGGTCTGAAAACCCCAATCATTGAGGAAACCCGCAAACATAGAGACCGAAGTGACCCCGTCCACATCGTAGTCGCCATACACCATCACCGATTGCCTTTCTTCGGATGCAACCTGTAGCCGGTCAACGGCCTGGCGCATGCCTTTCATCAGCCAGGGAGAGGCTGGTTTTTGTTTTTCGGGGGTAAAAAAGGTCCGGGCGTCGGCTGTTTCGCCTTTCGACCTCCGCACCAATATTTCGGCCAGGGCACGGGGAAAAGGTTTTTTGCCCCGCGAAAGGTCGGCTTGTAGAGCCTCAACTTGCTCAGGACGTAATAGCGGGGTTAGGCTCCAGCGGTAGGTCATGTGTCTATCTTTTCACCAAAAATGACACCCTCCGGCGGGCTATGGATGGAAATGAAGCGGCCTGCGGTAAAGTCAGACAGGCTTATCTCTTGAAAAAAGCTGCGACCGCGAGGGTTATAAGCAGCAGAGAACCTACCAAAATAGCTATGGCGACCCCAACCCTGATGGAAGACAGCGGCTTAGCGCCGGTTACTTTTCCGGTAACCGCATTTACGAGGTACTGATATTTTTTTCCCTGGCTGGAAAAAGGAACTACCCATACCGGCACAAGGATATGCCGCAAAGCCAGCAACGATTTTTCGGTAATTAACTCCAGGTCGTTGAAGGTAGCTCCGGGAATTTTGTTCGAAACGGCTACCTCCAGTTGCTTGTCCATTTCCTTTTCGGCCTGCACTAAGGCGGATTTTCCATCAAGTTTATACCCTTCTACCCAGGCATCTTTGAAGTACACCGGTTGGGGTTTGATAGCCTGCCCCCAGGTATAAGGAAAAATGCTTTGCAGCGCTTTTTCGAAGGAAGACGCCGGTACTTCGAGCCGGTCAAAAAACTTTTCCAGATAGCCCCTCAAAAATTCCTTGAGAGATTTCTTCTCCTTCTTTCCGTCTTTTTCTTCTTCATATTCAAACCCCACTTCGGCTATCCACGAGGTGCGGGCGTAGGCGTCCACCAACCAAACAGGCACATATGTGAGCGAGAGGGCATCGGGTACTTTCCTTATTTCAGGAGGATGCAGCAAATGAAAGCCGATGTGCTTCCGGAGTTTCCCTTTGGCACCCGAAGCCGTAACCGTGGCCGGAACGAGGCCCGCAGGTTCGTGCCATTTGCCTGCAGTTTCCTCTGGAGACCAATCCGTCGCTCCACAACCCGGACATTTTCCCGGCGTTTGCTCGTCGGTTCTCAGCCAGGTGGCTTTACAAGATCCGCATTTGTGGGCAAATAAAAAATCGGGTTTCCAGATAGGATAGGCTGCGAGGTTAATCCGCTCGGTGAGGGCCCTCGGGGTTACAAACTCGGTCTCGCCTGAGAGGTTTCGCTTAAAGCCACAGGAAGCACAGGTCGCAGATTTCCGGTCGCCGGCATACCGCATGGTGCCCCCGCAGTCGGGGCAGTTAAAGTCGAGCGTGCCAAAGTCGATACCCGGTTGAAAAGCCATAAACCAATGTCAGCAGAAAAGGGGAAATTGCATGCTGCCCTCCGTAAAATTGCAACGCAATGAGGAATCAACAGGGGATTTCGGGCAAAAAAAAACTAGGGGATTCAATCCGCGTTGCGAAGAATCTACCCTAGCCCTTGCTCTTGTAATCCAGGATTTTCGCCCTTTCAGAAACAAGTATAGCAGGGTCAGGGAAAACTCAGCGGGTAGAATAGTTCGAATTGTCAGATGATCCGGATAAGCTGCCATTTCACAAGGCCCATCTGTTTGTGCATCCAAAGCAGCTTTTTTAGCGGATTCCCCGGCGATCAAGCTCAGCCTGATAGGTGCGGGCATTGGCATTGTGTTCCTCCAGGGTAGCGGCAAAGGCGTGGTAGCCGGAGCCGTCGGCTTTTGCACAAAAATAGAGGTAGTTGGTACGCTCCGCTTTTAGCACAGCATCTATCGAAGGAATGGAAGGGGTGCAGATAGGCCCGGGAGGAATGCCGGGATTGAGGTAGGTATTGTAAGGCGAAGGCGTGGCTAAGTGCTCGTAGGTTACACGGCGAAGGGTAAAGTCGCCTACCGCAAATTTCACGGTAGGATCAGCCTGGAGCAACATGCCTTTGCGCACCCGGTTGAGGTACACGCCGGCTATTTTGGGTTTTTCGTCGTTAAAATTGGTTTCCTCTTCTACAATGGAGGCGATGGTCATTACTTCCAATCGGGTGAGTTTGAGCCTTTCGCGCTTGGCATTGCGCTCGTCGTTCCAAAAGGTTTTGTATTCTTTCAGCATTCGCTCCACAAACCCTTCGGCAGAGGTATTCCAGTAAAATTCGTAGGTATTTGGAATAAAAATAGCCATCAGCGAAGCCCGCGAGAGTCCGTTTTTTTGCAGGTACTCAGGGTCGTTGAGGAGCTTCATGAAATCGCCCTTTTCAAATTCGAGCTTGGAAGATGCGTAATCTGCGAGCTGGTCAACGGTACGAAATTTCACAAAAGTAAACTTCACCGGCGTTTGGCGCCCGCTACGCAGCAGGGTAATGAGGTCGCGGGTGGTCATGCCTGGCTTGAGGATATAGCGGCCCGGCTTCACTCCACGGGTATAATTCATTTGATCAGCAAGCCAATGAAAAGCCTTGGGGTCTTTCAGAATCTTCATTTCGAGCATTTTCTGCCCCACCAGGGTGTAGTCGGCACCTGTAGGGATTAAAAACTCGATGGGTTTTCCGTCAGGGGAAACAACATTGGGAGAAAATACCCGCTGATAATAGGGGATCGCAATCGCCACTGCGAGTATCATTCCTATTAAGATCAGCCAACCTAGTTTGCGTTTCATTTTCCCGTCAATTTTCGGCTAAAATTACAACCTTTCTTCAAAACCTTCATCAGGGTGTATCTTTCGCCAAAATTACCCCATGCTTCAACCACTCGAAGAATCGCATAAATACCGCCGATGGATAGGCTTACTGAAGGAAAATGGCCTCGATATCCACGGCGTAGCAGTAAAGCATACCCGCTACCGTCATAACGGAGAAGCCTTATTTGGGTTGGTGGAGCTCAATGCTACTACTCCGGAAGGCGATAAAATCCCGCCTATCTGCTTCATCAAAGGAGAGGTGGTGAGCATCGTTATTGCCCTCATCGAGGAAGAGACCAGCATCCCGTATCTCCTCTTGGTGAGCCAACGCAGGATCTGCTCCGGAGGCCTGATCTACGAGCACGTGGCCGGCATAGTGGACATGAACGACATACCGCATGAGGTGGCCGTGCGTGAAGCCCAAGAAGAGGCGGGCATTACGCTCGATCCTGCCCGGGTTTATGCCCTCAATGATTCTCCTTATTTTCCTTCTACCGGCACCTCGGATGAAGCCATGTATTTCTTCTACACCGAAATACCCATGAGCCGTGAGCAAATAAAGGCCATGGACCAACGGCAAACCGGCCTTCTTTCGGAGCATGAACGCATTTCTACGCATGTGGCTACCATCGCCGAAGCCAAAAAGCGCATCACCAATACCAACGCGTTGCTCAATCTGTACCTCTACCTCGAAGCTACCGGCCGATAAACAAAAAACCCCGGCGAACCGGGGCTTTTTCTTTGATATTCAGCGCTTGCTTAGCCGTTCATGGTAAGCAAAAACTCGTCGTTGTTGCGGGTATTGAGCATGCGGTCGCGCAAGAACTCTACTGATTCCACGGAATTCATGTCGGACATAAACTTCCTCAGCACCCAAATCCGGTTGATGTCGGCAGGATTCATCAGGAGGTCTTCGCGGCGGGTACCGGAGGCGGCTACGTCGATAGCCGGGTATACTCGGCGGTTGGCCAGTTTGCGGTCGAGCATAAGTTCCATGTTGCCGGTTCCCTTAAATTCTTCGAAAATCACTTCGTCCATTTTGGAGCCGGTTTCGATCAGGGCCGTGGCGAGAATGGTCAGCGACCCTCCTCTTTCGATGTTACGGGCAGCACCAAAGAAGCGCTTAGGCTTGTGCAGGGCGTTGGAGTCAACCCCACCGGAAAGAATTTTGCCAGAAGCCGGCTGGGTGGTGTTGTGTGCACGGGCAAGGCGGGTAATGGAGTCGAGCAGAATAACCACATCGTGGCCGCATTCTACCATGCGCTTGGCTTTTTCCAGCACTATTTTGGCTACCTGCACATGGCGGTCGGCTTGTTCGTCGAAGGTAGAAGCTACTACTTCGGCGTTTACATTGCGCTGCATGTCGGTTACTTCCTCAGGACGCTCATCGATCAGCAGAATGATGAGGTACACTTCGGGGTGGTTAGCGGCTATGGCGTTGGCAATTTTTTGAAGGAGGATCGTCTTACCCGATTTAGGCTGTGAAACGATCAGGCCGCGTTGTCCTTTGCCTATAGGCGAGAACAGGTCAATGATCCTCAGGGAGAGGTCATCGTGGTATTTACCTGCGGCGAGTTTAAATCTCTCTTCGGGGAAAAGCGGGGTAAGGTGGTCGAAAAGCACGCGGTCACGCACTTCGTCGGGGGTTAGCCCATTGATGATATCGACCTTGATGAGGGCAAAATAACGCTCACCGTCTTTGGGTGGACGTACACTTCCTACTACGGTATCTCCGGTTTTTAGGCCAAAGAGTTTTATCTGAGAAGGAGAAACGTACACGTCGTCGGGCGAGGAGAGGTAGTTGTACTCTGAAGAGCGGAGGAAACCATATCCTTCGGGAATGATCTCCAGAACGCCCATACAGGCTACAATTCCATCAAATTCACTTTCCTGAACGGGCTCCTCCTGCTGGCGGCGTTCCTGGTCGCGGCGTTCGGGTTGGCGGCGGTTATCGCGGAATTCGCGGTTGTTGTCGCGGGGCTCGCGGTTATTGTCGCGGGGTTCCCGGTTGTTGTCGCGCGGTTCGCGGTTATTGTCACGAGGCTCGCGGTTATTGTCACGCGGTTCCCGGTTGTTATCACGGGGCTCCCGGTTGTTCTCGCGGGGTTCGCGGTTATTTTCACGTGGCTCCCGAATGTTTTCGCGAGGCTCGCGGTTATTTTCGCGGGGTTCGCGGTTATTTTCGCGGGGCTCCCTGTTTTGAAATGGCTGCTTAAGCCTGGGAGCTACTGTTAATTCTTCCTCGCCGCCGAAAGCTACAGGTGCTTCTGTTTTTGATTCGAAAACTTCTTCAGCGGCAGCTTCATTTTCGTAGGAATTTCTGCCATTGCGCCTGCGTTTGCGCTTATTGCCCCTGGCATCGTCATCGTCTTCTGCACTTTCAACCTGCTCTTCTACGACAGCAGGAGCTTCTTCCACCTGGGCAACCGGGATGGATGCGGCTTCGAGGGCAGCGGCCTCAGCTGCAAGTTCAGCTTTAGATTTCCGGCCTCTGCGTTTGGGCTTGGGGGCTTGGTCTTCTACCTCATCTTCAGCCTCTTCCATCTGCACGACAACGGCAGGAATCGGATCTTTGTCGATGATAATAGGGTCTGGATCCTCGTTTTCGATGCCTTCGAAGGGACCCAGGGGAGTGGAAATAGCTGCGGACTTAATGCGTCCGATTTTTCCTTTTGGCAATACAGCCTGCTGGTCGAGAATCTTAAAGATCAGGTCCTGCTTGCCGAGCTTATCAAAATCTGCAATTTCCAGCTTTTTCGCTATCTCTTTAAGGCTAGAGATATCGTTGTTGTTGAGCTCGATGATGTCGTACATATGTGAAAAAAATACAGCAACTCAGGGACATTCCCCGGCTGATACCTGAAAGGTATGTGTAGGTGGGAGTACGCAAAAGAATGCGTAAAGGGAATTAATGGAATTATGGCGGATGCCTGGAGAGGCCGGAGGGAGTATGAGATTTACAACCTTTCCGAAAACTTCACAAAGGAAGAGAACAGAATTAAGTTTTCAAAACTACTTCTCCCGAAATACCTGCCGTAAAATTAACTTTTTTTACGATTCTGACGTCCATTTTGTTATTTGCCGCCAAATTTTTCCTTATGCTGGATATACAAAAGCTGCGTGATACCCCCGATCTGGTGAAAGCCGGATTGACACGACGTAATTTCAAGGACAGTGAAACCCGCGTTTCCGAAATTCTTGCCCTCGACGAGCAACGCCGAAAGTTGCTATCTGAGGTAGAAAACCTTCGAAATGAGGTAAACAGCCTTTCCAAATCCATAGGCAACCTCATGAAAGAAGGCAAAAAAGCCGAAGCAGAGGACGCCAAGCAGGCCAGTGGGCCGTTGAAAGAAAAAATAAAATCGGTAGAGATTGCGCTTGCCGAACTGGAGGCCGCTCAGGAAGCTGCCATGCTCGTGCTGCCCAATATTCCGCATGTGTCCGTGCCCGAGGGCAGGACTCCGGAAGACAACGTGTCTGTTTATCAAAATGATGTAAAAGCCACGCACGACTTTCCGCTCAAGCCCCACTGGGACCTCGCAACCACCCATGGCATCATTGACTGGGAGCTGGGAGCAAAAATTTCAGGAGCAGGATTTCCTGTTTACCGGGGAAAAGGGGCCATTCTGCAAAGGGCGCTGATCTCCTTTTTCCTCGATCAGGCCCGCGAACAAGGCTACATGGAAGTTCAGCCCCCGTACCTGATCAATGCCGAATCGGGCTATGGTACCGGGCAATTACCTGATAAAGAGGGCCAAATGTACGAAGCGACCAAGGATGGGCTTTACTTGATCCCGACCGCCGAAGTACCCGTAACGAACCTCTACCGGAACGTGATCCTCGACGAATCCGAACTTCCGATCCGCAACTGTGCCTATTCAGCTTGCTTTCGCCGGGAAGCAGGATCGTATGGCAAAGATGTAAAAGGCCTTAACCGCCTGCACCAGTTTGACAAAGTAGAAGTGGTGGTCATTACCCGCCCGGAAGACTCCTATGACATGCTCGAAGAAATGGTCAGGTATGCAGGTGGGCTGATCGACAAGCTAGGCCTGCCATACCGTCGTTTGCTGCTTTGCGGCGGAGACATGGGCTTTACTTCTGCCAAAACCTACGACCTCGAAGTTTTCAGTGTAGGCCAGGACCGCTGGCTGGAAGTAAGCTCGGTGAGCAATTTCGAAACCTTCCAGAGCACCCGCCTGAAACTTCGCTATCGCGACGCACAAAAGAAAAACAAGCCGCTTCACACCCTGAACGGCAGTGCGCTGGCGCTCCCCCGGATATTGGCTTCGCTGCTGGAATTTTACCAGCAGCCCGATGGCAGTATCCTCGTTCCGGAAGTACTTCGTCCCTACACGCGTTTCGACCAGATTGGTTGATTTCTTTCATTAATTGGTAGGATTGGGGGATTCTCTTATCTTAACCTCCCGAGTTTTCGCCCAAATGGACCTGATAGAATTTATCCAACTCCTCCTTCGCAGAAAGTGGCTCATCCTGACCGTAACCAGCGTAGCAGTGATTACCACTTTTGCCATTACTCAGGTTCGACACCGGGTATATGCGGCAACCGCACAATTAGCCACTTCCGAAAACGCCGACCAGCTCGCCGGTCTGAACGGGACGATTGACAACAGGGGAAAATACGAGGATGAAGCCCGTATCAACAACCTGACCGAGATGATTAAAAGCAGGCCTGTGGTATCGCTTACTTCTTACGAACTGGCCCTGCACGACCTCAACCTGCGTGAGGCCTTCCGGAATATGGACGAAATAAGGGTGCTTTTTTCTGAAGGGGAAATTGAAACTGCGAAAAAGAACTTTCAGATAAAGCTGGACTCCATGTTGCTGCTCGTTTCGAGTGACGAGCTGGAAAGAAAGCACATCCGGATGCTGGAGGAATTGGGTTACGATTACAATTCACTTTCAAATAACCTGGATGTCAGCAGGGTACCAGGTACCGGGTTTATCGAAATATCCTTCAAATCCGAAAGCCCTTTCCTTTCTGCATTTGTGGTCAACTCGCTTGCCAAACAATTTATCCGCTATCACCAGGCCGTACGTACGCGCCAAGCCAGAAACTCAATCCAGTTTTACACGCTCTTTACCGAAGAAAAGAGGCAGGTTTACCACCGCGCCCTCGAATCGATGGATCAATCTTCCAGTGCTCCTGTGGAGCCAAGCCTCAAAGCCTCGGTTGAAGAGATTACCCGGCTGGAGATTGCCCGACTGGAAACAATGACCCGTATTCAGACACTGGAGGTGATCGCCGGAGACCTGCAAAACCAGCTTTCGCAGCCGGAAAGAAATGCCGTGGACAAAGTGGAGGCCTTGCAGGAGCGTCAACTCATCGACTGGCGGCTTTCTATCTCCCGGCTTAATGACGACTATGTGGATTCGCGGTTTGGGGCCGAGGCCCTTAATTCTCTCCAGGAAGTTCAGGGATCCATGTCGGACTATCTGCAAAGCAAGGCAGTGGGCCAGATCAAGGGTGCTACCCCCGAACAAACGGAGCGCGTAAAGCGACTTTTTGATGCACAGGTAGGTACCGATATGCTACGCGACCGCCTGCGCAGCTACGATCGCGTGTTGAGCGACATCCGAAGATTGACTTCTGCTCCTGCTGCTACCGGACAAGAAGATCAGATAAACCGGGTACGAAACGACTACCTCGTAGCTCTCAACAAGCTGAACAACGCCCGCCTGGCTTCTATCAGCCAGGAAAGTGAAATAAGCCTGGTTTCTCAGGTTCAACCCCCTGACTTTCCAGAACCTACGCGGGTATTTACCCTGATGGTTATTGCTGCTCTGGCTGGTTTTGCACTTTGTGTGATTATTATCTTCTTCCTCGAATATATTGATGTCAGCCTCCGTTTCCCATCGGTTTTTACCGAAATTACGGGCATTCCATTGTTAGGGGCACTTCCTCGCCTGCCTCGCGCTAACCTGAACCTGATTGGGCTTTTTCAGGAAAAAAACCCGAACGAACAACTCGAAACATACAAACACCGGGTGCGTCAATTGCGGGCTGAAATAATGGAATCAGGCGCGCAGACTTTTTTGGTGGTGAGTCCCAGACAGGGGTTTGGCAAAACCTCGGTTATGGTTTCTCTGGCCTATTCCCTTAGCCTGAACCACAAGAAAGTGCTTATTGTAGATAGCAACATGAAGAGCCCGTCCCTTACAAAAATCACAGGGGCAGCACCTAATCTGGAAGAAATTCTCGGGGGCAATATGAGCCTGAATCAAGGGGCCACTACCCAGATTTTTGATGGGGTGGAAGTAATGGGTATCGCCGGAGGAGATGCTACTCCGATGGAAATGTTCCCTCCTGAAAGATGGATTAAGTTCATGGAAGATGCCCGTAAGCGGTTTGATGTGGTACTGATGGAAGGTCCTGCCATGAACGAATTTGCCGACGCCCGAGAGCTCGTTCCCCTGGTAGATAAGGTTATCGTCGTATTCTCCGCTACGGCTTATGTACACGACATCGACAAAGCTACTTTTGACTACCTCAAATCATACAACGGAAGGTTGATGGGTGCAATCCTCAACCAGGTAGAAATGGTCAACCTCAACCGCTAGATACCTTCGCACCTTGTTTTTTGGGGGAGAAAGAATAAAACAAAAGAATTTGAATACATAAAAAAATGCCCCTCCGAATGGTGGGGCATTTTCTATTAAGACAAAAGTTCGTGTCAGGAAACACCTTTCACTTCATTCACCAGATTTTGCAGGGCTTGCTTGGCATCGCCAAACAGCATCCTGTTTTTTTCATGGAAAAAGAGCGGGTTATCGATACCTGCATAGCCTGAGCTCATGCTTCGTTTGATGACGATGGTATTTTTTGCCTGCAAAATATCGAGAATCGGCATGCCATAAATCGGGCTTCCGGGATCGTCTTTCGCTGCGGGATTTACCACGTCATTTGCTCCTACAACCACGGCCACATCCGCACTCGTAAGGGCGCTGTTGGCATCGTCCAGGTCGAGTAGTTTGGGATAAGGCACATCAGCTTCGGCAAGCAGCACATTCATGTGGCCGGGCATACGACCTGCCACAGGGTGAATGGCATAACGCACCTCCACCCCTTTTTCTTCAAGGAGCAATTCCAGGTCGTGCACGGTTTTTTGAGCCTGAGCTACCGCCATACCATAGCCAGGTACGATTATTACGGAGCGGGAATAGCTAAGGAGAATGGCTGCATCAGCTGCTGAAATCTCACGCACAGCGCGGTCGCCATCTACTTCAGCAGAGGCACCTGCACTTCCGAAACCGCCGATGATCACGTTGAGCAACGAGCGATTCATGGCATTACACATCAGTACCGAAAGAATAACGCCGGAAGAACCCACCAGGATACCGCCTACGATCATTACGATATTGCCGTAAACCAGACCGGCCAAAGCACCCGCAATACCACTGAATGCATTCAGCAAGGCAATAACCACGGGCATATCGGCACCACCGATAGGAATCACAAACGTGATACCGTACACCAGCGTGATTCCAAGAATGAGGAGGTCGATGCTGAAAGGCAGCTCTGGCATAGCCAGTTTAATGCCCTGGCCTACCACCAAAATCAGCAACAAGGTGAGGTTAACGAAAGTCGGCTGAGGAATTTTCACCTTCTTGTCGTTGATTTTTCCATCCAGTTTCAGGTAGGCAACCATTGAGCCAGTGAAGGTGATACCCCCGATAAACATGGCCAGCATAGCTGTAAGGTGCTCGCCAAAAGCCGGATTCATGAGGTTGCCGTCAATACGAGCCTGATAATCGTGGAGCTGGGCTACTGCAATTACCAGCGAACAAAGACCGCCAAGACCGTTGAAGGCCGATACCATTTGCGGCATGTCGGTCATGGCTACGCGCTTAGACGCTACCCAGCCAAAAGCCGAGCCGATGGCCATTCCCAACGCAATGAGGGAATAAGCCAAAACCACGTTGCTGCCTTCTTTTACAGGGTAAATGAGGGCAACGATTACGGCAATACCCATGCCGATGGCGGCATTAATATTTCCCTGGCGTGCGGTAACAGGGCTGCTCAATTGACGCAGGCCTACCACAAACATGACCACTGAGCCAAGGTACAGGAGGTCGAGGATTGATGCGAATAAAGTCGGTTCCATGGGCTCAGGATTTCTTCTTCTTAAACATTTCGAGCATTCGGTCGGTAACGGCATGGCCACCTACCACATTGATAGCACCCAGCACTACCCCTACAAAACCCAGCACCAGGCCCAGGGTCGTATCGGCTTCGCGCACAAGGAGGATACCCCCGATAAGCACCACGCCCGATATGGCATTGGAACCCGACATCAGGGGGGTATGAAGTACCGTAGGCACTTTTGAAATCAGCTCATACCCTAGAAAAGTGGCGAGAATCACCACATAGATCATGATGAGGTTGTCGCCGATAAAAGCAGTTATTGCTTCCATGGTTGTCTTATTGGTTTGCTGTTCAGGACTTTGGAGCCTGAATCAGGGTGGAACGGACGATATCATTTTCCAGGTCCAGACCTTCGAGCCCTTTGGCGAATACGTACTTCACAAAATTGAGCACGTTGTTACTGAAGAGCTTGCTGGAGTGAAAAGGCATTTGGGCGGGCAGGTTTGACTGCCCCACGATGGTAACACCCTGATGTAGGATGATCTGGTCGTTTTGGGTAAGCACACAGTTGCCTCCGGTGGAAGCTGCCAGGTCCACAATCACGCTTCCGGGGCTCATGGCCTCTACGGTTGCCTGCTCCAGCAGTACCGGAGCCTTACGGCCGGGGATGGCGGCAGTGGTAATGATCACATTGGCACGGGATGCCCGTTCGTGGATCAATTGTTTTTGGCGGAGCAAATAATCTTCGGATTGCTGAACAGCGTAGCCGCCAGCACCCTTGTCTTCTTTTGCACCTTCTACTTCCACGAATTTTGCCCCGAGCGACTGTACCTCTTCTTTTACGGCACTACGCACATCAAAAGCCTCAACCACGGCACCGATACGACGGGCGGTGGCAATGGCCTGAAGGCCTGCAACCCCTGCACCCAGCACGAGCACCTTTGCGGGAGGAATCGTTCCTGCAGCGGTCATGAGCATGGGAAAATAACCGGGCATCAGGTTAGCGGCAACCAGTACAGCCTTGTAGCCGGCCATCGAGGCCTGCGAGGAAAGTACGTCCATCGACTGGGCAATGGAGGTTCGGGGTACGCGGTCCATACTGAATGCCTTCACAGGAAGGCCAGCAATGGCAGCCGCTTTTTCGGGCTCCCCAAGGGGGTTGAACATGGAAATAATTATCTGACCGGGCTTTAGTTGCTTCATGGCCTCCAGTTCAGGAGCCTCCAGCGTGACCAACAAGTCAGAGTTTGCGAGGATATTTGCTCTGTCAACGACTTCAGCACCTGCTTCCAGGTATTGACTATCCGGACAAAAGGAAAGTTCTCCCGCACCCTTCTCTACTGCCACCGTATGACCTGCCTGCATAAACTTTGCTACAGTTTCGGGCACGATCGCTACACGAGCATCAAGGGTGTGTTTTAGTACGCCTATGCGCATGGTATTTAGTTAGGAACGGGGGCTAATATAGGAATTGCCCCGGTTGAATACCTTTAAAAATTCAATTTTCCCCTTATTCCACCCAAAAAATTATTTCAACAATTCGGATTATGTATCCCTTTCAAAACTACAGGTAAGCAAGCACCCGATAAGGTAGCTAAAGCGTTTTTTGCAATAATTTAATTTCTCCTGAAAACCCGGAAAGCCATCGCATAACAGCCCAAGCATCCGGAACTTCCTCCTGAAAGCATCCTAAAATGATGAAAACTAGCGGAAACCCACGCGTTTTTGACCGCCTTCTTCCATCAGGCCTGTGTTTCCTGGGCCAAACTCCTTAACATCCTCCAGGGTAATCTGCTTTAAAAGCTCGGGTGTACGGGCAGCGGCTTCCAGTGAGGCCATCCTCAGGTGTTGATTCTTGATTACCCGCTCTACCACTTTGCGCACTGCACGGCCATTGCCGAAGTATTTTGTGCGGTTGTCGAAGAGGTATTTGAAATAGATTTTCAGGTGCGCCATTGCCGCATCATCCAGGGTCAGGCTTTCTTTCACCAAGTGATTTTCAGCAATTTGAACCAGTTCATTTTGCTCATAATCGGGAAACTGGATTTTGCGGTCGAAACGCGACTTCAGGCCAGGGTTTGCCTCCAGAAAGCGATCCATGTTGTCGGGATAGCCCGCCACAATCACCACCAATTCTCCCCGGAGATCTTCCATCCGTTTCATGATGGTTTCGATGGCTTCACGGCCAAAATCCCATTCTGAACCCTGATTAAGGGCATATGCTTCATCAATAAACAACACGCCTCCCCGGGAACGCTCTACCACCTCGGCGGTTTTGATGGCTGTTTGGCCGATGTAGCCAGCCACGAGGCCTTGCCTATCGGTTTCGACCACGTGCCCCCTTTCCAGGATGGCCAACGCCTTGAATATTTTGCCCAGGATACGGGCTACGGTGGTTTTACCGGTACCTGGGTTGCCGGTAAATACGGTATGGAAAGAAAATTTATGGAGTACGTCTTTCCCGATTTCGCGGTAAAAACGAACCAGTTTTACCAAATCCAGAATTTCTTGCTTTACCTCTTGCATCCCCACCATGCGATTCAGTTCATTCATGGCTTCGTGGAGCAGGGGCTCGTCCACGGGCAGGTTAAGCCTACGGCGGGAGCTGGGCTCAAATACCGCTTCCAGGTCGGACTTAAGTACGGTAGAAAGCGCTTCCTGACTTAATTCCTTGGGGTTTTCAGCGCTCATGACCCGCAAACCCAGGTTCATTTTTGCCTCGTCGATCAAGGATGTTACGAAGCGGGCGTTGCCGAATGCGCGGTCGCGGTTACGGAAAGCCTCAATGAGCCTCAGGTTGAGGTATTTCAGTGCCTCTTCCTCGAAGGTAACAGTCCGCTGACGAGCATTGAGCAAGGCTATTTCTTCCAATTCCTCCGGGGTAAAATCGGCAAAGTCAAACCGCAGGTTAAACCTCGATTTCAGTCCGGGATTGGAATTGAGGAAAGTGTCCATTTCGGCGGGGTAGCCGGCCACAATCACGGCCATATCGCCTTTGGTGGTAGACATTTCTTTCACGAGCATTTCTATTACCTCTCGCCCGAAATCCTTGGTATCGTCCACACTGCGTGCCAGGGCGTAAGCTTCGTCAAGGAAAAGGATTCCTCCACGCGCTTTTTCGATCGCAGCACGCACTTTAGGCGCAGTTTGACCGATGTACTCCCCTACGAGGTCGGCACGGTCGGCTTCAAACACATGTCCTTTTGACAAAAGACCCAGTTGCTTGAAGATGCGGCCCAACATGCGGGCGACGGTGGTTTTGCCAGTGCCGGGGTTGCCGGTAAAGACGAGGTTGAGGTTGATGGGCTCTTCATCGGTAAAGCCTCGCTCTTTCCTGAGTTTCAAAAACTGGAGGTACTGCGCATACTCGCGCACCCTTTTTTTGATGGCTGACAGCCCGATGAGCTGATCCAGCTCGGCCAAAAGCTCCTCCAACGGCTTTTCATCAGGGGCAGCCTGCTGGGGAATACCTGCGATGGGGGCAGCGCCTAGTTCAGGCGTGAGCCAGGTAGCCGAACCCTGAATAAACTGGTCATTTACCCGAAAAGGCACGACGCCGATGAGGGTGTCCATAAACACCACTTCAAGCGAATAATTATCTGCAAACCAGGTGCCTTTGTGGTCGGAGCCCCAGCCAGAAGTAATTACCTGCTCTTCTTCAGGCATCACCTTGAATATTTCGATGGTTTGCCCTTTGAGCTGGCCGGCATCATTGTAAAAATTAAATGCCAGTTCGGCCATCCATGGCTCTGTCAGCTTATTTTCGAATGTGAGCTCAACCCATACAAATCGGGTTTCTTTGTCATAAAACTCTATGAGGTACTCTGGATTGGGTTTGTTCCCTTCGGTATTGTTACCCTCAAATAGCTGTACGGCGGTTACGTCAAAGTATGGATTTTCTGTGGCCGTAACCTTCCCTACATCATTTACCCAGAATGAAGTCTGTCCTATGAGTTCGCTGTCGATGTAGGCTTCCCAGTAATATTCACCGGGTTTCCAGAAACTTCCGGGCACATCCATGCCCCAGCCTTCACGAATGAAGACCACATTTTGGTCACGTGTAATACGTCGCGGAAGTTCAATGGCGCAGATTTCTTCCGTTTTCCCTTCCCGGTTGTAGGCCTTGAGGGTTATTTGCGCATCCCAATCAGACTCATCGAACAGCTTATTAAAAAAAGCCAGTTCTGCATAGACATAGGACACTTCTGCCCTGTCGAACACCTGGCGATATTTTTTTTCGCTATTGGCCAGCCATTCCGTAGAAGTGTAAGTCTTGAGAGACTTAAACTTAAAATTACGGGTGCCTGTAGGGGGACGGGACATGATACAAAAGCTATCAATTTGAAAAAACGGATAAGGCAATTTCTGCTTTTTAGTTGAAGCATACAACCCAAGGCAGATACAAGAACATATTAAACGAGGGATTTCGTAATTTTGCCATGTAACGTTTTGATATGGAAGATCAGGTAAGAGAGATGATCACTGAATCACTCAGGAGCGACATCATTGAGGTTGGAGACAAGCTAAAGGAGGTTGCACGCCTCGTGATAGCGGAGGGCATTTCAAACCATCCCCTTTTTATCGCCTCTCAGGATTACATAGAGTTAGGCAAACCCTTGTTTGACAAAGACTCCTTTACCCTGAACTGGTTTTTCAATGCGACCATCCTCGAGGATTTTATTAAGCGAAACCTCATTCGCAGAGATAAGGTCGAGGAGTTTAAAAGGACTTACGGAGACCCTGCGGAGCGGGCGTGTATCTTCGTGGTGCACGAGGAACAGGGTCAATTTATTTTTGTACCCTACGGCGACGAAGACCTGCTTTAAGTTTCTCAGGCCGGGTCTATCAAATTTTTTGCGTTGAACTGGCTCATGGTGCGCCCAACGCCCTGCGTTGCAAAAGACAATATTCCCTGCACACAGTGTTCGATTATTTTGGGTAGCACGATTTGCTCCTCTTCCGAAAATTTGCCCAGCACGTAATCGACCTGGCCTCCCCGGGAGAACTCCGATCCAATACCGATGCGCATACGTGGATAGGCCTGTGTTTTGAGGTGCTCTTCGATGCTTTTTAGCCCATTGTGGCCTCCGGCCGAACCTTGTGCCCGCATACGTACCTGTCCGAATTTGATGGAGAGGTCGTCAGTTATAACCAGTATATTTTCCAGCTCTACTCCATGCTTATCCAGGTGATACCGAACGGCCTTGCCGCTGAGGTTCATATAGGTAGATGGCTCTACGAGGTAAAGAATTCTGCCTTTATACCGGAGGGTAAGGGTGGACGCCAGCCGGTCGCTTTCGAGGCTGAGTCCCTGTTTTTCGGCAAGGGCATCCAGCACCATGAAACCGATATTGTGGCGGGTTTCGTGGTATTCGGAGCCAATGTTGCCGAGTCCAACGATGAGGTATTTCATAATCGGGGTAAAAAACAGAAAACCAACTTCCGGTAAAGAAGCTGGTTTTCTGAAAATTTATAGCACTGTTGATCAGCTTTTGCCACCACGGTCCCGGGCACTGCGGAGTGCACGTGGGATTTCAACGCTGGCGATAGCTGAAGAATCAGAAGAAACCACAGTCAGGTTTTCGAATTTTACATCTCCTACCTTGATGGTTTGTCCGAGATCCAAACCAGAAACATTCACCTCTACGGCAGAAGGCAGGCTGGAAGGAATCCCTTTTACTTTGATGCGGCGAAGCTTGGTGAGGAGTTTACCGCCTTTGATCACACCGGAAGGAGTACCAACCAGAGAGATAGGGAGGGTAACCACCAGCGACTTGGTGTCGGATACCTGCAGAAAATCAACGTGCAGCAATTGCTCCGTCACCGGATCAAACTGGCTTTCACGTACGATAGCGGAAACAACAGCACCGTTGAGGTGGATGTTTACGATAAAGGTTTCAGCAGTATAAATGGCATTCTTTATCTCCATCAAAGGAGCAAAGATGGGAGTAGCTGCACCGTTGTTATAAATAACAGCGGGAACCTTGCCTTCAGCACGTAGCTGACGGGCGATTTGTGGGCGACCAGTTTCGCGGGAAGTGGCCTGTATTTCAATGGTTTTCATGCTTCAATTGATGAAGAGTGAACTAATAGACTCGAAGTTGTGAATTTTTCTAAAAGCTTTGGCAAAGACCGGGGCAATGGTAATAACCTTAATCTTGTCCGAAGGTTTTTTGAGAGGAATAGTATCTGTTACGGCCAGTTCCGTCAGCATGGAATTTTCAATGCGTTCGTAAGCTGGCCCTGATAAGATCGGGTGAGTGATCACCGCCCTTACCGAGGAAGCACCTTGCTCCATCAACACCTTGGAAGCGAGGCTGATGGTGCCGCCGGTATCGATAAGATCATCTACGATGATGATATCTTTTCCCTGCGCATCTCCGATTACCTGCATAGAAGCTACTTCATTTGCCTGCTTGCGCACTTTGTCCACAATAATAAAATCGGAACCAAGGTGACGCGCATAACTGCGGGCACGGGCAGAACCTCCAACGTCGGGAGAGGCAATGCAGGGATTAGGCAGGTTGAGCTCACGGATGTACGGCACAAAAACCGCCGTGGCATCGAGGTGATCAACCGGAATATCAAAGAACCCTTGAATCTGACCTGCGTGCAGATCCATGGTTACAATACGATCAGCCCCGGCAGCTGTAAGCAGGTTTGCCACCAACTTAGCGCCGAGCGAAACCCTTGACCTTACTTTTCTGTCTTGACGAGCATAGCCAAAATACGGGATCACCACTACTACCTGGTTGGCCGAGGCCCTTTTGGCAGCATCAATCAGCAACAATAACTCAATGATATTGTCGCCAGGTGAAAAAGTAGATTGTACCAGAAACAAATCGGCTCCCCGAATTGACTCCTTATAGTACACCTGCATTTCACCGTCGCTGAAACGGGAGATTTCGATCTCTCCTAGAGGTGAGCCGAAGAAGTCGGCTATTTTCAAGGCAAGATAACGAGAGGCAGAGCCTGAGAATATTTTGACCTGTGAGGACATGAACCAATTTGTTGACCCGGGAGGATTCGAACCCCCACAAACAGAACCAAAATCTGTCGTACTACCATTATACTACGGGTCAATGCAGCATTTCAAGTAACGGAGTGCAAATTTAGGAGAGGTTTTGAAATTGACCATATTTCCTCCCACTTTTTTTTGGCTATTTTTACAAAAAAGCCTGCAACTCCCTTACTTCACCTCACAAAGGTACTCAAAACCACTGATCCATGCGATACACTCCCCCCTCAAAAGCGCTTTTTATTCGCAATCGGGAATCTTTTGTCCGCCAAATGCTCCCCCGGACGGTTGCGCTGTTTCATGCCAACGATATTTTCAGCCTGAATGCGGATGCCAACTACCGTTTTGCCCAAGACAGTAACCTCTATTACCTCACGGGCATTGACCAGGAAGAGGTTGCCCTGTTGCTTTTTCCCGATGCTCCCCTCCCCCAATGGAGAGAAGTTTTGTTTGTAAGAGAGACAAACGCCCATATTCAGGTATGGGAAGGCTGGAAATACAGCAAGCAGGAAGCACGCGAAGCTTCGGGTATTGGTACAGTGATGTATTATCCCGAGCTCAATGACTTTCTCCGTCGCATGGCATCGCATTTTGATGGAGCATATATCGACATCAACGAGCATGAGCGTAACAGCCTTACCACCCGCCGGGCAGGTCATCGCTTGGCTGAGAAGCTTCGCTCAGAATTTCCTGCACATCAGATTTATCGTGCAGCTCCCATTCTGGAAGCCCTGCGCGCGGTAAAGCAGCCCGAAGAAATTGTGCAGATGAAAGAGGCGATGAGCATTACCGAAAAGGCGCTTCGCAGGGTATTGGCTTTTACACGTCCGGGCGTGAAAGAGTATGAAGTAGAAGCCGAAGTCCTCCATGAGTTTGTGCGGAATGGTGCTTCAGGCCCTGCTTACGACTCCATCATTGCTTCTGGTCCCAATGCATGTGTGCTGCATTATGTACAAAATGATACTGTGTGCGAAGATGGTCACCTGTTGCTGATGGACTTTGGTGCCCGCTATGGCAACTACTGCGCCGACCTCACCCGAACAATTCCGGTGAACGGCAAATTTTCGCCCCGCCAGCGGGACGTGTACGAGGCCGTGCTCCGGGTGATGAAGCAGGCTACGAACATGCTCCGCCCCGGCAACCTGCTCGAAACCTACCACCAGGAGGTGGGTAAACTCATGGAAGCAGAGCTGATCGGCCTGGGACTTATTACTCAGGAGGAGGTGGACAATCAGAATCCTGAATGGCCGGCCTATAAAAAGTACTTTATGCACGGCACCTCGCACTTCCTGGGTTTGGATGTGCACGACGTCGGCAACCGCTATGCACCTTTCCGCGAAGGCATGGTGTTTACCTGCGAACCTGGGATTTATATTCCCGAAGAAGGAATCGGCATCCGGTTAGAGAATAACATCCTCATCACTGCCGGTAACCCTATTGACCTTATGGCTTCTATACCGCTGGAGGCGGATGACATTGAGGCACTGATGCAAAAATGATCATTTTGAAAACGATGGAATCCGGTTTAT
Organism: Bacteroidia bacterium; assembly: GCA_041753595.1. GTDB lineage: Bacteria > Bacteroidota > Bacteroidia > J057 > J057 > JBGSTW01. The sequence goes on along the minus strand of JBGSTW010000028.1, from coordinate 75,563 downwards.
GCCGGATTCCTTGATTTTCAGGGCGTTAATTCCTTTTCTTTTGACCACAGGTTAGAGACCGGGACGAATTTCTTTGGCTATTATTGACAAACGGCGCAATTTTTGTAATAAATCCTCGTAAAACGACTGAAACTTATTTCTATGCGTACGCTCCTCCTTTCATTATTTCTGGCATTTGTTTCCCTTTCTGCGGCTTTTGCGCAAACCGGGGGCAAAGACGACTACTGCAAACTTCAAGGGCTGGTATATATCGAACAGGTAGCTGCTTTTGCAGACTACCGGGTATTTGTAGAGGATTCCGAGTCTTTCGCTGATCTGGTCGTGTACAAAGAGTCTTCTGAATCCTACGCCGACGCTCCGGGGCTTTGGTATATTACTACCAATAAATCGCTGGCCAACTTCACTATCTATCTGGAGCAGGTAAAAGGTTTTGCAGATTTTTCGGTAGCCTATACCACTTTCCGGTCGGCCATAGGCTGTAAATAGGGTATCCGTTCGTAATATATTCGAAGGATTTCGCCCCTCAGTCAACTAAATTCTCTGTTAATTTCAGCCTATGCAGTAACATTACACCCTTTCTGACGAAATAATCAAGATTTGGACAACGCATACGTCAAGGTGGGTGTAACGACTCCGGAGTCTCTGAGAGAACCGGTTATTGCCTGGCTCGCTGAGCTGGGCTTCGAAGCTTTTGAAGAATTGGACGAAGGGGTTGATGCCTATATTCAGGCCAACCTTTTCGATGAATCGGCCACCCGAAGGGTGCTTTTTCCCTTAATCGGCGAGCCTCAGTGGGTCATTTCACGCATTGAACCCCAAAATTGGAATGCGGTATGGGAAAAAGCCTATGACCCCGTATATGTGGCGGGCTTTTGCCAGGTAATTGCTGATTTTCACGCGCCTCAACCCGGCTATCCCTATACCCTGCGTATCCAGCCCCAAATGTCGTTTGGCACGGGCCACCACGAAACTACCCGCCTGATGCTTCAGCAGTTATCCGGTTTAAGTGTAAAAGGAAACCGGGTGTTGGACATGGGGTGCGGCACCGGGATACTGGCGATCATGGCGGCTATAATGGAAGCCAGTGAAGTAACCGCCATCGATTTTGACCCCTGGTGTGTAGAAAATACCCGCGAAAACCTCTCCAGAAATAGCTGTGAACATGTGGCAGTTGCCCTCGGCGATGCCGCCCGGCTACAGGAGGAAGGGTCTTTTGAAATAATTCTGGCCAATATCAACCGCTCGGTATTGGTCGCTGACATGGAAACCTATGTAGCCCACCTGACACCTCAGGGGCAACTGGTTTTGAGTGGTTTTTTTCAGGAAGATGCACCCGTTTTGCTCGCAGAAGCTGCAAAATATGGCCTTTCCCTTACCCAAAGCCTGCAAGAAGGCCGATGGGCATCTTTGAGTTTGAAAGCTGAGCGATAAATCTATGTGGACGAAAATGCCTGCTCTCTCTTTTTGGAAAAAAGTCGTGGCTCATGCCCTGGCATTCACCTTTTGTGTGGCTCCACACCTTGCAGATGCCCAGCTGGTGAAGTTTTTCAATACCGAACCTTCTCTATTTATTCAGGAGATCACCACTGCATTTAACCAAACCAAGGAGGATAAAGCGCGCCAAGCCGGTGAAAAGCTGACCGCGCTCTGGGCAGGTAGCAGCCTGAGTGTACCTGAAAAGGAGGCTTTCATTGCTGAGGTAAATATCTTCAACAGCAAACAGGCACGCCCTTTTCCCGACCTGACCTATCTTACCCTTGATTTTTGCCTCATTAAGCAAGATGCAGGGGTAGGGAAAATCACCCTCGATGATTTTCAAACGGTGTCGCTGGAGGCTATTTCGCGGATGGAGCGGGAGCGTAGCAGCAAATTTTTTCAGAACCTGAATCTCTTTCTCGAAGGTGGATATCTTTCCAAAAAATCAAAAACCGACTGGAAGAGCACCCTCCTGAACCCCCGCTTGGCCTTTCTGACGCTTGAAGACCAGGAAGGGAAGTACGAAGCTCCCGTTCTGAAATTTGTGAATACCGACCTCCTTTTCCACTCCGACCGTGACAGTTGCCGGGTAATTGGGGCAACGGGAGATTTCAACCTGCTCTCACTTATTTTTCAGGGACACGGCGGGCAAGTAAACTGGAGCAAACTGAGCCTCGACCCCAAGGATGTATATGCGGAGCTTAAGGACTATGTGCTGAACCTGAATTTTGGACAGGTTAAAGCCGATAGTGTTACTTTTTACTATAAAAGCCTGATTAACAAGCCCCTTGTCGGTTTTTTTGAAGATGCCAACATTGGCTTCAAAGACCCCAATACAGCCAATTTCCCCTTCTTTGCCTCCTACGAAGGGGGTGTAGTTATTGAAAATTTTATCCCTAACGTGCGCTATGAGGGAGGATTTTCCCTCACGGGGGTACGTAAAATCGGTTCCGCCTACGACGTAATGGTGGACTACGTACCTGAGGCAGGCGGCGACCCGGAACAAAACGAATGGAGCACCAGCCCAAGTTCGGACTTCTATAAAGACGCTGAAACCAAGGCCAATACATTGAGCGACGACGAATGGGATTATGCCAACTCCGTCGACAACTCGTTTACCAGCTCCGATACCGACTACAGCGATTGGGACAGCAATACCAACGATAGCGAATACAGCTTCACCTACGAGCCCGACGTACCCATGAAAGTGAAGCAGCACGTGCTGGCGAAGATGGAAATCCTCCGCGACAACAAAACCGCGATGTTGTTGAAAGGCGAATCCTTTGTGCTCGACCTGGAAAGCCTCGTGAGCCGGAATGTAGAAGCGACTGTTTTCTTTGATAAAGACAGCCTCTACCACCCAGGTATGGACCTGTACTACACCACAAAGGACAGTACCGTGCTGCTCAAAAAGCCCCGCCGCGGAACCTACAAAAGCGTGCCTTTTACTGACTCGTATCACGAATACTTCCTCTATTTTGAAGCCATTATCTGGCCACTGGGTACAGACGAAGTACAGTTCACGGCATTTATCGACCGTGAAAACAAGGTATCGGCTATCGAATCCTTTGACTATTTCACCAAAGCCAGGTTCGATCAGTTCAAGGGCATCATGAAATTCAACCCCATCGGGGCCATTTACCGCTTTGCCCTCACCCACCCCGGCCAACCTATTTTCCCTTCCACGATAGTAGAAGACAACAAAATGGTGAGTGAACTTTCGGCCCTGGAGCAGGCCCTTCCCGGACTGGAAGGTTCCGGATTTATCCGATTTGATAAGGTAACAAAGCAAATAACACCCCAACCCAAGATGTTTGACTGGGGGCTCGCAGCCAGAGACAAGAAAGACTACGACGCCATTCAGTTGATTTCGAAAGTAGATACAGGCTCTAACGCCATCATGCGGCTCGACACCCGCGAAATAGACCTCCGTGGCGTGCGGTTCTTCTCGTTGAGCGACAGCGCCTATATTCGGGTGGTACCACTGGAAGAGCACGTAATTGTGCAAAAAGACCGGAATCTGCACTTCGGCGGAGCAGTAGCGAGCGGTAAGCTCAACTTCTACTCCATGGATGAGGACCGGCTGAGCTTTACCTTTGATTACAACGGCTATAAAATCCTCTGCGACTCTATTGACTCGCTGAGGTTTGTGCTGGTGCGAAACCCGGTGCCTGGCTATGAACCCACGCCCCTGGAGCAGGCATTGGCCAATACCGTCTTTGAAGGTATATCAGGCGCTATTTACATCGATGATCCGGGCAACAAGAGCGGCCAGAAAGATTTTCCTGAATATCCTGTTTTCGACAGCTTCTCTCCCAGCTACGTGTATTGGGCCAGGCCGGATGTAGAAGAAGGGGTATATACCAAAGAGCGGATGCACTTCAGCGTGGACCCGTTTGTGCTGGATAGTCTGGAAACATTTGACCCCAACAACCTCCTGTTCGACGGCAGCTTTTACTCCTCTGAAATATTTCCGGAGTTTAAACAGCGGCTGCAGGTGATGGAAGATTTTACCCTCGGATTTAAGCACGAAGCGCCCGAAAGCGGGCTTCCGATATACGGCAACAAGGGTAAATTTTTCGATGAAATCTCCCTCGACAGCAAAGGCCTTCAGGGAAAAGGCACCATGGAGTACCTCGGCACCGTGGCGAAGAGCGATACGTTTGTGTTTCACTTCGACTCCTGCATGGCCAATATCAACTATTTTAACCTACGAAGGGGTTTTCGCGGGGGCGTTTATTTCCCGCAAGTTGATGCCGTAAGCGGCGACTATAAATGGTACACCAAGCAGGACAAGCTCACCCTGAGTTCCACCTATGAGGCCATTTCTGTTTTCGGAGGTGAGGGAAAATTCACTGGTACACTCGCCATCACGCCCCAGGGCATGATTGGGGATGGAACCATTGTCCTCGGGCAGGTAATGATCAGCGACGACAGCATAGTTTTCAATGAAATGGACTTTAAAGCCGATGGAGCTGAGTTTGCGATCATTGACGAAGACGACCCTGAAAAGAAATTATTCCTTGCGCAGGGAGTAACGGTGGGCTACGATGTGTACCGCCATCGCACCAATTTTGAAACCAAGGAAGCTGGCAAAACCCTCGCGGCTTTTCCTGAGCATCAATACGCTACTTCGCTCGCCAAGGGGCTTTATCAGCGCTCTACCAACGACCTGAAACTGGAAAATGTAAGCTCTTATGCCCGAGACAACTTCTTTGTTTCTACCGATCCGAAGCAGGACAGCCTGCGTTTCAATGCCCAATCGGCTTACTTCAATGTAGAAAAACGCGAAGTAGTGGTGAGCGGCGTACCGTATATATATGTGGCCGACGCCATGATTACGCCAGACAAGCAAACCGTGACTATCGAGGAAAATGACCTGCTGAAACCGCTGGAAAATGCCCTGGTTGAAGCCGATCAGACCACTAAATTTCACCGGATATACCAGAGCAAAATCCAGATCTTTGGCCGAAACGAATACGAAGGTGGCGGTAAATACGACTACATCGAGGTAAACGGCAAGCGGCAGTACATCCAGTTTGACAACATCAAAGTCAACAGCGATACCACCACCGTTGCTTCCGGCCCCATATCCGAAGATCAGCAATTCTACCTCACAGAGCGAATCCTGTTTAGGGGAAATGCCCAAATGGATGCTTCCAGTAAGTTCCTGAGCTTTGAAGGGGAGGTAAAAATCGAATCTGAAAACCCGGTGTTTAAGGGTGCCTGGTTTACCTTTGAAAAGACCGTCGTTAACCCTGACTCTGTATTTATTCCTATTGACAAGAAAAAACTGGTCAACGTGGATGGAGAGCAACTCAGTGTGGGCCTGAATTTTGTGCCTGAATCGAGGGTCTTTTACTCTACCTTCCTGCAGGTAAAAGACGACCCTGCCGACCTTGAAATCGTAACCGCAACCGGGGGCCTGACCTTCGACCGGAAGAAAAAAGAATTCAAAATCGGATCTGAAGCCAAAATCAAGAACACGACCTTTAAGGGTTCCACTGTGTCTTTTGACGACGTAAACAATACCATCACCTCGCAGGGCATCATGGGCTTCCCTTATGCTTTCCCGGATAAAACGATGGTAGTAAAAATGGCCGGATCGTGGAAAGACGACCTGAAAAAGCGGCAGATATCCACCAACATGCTCATGGGTGTGGACCTGGGCGTAATTCCTCCCGAACCGCTTACCAAAATTTCATCTAACCTCCTCTTCCTTACCGCAGCCAATAAAGACATCGACTTCAACCAGCAGGCCTTCCTCGAAGGGGTGTCGGAGTTGCTCGACGAAGGCAAACCCGGCGAAAGAGAGACGGGTAAATTTTTGGATAACGTGCGCAACGCCATGGTGTACACCGACATCAAGCTGTCGCGCCAGCTGCCCTATACGGTGTTGCTGAGTGGCGTAAACTACCATTATAGCTTTGAACAGAAAGCCCTTTGGCACGATGGCGAAGTAGGCCTGATTGGCCTGGCCGGCAACCCGATCAACAAAAAGATCAACGCCAAAATCGTATATGAAATGGGCTCAGTAGATGGCGAAGGTCGCCGGGTGCCCGACCGCATGACGCTGTACCTGGAAGTGGACGAGTTCAACTGGCTCTACTTCCGCTTCGATGGCGAAGTGCTGCACACCATTTCGTCTTTCTACGACGACTACAACGTGCCCATGCAGGGCCTGATCGACAAGCGCAAAAGCAACGAAGGCTACCGCTTTGAGATGGCCGCCGAAGAAGAAGTGGTAAAATTCCGACAGGACTTTGTGCTGAAGTTTATCAAGTAACCCGCATTTTTTCGGGAAACGGGCTGCCTTTTAGGGGTGGCCCGTTTTTTATTGCCCAAAATCCGATTGCAAAGCCCAACGATCAACGCTCGGGTGTCATTCCTGAAAGTTGTTTGATCAGCGCTCCGGGTTGAAGAAGCGGACAAAAACTGCCATCTTTGCGGGCTCAAGGAGCAAAATCATGCAAATACTGGACGGGAACCAAGTGTCGCTGTCGATCAGGGACGAAATCAAATTAGAAGTAGCGAGCCTGCTAGCTGCGGGGCACAGGCCTCCTCACCTTGCGGCCATTCTGGTAGGGGATAATCCTGCTTCCCGCATTTATATCCGCAACAAAATCACCGATTGCGAATATGTAGGCTACAGCTCCACCCTCAAACGCCTTCCGGCAAGTATTTCCCAGGAGCAATTGATTGCCAAGGTGCATGAATTTAACAACGATCCTGATGTAGATGGCTTGATTGTACAGATGCCACTACCAGAGCACATGACCCCCCAGGATATTACCCAAAGCATTGACCCCACTAAAGATGTAGATGGTTTTCATCCGCTGAATGTGGGGCTCATGACCCTCAACTTTCCTTCGCTTGCTCCGGCAACCCCTTCAGGTATATTAGAACTACTGCACCGCTACAATATTCCCACCAAAGGCAAACACTGTGTGGTGGTAGGCAGAAGCCGTATCGTGGGCCGCCCTACCTCTATCATGATGTCGCGCGGCGGCGACCCTGGCGAAGCAACTGTAACCATTTGCCACAAAAACACCCCTAAAGAGGAACTGGAGCGCATCTGCCCCCAGGCCGATATCCTGATTGTGGCCGTGGGAAAGCCTGGCCTGATTACGGGCAATATGGTAAAAGAAGGGGCTGTGGTGATCGATGTTGGCATGAACCGGGTGGAAGCACCCGGCTCCAAATCGGGGTTCAAGCTGATGGGAGACGTAGATTTTGAGGCCGTATCGGAAAAAGCCAGCTTTATTACGCCCGTTCCGGGAGGGGTAGGGCCCATGACCCGGGCTATGCTGCTGCGCAATACCCTGGAGGCATATCAGCGCAGGTATGGCTTTCCGGTAAAAGACCATATCCGGCTTTCATAAAGACTCGTTGAAGGTATTTATTTGGGTGAGTGGGCCCCATTTTTTGAGAATGCGACGCAGATCCTCCTGCTGAAACGGTTTGCTGATGTAGTCGTTCATCCCGGCTGCGAGGCATAAATCGCGGTCGCCTTTCATGGCATTAGCGGTTACTGCGATAATAAGTGGCTGGGCAGTTCCCTGATATTTTTGCCGAAGCACACGGGTGGCCGTTAATCCATCCATCACCGGCATTTGCATGTCCATAAAAATCAGGTCTGCATATTCATCGTCAAACATCTGCACCGCTTTTTCGCCATCCGGTGCTATACGGATGGTGAAGCCCATTTTAGCGAGCATTTTGGTTAATATTTTTTGGTTTACCACATTGTCCTCTGCCACCAGAATACTCATAGGAAAATCAACAGCCAGCATTGGCTCCACACCGAAAGTTCCAATAGGCGAGGGGTTCGTTAACGGATCCAATACTTTTTGAATGGCATCGAGCAACCTCGAAAAACGGAAAGGTTTTACCAAATAGGCAGTTCTGTCCTTTGCAGGCCGCTCATCCGCTAAAGATTTGTGTGCCGGAGTAAGCAGCACCAGAGGGGTATGGTTTTCTTCTATTGAAATAAACCAATCCATCCAGGCCTGGTCCTGCCCCTTGTTGGTAGAAATAACTACGTGCGGCTGGCATCCATTGACCATCAGACCTTGCGCTTCAGATAAATTTCCGGCGGAAAAAACCTCCATTCCCACCCCTTCGAGGTCACGTTTCAGGATTTGGAGCAGGGCAGCATGTGTTTCAAGTACAAGTACTTTTCTGCCCCAAAGCGACGACCGGTTCTTTGGGGCGCCTTCGGCACTGATGGACGCCTCTAGGGCTTTGGTTTCGATGTAGCAGGTAAAGACAGAGCCTTTTCCTTCCTGACTTTCGACCCCTATGGCTCCTCCCATTAGCTGTATAAGCCGCTGTGTAATGGCCAAGCCGAGCCCGGTGCCACCAAACTTGCGGGTAATGGAGTGATCTGCCTGCGAAAATGCCGAAAACAACTTGCCGATTTCCCGTGCAGAGATTCCCAAGCCTGTGTCGCGTACTGAAATCCAGAGGGGGAAGGTTTTCCCTATTTCGGGCAAAACATGGTCGACATAAATCCTGATTTCTACTTCTCCCCTATCGGTAAACTTCACCGCATTTCCCACGAGGTTAATCAATACCTGCCTTATCCTGAGCACATCTCCCTGAATTACTTCGGGAATATCCGGGCTGTAATCCGCAAAGAGTTCGATTTTTTTCTCAGAAGCACGGGTAACAAACATGGCAATTACCTCCTCCACCACCTCACGCATGTTGAACGGCTGGGCCTCGATTTCCATTTTACCGGATTCAATTTTTGAAAAATCGAGGATATCGTTGATGATTGCCACGAGGCTATGCCCGCTCGACTGAATAGTTTCTACATAATCGTGCTGTTCCTGGTTGAGTGGGGTGGTGCTGAGCAGATCGGCCATACCGATTACGCCATTCATGGGGGTGCGAATTTCGTGGCTCATGTTAGCCAGGAAGGCGCTTTTGGCCTCACTTGCCGCCATTGCTTTTTCGGAGACAAGCACAAGTTCGCTTGTCTGCTCCTTGATCTGCTCCTCCATGATCATATTCCGCCTGCGGAGCTGGTCCGATAGCAACCGGTTGATGGCCCAGATAAAAAGTAAGATCAGAACAACGTAAAAGCTGAAAGCCCAGGGATGCAGGTACCATTCAGGTTCTACCTCCAGGGCAAACACAGCCGGTTCGCTGTAAGAATACCCCCCCGATTGCTGGGCCCTAACCTCGATCTGATACGAGCCAGACGGTATTTTTTCGCGAGAAAAATAATTTTGAGGTCCCAGATCGTGCCATTCTTCGTCTATCCCTGTAATCCGAAACTGGTATTTCACCAGGGAGCTCGGAAAGGTTAGTGAAAGAAAATGAGCCTGAAAAAATTTCCCATAAGGCACTTTAAGTAATCCTTGTAATGCATTGGGCTCAATTTTTTTTTCTTCTATTTCAAAACCTAACCAAAAGGGTGTGGGAGTCTGCTTAGGAGAGGGAGAAGGGTTCAATGAACAGACAAATCCTTCGCTGCTACCTACCCAAACGTATCCTTCCCGATCTACGAGTATACTCCTGTAGTTCATTTCTTCAGCCGGAATTCCAGCTTTTTCTCCAAAAAAGGAGACAGCTCCCTGATAATACCGGGCCACGCCCCGGTTGCGGCTTGAAACCCAGATAGCGCCATCAGGAGAAGAGGCGATAGCCCGCATTTCGAGGTCCTCGGGCCAGTCGCCCAGCGTCATTCGCTGAATAGAATCCGTTTGCTGAAAAAACAGCCCCTCAGAGGTTGCCAGCCATACATTGCCTTGTTGGTCAAAGGTCAGGTCATGCACTTCGAACCCGGGAGTGACCGCCGGAGGAAGGATGAGGCTTCGGTTGTAGAAGGTATCTTTTTCAAGGTCTTTCTGGTAGAGATAGTCTTGCTTTCCTATACCTGCAAAAAACATAACCCCGTCCTGCCGCTGACGCATCACGAGCATCCGGCTTTTGAAACCGTATGATGCTCCGTAGTGAAAAACCTGCTTATCCGAAGTGAGCTTCGAAACCCCCAAAAGCGGTTTATCTTTGGGTGCCTGACAAAACCAGACTTCGCTCTGATCATCCCGAAAAATATTGAATATAATACTCCCACGAGAGGAGAGGTCTGTCAAAAGCCGGGTTTCGTTATTAGATTTAAGGAAAAGCCGGCCTGCGAGGTCGCCAATCAATAACCCTCCAGGGAGTTCGGCCGTGGAAGAAATGGTGGATTTTGTACCCAGCAGGTAGATTGTAGGTTGAATCAGATAGCCGTTCCGCTCAATGTTATAAACCATCCCACCACACCACAGAATAGAGCCATCCAGATTGGACGAAGCCATCCACGTATCTGTGTTAGGAAGACCGTCAATTTTTTGAAAAAAATTAAAAGACAACAGAAATACCCCTTCACGGCTTATCGCCCATATCTGATTGTCTTTAACATTCACAAATTGATTCACCAACGAAAAAGGCAGATCATCCACCCGGTGCTGATCCAGATGGTTGTACATTTTCCGCGATTCCCAGGATTGAGCGCCCTTTGTTACCAACGACAATGACAGTGAATCTGTAGAAACAAGCAGACCCAGCTTAGGCCAGTACCCTATTGCGTTTATTTTACCTTTAATAGCGGATACGACCGCTGCATTCATGCGTAGGTAAGGCGTCTCAATGGTTAGGCAAAAAAGTTGGTTGCCGCCCACAAAGAGCCTTCCGGCGGGATCTGTGGCCAGCACGTTTACTTTGCCCAAATGCAGATTGGTACTGATAAACGAAAAATGATCGACTCCTGGATTGAATTGATAGACTGTTCCAAATTCTGTAACAGCGAAAATGTCGCCGGAAACACTTTCTGCGATAAATATTCGGCTGGCCGGAAAATTGTGCTCCCGGATTTTTTGTGCATTAATGCTCAAAACCTTTCCTGAAACCGCAACCCAGATTGTTCCTCCCTTGGTTCTTAAAATTCTGTCTCCGGGCTTAGGCTTCACCGGAAGCGTTACGAACGTTAACTCAGGTGTTTCCTGGTAATTGCCATTTTTCAAAAATATAACCCCTCTATTGCCCAAAAATACCATCTCCTTACCTTCTCCAGGGATCACATCATATACCTCCCCTGATTCATTTTGGGTAACCAGAAGCGTAACTTCTTGTCCGTCAAAAGTCGCTATACCCTGTTTTCCCGCCCCAAATACCAATCCGCCAGGCCCTTCAGCCGTACGCACAAATGGGTCCATACCTGAAAAATCCATCACCTCCAGCGCCCGAAATGACTGCGAAAACAGACAATTCGAAGCGTGAAAAATCAGAAGCGCGAAATAGAAAAATCGCATGGAGGCGGTTCTTTGGTTAACTATCAATATCCCCAGTAATCCCTATCCCACAAAATGTATTTACAGACAAATATTTCAGCACCTGCTCCCGGAAATTAAAAAGTGGTCCGAATTCATTGCTGAATCCGAACCATCTAACTGTCATTTCTTTATCCTACCTCCTTACCACGAAAGGCTTGGCTCCTGCCCGATTTTCAGCGGTGATTTTTACCCAATAAAATCCGGCAGGAAGGTTGTTGACCCACCCGAAAGAAAGCTGCTGAACACCAGGCGCAAACACCTCTGTATCCCCGGATTGCAGGATTCGTCCGTCAAGTGCAATCACTTCCCACGTAATCGTTCCTGCCTGTTCGAGCTCAAAATCGACGTACAGCGTCTCGTCGGCGATGGGGTTCGGGTAGAGATTCATGGAAAGCTCAGCGGGTATCTTTTCGATGTTCACCGCAGTGCCATCCACTACCAGGGCCAGGTCCCACTGCACGGCAGGCAGGGCAATGGTCAAGGTATCGTTTACCACCGTAATGGGCGTATGGGCAATCCAGGCTCCCGACTGACAGTCGTACCAGTTGGCGAAATAGTTGCCGTTGGCCATTCCGGGCACGACCAGGGTGCCGTTGGTGAGCACCGGCGGATTGCCATTGGCCTTTACATATTCGTGGTTGTAGCGGTTGTTCAGTACCCAAGCCGATACTTTTTGACCATCGCCCGACATCAGGGCGTAGCTGTCGCCAGCCGATCCAGACCCGGTGAAGGTGTACGAGGCAATGGTGACCCAGTCGGTGCCGGTGTTGTCCACCTTGATGGTATGCGCTCCCGCTGGTACCTGTATGGTAAAAGTAGTGTTGATGGTAGCCGTTTGCTCCAGAAGCATCACGCCGTCGAGCCAGATGGCGATTTTAGGTGTGGTACCCGTAGAACCTCCTGTTCTAACCTTAAACGCTCCGGGAAGGGCATAATTGAGGGTAAATACAGGCGGGCGGCGGTACTCGGTGTTCCACTGCGAACCATATAGGTACTCGGAAAGGTTAGCGGCTGCGGGCGAAATCTGACCGGCAGCGTTGATCACATAGCTGGTATCGGCCAACGCACCCCAACCTTGTCCGGGGGTAATGATGAGGTCAGAGGAGGCGCCCAATACGTAGGAGTTGGCCGGTGCAAATTGGGCCTGCCGGAAAGGAATATTGGGCACCAATTGGGAAATCGTCTGATAAACCGGGTAGAGATTTCTGGGCTCGATGTAGTTATCCCACCACCAAAGCGCAGCGCTGCCCATGCCTCCCGAAAAAATGGATCCCCAGATCCCGTTGTGCAGGTGAATGCCGTTGGGGTCGGTGGAGCTGAGGCCGCTACCTGAGGTCGTAAGGCCAAATTCTCCGTTGATCGTGGGTTTGCCAAAGTCTTCGAGGTAGGTCTTCACGCCATTGCCCAGCACCCGTTCTATATTCGATACTCCGGCATAGTAGTGGGTTTGTGTCAGGTCTATTTCGGGCATCATCCACACCACCGGGTCGTAGTAGTCGTAGGCGTAGCTGGTGCTTACGAGGTGTTGGTAGGGGTCAATGGATTTGATAAAAGTAGCCATCTCCTGGTGCCAGGCTGCTACTTCGTTTTGGTGATTGGTGAAATCGTCGGTCCAGTTTACTTCATTGAAAAGCTCCCAGCACATAATGGCCCGGGAGTATCCCCAGCGGGCGACCACGTAGCGCAGGCGGTTTTTGGTAGCCGCACGGGCAGCCGCGTTTGTGAAAAAATCCCAGGTATTGGTACACATGCCGCCATTGGCCACATTGTATGGGCTTTCGCTCCAGTTGGGGTTTACCTGCGAAGAAACCTGCCCATGGTGTTGCAGGCAAAGCATCACGTACACGCCTTTTTCTGCACAAAAATCGAATAGCCAATCCTGATAGTAGCTGTTGTCCTGCTTGTATTTGCGTAGCCCTTCGTAACCACTGTTTCTCCATTCAATGCCCAATCCCCAGGCGCATTGCCACAGGCGAAAGAAGTTGCCGCCGTTGTTGCTCAGCTTCGTCACCCAGTTGTTGTAGCTCACATAAGCATTGCCCGACTGCCAGGCTATGTTGTTTCCGAGGGGGATATACTGCGAATCGTCGTCGAACTTCAGGTAATTGCTGCCCTGATGACGCACAAAACCCTGGTTTTGGTCGCCGCTTGCGGCATTACAGGTAAAGGTTTGCGCAGCAAAGGTGCCGGTTCCATTGGCATCGGTCATACTTACCACATATGACCACTGGCCCGTTTCATTCGGCGCAAAACGAACCATGAACGTAGGTGCACCCAGGGTGGTGAGTGCTCCGTTGCTGGTATTGCTTATCTGGTAGTTTTGCAGGTAAAATCCGTCAACCGTGGCCACAACACCTGTGGGCGAAGTAAAGGTCGCTTTCACCCACACCTGGTCGTAGTCATAAGGGTTAAAGTATGTAGCCGTAGCTGTTACCGTCGCTTCGAATTTTCCCCATTTTTCAACCTGGGTGGCAGCAGGCGTAACGGCGGAAATAGCAGGCTGCTGTGCCCATAAGGAAGTTGACATGAGCAATAGGCTAAAGAGTAGCCAGCAAATTAAGGTAGAAGTGCTTTTCATAAATAATTACGTGTATTGTTTCTAACATATGCTTCGAAACAGCGATAAGCTTGAGGTTTCAAACCACATATAAAGATGTGTGAATACGACTACCTCAAGCGGGGGTATTCCTGTCAAAAAAGGGGGCTATTCCTTCCAGCAGCTGATCAGCCTTTCTTTTTGGCAACAAAAAAGCCCTGACCAGATGAGGCCAGGGCTTTTCCACTATTGCTATCGCTTTAATTTTCGTCGGGACTACGGAGGGCCTCAAAAGTACCTGTAACGGTGAGGTTGGTAATCGGGGTGGAGGTGGTGAAGCTAAGGTCTGTATATTCTCCGTTCATGACCATGGTAAACGAACCTTTTACCCGATCTCCTACCTGGCCGTATTCACTGATCTGAAGCGTACCGCTTTGCACACTACTCAGCGAAACATAAACAGAGTCAGTACCTACTTTGTCACGGAAAGAAGCACTCGCATCAATGGAACTCCCGCCTCCAAACTGAAACGAGCCGGTTGTTTTTCCAGGAATACTCGTGAAAGTAATCAGGTTATAAGCCGTAGTCCCCACGATGGTTATGTCCGTTTTATCATCAGAAATGGTATAAATGGACAAAGCCGAGGAAAAGGAGAATACCTGAACAGGCACAATATTCACCACCCGGCCATTGAAGATGGAGCCCGAGATCGTAAACGAGGTGGGTGAAAGTACCACGCCATCACACATACTCAGATCAACTACCGTGGTGGTGCCGACTGCACCGGAAGTGACGGAAGCATTGCCTCGCCTTCCATCAAGCGTAACGCCCGAGAGAATAATGCTGGTATTGGGAGGAACCGCCATCAGCAGCGAAGTTTTTTCAGTAAAAATCTGGGTACCCCCCTGGCTCCAGGAAGCCGTAAGCATGGTAAAATCAACACTGCGCCCCTGACAATCGGAGAGATTGATTTCGATTTGGGTAATACAGCCCGCCGCAATGTTGCCCACTGCCTTGGATTGACCTTCGGTGAGCGATGAAACGTTTACGGGGGTGAAGCTGACGACTCCCCCTGCTGGGGTAATCTGAAAGTCGGTATTGCTGGGCACCCGACGGCTGAAGTTACCATCGCTATCTGTCACGGTGGTTCCTTGCCCTACATTGAGCGTTAAGTTAGGAATGGGCTGGCCATTGCAGTCGAGTAAGCGGCCAGTTACGGTGCCGGTACCCTCAGGGTGGTCGCAGTTCCAGTCGGTGAAGTGGGCTACTGTACCCACGTATTTATTGCCCGAAAGCGTCGCCTCCCCTTCTTCCATCCAGATTCCGGTTTCTTCGTCCAGATACCACAACGGAATAGTCGCAGGAGCATTTCCGGCCATGCTGGCAGGCACAGGCACTTCGATGGTAGCCGTTTTTCCGGTGGCCATTTGCAGCTCATTGCCGCTTGGGTCAGATAGCTCCACGCGCAAGATACCGTAGGTGTAGAGGGTAGCTTCATCGCCATTGGTTCTTTCGGCTATGAGGTCATTTCCGGCAACCATTTCGGCAAAGTCCGCTGAAGTAGGATCAAGGTGAATCATCGCTACTTCGACCTGGCCGGAATAGGCTGATCCGCTGGCTGTGGATACCCCACTTGCAGGGATATCTACTGAAGCACCTCCTGGGAGGGTGGCGGTACCACCCGTGCCGGCCGGAAAATCGGCTACGGTTGTTTTGGTGGCGAGAGTCACCGTCAGGCTTTGGTCATTTTTCCCAGGAATAAAGCCCCTTACTCCGGCAAAAAAACCATTGGCAGATACACTTATTACGCCCCGGTCTGAGGGCACCTGCACATTTTCGAGGCTAAACAGGCCGTTGTCGTCGGCCGTTGCTGACTTGCCGTGGGCCGATACAGCGGCTCCCGGCACGGGCAAACCGCTATCGCTGATCACCACCCCCCGAATATTGAGGCGGGTAGAAGATCCGATCTGCTCGCCTTTGCAGGAAAACAGGAACACAGCCAGCAACAGAAGGCTAAGCCGTGAAATAACAGCGTACATACTACGCATGGGAAAGATTTTTTTAAGGTGAATTTTTCGAATTTAATACCAATCAAAAATAAGGCTGAAACCTCGGTTAACAGACGATTATAGCCCCATGACTGCATTAAATATTATTGTATTTTCTTCGAAAAATTCTCCCCTAAACAGGGTATAGCGCAATATTTCAAAACCGCCGATTGACTGCGATATCTTTACCCCATTTTTCTATTTTCAAGGATAATAAAACTTCAATTCGACCCCAAATCCGGAGGCCCTGCTTCCTCGGGCCTGGATGCAGGGGCTTCGTACGCCACCTGTATGCCGTGGAAAAATTCAGGCTCCTGGTAGTCTTTTTCGAGGGGATGCCCCGGCCAGTCTTCGGGCATCAGGATACGCCGGAGGTCGGGGTGCCCGCTGAAAGGGATGCCCACCAGGTCAAATGCTTCTCTTTCGTGCCAATCTGCCGTACGCCATACGCCCGCCACCGAGGGCACAGCTACCTCGCCCGAGCGGGGAACCTCTACCTTCAAGCCCAGCTGGTGTTCGTGAAACAAGGAGGTGAGGTGATAAAAAACCGCTTTGGTCTGCACTTCAGGGCCAAAATCTACCCCGCTGAGGTTGTTAAGCAGATCAAACGCGAGGTCGGGATCCTGCTTCAAAAAAATGCAGATTTCCACCAGTTTATCCACCGCTACGGTCAACAAAGGCTGCTTTGCTTCCGCATCAAAAGCGGGAAAGCTTTCTTGTCCGAAGGCAAGCAGGAGCTTCTCAAAAATGGCTTTAGCGGTCATGCGCTGGGGTTGATTGCTTCGGGTGCCGGGGCTATTCCCCTGATTTTTTCCTGCAGTTTAAGAATGCCGCCAATGAGGGCCTCGGGCCTGGGCGGGCATCCGGGTACATATACGTCCACCGGAATAATGCGGTCCACCCCTTTCACTACGTGGTAGCCATGCTCCCAATAAGGGCCGCCGCAGTTGGAGCAGGAGCCCATCGAGATCACGTACCTGGGCTCGGGCATTTGCTCGTAGAGGCGGCGAATGCGGTCGGCCATTTTGAAAGTAACGGTGCCCGCCACGATCATCACGTCGCTTTGGCGGGGAGAAGGGCGGGGAAATACGCCGAAACGGTCGAGGTCGTAGTGGCTGGCGTTGGTGGCCATCATCTCAATGGCGCAGCAGGCGAGCCCAAAGCTCATGGGCCAAAGCGACGAAAGCCTTGCCCAATTGATGAGGTCGTCGAGCTGGGTAATGAGCACCCGTCCCTCGCCGGTTTTAGCGCTTTGCGGGTCCATGCGGGGGTTGTTTGCGGGGAGTGGGGTCATCGAGCACTTCGAGGTCTTCGTCGCGTGCGTCGGTAATCTGCCCTTTGCGTTTACGGGAGCGGCGCATGGCCCACGGCTGAAACAGGGCTAAGACCACGAAGAGTATGAGGAGAAATTCTCTGAAACCGATACGCATACAATCAGGATTTGGTGGGTGCGTGGGTGCCTGCATACCGTAGGTTGATGGACGCGTAGCGATCAAGCTTGGCCGCTTCTGGCTGCGGGTGCGCCACAGGTTCGGGCTTTATCCAATCGAGGTCGCCACTGACCCATACATAAGCTAGCCCCAAGATGAGCACGGCCATAAAAACACCTGCTTCGCCTAATGCCAGCCATCCCCAGGCAGGAAGGGCCTGGAGGTATGTTTTTTCTGCAAAAACCGTTATCCACGGAAAAAGGAACAACAGCTCCACCTCAAACACCAGAAAAATAAGGCCTACGACATAGAACCGGGAATTGAACTGGAGCACCGCGCCTCCCATGGGTTCTTCGCCACATTCGTAAGAGGTATTTTTTTCCGGATTGGGCCTGAAAGGGGCCAGCAATTTATTGACACCCAAAAGCAATGCAGCGAAAATGCCCCCGAAAACGAGAAACATGGCAAGCAAAGTGAACTGAGAAGCTGATTCCATAGAAAAAAAACACCTCCGGGGTTTGGGCAAATTTACCAAAAACCCGGTGACCAATTACCTTTATCGCGTCTTACCAAAAAACCAACGCTTAACTATGAAAAAATTTTCCTTAGTTTTTCTATTAATTCTGGTGTCTATTGCTGTTTTGCCTGCCCAGGAGGCCGATACCACTTATTGGAAGAAGAACGGTGTATCTACCCTCAACTTTACCAATACCGGATTCAGCGATTACTGGCAGGCGGGCGGGGTAGCTTCCATATCGATCGGTGGCCTTTTAAACCTGTCTGCTAACTACGAAAAAGAGAACGCTACCTGGTCAAACACCCTGGACATGGGCTACGGCGTTATCCGTCAGGGAGGAAACGATGCTTCCTGGAGGAAAAATGACGACCGCTTTGAGCTCAACTCCAAATACGGCCACAAAATCAGCGAACACCTGTTTTTTACCGGACTCGCCAACTTCCGCACCCAGTTTGCGCCGGGGGTTACTTTTGACAATACCGGAGCACCGGTAGATACGATCTCTAAGCTGCTTACTCCTGCTTACCTTAACTTTAGCTTAGGTCTTGATTACAAACCCTCGGATGTGTTATCGGTGTACTATTCACCCGTAAACTCCAAGGTTACGATCGTATCAGACACGGCCTTTTCGACCCGATACATGCCCGCCGAATTTGCTGGTCGTCATTTTCGCTACGAAATAGGTTCTTACCTGAATGTGAAATTCAAAAAGGAGCTCGTGAAGAACGTAACCCTGCAATCGAAGGCAGATTTTTTCATGAACTACCTCCAAAACTTTGGCAATGTGGACGTAAACTGGGAGAACCTCCTTTCGTTGCAAGTGAACAAATACATCGTTACCAGCGTGTTTACCCACCTGATTTACGACGATGATATCCGCTTCGACCTCGTGGACGAAAACGGTGAGCCAACGGGAATGAAGGGCCCCCGCACCCAGTTTAAGCACGTACTGAGCATTGGCCTGACCTACAAATTTTTGCAAAAATAAATAGCTGCACGGCCAGGAGCACGGATAACAGGTAAGGCTGCACGTTTGATCGAAAACGCAATTTTTCAGGAAAGGAAACACCTCTTTCGCCCGTTAAAGAAGAAAAGCAACTCGATTATGAAAAACCAAATCAGCCATACCTTCACCCGTCTTTTCTTCTCTACCCTGGCGCTCGTAGCAGCTGCTTCCTGGATCGTCTGGCAATGGATGCCCATCATACAGGGCGTTCCCGAAACGAAACCCCTGGCCGTTTGGCCGTAAGGATACCCTACTGTGGATTTTGAATGACCGGCTTACCTGAGGGTGGCCGGTTTTTTTTATTGTCGCCCATCCTACACCGTCCGTTTGGTGACCAACCATGGCTGGGCATATCTCCGTAACAAGAGCAAATAATTACTCAACCATGAATCTCAAATCAATCTCTCTCCTCTTCTTCGCCCTGCTGGCATTCGGTTCTACTTTTGCCCAGGACCGCTATTTCACCGATAAAAACCATGTGGCCATCGAAGGCTACGACCCGGTAGCCTACCTCGCTGACGGCCGCGCCGAAAAAGGGAATCCGGCCATTAGCTTCACCCACGAACAGGTGGTATATCAATTTGCCTCTGAGGCGCACCGCGACCTGTTCAAAGCCAACCCCAATAAGTACCTGCCCCAATTTGGCGGATGGTGTGCCTATGCCGTGGGCGCCTACAGCGGCAAAGCACCTGTGGACCCCAAAACTTTTAAAGTAATCGACGGAAAAGTGTACCTGTTCTACAACAAGCTGGGAACCAATACCCTCGACCTGTGGAACAAAGACGAAGTAAAGCTCTTGCCAGCCAGCCATCAAAACTGGCCTGGAATCAAGGACAAACCTGCTAAAAGCTGAGTTGGTTGTGTTTGTGGGTTTTTTTCGACCCCGGGGCTAATGGCTCCGGGGTCTCTTTTTAGGCAGGGATGCATGCCCGGGGCTTCGATTTCGTCAGGTTTCGTTAATTTGCCTGAATACAGGAAAAAAAGCCGCTCTTGAAATATTCACTTCAGTTTACCCGTCGTGCCGATCAGTTAGTCAATGTGTTGATCGAAACCGTTGCCCAAACCGACCACGACGCCTTCGCCTTGTCTCACTGGCGCCCGGGGCGTTATGAGCTTCAGTCATTTCCCCGTTTAGTGGCCGGTGTAAGGGCCGCCGACGATAAGGGCAACCGGCTGATTTGCACCATCAAGGATGCGAACACCTGGCAGGTTCAGGCAGCTCCCGGCACGCCTATCCGCATCAGCTACGCTTTTTATGCCAACCAGGCCGATGCCGGAGGTTCTTATGTGGACAACCAGCAGATTTACCTGAACCCCATCAACCTCCTCATGGCCCGCCCCGGGGAGTATGAGGCTCCGTGTACCCTCAATCTTTTTTTGCCCGAGGGGTTTGAGCTGGGAGGTCCCTTGCCAGGAGAAGGCCCTTCCTACGAATTTCAATCTTACCACGAGCTGGTAGATACGCCTTTCTTTGCCGCAGCAGCAGGTTTGCTGAAGCACCACGCATTTACCGTGAAAGGACTGGCCGTGCACCTGTGGTTTTTGGGAGAAGGCAAGCCGGATATGCGCCGGATAGAAACGGACCTTACGCCCATTACTGAAGCACAACACAGCCTTTTCGGTATTTTCCCCCATCCAGAATTTCATTACCTCGTTTTGCTCCTGCCCAATAAATTCAGGCATGGCGTAGAGCATGAAAAATGTACGGTGTTGGCCATGGGGCCGGGTATCCAGCTGAATGAGCCCGGCATGTACCGATCCTTTCTGGAGTTGTGCTCGCACGAGTTTTTTCATACCTGGAATGTCAAAACCCTTCGTCCGGCCGATCTCTTTCCCTACGATTACAGCCGGGCGCAATACTCTGCCCTGCACTATGTAACCGAAGGCGTTACCACCTACTACGGAGATCTGATGGTGTGGAAAGCCGGCCTCTGGAACCTGAATCAATGGCTGCAGAGCCTTAATTCGGAAATGGAAACGCACTACAATATGCCCGCCAAAGACTATGTTTCGCTACACGAAGCGAGCATGATGAGCTGGGTAAATGGCTATCACCGCCAGGGCATTCCCAACAACCGAATTTCGTTTTATACCAAGGGCTACCTCGTGGCATTTTTGCTGGATACCGAGATCCGCCGCAAAACCGGCCATGGCGAATCGCTTGATACCGTGATGCGCGAAATGTACCGCACCGTAACCCAGGCGGGCAGGGGCTACACCCGGGCCGATTTTCAGGGTACAGCCGAGCGGCTGGCGGGCATTTCCCTCAACGATTTCTTTGCGCGCTACTTCACAGGCGTGTTCGAGCTGATACCTGCCCTGGTAGCTGCGGGTGATTTTTATGGTTTTGGGCTCAATTTATTGACGCCTCCGGGTGCGGCAGAAGGCAAACTAGGTATTGCAGTTACCATGGGGATGGAAGTAGATCAGGTTTGGCCCGGGAGCCCGGCACACCTTGCGGGTATCCTCCGGGGCGATCAGCTGGTGGCCATTCAGGGTCAAAAGCTAGAGCAAAACCTCGATGAGCTGACGGGTTATTTTTCTGCTGAAGAAAACGACCTGAAAATTCATTATTTCCGGCAAAACAAATTAGCTTCCACCACCCTCGACATAAGCATGGGCTGGCAGCGTTTTATTCCGCAATTTGTGGCAAGTACCGCTCCGCACCCTGTACAACTCGCCAACCGGGAAGCCTGGCAATCGGCGGGCGTATCTGAGTTTCGCTAGGCCTATGAAAAAGAAAGGTAAACCAGGAGGAAAGGTAACCGGACGGCAACTCACCGGTACCGTTCTGCGCTCCACGGGCTCGCGGTACAAAGTCCAAACGAACACCGGAGAGCTGCACGAATGTGTGATCAGGGGCAAATTTCGCCTGGCCGAGCTTGATAGCACTAACCCGGTGGTGGCGGGTGACTATGTCCTTTTCGAGCCACAGGGGGAAGAAGAAGTGGGCATCATTACCCAGGTTTTACCCCGCAAAAACCTTATCCTCCGCAAAGCCATTTCCTACACCCGCCGGGTACATATCCTCTGCGCAAATGTAGATCAGGCCATTTTGCTTTATACCCTCAACGACCCCTATACTTCGCGGGGGTTTGCTGACCGCTTTTTGGTAGCGGCGGCCTCTTACAGGGTGCCTGTGCGCCTTTTATTTAACAAAACCGACCTCCTCACCACACCCGAACAACTCGCCGAGCTGGACGAAACGCAAAAACTCTACGCTTCGCTGGGCTTTCCGGTGGCTGCTATTTGCGCACGGGACGAGCATGTTAAACCTTTGCTTCAGGATTGGATGCAAGGGCAGGTGACCTTTTTGGGAGGGCATTCCGGAGCCGGAAAATCCACTTTGGGCAATCTGATTGACCCCAACCTGCAACTCAGAACGGGCGAAGTTTCCGAATCTACGGGCAAGGGCGCGCATACCACCACTTTCGCAGAGCTGCTGCCACTTCCTTTTGGCGGTTGGCTGCTCGACTCGCCCGGCATCCGCGAACTGGGCGTTACGGCCATCGAACCCGAAGACCTCGCCGGACTTTTTCCTGAAATGGAGAGCCGTATGCAGGACTGCCGTTTTCGTAATTGCTCGCACCGCCACGAACCCGGCTGCGCCATTCGCAACGCTGTCGATACCGGAGAGATCGTAGTTAGCCGATATAACAGCTATGTCAAACTCCGCGAAGAACTGGAGGCTGACCAAAAACCGGGGGTACCTACCGCTTACCAGGTGTAGGTGATTTTTTATTTTTTTCCAAAAAAGAAAAACAACTCCACATGAAACCTGGAGCAGGGGCGTTATTCTCAGCAAAGCCCAGCATATGAAAAAGCTACTCCTTTCCCTTTTCATGCTTTCACCTTTGGCAACAATACTTGCACAGGTACCCACTTGTCCGCTGGATCAGGCACCCAATGTGGTTTCCGTAGCCATTAACCAGGAAGGTATTTGCACGCTGTATGCGATCAATATGGCTTTTGGGGAAATGGGCGAAACCCCCACCTGGTGCTATACCGACGATGCAGGAGTATTAAAAATAATGGCTTATGAGCCTCTGTACACCCTCATGAACCTCATGGAAATGAAGGTGGATTCTTCCGGTAAATGGCTGTCCGTTTACAACGAAGGGGAAGGACATCCGATGGTGGACATCTACAGCATTGCGGATGTGATTTGGGCGCTAAACGACAATGAAAATCCCGCTGAGCCTACTTATACTATCAACCCCTACCCCGGCTATGTGGTGCCCGGTTCGTGGAAAGGAGGACAATTGGAGTTTGAGGCAGATATGCCTTTCGATCAGTTTCCGCTTTCGGGCGAAGGTTTTCCGGTGGAAGTCCTGCCTTATGACAGCCTCATCGGCTTTGCCATCGACCCCGAAAACGGAGCTATCATCCGAATTCCAAACAAGGAATAGCTTTTCAGCGGGTTATTTCACCTCCACGATCCACTCCTGGCGCTCGACAAATTTGCCAAAGGGGGTAATTTCCATACCCAGGCTGCGGCAAAGCTGCTGAAACTCGCGCTCGTACTCAGGTACAACCGCCACCATGAGGCCACCGCTGGTTTGAGGGTCGCAAAGAATCGCTTTCTGGTACTCGGTGAGGCCGGCAATTTTGTGGCCATAGCTGTCAAAATTGCGTCCGGTGCCACCGGGGATAGCTCCTTGTTCGATATAAAAATCGAGGTCAGGCAATACCGGCACTTCCGCAAAATTAATTTCAGCACTCCTTCGGCTCGACTCGCACATTTCGATGAGGTGGCCCAGCAAACCGAAACCGGTAACATCCGTCATGGCCTTGATATAGGCGTGGCGGCTGAAAACCTCCCCAACTTTATTAAGCTGGATCATGAGGTCGCGGGCCACATTTTTGTGCTCCTCTTTGAGGATGGCTTTCTTTTCGGCCGTGGTAAGGATACCCACACCAAGGGGTTTGGTGAGAAAAATTTTATTTCCGGGTAGGGCTCCGCCATTGGTACGGAGGTTACCAACGTTGATTTTTCCGGTAACAGCGAGGCCAAAAATCGGCTCAGGGCTGTCGATGCTGTGTCCTCCGGCGAGGGGAATCCCTACCTGATTGCAGATAAAGCGCGCGCCTTCAATCACCTTTTGGGCTACTTCCGGGGCTATCTTATTAATGGGCCAACCCAGAATGGCAATTGCCAGCAGCGGGGTGCCTCCCATGGCATATACATCGCTGATGGCGTTTACCGAGGCAATACGGCCAAAATCGAAAGCATCGTCCACGATGGGCATGAAAAAGTCGGTGGTGCTGATAATGGCAGTACCATCTCCCTGATCATAAACAGCGGCATCGTCCTTTTGGTCGTACCCAACAAGTAAATTGGGGTTAGGCAACGCTTTCATGTCCGAGTGCAGGATTTTGTCGAGCACCTGGGGAGAAATTTTGCAACCACAACCTGCGCCGTGGCTAAACTGAGTGAGTTTCACTTCCTGAGTTTGATCTGTCATATAGTCAACAGGTTATCCCGTATGATTTTCGCAGCTGATTCTGGCTCTTTTGGGTCTACGTTTAAGTAAAAAGAGGGGCGAATTTCGCGTTTTTTCAGCGTTAGATCATATGCTTTGTCATAATATTCTAAAAGTGACCCTGCAGCGAGGGCCAAATCGCCTTCAAAAATAGCCGTTTGAATCTGTTTTGAAGCCAACCCACCCAACCTTCGGGTAATTTTTTCTACAGATTCAGCTAAAAATTCAGGAGAAAAAAGGCCGTATTCTTCCACCAGATAGCTCACTCTTTGCGCGACGGGCACATCCACGTACCACATGGGAGCAAGGGTCATCTGTTCCCAAAATGGTTTTGGGATACATACCCGGCCAATGGTTACGCTTTCGTCTTCGAGCCAAACAGGTTTTTTGGGATCGACGGTTTTTAACACGAAGGCAAGCTCATTTTCGAATTGCTCGATGGTTGGCTGGGGTAGCTGGCCCAATGAACCAAAGGCCGAGCCCTTGTGATTGGCCAGTCCTTCGAGGTCGATTACCTGCTCACCACTTTGAGCCATCGCACGCAGGATATCGGTTTTCCCGCTTCCGGTACGGCCACCCAGTAGTTGAATTTTCCATGTAGAAACAAACAAGTCCTGGGTCCATTGGCGGAATGCTTTGTAGCCGCCTTCTAATACGCTTACCTCAAACCCGCCCGTACGCAGCAGCCATGCCATGCTGTTGCTGCGCATGCCGCCTCTCCAGCAATGTATCCGTACTTTTCCGTTGCGGGCTATTTTCTCTGTGGACTTGAGCAGGCCGCTCATTTTGGGGCCTACGATGTCTAGCCCTTTGTGTAAGGCCAGCCTGGGTCCCTGCTGCTTGTAGAGGGTTCCCACGATGGCTCGTTCATCATTTTCAAATAAGGGAAGACTGAAAGCACCGGGAATATGGCCTTTTTCAAATTCGCCGGGTGAGCGCACATCAATAATCGGAAGACTCAAGCTGTCTTGCTCTCCAATAAAATCTTCCGGTCCCAATCGCTCCATCATCCCGTCCATCTTTCGAACCCTAAATAATATAAATTTCGTCAATTCGTAGGCACCCCTTTGCCCTTTATTTTGACCGCAGTCCTGTCTTTGACAACATGTCAGGCGTACGACGCTTCAAAACACGCGGAGTTGCGTATTTTCCCTTATGAAATCGCGCCGACTCTCAATCCCCAACCGTTTTAACCTTGCCCTTGCTGCCGACCTCGACACACCGGTGGTTGAGCCTCCTGTGGCGTATGCTATTTTTGCTCACTGCTTCACCTGTGGCCGAAACCTGACTGCTGAAAAACACATCAGCCTGGCCCTCACACAAGCCGGAATCGCCGTCTTGAGGTTTGATTTTGCCGGATTAGGAGAAAGCGAAGGCCATTTTTACGACACCAATTTCTCCACCCAAGTGTCTGACCTGCTCGATGTGGCTGATTTTCTGGAAAAAAACTACCAGGCCCCTCAGTTGCTGATCGGGCACTCACTCGGCGGGGCAGCGGTGCTCATGGCGGCAGATGCTTTGCCATCGGTAAAGGCCGTAGCCACCATCGGTGCCCCCGCAGCGCCAAACCATGTGAAACACCTGCTGGAAGATGTGGAGGAAAGAATCCGCAGCATGGGCGAAGCCGAGGCCATTATCGCTGGCAGGGCATTTAAAGTAAAGCGGCATTTCCTCGACGACCTCGACACACATGCTTTGCCTGAGCGGGTACGCGATTTCAAAAAAGCCCTGCTTGTGCTACACGCACCTTTTGATCAAGTGGTAGGTATAGAAAATGCCCGCATCATTTACCAAGCAGCGGTTCACCCCAAAAGCTTCATGAGCCTCGATACCGCCGACCACCTCCTCACCCGCCGCGACGATGCCCGCTATGCAGGCAACCTCATCGCTCAATGGGCGGGCAGGTACTTCGAAAAAAATACCAGGCCGCCACTTATCACCGACAAACAGGCCGTAGCCAGAATCGGCAAATCGGGTTTTACGACCGAAATACAAACCGGCATTCACCACCTGCTGGCCGACGAACCCATTAGCGTGGGGGGAGAAAATCTCGGCCCCTCACCCTACGACCTCCTGCTGGCCTCGCTCGGTGCCTGCACGGCCATGACCCTGCGCATGTACGCCGACCGCAAAAACTGGGACCTGCAAGAGGTGCGCGTTCACCTCGAACACCGCAAGGACTATCCCAAAGACATGGGCCATACAGAACAGCAGGATAGCAAGGTGGATTTTATTGAAAGAATAATCGAGCTCGAAGGCGACCTGGATGAGGCGCAGCGGGCTAAACTCCTGGAAATCAGCAACAAGTGCCCCGTTCACCGTACGCTCCACAGCGACATTGTGGTGGAAACAAGCATCCGGTAAAGCCAAGGCATGATGTCGG
This sequence comes from Bacteroidia bacterium, assembly GCA_041753595.1. Lineage (GTDB taxonomy): Bacteria > Bacteroidota > Bacteroidia > J057 > J057 > JBGSTW01. Next base: position 48,860 of record JBGSTW010000028.1, on the reverse strand, counting down.
TCAGGGGCCTTTTGGGTAACTTGCCACGGACTTCCTACTGGCATGGCAACACTTGGCATTCCTTATTCCTTACCCGAAATAGCCCAGCTCGCAGGGGCACGAGACCTCTTTCAGGGCATACCTGACCAAACGCCGCTGCGGTATGTTGCTTTCGACAGCCGCCTGATTCACCACGGACCCCAAACGGTGTTTGTTGCTTTGCAAACCGCAAACCGCGATGGCCACCAGTTTATCGACCATGCCTGGGAGCAGGGCGTGCGAAATTTTATCGTTACGCAGCCACCAACCCGCAAGGACCTCAACTACGCCCTCGTCGATGACGGGCGCGACACGCTCCAAAAATGGGCCATGGTCCATCGCCAGCGCTTTTCCATTCCTGTGATTGGCATTACGGGCAGCAACGGAAAAACGATTGTAAAGGAATGGCTCGCCACCTTGCTCGAAGCCCGCTTTCAATTGGTAAAAAGCCCGCTGAGCTACAACAGCCAGCTGGGTGTACCTCTTTCGGTGTTGATGATGCACCCCGAAGCAGAGGTGGCTTTGTTTGAAGCCGGTATTTCGGAAAAGGGCGAAATGGCGATTTTACAGGCCATTATCCAACCAACGATCGGCATTTTCACCCACTTCGGAGCGGCCCACCAGGAAGGTTTTGATTCAGAAAATCAAAAACTGCAAGAAAAACTCCTCCTCTTTGAAGCTACCCAAACCGTCATTACCCACAGCAACCAGCCCGGGGTTTGCGGTTTTTTGCAGGAAAAATTTCCCCAGGTAAAAACCATTGGATCGCAGGAATCCGATTACTGGAAATTTGCAGAAACTCCCCTTTCCGGCGAAAATCAGGCCTTCCGGGTTCAATCTCCCCTTGGATCTCTGGAACTAAAACCTTTGCCCACAGGGGCTGCAGACAAAGAAAACACCTTGCTGGCCATCGCTACGGCCAATTTCCTGGGTTTGGGTCAGGAAGGAATTCAGGCAAGGCTCCCCTTGCTGCGCCCTTTGCAGATGCGGGCGGAGCTGATCACCGACAACCCCGACCTGACCATCATCAACGATGCCTACACCGCCGACCCCGACTCGGTTCGCAATGCCCTGGCCACCCTAGCGCGCATAGAAGCGCATCCGAACAAGCAGGTCATTCTTTCAGACTTGCCTCACCTGGGCCAGGCACAGGAAGAGGTCCAGCGCCAGCTTTTGCAGGAAGCCATTGCTCTGGTCGGAGCAGACAGTGTGCGCACGGTAGGGCCCGTTTTTGAAAAAATAAATACCCGCCTTGCCTTTCCCGATACCGACGCCCTCTTGCGCACCCTTCGGTATGACGATTTTTCGGGCAGTACCCTCCTGCTCAAAGGTGCCCGCGCTTTCGAGCTCGAACGCATCATTCCCCTGCTTCAGCGCAAACTCAATGCGGCCTATTTTCAGGTAAACCTCAATGCATTGGTAGAAAACCTGCGTACCCTGAAGGCCCGCGCACCCGAAGGTACCCGCATCATGTGCATGGTAAAAGCGGCATCCTACGGCAGCGGCACCTGGGAAATAGCCCAGGCGCTGCAGGAAGAAGGGGTAGATTACCTCACGGTTGCCTATGCGTCGGAGGGCATCGCGCTGCGGCAGAAGGGAATCCGCACACCGGTCATGGTCATGAACCCCGACCCCGGCAGCCTCGAAACCCTGATCCAGTTTGACCTCGAACCCGAAATTCACTCCCCGGACCTGCTCCGGCGGTTTGCGGCTGCGGCCCGGTGGGTAGGTCAGCCCGACGCGCGCTTTCACCTGAAACTCGAAACCGGCATGGGTCGGCTGGGTTTCAGAAAAGAGGACCTCAACGAACTGGGAAGCATCCTTCACGACCACCCGGACCTCCGGATGATGTCGGTACTTTCTCACTTGGCAGCGGCGGATGTGCCCGAAGAAGATGCTTTTTCGCACCAACAGGCAGCCCTTTTTCAGGAAATGACCGACTACCTGAAAAATAGCCCCGGCCTTACGCCACTCCGCCATTTACTCAATACAGCGGGGTTGCTCCGCTTTCCTGGCTATAGTTTTGAGATGGTTCGGCTCGGTATTGGGCTGTACGGCATTGACCCTTGCCCGCCTGACTCCTATCCGGAACCGGTTTCCCTGCGGGAAATTGGCAGTCTGCGGGCACCTATTTCTCAGATACAACACTACGCTTCCGGGGTGTCGATCGGGTACGGAAGGTCGCAAGTTACGACCCGCGAAACGACCATCGCCACCGTGCCGGTAGGCTACGCCGATGGCATACCCAGAGCGGCCAGTAACGGTAACGCATCGTTCTTGGTAAAAGGAAAAAAGGTGCCTGTTTTTGGCCGTGTATGTATGGACATGCTCATGCTTGATATCACGGATATCGATGGTGCAACTACCGCAGATGAGGTGGTATTTTTTGGTGAGCAAGCGGGAGAAAAACTCTCTGTCTCGGATTTAGCTACCTACACAGACACCATTGCTTACGAAATACTGGTGCGCATCAGCCCTCGCGTAAGGCGGATTTATGTACGGGATTAGCCGTGCAGAAATAATCAAATTTACACGCATATTCGCAGTCGAATCACGGCTATTCAAAGTTGAGCGAACGAAGCCAACCCTCTCAATTGTCCGTGCGTTATGCAGTCAAATAAACCTCTCACATTTCTTTTATGCAAAAAATCATCACCCTGGCGTCTTTGCTCCTGCTTATTATGCTTAAGCCAGCCATGGCTCAGCAAACTGCGATCAAAATCGCCCCGCTTAAATTAATCGGTCTGGATGCAAAAGTACAGGCAGAACGTGCAGTAACTGACCATATCAGCCTTCAGCTGGAGGTATTGTTTGAGCATTCCGGTTCAAACGGATCTACCTATGGTTCAATCACCTCGAGCGTTAATAACCAAGAAACTTCCAATGGCCAGATTGATCTTACAGGAGGCGGATCTAATCGCTTCGTACTGACCCCAGAGGTACGGTTCTATGCCAGCAAGCAAGCACTCAAAGGATTTTACCTGGGTCTGTATCCCCGTTATTCCCATTTCAATTCTTCTTTTGATTACACCTTTCTTGAAAATGGAACTACTACGCCTGATGTAGGTGGCGCAAACGCCAGTTTCAATTTATTTGGCGTGGGAGGAAACATGGGTGTTCAATGGCTAATTGCAGACCACTTTGTAATCGATTGGACCATCCTTGGACTAGGCTACATGCGTGGAAGAGTTTCTGCTGACCTTACCTCTTCTGACTTCGATGATACCGATTTTCAAGACCTGGAAGATGCGCTTTTTCAAGTACAGGATGCCGGTTTAATGAGGAAAGTTTCCTTTGAACAAAACGGCCAGACCGTAAGCTACAAAGGACCTTTCTCCATTCCCAGTCTCCGCACCGGCCTTCTGATCGGTTACGCTTTCTAAAAAAAGCGCACCCATATATACCCGTCCCCGGCCCTAAAGCCGGGGATTTTTTTTTATAACCAGCCAGCATCTTTTCCCGTCAAAAAAAGAAAAACCAACCCATGTCCTACCTCCCCAGCATTCAAAAGCTATTCAGATACTACCGCAGCCTCGGTGAAAAAGCCATGGCGCAGGTCGATGATGCGGGATTGCATATCCAGGTAAATGAGGACGCTAACAGCATAGCGGTGATTGTGAAACACCTGGCGGGCAATATGCTTTCCCGATGGACGGATTTCCTGACTACCGATGGGGAAAAGCCCTGGCGCAACCGCGAAAGCGAGTTTGACGACAGCTTTACGAGCAGAGATTCTCTCATCCAATACTGGAACCAGGGCTGGGATTGCCTGCTGGCTGCGGTCGATTCACTCATCGATGCCGACCTCGAAAAAATCGTGTATATCCGCAACGAAGGCCATACCGTTACCGAAGCCATCAACCGGCAGCTCGCCCATGTGCCGTATCATGTAGGGCAAATTGTTTTTGCTGCCAAAATGCTCGGGCAAAACGGCTGGGAGTCGCTCTCCATTCCCAAAAAGCAATCCGAGGCATACAATGCGGCCAGATTTTCAGCCGCTCCTGATCGTAAATTTTTCACAGATGGAATGGAAACTCAGCCCTGAGCGGCTTTCGGAGCTGGAAACCGTTTTCCTCTCAGCGGAATACACGGTTTACACTCCCGGCTGGAGCCTCCGCATTGGAGAGCAACTACCGGCCTTATCAGCTTTTCTGGCTGAAAAAAATCTCGACCACTGGGCATTTCTCACCGCTTGGAATCCCGGCAGCGAAATTTTGCCGGAGGAAGAAAACATACGCAGAAACGCAGAACTCGCACTCGACCTGGCTGATTACCTGGTACTGGAAGGCGAAGGAGGCGACCCGAATCACAACTGGGAACCCGAAATAAGCTTTTGGGTGGGGGGTATTTCTCAGGAAAATGCCCTGATGCTCGCCCGAAAATATGGTCAGTTAGCCATTGTGGCAGCGGCAAAAGAAGATGTGGCTCAACTCCTCTGGACGGGCCTATGGCAATAAAAAGCCAACTAGGAATCCCTAATACTGCAAAAGGGTCGTCAACTCCGCTTTTACTTTTTCTACACTGGGAAGCATGGTGGCCTCCAGGGTGCTGTTGAGCGGAATGGCCGGTGCTTCCATCGCTCCGAAGGTAAAGACAGGTGCATCGAGATATTCAAAACACTGACGGCTAATGCGGCCGGCAAGGGCTTCTGCGAAAGAGTTTTCGAGCACTTCTTCGGTCAGGACGAGCGCTTTTCCGTGTCGATTTACCGCAGCTTTTACCGCCTCCCAATCGAGGGGAGCCAGGGTGCGCAGGTCCAGTATTTCGACCCTGCCATCGAATGCCTGCGAAGCTTCCAACGCCCAGTGAACGCCCATTCCGTAGCAAATAACCACACAGCTGCGGCCTGAATCAATTGCTGCTTCATTAGCTGCCTGAAAAATACGGGCCTTTCCCAGCGGCACTACATAGTCGTCGGAAGGCTCGATGGTGCGGGCGGCTTTGCTGCCGGGAACCTTGCTCCAATACAGCCCTTTGTGCTCAAACATCACCACGGGATTAGGATCGAGGAATCCAGCCCTGAACAATCCCTTCATGTCGGCGGCGTTGGATGGATACACCACTTTCAGCCCCCGGATTTGAAGCACCACCGATTCGATGCTCGATGAATGAAAGGGACCGCCACTACCATAAGCCCCGATGGGCACGCGGATCACCGACTGCACATTCCATTTTCCTGCCGACAAAAAATACGAGCGGCTCACTTCGGCAAAGAGCTGGTTCATGGCCGGCCATAGGTAATCGGCAAATTGCACCTCCACGATGGGCTTGCAACCGGCGGCACTCATGCCCACCGTGCTGCCCACGATATAAGCCTCCTGGATGGGCGTGTTGAATACCCGGCTCAGGCCAAATTTATCGGAGAGGGTAGCCGCTTCGCGAAATACCCCGCCAAGTTTTTGGCCCACATCCTGCCCATAAAGCACGGCTTCCCGAAATTCGGCCAATATTTTTTCTACGGCGTGCAGGGCAGCATCTACCATCACCACTTCCTGGCCTCCGGATGGGGTTCGCTCTCCCTGCTCTTCTCTGACCGGGGTCGGCGCAAAGTGAAAGGTAAACAGGTCTTCGGGAGTTGGGTCGGCGGCTTGCAATGCACGATCGAGGTCGTCAGCAGCATACTTCCAGGCTTCTTCCTGAATCTGGAGCAGCTCTTCTTCAGGCACACCAGTTCGAAGCAACTCCTGATGCAGCCGAGGAATCGGGTCTCGTTCGGACTGAGATTCGAAGTCGTCGCGGTACCATTCTTTGCGCACACCGGAAGTGTGATGGTTGAGCAAAACAGTGGTTGCCCGCAGCAGAAAAGGCCTGCGCTCGGTTCTGATTTTGGCAAAAATATCGCTGATGGCCTGGTAAGAAGCGCCGAAATCGGTGCCATCTACCGTGCGTGCTTCTATTCCTTTGAACCCGGCAGCGTATTCGGCGGCGTGCTGGGCGTACATTTCGTGCCCTGTGGCAGATATTCCCCAGTCATTGTCCTGCACCAAAAACAAGATCGGCAACTGCCACAAAGCGCTCATTTGCAAGGCTTCGGCCACCTCGCCTTCGGTCATGGAGCCATCGCCCAGCGAGCAAACGACCAGCGGTGCTAGACCATCCTCCCAGGTATCAACGCCCTGTATTTCGCGGTATTTCAGCCCCTGAGCTACTCCCGTAGCCGGAATGGCCTGCATGCCGGTGGCAGAAGATTGATGGAGAATTTTCGGAAAATCGGGGCGATTGAGGCTGGGATGTGAATAATAAGACCTTCCGGCTGAAAAAGGATCGTCCTTTTTGGCCAGCAATTGGAGCATCAGCTCATAAGGCTGCAGGCCCATGCCGAGCAATACAGCATCGTCGCGGTAATACGGCGATACAAAGTCCTGAGGAAGTAATTGAAAGGCGGTAGCGAGCTGGATGGCTTCGTGCCCACGCGAGGTAGCATGTACGTATTTGCTGCAAACATCCTTTCGTATTTCATATAAATGGGTCATTGCCTCGGCCGTACGCATGAGCCGGTAAGCACGCAACAAGGTTATCTTAGAAGCAATGGCTGTATCTGCCGGTAAAAGATTCATATCATCACAGGGATTATCGATAAATTTACCATCTAACTCTTCACCCGACAAACCTTTGCAGGCATTCCAAGCAACCACTTCTGCCGTGTAAAGGGTGATAAAAAAGGAAGCTACTCCATGAAAAATTCACAATCATACGACGACCTCATCGAAGACGCCTACCTCCTGATAGCCGAAGGCAGGCTGGAAGAAGCCCGTGCCATGGCCCAGGAACTGGTTAATAACCGCGTGGAGGCCGGATTTGAGATCCTGGCTTCTATTTCGATGGCCGATTCAGATATCGACGGTGCCATCAGCCACCTCGAACAAGGCATTGACCTGCTGCCCGACGCTTTTCGGCTGTGGTTGCAAAAGGGCGAGTTTCTGGCTTCTGCCGGCCGGTTTGAGGATGCCGACGACGCCCTGAACGAGGCAATGGCTACCCGCGACTCCGTGCCCGACATGGTAAAACTCGCCAGGGGCCACCTCTTATTTCTTCAGGAAAAAATCGACGATGCGCTGAACGTACTTCAGGAAATCGAACACCCGGAATACTACCTCGATGCGCTGCTGGAGCAGGTCTTTATCCTCGACACCGTGGGTCAGTACCAGATGTTGATGGAAATTGCCCAGGAAGAAACCGCCGATCTCGAAGAGCCCGAAACCGAGGAGGAAGCCCTTATTCTTTCAGAAATATTCGCCTATATCGCCAAAGCTGCCTACCAGCTCGATCACCCGGAAGAAGAGGTACAATCATACCTCGACCTTTCGCTCGACCTCGACCGCTCTAACGAAATGGCACTTTGGCTGATTCGTGAGCAGCACATCAGCTTTTCTGATCATGCCAAAGTCTATTTTCTGGAAGTAGTGGGTAAAATTGCCGATCCGCAGGCCGTGCATAAGGAGTTTCAGACCTCCTACCAGGTAGTAGCAGATTCGGTAGAGGAAGCCCTGGGATATATCCGCCAGTTCGAAGGAAACCTCATTGACCCTAAATCGCTGAAGGTGATCGATCAGGAAGTACAGTCCAATCCCGAAGATCTTTCGAAAGGAATCTACGAAACGGCTGAATTTCAAATTCCGGACTGAGGCTACTTGCTGAGGCCTACCCGTAAATTTGACATTGGTAACAACCGAAACCTGGCAGGTTTGTCGGCGGTGAAAGCCATCGGCAACTGAAAGGGATCGTCGTGCCCGTAAAAGGCCTTGAACCCGACCCCAAAGTCGATGTATCCGCCATTGAAAATTGCCCGCTGAATGCCAAAGTGAGGTGCTACAGCCACAAACTGCGGATACCAAAGCGATACCTGGTTCGTGCTGCCCGAACCCGCGACAGGAAATATGCCCGTGGCGACCATTACCGCCACATAGCCCCCGTTCAGGGCTTCGGGGTTATCTCCGGCGAGAATGCGGTCCTTCAAATTGGTGTAGCGGCGGGCGCTAAGGGCTATGCTCAGGCCTTCGGGTAGAGGTGAAAGCGAGGTGAGATTTTTTTGCCAGGAAAAACGGTACCCGCCCCCCAATTCGCTGTTGAGGCTCCATTTCACGCCCAACCGATGTTCGAATGAAAGGTACCACAAGCCCCTCACGGCCTTAGGTTCGAAAACCCTGACGAGGTTAATCACATCAAGTTTGACCATCATTTTGGGCTGCGAAGCGTCCCAGTTGCCCAGTTTTTCGAGGTAGGTCTGTGGCCAATCGAGTTCAGGTTGCTGCTGTGCAAATCCTTTGATTGAAAACACCAAAAAGAGCACCAGCGCCCATCCTTTCATACCTGTTCGCACGCCCATGGTCATCTCTTTAGGGTTTCGTTGAGCATAATTTACTAAAAGCGTTTTGTCTCTGTTAACGGTTGCCCACGTTCTCTGATAAATTTACCTATCTCCTCCACGGCCTGCGCTGCCTCGGGGCCAAAGAAGCGATCGTTCGTCAGAAAACCGTGGTTTACACCGGTAAATAATTCATAAATCACCGGAACCCCATCTGCTTCCAGCGAATCCGCATACGCCTCTCCCTGGCTCTGGAGCGGGTCAAATTGCGCATTCATCACCAATGCCGGTGGCAACGACCGATGCGAAGGGGCCAGTAAAGGCGATACCTCAGGGTTGGTTCTCAGCAAAGAATCAGGGGCATAAGCCTTGCTCGTGAGTGTAAGCAGGTCATTGGTCAGCCCGTAATCGTGGCCAAACCGGGCAAAAGAAGGCAGGTCGAGCGAAGCAAGATTTACAAAAGGATAGACCAGCACCTGGCCGCTTAGGGCAGGCTCGCCGGTTTCCCGTGCGCACAAGGTGAGCGCAGCCGCGAGGTTTGCACCGGCGCTTTCCCCCACCACAAATATCCGTTGCGGGTCGCCATTCCAATGGCTGGCCAGCCCGGGCACTTGCTGCAACACGGCCCATGCATCGTCCAGAGAGGCGGGATACGGATTTTCAGGCGCCAATCTATACGCTACGGAGATCACCACTGCGGGCGAAACTTTGGCGATTCCCCGGCACATATTTTCGGTATGGTCAATGGTGCCGGTAACCCAGCCGCCGCCGTGGAAAAATACGACAATGGGAAAGGGGCCTTTTCCTTCAGGCTGGTATATGCGAACGGGAATGGGCCCGGCTGGTCCGTCGAGGGTCTTGTTTTGGATGTCGGAAAAAGGCGGGCGATCGGCGGCGAGGAGCAAGGTCGCCTCGTCCACGTCTTTGCGCATGTTATCCGAAATATCTTCGGCACGCGGGGCTTCGCTCCCACTCACGAGGTTTCCGATTTGTATCAGGAGCGCGGTACGGACTTTCAGCCGACCATAGGGCGTATAGGTACTGACTTGCCACCAAATACCCGCTCCCACCGCAATCAATACTGCGAGGACCAGCCACCAAATTTTCTTTTTTTTCATCAAAATAAGGCTAATTGGTTGCCCTCAGACGCTGTACCGGAGGCTTCTCCGGCATATTCGGGCTGAAAGGCGGCACGCAGCCGGGTAAGGTATTCGCGGCCCATGATGGCGGCGGCAGGGTCACCGCCTTCGTGGGGAAAAACATAAATATCTTCAAGCCCTTGGTCAACAGCCGTTTGGTAACGGGTCATCCAATCGTCGGTGCGGGTATAATCGCTTGGGTGCAGGGCATTTCCTACAAAACGCACCATCGCAAAGCGGGTGGTGAGGCTGGTGTGGAGCACATCGCGCCGTCCTGCCACGTCGGTAATGACTGTGCCAATGCCTGCTTTTTCGAGGATGTCGGCTGCAGCGGGTAAGAGCGTTTGGTGAACAAACCAATCGGGATGGCGAAACTCGATCGCAAGGGGAACCTCGCGGGGCCATTGCGCAGCAAATTTTGCCAGATTATCCATTCCGGCCGGTCCGTAGCTTTCGTGGAGTTGCAGAAAACTCGGGCCCAGTTTTTCCTCAAAATGCAAAATGGAAGTAGCAAAGCGTGTCACCTCCTCCTCTACCCCAACCAGTTTGCGGTAGTGCGAGATCACCTGGGGCACTTTTGGGCAAAACCGAAACCCAGACCCCACCGCCCCGGCCCACTTCTTCACCTGATCTGCGGTGGGGGTTCGGTAGTGGGTAGAGTTAAATTCGATGGAATTAAACGTTTTGGCGTACCAGGAGAGGTAATCCGCAGCCTTGGTTCTATTGGGGTAGAGGTCGCCAACCCAGTCTTTGCTGGCCCAGCGCGAGAGGCCTACATAAGCGCCAACTTGATTTGCCTTTTGCCCGCCCAATACCCCCAGGGTATCCGGGGTCCATTCCGGTATAGAAAAATCTACAGCTGAAAAATCTTCCAGTTTACCAAATTTCATGTCGTTTGCTTCTATTGAATAAATCAGGAATCTATCTTGAAGCCATTGAATATCAATTGAGTAGCAATGGAAACCCCGATACCGATAATACCGGCAAGGGCAGCCACCTGCACCCAGCCCGATTCTGAAGCACCCAAGTCTCGGTGCTTGAGCCAGATACCGAGCAATGCCCACATGATCACTGCCCCAAAAGGAAAATCGCGAAATCCGCCCGCTGCTACAATGCCCAGCAGGGTGGCGATTACGACCATGAGCACCGTCCAGGCAAAAGGCGATATCCCTGCTCCAGCCCACGAAATACCGACGAGCCAGGCGGAGACATTTGCCACCGTAGCCACGGATATCCAGCCAAGGTAGAGGCTAAAGGGGAGCGTTACGAACCAATAAGCGCCTCTGGGAAGGTCTGCTTTTACCGCATCTATGCGTACATAAATTACGATCAGGCTGGCCAGCAAACCCAGCATCGCCAGCAAGGCAAAGCCCGGTTTTTCATTTAACCACAGAAAAATCCACACGATGTTGCACACCGACGAAAGCATAAACCAAGGCCCGATGGCTTCGGCTGAGGTGGTGCGGTAGGGGTGGTCCATAAATGCCTCCCGGATCTGGTACCCGCCAAAAGCAAGCAACGCCAGGTAGATCACGCCCCAAATGGCGAAGGTAATGCCCGAAGGCGCAAACAGGGTATTGAAGGTTTGGGAAACGCCTCCTACGGTCTGACCTTCTACCAAACCGCTGTTCGACATGCCATTGATCACGATGGTAGCGATCAGCAGGGCCACATTCAACAAGGGAATCCAAAATTTCATGAGCTGGGGCATTGGTGTATAAGACTGAATTTAGGGCTAAAAAGTTATCCTTCGCTACCCAATTCGCTTAAAACCCAATTTACGGAACCGCCAACTAAGCCGGGGTACCATTAAATACCCCTCCATGCCTTTACAGTCCTTTCCTCCTGCCCGATTTTTCCTCAAAAATCAGCACATAAAGCTATTTTCAGGAGTGCGTACCCCTGTTAAATGAAAAGGAATAAACTTGCTGCGCTATTCTTTTTTTCTGCGAATGACGGCACCCAAAGCGTTGAGGCGATCTTCGATGTGCTCGTAGCCACGGTCAATCTGCTCCACGTTGTAAATACGGGAAGTGCCTTCGGCAGACATGGCGGCGATCAGCAGGGCCACGCCCGCACGAATGTCAGGGCTGCTCATGGAGATCGCTTTCAGCCGTTGCTGACGTGCCAGGCCGATGATGGTGGCGCGGTGCGGATCACACAAAATAATCTGTGCGCCCATGTCGATAAGCTTATCCACAAAGAAAAGGCGGCTTTCAAACATTTTTTGATGAATGAGTACCGAACCCTTGCACTGGGTAGAAAGCACGAGTGCAATGGAGATCAGGTCAGGGGTAAAGCCCGGCCAGGGGTGGTCGCTGACATTGAGGATACTGCCGTCGATGAATTTTTCGATCTCACATACCTCCTGTGGAATAACCACAATATCATCGCCTTCTATTTCGAGGGCAACGCCCATCCGGCGAAATATCTCAGGAATAATGCCCAGGTGCTCTACTCCGGCATTTTTGATACGGATGCCGCTTTGGGTCATGGCGGCCATGCCGATGAAGCTGCCTACCTCGATCATATCCGCCAGCAGGGTATGCTCGGTACCGCCCAGGGTTTCTACTCCGTGGATGGTGAGCAAATTACTGCCGACCCCTTCTATGCGGGCCCCCATGCGGTTGAGCATGCGGCAAAGCTGCTGCAGGTAAGGCTCACAGGCGGCATGGTAGATGGTGGTCGTGCCTTTGGCCAAAACAGCCGCCATCAGAATATTGGCTGTGCCGGTAACCGATGCTTCGTCGAGCAACATGTATTTTCCCGAAAGGCCGTTAGGCGCTTTTACGTGAAAAAGGCCCGTAGCTTTGTTGTAATTAAAATCTGCACCCAGCTGCTGAAAGCCCCAAAAGTGCGTATCAAGCCTGCGGCGGCCGATTTTATCCCCGCCGGGGCGAGCAATGAAGGCTTCGCCGGTGCGGGCCAGCAGCGGACCTACGAGCATGATGGACCCCCGCAGGGCCTGGGCTTTGCGCTGAAAATCGGCTGAGCGGAGTTTCTCATCGTCGAGATTGGCGGCACAAAAACTGAACACGCCCCGTTCGGGTGAGTTGATCTCCACGCCAATTTCGCCAAGCATGGCTATCAGGCGATTGACATCCACGATGTTGGGTACATTGCGGATGACTACGGTCTCACGGGTGAGCAGCACGGCGCTGATAATCTGGAGGGCCTCATTTTTGGCGCCTTGGGGCGTAATTTCGCCACTGAGGCGGTGTCCGCCTTCTACTTCAAAGTATTCCATTCCGAAATCCGGGATTGATTATTTGCCTTTCCGCTTGCGGTTGCGATTGCGGTTGCGATTATTGTTGTTGTATCCGCCGTAGTTACTGCGTGGTGCAGGCTTTGGAGGCGCTACCGCCTTGTTGAGCACCAGCTCGTCGGCTTTCACGCGCAATTTTCCTTTGGAGAGCTCGCGGATATGCTCCACAATCACTGATTCAGGGGCGGCATCTTTGTCCATGTTGCGCTGCAACTGGCGCATGGTGCTGGCGATGATGTTGACCATGTTCCGCTTTTCTTCCTCGTCTTCGGTTTCTACCGCCTGCTGGATCATCTGCACCACCATCGAGCCGTATTGCTTGAATCGGGCATGTGTTTGGGAATAAGGCACTTTGGGGGGCCTTATGTATTCCAGTTTGGTCAAATCAGGCCTTTCGTACGGATAGTCGATATCCAGCTTGCCATCGCTGGCAATGAACAGGTAATCCCACAAGGTTTTCTTGTAGTCCAGAATTTCGCGAACCTGCGGATTGAGGTTAATCATGACCCGGATAATTTCCTGGGCCAGTTTATTGCGTTGCTCGCGGTCGGGCTGGGCAATGGCGTGCTCAATCATGGACTGCACGTGGCGGCCATATTCACGCAACCTGAGCGGTGTTTCAGAAATGGTGTACTTCATTGATCTTATTTGGGGCCTGGACAGGAGGCTTTCGCCTCAACCAGCTGTATACCTAAACGTCGGCCCTGATTTTCTGGTTCAAAGTTGGGAAAAAACCAGGCAATTCCCCAATGTTCGAAATTAGTTTTCGAGTATCTGCAATTTGGCAAATTTCAGCAGCAGTACGGTCGGCCCTTTACTGTCAAATGCAATGGTGGCCTTGAGCCCCGAGCTGTCGGTTTCAATTTGGGAAACCCACCCTTCGCCAAACTTCAGGTGCAACACACGATGACCAACCCGTATGTCTTCGGGTCGCGCGGGATGAAAATCAGCGGGTTGCTGAAGGGTAGGTCGCACGGCGGAATTACGGGGTGCGGGTGCACTTACGGTATTACGCTGCACAACCGCCCGGTGGTTGGGAGTCACCTCTTTTCGGGCCGGTTCAGAGGCTTTTTTCAAGTAACGGGGGTCTATTTCTTCCAAAAAACGGCTCGGCTCGTTAAACTGCAGCGAGCCAAATTTGTAGCGTGACTTCGCCGTGGTGAGGATGAGCCGCTTTTCAGCGCGGGTAATGGCTACGTAAAACAAGCGGCGCTCCTCCTCCAGCTCTTCGCGGGTTTCGAGGGAAAGTGAACTGGGAAACAGCCCTTCTTCCATCCCCGCCATGATCACGGTGTTGAATTCCAGCCCTTTGGCGGCGTGTACGGTCATGAGGGTCACCACGTCGGTGTCCTCTACGTTTTTATCCAGATCCGAAACCAAAGAGATATTGGCCAGAAATGCTTCCAGGGATTTGTCCTCTTCTTCCGGATTTTCTACAAAAGACTGGGCAGCGTTGAGCATTTCCTGCACGTTTTCCCAGCGGTCGAGGCCGTCCTCGTCTTTGGTGGTGTGCAGCTCCTTGAGCATCCCCGAGTTTTTGGCCACGAGGTTGGCTACTTCGTAGGCGGTCTGGCTTTTGGCAATCACCCCAAAGCTCCCGATCATGGTCACAAAATCCTTGATGCGCTCACGGGTAGGGCCATTGACGGCCACCATGTCGATATTGTTCAATGCCTGCCAACGGTTCATGCCATGCTGATCGGCAAATACCACGATTTTTTCCCAGGTCGTTTGGCCGATGCCCCTGGCCGGGTAGTTGATGACGCGGTCGAGGGCGGTTTCGTCGTTGTTGTTGATGGCTAGTCGCAGGTAAGCCACCATGTCTTTGATTTCCTTGCGCTGGTAAAAGGACAACCCGCCATAGATGATGTACCGGATATTAACCTTGCGCAATTCGTCTTCCAGAGAGCGGCTTTGGGCGTTGGTGCGGTAAAGAATAGCAAAATCCTTATTGAAAAGGCTGTTGATCTGCTTCAATTCGCGGATCATGGAGGCTACCCGCCGGGCTTCGTCCTGGTCGCTTACGGCATCTATGAGGAGAATGGGGTCGCCGAGGTCGTTGCGGGTATAGACCGATTTCTTAATCTGGTCGCGGTTTTTGGCAATGACCGAGTTAGCAGCTTCTACAATGCTCTGGGTGGAGCGGTAGTTTTGCTCCAGCTTACACAGCTTCATGGAAGGGTAATCGCGCTCAAAATTGAGAATATTGGCGATGTTAGCTCCCCGGAAAGCGTAGATACTCTGGGCATCGTCGCCCACTACGCAGATATTTTCGTGAACGGCTGCCAGCATTTTGCAGAGCATGTACTGGGCCTGGTTCGTATCCTGATACTCATCCACGAGCATGTACTTAAAGCGGTGCTGGTACTTGTGCAGTACCTGCGGGTGGCTTTTGAATAGCTCGATGGGTTTTTTGAGCAGGTCGTCAAAGTCCATGGCGTTGGCCTGAAGCAGGCGCAACTCATAGATTTTGTAAACCTGGGCGGCCTTGATGGAAAAATCGTCTATGGCCAGTTCCGCAAGCTCTGCGGGAGAAATGAGGGCATTTTTGGCAGAGGAAATGGTGTTGCGGATGTTACTCGGCTTATACACTTTGTCGTCCATGCGTTGCTCTTTCAAAATGGTTTTGATGAGCTTACTGGAGTCGTCGGTATCGTAGATGGTGAAAGCGCGGGTATAGCCTATTTTATCGGCTTCGATGCGCAGCAATTTGGAAAATACGGAGTGAAAGGTGCCCATTTGCAGGCTTTTGGCTTCGGGGCCAATAAGCTTCACAATCCGGTCCTTCATCTCACGGGCGGCCTTGTTGGTAAAGGTCAGCACCAGCAACTCCTGGGGGTCTGCCAGACCCTGTGCCAGAATAAATGCCAGGCGATAGGTCAGCACCCGGGTTTTACCACTTCCGGCTCCGGCAATCACCATCACGGGGCCTTCCACTGAGAGGACGGCTTCGCGTTGGGCTTCGTTAAGTTCGTTCAGAAAATCCACTACCAAAGGTACATATTTTCAGGCAGAGGCCGGACCCTTGCCCGCAGGAAAAGCAGCATTTTGTCAACCTTTTTAGCAAAGGCTTGTTTTCGAAATGCGAATAAACCTCAGCTTTTCCTCAGGGCTTTTTCTGCACTTTCTCTTTTTTGTCCTCTATTTCGATGGCAGCACCATCGGTGAGGCGGGTGGTGAGGGCGTTATAAGGGCCGATCACGATCTCTTCATCCGCTTTTAGCCCCGAAAGTACTTCGAGGAAGAAGTCGTCGCTGATACCTGTTTTTACAGGCACCATCTCTACTATTCCGTTTTTCACCCGAAAGACCACCTCCTGCGACACGGAGTCGGCCTCATTGGATTTGTGCATGGTCACGGCCTGGATGGGCACCGAAACCGCGTTGGGCCGCCGATCGGTGTAAATCTCGACCAGCGCGGTCATCCCGGGGCGAAACGGGCTTTCGGCCAGTTTAATTTCCTTCGATTTGCCGGTGGTCGGCGCATAAGAAGCGGGTGAAATGCGCACCTTCACTTCAAAATTGGTTACCTGATCAGCGGACACGGCACCGGAAGTACCCGATCCTTTGGCTGAATAGGCGATTTCGGTCACTTTGCCGTAATAGCTCTTGCCGGTTAGGGCATCCACTTCTATCCGGGCGGAATCGCCGAGGTGGAGGTTTACCACATCATTTTCATTGATATCGACCACGACCTCCATGCTGCTGAGGTCAGCAATTTTGAGGATCTCGGTACCGGCCATTTGCGCTGTACCTACTACCCGCTGGCCCAGTTCTACATTGAGCTGGGTAATGGTGCCATCCATGGAAGCATATATATTAGTACGATCGAGGTTTTGGCGGGCTTGTTTCAACGATGATTCGGCGCTTTTTACCTGGTAGTAAGCCGCCTGCTCGCTAAAGGATGCGGACTCAAACTGCGCTTTAGATACATTCATCTTCAAACGGGCAGCTTCCCAGTCGGCCTGAGAAATCACCTTGTCGTTGAAGAGCTGATCGCTTCGGCGATACGAAACCGAATCCTGCAAAAAGGTAGCTTTCGATTGGGCGGTGGCGGCACGCGCCTGGAGGTGCGAAGCCCGCGAACGGTCCAGCGAAGCATTGGCCTGCTCCAGCACCGAGCGATAGTCATCGGGGCGAATGGTGAGCAGCAAATCACCTTTTTTCACCTTCATGCCTTCCTGCACAGCAATGTTTACCACTTCTCCCGAAACATCCGGAGCTACCGGCACATCTACCGTAGGCTGTACGACCCCACTCTCGGTTACCC
Organism: Bacteroidia bacterium; assembly: GCA_041753595.1. Taxonomy (GTDB): domain Bacteria; phylum Bacteroidota; class Bacteroidia; order J057; family J057; genus JBGSTW01. Next base: position 31,864 of record JBGSTW010000028.1, on the reverse strand, counting down.
GGGCATGGAGGGTTCTGATCTCTGATTTTGCCGTTTCAACGATGATACCTTTGGGCCCTTTGAGCCTGCTATACACCGATAGGGCAATGATAGCTACCAGAAATATGCTTCCGATAATCCAGTAATTGCGATTATTTGACTTTGCCATGCCTGTACTCCTTTTTTGACTACCCGAACTACGCTAAAAATTACATGCCAAGGGGTTTTCCCTGATAAAAATCAAGAATCTTGGTCCGGAATAAATAGGAGTATTTAGCCCTGACCAGATCGAATCTGGCCCGGTTGAAGTTATTTTTAGACAACAGATAATCCACCGAGTTCACTAGCCCCACGTTGAATTGCTTCTCGGTATTCTGATACACCAGTTCAAGCGCGGCTACCTGCTTTTTGGTTGCTTTGTAAGTACTGAAGGCGGTTTTGGCATCGGTAAATGCCTGCTCCACGCTTTGGCGCAAGGTCTGGCGGGCGATTTCGGAGTTTATCTGAGCGTTTTTCAGCTGAATTTCGCGTTGGGCGATGTTGTTCCTTACCTGGTTTTGGTTGTAGATAGGCACGACAAGTCCCACCTGAATACCAAGCGAGCGCTGGTCAAACAGCTGACTTGCGAAAGGGTATTTTTCAGATCCGGTAGAGAAAAACTGAACCGAGCTGTTTTCGCCGTTGATCACCACAGGGGTTGGGCTTCCCAGTATTATCTGGTCTGTAGGTAGCTGACGTACACTTGAGTAACCCGTATTGAACGTACCGCCCAGAGTTAACCGAGGATACATACCTCCCTTGGCGATGGCAATGCTTTTGGAAGCAGCCTCTACCCGGATATCTGCGGCGCGCACGGCAGGTTGAATGCCGAGGGCGGTCTGAAAAATCTCAGTCGTAGAAACGGGTAGCAGGATATCGTCGGGGTCCACTACGTCGGGGCGAACAATGCCAAATTTTTCAGAAGGATCGAGCGTGAGCAGCTGCATCAGGCTCAGGTAGCTCAGTTCCAGTTGATTTTGGGCCGAAACCCGGTTGAGTTCTTCGGTAGCAACCTGTGATTCAAGCTGTATCAGGTCGGCTTGAGCCAGGGTACCCGCCTGAACAAGGCGCGCGGTACGGTCGCGTTGCTCTACGGTGGACTCTACCTGCAGGTTGGCACTTTCCAGCAATTCGGCATTGAACAATACGGTAAGGTATGCCAGCGAAACATTCAACACTACGTCCATTTCCTGCTGGTCGAGGTCCATTTCGGCGGCCATGAGGTTGAGCTCGTTTTGGCGTATGGTATTGGAAATCTGAAACCCGTTGAACAGGGTTACCTGGCTCTGGAGCCCAAGATTGACCGAGTTGAAATTCTGAGCAACGAAGCTGTTGGTGAAAGGATCGACTGAACGGCCAAAATTGGAGTTAAATCCAGTGCTACCGTTGAGGTTGGGGAGGCGGCTGGTTCTTGCCTGGTTGTAATTTAATTCAGCAATATCTACCGCATTTTCCTGCTGACGGTAGTTGAGGTTATGCTGCAGGGCGTAATCGATACACTCCCGGAGGTCCCAGAGTTTGGTGCCATCTGATTGGGCCACAGCTGTATTCCAGCCCAAAAGCGGGATCATTAATAAGGAGAGGAAACGAAATTTCATGTCAGGAGACTGGTTAGAATAGATTTCGGGAGGGCGAACACTGCTATAAAGTTCTTCCAATAACTAAGAAAATACAACCGGGTTGTCGAGCCATAAGCCCGGATCGCAGAAGCGAAATTTATACTTCGAGCGGATTCAGGTAAATGACATCCATCACCCAGTGAAGGCTGCGCAGGTATTCAATAGTAAGAGGCCTTACCGCCGAATCCATTTCGAGTACCATCTTGGCCTGGTCGTTCTTTGAGCTTCTGTTCAAGGTCATGGTAGCGATGTTGCAGTCTTCACGCGCAAGAATACTGGTAATAAACCCTACCGAGCCATGCACATCTCTCGCACTAATAACGAGTGTTACCGCCTGACCGTTGAAATTGCAGGGGTATCCGTCTATTTCAACCATAGAAATTAACCCTCCCCCACGGGAAACGCCGAGCACCTGCATTTTTTCACTGCCCTTCTCCATCGTAATCCGGATAGAATTAGGATGAAGGGCCGAAGCATTGAAAACCGCCTTGAACTGATAATTCAATCCCGCCTCCGCTGCATGGTCAAAACTTTGCCGGATACGTTCATCATCGGGCAAAAAATCGAGCAAACCGGCAATTACTGCGCGGTCAGATCCGTGTCCTTCGTAGGTACGGGAGAAAGAATTGTAAAAAGTGATCACGGCTTTCTCGGGCTGAGCCCCAAATAAATGGCGCGCCAGTCGTCCAATTCGTGCTACACCAGCGGTATGTGAACTGGACGGTCCGATCATAATAGGCCCAATCATGTCGAATATACTACTGCGTTCGGACATACGTTTATTTGTTACTGTTTTCAAAAATGCCCATTCAAACCGGAAAAACGGATGTTGGAGCAGGCAGATTTTTCATTGGGAAATAAACGAAAGTCGAAACATCTTTGAGCATCCAAAATCAGGTCAGACAAAGTTCTACGGTTTGGCAGGATATTTGTGACGGCTGGATTATCGATTTAGTGATTTTCCTCCTATTTTTAAGCCCAATCTTTTCATTATTACTTTGTCGCTAATGAAATCCTTCTTTACCCGTATCAGCATCTCCATTATTATGTTGCTGGCTGGTGCGTCTGCTGTTTGGGCTCAGGACCCTCAGTATTCGCAATTTTACTCCAACATGGTGATGCTCAACCCGGCCTTTACCGGCAGTGGTGAAGGGCCCCGTGTGTCGATGAATTACCGTGGCCAGTGGGTAAAAGTACCCGGCTTCTATCGCCAATCGGCTGTTTCTTACGACCAGCCGGTGTTGTTTCTGGGCTCTATGCAGGGTATCGGGATCAATATCAACAACGACATTGCCGGTGAAGGCAACCTCACCAAAACCAACATCAGCGCTAACTACGCTTACCAGGTAGACCTCGCCGATGACCACACCCTCCGCTTCGGCCTTCAGGTTGGCATGCAGCTTGCAAGTATTGACTTTACCAAGTTGCGCTTTCCGGACCAGATCGATCCCCGTGATGGATTTGTGTACAATACGAATGAGCCACTTGCATCTTTGGGCAAACAAACCCGCGTTAACCCCGATGTTGGTGCAGGTGTTGCTTACTTCAACGAATTTGCATGGTTAGGACTTACCGTGAATCACATCACCGAACCACAGGAAACTTTTTACGACGGCAGTCCCTTCCAATCCGGAATTGACCCACGTCTTCCACGTAAATACACCCTTACCGGTGGTATCCGTATCCCTATCGGTGGATACCGCAACCGCGAAGAAGTGTCGATTACCCCTGCTTTCCTTTACAAAATGCAAGGTCAGTTCAGCCAGATCGACGTAGGTACCTACCTGAACATCGACCCCATGGTCTTTGGTCTGTGGTACCGGAACAAAGATGCCCTTATCGGCCTCATCGGGGTAAAACAAGGACCTTTCAGCTTCGGCTACTCGTATGATTATACCATCTCTGATCTTTCACAGAGCATCTCAGGGGGTTCACACGAAATTTCGCTGGTGCTTGAGTTTCCTCAGGATTACCGCATGAGGCGTCGTCACCGTAGCCTTCCTTGCCCACGATTCTAAGGAATCACGTTTGGAAAAGACCAAAATCAATCTGCCAATCGCTGTATTTTTACTCATTTTTGTAACCGGAAACTTAATCTGTTAACAACCAGATAAGACCGGCGTTCTGTCAGTCACGTTAACCACATTGGATGCCATGAAGATGCGAAGTGTTTTGATCGCCACCTCGGCACTGCTTACCCTGGGGCTCATTACCTCCTGCACCAGCCACAAGGATAAAATCAACCGGGTTGGTAAAAGCAGTTCTAAAACCGGAATTAAGTACAGCGAGGAAACCTATAAGCCTCCCAAGTACAACGAACCCGAACCTGCGCCAGGCTTGGTGCTGATTCCGGGCGGAACTTTCATGATGGGAGGTTCTGAAAAAGACATTGAGTTCAACATGGATAACCGCACCCGCCAGGTTACCGTGCAGAGCTTTTACATGGACGAAACGGAAGTTGCCAACGTAGATTGGAAAGAATTTCTGAAGGACCTGGAAAACAACCCACGCTCTGAGTATAAGCGTGATGAGTTGCTACCCGATACCAACGTATGGCGCCGCGACCTTGCTTTCAACGATCCTTACGCTGAAACCTATTACAATCACCCGGCTTTTAACATGTACCCTGTAGTTGGTATCAACTGGCACCAGGCCAACGAATACTGCAAATGGCGTACAGAAACGGTGAATAACATTATCACTGAAAAAGACGAGGAAGCCATTAAGTATCCTTCTTACCGCCTGCCTACCGAAGCCGAATGGGAATATGCCGCACGTGGCCTCCAGGAAAGCGAAGTGTATGCATGGGAAGGAAAATCTCTCCGCGACCGCAAAGGCCAGTTTCAGGCCAACTTTAAGCGTGGACGTGGTGACTATGCCGGATGGCGTGGAGGCGATGGCCGCAGCATGACCGACGGATATATGATCACCTCTCCTGTGCGTGAGTTCTATCCTAACGACTTTGGTCTTTTCAACATGTCGGGTAACGTTGCCGAATGGACCCAGGACAACTACCGAGTACTTGCTTTTGAAGACGTGGAGGACATGAACCCATTCCGTCGCAAAGGCCAGACCGAGATTCGTCCGGACGCATGGTTGGATGACGTGAAGTACAACGAAAAGGAATCACTCCTTTTCAACCCTGACCAGAACGCACCTGTTGGAAACGATGGTTTCGACAACGTAAAGGTTTACCGTGGTGGTTCATGGGCCGATGTTGCTTACTACCTCTCTCCAGGTGTACGCCGCTACTACGATGCCGACTCATCCAGCGCAACCATTGGTTTCCGCTGCGCAATGATCCGCGTAGGTAGCCCTGACTGACAACCTCCGGTTCTATCTCATAAAAAAAGCCCGCCAATTAGGTGGGCTTTTTTTATGATTTTCCAGCTGGGTTAATCCTCCTGTATTGTTGTTTTCGCCGATATCTCTGGTTGGTGGTCCGATCTTTTGCTGCCGATATATGCTTCCTATAGGAGCAGCGGGTGTATTAATCGCCTAGCAGTTAAGCACTTAAAGGTGAGCATCAACAGACGTCCTAGCCTGGGTGTCCGTCCCGGAGCGCCGGAAAATCGGAAGAAAAATGCCCAACGTTTTCTTCTAACGCCGCAGGCAATTATTGGGATATGGTTGTTTTGGGGAGGAAAGTAAATGGGTGCTGCAGACTTCCCAGCAACCTGCATCCATCAAAATAAAAAAACACCTGTACAGCTTGCGGCCATACAGGTACTTTTTCTAGGCGGTGAATATTAGATACGACCTACTTCGGGACCTACTTCGAGGGCCAGCACCCCCCTTGGGCAAACCGCAGCGCAAACGCCGCAGCCAACGCAGGAAGAACGCACGATGTTCTCTCCTTTTTGGGCGTATGCCCGCACGTCGATGCCCATTTCGCAGTAGGTGGAGCAATTTCCGCAGGAAATACACTGCCCGCCGTTGGTGGTGATGCGAAACCGCGATTTAAACCGCTGAATAATGCCCAGATAGGCAGCCAGCGGGCAACCGAAGCGGCACCAAACCCGGTTTCCCATGACTGGATAAAATCCGGTGCCCACTACACCCGCGAATATTGAGCCGACGCCAAAGCCATACAGCGTGCGGATATCGTAGGAGGTGAAGCGAAGGGAGGCTTTTTCCATTGGGAAAATATCTGCAAACACCCAGATGGTGATCAGCCCGGCGATGGATGCCAGGGTTGCGAGTACCTTGTAGCCGTTTTGCGCGGGGTTGCGGTATCGGTAATAGGCAAAAAGCGAAACAGCAGCAGCCCATATTACTCCCACAAAAATGTAAGGATTGATAGTCCACTTCAGGCTGTTGTGGGTGAAATAGGTGTAAAGTGTAAGCCCGGTCATGACTACGGCAAAGGCAAGTACCCCGTGGATGAGTACGCGTTCAATTTGCCACGCCTCGGTGGACTTGTCGCTGAGCTGGCGATAGGGGTCGCCGAGGGTTTCGGCAAGGCCTCCGCAGCCACATACCCACGAGCAATACCAGCGCTTGCCGAAAAAATAGGTAAGCAAAGGCACACCGACAGCTGCGAGAGTTATACCCCAAACCAGCATGAAAACGCCGAACGTGCCGCTGTCTATATGCTTGGCAATGTTCCAGTCGAAGAAAAAGTAGTAGTTCAGCGGCCAGATATTTTTCAGGTCATCTTCGGGTAAATGCAGCACATAAAAAATCTGGGGCAGCAAAAAGGCGAAGCAAATCTGAAAGAAAATAATGGAACCGGTCCGGATCAGGTGGTAGTTGCTGTGGCGGTATTTCATGATCATTCGAACGCCCATCACCACAATGGCCAGGGTGTACAAAAAACCATACATAAACCATTGACTGGCCAGCTCTCCCCGCAAAGCCATGCTGAAAGGGTCGGCGATGGCTATCCATTCCGTAATCAGGAAGTGATTGAAATAGAGCAGAATATAAAAGCTAATGAGGAAAACCGCCGCCAAAATCCCAACCCAGCCTGCATTGGTTGCAGGATTCTGGTACATGCCGTTGTGATGAATGCCGGGCTTGGTGAGGATAAAATCGGGAAGAATGAATAACAACCCTCCTCCGATGGCTCCCAGCAGGATCAGCCAGGCTACGAGTGTTTTATTTTCCCAGAAAAAACCTGCCCCGGCCTCTCGGGAAACCTGAAACAGGAAGTCGTCGCTGGAATAGCTGTCCCACTTTGCCTTTTTGAGCTGCTGCTCCAGACCCATCAACGCCGGAATTTTTGGATGATCGCCCTTAAAAGCATTCAGGGCCTTCGTGGCGGCCTCCTGCTTATCGGTACCCACCAGGGCCGACAAAGCGGTTATTTTATCCGGCGTAAGGCTGAGCCGGGAGAGCAGCGGAAGAGAGATAAGGGTTGCCAGTGCAACGAGAAAAAGGGCGATGCCCGTCAATTTGAGGAACTTCATGGCTTTTATTTCAGGGAAAGGGTGGCAAGGACTTGTTTCCAACCGCGGCGGCGGCGAAGCGTAAGGGTAACGCCGGAAGCTTCGGCATAAGCATCGAGCACGGCTTGTTCGTATTGGGTAAAAAATTCGGGGTCAAAATTGGCTGCACCCAGGTTTTGGAGGACTTCCTCGATGTGGGTGCCTTGCTCAATCCAATGTGTGCATACTGCCTGGCGGTAGCGCACCCCCATGAGGTGGAAGCCCAGCACCTGCCCGTTTTGTTTACGGTAGGCGATGCGGATGGCATGCTTTCCGTTGAGGTGAAACCAGGCCAGGTGAGCGACCCCTTCGGACGGTTCAGGGGCTATTTCCCCGTAGATCTGGTATTCGATTTCGAAGAATTTAGCGGAGTTAAACCAGGTGGTTTGTTGGTAGGCCGTAGGCGTTCCGCAGAGGGTTTTGGCCAAAACGGGGCCCATGAGTTTGCCGGTGTACCAAACGGCTTCCACGTTTTTACGGCCGGGGAGTACCTCCCGCAGCTCGGCGCAGTCGCCGATGGCATAAATGCCGGGTACCGAAGTTTCCAGCAATTCATTAACCAAAAAACCCCTGCGGGTTTCGACGCCTGCGGACTGTGCCAGGTCGAGGTTGGGGCTTACCCCGGCAGTAATGCCCACAAACTGGCAGTCGATGGTGGTACCCGATTTCGTTACCACTGCCTGTACGCGCCCGTCGGCATCGCCGGTGATCGAGGCAATTTCTTCTCCCAGCCGAAGATCAATCCCATGAAGGAGGATTTCGGCGTTGACCATGGCCGATTCTTCGGGGGGCAATACATTTTTCCAGAAGCTTTTTTCCCGCACCAAAAAGGTGACAGGGATACCCCGGCTGTGCAGCATTTCGGCCAACTCTATCCCGATAAGCCCGCCTCCGGCAACCACGGCATGCCTGATGGTGGGAGTGAGCGCTTCCAATTGGTCGAGGTCCTGCTTAGACACCATGCCCTGCACGCCCGTGAGGTTCTCGCCGGGCCAGCCAAATGTATTGGGGCGCGAGCCGGTCGCGAGTACGAGTTTGTCGTAGCTGATTTCTTTGCCGGAAGCCATTTTCAGCACTTTCCGGTCAGGAACTATGGCATTTACCTGGTCGAAAACGAGGTCAATGCGGTTCTTTTTCCAGAAAAAATCTTCGTAGGGCTTGGTGTCCTTATAGCGCATATGGCCCATGTAAATGTACATGAGGGCGGTTCGGGAGAAAAAGTGCTCCGTTTCGCCAGAGATCACCGTGAGGGTGTGATCGCTGAGTTTTCGTACATGACGGGCCGTGGTAATGCCGGCGATTCCGTTTCCAATAATGACGATGTGCATGGGCAGCTGAATGAGCGGGTTAACATACCGAATTCCGAAGACAAATAGATTTTTGGGTCCTTGACTCAGGAAAATGGAATTGATTTCAATTTGTGGGCAATCCTCCAGATAGGTTGTCCGGCTTAAGACATTGCCAGCGGGAATATTCACCGTTGAAAACAATAAGCAGCATTATTCGCGCTATTGCCCTATTTTAGTTAAACTAAGGACCAATATATACGATCATGTTTAACCGCAATAGACTAAACTTCCTCTACCTGTTTGCCTTACTGGCTTTGGTAGGCTGCAATTTATTTATTGACCAATTCCCTACCCGGCTCCCTGCCGAAACCGATCAAGGCGCCAACTCGTTGGGGGTTTTGATGAATGGGGCGGCGTGGGTAGGCACTTTCAATAAAAACCTGCGCAATGAACCATACACGTTTATAGAAATACAACCAGAGTCTGAAAAAACGACATGGTTGTATATGAAAGCGCGCTTGCGCAATGCCGACAACAAACATCCCTTCCGTTTGGAAATATCAGCCTCCTTTGACACCCTTTACCCGGGCCTGACCATTCACCAGTCTGACACCAGCATGTATGGCTACCCGTTGATGTACGTGTCGATGAGAAGTGCGAGCTCGCCCAGCAGCATACAAAACGTTTTTGACGGAGCACTCACCATAAGGTCTTACAATTTTGATTCCCTTCAGGGAAAAATCTTTGTTTCGGGAGTTCTTTGGTTTGCAGGAGAAACCGTTTCGGGCGATACGCTACAGGTAGAAAGTGGTCGCTTTGATTTTGGGAAAGACTATTTGCGTTTGCAGTAGAAATTTTTCCATGATCCTGATAACCTTACCTACAAATATTCTCACCAGTCCACCTTGCCGCGGTTGCTTTTTGCTTCGCTACGGCGGGCTTTTTCGTTGAGGCGCTTTTCCTGAGCCGACCGGGTGGGCCGGGTAGGTTTGCGTTTTTTGATGGGTTTTGCGGCTTTTTCTACCATTTCGAGCAGGCGGCGTACGGCTTCCTCGCGGTTTTTTACCTGGCTGCGAAATTCATTGGCTTTGATCATGACCACCCCTTCTACCGAAATGCGGTGGTCGTTCATTTCCAGCAGACGCGCCTTTATCCCTTCGGACAGCGAAGAGGCCTGCACGTCGAACCGCAACTGAATGGCAGTAGCGACCTTATTTACGTTTTGCCCACCGGGGCCCGAAGCGCGTATGGCTACGAGTTCGTATTCTGATTCCGGAATTTCGATGGGAGTGAGGGGACTGGACATCTGTGATTTTTAGCCAAAAAATAATCGGAAACGACCTTCCGGTTATTTCTACAAAACTAACGCACCTTGTCCTACAAAACAGCAAATCGTACTCACTGTTTTATAAATCGGGCAAACATCGCGGATTGGGTCTGGTCTTTCAACTCCAGGATATATACGCCGGGAACAAGGCTGCCAACTTCCAGCTCCTGCCCCAGCCATTCACCCGAAAGGGCCTGGGTGCCCCGGATGTCGTACACGGTATAGCCATAGCGGGCAGCGGGCAGCCCTTTTATTTCCAGCAGATGCTCAACGGGATTGGGATAAATGCTAATTACCTGCCTTTTCACCGCCGCTTCCAGGGATGTTCGAAGACCGAAACAAGGCTGATAGGGTCTGTTATTGAAAGCGAAATCGCCCCTTAGGCTATCGAAATAACACTCGAGGTTTTGAAAACCCATGATTCCTCCATCAATAACTCCACTTGCACATGGGCCCGGATTTATTTGTGGCAAAGGACTAAGCGTCGAACCTATATTTCTGAGGATAGTTCCTATCTGAAAAGAATCGTTGTAGGAGGTAAAAACTGCGTCAAAAATTCGGCTACCAATGGTATAACTGGCTACGCTGGTAACCACGACCGTGCTGGAATCGGGATAATCCGGATTCCAAAGGCACTGTTCATTGCTGTTGCTCAAAAGGAAAGTATCTCCAACTGCAGCGTTGAAATTGTACATAAACTTAAAATTCCCGCTATCCCAAAAGAAGATACTGTCGTTAGAATTGTACCAATAGTCGGTAACGACATCCTGACTTAATACCCGGCCTTCTCCCTGAACAATGCCCAGGTAGGCCAGGCTTGCACGACTTATCTTTTTGGCTGCATGGTTCTGGATAAGGGTATCTCCGGCATATTTTATTACACAAAAATTAGTGGAGAACATGGTCCGGTACTGATAAATCCACGTTGCGCCCGGCGGACACCAGGGCAGGGTATCGGGCATTTGCGAAAAAACAGGCAGCACACCCAGGGCCAGAATCAAAGACAGCAGTAACTTTTTCACCGGTATTAAGATTTGTATTTAGTAGCGAAATATTCGGGAAGCGGGGAAAAATCGATCACTTGTTCCCTCTCAAAAACAGCATAGGCTGTACCTGGCTGCGCTCCCCTACCCGCGCGCGCAGGTAAAGCAAACCATCGGGGTGTACAAAATCTGAGGAGCCTGGGGCATATTCATGCACACCGGCCTCCTGCCATTCCTTTGCAAGCGTATAAACCACCCTGCCCATGGGGTCGATGAGGCAGATATCCACCTCGGCCCCGGCTGCGGGCACATCGTATTGGATGAAAAAATGATCCTCCACCGGGTTGGGGCGAGCAACAATGAAATCGCGCATTTTTAGGAACTCATCTACGGGATGCGTTACCGCAGCAAATGAAAAGAAATTGTCGATCATCCATCCATCCCGCAAGGAAGGCACTTCATCGGAAACAAAAGAAAATCGGATATACAGGCTATCCCCAAGGCTGGGAATTTGATAAGTAGGCCAGCAAATCATGGTTTCTATCCACGGCGAGCTGCCCGGATCGTAAAAATCCGGCTGACCTGAGAAGCCCACCTCGCCATTGATTAAGGTATCTGGTACAAAATCGTGGGCAAACCCGTATTGATACACATAGGGAATGGTGTCCATGCCCCGGAAAATATTCCGCCAATTGAGGCCCCCATCGTACGAAAATTCGATAAATCCCCCGTCAAGCGAGTCTGTATCCCATTTATGCTTGAACCCTAACACATAATTTGGGTACCAGGTCAATTGCCAGGTCGTTATTTTTAAGGTAAAAGAGGACGTATTAGATTCCGGGTAAACACTCAGGGTGTCGGTAACGATTGCGTTTGGGATAGAATAGGCTGAAGTAAATAAGACTTTTTGCGGCCTTCCTATCTGCCAGAGGTTGCCCGGCTGGTTTTGATTTATCTCAAAAACCAGCTCCGGGGAGCTCCACCCTTCAAATTCCTGTATATAGGTCTGGCTATAGGAAGCAGCAAGCAGCGCGATCAAACAGGCAAAAAGTAGTAGTTTTTTCATCATAGGGGATATTTTTTAACAAAATAATCACCCCAACAACTTACCAAACAGCAGCAAAAAAGCCAACCCATTCGTCAATGGGTCATCCCCTAATGATTGATGTGCCTGTTCGGTTAATTATCCGCCAGAACCTTGGGTCCTTTTTGATACCCGGAAGGGGACACCCCTGTGAGCTTGAGGAAGGCGCGATTGAAGGTGGCTTTGCTGTTAAATCCGCACGAGAGGGCCATGCCCAGCAGCGACAGGTGTTGTTGCCCGGGGTCGGTCATCATCTCTTTTACAGCTGCCACGCGGTAGCCATTCACAAAGTCGTTGAAATTCAGGCCAAGCCCTTCGTTGATGGTACGCGAAAGTGCCCCAGGGCTTTGATTGAGCATTTTTGCCAAATCGGCGAGGGTCAATTCCGGATTGAGGTAGGGCTGCCCTGTTTCCATCCATTGGCGGAGCTGGGCTTTTTCCTTGTCCAAATTATCGGCCACGGGAGCTTTGGCCACCTCGGGCGCAGGTAAGAGCTCCGGCACAAATTCGAGGCGATCGACCTGCCGGTTTTCGATAAAATAGCCCGAAATAGAAAAATAGTAGATCAGTACCCCCCACCCAAAATAGGAGTACCAGGCGCTGATGTACGAAAGGCAGCCCGGAATGAAGTAATCGATTCCCTTGAATATCAGCCACAATAGATAGCCCGCCAGCACCGCCACCAGCAGGTTTCGCAGCCACTTGAAGTCGAGTTTTTCGGTAGCGGAAAAATGGTTGTTGAGGTAGCGCCGGTAGGCCTGAAACTGCGAAAGGGTGAGCCCGAAGTACACGCAAACCGAAACGACACTCCCCCATTCCAGCAAAAAATCGAACACCGGAATGCCATTCACTGCCAAAAGTCCCTCGGTACCAAAATGAGAGGGAAAGGGATTCCCCTGCCAAAGATGATCAACCAGCACATCTGCGGTAAACACCACAAGGTAGCGCAGGAGGAATACCGCCTCAGGCAAAAAGTGCCACAGGTGCTTGCTTTCGAAGGCAAAATCGTGGTTGGTCAGGCTGCGGAAATAGAAGTACACGAGCGGCCCCAACAGCAGAAAGTGGCTGAAAGGGAAATAAAACATGAAGGTGGAATAGCCGTCGTGGGAATCGTACCAGCCGGCAAAGCCCAGCATCCAGTTCGACACCCGCAGGGCATACACCAGCAGGATAGCCGCCAGCAGATAATCGGAAAGCCTGTTTTCGCGAAAACCCCTCGCAGCAAGCAATACCCCGAAAAGTACGCCCTGAATAACACCAGGCAAAAGCAGTCCGCTGTAGGGGTTGAAGTCAAACATGTACGTTAGAACATCCGGAAAGGAAAATAGTTAAGTCTCCCTGAAAGACCGTCGGAGGAGTTTTTGGTTGTTCAAAATTGGCTAATTTCCATTCCTAAAGCATGAATGAACCAAAATGCTGGATAAATTAACTGACCATATCATAAAACGGGTAGGCCCCGATGCCCCCAACCTTGACCTCGTCCTGAGCAAATTTCAGCCCCTGAAGGTTCGTCGAAACCAATTTCTGCTTATGGAAGGAGCTGTTTGCGATACCTGCTACTTTGTGGCAAAAGGGGCCGTGCAGGTATTTGTACACGATGCCGAAGGCAATGAAAACACCCGCGATGTGGTGATCGAAGACAACTGGGTAACGGAGCTGAATAGCTTTGGCAACCAGGTGCCGGCGGTGGAAAATATCCGCACCCTGGAGTCGTGCGAGCTATTGGCCATCAACAAGCTGGGTTTCGGGCAAATGATGGAGCAGGTGCCTTCTTTTGAACATATCTATCGCCAGATACTCGAATTGTCGTACCTCAATTCTGTGTACCGCATCAATACGTTTGTTGCCATGGACGCCCTCCAGCGGGTGCAATGGCTCATGAGCCACCGCCCGGGTTTGCTTGCCCGGTTCTCTAACAAAGTGGTGGCCTCCTACTTAGGCATCTCCCCCGAAACATTAAGTCGGATCAAGGGGAAGATCTGAAAGTGTTGACATTTATCAAGGGGGGAGCAGCAACTGAAGCCCAACTTTACTTCAGTATTCACCTCAAACGTAAATGAACATGAAAGAATTTTTGCTGCTTTTCTGGAACGCCCGCGGTTCGGGCAACTACATCACTACCCTTGCTGACATGCAGGAATACATGCCCCGGTGGCAGGCATGGATCGGGCAGATAGCCATGGCGGGAAAGCTCATCGCTACCCAGCCCATCGACTACAAAGGCCTGGCCGTTACCGCTACCCAATCCACGCCGGGCCCGGTGGTGCTCGAAAACCAGCTGGTTACCGGCTACCTGCTTTGCCGCGCCGAAAGTGAGGAGGAGGTAGAAAAATGGAGCCAAAACTGCCCCATCCTGAAATATCCACAAGGTCGGGTAGAGATTCGCCCTTTGCTTCCATTTGAAATGTAATCCCCAAATAATACAGACATGCGCTATATCCTCGGCTTGGGAAAATACCTGTTCCCGCTTTCCTTCCTGCTCTACGTAGCTCTTCCACTGGCAAAACCCGAAACCGGAGCCGATTTTGTGCCCGACTTTTTGCCCTTTCACTTGTTTTGGAATTACGCTTCCGGCGTACTGATTCTTGCCTTTATCGTCAGTTGCCTGATCGGAAAACTGGATCGGCTGGCTACGGTGTTGATGGCGCTGTATGTGCTGCTGATGATTGTGTTGGTACACTTTCCCCGTGCCGCAACTTCCGAAAATGATGCATTGAATATTTTCAGAAATATCATGGTTATCGGTGCGCTTCTGGTGTATGCACGCTATGCTACCCGCGACCACCGCATCACCGGCTGATTTTACCTATTGCAATTACCCGGGGCACAATCTCCGGGCAATTATTTTTTAATCGCCACTACCCTTTCGATCGTCACGAGGGTATCGTTTTTGTTTCCCCACGAATTGCGCACGTAGTTCATGACGTCTGCCACTTCTTCATGGTCGAGGTTGAGGCTGGCCATGTACAGATTGTAGGTTTGGCCATTGACCACAATCTCGCCCTGCATGCCGTATTTCGCAGCATAGAGGGAGCGTTCGGGGTATTTTGTCAGAAAATCAGATCCGGCTAAAGGAGGAAAATTGCCGGGCAGCCCTTTGCCATCGGCTTGGTGACAAGCGATACAGTAGTTCTCATAGACTTCTTTGCCCCGGGCGATGCTTTCGGCCAGGGTATCGTCGCGCAATCCCTGCAACCAGGCGATGCCCATCAAGGCCACTAATCCAATGTATTTCATTTACTGAGAATATTTATTTTCCTGGTACCAAACGAACGATCATACCCGGGCCTTCTACCGCTACGTAAATGTTACCGTCCGGCCCTTCTGCAATGGCGCGCACCCGGCCAATATTTTCGAGCAGCCTTTCCTGATGCACCACGGTATTTCCCTCAAGTTCTACCCGATTGAGAAAACGAAACGCGAGTGAACCCACGAATACGCTGTTTTTCCAGGCCGGAAACCCCTTGCCTGAAATGAAAGCCGTCCCACAGGGTGCAATGGAGGGCCGCCAAAAAGTAACGGGCTGATCCATGCCTTCTTTCACGGTATCGGGGGTGAGAATAGTGCCATCGTAGTTGATGCCGTAGCAAATGACCGGCCAGCCGTAGTTGTGGCCTTTCTGAATGAGGTTTAGCTCATCGCCCCCCTTTGGGCCGTGCTCCGTAACCCAAAGATCGCCCGTGGCAGGGTTCATGGCCATCCCCTGCGGGTTGCGGTGGCCGGAGGTCCAGATTTCAGAAAGGGCTGTATCTGAGCCAAAATAAGGGTTGTCGGCAGGTACTTTGCCATCGTCGAATAAGCGGATGACCTTACCGTGGTGGTTGCGCAGGCTTTGTGCCACGAGATTGCTGCCCCTTTCGCCGATAGACAGGTAGAGCATGCCTTGTCGGTCAAAAGCTATGCGGCTGCCGTAGTGGTGCGATGCTTTAACTGCGGGTTTTGCCTCAAAAATTTCCTCCACGTTCGTGAGTGCGTGCCCATTCAGGTGTGCGCGGAAGCAAGCGGTGGTTCCGAGTTCGGCACCGTTTTCGGTGATGGGCTTGGCGTAGGTGAAATAGATCCAGCCGTTTTTGGCAAAATCCGGATGCAAGGCTACATCCAGCAGGCCCCCCTGCCCTTTTACGCGGATAGCAGGCAAACCCGTTATGGGTGCGGGATCAAGCTTGCCTTTATGCAACAGGCGTAACTCTCCGTTTCGCTGGGTAAACAGCAGATCGCCACCGGGCAGGAAAGCCATGCCCCAGGGCACCTCCAGGTCAGTGACCAGGGTATCAACGTGGAAACCGGCTTTTGGGGTAACAGGTGTTTGTCCAAGAGAGCCCTGAGGCACTTTTGAGCAAAACACCCCGGCAAAAAGGGCAAAAAAAACAGTGAGCAAGCGCATAAGGAAGTTGTTTTCGACCTCCAAACTAGGCAATTCCTGCTTTACACGAAAGGGGTTTTGAAGGCGGCGATGCCCGGCAATACTTCATCCTTGGGTGAAACGAGCGGCGGAATGTCGTGCCAATCGATATTGAGTGCTGGATCGTTCCATAGCAAACCGCCCTCAGCCTGAGGCATATAGGGGTCGGTTACTTTATAAAAAAACATGGCGGTATCCGACAAAACCTGAAACCCGTGAGCAAAACCTTTGGGCACAAATATCATGGTAGGGTCTTCGGCATCCAGCACAAAGGACTGCGACTGACCATAGGTTGGCGAACCTGCACGAATATCCACTACTACATCGAGCACGATCCCTTGAAGGGTAGTTACCAGTTTTCCCTGTGCATGGGGAGGGGCCTGAAAATGCAATCCCCGGACAATGCCTTTGCTCGAAAAGGAGAGGTTATCCTGAAAAAAATGCGGATCCTTCAACCCCAGGGCTTCAAAACTTGATTGATTGTAGAGCTCCATGAAAAAGCCCCGCTTGTCGCCAAAACGGTCGGGCTTAATGATCAGAAGGTCTTTGAGTGAAGATTCAATGAGTTTAAAAGCCATGACTGAATGAATGTGCTGAGAAATAAGGAAGGTCCTAAATTCGGCACAAAAAAAGAAAGCCGCCCGATAAAGGACGGCTTTTTCTTTCAGGAGGCTGAATTATTTAGCGTAAGCAACTGCCCGCTTCTCGCGAATAACCGTGACCTTGATCTGGCCGGGGTACTGCATTTCTTTCATAATCCGCTGCGAAATGTCGATGGCCATCTTATCGGCCTTGTCGTCATTGACCTTTTCAGCTTCTACGATTACACGCAGCTCGCGGCCTGCCTGGATGGCATAGGTTTTTGTTACGCCCGGATAATCAAGGCCAAGGCCTTCGAGTTCTTTTAGACGTTTGATGTACGACTCCACGATTTCACGACGTGCGCCGGGGCGTGAACCGCTGATGGCGTCACATGCCTGAATGATCGGCGACAGCAGGGAGGTCATTTCGATCTCGTCGTGGTGGGCACCGATAGCATTACAGATTTCGGGAATTTCGCCGCATTTTTTGGCGAGCTCCATACCCAGCAAGGCGTGAGGCAGTTCGTTGTTTTCTTCTGATACCTTGCCAATGTCGTGGAGCAAACCTGCTCTTTTGGCTTTTTTGGAGTCAAGGCCCAGCTCGGCAGCCATGGTGGCGCAGAGGTTAGCCACTTCGCGGGAGTGCTTCAGCAGGTTTTGACCGTAGGAGGAGCGGTACTTCATGCGGCCCACCATGCGGATCAGCTCGGGGTGAAGTCCGTGAACACCCAAATCAATCATGGTACGCTCGCCGGTTTCGATAATTTCTTCTTCTACTTTCTTTTCGGTCTTTTTCACTACCTCCTCAATACGGGCTGGGTGAATACGACCATCGGTTACGAGGCGGTGTAGCGAAAGGCGGGCAATCTCGCGACGCACGGGGTCGAAGCCGGAAAGGATAATCGCTTCGGGGGTATCATCCACGATAATCTCGATGCCGGTAGCCATTTCCAGCGCGCGGATATTGCGTCCTTCGCGGCCAATGATACGGCCCTTGATTTCATCGTTTTCGAGGGGAAATACCGTAACGGTGTTTTCGATGGCGTGCTCGGCAGCTGTCCGCTGGATCGTTTCAATCACGATCTTTTTGGCATCCTTGGTGGCCGTCATGCGGGCCTCTTCCACAATGTCTTTGATGTAGCCGGATGCCTGCGTACGGGCTTCGTCCTTGAGGGCATCCATCATGCGTTGGCGGGCTTCGTCGGCGCTGAGGCCTGCAATTTTTTCAAGATCAGCTACCTGCTTTTGGCGAACGGCTTCCACTTCCTCCTGCTTTTTCTCCACCAGTTCGAGTTGCTTGGTAAGGCTTTCTCGCATGGAGTTGACGTTTCCCTCGATCGACTTGAGGCGTTGGGTTTCCTTTTTGGCCTTTTCTTCGCGGTCGCGCAGGTTGTTTTCCTGTTGTTTCAGGCGTTCCTGAAGTCCGTCAAGTTTTTCCTTTTGCTTGGCGGCATTTTGTTCAAAGCGCTCTTTGAGCTGGTCGTAGCGGTCGTTGGCCTGGTTGAGTTTGGTCTGTTTGAGTTGTTCTGCGCTTACTTCTGCTTGCTTGATGATCGAATCTGCCTCGGCTTTCTTGGCTTCGATGAGGCGGTTGTTAGCGGAGATGAGCAGGAAACGATTGATGAGGAATCCGACCACAAGTCCGGCGAGGATTCCTATAATTGCAAATGTTATTTCCATGGTTGGCCATGCGATTAATGGGTGGACAAACGGTCCTGCCCCTCATTTTTCCGGCTGGAAACAGCGCCGGAATGCAATTGACCTGAAATAGCCGCCGTCAGGATTTAACCATGTCCATCAATTTCGAAACCGTTTCAGCGAGTGCATCAGCCTCTTTCTTTACGGCTTCTTGCTCAAGAAGTAGTCGTTTTTCGTGGGTAAATTGCTCCATCAATACATCCAAGCAAGACATAATAACCACATTGAGGTCGTCCTGATTGCGATATTCAAGTTTAAAGGCCTTGATTTTGTCCTTCAAAACCTTGGCAGCTTTTTCCACTACTTCCGCTTCTTCGCGGTCCACGACTGCCGGAAATTGACGGCCGAGGATATTTATGTTGACAGCGTACTTTTCCAATTTGGGTCAGGATTGCCGGGAGAGGTCAGTCACCGAAAAGTTTAAGACACGTGTTAATTTCGTTAAGGTAAAGATCGATTTTTGCCTGAAGTGCCTCCCGCGCCTCGGGGTTGTCCATGGACTTTGCCAAGCGGAGGGCTTCATACTTCTGTTTCCATTCTTCGCATTCCAGCACTTTATCGTCCAGGTTGCCCTGAGCCTCCTGCACCGCTTGGGAAAGCGTTTCATTTTCCCTTTTGAGGCGGGAGATTTCAGAACCCAGTTGAACCAACAAGTTTCTCGAAGTCTCCAGCTTGTGCAGAAGTTCTTCCATGCTTAGAATGCACCGAAAACGAAGTTACCGAATTGTTACCAACAAAACCAAGTTCGTTAGCCAGCTTTTGTGCAAAGCTATAACTCAAGCGACGTAACAGTCTGATAATCCGTCATTTTTTACTTATCCGCGGCGAATTTCCGCTGCAAACTCCTGCTCCAGTACCTGGGCTATCCGGGAGGTCACTTTATCAGCGGCATCATCGGCGAGGGTTTTGCGGTCGTCGCGCAATACGATGGAGAGCAGGTAGCTTTTACGGCCTTCGGGCAGGTTTTTGCCGCGGTACACGTCGTGCAGCTCCACCTTGCGTATCAGCCCCGTATCTACCGCCAATATCCGCTTGCGCATCTGCTCAAACAGGGCCCCTTCGGGCAGCATCAGGCTGAAGTCGCGGCGGGCAGAAGGATAGACGGGAATTTCGTTGTAGGTGATTTCGGTGGCAAAATAAGCCTCTGCGAGCTTGGGCCAGCTGGCCAGCAAAACAAAAGCTTCGTTCCGCAGGTCAAACCGGGCAGATAGCTCGGCGGATACTTTTCCCAGGGTAAACAATATCTGCTTGCCTGCTTTCCACTCTAGCGCGTAATCCATCGCCGGGTGTTTAGCCTCATCGAGGTTACCCGAAAGATTGAGCCATACCTGCAGCTGCTCGGCTACGGCTACCAGCGCCTGCAATCCGGCCTTGGGCGACTTCAGCTCGTAGTGCGTGGGGTGGCGCTGACCGGAGATGGCCATGGCCAGCCATTCCTGCTCAATGAATCGCTCGTTGCGTTTGTCGTAGGTTTTGCCCCACTCGAAAATGGCCACATCGGGCTGCTGGCGGTTTTGGTTGTAGCGAATGGTTTCGAGCAAGCCGGGCACCATGCTCTGGCGCATCACGGCGAGGTCTTCACTCAGGGGATTGAGCAGCTCCACGGCGTGTTCGTTGCCGAATGCACGCGGAACCAGGGAGTTGTTGAGGACTTCCTGAAAACCCGCTGCGGCGAGGTATTCGCTTATGCGCACCCGCAGGCGGGAGCGGTCTTTGTGTTGCTTCGAAATGCCGGGAATGGCCATTTGCTCTGGCACCTGGATATTGTTGTACCCAAATACCCGAAGGAGGTCCTCCATTACATCCACATCGCGCTTTACATCCACGCGGTAGCGGGGCACTTTCAGGTGTAACAAATCGCCGTCAGCGGCGTCTGGTGCTACCGCCATTTCCAACCCCTGGAGGATTTCGGTTACTTCCTGCGGGGTAAAATCGCGGCCGGCAATGCGGTTAAATTTTGACAGCGAAAATTCAACGGCAAATGGCTCAAAAATTTCTTTTTGCACATCCGTCACCACCGAAGCTTCGCCTCCGGCCAGTTCAATGATGAGGGCAGCCGCGCGCAGGGCAGCGGTTACGGTCATTTCGGGATCAGCGCCCCGCTCAAAACGGAAGGAGGAATCGGTACTCAGGCCCATGCGCTTGGCGGTGCGGCGTACCGACCAGGCTTCGAAATAGGCCGATTCAAGGAATATATTTTTGGTTGTGGCGGTTACGCCTGAATTGAGTCCGCCCATCACCCCGGCGATGCACAAAGGGCGGTTGTCGTCGCAAATCATGAGGTCTTCGCCCGCTACCAGGGTACGCGATACGTCGTCGAGGGTAGTGAATTTTTCTTCGGCAGGTACCGTGCGGATGACCACTTTGCTGCCCGACAACTGATCGGCGTCAAAGGCGTGGAGCGGATGCCCCAGCTCGTGCAGCACGATATTGGTTACGTCCACCACGTTGTTGATCGGACGTAGTCCGAGGTTACGGAGGCGGTTTTGCACCCATTCCGGGCTTTCTTTTACCGTCACGCCCTGAATATAGATGCCGGTGTACCGCTTGCACCGCTCAGCATCCTCGATGTCGATGGCAATTGGATTCGGCAGGGTAAGTTTCGCCTCCTCCAGCGTATTGGCAGGCAGCTTTGCTTTTGATCTGAAATAGGCGGCGAGGTCGCGGGCTACGCCATAGTGCGAAGCAGCATCTACCCGGTTAGGGGTAAGCTCTACCTCGAGGATGGTATCGGAGTCGAGGTGAACGACCTGGTTGAAGGGGGTACCTACGGGGGTATCGGCGGCGAGCACCATGATGCCGTCGTGGCTGGTTCCGAGGCCTATTTCGTCTTCGGCGCAGATCATGCCCTCCGATTCAACGCCGCGGATTTTGGCTTTTTTCAGGGTAAAAGGGTCACCCTCTTTAGGGTAAAGGGTAGTGCCCACGGGGCCAAACACCACTTTTTGGCCTACGGCTACGTTGGGCGCTCCGCACACTACCTGCACGGGAGTTCCCGTTCCCATGTCCACCTGGCAGAGGCGCAGGCGATCGGCATTCGGGTGCTGCTCGGCAGAAAGGACTTCCGCCACCACCAGGCCTTCAAAATTGCCGGGAACGCCGCCAATCGTTTCGATGTCGGATACTTCCAGCCCCAGGGCGGTCAGGATATCGGAAAGGACTTCGGGGCTTTGGTCGAAATCGATCAACTCCTTCAGCCACTTATATGAAATTTTCATAGTAAATAAACTACCCCACCCTTGTCGGCAGGAAATCGGGACAAAAGTAAGAAAATCCCGACAGTGGCCTAGGCCCTGGGCTTGCCAAAAATGCGCTGGTACACCGACTTTCTTGCGGCAAACTGCATCCACAGCACAGGGTACAGCATCCAGGAGGGCAGCCATTCATTTCCCAAAAAGGTAATATCGTCCACAATCAGGGCATGATCGCCTTTGTTTAGCACTACGTGGCGGTGTTTCCAGTAGCTGAGGAAAAAAGGCAAGGTCTTTCCTTCGTCGAGAAACCAGGCTTCCTGCTCGTTTTGGCCGTGGTCGGTAATTTCGCTGATCCAGTCCTGCGGGGCTACGAGCGGGAGAAAGAGGCGGATGTGCACGCGGTCGCCGGTGACTGACCCGTCAAACCGCACCAGCTCTACTTTCCCAAAGGGAGGCTTGAGTGCTTCGAACAGGCTTTGATCGAAGCGCGCCATAATTTCAAGGTAGTTTCCGGCGACAGGGGTGGTAATTCGCAAGTGCATGGTGGCAGGCTGAGCTGAAAAGACAGAAGAAAGTGGCTGTCCTTTGGTGAAAAGCTACCGGGGGAAGGGCATGCTTCGAGGAAAATCAGAGAATCTTCCTTCGGCCTGCAAGTTGGGTCTTTTTCCGGTAAAGGCCGAGGCAAACCCTGCATCGGAGCAGGTTAGTTTGGCGGGAAAAGTGACTCAAAGGTTTTCGATGTTGGAGAGATAGACCTCTGCCTGATGGAGGGTAGCGGCTTTTTCCTCCGGGTTCATCTTTTTCAGGGTCTGGTAGGCATAGCCAATGCGGGGATTGCGGGCAAGCAGGGCCTCGTTTCTATCGTAAAAATGCCAGTACAGGCTATTGAAAGGGCAAGCGCGGTAGCCGTGGCGTTTCTTTTTGTCGTAAAAGCATCCCTGGCAATAGTCGCCCATTTTGTCGATGTAGTTCGCCGACGACACGTAGGGCTTGCTGCCGACCAATCCGCCATCGGCAAACTGGCTCATGCCGCGGGTATTGGTGATTTGCACCCACTCCAGGGCGTCGAGGTAAATGCCGAGGTACCAGGCATCGACCTCGTCGGGGTGAATACCGGCCAGCAGGGCAAAATTGCCGGTAACCATGAGCCGCTGGATGTGGTGGGCGTAGCCGTGGGTCAGCGATTGCCCGATGGCTTTCTGCATACATTGCATGCGGGTATCGGCGGTCCAGAAGTAGGCAGGCAGCGGGCGGTTATGGTCAAAATAATTGAGGGTTGCGTACCCCGGCATATTGGCCCAATAGACGCCCCGCATGTATTCGCGCCAGCCGATTACCTGCCTGATAAACCCCTCTGCGGCGGAAAGCGGAATCTCGTCGGGTCGGCTTTTCCAGGCTGCTACCACCCGGTTCACGACTTCGAGCGGATGAATGAGCTTTACATTCATCGGAAAAGAAAGGAGGGAGTGAAACAAGGCCCACTCCGATTTGGCCATGGCATCCTGATACGCACCAAAAAAGGGCAGTGCATGTTGGATAAAATGATCGAGTGCCTGCAGTGCCTCGGCGCGGGTAACCGGCCAGGTAAAGTGCGCCAGGCTGCCGATCGTTTTTACGCCCGAGGCCCGGATCATGTCCACGAGTGGTCCAACCTCTTTAGGGAATGCCGCCACCGGAGGCACGGGTTGCCGCTTATCGTATGGCTTCCGGTTGTCGGCGTCGTAGTTCCATTTCCCTCCAATTGGCTCGCCCGAATCTTCGAGGAGTATCCTGTATTGCTTGCGCATGGCCCGGTAAAAGGTCTCCATGAGGTAGGTCTTTTTGCCTGTAAACATTTCCTTCAGGTCGGTTCTTTGCGAAAGAAAATGCTCGCTGCTTACCCTGTGCGCAGGTATTTTGAGCGATTGGGCGAAGGCTGCGAGTTGCTGGTCCAGCCGGTATTCGTCGGGTTCCTGGTACTCAAAATGCGTGAATTTGCCAGTAGCTAGCAACCTGAGCAGATTTTCCCCTATTCCCTGCAGGTTGTCAGGGTCGTCGAGGGTGAAGTAAACCACGTGGTGGCCCACCCGCCGGAGGGTATCGGCAAAGCTGCGCATGGCCAGAAAGAAGGCGACCACTTTTTGCAGGTGATGCGCGGCGTAATCGGTTTCCTGCCGCACTTCCATCAGCACATAGGTTACCTGCGGATCTACGTTCGCGAACCAGCTATGGGCGGCATGGAGCTGATCGCCCAGGATTAATCGAAGGGTTTGTTTCAAGGGAGTAATTCAATGAGTTTTTCAACCCGCTCACCCTCAGATTGTTGCAAATAAATTCAGGAAATGTAAATTGGCTTCCCTTTCCCAAAAGCCATGTTTTTACGCAAGCCTTACTCCCATTTCGAGCACAACTACCGCATGCACCGCGACGCCAGCAGGTTTCTGTATGTGCTGGGCAGGGGTATAGAGCAGGTAGCCGACGACCACGCCAAAAAGATTATTCAGGCGAATCAGGCCATCGGCAAGGAGCTGAAGGAAACGATGGAAACGGGATTCGAGGGCGTGTATCAAGGCCAGCGGGAGATACACGAAGCCCTTGTTTTTCAGACAGATGTGATCCAATCGGGCTTTATCGGCCTGGAGCTGAAGCTCGACGAGGGCTTTACCCAAACGGTGCGTGGCCTGAATGAAATTGCGGGCAGGGTGGACAACGTCGGGCTGGTTATTTCGGAAGAAAGCCGGGCTATCCGCCAGGGAATCGGGGGGCTGAAGGCCTCTTTTGATATGGGCATGGCCGGGCTGGTTTCTCAGTTTGAGATGGAGCGCCAGGAAATTCGCCGGGGCTTTGAGCAGCTTTCCGAAATATTGCGCAACCGCTTTAAGACCGATGCCCAGGAGCGCTTCCGCGATGGCAAGCAGGCCTACGAGCAGTACCTCGCCCACCCTGAGGAGCCCCAGTTTTTGTTTGATGCACAGTCATTTTTTACCGAAAGCCTCACCGCCTACCGCAGCAATCCTTTCACGCACCTTTACCTCGGCCATATTCACCAGGAGCCCGACGGACCTTTTGACCTCGAAAAATCGAAGGAGCATTACCGCCTCTGCGCTACCTATGCCAAGGGTCTGGAAAACCACGAACTGACCGCCCTGGGGTTTTTTCTGGCGGCGTGGATTGCGTATGTGCTGGGAGAATTTGCGCAAGCGGTGGAATGGGGCCTTGCCAGCGAAAACTACAGCCCGCAGGGCATTCCGGAAAACACCTTCAACCTCGCACGGGCATACGCGAACCTGCCCGAGCCTGCCCCGGCTGTCGAATACCTCGAAAAAGCCATCCGGAAATTTGATCCCGAATATGCCCTCAAAGCCGACATGGACGGCGATTTTGACCCGGTGCGGGAAGATGTGAATGCCTTATTTGTGCGCCTGCGGGAAGAGGAAGCGGCTTTTTACCAAAAAGCCCTCCAAAACCTGGGGCCCAGCTTACTCCAGGCCCCGGCAAATTTCAGCGTTATTTCTGCCTCAGGCAGGGGTTGAACTCGCCTTGCGGATACGGAGAAACTCCATTGCACCCGCTCCGGCCAGTAACAGCAACACGAGGATAGACCCGATCAGGCTCAGCGTGTTACCCAATGTGTACGATTTTGGCTCCATCCGAAACTCGATGGTGTGCTTTCCGGCGGGTACGACCATGCCCCTCAGCACGTAGTTGGCGCGGAAGTGAGGCGCAGGCTGGTTGTCCACATAGGCTTTCCATCCTTTTTCCTGGTTGTAGTAAATCTCGGAGAAAACGGCCACCTGCTTACTGGCAGTATTCGACTCGTAGGTAACCTTGTTAGGGGTAAAAGCCACGAGGGTGATGCTGGCGGTGGAATCCTGGCGGGGGGTTACGCCCTCCAGTTGCTTTGCATATTCGCCATCGGCGGCGGTTTTGTCCACTATGGCGACCGACTTCAGGTTCGGGGTGTTCAGGGCGGCGATTTCTTCGTCGGGCGAAGCCACCATTTTTACGCTGGTTACAAACCAAGCATTGCCGAAGGCCGAACTGTTTTGAATGGGCTGGCCCTCCGGGTTGTAGATAATGTAGCGGGTGTTGAGCATGTTCAGCACCTGCGTTTGCGCCAAGGCAGCCCGCACCGAAGAATCGGTTGGCTGGTTTTGGAGGGTAGCCGAAAATGCCTGCATCTCAGGGGAGATGTTCTTTTCGATGAGGTCCTGGTAGCGGCGCATTTTGGCGGCGTGGTAGCCCCCGACCGACTTGTGGAAATAGGAGGTCAGCGCGTCGTTGAAGGTGCTGGTGGTGAGGTTCAGCACGCGGTAATCGGGGTCCTGGTCCTGGAGGATAAAGCGGCTGGCGGCCGACGGGGTAAATTTTGTTTCGTAGGTAGCTTTCTTTACAAAAGAATCGCTGTTGAGGTAGCGCAGGTTCACGGGAACCATATCCACGAGCACGATGAGGGCCAGTCCGGCATAGACCACCGGGGCTTTGATATTTTTATTCAGATAAAACCACAACAAACCAAAGCCTGCGCCAATGAACAGGAGGCTGCGGAATCCATCTCCACGCAGCAACGACTTGCGGTAATCGATCAGGATGTCCTGCAACTGCTGAGGCAACTGGGCATCAATGTTTTCATTTACAAACGACATCATGCCTGGTCCGGCTACGGTCAGCAGCAAGGTCAAGCCACCGATTATTGCTCCGGCGATCAACAGCAAGCGTTTTTTGGTGGCCTGCTCGTCAGGAGTACCGTCATTGAGAAACTGGTTCAGCCCCAGCATAGCCAGCAACGGCATGCAGAACTCGGCGATAACGAGGGTCATGGATACGGCCCGGAACTTGTTGTACACCGGAAAATAGGCAAACATCAAGTCGGTGAGCGGGGTAAAATTGCGCCCCCAGGCCAGCAAAAGGCTCAGGATAGTGGCTCCGACCAATGCCCATTTGAGGCCTCCTTTGACCAGCAAAGCACCCAGTAAAAACAGGAAACAGATCAAGGCTCCGACATACACCGGTCCGGAGGTGCCGGGTTGGTCGCCCCAATAGCTGGGGAAACCGGCGAGAAACTGCTGGATCTGGGCGGTGTTACCAAACTGGCTGGTTACTTCTTTGTAGACATCGGAGCCGCGCTTTATGCTGGTGGTGCTGGCCCCGCCGTAAAAATCGGGGATGAGCAGGGTAAATGACTCGCCTACGCCGTAGCTGTAGGTAAGGGCGTACTCTTTGTCGAGGCCCGACTTGTTTTCTCCTTCGGGTACCTGCAGCTCAGAGCCTCCGCGCATGGTTACAGCGGCGTATTCAGAGGTGGTCATCAGCCTGCCCGCATTGGGCAGCACCCCTAAGCCGGCAGCAACTATCAGTGCAGCCGAAGCGATAAGGTAGCCTTTGAGTTTTTTGGTGGTGAGCGCTTCTATGAAATAGCCGATCGCCAGTACCCCGATGATCATGGCGAGGTAATAGGTGATCTGGTAGTGGTTGGCGGTAAGCTCCAGCGCCAGAAAAAATGCCGTGAGAGCTCCGCCTATCAGCAAGCGCCCCTTGTAGGTGAGGATTATTCCGGCGATCAAAGGGGCCATGTAGGCGATGGCGTTGGCCTTGGAGGTGTGCCCTGCTTCAAGGATGACAAAAAAGTACGAGGACAAGGCAAAGGCCGCAGCCCCGATGCCGCTCAGCCAGGGGTTTATTTTCAGCACCCGTAGCAGCAGAAAGAAGCCCAGGAAATAGAGGAATACGTAGTTGGCCGGGCGGGGCAAGCCTAACCAGAGGAATACATTGACTTTCGAAAACCAGTCGCCGGGAAAGCGGGTAGCCACCTGGTAGCCGGGCATTCCGCTAAACAAGGTGCTGACCCACAAGGCTTCTTCTCCTGTTTTTTCGCGAAAATCGGTCGTCTCTTTGGCCATGCCTGTGAACTGGCTGATATCGCTTTGATTGACCACTTTGCCATCGAAAACGACGGGCTTGAAGTAGAAGATCACGACCAGCAAAAAGGCAACGAGGATACCCGCATGGATAGCCAGGTCGCGTTGCCAGGAGGGTTTGGCGGCAGGAGCTGCAGCCGGTTTTGGGGGGGTTGAAGTTGTCTTAGCCATGTGGATAGTTAGCTTGGGCGGCCCTAAACTACGATTCAGGCGGCAAGCGGCAAAACGAACGTAAAAACAAAGGCGCTCCGGATACCGAAGCGCCTTTCAAATGAAGTTATGTCGGGGATCAGCCGAGGGCTGCTACGCCGGGCAGTACTTTGCCTTCGAGGTACTCGAGCAGGGCACCGCCACCGGTGGATACATAGGAAACCTGGTCTTCGAGGTCAGCCTTGGCAATGGCGGCGGCAGAGTCGCCTCCTCCGATGAGCGAAAACGCCCCGAGGCGGGTGGCTTCGGCTACGGCTTTGGCTACGGCAAAGGTGCCTTTGGCAAAGGAGTCCATTTCAAAAACGCCCATAGGACCATTCCAGAGGATGGTTTTGGCTGTAATGATGCTGTCGAAGTAGTGCTCGAATGTTTTGGGACCAATGTCGAGGCCCATCATGTTGTCGGGAAATTCTTCGTTGCGCACGATTTCGATGTGGCCATCTTCGCCGAATTTATCCGAAACCACCGAATCAACCGGGGTGAGGATCTGCACGTTTTTGGCAATGGCTTTTTTGAGGAGGTCGGCGGCGAGGGCTACCTTGTCTTCCTCCACGAGCGATTTCCCGATTTTGTAGCCTTTGGCTTTCAGGAAGGTATAGGCCATGCCCCCGCCGATAATCAGCACATCCACAAAATCGAGCAGGCGCTCGATCATCAGGATTTTATCCGATACTTTGGCGCCACCCATGATGGCTACCACGGGCTTTACCGACTGGGTAAGCACCTTTTCGGCGTTGTCGATTTCGCGCTTGAGCAGGAATCCGGCGTACTTATCTTCAAAATGCTTAGCCACCAGGGTGGTAGAGGCGTGGGCACGGTGGGCGGTACCGAAGGCGTCGTTTACGTAGAGGTCGCCGTGCTTGGCGAGTTTGGCGGCAAAGGCTTCGTCGCCTTTTTCTTCTTCCTTGTAGAAGCGTACGTTTTCGAGCAAAAGCACCTGTCCGGGTTTCAGGGCAGCACTTTTGGCAAAAGCGTCGTCGCCGATGCAGTCGTCGGCAAAGATCACCTCGCCGGTCACGTACTTTTCGAGGGTAGAAACGGCGTGGCGGAGGCTGTATTTATCGGTTGGGCCGTCTTTGGGTCGTCCGAGGTGCGACATCAGCACGACCGAGGCGCCCTGGTCGAGGCAGTACTGGATGGTAGGCGCGGCCTCACGGATGCGGCGGTCGTCGGTTACCTGGAGGTGTTCGTCGAGGGGTACGTTGAAATCTACGCGCATCAGCACGCGTTTTCCGGATAGTTGGGCCTGGTCAATGCTTTTCATAAGGACATCGTTGTTTTCGGGGGTGAAAATAAATAAAGGAGACCGGGAAGGACGTATACCTGGCGATTTATTTTGGATTTTTTGGGGGAGGGGGGTGGTGGGGGTAGCAAAGCGTACGTCCTAAAAGCAGACGAAAAGCCTAAAACCTTTTAACTTGACGAATAGGAAGACGAGCACTTCCTGCCCCACCCCTTGCTATCCGGGCAAAAGGCAACTATCGGAATCAGGATTTTCAGGATGGGAGGATTTTCAGGATGATTAAACCCTGATTTTTTAACACACAAACCCTCCTGGCAAAAGCAAGATTCAACCTCAGCGAAGAAGATCTAAAAGAAAAATTCCTTTGCCTTGGATTGCCGCTTCGCGAACCATTCGCTAACAATAAATAAAAGCACGTCCCAGTCCCCTACCCCAACCATGCCCCACAAAATACAAACCTTCCGCTCCCTGCTACACCTGGTCGCGCTTGACGAGACCGACCATAAAATGAGAGCTATGGCCGATCTCTTGGTAAGTGCGCTGCGGGATTGGGGCAACTGCCAGGACATTGCGAGCTGCATAGCCGGGTTTAAGGCCTATTTCGGAGACCCCTTAACGGTGGAAAACACCAGGAGTTATACCGGTCGGGACATGGAGGACTGGTCCTGGCGGGGTGAAGCGGGGATGTATTTGTCGGAAATGATACAACGCTCGATAGATGCGTACCAGATAGCGGATTTCGACACCATTGTGGATCGTTTGCTCACCTACTATGAGCAGAAGTTCTTCCTCACCAGCACAGGGAAACCGTTGAGTGATACGGGTTTCGCCTCTTTCCGTGTGTATTCAGAAAACCTGACAAGCGCGGATGTAGCGCAGTGGCTGGGCGCAGATTACGAGGACATCCAAATCCCACTGACCACGAACAGGCGTGGCGGCCTTCTGGTGCGGCAAGTGGTGGAAAAACTGCTGCCCTTCAAAGACAGGCTGGTGGCATTAAAACAGGCCATGCCGGAGGTGCACTATACCCTGACGGTCGTAGTGTGGAGCACCCTGACGCATTTTGATCTCGATAGCGAAAGCATGCGCTTACTGGGAGAAATCGGAGCAAGGTTGGATAGTGAGATATTTTTCCTGCCGCCCTCTCCCTACCACCCCCCAAGAAATAAAAAATAAACACATGATGGCAGCCTCCATCACCATCGCCGGAAAAGTACTTTACCAAAACGGAATCGCTGCTCCAGAAAGCCTTTTGGTCGTCGCCAAAGAGCGCCAACTACGCCTCACGCCTACATGGGCAGCAGTTACCACAACCGCAAAAGGCAGTTAAAGCCTTGCACTCCGGAATGTAGCGGATAACACCTCCTATTATATGGAAGTGCAAGACGCTCAGGGCAAGGTGCTGGTAAAAGAAGGCCCCTTTGCGGTTCTGGCTGGCGATATGAAATCAGACCTGATCCTGGACGATGTGTTTTTTACCGGAAATCCGGTTTTTAAAACGCGAGAGCCAATATTGAAAGAATCTGTGGCTGTAACCTCCTCTCCGTCCAGCCAGCACATTTCCAACCCCAACCCTTGCCTATCCGGGCAAAAGGGGAGATATTCGTGTGAGTCAATAAGGAGGTAATCGCTATCCCTAGCATTTATTCCGATGTTGGGCAACATGAAAAAATCCAACCCGCACTTATTTAGATTGGGTTTTGCTGACTGACAGCCCAACACCGAAAAACCCAAACAGCTATTCTTTGGTTAACGCACCAACAGAGACAGGTAAAAATATGCGGAACCCTGACCGACAATTAAAGCGCAAGAACTAATTGTTTTGAAGATTGAGAAGGCCAACTTCCTAATCAAGCATCTAACTAGACAAATCTCCAAGCTTCAGCAAGTTCCACACCTAAATAAGCTCTTAGTAAAGATCCATTGATTTTGACGCACGGATTTGCGAAAATAGGGGTTCGAAAGGGGGAGCGCAGGGCCAGTATTGAACTCCATGAATGTATCACCTTACAAAATGTCGAATCCACTCTACCTCCGATGTATTTCAAAATATCTGGACGGGGTTTCTGATGAAAAAGGTTTGGAGCAAATTGAAGGGTGCCTGAGTGAAATTCACTTCAAAAAAGGAGACATACCCATCCACCAGTCTCATCTTCATGCTTACGCCTATATCATAGTTACCGGAGCAGCCAGAAGTTATTATTTTAAAGAGGACAAGGAAATAAATACCTGGTTTGCATTCGAAAATGATACGGTTGCTACTTTGCAAAATTACCGGGGACAGACCTCTCGCGAGACCATCGCATTTTTAGAGGACAGCCATTGTATTAAGTTAGACCTGCCGATGCTCCGCCTGCAAGCCAAAACGAATGTAGTTGCCAGCAACCTGGTTACTGCTATTCTTGAAGAGCATATTGAGTTTTTAGAAGCACGTTTGATGCTGCTTCAACACAACGAGGGGGTTGAACGCTATCTTCATATTCTTGAACATGAACCCGCCCTGATTCAAAGAATCCCCCTTACTCACCTCGCTTCCTATCTGGGTATTTCACGGGAAACCCTGAGCCGATTAAGGGCTAAAATCTCTTTGTGACATATGTCAAATGGCTCCCAGGGCCAGGCAAATATCTTTGCTAAAAACAAAGTATATATGCACAGAAAGGAGTTCCTCCGAATCTCTTCCTTAGGGTTAGCATCTATCCCTTTCGTTTCTTTAGGAAATAACGACCGATTAGAGCTTGTTCGGAAATTAAATCCTTGATAACCAGCGACTTACTTCTTATTGTGACATAAAAACAACTTCCTTTTGCCAATTTAGCCCTCAGCAAAGTCAAATTATCCAACCTAACTCATTGATTTTCAGAGCCAAAAAATTCCGAACAAGCTCTTA
>JBGSTW010000027.1:0-5771 GCA_041753595.1 Bacteroidia bacterium | reverse complement strand
TGGCTCTGAAAATCAATGAGTTAGGTTGGATAATTTGACTTTGCTGAGGGCTAAATTGGCAAAAGGAAGTTGTTTTTATGTCACAATAAGAAGTAAGTCGCTGGTTATCAAGGATTTAATTTCCGAACAAGCTCTAAGGTTCAAAACACCATTTTAATAGGGATTTTTTTTCCTTTTTCGATATTTTTCCACAGTTATTTTGGCTCTCAATATCTTGATTAATGATATGCTCATTTAATGTCCCATAAGGAAATATAATAATATATGTAGTTTCAAATTCGTGTAAATAATTATTCACAATCAATGCAATTTCGTTTAACCTCTGGTCAAAATAATTACTAACAAATACTTTTTTAGAGATTCTGTTTTGGCTAATAATAAATTTCAGATCTACACCACATCTTATGCATTGATTAATCCAAACCTCATTCCTTTTTTTCTTGAGAATGTCCTGAAAAAGAATATTCAATCTTTCTAAATCTTTTTTACTGACCAAAGTGTCGTAACGAATTGATTCCAGCGAGTGCTTTACGAAAAACAGGCTGTCCTTTTTGATCTGTATAAAAAATCCTGTTCTACAATCGGTTAATTCGAATTCAACGGATTGAGCCTCTAAACTCCAAATGGTCAGAGTCAATAATATGGTTAAAATTAACTTCATATTCAACATGCTATACATCGTTAGGGAATTGATTTAGAGCGGCGAGTTTAAAACCGTATTCTGTCCCATTCACCAAGTAGAACAAAGATATAAAAACGTTTTTTTTTCGACATTCATTCAATACGTAATCACATTGTCAGCTTGCGTTTTGCTAACCACTGCTGCAGTTTTTCCGGATCTGCTTTACAGGTTACGGTACGCAGTGCGTAAAGGAAAGATGGCACCGACGAAAGAAAATTCCCCTTAAAAAGTACGCAGACGGAACCCAATGGCCTACTGTCTCTCTCTTCAGCGCGGGACTGGGGCTGTTGATCGAAAAGTGTGAAAAATTGGTGCGTTTCCTAAAATGTATCCATGATATCCTCAGGCAGGCGGGAATGTCCATTTGTAAAAATGACCAGTAGTTTGGCCTCTCCCTCCACAGCCATAGATCACCTCTTCATCTTGACCATCCATTAATCCTGAAAATCCTGATGCTGACATAGTGAGCAAGGTGAAGCCACTGACTCCGGGAGCAACAATCAAAGTCTGCATCAGGAGTTACTTGATTTTAGGATTTTTAGGATTAGGGTGGAAAATGGAGCCTTCGCTTGTATATTGGTAACGATGGATGAAGGGTGGCTGGATGCATCGTCGACAACTGCTTCAGGCAACTTTTGCGCAACCTTAAAATCTAAAAGAGCCAAAATAATGAATGACATGCAGGAAAAATGGTCAGCAGATGAGCTGCAGGAAGTGTGGCACCTGGCAACAAAAATGCACGATGGACAAAAATACGGCGGTTCAAACCAAGGAGAGCAAATTGAATACCTCAATCACATTGGTAGTGTGGTCTTTGAGGTTTTGACAGCTCTTACGGTTGAAAATGACCTCGACGCTCATCTGGCGATAACATGTGCCATTTTACACGATACCCTTGAGGATACAGCGCTATTGTATGAGGACATTTTCAATAAATTCGGAGAAGCGGTCGCCAATGGCGTTTTGGCCTTAACCAAAGATGAAAAAATCCAGGGGAAAAGGGATAAAATGATGGATAGTTTAAAGCGGATAAAAACGCAGCCCCGGGAAATCTGGGCGATCAAAATGGCTGACAGGATAACCAATTTATCTGCACCGCCTTATTACTGGACCCCTGAAAAGAAACAGGAGTACCTCGAAGAAGCGCGATTGATTCACCATGAGCTGCAGGCCGGAAGCAATTATTTGGCAGTCAGGCTGGCGAATAAAATCGTCGCCTATCAGAAATATATTGACTGAGACTCAGGGTGTTTTGCGTAATGCTGACATGAGCAGTTAACTTAATCAAGCAATTGATAATGAAGAGCAACTCATCAGTGAATCAGGCTTTGTGTGTAAACAAAGTGCAACTGAATAGGTAATTTGCCGCTAGGCAATCCTTTTTCACTCCTTGTATGGCGCTGTATGTTCCTTTCATTCAACAGCATGGCATCGAACCAGTCACTACAGCCACATTGATCGTAGCATTCAGCAACTTAGTAGCGTAACATGCAGAACAACGAAGTAGAGGTTTTTTATCCGGCAAGCCCAGCGGCGTGGCGTGATTGGTTATCGCAAAACCATCTCACCAAACAAGCGGTATGGCTTGTTTTTTATAGCAAGGCCTCAGGAAAAGAATCCATTACCTGGAGTGATTCGGTCGATGTTGCGCTATGTTTTGGCTGGATAGACAGTAAGAAAATAAAAATAAACGAAGAGGTCTCACATCAGTTTTTTAGCAGAAGAAAAGCAATCAGTACCTGGTCCAAAAAAAACAAACAGAAAGTGCAGAACCTCATAGAAAGCGGGCTGATGACTGAAGCAGGTTACAAAAGTATTGAAACCGCAAAGCATAATAACTCCTGGACAATTTTAGACGAAGTAGAAGAATTGATCATTCCGGAAGACCTGGAAACAGCGTTTGCAAGTAAACCAAACGCCAAAGACTATTATTTAAGCCTAAGTAAGTCTGTAAGAAAAGCCATTTTACAATGGATTGTACTTGCCAGGCGACCAGAGACCAGACAAAATCGAATTACTGAAATTGTAGCACGAGCGGAACAACGGTTAAAGCCCAAACACATGGACTAGGAAAGGCATCTGTCCCGAATAACAGTTTTGGAAAAAAAGGGCCGCGGATTACCCTTGACAAGGTTGGTTAATAAATCTCACGCCTTAATAAAAAACGTGGAGTGTAAGGTAGCAGGCCCTCCCCGAACTAGTTCAATTGCACATGCAGGTGGTCATCATGCCGTACTGCCCGGCAGCCGTGAAACCTGATTTTTGGACTGGATAAGTGCAGGCGGCTTTTTAAGTGGGGCTCGATGAATATTTTGCCTATTGCCGGTCTGGCTGCGAATAGCTGAACCAGTGTTTGGGTGCGTGGAGCATCGAATAAAAAGCGCGATTTCGAGGATTGGGGCACGACCTGCTTCAGGACGCTGTACTGCCAATAGCCCTTTTCAGCACAAAACGCGGCTGTGTTTTCCTCGCCGGAAAGCGGCTCCTCACAAATGCCATAGCCGATAAAAGACGGCGCACGGTTGGTCGGTTGTTGCGTTTCGGAGTCCTGGTAGCAGAAGGCAAGGTCCAGCTTTTTGCCGTCCTTGTGACTCAGGTGGGGCATCAGGGGAAAGCCGTTAAAGAAAGGAAAATTCGCATCCAGGTAATTGACCACCGCGCCGGGGTATTTTTCGTTCATACTTTCCGCCACATCAAGGGCCACACGCCCCAGTTCGGGCCTCACGTAGTGCCTGTTCAGCACACAGGTAAGGACATTGATCGGTCGCAGATGCCGGGTTTCGGTTAAGGGCAATGGCACACGGCCAAAGGGTTTTGCCAGCAGCGGCACGATAAGCAGGGTCGTGACCAGGTAGAGGATAATAAAGGAGCTGAACTTCAGCAAAAAGGCTACCCCCTTTTTTGTGGTGCGTTTGCGGATAGGTTTGTTGACCAGGAGAGAACCCAGGTACACAAGCCCCCCAACCTGTGTAAGCAACGTGAGCACCCCCACAAGCAAAACGGCTCCGATTATTTTCAGTGGTTTCAAGTGGGAAAAATAGGGCTGTTTCAGGTTGGTTAATCGGATTCTTAATACCCGGTCATTTGGGCTCCACATATACCCGTACCCGCTGGTACCGCGACAAAGCCGGACTGCCCTTGTCGGTTACCCGAAGGATAAAGTGGGTGGTTCCTTCCTTTCCTACTTCAGGAGTCCGCACCTGAAGCCGGTACAGGTTTTCGGCGTTGAGGAAGGCAAAAGGCTCCATCAGCGTTCCGGCTTCGGGGTAAGGAATCCAAAGATAGCTCAGGTTGTCGCCATCGGGGTCGGAGGATCCGCTGGCATCGAGCACAAAAGTTTCGCCAGCCTTCACCCGTATTTCGTGCGGATGGCCGAGGGCTGCTACCGGCGGGTGATTGGCCCCGGCATAGGGCAGAAAGGTCCAGTCCATCCTGGCGGCGAAGTCGTTTTGGAAGTCGTCGCGCCAGCGCCAGAGGGTTACTTTGTTGTTGGAAAAAGAAAGCGAATCCTTGCGCACGGTGCGGCCATAGGCATTCGGCAGGGTGGGCGAATAGGTGTCGATGGCGTTGGTCCATATGGGCCGGGTTTCAGGTTCTACGGGCACGCCCCCGGTAAAGCCCTTGGGGTCGGTATCGGCCTGCAAGGGCAGGTATCGCTCGTATCGGCCACCCCAACCGCCCCAGTTTGGAAACTCCGGCTCGTTCAGGCCGTTCGGAATCAGCGATAGCCACGCGGGCGTGTCGCCTTCCATGCCGTAGCCCACATCGGGGTACATGGCCCCCAACGGACCATGATTTTGCTGAATATGGCTGGCCAGCCAGGGGTTGCTGATGGTGGTATTGTCTATGCCGGCAACAACCTGGCTCATGCCTATCCACGTGGCGCCGAAGTAGCCCCCGGGCGAAACAATGTAGAAAAGCTCCGGAAAGTTTTTCCGTATCCAGCTGCCGCTGTCGTCCTGGTCAGAGATAGTGTAAACCCGTAGTTGCCGGATCAGCCGCTGCATTTCCGGTTTGCTACGCGTTTCGCGCAGGTGAAAGAGGGCCTGCGCCAGGGTATTGGCTCCTCCCCATACCGAAATCCAGAGCGGGCGCTCGTCTTTCTGATCCAGCAGGTGAATGATCCAGTCGGAGCCGGGGGAATTTTTGCCGGGTCCTACCCCCACCATGCCGTATTCGGGCAAGCCTTGACGCACGCAGGCATGCAGGTCGGCGGCGGTAGGGTAGCCGGGCGCGTGCAGCAGCAGGTTGGGCTGTACCTGGCCATAGGTATCGATTATTTTATGGATCGTTTCGGGAGCAACCCGGGTCTTTTGGTGAACAGACGTGGTGGCAATCAGTCCTTCGATGTCGATCTCGTTGGCATACAGCAGCAGCCGGATCAGGCTTTGAGAATCGTCGGGGTCGGCTTCAATGTCGGTGAGCACCACGGCGCGGTGCTGCTGTACGGGCTGGGCACCCAGCGACAGGCAGACAAAAAGCAGACAAAAGAGGAGGCTGTGTTTGGAGGGCATAAGGGGGGCTTTTCCGAATATAGGGAAACCCTCAAAAACGGGCATGCAAAAAAACGGACCTCAGGTGCCTGCCGGCGCATCTTCTCTGAATTGGTGAAGGATTTCCGGTCGCAAAAGCGAAGATTGGGGGCTTGGGTGGATTGACGTTGAGCTATTGCGGAAAATGAAACCAATCATGTATATTGGTAACGATGGTGGCATGGTGCATGCATACACCGTTTTCATTAGCTTAAGACAAAGTTTGCTCTGACACAAGTGTTTGTTCTGATTGTAAGGGACGCCCCATTTTAAACTGCTACACCAAAACTTCCAGCCTGACTAATCCAATGAAAAACAAAGTAGGACTTACCCTGACGACCTTAACTTTAGCCATTCTTCCATTTTTGGTAGGGAATGCGATAGGTAAATATTCGCCTTACGTGGAGGGGAATAGCTGAAATACCTCGGTTTGTTTAGACCACTTGGCGGTGTTTGTTAATGTGAATCAAGCGGCGATCCGATACTTTTCAACGGGCTTTTTACTGTCGATTCCCTGGTGGCATCGGTGATGATACCGTTGTAACCAACGATCTATT